>CBCPKK010000001.1:0-482962 GCA_965119215.1 uncultured Buttiauxella sp.
ATAGGGAGAGGGAGAAAAGATAAGGGAGAAAACGATACAATCCCCTCTCCCTGTGGGAGAGGGCTAGGGTGAGGGCACTCCTTTCCCCACTCTCTAATACCCATTCTCCTAAGTTATCTCCGTCACAATCCCATAACATTTTGTGAAAAGCGTCACGCCACCCTGGACAGATGTCCAAAGAATCGCCGCTATTTACGCACCTTTGACCGAGGAAAAGGGGGCTTTTTACGCATAAAGTGATTGATGAAACGCTGTTTTAAATTCAAATATCATCTATCTTTTTCCTAACACCCTTTTGCTTTGGCCACAAGTTCGATACTGATTTCTCTCGTATTCGTCGTTAAAAAGGACCATCACGATCGTGAAAATAGAATCCGTAAACGTAACCGTTTTTACCTACCCAACCCGCCGTGTCTCAGACAGCGCAGGCCACTCTCATCCTGGCGCGGAAAGCCTGGCGAAAATGGCAATGCTGACCATCACCACTGATGAAGGGGACTGCGGCTATTCATTCGCACCGCCAGAAGTGGTGCGCCCATTTGTCGTGAATGCGTTCTTCCGCAAAGTGTTGGTAGGGCAAGACCCGTTTAACCGTGAGCGTATCTGGCAAGACCTGGTGCACTGGCAGCGCGGCAGCGCACATCAACTGACCGAACGCGCGCTTTCGTTTGTTGAGCAAGCGCTCTGGGATTTACTTGGCCGCAAACTGAAAGTGCCGGTCTATAAATTGCTCGGCGGGTTCCGCGACAAAGTTCCGGCCTACGGTAGCACCATGTGCGGCGACGAGCTGGAAGGTGGATTATCCACGCCAGACGAGTTTGGACAGTTCGCTGAAAAGCTGGTCGCTCGCGGCTATAAAGCCATAAAACTCCATACCTGGATGCCACCGGTTGCCTTTGCACCAGACCCGAAAATGGACGTTAAAGCCTGTGCCGCCGTGCGCGAAGCCGTGGGGCCAGACATCGATTTAATGCTCGATGGTTATCACTGGTACAGCCGCAGCCAGGCGCTGTATATCGGCAAGGCACTGGAAAAACTCAACTTTGCCTGGTTCGAAGAGCCAATGGAAGAAGAGAGCATGGCGTCCTACGTCTGGCTTTCAGAAAATCTTTCCATTGATGTTGTCGGGCCGGAAAGCCTTGGCGGCAAGCATCACAGCCGTGCGGATTGGGTGAAAGCAGGCGCGTGCGACATTCTGCGCGCAGGCGCAAACGGCGTGGGCGGTATCTCACCAACGATGAAAGTGGCCGCGCTGGCTGAATCTTTCGGTATGGACTGCGAAGTTCACGGCAACGGCGCGGCAAGCCTGGCGGTTGTCGGGGCGATTCGCAATTGCCGCTGGTACGAACGCGGTTTACTGCACCCGTTCCTCGAATATGACGAGCCAGCCGCATACCTGAACAGTATTGTTGACCCGATGGACACCGATGGCTTTGTGCATTTGCCACAACGCCCCGGTCTGGGTGAAGACATCAATTTCGAATATATAGAAACGCATACCGTCAGCCGCGACTGACCCGCAAGGGTTTTCATAGCTGAACAATAATAAGCCCGGCGCAAGACGCTGGGTAATATCTACCCTACAAAAACGGTATCTATCATGAATCGAAGCTCCCGACTGGGGGCGTGGCTGCTCACGCTCCTTTTCATGCTCGGCAGCGGCTCGGCGGTGGCAAAAACGCCGCCTGACCAGCTGATCATCGGCATGAATATGAACAACCTGCTGACTCTGGACCCGGCGGCGATGACGGGCAATGAAGTCGTCGGGCTGGTGGTGAATCTTTATGACTCGCTGGTGGAATTAGATCCGGCAAAACTCACCCATGTGCGCCCTGCGCTGGCAACGTCCTGGGACATCTCCGAAGACGGTAATCGTCTGACTTTCCATTTGCGCAACGGCGTGAAATTCCACTCTGGCAACCTGCTGACTGCCGATGATGTCGTGTGGTCGATGCGCCGCGTTCTGCACCTGAACCTTGCGCAGGCTTCGGTATGGAAGTCTTACGGTTTCAGTAAAAAGAACGTGGATGAGCATGTCAAAGCGCTGGATGCCTCAACGGTGGAAATCACGCTGCCGAAAGCCAACGATCCGCAACTGGTTGTTTATTCACTGGCAGCACTCGGAAGTGTGGTGGTGCTGGACAGCAAAACCGTGCTGCAACATGTGCAAAACGACGACTGGGGTAACCGCTGGCTGACCACTAACGAAGCCGGTTCCGGCCCATTTAGCCTTGATGTGTGGCAAGCCAAGGATGTGCTGCGCATGAAGCGTAATCCTGAATACTGGCGTGGCGCACCGAAGCTTTCGCGCGTGGTGTTCCGTCACTTCCAGGAATCGCAAACCTTACGCCTGATGATTGCCAAGGGCGATCTGGATATTGCCAGCAACATGGCGGTATCTGACGTGAACGCACTGCGAAAAGACCCGGATTTAACTGTCGATGCCGTCAAAAAAGGCACCATCTATTACGTCGCCATGAGCATGAAAGAGCCGCATTTCGCCAACCCCAAAGTGCGCGAAGCCGTGCGTTATCTCATTGATTACCAGGGCATCAACAAAGCGCTGATGCCGGGCTACGGCGTGCTGCACCAGCGTCCTATCCAGTCTGGCATGCCTGCCACATTGCCGAATCCTGGCTATGCGCTGGATATTCCACGGGCGAAAAAACTGCTGGCCGAAGCGGGCTACCCGGACGGTTTTGATACCACGCTGCGCGTGCTGGCCGACCAACCCTTCCTTAACATTGCAATTGCGGTGCAATCCACGCTGATGCAGGCAGGCATTAACGCGAAAATCGTCACCGGAACCGGCAACCAGATTTACGGCGCAATGCGCGAGCGCAAGTTTGACATGCTGGTCGGGCGCGGCGGCAGTGGTGTGGAACCGCATCCACATTCCAGCCTGCGTTCGCTGGTCTACAACCCGGATAACAGCGATGCCGCGCGTCTGACTAACTTCCAGGGCTGGCGCACCAGCTTCTATGACAAAACGCTGAATCAGCAAATCGACAAAGCGCTGGTTGAGCGTGACCCGGCTAAACAGCTCGAGGAATACCAGGCGATTCAGACCCGTTACGACGCCCTGATCCCCGCGCTGTTGCCGCTTTCGCAGATGGTGGACTCGGTTGTGGTGCGCAAAGAAGTGCAGAACTACCAGCCGCACCCGTCAGCAACCACTTTCCTGCGCGATGTGTATAAAACGCCAGCCGCTGAAAATGGGGAGAACAAATCATGAGCATGATCCTGTTAGCGCCTGGCGGCCGTGCCCGGCGTTTTTCAAAACGATTAAGCCAGGTGTTGATCACCTTATTTGGCCTGTTGCTGCTGACGTTCTTCATTGGCCGCGTGATGCCTATCGACCCGGTGCTGGCAATCGTCGGCCCGGATGCCGACCAAAGCACTTATCAGCAGGTTTATCACCAACTGGGCTTTGATCAATCGCTGGCGACGCAGTTCTGGATTTATCTCGGTGGCCTGCTGCACGGTGATTTAGGTAACGCGCTGCTGACCGGTAAACCAGTTGTGGACGATATTCTGCGCGTATTCCCGGCAACGCTGGAACTGGCGACGGTAGCGATTATTGTCGGCGCGGGTTTGGGCATCCCTCTGGGCGTTTGGGCTGCGGCTCGCCGCAACAGCGTGGTGGATTACGCGGTGCGCATTATCAGCCTGGCCGGTTATTCCACGCCGATTTTCTGGGTGGGCATGATGGGGCTGCTGCTGTTTTACGCCTGGCTGGGTTGGGTAGGCGGTGCAGGGCGCATTGATTTAGGGCTGGATGGTTTAGTCCCGCGCCGCACAGGATTGTTGTTGGTCGATTCATTGCTGGCAGGCAACAGCGCGGTGTTCTTTAACGCACTGAATCACCTGATTTTGCCTGCGTCTTTACTGGGCTTCCACTCGCTGGCGTACATCAGCCGTATGACGCGCAGCTTTATGCTGGCGCAGCTCTCGCAGGAATTCATCATCACTGCGCGGGTGAAAGGGCTGACCGAACGCCAGGTTATCTGGAATCACGCCTTCCGCAACATTCTGGTGCAGTTGCTGACGGTGGTGGCGCTGGCTTACGGCTCACTGCTGGAAGGGGCGGTACTGATTGAAACCGTGTTCTCGTGGCCGGGCTTTGGTTCTTATCTCACCGGCAGTTTGTTGCTGGGCGATATGAACGCGGTGATGGGATGCGTGCTGGTGGTGGGGGTGATCTTTGTGCTGCTCAACCTGCTGTCCGACATGCTTTACCAACTCTTTGATCCGAGGACAAAATCATGACCGTCTCCTTTGGAACACCACAACTCACCGCTGCCGACGAGCGTTCATTACGCTTTAAGCGTGCTGGTCTGCAAGTGATTGCCTTTATCGGAAAAATGGCGCGTAACCCGCTAACGGCAATTGGCGGCGGGATTGTCTTCCTGCTGTTGATGGTTGCGATTTTTGCGCCGTGGATAGCGCCGTTTAACCCGCTGGTGCAGGATTTGAATAATGCGCTGACCGCCCCGAATGCCGCGCACTGGTTTGGCACCGACGAGTTTGGCCGCGATATCTTCAGCCGCCTGGTTTACGGTTCGCGCATCACGCTCTACATCGTGCTGCTGGTGTCGGTCACCGTTGGCCCGCTGGGTTTGCTGCTTGGCGTTACTGCCGGTTATTTCGGTGGCAAAGTCGATATGGTGCTGATGCGCATCACCGATATCTTCATTTCCTTCCCAAGCCTGGTGCTGGCGCTGGCTTTTGTCGCCGCCCTCGGCCCCGGCCTTGAGCATGTGGTGATTGCGATTACGCTTACGGCCTGGCCACCTATTGCGCGCCTGGCGCGTGCGGAAACGCTCTCTTTACGGCAGGCCGATTTTATCTCCGCAGTTCGTTTGCAAGGTGCGTCGCCCGTACGCGTGCTGTGGCGTCACATCGTGCCGCTGTGCATGCCGTCGGTGATTATCCGTATCACCATGAATATGGCGGGCATCATCCTGACTGCCGCCGGTCTTGGCTTCTTAGGGCTTGGCGCACAACCACCGGAGCCGGAGTGGGGTGCCATGATTTCCAGCGGGCGCACTTACATGATGGAGTGTTGGTGGGTAGTAACGATTCCGGGGCTGGCGATTTTAATCAACAGTCTGGCATTCAACTTCTTGGGAGATGGCTTACGTGACATCCTCGATCCTCGCAGCGAATAACTCGCCGCAACTGCTTGATGTACGCGACCTGAACGTGACTTTTGTGAATGGCCGCCTGCAAACCCACGCGGTGCGTGGCGTTTCATTCCAGCTCGGGCGCGAAAAACTGGCCATTGTTGGCGAGTCCGGTTCCGGGAAATCCACCGTTGGCCGCGCACTGTTACAGCTTCACCCTAAAAAAGCGCAAATCACCGCCGAGCGTATGCAGTTTGCTGACGTGGATTTGCTGAACGCGACCGATGCGCAAATGCGCGACGTACGCGGCAAGCGAATTTCGATGATTATGCAAGACCCGAAATACTCGCTTAATCCGGTGATGTGCGTCGGCGATCAAATTGCTGAAGCCTGGCTAACGCACCATCGCGTGGGTCATAAAGAAGCGAAACAGAAGGTGCTGGAGATGCTGGAAGTGGTGCGTATTCGCCAGCCAGAACGCGTCTACAACCTGTACCCGCATGAGGTTTCCGGCGGCCAGGGCCAGCGCATCATGATTGCCATGATGTTAATCACGGACCCGGAAATGGTGATTGCCGATGAACCGACTTCGGCACTGGATGTTTCGGTGCGTTTGCAGGTGCTGGCGCTGCTCGACGATTTAGTGCAGTCGCGCGGCCTGGGGCTGATTTTCATCAGCCACGACATCAACCTGGTGCGCAGTTTCTGCGACCGCGTATTGGTGATGTATGCCGGGCGAGTGGTGGAATCTATCGCCGCGAAGGATCTGGATAACGCGCAGCATCCCTACACGCAAGGGCTTATCAGTGCCTTGCCGGATATGGACAAGCGCCGCGAGCATCTGCCGGTTCTACAACGCCAGGCAAGTTGGCTAACTGAATAAGGAGCATCGTATGTCATCTATGATTGAAGTCAGCCAGCTCAATTTAACCTTTGGCGAAGGGGCGAAAACCAACCAGGTGCTGTTTGATGTGAGTTTTAACGTCGGGCATGGCGAGATTTTCGGCCTGGTGGGCGAATCTGGTTCAGGGAAAACCACGGTGCTGAAATGCCTGGCGGGGTTGTTTACTCACTGGCATGGAAAGCTGGCGATTGACGGCACGGAGCTTGAACACAGCATCAGCCGCGAGCGTTGCCGCATGGTGCAGATGGTGTTTCAAGATCCGTACGGTTCATTGCACCCGCGCCACACCATCGGTGACATTCTGGAAGAGCCGTTGCAAATTCAGGGTTTCACCGACCGCGACCGCCGCATTAACCTGATGCTGGATAAAGTCGGGCTAAATCGCGCGTTTCGCAGCCGCTTTCCGCATCAGCTTTCCGGTGGACAGCGCCAGCGTGTGGCGATTGCGCGGGCGTTGGTGCTCGAACCTCAGGTGTTATTGCTTGATGAACCGACATCGGCGCTGGATGTTTCGGTGCAGGCGGAAATTCTCAATTTACTGGCCGATTTGCAGCAGGAATCGAAACTGACTTATTTAATGGTGACGCATGATTTAGGCGTGATTGCACATTTATGCCATCGCGTTGGGGTGATGCAGCACGGGCGTATTCTTGAATCGCTAAGTACCGATGAATTAATCCGTGGCGAGGCGCAAAACCCTTATACGCAAATGCTGGTAAACGCCAGCCGGCAATATAGCCGTGAAATGGCAAAGCAGGTGGCGAATTTCTGACAAGTGCAGCCCGCAGTTGCTAACCCAGCAGCGGGCAGTTTGGTGGCAGGCGGCAGTTCAACGCATTGGGATGGATATCAATACGGAATTTCTGGCCGGTTTGCGGTTCGCCATCAAGGTTAAAAGTAATGTCGTGCGGGGCGGTTATCTCAAACCAGGATGAACGGCCGTCAATAATATTCGGGCTGTCGTCCGGGCGCGTGAGCGTATTAAAGATGGCCGGAAGCAGTTCTTCACCGGTAAAAATACGCAGTTCAAGCAGCCCGTCGTTAATCAGCGCCTGCGGACATAATTCCTGCCCGCCGCCTGCCTGGCGACCATTGCCAATACCAATCACCAGCGCATCACCTTCCCACTCAAAATCTTCGCCGCGAATTTCACAATGGTCCGGTTTAAGCGTATCCAGACGAATCAGACCGTGAACGAAATAGGCGATTCCCCCCAGCGCGGCTTTCAGTTTTTCTGGTGTTTCGGTGGTGATGCGTGTGCCAAAACCGCCGGTTGCCATATTAATAAAGAAGGCAGATTCATTCACCTGCACCAGATCGATGGCAACACTTCTGCCGATAATGGCAAGCTGCAGCGCTTTGTCCAGTTCCTGCGGAATGCCAACGCTGGTGGCAAAATCGTTCGCGGTGCCCAACGGCAAAATCCCCAGGGCTGGGCGACGTTCAGGGGCGAGCTGCGCGAGTGCAGTTGCCACTTCATTGATTGTTCCGTCACCGCCGCCTGCAATCACGGTATCGACACCGAGATTCGCCGCTTCTTCTACGTAACGATTAGCATCACCTTTTTCCCAGGTGACACGGATATGTAACGTGTATCCCTCATCTCGCATGACGTTGATTGCGCTGCGCAAGATGTCGTTGTTAGCACCTTTGCCGTTCAGGATGACAAGCGTTACCGGAAACTGCTCCATGGCATACCTCTGGAAATGTAGTTGAGTGCAGAGTGTATCGTATGTGAGGGATTTGCGGGTAAGAACGGGATGAGTCTGACGGGTTCGACAAAAAAGAAGGCCTGCGCAAGGGAGATTGCACAGGCCAATGAGGTGGTTCCTGGTACAGCTAGCATTTATGGGTTATGTTTTTCAGCCCGACGATAATAACCGCATCCAGCGAAGCGGTATGTGATCGGTTTCTAAGAAATCTTCTCGAGTGAAAAAATAACCTAAATTAGCTATTTAGCGTGCGGATCGCGTGAGGTCTGACCTGCTAAATTGCGCATCAGCAGAGCATAATCCAGCGACACATCTTGCGGTACAGGCATCCATACTGTGTGACCATCGCCCGGTGCGACTTCAATTGGCTGCGCCTTAGCGTTTTCCAGCACTTCAAGCGTGAAAGTGATATTGCCTTGCGGCGTCATCAATTCCAGGCTGTCGCCCAGCAGGAATTTATTTTTCACTTTCACTGCCACTAAATCACCGCGACGCTCGCCGGTAAATTCGCCGACAAACTGCTGCGTTTCAGAAACAGAGTGGCCGTAATCGTAATTCTGATAAGAATCGTGATTGTGGCGACGCAAGAACCCTTCGGTGTAACCGCGGTGCGCCAGGCCTTCCAGTGTGGTCAGCAGGGTTGGGTCGAACGGTTTGCCTGCGGCGGCATCGTCAATCGCACGGCGATAAACCTGAGCGGTACGGGCGCAGTAGTAATAAGACTTGGTGCGGCCTTCGATTTTAAGCGAGTGCACGCCCATTTTGGTCAGACGCTCTACGTGTTCAATGGCACGCAGGTCTTTGGAGTTCATGATGTACGTGCCGTGCTCGTCTTCAAACGCCGTCATGTATTCACCCGGACGTTTGGCTTCTTCCAGCATAAAGACCTGGTCAGTTGGCGCACCAGCACCCAGTGTCGGCTCAACATTTTTCACCGGAATGGGTTCGTGAAGATGCACGATGTTCCCGACATCATCTTCTTTGCCTTCTTCAACTTTGTATTCCCAACGGCAGGCGTTAGTACAAGTGCCCTGGTTCGGGTCGCGCTTGTTGATGTAGCCAGAAAGCAGGCAGCGGCCTGAGTAGGCCATGCACAATGCGCCATGAACGAAGATTTCCAGTTCCATATCCGGCACTTGTTCGCGCACTTCGGCAATCTCTTCAAGAGAGAGTTCGCGGGAAAGAATGACGCGAGTCAGACCCATTTGTTTCCAGAACTTCACGGTCGCCCAGTTTACGGCGTTCGCCTGCACGGAAAGGTGCACGTCCATTTCGGGGAAGGCTTCACGAACCATCATGATAAGACCAGGATCGGACATGATCAGTGCATCAGGGCCCATCTCAATCACTGGTTTCAGGTCACGGATGAAGGTTTTCAGCTTGGCGTTGTGCGGGGCAATATTCACGACCACGTAGAATTTTTTACCCAGCTCATGGGCTTCGTTGATGCCGAGCTGTAAGTTTTCGTGGTTAAATTCGTTATTGCGCACACGCAGGCTGTAACGCGGTTGGCCTGCGTAGACGGCATCGGCGCCATAGGCAAAAGCGTAACGCATATTTTTCAGCGTTCCGGCAGGCGACAGGAGTTCTGGTTTAAACATGATTTTCTCGTTCTGATGTCAGGTCAGAACCGCCTCACCGGGTGAAGCGGTTTTTAGATAAGCGGCTTAGCCACACTTTTAGGGCGGGAATTGTAGCGCTTATTGACTCCAGAAACTACCCTCAAGCAATACGACAGGCGTCTGCTTCCCAGCGATAACCCACACCGTACACCGCACGAATAAACGATTGTTCTTCGTCCAGCGACTCAAGTTTACGGCGCAGGTTTTTAATGTGGCTGTCGATGGTGCGGTCAGTGACTACGCGATAATCATCATAAAGATGGTTCAACAACTGTTCGCGCGAGAACACTTTGCCCGGTTCGTGGGACAGGGTTTTTAGCAGACGAAACTCAGCCGGGGTTAAATCCAGCAGCTTGTCGCGCCAGCTTGCCTGAAAACGCCCTTCATCAATAATAAGCGGGCTGATTTCGTCGGCAGCTACCGGGTCGCGCTGGCGTTTGCAGCGGCGCAAAATCGTTTTGACGCGCGCCACCACTTCACGCGGGCTGTAAGGTTTGCAGATGTAGTCATCAGCACCGATTTCCAGCCCTAGCAGACGGTCGATTTCTTCGATTTTGGCGGTGACCATGACAATCGGAATTTCAGAGAAACGACGAATTTCACGGCACAGCGTCAGGCCGTCCGTACCTGGCAACATCAAATCTAGCAGGATCAAATCCGGTGGCGTCTGGCGCACAAAAGGCAGCACTTTGTCGCCGTGGGTAATCAATTCCGGCGCATAGCCCGCAGCACGCAAATAATCGATTAATAGCTGCCCGAGCTTGGGCTCGTCTTCAACAATTAAAATACGCGGTGTATTTTCGTCAATGGGTAACTCGGTCATACAGGTCTCAACGATTCTGGTTCCAGCGGTAACTCTACTGTAATGCTTACCCCGCCGAAAGGCGAATGCGAGGCAGAAAGCTTGCCGTTATGGGCGGCGACAATGTTCTGGCAAATGGACAGGCCAAGGCCGGAACCGCCGCTTGCGCGGTTGCGTGATCCTTCGGTGCGGTAAAAACGCTCAAACAACATGGTTAACTGCTCGTCATTCACGCCCGGCGCGCTGTCGGCAAAGTGCATGACAAAACGTTGATTCACGATTTCACCGGAGATAACCAGCTGGCCGCCCGCATCGGTGTAACGCAGGCTGTTTTCCATCAGGTTGTTGAATAACTGCATTAATCTGTCGCCGTCACCAAAAACGGTCACGCTGTCCGGCAATGCCAGGCGGATGCTCAAACCGCGTGAGTTGAACCGTTCGCGGAATGCGCCCGCCGCAATTTCCAGCAAGTTAATGATATCCAAAGATTGTTTTTGATAGGCCAACGCGCCTTCATCGGACATCGACAACTGATGCAGGTCATCAACCAGTTTGGTCAGCGTTGCCACTTCCATTTGCAACGAGGCGACGGATTCCGGGGTGAATTTGCGCACGCCATCCTGAATCGCTTCCAGCTCGCCGCGCAAAATAGCCAGCGGGGTGCGCAATTCATGGGAAATATCCGCCATATAAGCGCGGCGCATGTTGTGGTTTTTCTCAAGCGTGCTGGCGAGTTGGTTAAAATCCTGCGCCAGTTTGCCCAACTCATCCTGGCTGGTGGAATCCACGCGGGTGGAAAAATCCCCGGCGGCCAGTTTATGCGTACCTTCGACTAACCGTTTAACCGGTGCCAGCAAACCGCGTGCCAGCAAGAAGGTTGCTGCCGCTGCGATCAGCGTGGAAAGGGCGACGATAAACCAACTGGTGCGCCGCTGTTGACGGTCGAAATTGATGTCAGTGTTGCGCGTCAGGCGTTCGACCGGTGAGGCAACCACCCAACCGGCATCACGGCCATTGACTTTGATCGCACGGCGCATTCCGTCACCTGGAACCGGGCCGCGTGGGCCAACCAGCACTTTGTAATCCTGATCGATAACCCAGAATTGCGTGCGCCAGCCGTGCGGTGGCATGTCGCGGTTACGCCCTTCATCGTCATGCTCAAGGGATTTCAGGATCTGAAAAACAAAGCGGTCGTTATTACGCAAAAACTGCCAGTTGCCGTGCTGTTCGTATTGCTCGCCAAGCGCGTCGCTCAACATTTCCAGGCGCTGTTCGTTGCCGCGTTTGATGTAGTCGATAAATCCACGTTCGAAACTCAGCCGCACGCCCCAGTGCATGATGACTAACACCAGTAAACAGGTAGAGAAAATCGCGAGGAATAGTTTGCCGGTAATGCCTGGCCGCCAGAGCTTCATGAGCTTTTCCTGTTACGCCGTGCAATCACGACATTTTTGGTGGTGTCTTTCGGGACGCGAGCAAAAATCAGCGCGGGCAGGGCGATAACCACGGCCATGCTGAAATAAGTGTACATAAAGACGCTATGCACCACTGCGCTGTCAGCCGTTAATTGATGATGGCCATACATCCCCAACAGCAGCCCCGCGATGGTGACGCCGATACTCATTGATAGCTGCATCACCATCGACAGCATGCTGTTGCCGCTGCTTGCGAGGTCATCCGGCAAATCTTTCAGCGTTAGCGTGTTCATTGAGGAGAAGCGCGTGGAGTTCACCATGCCGAGCAGGAACAGCACCACCGGCAGCAGATAATACCAACCCAGCAACGCGGTTCCCATGAACAGCAAGATAACTAACGATAAACCCAGCGTGGTGGCGACCAGCACGTTGCGGTAGCCAAAGCGGTTAACCACCTGCACCACAATGCGTTTCATGCCCATACTGCCGAGTACCATCGGAACCATCATCAAACCCGCGTGGAACGGTGAAAAACCGAGGCCGATTTGCAGGAAGACTGGCGTCATAAAAGGGATCATGCCGCTGCCGATTCGCCCGCAGAAACTGCCCAGCAGCCCGAGGGAGAAGGTCTGCGTCTTAAATAAATTGAGATTAAACAAAGCGCTGTCATTAGCGCGGGCATGCCACAAATACAGCCCCATCGCCGCCGCACCACCGCCAACCAACAGCCACACGGTGGATGGGCTAACGCCTAACCCTTTTGCGCCATCCAGCGCAATCGTCAGCGCTGCCATGCCAAACGCCAGCAGCACAAATCCCATCATGTCGAATTTTCGCGTTTGCATGGTGTAGTTCGGCATCAGCCAAAGCGTGGCAATGGCACCGATGATGCCGACAGGCAGGTTAATCAAGAAAATCCAGTGCCAGGAGGCGTACTCAACCAACACGCCACCCAGTGCCGGGCCAAGTAGCGGGCCGATTTGACCGGGTAACGTGACGAAGGTCATGGCTGCCATATATTGCTCACGCGGCACGATTTTCATCACCGTTAAACGCCCGACGGGCACCATCATGGCACCGCCAATCCCTTGCACCACGCGCGCCATCACCAGTTCGTCAAGCGTTGAGGCGTGAGCGCATAACAACGAACCGATAGTGAAAAGTACGATAGCGGTGAAAAAGATATTGCGCACGCCGACGCGGTCAGCAAGCCAGCCGCTGGCGGGCAACATCACCGCCACCGTCAGCACATACGAAACGATAACCGAGTGCATGTGCAACGGACTTTCCCCAAGGCTTGCAGCCATTGAGGGCAGGGCGGTGTTGACGATAGTGGTGTCCAGCGACTGCATAAAGAAGCCGAAGGCGACTATCCACAGTTGCCAGCGGACGGCGGCGGGCAGTTCGGTCATTTAATCTCCTTCATACATTTTCCCCTCACCTTAACTCTCTGCGACTGTTGACCCCACCCCAACCCTCCCCTTATCAGAGGAGGGAGCTTTAATCCTCCACTTGGCAAGGGCTCACCCTAACTCGCTCTCCGAAGAGGCGACGGGACGACTGAATCGCAGGCGTAAACGATCGAAGAACAGATAAACCACAGGGGTGGTGTAAAGCGTCAATAGCTGGCTCACCACCAGGCCGCCAACGATGGTAATCCCAAGCGGTTGGCGCAGTTCAGCCCCATCACCGCTGGTGAGCACCAATGGCAATGCGCCAAACAGCGCTGCCAGCGTGGTCATCATTATCGGGCGGAAGCGCAGCAGGCAGGCCTGGAAAATCGCCTCTTCTGGCTGCAAGTTACCGTTACGCTGCGCGTCGATGGCAAAGTCCACCATCATGATGGCATTTTTCTTCACGATGCCAATTAAGAGCATGATACCGATGAGCGCAATCAAGCTAAATGGAGCGCCGAATAATTCCAGCGCTAACAACGCACCGACGCCTGCTGAAGGCAATGTGGAGAGGATTGTCAGCGGGTGAACGTAGCTCTCGTACAAAATCCCCAACACGATGTAGACGGTGGCAATGGCGGCGATGATTAACAGCACCTGCGATTTCATGGTGTCCTGGAACACCTGCGCGGTTCCGGCGTACATGCCGCGCACCGTTGAAGGCACGCCGAGAGCGGTCATGGTGCGGTCGATGGCATCGCTCGCTTCCGATAATGACACGCCAGTGGGCAGGTTAAAGGAAATGGTAGATGCTGCCGACAGCCCCTGGTGATTAACAGCCAGCGGTGCGTTAGCCGGTCGCCATTTGGCAAAATAAGAAAGCGGAATCGCTTTGCCTTCTTTATTGATGACAAACATCTGATCCAGCGCGCTGATGTCTTGCGTGTAACGCGGATCGACTTCCATGACTACTTTGTATTGATTAAGTGGCTGATAGATTGTCGAAATCTGGCGCTGCCCAAAGGCGTTATTCAGCAGGTTGTTGGCATCACTGACGCTGATCCCAAGCCGCGCCATGGTTTCGCGGTCATACTCCAGATCCATCTCCGCGCCGTTATCCTGGCTGTCGGAGTTCACGTCCGCAAGCTGCGGCAGTTTGGCCAGCGCCTGGCGGATTTTCGGCTCCCAGGTGCGCAAATCGGCCAGATTATCGGATAGCAGCGTGTACTGGTAACTGGCGTTGGCCTGGCGTCCACCGACACGAATATCCTGAACCGCCATCAAGAACAGGCTGGCACCAGGCTCTTTTGCTAATGATTTACGCAGACGATCAATAACCTGCTGCGCGGATTCTTTGCGCTCGGAAAGTGGTTTTAACGAGATAAACATCATGCCGCTGTTTACCCGCGAGCCGCCGGTAAACCCTGTCACGTTGTCTACGGCGGGGTCATCACGGACGATTTTCATGAAGTCCTGCAATTTACCGCGCATCGCCTGAAACGAAATGCTCTGGTCGGCCTGAATATTGCCCATCAAACGCCCAGTGTCTTGTTCCGGGAAGAAGGTTTTGGGAATGGCGATATACAGCCAGATGTTGAGCGCAATGGTTGCCAGCAGCACCACGCCCACCAGTTTGGTATGGTTGAGCACCCATTTTAGCGAGCGCCCGTAGCCTTGCTGCATCGCCACTAAAAGGCGGCCAAATCCACGGTTACGAGTTGGCGTGTGTTGCGGTTTGTTCTTTAACAACCAGCCGCACATCATCGGCGTGAGCGTAATCGACACCAGCAGCGAAATCCCAATAGCGACCGACAGCGTGACGGCAAACTCTTTAAATAAGCGCCCTGGCAAACCGCCCATTAACAGTAAGGGTAAGAAAACGGCGACCAGCGACAAGCTCATCGACAGCACGGTAAACCCAACTTCACGCACGCCCTGAAGTGCCGCCTGCAACGGTTTGACGCCTGCTTCCAGATGGCGGGAAATATTTTCCAGCACCACAATCGCGTCATCTACCACAAAACCGGTGGCGATGGTCAGTGCCATTAACGACAAGTTATTGAGGCTAAAACCGCACAAATACATGGCAATGAACGTGCCGATTAGCGACACCGGAACGGCTACCGCGGGGATCAGCGTGGCACGCCCGGATCGCAGGAACAGGAACACCACCAGGATGACCAGCGCGATGGAGATAATCAGCGATTGCTCGACTTCGGCAAGGGAGGCGCGAATGGTCGGCGAGCGGTCTTGCGCGATCTGCAAATCAATCGACGCCGGAATGGTTTCACGCAGCTCAGGGATTTTCGCCCGAATGCGATCAACCGTTTCGATGATGTTCGCTTCCTGGGATTTGCGGATCATCAGCAAAATAGCTGGTTTCGCGTTAGTCATCCCCGCGTTACGCACGTCCTGCACGGAATCGGTAACGTTAGCCACATCACGCAGATGCACTGCGCCACCGTTGTTGTAATGAATGATCAGCGGCTGATATTCCGCAGCAGTTTTCAGCTCGTCGTTGGTTTGTAGCTGCCAGCGTTGCGTGTCATCTTCAACGGCACCTTGTGGGCGGCGCACGTTGGCGTTGTCGATAGCTGTGCGTACCGCATCCAGAGAAACCCCCTGGTTAAACAAGGCTTGCGGATTCAAATCGACGCGCACCGCGGGAAGGGAACTGCCACCGACATCCACGTCACCTACGCCATCAATCTGCGATACGGTCTGCGCCAGTTGCGTGGAGGCAAAGTCATACAGTTGGCCTTGCGAGAGCGTGTCGGAGGTGAGCGTCAGAATGATGATCGGGGCATCTGACGGGTTGGCTTTGCGGTAAGTTGGGCGGCTTGGCATTCCGCTTGGCAACAGGCTTTGAGCGGCGTTGATGGCGGCCTGCACGTCACGCGCAGCACCGTTGATATCGCGGTCAAAGTTAAATTCCAGAATGATGCGCGTGCTGCCGAGCGAGCTGGATGACGTCATTTCACTCACGCCAGCAATGCGCCCGAGCGCCCGCTCAAGCGGTGTTGCCACCGATGAAGCCATGGTTTCAGGTGACGCACCTGGCAAGGATGCGCTGATCATAATGACCGGGAAATCGACCTGCGGCAGCGGCGCGACAGGCAGCAAACGGAAGCCCAGCACGCCACACAGTGTGATGGCGGCTGTCAGCAGAATGGTGGCGACGGGCCGGTAGATGAACAGTGCAAAGAATTTCACAGCACTTCCTCATCACGACGACCGAAACGGCGGCGCACCGCGTGCGACAGGTTATCAAACAGCAGGTAGATAACCGGCGTGGTAAACAGCGTTAACACCTGGCTCACCAACAGCCCGCCAACCATGCCGATCCCCAGAGGGCGGCGCAATTCTGCCCCAACGCCCGTTGAGAGCATCAGCGGCAACGCACCAAGCAGTGCGGCAAGCGTGGTCATCAGAATCGGGCGGAAACGCAGCAAACAGGCCTGATAAATTGCGTCGTACGGTTTCATCCCTTGTTCACGTTCCGCCGCCAGCGCGAAGTCGATCATCATGATGGCGTTTTTCTTCACGATGCCGATAAGCAAGATGATGCCGATGATCGCAATCACATCCAGTTGGGCGCCTGCCAGCATCAGCGCCAGCAACGCACCTACGCCTGCTGTCGGCAATGTAGAAAGAATGGTGATGGGGTGAATAAAGCTCTCATAGAGCACGCCGAGCACGATATACATCGCCACCACTGATGCCAGGATGAGCCAGATGCTGTTGCTTAATGCGGCCTGGAAGGCGAGGGTGCTGCCCTGGAATTGCGTGGTGATATCCGCAGGCATGGCGAGTTCTTTTTCTGCCGCCGTAATCGCTTTAACCGCGTCCTCCAGCGAATGGTCACTGGTGACGTTAAATGAGAACGTTGTCGACGGGAACTGGTCGAGATGGTTGATGGTCAGCGGGGCAAAGCGCTGTTCAACTTTAGCAATCGTGCTTAACGGCACGCTGCCGCCGGATGTCGAGGCAAGACGAATATTATCCAGCGCGCTCAGGCCTGGCGTGGCGCTGGTGTCGTGTTCAAGCACTACGCGATACTGGTTGGCTTGCGTATATATAGTGGAAATCAGGCGTTGACCAAACGCGTTGTAGAGCGCGTTATCGACATCCGACATCGAGATCCCAAGGCGGCTGGCGCTGGCTCGATCAACATTGATGTACGCCACCAGCCCTTGATCCTGCCAGTCGCTGCTGACATCAGACAATTGCGGCAATGCGCGCAGTTTTTCGGTCAATTGCGGAACCCAGGTGCTGAGTTCGTCGAGTGATGTGGTTTGCAAACTGAACTGATATTGCGTGCGGCTGACGGTGGTATCAATGGTTAAGTCTTGCACCGGTTGCAGGTAAAGCTCGACGCCAGGTACTTTCGCAACATCGCTTTGCAGGCGTTCGATCACTACCGGAATGCGGTCTTCACGGTCGCTTAACGGTTTGAGGTTGATTTGCAAACGTGCGCTGTTCAGCGAAGGGTTGGTACCGTCAACGCCAATAAACGATGTCAGGCTTTCAACTGCCGGGTCTTTCATTATGACGTTGGCAACCTGCTGCTGGCGCTGCGCCATGCTGGCAAAGGAGACAGACTGCGGCGCTTGTAAGGTGCCCTGAATAATGCCGTTATCCTGAATCGGGAAGAAGCCTTTCGGAATGAAAATCCACAGCACAACGGTGAGTGCCAGCGTACCAAAAGCCACACTTAGCGTGAGCCACGGATGATTGAGCACGCGGCGCAAAATGTGGCCGTAACCGGCGATGACACGGTCGAAAAAGCGTTCGCTGGCGCGGGAAAAACGGTTCTGTTTACGCAGTGATTCGTGGCTTAACATGCGGGCGCACATCATCGGCGTCAGCGTTAGCGACACCACCGCAGAAATCAAAATGGCAATCGCCAGCGTTACGGCAAATTCGCGGAACAAGCGGCCGACGATATCGCCCATAAACAGCAATGGGATCAGCACCGCAATCAGCGAGAAAGTCAGTGAAATAATGGTAAAGCCAATCTCACCCGCGCCTTTTAGCGAGGCAGCCAGCGGCTTCTCACCTTTTTCGATATAGCGCGAAATGTTCTCGATAACCACGATGGCATCATCGACCACAAAACCGGTGGCGATGGTTAACGCCATTAGCGTCAGGTTGTTTATCGAAAAGTCCAGAAACACCATGACGGCAAAGGTGCCAATTAACGACAGCGGGACGGCAACGGCCGGAATAATGGTGGCGGGGACATTGCGTAAGAACAGATAAATAATCATCACTACCAGCGCGATGGCGAGCATTAACTCGTGCTGCGTGTCGGTGACCGAGGCGCGAATATTGGTGGTGCGGTCGCTGAGTAATTTAACCTCAACTGACTTTGGCAAACTTTTGGTTAATGCGGGCAACATCGCACGAATACTGTCGGCGGTGTCGATAATGTTGGCACCCGGCTGGCGCTGTACGTTCATTACAATCGCGGGCTGCTTGTTCGCCCAGGCACCAAGCCACGCGTTTTCCGCACCTTGTTCTACGGTTGCCACATCGCCCAGACGAATTGGTGCACCGTTCTGATACGCAATAATCAGATTGCGATATTCTTCGGCAGACTGCATTTGGTCGTTTGCCGAAAGCGTAACGGCGCGTTCCGGGCCATCCAGACTACCTTTTGCCGAGTTAACGTTAGCGCTGGTAATAGCCGTGCGTACGGTTTCGCTGGTCAACCCGAGTGCGGCAATGGCTGGCGCATTGAGTTTCACGCGCACAGCAGGGCGCTGGCCACCAGAAAGCGTGACCAGGCCGACACCGGAAACCTGGGAGATTTTCTGAGCAACACGCGTTTCTACCATGTCTTCAACTTGCGTCATCGGCATGGCGGTAGAGGTGACGGCGAGCGTCATAATCGGCGGATCTGCTGGGTTAACTTTGCTGTAAACCGGCGGGTTAGGTAAATCGGTTGGCAGCAGGTTAGTGGCAGCATTAATCGCGGCCTGAGCTTCCTGTTCGGCGACATCCAGCGGTAATTCGAGCTGGAATTGCAATGTCACCACCGACGCACCACCGGCACTTTGCGAGGACATTTGTTTGAGGCCGGACATCTGGCCAAACTGGCGTTCCAGCGGTGCGGTAATCGCGGATGTCACCACATCCGGGCTGGCACCCGGATAAAGCGTGACGACCTGGATAGTCGGGTAATCCACTTCGGGCAGTGCGGAAACGGGCAGGAAGCGATAGCCGATAATCCCGGCAAGCAGGATGGCCACCATCAACAGCGTGGTGGCGACTGGCCGCAGGATGAACAGACGGGATGGGCCTCCTGTGGCGCCTGGTGGTAGCACCTGCATCAGGAAGTTTCCCCGTTACGTTTGTGTTTTGTATGCGCTTCAGCTTTGCCCGCAGCCGGGGTTGCCGTGGCAGATTGCGCTTCAACCACTTCAACTTTTGCGCCTTCCGTCAGGCGGTCAATACCGTCAGTGATCACACGGTCGCCAGCAGACAAACCTGCGCTAATCACCACCTTTTGGCTATCCTGAATACCGGTTGTCACCAGGTGTTTGCTGACTTTATCTTCGCTGTTCAGCACCCAGACAAAGTGACCTTCATTGCCCATTTGCAGAGCAGCCGTTGGGATGACCACTGCATTTTGCTGGGTATCGACCAGCATGCGCGCATTGACGAACTGGTTAGGGAACAGCGCGTCGTCTTCGTTATTAAAGCGAGCTTTGAGTTTGATGGTGCCGGTAGTGGCATCAATCTGGTTATCAAGGCTCAGCAATACCCCGCTGCTGAGCTTCTGCTTATTGGTGCGATCCCAGGCTTCAACGCTCAGCGTCGCGCCTGCTTTTTGCGCCTTAACTACGGTGGCAATATCACCTTCTGGCAGGGTAAAGATGAGATCGATAGGATGCGTTTGCGTCAGAACCACAATCCCTGCTGTATCGCTGCTGGAAATCTGATTACCGACATCCACCTGTTTTAAACCGACACGGCCATCAATCGGTGCCGTAATGCGGCTCCAGTCGAGTTGTAATTGCGCGCTGGCAACGGCAGCTTCATCGGCTTTTATCGTACCGACAGATTCGTTAACCAATGCCTGTTGTGCGTCCAGTTCCTGGCGTGAAACCAGGTTGGTTTTAACCAGTTGCTGGTAACGTGCCAGATCGCGGCGTGCATTTGCTAGTGTCGCCTGATCTTTTGCCAGTTGCCCTTGCGCCTGGGCTAGCGCGATTTTGAATTGGCTTGGGTCAATTTCTGCCAGTAAATCACCGGCTTTAACTTGTTGCCCTTCCTGGAAGTGAATCGCCAACAATTGACCATCTACCCGGCTGCGTACCGTAACGGTATTCGCCGCGGTAACAGTGCCAAGACCCGTCAGATAACGAGGAACGGATTCACTGGTCGCCGTTGCTGCCTGAACCGGCGCTAACGCACCACCGCGCATTCCGTTACGACCGCCAGCAGGGCGTTGCTGTGCTGATTGCGTACCCGCGCTGTCGTTACCCGTGTTCGTACTGCGCCAGTAAAAAAAAGCGGCAATAACGATAACGACTGCTGCTGCAATCCATAACCAACGTGCGGTGAATGTGCCTTTCATAGATGTACGTCTTCTCTTCCTGAAACGATTAGGCTTAATAATACTAGTGTAGTGAGTGAGGTGGGCGGAAAGATGGAGGAAATATGAAGTACTGTATGGATAAGTCCTGGAAGCCGCTTTTTTACGAGTCGCCTCGTAGGTTTATGGTTAAAGAGTAGTCTGCTCATGTTTTTGCCAATAACCTGTGGTTTATATTTTTAATATAAACTATAGTTTATGAGGTGACGGTATGGGATGGACAATTCTCACAACACCACGTTTTGATGAGTGGTTCGATAACCAAAGCGAAGAGCTTCAGGATCGCACATTACATGCGTTAGGGAGTTTACGATTTTTTGGACCAGGCTTGTCTCGTCCTTACGCCGATACGCTAAAGGGATCGCGCTTTACCAATATGAAAGAGCTAAGAGTGCAGCATTGCGGCAGGCCCATTCGTGCATTTTATGCTTTTGATTTTTCCCGACAGGCCATCGTGCTTTGTGCGGGAGATAAATCTAAAAGTAAGCGGTTCTATGAAACTATGACGAGTATCGCTGATAAAGAGTTTTTGGCTTGGCTGGAGTCACAGGAGAAATAGCATGAAAAGCAACACGAAAGGCTACAGAACACTTGATGAAATCATCGCAACCCTCTCACCTGAAAGACAGAAGCGAGTCGCCGAAGCTACCGAGGCACTCATTCTGGAAACCTGTCTGCATATGATTCGTGAGCAAATGGGCTGGTCGCAACAGCAACTGGCAGACGCGATGGGTATCAGCCAACCGGCTGTGACGGCGATTGAAAAGCGCGGGAATGAAGTAAAGCTAGGGACGTTAAAACGTTATATCGAGGCGTTAGGCGGCAAGCTTTCGCTGCAAATTGAATTTCCGGATGGTGTAAAGCAGCTTAAAATTTAAAACGCCGTGAGTTTCCCCACGGCGTTGTGTTTAGTCCCGGAAAACCACGTCAGCCCAGCGAGCCAGGCCTGCGGTGACGGAGCCGAAGTCATCGCCTCCGGCAAGCTCAATGCCAGGTAACTGCTGTGCCAGCGCATGTTTAAGCAGTGGCGAGCGCGCGCTTCCCCCGGTGAGATAAATCACGTCAGGCTTCACAGCACTGTTTTCCAGCGCCAGCGTCACCTGCTCCAGAATACGTTGCAGCGGTTGGCTGATAGCGCTTTCCAGTTCTGGCTGGGTAATCTCGCAGCCCAGCTCTTTGCTGATAAACGGCAGCAGAGTGGCGACTTGCTTGTGGTCTGACAGCGCAATTTTACTTTCTTCAGCGGCGCGCACCAGACGGTAGCTGAGTCGCTGACGCCAGACTTTTTGCAGGTAAGCCACTTTTTCAGGTTCACGCGAATCGCGCACCAGCTCTTTGAGCATGCGGCCATTGGCACTGCTGTAAAAATCGTTTTGTGCCGGAACGTCGTTTATTGCGACTGCATTCCACCAGGGCAGAACCGGCAGAGCGATACCTTTTTCAGTTTGCCCCCCCATTCCCAGCAGTGGCGAAAGCTGTTTAAAGGCCAGCATGATGTCGAGGTCGTTACCGCCAACGCGGCAACCACTGTGGCCAAGCAGACTTTGCTCACGATCACGGCGAGCGCGCCATTGCGGGCCCATCAGCAACACAGAGCAGTCCGTTGTACCCCCGCCGATATCGACGACCAGTACCTGTTTTTCTTCGGTTAGCGTGGCTTCAAAATCCAGGCCTGCGGCGACGGGTTCAAACTGAAAGACAACGTCTTTAAAGCCAGCACGATGAGCGGCACGGTCGAGAATGCCTTGCGCCTGCTTGTTGGCTTCGTCACCACCCAAACCCTGAAAGTTAATGGGGCGGCCAATCACTGCCTGCGTGATCGGTTCGGCAACCTGGCTTTGCGCCTTGTTACGGATGTGCAGCATCATGGCGCAGACTAAATCTTCGAACAGCGCGACTTGCTGCGGCTTGAGGCCATTGGCACCGAGGAAAGATTTAGGCGATTTTACGAAGTAAACCTCGTCCGGCTCTTCCATATACTGGCGCAGGGAACTGAGCCCAAATTGCACGCTGCTGGGTAAAACGTCGATATCTTCTTCGCGGTTAAAGGAGACCGCACGGCGCAACAACGCCTGGGTTTCCGTACCGGTTGCAGGAACTTCGTGATGGCGATACAACCATTCACTGACTGATTCACGCGTTGGTGCACACAACATTGACGGAAGTAATGTCGAGCCGTTTTCCATCTCCAGCGCCTGTGGAACGCCATCGCGCATCACTGCTACAGAGCAGTTTGCAGTACCATAATCAAAGCCTATAAATTGCATAACGTCCCCATGCCGGTGAAGAAGGGGGGCGACTTTAGCGGAATGTAGGGCATCGGGCAACTGAATATCAAAGCAAGGCAGGTTTCGCGGTGTACATCTATGCTATTGCGATAGTTAACGACAGGACGAAAGAATGTATCAACTGGACTACAGCCCGCCTTATGACTGGAAATGGATGTTTGGTTTTCTTGCTGGCCGTGCGGTCACGGGTATTGAGGTTGTCAGCGAAACCCGTTATTGCCGCAGTTTTGCATTAGGGCAGCATCAGGGGTTATTAACACTTGAGCCAGATGAAGCGGCTTGCAAGCTAAATGTGACGTTGAGTGCGGGGTTACAGCCCGTCGCCCATGAAGTTTTGCAAAGAATAAAGCAACTGCTGGATCTCGATTGTCAGCCACACGCTATTCTCGAAAGCCTGGGGGATTTATCGGCGGCGCGTCCTGGTTTGCGCCTGCCGGGCTGCATGGATACGTTTGAGCAATCCGTTCGCGCCATCTTGGGGCAACTGGTGAGTGTCGCGATGGCGGCAAAACTGGCCAGTAAACTGGCGCAAACCTTTGGTGAACGGCTTGCAGAAAATCCGCAGTGGTTTGTTTTCCCAACGCCTGAACGCCTGGCATCGTTAAGCCCTGAAGAACTAAAACCGCTGGGTATGCCGTTAAAACGTGGCGAAGCGATTATTCATCTGGCGCGTTTGGTGGAGCAGGGCGAGTTTCCACTCAGTTGCCCCGCAGATGTCGAACAAGGCGTGAAGGCGCTGACGACTTATCCGGGAATTGGCCGCTGGACTGCCAACTACATTGCCTTACGCGGTTGGCAAGCAAGCGATGTTTTCTTGCCTGACGACTATCTGATTAAGCAGCGCTTTCCAGGCATGACTCCTGCGCAAATTCGCCGTTACGCAGAACGCTGGAAACCGTGGCGTTCCTACGCGTTATTGCATATCTGGTATAGCGATGGCTGGGCGCCTGGTTGCGAACAATAACGCTTAGTTAATAGCGAAATAACTGGTATTAAGCAGCATCTCTAACGGGGTCGGTTGGGTTACGGCTTCGCCAAAAATCAGGTCGATACCGATGCCGGAAAGCGTGTCCATCACCATTGGCAGGTCTGCGGGGCCTGCGATAGTTTGCAGTGACTGGCGCTGTGCGTGGCCATGAATAATGGTCACCATCATTTCGTCCATCAGGTTGCAATGCACGTTCTGAATCAGTTCATCATCCACGATGATGTAGCTGAAACACTGGCGTGAAACACGTTTAAAGATATCCAGGTCACGTCCTACATGGGTGAGGATCAACTGGCAACCGCTGTCGCGCAGTCTTTGCAGGTTTCTGTCAATTCTCTCATCTTCGCTTTGCAACGCTTCGCAATGAACCATCAGGTGCAATAAGCGCGCAGGCAGAGGACTGCGGGACAATTGTTCCAGTATCTCGTCGACAACGCTGTCAGTGGCGAGGCTGTGGGTGGAAAGGGCGAGGGCTACGCCAAAGCCTTTGTTTGCTACTTGTTGGGCAAGCTTGTGGAAAAACTCATTAAATATCCGCAGGTCGAGCGCACATTGCAGCGCTTTATCGGTGACTGCCGCGCGGAATGTAGACTCATCAATAACCACATCGTCACTCCCCCAGAAACGTAACGACACCAGGTAGAAACTGGTCGATTCAGGAACGCGTGGCGGGGCAACGCCTCTTGCCACCATCAGAATTGGATTGTCATTGATGATGCGTTTTTGCTCTTCCAGCGACATGTCCTGGCCGTCTTTGCGAATATCATGCTGAGAAGACTCGAACACGGTGACCCGGCCACGGCCGCTATTTTTCGAGGCATAACAGGCAATATCCGCCTGAGAGAGCACTTCAGACGCCAGTCTGTTATCGGCGTCAATTTGGGTTATCCCGGCACTGGCACCAATACGATGTAAACGACCGTTCCAGGTAAAGTGATAATCATTGATGCTTTGGATCATGCGCTCGGAAATGTGGCGCGCATTTTCTGCGGAGCAATCAGGAAGCAGCAGACCAAATTCATCACCGCCCAGGCGCGCCAGGAAATCACCGGTACGCAACATACTGAGCATTAAGGACGCAAGTTCGCGTAGCAGCGCATCACCGGCTGCGTGCCCGGCTGTGTCGTTGACTGCTTTGAAGCGGTCAAGGTCGATGAACACCAGCGCGTGGCGCTGACGGTTTTCTCCGGCGCTTTGCAGCAAGCGTTTGAGATGAGTTTCGAAACTGACACGGTTTGCCAGGTGCGTAAGCCCATCGTGCGAGGCGCTATAGCTCAGCTGTTTGAGCATTTTGCGCGACTCGGTCACATCCTGAATAACCAGCACTGAGCCGATGCTCTGCCCGTCAAGGGTAGTTAACGGCGTAATGCTGTAATGGATATCGTAACTGCCGCCGTTACGGCAATGCAGAACCACATCGTGTTCGATGGTGGTGCGTGAATAATCACCGCTATGAATGTTTTCCATCACCGGCCCATTATCACCAAACGTGATGTGTAGAATAGCCAGAATATGTTGACCAATCGCCTGCTGTTGCGGCCAGCCGCTGAGCTTCTCGGCGATAGGGTTCATAAAGGTGATATTCATATCAACGTCGGTACAAATCACCGCTTCGCCAATCGAGTCCAGCGTGATGTGCAGACGTTCTTTTTCCTGATACAGCGCTTCGTTCAGCTGTTTGACTTCGGTCATGTCCATGTTGATGCCCAGCAGACGCTCGACATCCCCATTTTTGTTCAATACCCGGTTTGCCAGTGAACGAATGTGGCGAATCCCATCTTTGACTTTGACGCGGTATTCCATTTTGAACGGTACGCGAGCCTGTAGGGCTTCACGGACTGTTTTTTCAGCCGCTGGCGCATCTTCAGGAACAATACATTCAAGCCACAGCGCGTAGGTAGGTTTTACATGCGCCGGGACTTCGTAGAGATCAAACATACGTTTGTCCCAACTGATCACATCGGTGCCCAGATCCCATTCCCAGATCCCAATTCCACCCGCTTCGTTGGCAAGCGTGATGCGCTCCATCAGACGCTTATTTACCCATTCGGTGTGCTTGAGGTCGTTAATGTCTTCGATTTGGGCGATTAAATAGAGTGGCGAACCGTCGATGTCGCGCACGATGGAAACGGCCAACAATGCCCACACCACGTCACCTTTGCTGGTGTAGTAGCGTTTTTCCATCGAGTAACTATTGATACTGCCGCTCACCAGCATATTGAGCTGTTGTAAGTCGGCGTGTAAATCTTCCGGATGGGTGATTTGCTGGAAGGTCAGCGAGCGGAGTTGCTCTGCGGTATAACCGAGGAATTTGCTAAGTGATTTATTAACTTGCAACCATTGTCCATCGGTCGATACCAGCGCCATGCCGATGGCAGAATATTCCATCGCGTTACGAAAACGCGCTTCGCTTTCGGTGATGTGTTTACGTTCTTCACGGAACGAATACATCACCATCGTCATCACGTTAGCGGGTAATAAAATCATCAGGAAGGGCAACCAGGGCGCATTTTCCATTATTGCGGTGTGAGGCTGCTGAATGGTCGTGCCGTGGGTGGCCATCATTAATGAGACTATCATCAAGGTACCCAGGAAAACGATGAAGGCTTCAAGACGAGGCAGCCTAATAGCACTCCACATCAGAAAAACAATAATAAAGGTAAATGGCCACGGCAAATAACGCAGCGCCAGGTAACTCAGCGCCAGAGTAATGACGAAAGTGAATATTGTTTCAATCAATAGTTTCGGATTTTTATGGCGTAATAAAGCGTCGGGCTTAAACAATAATGCTGTTGGAACAAATGCCAGCGCGGCGATAGTTTCAGACAAAGTCCAGACGAAAAAGGTTTTTACAAAACTGCCAATACCAGAGCCGTCTAACCAGACTGCCAGTACCCCGCCAATTATGGGTGGAATTATCGCGCTACAAATGACCAGCCGCACCCAATTATTTAAGTTTTGTAATGGGTTGTGCTGCGGCAACATACGGCGCATAAGCGATGCGCCGAGTAACGCCTCAATAATATTGATTGCCGTATAGCCGAGATTAATTTCATTTAGGGGCTGAAAAATCATGGAGGCGCACAAACTTCCCAGCGCGCAAATCACAATTACCATTGGCCATTGGCGCAAAGGATTACGGAATAATGCCACCATAATGACGGAGGTTGGGAACCATAACGGCGCTAAAACTGTACCCAGAAGGGATAACTCCAGGGAGTACCAGGTAAAAATAAAGCTTAAAAACCCTAATCCCACGGGCAATAAGAAGGGAGGTAATGCGATTAACTCTTTTGCGCTTTGTTTGATCATTACCACAAATCCGTTAAGGCGTGCCGCCAGGTGCCATGCCCGGATGCGAATAAAAAAGATAAGTTTCGGTTTATGCTAGTACAAACAATTTACAATTCCTATGTAGCCTGGTCATAATTTAACATTAAGAAGTCATAAAAAGTGATATTTGACATACTTATTTTCACCTCTTGAGAATAGCCTTGTTTGCAGTAGTGACATCTCTTCTTTTCTAACCGTTTGCTAAAATCACCCGCGAGGACGCATTACTCTGGTATCAGCAGACGGATCTCCCTATAATTGCCGCGTTTGACGCCTCTGCGTCGCCCTTCCTCAACATTTAAGTCAACAAGGCTCGTTACAACATGACTGACAAGTCCCATCAATGCGTCATCATCGGGATAGCCGGTGCGTCGGCTTCAGGAAAAAGTCTTATTGCCAGCACACTGTATCGCGAACTGCGTGACCAGGTTGGTGATGAACACATTGGTGTCATTCCAGAAGACAGTTACTACAAAGATCAAAGCCATCTTTCGATGGAAGAACGAGTTAAGACCAACTACGACCATCCCAACGCGATGGACCACAACTTGCTGTTCCAGCATTTACAAATGCTTAAATCCGGTAGCCCAATCGAACTGCCTGTTTACAGCTATGTGGAACATACCCGTACCGGTAACACTGTTCACTTAATGCCAAAGAAAGTCATCATTCTGGAAGGGATTTTGCTGCTGACGGATGCCCGTCTGCGCGAAGAGATGAACTTCTCCATTTTCGTTGATACGCCGCTGGATATTTGCCTGATGCGCCGTATGAAACGTGATGTTAACGAACGTGGCCGTTCAATGGACTCTGTAATGGCCCAATACCAGAAAACCGTTCGTCCTATGTTTTTACAATTCATCGAACCTTCCAAGCAGTATGCCGATATCATCGTACCGCGCGGGGGTAAAAACCGTATCGCTATTGATATCCTCAAGGCGAAAATCAGTCAGTTCTTTGAATAGTCATCTGGCATAACAGTCCCAGGCGAGTGCGTTCTTGCGCCTCGCCCGCAAAAAAATAATGAATTCCCTGTATTTACCCGTCGTAGCGTGGCTATCTCAGGCTTGCTGTGGCAGGGTAAATAAAACTGAGCATGAGATAAGGAGCATCACTGATGCGTTTGTGTGACCGCGATATAGAAGCCTGGCTTGATGACGGGCGCTTAACGATTACCCCTCGTCCGCCAGTTGAACGCATTAGTGGCGCCACCGTTGATGTGCGTCTGGGGAACAAATTCCGTACCTTTAGCGGCCATACCGCACCGTTTATTGATTTAAGCGGCCCTAAAGATGAAGTGAGCGCAGCGCTTGAACGCGTGATGAGTGACGAAATTGTTCTCAAAGAAGGCGATGCGTTCTACCTGCACCCGGGCGAGCTGGCTTTGGCTGTCACGCTTGAGTCCGTCACACTGCCTGCCAATTTAGTCGGTTGGTTAGATGGGCGTTCATCTTTGGCACGTTTAGGTCTGATGGTTCACGTCACCGCGCACCGTATCGATCCCGGCTGGCATGGCTGCATCGTGCTGGAGTTCTATAATTCCGGTAAGCTGCCATTAGCTTTACGCCCTGGCATGATGATCGGCGCGTTGAGCTTTGAGCC
Organism: uncultured Buttiauxella sp.; assembly: GCA_965119215.1. Lineage (GTDB taxonomy): Bacteria > Pseudomonadota > Gammaproteobacteria > Enterobacterales > Enterobacteriaceae > Buttiauxella. The sequence goes on from CBCPKK010000001.1 coordinate 28,790, forward strand.
GCTTTCAGGCCCTGCAGCACGCCCGTATAACAGCCGCCAGGACGCGAAATACCGCGACCAGCAAGGGGCTGTAGCAAGTCGTATCGACAAGGACTGAGTTACCATCTGTATGGGGAATGTATGAGACGATTACTTACCACGCTGATGATCCTGCTGGTCGTTCTGGTTGCTGGCCTTTCTGCGTTGGTGTTGTTGGTTAATCCCAATGATTTTCGTGCATATATGGTGCGCCAGGTTGAATCTCGCAGTGGCTATCAGCTGAATTTAGATGGCCCGCTGCGTTGGCATGTCTGGCCGCAGCTCAGTATTTTGTCAGGACGCATGTCGTTGACGGCACCAGGGGCCAGCCAGCCTTTGGTCAGTGCGGATAACATGCGTCTGGACGTCGCGTTAATACCGCTATTATCCCATCAGCTACAAGTTCGCCAGGTGATGCTCAAAGGTGCGGTGATTCAACTCACGCCGCAAACGGAAGAACGCCGCCCGAAAGATGCTCCAGTTGAGCCATCAGCCCCCATTTCTCCACCTGACGAAGAACGCGGCTGGTCTTTCGATATCGCTAAATTAAAAATTGCCGACAGCGTACTGGTATTCCAGCATGACGGTGATGAACAAATCACGGTGCGTAATATCAATCTGCAAATGGAGCAGAATGATAAAAAACAGGCGCACATCGAACTGAGCAGCCGAATTAACCGTGACCAGCGCGATCTGAATTTGTCGCTGGTGGCCGATCTTGATGCCGGTAATTATCCGCAGGAATTAAGCGCCAATATCTCGAAGCTTGATTACCAGCTACAGGGTGCAGATCTTCCGGCGAAAGGAATTGCGGGCAGTGGTACGTTTGTGGCTCGCTGGCTTGAGCCGCAGCACAGGCTTGAACTCAATCAACTGCAACTGACCGCCAACGACAGTGATTTGCAAGGTAACGCGAGTGTTGTACTGGAAGAAAAACCGCAGTGGGTGTTCGATCTACACGCGACTAAATTGAATCTGGATGGTCTGGTTGCTGCAAATGCTGTGACCAATAGCAAAGTGGCGCAACAAGCGCAGCAGCAAGCGACTTTACCGCGCCCGGTTATCGCTTCCGGTATTGACGACTCCAGTTACCAGAACCTGCGTGGCTTTAGCGCACAGGTCAAAATTGCCGCCGCAAGCGTGCGCTGGCGTGGGCTGGACTTCACCGACGTTCAATCTGCAATCGACAACCAGTACGGTCTGTTAACTGTTTCGGAACTGGCGGGGAAATTTGGTAAGGGCAGCATGTCGTTCCCCGGCCAACTGGATGCACGCCAGAAAGAATCGACGTTAACTTTCCAGCCAAAAATCTCTGACATAGAGATTGGGCCGATTCTTACTGCCTTCGATTATCCTATTGCGCTGTCAGGACTGTTGTCGATGGAAGGGAACTTTAGCGGCGACACGCTCAATGCAGAGGCTTTCCGTCATACTTGGCAAGGCGATGCAAACATCACCATGCTCAATACGACCATGCAGGGCATGAACTTCCAGCAGCTGGTTCAGCAGGCGGTTACGCGCAGCAATGGCGATGTTCAAGGCCAGCAAACGTATGACAACATCACCACGCTGGATAGCTTCTCGGCGCAGGCAAGCCTCAATAACGGTGAGCTGGCACTCGATAAAATGGAAGGCAAATCTTCCGTGTTATCACTCACCGGAAAAGGGACGCTTGATCTGATTAAACAGCAGTGCGACACCCTGTTTAATGTCACCGTACTTGGCGGCTGGAAAGGGGATAGCAAGCTGATTGATGTGCTGAAAACGACGCCAATTCCGCTGCGTGTCTATGGCCCGTGGCAGAAACTGAATTACTCATTACAAGTGGATCAGGTGCTGCGTAAACAGTTGCAGGGCGAAGCGAAGCGTCGTCTGAATGACTGGTTAGAAAAAAATAAAGACAGCAGCAAATCGAAAGATGTAAAAGAGTTACTGGATAAACTGTAGCCGGGCAACTTTGATAAAGGTGGATGTCGCTTACCGCTAATCCACCCTACAACTTAGCGTTTCGTAGGTCGGATTAGCGCAAGCGACATCCGACTTTTTTGTTAATTACACTTCAAAATCCAAATCGCCCTCGTTTTCCAACGGGACAATTTGCACTTTCTGTACGCGATGGCTTTCAACCTGTAGCGTGCGTAACAGAAAATCGCCCACCTGAACGGATTCTCCGGTCGCCGGAATATGCTGCAATAACTCCATCAACAACCCTGCGATTGTCTGATAGGTGCGTTTCTCATCAAGTGGCAGCGGCACATACTGGACTAAATCATCCAGCGGCATATGCCCGTTAGCCGTCCATGTCCCATCCGGGTTTTTCTGAATGTCATGGCGTGCGTCAATTTCCTCGACCTCATTAGGCAAGTTACCCGCGATGGTTTCCATCACGTCGCTGAGCGTTACCACGCCTTCTACCGAACCAAACTCATCAACTACAAAGGCGAAGTGCGTTCGGGCATTGCGGAACTGCTCAAGTGCTGCCAGTAAAGGCAGTGTTTCCGGGAATATCAGCGGCTGGCGAATTAACACTTCAAGATTAAGCGGTTCACCTTTCAACGACTGCTGGAGTAAATCAATGACGTGCACTACGCCCAAAATCTCATCGCCATCGCCGGTAATCACCACTCGGGTATGCTTATTTTTATCCAGCAGCGTACGGATTTGAGGTTCTGAGTCGCTGAGTTTGATGTGCTCAACGTCATGGCGAGAAGTCATAATGCTGCTCACCGTTCGCTGATTCAGATGGAGCACGCGTTCAATCATCAGCCGTTCTTGCGGTTCGAATATTTCCGCTTGTTGAGTGTGGTCGGCAATCAACGATGCCGTTTGCGCATCCAGTTCGGCTTCTTCCTTTTTACCGTTCAGTAAACGCAACACCGCTTCGGCAGTGCGCTGACGCAATGACTGATCGGCTGACAAGAAGCGCCGACGGTTGAAGATGGCCAGCTGGTTCAGGCTCTCGATCATCACCGAGAAACCAATGGCGGCGTACAAATAGCCTTTCGGAATATGGTAGCCAAAGCCGTCAGCCACCAGACTAAAGCCTATCATCAGCAGGAAGCTCAGGCAGAGAATGACAATGGTAGGGTGGTTGTTCACAAAGCGCGTGAGAGCTTTGCTGGCAAGCAGCATCAGGCAAATAGCGATTATTACCGCCGCCATCATCACGGGTAGATGATCAACCATACCGACAGCGGTAATCACGGAGTCGAGAGAAAACACCGCATCCAGAATCACAATTTGTGCGACCACCGGCCAGAACCGCGCACCACGCCGCTGGGTATGCGTTTCGCTGTCTTTGCCCTCCAGCCGTTCATTAAGCTCAACGGTGGCTTTGAACAATAAGAACAACCCACCGAACAGCATGATCAAATCCCGCGCGCTAAACGCGAAATTATCGATAGAAAACAGTGGGCGTGTCAGCGTGACTAGCCAGGAAATAGAGGCCAGCAACAGCAAACGCATCAACATGGCGAGGATAAGCCCCGTTACACGAGCCCGGTCACGCTGAGCCGGAGGCAGTTTTTCGGCAAGTATTGCGATAAACACCAGGTTATCGATACCGAGAACCAGCTCAATAACGACCAGTGTGATCAAACCTGCCCAAATAGAAGGATCGGCAATCCATTCCATAGTCTCTTAAAACACCTCATATAAGATGACAAATGTCACAATGAAATGATGGGTACTTGAGTGGGAAATTGCAATGCCAGGGATGGGATAAATTCAGCATAGCGTAATCGTCATATTATTCTGGTTTTAATTCCCCGTAATAACCAAGGTAAATAGTTAATTAATTTCAGTAATAATGAATTATTGTTTTTTATTATAATAAAAATCACATGAGATATATCTGTATGTCGTGCCGTTGCGTATCACTTATTAAACTTAAGTCAATATAAAGAAATTCCTAAAGGTACGTAATTGTGCTGTTAATATTATTCTTAAAAGTCCTGATATCACATGGTAGCGCCTTGCCTGATATTGGGTTAGCTGCAACAATCGATATCGCTCTCTGATAATAGATGTGTTTATTATATTCATTGAAGCAGTGATATTTAACCTGGTGGCGCTGGGCCTATCTCCTAAGATAATTCTTTGGATTTTACGCCCTCTAATCCTACCTCCTATAAATTGTCTTTTTTCAGTAGGTTGGTGACTGTAAACCAGGGGCGGTAGCATGCTCGAAGGCCAGGAAATAAGCCTCGGTTATTCTGTCAATAGGATGTCAGGTAATAAGTATTTTTTTAGGATTGATGCCAATTATTTCAATCGGCATGTAGGTTTAAATTCATACCTCGCACCGCATTCATAAACCTAACGAGTCACTTATTCTATTCGCTCAGGATAATTACTCTGCCATAGTGATAAATACTCAATGATAAAATATAAACTTAAATTGATGCCTTTATTGGTGTCGGTAACCCTTATGAGTGGTTGCACAGTGCTCCCCGGTAGCAATATGTCTACAGTGGGAAAAGATGTTATCAAGCAGCAGGATTCAGACTTCAACCTCGATCGCATGGTCAACGTGTATCCGTTAACACCGCGCCTGGTTGAGCAATTACGCGTGCGTCCGGCGGTTGCGCAGCCAAATATGTCGCTCGACCAGGAAATTTCCGCGTATCAATATCGAGTCGGTCCAGGCGATGTTCTTAACGTCACCGTCTGGGATCACCCGGAACTCACCACGCCTGCGGGCCAATACCGTAGCTCGAGCGATGCAGGTAACTGGGTTCAGTCTGACGGCACCATGTTTTATCCCTACGTAGGTAAAGTAAAAGTCACCGGGAAAACATTGTCTGAAATTCGTAGTGATATTACCAGCCGCCTTGCGACGTACATTGCAGACCCGCAGGTGGACGTTAATATCGCTGCGTTCCGCTCCCAAAAAGCCTATGTCTCCGGCCAGGTCAACAAATCCGGCCAGCAGCCTATTACCAACGTTCCACTTACTATTCTGGATGCTGTCAACGCCGCAGGCGGTCTGACAGACATGGCCGACTGGCGCAATGTCGTGCTGACGCACAACGGCCAGGAAAAGCGTATTTCCCTGCAAGCCTTGATGCAAAACGGTGACCTGAGCCAGAACCACCTGCTTTATCCAGGCGACATCCTCTTTGTTCCGCGCAATGACGATCTGAAAGTGTTTGTCATGGGTGAAGTGAAAAAACAGACCACCCTGAAAATGGACTTCAGCGGCATGACGCTGACCGAAGCGCTCGGCCAGGCAGAAGGTCTGGATATGTCCGCATCGAACGCCAGCGGGATATTCGTGATTCGTCCGCTCAAAGAGAAGCAGGGCGGCAAAATTGCCAACATTTATCAGCTTGATATGTCGGATGCGACATCGCTGGTCATGGGCACTGAATTCCAGTTACAGCCATACGATGTGGTGTATGTGACTACCGCACCTGTCACACGTTGGAATCGCCTGATCAACCAACTGCTGCCAACCATCAGTGGCGTTCGTTATATGACGGATACCGCCAAAGATATCCATACCTGGTAACGCGCTATGTTCAACAAAATTTTGGTTGTATGTGTGGGAAATATTTGCCGTTCGCCAACCGCTGAGCGGTTGCTGAAAAACTATCACCCGGAGCTGACCGTGATGTCTGCGGGGCTTGGGGCGCTAGTGGGAAAAGAGGCTGATATCGGCGCCGTTCGTGTGGCGCAACAGCATAACCTCTCGCTTGAGGGCCATTGTGCGAAACAGGTATCCGGCAGAATGTGCCGCGAATACGACCTGATCCTCGCAATGGAAAAACGCCATATTTCTGCACTTTGCGAAATGGCTCCAGAGATGCGCGGCAAAGTGATGCTGTTTGGTCACTGGGATGCGGAACGGGAAATTCCCGATCCGTATCGCAAAAGCCACGACGCTTTTGAAGCGGTTTACGGTCTTCTGGACCTCAGCGCCCAGAAATGGGCTCACGCACTCAACGCTCAGCAGGGATAACAATGACAGAAAAATCACGCCGTTCGAGCGCCCCGTCTGAGGGCAATGATGAAATTGATATTGGTCGATTGTTTGGCACGATCCTTGAAGCCCGCTGGTGGGTATTAGGGATCACCGCAATCTTTGCTTTATTGGCTGCGGTCTATGCGATGTTTGCCACGCCAATTTATAAAGCAGATGCGCTGGTACAAATCGAACAAAACGCCGGTAACTCACTGGTCAATGACATTAGCTCCGCACTTTCCAACAAGCCGCCTGCTTCTGCTGCTGAAATGCAGTTGATTCAGTCGCGCCTGGTATTAGGGAAAACCGTCGACGATCTCAACCTGGATATCTCGGTCGTAAAAAACAGTTTCTGGCTGTTGGGTGCCGGTTGGGACAGGCTGCAAGGCCGCCAGAACGACACTGTTAATGTCGATACCTTTACCCTTCCGGCAGGCCAGGGCAAAAACGTATTCACCGTCGAAGTGCTGAGCCCAACACAATATCTGCTGACCAGCGATAACGGATTTAGCGCCAAAGGGCAGGTTGGACAACCGCTGAATAAAGATGGCATCGCGATGACCGTGAGCGCTATTAAAGCGCAAGTGGGCGACACCTTTACAGTCACCAAATACTCAACGCTTGGCATGATTAACCAGCTTCAGGGCAACCTGACGGTGGCGGAAAATGGCAAAGATACCGGAGTGTTAAGCCTGTCTTATACCGGTGAAGATCCGGGTAGAATCCGCGACATTCTGGACAGCATCACGCGCAACTATCTTGAACAGAACGTGCAGCGCAAATCGGAAGAAGCGGCGAAAAGCCTTAAATTCCTCGCGGAACAGTTGCCGGAAGTGCGTACTCGTCTTGATGCCGCAGAAAACAAACTCAACGCTTATCGCCAGCAGCAAGACTCGGTTGACCTGTCGCTTGAGGCAAAATCTGTCCTCGACACCATGGTGAACATTGACGCGCAGCTCAACGAGTTGACCTTCAAAGAGGCCGAAATTTCCAAGCTGTATACCAAAGTTCACCCGGCTTACCGCACGTTACTTGAAAAGCGTCAGACGTTGCTTGATGAAAAGGCACGACTGAATGGGCGTGTCACGGCGATGCCGAAAACGCAGCAAGAAATTGTGCGTTTAACGCGTGACGTGGAATCCGGCCAGCAGGTTTACATGCAGCTGTTAAACAAACAGCAAGAGCTGAAAATCACCGAAGCCAGCACCGTTGGCGATGTGCGTATCGTTGACCCAGCGATTGCCCAGCCGGGCATGGTCAAACCGCAGCGTGCGCTGATTATTCTCGGCAGCATTATTCTTGGCCTGATGTTATCCATCATGGGCGTGCTGTTGCGTTCCCTGTTTAATCGCGGCATTGAAAGCCCGGCGGTACTGGAAGAAGCGGGAATTGGTGTTTACGCCAGCATCCCTCTTTCTGAATGGCAAAAATCCCGCGATAACGCCACGGTGCGCAACGTCAAAGGGGCGAAGCGTAATAAGCAGAGCCAATTGCTGGCGGTGGGAAATCCTACGGATCTGGCCATTGAAGCGATTCGCAGCCTGCGCACCAGTTTGCACTTCGCCATGATGCAGGCATCGAACAATGTGCTGATGCTGACAGGGGTTAGCCCGTCTATCGGTAAAACGTTTGTCTGCGCCAACCTGGCGGCGGTGATCAGCCAGACCAACAAGCGCGTGCTGCTGATCGACTGCGATATGCGCAAAGGCTATACCCACGAACTGTTGGGCACCACCAACACCAATGGCCTGGCGGAAGTGCTGACCGGGCAGGCAGACATTACCCGCTGCGCCCAGAAAACCTCGGTACCTAATTTTGACCTCGTTCCCCGTGGAACAGTGCCGTCGAATCCTTCTGAGCTGCTGATGAGCGAGCGTTTTGGCGAGCTGGTGGCATGGGCAAGCAAGAATTACGACCTGGTGTTAATCGATACCCCGCCAATTCTCGCCGTTACTGACGCCGCCGTTGTTGGCCGCCATGCAGGCACCACGCTGATGGTGGCGCGTTACGCGGTTAATACGCTCAAAGAAGTCGAAACCAGTCTGAGTCGTTTTGAGCAAAACGGCATCACCGTTCGCGGCGTGATCCTGAACTCAATCTTTCGCCGAGCGGCAGGTTACGAGGATTACGGTTACTACGAGTACGAATATAAATCTGACGCGAAATAGCCGACGGTAACCTAATACCAATGCCCTGACCCCCTCCCAACCTCCCCCTTGTCAGGGGGAGGAGCTAAAAGCGTTAACTGCTCCCTCCCCGTTTCAGGGGGGAGCTAAAGGAGCTAAATACTCCCTCTCCTTGCCAGGGGAGGGTTGGGGTGGGGTCCACGGTTTTACCTTCTCGTCATAACAAGACTTTTTTGGGGAGTGTCATGAATAACACTACATCGCGCCCACTTATTTCTATTTATATGCCTACCTGGAACCGCCAGCAGTTGGCCATTCGCGCCATTAACTCTGTGCTGCGCCAGGATTATGAACACTGGGAAATGCTCATCGTTGACGACTGTTCTTCTTCATATGAACAGCTTCAGCGCTTTGTTGAGGATCTTGACGATAAACGCGTGCGTTATATCCGCAATGATTTCAATTCTGGCGCTTGCTCGGTGCGCAACCAGGCCATCAGCCAGGCGACGGGCGAGTTGATTACGGGTATTGATGACGATGATGAATGGACGCCCAACCGTCTGTCGGTCTTTCTCGAGCACAAACACCAACTGGTGACGCACGCCTTTTTGTACGCCAATGATTACGTTTGTGAAGGGCAGGTGTACTCACAACCGGCAAGTTTGCCGCTGTATCCGAAATCACCATTTTCATTAAAGCTATTTTATAAGCGCAATATTATTGGCAATCAGGTCTTTACCTATGCCGATCGCTTCAGAGCGTGCTTGTTCGACACCAGCCTCACCGCCGCTCAGGATTACGACATTTTCCTGCGCATGGTGGTGGAATACGGTCAACCGTGGAAAGTGGAAGAAGCCACGCAAATTTTGCATATCAACCACGGCGAAATGCAGATAACCAAATCACCGAAAAAGTTTGCCGGTTATTTTCACTTCTATCAAAAGCACAAAGACAAATTCGACCGTGCCAGCAAGAAATACCAGCTGTTTACGCTCTACCAGATCCGCAATAAGCGTATGTCTTTACGCACATTATTAGCCCTGCTGAGCGTGCGTAATACCAAACGTCTTGCTGATGGATTACGGGGGAAATAAACGTGCTTGAAGACCTACGAGCAAACTCCTGGAGCCTGCGCCCTTGCTGCATGGTGATGGCCTACCGCATCGCACATTTTTGTTCCGTGTGGCGTAAAAAAAGCGTCATCAACAACCTCTGGGCAGCCCCAATAATCCTGCTATATCGCTTTGTGACCGAATGCCTGTTTGGCTATGAAATCCAGGCGGGAGCGACCATCGGACGGCGTTTTACCATTCACCACGGTTATGCCGTGGTCATCAATAAATTCGTGGTCGCCGGGGATGATTTCACCATTCGCCACGGTGTCACTATCGGTAACCGCAGCCAAAGCAATGATTGCCCGGTGATTGGCAACGGCGTTGAGCTGGGTGCCAACGTGGTGATTATTGGTGACATCACCGTGGGTAATAACGTCGTCGTCGGCGCGGGAAGTGTGGTGCTGGATAATGTGCCAGATAACGCGCTGGTGGTGGGCGAGAAAGCGCGGATAAAGGTAATTAAATGAATATCATGCAATTTAATGTGCGCCTGGCTGAAGGCGGTGCTGCGGGTGTGGCGCTGGATCTTCACCAGCGAGCACGCGCGGCGGGTTTCAGTTCGCGCTTTATCTACGGTTACGGCAAAGGCGGCAAGAAAAGCGCCAGCCACGATAAATTCCAGGATGTTGAAAAACACACGCCACGTCTGACTTCTATCGCTAACATCGTGCTATTTCGCTTTTTCAACCGCGACCCGTTCGGCAACCTGAATAACCTGTATCGCAAAGTGACCCGCGCGAAAGAGCCAGTGGTGCTGCATTTCCACGTGGTACACAGTTACTGGCTGAATCTTGAAGAAATGGTGGCGTTTTGCCAACGCGTCAAAGCGCATAAATCGGATGTCACTTTTGTCTGGACGCTGCACGACCACTGGAGCATTACTGGCCGCTGTGCGTTTCTGGACGGTTGTGAAGGCTGGAAAACCGGCTGCCAGAAATGTCCGACTTTAGATAACTACCCGCCGGTGAAAACAGACCGCGCCCATCTTCTGATAGATAGCAAGCGTCAGCTGTTCCGCGAAATGTTGGCGCTGGGCTGCCAGTTTATTTCACCAAGCCAGCATGTCGCTGATGCGTTTAATCGTATCTACGGGGCAGGGCGCTGCAAAATCATCAACAACGGGATTGATGTGGCGACCGAAGCGATTCTGGCTGAATTACCCCTGATGCAAGCCGCAGGCGAAAAACCAAAAGTCGCGGTAGTGGCGCATGACTTGCGCTATGACGGCAAAACCAATCAGCAACTGGTGCAGGCAATAATGGCGCTGGGCGACAGTATTGAACTGCATACGTTTGGCAAGTTTTCACCGTTTAATGGTCCGAACGTGATTAACCACGGCTACATGACCGATAAAAAAGCGCTGATGAGCCAGCTCAACGAAATGGACTCCCTGGTCTTTAGTTCGCAGGTGGATAACTACCCGCTGATTCTGTGTGAAGCGTTGTCGATTGGTGTGCCGGTTATCGCCACAAAAAGCGAAGCCGCTGATGAAGTGCTGCGCAAAGTGGGTGGCAAAACCTTTAGCGATGCGCGAGTGCTCGAACTGGTGACCATGCTCAAAGAGCCACTGGCACAGCAGGTGTTTGGCCAGGATTTGCAGACTTTCAAAACGGCGAGTCGCCAGGCGTTTAGTGGACAACAGATGCTGGAGGAATATGTCTCGTTCTATCAGAATCTGTAGTTATCTGCTGCTGCCGTTTATCTATCTGGTGGTCAACATCAAGTTGGCCTCACTCGGCGAAAGTTTTCCGATAACGATAGTGACCTTTTTACCCGCCATCCTCTTTTTGTATATTGAACGCATTAGCATCAAAAAGTTGATGATTGCGCTGGGTATCGGTGCCGGACTGACTGCATTTAACTACATCTTTGGCCAATCGCTTGATGCCAGCAAATACGTCACCTCGACATTATTGTTCGTTTATATCGTGCTGATTCTGGCGATGACCTGGAGTTGCCGCTTCAAAACTATTTCACAGCACAATCACCGCAAGATACTAAGGTTATTTTATGGTGTGGTCGGCATTATTGTTACGCTGGCTGCGGCAGAAATGGCACAGATTATTCTTACTGGTGGCAGCAGTCTAATTGAGAAAATTTCGAAGTTTCTTATATACAGTAATAGCTATGTTCTGAACTTTATTAGCTTCGGGGGCAAGCGAACGACGGCACTTTATTTTGAACCAGCATTTTTTGCTCTGGCATTAATCTCAATTTGGCTCAGCATCAAACAGTTCGGTATCAAAACACCAAAAACTGATGGTATGATTCTTCTCGGGATAATTCTTTCGGGATCGTTTTCAGGGGTAATGACATTTATCCTGTTTTATCTTCTCGAATGGGCGTTCCAGTACCTTAACAAAAATGCCATAAAGAAAAAGTTACCACTGGCGATTATATCTTTATCCGTATTTTTAGTGGGGTTGGTTTTTGCTTTCCCTTATATCGCAACACGCCTTGGTGATTTAGGAACGGAAGGTTCGTCATCGTATTACCGTATTATTGGCCCATTAGCGATGGTCGGGTACTCTTTGACCAATATTGATGGGGTAGTGCGGTTCGGTTCTTTATATGAATATGTTGCATCATTCGGAATCTTTAACGGTGCGGATGTCGGTAAAACAGTAGACAATGGCTTATACCTGTTAATTATTTACTTCTCATGGTTCGCCGTATTATTAACGGGTTGGTATCTTTGGAAAGTCTTTAAAATGATGCGCACTGCGTTTGGTAATAACGAAAATTATCGCGTGCAATTATGGCTTTTCACACCCATGTCATTATTTTTCACTGGCTCAATTTTTAGCCCTGAATATGCGTTTTTAATTGTGTGCCCGTTTATTTTACGTAAGGCACTTAATATTACGAACACCTGAGGTCAATAATAATGCTATTAAGTGTCATCACTGTTGCCTGGAAAAATCTCGCTGGGATTGAAAAAACCTGGCAGTCGCTGGCTCACTTAGCGAAGGTGCCTGGTATCACATTTGAATGGATTGTGGTTGATGGCGGCTCAAATGATGGCACGGCGCAGTTCCTTGAAAACCTCAATGGGCAGTACAGTTTACGCTACGTCAGTGAGAAAGATAACGGCATTTATGATGCGATGAACAAGGGCATTGATATGGCGCAGGGCCGCTATGCCTTGTTCCTTAATTCGGGTGATATCTTCCACCAGGATATTGCGCAAGTTGCTCACCAGCTTGCCGCTGTACCGCCAGCCGACAATTCGATGATCATAGGCGATGCCTTATTAGATTTTGGCGATGGTACAAAAATAGAGCGACGCGCCAAGCTGGGTTGGTATATTTACCATAGCCTGCCCGCCAGCCATCAGGCGATATTTTTCCCGCTCTCAGGGCTGAGAAAATACCCCTACGATCTGCAATATAAAGTCTCCTCTGATTATGCATTAGCAGCCAAAATGTATAAAAGTGGTCATGCATTTAAACGCGTCAAGGGGATGGTGTCTGAGTTTTCCATGGGCGGTGTTTCAACGTCTAACAATATTGAATTATGCCGTGATGCTAAAAACGTTCAGCGCAAAATATTAGGCGTGCCGGGTTTTATTGCAGAATTATCCTTCAAGCTTCGTTTGCGTACCACTGGTAAAGCAAAGGCGCTGTATAACAAAGCGTAGTTGTCGTGTGGTTGCCATAAGGAAATATTATGCAGGAATTAAAGGGCTTCTCGGTGCCGAAAGGTTTTCGGGGTGGCAATCCTATAAAAGTTCAATTGTGGTGGGCTGTTCAGGCAACATTGTTTGCCTGGTCTCCACAAGTGTTATATCGCTGGCGTGCATTTTTATTACGGTTATTTGGCGCGAAAATTGGCAAGGGTGTCGTTATTCGCCCATCGGTTAAAATTACCTATCCGTGGAAATTAACGTTGGGTGACTATGCCTGGGTAGGTGATGACGCGGTGTTATATACGTTGGGTGAAATTAACATTGGTGCAAATTCCGTAGTGTCACAAAAGTGTTATTTGTGTACCGGTAGCCACGATTATATGAGCAAGCATTTTGATATTACCGCCACACCGATTGTCATTGGCGAAAAATGCTGGTTGGCAACTGATGTATTTGTTTCACCTGGTGTGACGATTGGCGATGGCACCGTCGTGGGTGCCCGCAGCAGCATTTATAAATCATTACCGGCGAATGCCGTTTGCCGGGGTAACCCAGCAGTAAAAATACGCTCTCGAGCGTAAAGCCTTTATTTATCAATAAGGCGCTTAAACTTATCTTCAATCATAGGAATTATTATGACTAAAGTAGCTCTCATCACGGGTGTAACCGGACAAGACGGCTCCTATCTGGCAGAACTGTTGCTGGAAAAAGGTTACGAAGTACATGGCATCAAGCGCCGTGCCTCTTCTTTCAATACTGAACGTGTTGACCATATTTACCAGGACCCGCATACCAGCAATCCAAAATTCCATCTGCACTACGGTGATCTGACGGACAGCTCAAACCTGACCCGTATTCTTTCCGAAGTGCAGCCGGATGAAGTGTATAACCTGGGCGCAATGAGCCACGTAGCGGTTTCTTTTGAATCACCGGAATACACCGCCGATGTTGATGCGATGGGCACTTTGCGTCTGCTGGAAGCGATTCGTTTCTTAGGGCTTGAGAAGAAAACCCGTTTCTACCAGGCGTCCACCTCTGAGCTGTACGGTCTGGTGCAAGAAACCCCGCAGAAAGAAACCACGCCTTTCTACCCACGTTCCCCGTATGCCGTTGCGAAACTTTACGCTTACTGGATAACCGTAAACTACCGCGAATCCTACGGCATGTACGCCTGTAACGGCATTCTGTTCAACCACGAATCTCCACGCCGTGGCGAAACGTTCGTGACGCGTAAAATCACCCGCGCTATCGCCAACATTGCTCAGGGCCTGGAAAAATGCCTGTATCTGGGCAACATGGATTCCCTGCGTGACTGGGGCCATGCCAAAGACTACGTGAAAATGCAGTGGATGATGCTGCAACAAGACCACCCAGAAGACTTCGTGATTGCGACCGGCGTGCAGTATTCCGTGCGTCAATTCGTTGAAATGGCGGCAGCACAGCTGGGTATCAAATTGCGCTTTGAAGGCAACGGCGTAGAAGAAAAAGGCATTGTGGTTTCGGTCACCGGCCATGACGCACCGGGCGTGAAAGCGGGCGATGTGATTGTTTCTGTTGATCCGCGTTACTTCCGTCCTGCTGAAGTGGAAACCCTGCTGGGCGACCCAACCAAAGCACACGAAAAACTGGGCTGGAAACCAGAGATCACGCTGCAAGAGATGGTCGGCGAAATGGTGGCCAAAGATCTGGAAGCGGCGAAGAAACACTCGCTGCTCAAAGCCCACGGTTACGAGGTTGCCATCGCGCTGGAGTCCTGAGCATGAATAAACAACGTATCTTTGTTGCCGGCCATCGAGGGATGGTCGGTTCCGCCATCGTCCGCCAGCTTGAGCAACGCGCTGATATTGAGTTAGTGCTGCGTGGCCGCGATGAACTGAATCTGTTGGATGGCGCGGCAGTTAACGCCTTTTTCGCCGAGCAGCGTATCGACCAGGTTTACCTGGCGGCGGCGAAAGTGGGCGGTATTGTCGCGAACAATACTTATCCAGCGGACTTTATCTACGAGAACATGATGATTGAGAGCAACATTATTCACAGCGCGCATACGCACAACGTGAATAAGTTGCTGTTCCTCGGTTCATCTTGCATCTATCCAAAAATGGCCAACCAGCCAATGGCGGAAAGCGAGCTGTTGCAAGGCACGCTTGAGGCGACGAACGAGCCGTATGCGATTGCTAAAATCGCAGGCATCAAACTGTGCGAGTCCTATAACCGCCAGTACGGTCGTGATTATCGCTCGGTGATGCCAACCAATTTGTATGGCCCGCACGATAATTTCCACCCGAGCAATTCGCATGTCATTCCGGCCTTGCTGCGTCGTTTCCACGAAGCGACTCAGCAGAATTTACCGGACGTGGTGGTGTGGGGAAGTGGCACGCCAATGCGCGAATTTCTGCACGTTGACGATATGGCCGCCGCCAGCATCCATGTGATGGAACTGGACCACGAAGTGTGGCAGGAACATACCGAGCCGATGCTTTCGCACATCAACGTGGGTACCGGTGTTGACTGCACTATTCGCGAGCTGGCGCAAACCATCGCCAAAGTGACGGGCTACCGTGGGCGCGTGGTGTTTGATGCTACCAAACCCGATGGTACGCCGCGCAAACTGCTGGATGTGATGCGTTTGCGTCGTCTGGGTTGGTATCCGGAAATCACGCTGGAGCCGGGTCTTGCCAGCACGTACCAGTGGTTCCTCGAAAATCAGCAGCGGTTCCGGGGGTAAGTATGTTTCTGAGTGCTGAAGATTTCTCAACCGTCGTGCGTTCTACGCCGCTTATCTCTATCGATCTGATTGTCGAAAATCAGGCTGGTGAGTTCCTGCTGGGGCAACGTACCCAGCGTCCGGCGCAAAACTTTTGGTTCGTGCCGGGTGGGCGGGTGCAGAAAGATGAAACGCTGGAGCGGGCTTTTGCTCGCTTAACCGAAGCCGAATTAGGCACGCGTTTCACTCTCTCTGACGGCGAGTTTTACGGCGTGTGGCAGCACTTTTATGACGACAACTTCTCCGGGCCAGATTTTTCCACGCACTACATCGTGCTGGGGTTCCGTCTGCGTGTGGATGCCGATGCGCTGAAGTTACCGGACGCACAACACAGCGATTACCTGTGGTTAATGCCTGAGAAATTGCTGGTTCGCGACGATGTACATGACAACAGTCGCGCCTATTTCCTTGCGGAGAAATGCGCACAAGCTCCAGGCTATTACACGAAATCATTCGGCCTGGATCAAGGCGGCAAACCTGAGAATCCCCAGGAGCTTACTCAAGTAAGTGACTGGGGTGAGCAGGTGCAGCCAACGCAGAAGCAGGCTGAAGGATAATGTGTAAATGAAGATTCTGGTCTATGGCATTAACTATTCACCGGAGCTGACGGGCATCGGTAAATATACCGGCGAGATGGTGGAGTGGATGACGAGCCAGGGCCACGAGGTGCGAGTCATCACCGCACCGCCTTATTATCCGGTTTGGGAAGTGCATCCAGATTATTGCGCCTGGAAGTATAAAAAAGAAGTCGGCGCGGCGACCGTCTGGCGCTGCCCGCTGTATGTGCCAAAACAACCTTCAACGTTAAAGCGCCTGATCCATCTGGGCAGCTTTGCGCTGAGTTCGTTCTTCCCGCTACTGGCGCAACGTCGCTGGAAGCCGGATCGCATTATTGGCGTAGTGCCCACGCTGTTTTGTGTTCCAGGCATGCGCCTGCTGGCAAAACTGAGTGGAGCTCGTACGCTGCTGCATATCCAGGATTACGAAGTGGACGCCATGCTCGGTTTGGGGATGGCGGGCAAAAAACAGGGCAAAGTGGCCCGTCTGGCTCAGCGCTTTGAGCAGAGCGGCCTGCACAACGTGGATAACGTTTCGACTATTTCCCGTTCGATGATGAACAAAGCGGCAGAAAAGGGCGTCGATCCGAACAAAGTGATCTTCTTTCCTAACTGGTCGGAAGTAGAGCGTTTCCAGGGGATTTTGCCTGAGGAAATCCTGGCCGTGCGCAACAATCTGCAACTCCCTGATGATAAAAAAATCATACTTTATTCCGGCAATATCGGGGAAAAACAGGGGCTGGAAACGGTTATTGAGGTTGCCGAGCGTTTTGCTGACAAGCCGTATTTGTTTGTCATTGTTGGGCAGGGCGGCGGTACCGCGCGCCTGAAAAAACTGGCGCAGGAGCGAGGTTTGCAAAACCTGGTGTTCCACCCGTTACAGCCTTACAACGCGCTGCCTGCGCTACTGAGCCTGGCGGATTGCCATCTGGTGATTCAACGTCGGGGTGCAGCAGACGCCGTATTACCTTCAAAACTGACCAATATTCTTGCCGTGGGCGGCAATGCGGTGATTACCGCAGAACCGGATACCGAACTCGGCCAACTTTGCGATGCGTATTCCGGTATTGCCGTGTGTGTAGAGCCTGAATCGGTTGATGCGTTAGCCGATGGAATCGAGCGTTGCCTGCAATTGCCGGTACACAACACGGTGGCATGTGAATATGCCGAGCGCACGCTTGAGAAAAATAGCGTGCTGAATCAATTTATTGCTGACATTCGGGGTTAAAAATGAGCCAACTTTATCCGGTGATCATGGCTGGAGGAAACGGCAGCCGTTTATGGCCGTTGTCCCGCGTGCTTTACCCGAAACAGTTCCTGTGCCTGAAAGGGAAACTGACCATGTTGCAAACCACCATCAGCCGCTTAAACGGCGTGGAGTGCGAAAGCCCGGTGGTGATTTGCAACGAAGAACATCGTTTTATTGTTGCCGAGCAACTGCGTGAGCTGAACAAGCTGACGGAAAATATTGTGCTCGAGCCTGCCGGACGTAACACGGCACCGGCTATCGCACTGGCCGCACTTGCCGCTATCCGTCATCAGCCTGATAACGATCCGCTGATGCTGGTGCTTGCCGCTGACCATGTGATTGAGAACGAAGAGGCATTTCGTGATGCGGTGCGTAACGCGCAACCGTATGCCGAAGCGGGAAAACTGGTGACGTTTGGCATCGTTCCTGATCTACCAGAAACCGGTTATGGCTATATTCGCCGTGGTGAAGTTACAACGGCGAACGCACCAGGTGCGGATGCTGTCGCGTTCGGTGTGGCGCAGTTTGTCGAAAAGCCGGATATCGATACCGCGCAGGCTTACGTCGCCAGCGGTGAATATTACTGGAACAGCGGTATGTTCCTGTTCCGCGCCAGACGTTATCTGGAAGAACTGAAAAAATTCCGCCCGGACATTCTGAGCGCCTGCGAAAAAGCGATGGCGAACGTCGACCCGGATCTCGATTTTGTACGCGTTGATGAAGCCGCGTTCCTGAGCTGCCCGGACGAATCCATTGACTATGCAGTGATGGAAAAAACCGCCGATGCGGTAGTGGTGCCGATGGACGCGGGCTGGAGCGATGTCGGCTCGTGGTCATCACTGTGGGAAATCAGCACCAAAAACCCGCAGGGCAATGTGCACCATGGCGATGTCATCAGCCATGACACAGAAAACAGCTACATCTATGCCGAGTCTGGTCTGGTGACCACGGTTGGCGTGAAAGATCTGGTGATTGTGCAGACCAAAGATGCCGTGCTGATTGCCGACCGCGACCACGTTCAAAGCGTGAAGAAAGTCGTTGAGCAAATCAAATTCGATGGCCGCCACGAACACCACAAACACCGTGAAGTGTATCGTCCGTGGGGCAAATACGACTCCATTGACGAAGGCGAACGTTACCAGGTGAAACGCATCACCGTGAAACCGGGTGAAGGGCTGTCTTTACAGATGCACCACCACCGCGCCGAGCACTGGATTGTGGTGGCGGGCACCGCGAAAGTGACACTGGGTGAAGAGATAAAACTGCTGGGTGAAAATGAGTCCATCTACATCCCTCTGGGCGTGACGCACTGCCTGGAAAACCCCGGAAAAATTCCGCTCGACCTGATTGAAGTGCGTTCCGGCACTTACCTCGAAGAAGACGATATCGTCCGTTTTAAAGATCGCTACGGGCGTATTTAACCAATAAAAAATTCATGAGTCCCCGCAGGCAAACCCTGTGGGTTGGGCAACTGTTGCCTGGAGGAGACTAAAACGTGCAAAAGTTAACCTGTTTTAAAGCCTATGACATCCGTGGTCGCCTGGGCGATGAGCTGAACGAAGACATCGCGGAGCGTATTGGCCGCGCGTATGGCGAATACCTGAAACCGAAAACGATTGTGCTGGGCGGAGATGTGCGCCTGACCAGCGAAGCGCTGAAACTGGCGCTGGCGAAAGGTTTGCAGGATGCAGGCGTGGACGTGCTGGATATCGGCCTGTCCGGCACCGAAGAAATCTATTTTGCCACCTGGCATCTGGATGTGGACGGCGGCATTGAAGTGACTGCCAGCCATAACCCGATGGACTACAACGGCATGAAGCTGGTGCGTGAAGGCGCGCGGCCAATCAGCGGTGACACCGGCCTGCGCGATGTGCAACGCCTGGCAGAAGCCAATGATTTCCCACCGGTAAACACTGCAAAGCGCGGCAGCTACCAGAAGGTTTCCGTGGTTGAGGCGTACATCGACCATTTGTTCTCGTACATCAACGTCAACAATATCAAGCCGCTGAAGCTGGTGATTAACTCCGGTAACGGCGCGGCTGGCCCGATTGTTGATGCCATCGAAGCGCGTTTTAAATCCCTGAACGTGCCGCTGACGTTCATCAAAGTACACAACCAGCCAGACGGTAATTTCCCGAACGGTATCCCTAATCCACTGTTGCCTGAATGCCGCGACGACACCCGCAACGCGGTAATTGAACACGGCGCGGATATGGGCATCGCTTTTGACGGTGATTTCGACCGCTGCTTCCTGTTCGATGAGAAAGGGCAGTTTATCGAAGGGTATTACATCGTTGGCCTGCTGGCGGCGGCGTTCCTCGAAAAACAGCCGGGCGCGAAGATTATTCACGACCCGCGCCTGTCATGGAACACGGTGGATATCGTTGAGCGCGCAGGTGGCACGCCAGTGATGTCGAAAACCGGACATGCGTTTATCAAAGAGCGTATGCGCCTGGAAGATGCCATTTACGGTGGCGAAATGAGCGCGCATCACTACTTCCGCGATTTTGCCTACTGCGACAGTGGGATGATCCCGTGGCTGCTGGTGACGGAGTTGCTGTGCCTGAAAGGTAAAACGCTGGGCGAACTGGTCCACGACCGTATGGCGGCGTGGCCAGCAAGCGGTGAAATCAACAGCAAACTGGCTGACCCGGCCGTTGCCATTGAACGCGTGCAGCAGCACTTTGCCCCACACGCAACAGATGTGGACAACACCGACGGCGTGAGTATGGCATTCAGCGACTGGCGCTTTAATTTGCGCAGCTCAAATACCGAGCCGGTGGTGCGCCTGAATGTGGAATCGCGTGGCAATGAGCAGCTGATGCAGGCGCGAACGCGGGAAATTATGGAACTGCTGAATCAGTAATTTGATTGGCACGGGTCGCCCTCACCGACCCCCTCCCAGCCTCCCCCTTTCCAGGGGGAGGAGCTAAAGGACGTTTGAGGAGTTAAAGACGTTAAGCTCCCTCCCCTGGAAAGGGGAGGGTTGGGGTGGGGTCCGTGAGAACAATAGTTAACAAAGGTAAAACGATGACAAACCTAAAAAAGCGCGAGCTGCCAAAAACGAACGCATCGTTAATCTCAATGGTGCAACGTTTTTCCGACATAACCATTATGTTTGTTGGGTTGTGGGTGGTGTGTCAGGTCAACGCATTACCGTTTTTGTACATGCATTTGCTGATGGCGTTGCTTGCCCTCGTGGTCTTCCAGATGATCGGGGGAATTACAGATTTTTATCGGTCATGGCGCGGCGTGCGAATGACCAGCGAACTGATGTTGCTGCTGCAAAACTGGACGCTGAGCCTGATTTTCAGTGCCGGTTTGCTGGCATTTAATCCTGACTTTGATGGCTCTTTCTGGGTTTATCTTGCGTGGTATGTGCTGACCAGTTTCGGCATGGTTTTCTGCCGCGCGTTTATTCGCTTTGGTGCCGGTTGGCTGCGCAATATGGGCTACAACACACGCCGCATCGCCATCGCAGGTTCGCTGCCAGTGGGTTATACGCTGGCTGAAAGTTTCCGTAACGAACCGTGGCTGGGCTTTGACGTTCTGGGTGTTTATGACGACGAACAGCCAGCTTCGCAACATGGTGATTATGCGGGCTGTTTCGCAGATTTGGTTGAGCAGGCTCGAGCAGGGCGCATCGATAATATCTATATCGCGATGGCGATGAGTGAAGAAGCGCGAATCAAAACGCTGGTACGTGAACTGACGGACACCACCTGCTCAGTGATGCTGATCCCGGATGTTTTTACCTTCAATATTCTGAACTCCCGTACCGAAGAAGTTAACGGCGTGCCGGTCGTGCCGCTGTTTGATACGCCACTAAATGGCATTAATCGAGTGATGAAACGTCTTGAGGACATTGTGCTGTCCACGATGATCCTGCTGTTTATTTCCCCGGTGCTGCTGTGCATCAGTGCGACGGTGAAACTGACTTCGCCTGGGCCGGTTATCTTCCGCCAGATGCGCTACGGCATGGACGGGAAACCTATCAAAGTCTGGAAATTCCGTTCTATGAAGGTGATGGAAAATGACGCGGTGGTCACTCAGGCCACCAAAGGCGATAAGCGTATTACGCCAGTGGGAAATTTCCTGCGCCGCACTTCCCTTGATGAACTGCCGCAATTTATCAATGTGCTGATGGGTGAGATGTCGATTGTCGGCCCACGCCCGCATGCAGTTGCCCATAACGAACAGTATCGTTCGCTGATTGAAGGCTACATGTTGCGCCATAAAGTGAAGCCGGGGATCACCGGTTGGGCGCAGATAAACGGCTGGCGCGGCGAAACCGACACGCTTGAGAAAATGGAAAAACGCGTTGAATTTGACCTTGAGTACATCCGCGAATGGAGCCTGTGGTTTGACATCAAAATTGTCTTTTTGACCATCTTCAAAGGCTTTGTTAACAAAGCCGCCTATTAACGGAAATCACCCATGAGTCTGAGAGAAAAAACCATCAGCGGCGCCAAATGGTCAGCCATCGCTACGGTGATTATTATTAGCCTTGGCCTGGTGCAGATGACGGTGCTGGCGCGCATTGTCGACAATCACGAGTTTGGTTTGCTGACGGTGTCACTGGTTATTATTGCGCTGGCCGATACGCTGTCAGATTTTGGTATCGCCAACTCGATTATCCAGCGCAAAGAGATAAGCCATCTTGAGTTAACCACGCTGTACTGGTTGAATGTGGGCCTGGGTTTAGTGGTGTTTGCGATGGTGTTTTTACTGAGCGATTTTATCGCTCAGGTACTGCATGCCCCGGCGCTGTCACCGCTGATTAAAACGCTGTCGTTTGCTTTTATCGTTATTCCCCACGGCCAACAGTTCCGCGCATTGATGCAAAAGGAAATGGAGTTTTCAAAGATTGGCTCTATTGAAACGGTATCGGTGTTGGCTGGTTTTAGCGTGACGGTTGGTGCAGCAATGTATTATCCGTTCGCCATGACCGCGATTATAGGTTACCTGGTGAATACCGTGGTGCGCACGACGTTGTTTGGTTTCTTTGGCCGCAAGATTTATCGCCCCGGCCTGCACTTCTCGCTGAAATCCGTCAGCTCCAATTTAAAATTTGGCGCGTGGCTGACAGCCGATAGCATCATTAACTATGTGAATACCAACCTTTCAACGTTAGTGCTGGCACGCATTCTCGGTGCGAGCATCGCCGGTGGTTACAACCTCGCCTATAACGTGGCGGTGGTACCGCCGATGAAACTGAACCCGATTATTACCCGCGTGTTATTCCCGGCCTTTGCCAAAATCCAGGATGATACCGACAAGTTACGCATCAATTTCTACAAACTGCTGTCGATTGTCGGGATCATTAACTTCCCGGCGCTGCTCGGCCTTTTAGTCGTGTCGAACAATTTTGTACCGCTGGTGTTTGGTGAGAAATGGCAGTTTATTACGCCGATTCTGCAATTGCTGTGCGTGGTTGGCCTGTTGCGCTCCATTGGTAACCCGATTGGATCGTTGCTGATGGCAAAAGCGCGTGTCGATATCAGCTTTAAATTCAATGTCTTCAAAACCTGTTTGTTTATCCCGGCGATTATTGTCGGTGGGCATATGGCCGGTGCGCTGGGTGTCACACTGGGTTTCTTGTTTGTGCAGGTGGTGAACACCGTACTGAGCTATTTCATCATGATTAAGCCCGTGCTCGGTTCCAGCTATCGCCAATACATTCAAAGTATCTGGCTGCCGTTTTACCTTTCCATTCCAACCGTTGTAGTTAGCGCTGCTCTGGGCATTGCCCTGAAAGGGCAGCTCTCGCTCGGCCTGTTGTTGGGCGTACAAATTGCGGCTGGGGCATTGGCCTTTATCGTCATGCTGGCGGTGTCCCGCAATGCGCTGGTGGTTGAGATGAAACGCCAGTTTTGCCGTAACGATCGTTTGAAAACGCTGCTTCGCGCAAGCTAAAAACCCCTAAGAGGTCTGATTACTATGAAATTATTAATTCTTGGCAACCACACCTGCGGTAATCGCGGTGATAGCGCCATTTTGCGCGGGCTGATTGATGCGATTACCACCGTTGATGAATCCGTGCAGGTTGATGTCATGAGCCGTTATCCGGTGAGTTCCGCCTGGTTGCTGGGCCGCCCGGTGATGGGCGACGGCCTGTATAAGCAGATGAAGCAACATAACAACGCTGTCGGGCTGGTGGGGCGAGTTAAGAAAGTGCTGAGGCGTAAATATCAGCACCAGGTTTTGCTGGCGAAAGCCACTGATAACGGGCGTCTGCGCAATATTTCCATCCCGCAGGGTTTTATCGATTTTGTGAAATCACTGCAAAAATATGATGCGATTATTCAGGTCGGCGGCTCGTTCTTTGTCGATTTGTATGGTGTTTCGCAGTTCGAGCACGCGTTGTGCAGCTTTATGGCGAAAAAGCCGGTGTACATGATTGGCCACAGCGTGGGGCCATTCCAGGATGCGCAGTTTAATCATCTGGCAAGCTATGTGTTTGGCAACGCGAAGGCTTTGATTTTGCGTGAAACTGTCAGCCTTAATTTAATGATGCAGAGCAACATTGATAGCTGCAAAGTGGAACATGGCGTAGATACCGCCTGGCTTGTGGAACATCACAATGACAGTTTTGTACCGAGTTACGCGGTGCAGCATTGGTTCGATGTCATCAAGCGTAAAAAAACGGTCGCTATTACGTTGCGTGAACTGGCTCCATTCGATAAACGTTTAGGCACCACTCAGCAAGCCTATGAGCAGGCGTTTGCCTCGGTGGTCAATCGTATTATTGACCAGGGTTATCAGGTGCTGGCGCTATCGACTTGTACAGGCATCGATAGTTACAACAAAGATGACCGCATGGTGGCACTTAATCTGCGTCAGTACGTGAATAATCCTGAACAATACCATGTGGTTATGGATGAATTGAACGACCTGGAAATGGGCAAGATTCTGGCTGAATGCGAGCTGACTGTCGGCACGCGTCTGCATTCCGCAATCATTTCCATGAACTTCGGCACACCAGCGATTGCCATCAATTACGAACACAAATCGGCGGGCATCATGCAGCAACTGGGGATGCCGGAAATGGCGATTGAAATCCGCCAGCTTCTTAATGGCTCACTGCAAAGTGTGGTCGCAGATGTATTGGGGCAACTGCCTGCCATCAAAGAGCGCTTAGCTCATGCGGTGCGTGCGGAACGTGAAGACGGCCTGCGTATGGTGGAATCGGTGTTGACCCGTATTAAGGAGGATAAATGAAAGTTGGTTTCTTCTTGCTCAAATTCCCCGTGGCCTCAGAAACCTTTGTGCTCAACCAGATTGTCGCGTTTATCGACATGGGTTACGAGGTGGAAATTGTCGCCATTCAGAAGGGGGATTTGACCAACACGCACTCGGCATTCAAAGAGTACCAACTCGCCGAGAAAACGACCTGGCTGATGGACGAACCTGCGGGTAAAGCGGCGAAACTGCAATCAAGGGCTTTAAACACCTTGCGTGGTTCGTTGCGCCCACGTACCTGGCGGGCACTAAACACCGCCCGTTATGGCGAGGAAGCTCGCAATCTGATTCTTTCCTCTATTTGTGGCCGTAACCCGCAAACCGTGCAGGCCGATGTGTTTATCGCCCACTTTGGGCCTGCGGGTGTCACGGCGGCAAAGCTGCGTGAACTCGGCTTGCTCGAAGGCAAAATTGCCACGGTTTTCCACGGCATTGATATCTCAGGGCGCGAGGCTCTATCGCACTACACACCTGAATATCAAAAACTTTTCGTTCGCGGCGACTTGATGCTGCCAATCAGCGATTTGTGGGCAGGGCGCTTGCAAAAAATGGGCTGTCCGGCCGAGAAAATTACTGTCTCGCGTATGGGCGTTGATATGGAACGTTTCTCGCAACGTGCCGTAAAAGCACCGGCTAAAACGCTGGAGATTATCTCGGTGGCGAGATTAACCGAGAAGAAAGGCCTGCATGTGGCAATTGAGGCCTGCTTGCTGCTTAAAGAACGCGGCGTGAAGTTCCGTTACAACATCCTTGGCATTGGCCCGTGGGAGACGCGCCTGCGCACACTTATCGAACAGTATCAGCTCGACGATGTGGTGTTTATGCCGGGCTTTAAACCAAACCACGAAGTGAAAGCGATGCTGGATGAAGCCGACCTATTTTTGCTGCCGTCAATCACTGGCGAGGACGGAGATATGGAAGGAATACCCGTGGCATTAATGGAAGCGATGGCGGTAGGTATTCCGGTCATTTCTACCGTTCATAGTGGCATTCCTGAATTGATAGACGCGGGGCGTTCAGGCTGGCTGGTGCCGGAAAAAGACGCCCCCGCGCTCGCTGACTGCTTGCAGGCATTTTCCAGTGTTGACGAGAGTGAACTGAAACCGATGCTGAGCCTGGCTCGCGAAAAAGTTGAAACTGAATTTAATCAGAAAATCATCTATCAAAAATTAGCTCATCAGCTACATACGCTGTAAACCCACCGAGTGAAATATCACGAGGACGTATGCGCAAACCATTTAAATCTACACCTCCTTCCTTTTCATCCTCCCGCCGCAAATTGTTAAAGGCCAGTTCAGTACTGGCTGCGGTGCCATTCATTTTACCTCGCAGCGTGCTGGCAGCAGCCGGTAAAGGCGAGGTCAGCGTCCAAAAATTCTACAGCGGCGACTGGATTGCCGCCTTCAAACAAGCCTTTTCAACTGCTGATACCGTAAAAGTCCCCGCCGATTTGGTCTGCGACAACATCAACACCGCTATCTTTATGCCGGAAGGCAAAACGTTGCACGTTGCTGGTGGTTTAAAAGGCAATGGCAAAGGGCGTTTTGTGATGCAGGACGGCTGCAAGATAGTGGGGGAGAAGGGCGGGCGCTTTAACAATATCACCCTTGATGTGCGTGGTTCAGATTGCACTATCAAAGGGATTGATATGAGCGGTTTTGTGCCTGTTACGCAGATCTACATCGGTGGCAAAGAGAAACGTACTATGCGCAATCTGGTTATCGATCAGATTACCGTGCACGACGCGAACTACGCCATTCTGCGGCAGGGGTTCCACAATCGCATGGAAAACGTGAAGATCACCAACGGCCATTTTAGTCACTTACAAGGTGATGCTATTGAATGGAACGTGGCGATCAACGACCACGATTTGCTTATCTCCGACCATGTAATTGATAACATTGATTGCACCAACGGTAAGATCAACTGGGGTATCGGCATTGGGCTTGCCGGGAGTACTTACGACAATGAATACCCGGAAGACCAGGCGGTGAAGAATTTTGTTGTGGCGAATATTACCGGCAGCAACTGCCGCCAGTTGGTTCACGTCGAGAATGGTAAGCACTTTATTATCCGTAATATAAAGGCACGCAATATTAATCATACTTTCAGTAAGAAAGCAGGAATAGATAACGCCACTGTAGCAATTTACGGCTGTGATAATTTCGTGATTGATAATGTCGATATGAAAGATAGTGCAGGGTTTCTTATTGGCTATGGCGTGATCAAGGGTAAGTACCTGTCTATTCCGCAAAATTTCAAACTCAACGACATCACGCTTGATAATACCGATATGCAGCTTAAAAGCCGGGGGATTCAGATTTCATCTGGTAATGCGACGTCATTCGTGGCAATAACCAATGTTGTGATGAAACGCGCAACGCTTGAGTTGCACAACAAGCCGCAACACTTGTTTTTGCGAAACGTTGATGTGATGCAGAACGCGGACGTCGGGCCCGCGCTGAAGCTAAACTTTGACCTGCGTAAGGACGTGCGCGGCCGCTTTATGGCCAAAGACGATACGCTGCTGTCGCTTGCCAATGTGCGAGCCGTGAACGAGAAGGGGCGCAGTTCGGTGGATATCGACCGCGTTGACCAGCGGCATGTGAACACTAGTGGGCTGAATTTTGCTCTGCCAGGGAACTGAAGATAAGGTGGGAATATTAGCTGCATATTCAAAAATAGCAGAAAGCGAAATTTTATTAGTAAATATAGTATCATTATTGGCAGTTTTTTATGCTGGCTATCAAGCTTTAAATGTTTATAATTCTGTCACAAAATCAGATGAAAGCGACCGTATACGACCGAATATTGCCATTGGAATTCGGAAATTTCATACGCTTAACTTTTCATCTGAACAAATTTTACTCACTGGGTATGGTATGAAAGAGAAGGTTATTTTTGTTGGTGCGTCGGGATTTGTTGGTACTCGACTTCTTGAAACAGCACATCTTGAATTCGACATCAAAAATTTAGATAAACAAGGCAGCCACTTCTACCCAGACATTACTGTGAACGGTGATGTCCGTGAACAAAGTTCACTGGATGACCATTTCGCAGGGCAACAAACGGTTGTACTTCTTGCAGCAGAACACCGTGATGATGTTAGCCCAACGTCACTTTACTATGATGTAAATGTCCAGGGTACTCGCAATGTCCTCGCAGCTATGGACAAAAACGGCGTTAAAAATATCATTTTTACCAGCTCTGTTGCAGTGTATGGGCTGAACAAAAAGAATCCAGATGAAACCCATCCAATTGATCCCTTCAATCATTATGGAAAGAGTAAATGGCAGGCGGAAGAGGTGCTGCGTGCCTGGCACAGTGAAGCGCCAGAAGAAAGATCTCTCACCATCATTCGTCCTACCGTCATCTTCGGCGAAAGAAATCGCGGGAATGTCTACAACCTCCTGAAACAGATTGCCAGTGGCAAATTTGCCATGGTCGGTGCGGGCAATAATTTCAAGTCCATGGCCTATGTTGGCAACATCGTCGAGTTCATCAAGTACAAACTCCATAATGTCGAGAAGGGATATCAGGTTTACAACTACGTTGATAAACCTGATCTGAACATGAACCAGCTTGTCTCTGAAGTTGAGAAAAGCCTTAGCAAGAAAATCCCATCGGTTCACTTGCCGTATGCAGTAGGGATGCTAGGTGGTTTCTGTTTCGATGTGCTGAGTAAGGTTACTGGCAAGAAGTATTCGATTAGCTCAGTGCGAGTGAAGAAATTCTGCGCAACTACGCAGTTTGATGCCAGCAAGGTACATGCTTGCGGATTCACCGCACCTTATACCTTGTCTCAAGGGCTGGATCGTACTTTGCAGTATGAGTTTGTGTCTGCCAAAAAGGACGATATTACGTTTGTTTCTGAGTGAGGGAAGGGAGGGATAGTGCTGATTCAGCGGGAGTAATCTGATTCAGACCTATCATAGTTGTATGTATTCTATTGAAACGTACATTTTACCTGACGAGCGATAGTCGTTTACATATCCATCTGGTGACTACTGAAATGTAAATTTTAGATGGATATGCATTTACCAAAGACTATAATCCCTCAACCATTTTATAGGTGGGCTGAATATGATGAATTTGAAAGCAGTTATCCCGGTAGCCGGTTTGGGCATGCATATGTTGCCTGCAACAAAAGCTATCCCTAAAGAAATGTTACCGATCGTCGATAAACCGATGATTCAATATATCGTCGACGAAATCGTAGCTGCCGGTATCAAAGAGATCGTGCTGGTGACGCATTCATCCAAGAATGCGGTAGAAAACCATTTCGACACTTCTTATGAGCTGGAAGCACTGCTTGAGCAACGCGTAAAACGCCAGTTGCTCGCGGAAGTTCAGTCTATCTGCCCGCCGGGCGTGACCATAATGAATGTGCGCCAGGCTCAGCCCTTGGGACTCGGTCACTCCATTTTGTGTGCTCACCCAATTATCGGCGATAACCCATTTGTTGTGGTCTTACCTGACGTTATCCTCGATGGTGCCAGCGCTGACCCATTGCGCTATAATTTAGCTGCGATCGTTGAGCGTTTCAAAGAAACAGGCCGCAGTCAGGTTCTGGCTAAACACATGCCAAACGAGGATTTGTCTGAGTACTCGGTAATTACAACCGAAGAGCCGTTGAATAACGATGGTCAGGTTGGTCGCATTGTTGATTTCGTGGAAAAACCGGATCAGCCACAATCGCTGGATTCCGATCTAGCAGCGGTAGGGCGCTATGTCCTGTCAGCAGATATTTGGCCTGAACTGGAAAAAACCGAACCAGGTGCTTGGGGTCGTATCCAACTGACAGATGCCATTGCTGCCTTGAACCAAAAGCAAGCGGTAGAAGCAGCATTGATGACTGGAGAAAGCTACGACTGCGGCAAGAAAATGGGTTACATGCAGGCATTCGTACAATACGGCTTGCGTAACCATAAAGAAGGGCAGAAGTTCAGGGACAGCATTATCGATATCCTTGAAAGATACTAAGAATATTAGTATTTAACAATCAAGTCATAGTGAATGATCGTCACTATGACTTGATTGTTAGCAAATAAAGTAGAAATATTTTAAGATTAATATCGAGCATTCAATAATAATATTATATTAGTAGCCCAGTTTACAGGTAGCTGTTGAGCCTGGGGCGGTAGCATTGATTTTTATGTAATCAAATAATCTATTTTTTTGGAAGTGGGACGCTATGTCACTCAAGAAGAATGCAATTTATTTAATTGCCATGCAAGGTGTTAATTATATAGCCCCATTAATATTAGTACCATATCTTACCAGAGTGTTGGGTGTGGATAATTATGGTGTTCTTGGGCTTTCAATAACGATTAGTCAGTATTTAATTCTATTTACCGACTTTGGATTTAACCTCACAGCAAGTAAAAAAGTTTCTCAATACAGAAGTTGTAAATATAAAGTAAGTGTTATTTTTTGGCATGTCTTTTTTGCGAAATTTATTTTAATGATAATGTCATTATTGTTCCTGACTGTTTGTGTTTTTAGTTTTGATAAATTACATGCTATACAATATGAAATATATTTAGTAAGCATTTCTGTTATTGGGAGTTTAATCCTTCCTTCGTGGTTGTTTCAAGGTTTTGAGAAAACAAAAATATTTTCATTGTTTAATATTTTAATAAAACTGCTGTTAGTTCCAGCAAC
The DNA here is from genome assembly GCA_965119215.1 of uncultured Buttiauxella sp. Taxonomy (GTDB): domain Bacteria; phylum Pseudomonadota; class Gammaproteobacteria; order Enterobacterales; family Enterobacteriaceae; genus Buttiauxella. The sequence continues at coordinate 59,118 of CBCPKK010000001.1, forward strand.
ACTTTATTTTGTTAAAGATGCTAGTGATTTGCTTTATGCTTGCGCATTACAAGGGGGGATACAAATTGGTGCGGGCGTAATGGCCTTGTTGTTTGTAATACATAATGATTATATAGTCCGCACTCCAGTGAAACTTAAATTATCGTTAGGTTATATAAAGTCCTCCGCACCTGTTTTTTTTGGAAATTTTTCTATATCACTATATACACTAAGCACTCCGTTAGTCCTAGGCTTGGTAAATAGCAAGTTTGAAGTTGGGCTTTATAGCGCCACTGATAGAATAAGAGGTGCGGTTATAGGAATATTTCTAATTGTTGGTTATGCAATTTACCCTCGAGTCAGTTATTTATTTAAATACGACAAATGTAATGCTAATAAATTGTTGAAAAAAATATTTTACTTTCAATTAATTTCAGGCGTTGGGGCTTTTGTTGTTGTTTTTTATTTTTCACATTTTATTGTGGGTTTTTTATTTGGTGATTCATATCGAGATACAGCACAATTATTAAAGTTAATGGCCCCAATGTTTGTTTTAGTCCCTATTTCAATTTTGATGGCTAACTATTTACTTCTTCCAAATGGATATCAGAGTGAATATGCAAAAAACTCCTTCATTGTATGCTTATTGCATTTAATGTATATATATCCATTGTGCAAAAATTATGGGGCGATTGGTGGCGCATATGCAATATTAATCTCAGAAATTATTAGCTTTATGTTGCTATTTTATTGGACAAGTAGGCATAAGTTATTGCAAAGGGTGTTGTTAAATAAATGAATAAAGACATATGCATAAGTGTTATTATACCTTGTTGGAATGGGGAGTTGTACATTCGTGATACTATATATTCTATTATTCACTCATGGAAAAAAAAACCAGAGTGTTATATTGATCTAATCATTGTAAATGATGGTTCAGTAGATAAAACTGAAGAGTATATTCATAGTATAATCACACCTTCAGAAAATGTAACGATATTATATTTATATCAAAACAATTCCGGTCCAAGTGTTGCTCGTAACAATGGTCTTAAACATGCAAAAGGTGACTATATTACATTTTTGGATGCGGATGACCTTTGGGCGGAAAATTATCTTGAGTCTGTTTTAAATAGCGTAAAAAAATCCCAGCCTGATATTATTGAATTTAATTCAGTTCGGTTTGTTACTGAGGGAGAGGGCAAAAAAGTAATAGATAAACTTGAATTTGTTAATAGTGATTATTTCGGATGTATTGAGGAACGAATATTAAGTGACGTTTTTCTTAAAAGCATGTGGTACGTATGGGCGAGAGTATATAAAAAAAATGTATTGTCAGATGCTATGTTTAACTCAAATATCATACATCATGAAGATGCGGAATTTTTACCACGTATATATTTAAAAGCTGCAACAATAGCTAGGTTGAATAAAGAGTTAGTATATTACCGTTTGAATTTAAATAGTATTACTAGCAAACCATCTGTTAAAAGTTTAGAAGACCATTTTCTTGTTTGTAACTCATACTTAGAAGAAATAAATAAGAACAAAAATTTCTCAAGATACTATAAAATTGCAATGATAAATTGCCTGTGGGGGTATAAACGCATTCTACTTGACTTAAGGGAATCAATGCCTTCCAAACATTCACCTTTTTACTATTATTTAGACATGGCGAAAAAAAACTCAAACCTTTGTCAAGAGAAATTAAGCGCAAAGAAAAAATTTTTCATATACCTGCCAAATTTATATTTTGCTATAAATATAGTGATATATAAATTTAGAGAATGGATGCGTTAAGATGAAAGATATAAAATTTTCTATTGTTATAGCTCTTTACAATAAAGAGAATTATATTCTAAAAACGATAAAGTCCATCATTAACTCATTTGAACTATGTAAGGGGGAATGTAGTTATGAAATTGTAATCATAGATGATGGCTCAACAGATAATAGTGCAAATGTAATTAAAGAACTTAAAAGCGAGAAAATTAAAACCTATTATCAAACTAATTCTGGGGTATCAAGTGCTAGGAATGCAGGGATAAAATATAGTCAAGGTGAATACATTGTATTTTGCGATGCTGATGACATTGTCCTTAATAATTACGCAGAATTCTTGGATGATGCGACTGGTTTTTACACAGATAATGATGTTTTCGTTGCGTATAGCCAAGTGATTCGTGATGAAGAAATCATTGACAGTGAAATTTATGCAAGAAAGGATGTTAGAGAAATAACTGATTTTTTTGTTGAATGGGAGAAAAAATCATTTTTCAGTATGTCATCACTTTGCGTGAAGAAAGAATTTATTACTAATAATGATTTATCTTTTGATAAGAATATAAGCTCTGGTGAGGATCTGATTTTCTTCTTTAAAATTGGATTGTTGACTAAAATCATTGCATATGATAAACCTGCTGTTATTTACTATAAAGGGATTGTCGCCCAGTTAAGTGCCACTCCTGACCTTGATGTTGGTGAACACACACAATTTTTATTTAAAATTAGAAAAGAGTGCTTATTATCGCAAGAAACGCTTAAATCAATTGATAAAATAATAGATAAACAAATGTCATATGTTGTAGTTGATAACTTACTTATGAAAAATTATGTCAATGCTTTGAGAATTATTTATAAAAGACCTCGGATGCTTAAGAATTATAAAATAGCCATGAAAGTGATGATTTCATGTATATCTAGAAAATTTTTTTTAAAAATATCAAATAGAATTCGATGATGACTAAAAACTTAAAGGTACAATATAACACTGTTTTGATTAACTTCTTTTTGTCTTATGTTTTTTATTTTAAATTTCTAATTCAACATTGGAATGGTGATCAAATTGTAATCAATATCCTTTCAACTATTTTTACCTGCATTCTTCTTGTTGGAAGTCTAATAGCATTTCTACAAGCTAATGTTAGAGAAAAAATTATATTTTTAGTTATTGTTGCTATTGTTATTGTTAATTTAATCACATCCAATAACCGGCAGGTATTTTGGCTGTTAACTGCATTTACATTTCTTGTTCTCTTCTCAAGGATAAATGTTAAGTTAACGGTGTCAATTCTTTTAGCCTCTTTTTTATTTGCATTGATATGTTATTTCCCATTTCAGTTGTTTTTTTCAGAGTCATTTGTTTTTGAAGATGCACGATATTTGAGGTATACATTTGGGTTTATAAATCCCAATGGATTTGCAATGTGCTTACTGCTCTTCCAGTCTCTTATTTATTTCTGGGTAATTAATAATAATACGTTAAGACATAACGCAAAGATATTCTTTATAATAGTTGGTGGGTTGCTAATTACCTCTTTAATACTTTTAAGCAAGTCAAGAACATATTTATTATTGTCGCTTTTGTTATCAATTATGACATTGATATACATAGTTAAGTATTATAGTTTTTCCAAAACAATAATTGTAATTTCTTTACTGTCAGTTTTTGCATTTCAGTGGTGCTCCACTATTAAATTTGAAGACTATGCCATATTCCAATATATAAATTCGTTTCTAAGTGGCAGAGTATGGCTTTCACATCACATGTATAATGAAATAGGATATCCTGATTTGCTTTTTGGTAAGGATATTGAAGTGTTTCAACCAATTGATTTTTTCTTTATCGCTTTTAATTACACTAATGGGTTTATATTAGCTTCTATATTAATATTGTATTGTTTGGCTTTATTTTGCACATCAACTGAATTTAAAGGATATGTAACTATTTTAGCTTTTGTTTTTGTTTTAGTTAGTTTGACTGAAGGCGTTTTTAATATACCACTTATTAATTATGTTTTCCTATTGCTCTATAAACACAGGAACTCTTGGTAATGAAAATTGATGTGGTAATATTATGGGTCAATGGAAATGATTCTAAATGGATAGATAATTATAATAAATACTGTCCTGAAAATCTCAGGCTTGATAATGATAAACAACGTTACCGGGATTGGGATACGTTGAAGTATGTATTTCGAGGTATTGAAAGAAATATGCCTTGGGTTAATAAAATTCATTTTGTAACTTGTGGTCAGAGGCCAGATTGGATGAATGTCTCACATCCAAAATTGCGATTTGTATCCCATGAAGATATTTTTTTGAACAACGATTTCTTACCCACTTTTAACTCAAGTGCGATAGAGCTTAACTTATCACGTATACCTGGGTTAAGCGAAAAATTCATTTATTTTAATGATGATATGTTAGTTTTGGAGAATACATCAGTAGAGCGTTTTTTTAAAAATGATAAGCCCGTGGATTTTCTTGTTGAAGCGATACCAAGAAGGGGGTATATATATGAAAGGTTTAGATCAAATTCCTCCTGGGTATATATGGTCAACAATTCAGTGGATTTAATAAATAACCATTATAGCAAAACACATTTGATAAAAAATGACAGTGAGCTTTATTTCAATAAAGCATACGGTATTAAATCAAATCTGATTAATTATTTTTTTTCAAAGTTTAAAAATTATATAGCCTTTGAACATTATCACCATCCTCAACCATACGTAAAAAAGCAGCTGCAAACTATAGAAGAAAATTGCAAAATAGAATTTGAGAATACATTTAAATCGAAGTTCAGAAATAAAACAAATCTATCGCAAACTATCTTTAGATATTCACAGCTTGCATCAGGTAATTTTTTTCCGTCAAAATTTGATGATCATTTATGTATTAATGTTAGGGATGAGAAAACATCTGCATTGTGTATTTCCGCTATACAAAATAAACGATTTGTATGTATTAATGATGAGATAGATAGCGGGGTTGATAATGAATTAATTGAAAGTATTATCAATAAAATAATATTGGAATTAGATGTTAAACTACCTAATAAAAGTAGCTATGAATTATGAGAAGTGACAGTTCTATAAAATTCAGTGTATTAATGTCTGTTTATAAAAATGAAAAATCTGAAAACATTCAAGAGTGCTTTTCTAGTATACAAAATCAAACTTTATTGCCAGATGAAATTATTTTAGTTGTAGATGGCCCTATTAATGATGTATTGAATGATGTAATTGAAAACTGGGTTTCTATTTTACCGTTGAAAATTGTGCGGTTAGATAAAAATGTTGGTTTGGGGAGTGCTTTAAATATCGGGATCAAGTATTGTAGTAATGAGTATATATTTAGAATGGATACCGATGATATTTGCTTGCCAGAACGTTTTTTAAATCAATGTCAGTATCTTAAAGATAATGAGAAGGTTGTTCTTCTGGGAGGGCAGATATGTGAATTTAATGCGATGAATGCGCAAGTTAGTCGTCATAGGCATGTACCATGCACCCATAAAGATATTGTTCACTTCTCTAAATTTAAGAATCCTTTTAACCATATGACGGTTGCATTTAAAAAGGATAAAATATTAGAAGTTGGAGGATATCAGCATCATCTGTTTATGGAGGATTATAATTTATGGTTGAGGGTTATTGCATCTGGAGGACATGTTGCTAATCTCTCAGAAGTCCTTGTTAATGTTCGTACAAATGATGATGCATTACAGCGTAGACGTGGTGTGGCTTATATTAAGAGCGAATTCATTCTCTACCGATTAAAAAGAAAAACAATGTCAGGTAACTTCTTTTTTGATTTATTTGTTCTTGTAATTAGGTCCGCGCCAAGATTACTTCCTTTAAGTTGTGTGCGAAAGTTATATGGTTTCATGAGGCGATAGTTTAATTGCTTTAATATCTTTATTTTTCTAAAGGATTGTTATTTACAGGTGTGATTATTTATAACATTTATTGATTTTTTTGATGATGTTACTCATTCCTTTTATGTATAAATTTAGCTAACTATTATTCTTTGAATCGAGTTAACATCTAAGCCACATTTCAAGCCGCGCATACGTAGCGTGGTGACCACACCTGACAGGAGTATGTAATGTCCAAACAGCAGATCGGCGTCGTTGGCATGGCCGTGATGGGCCGCAACCTTGCGCTGAACATCGAAAGCCGTGGCTATACCGTTTCCGTGTTCAACCGTTCTGGCGATAAAACTGAAGAAGTTATCGCAGAGAACCCGGGCAAGAAGCTGGTTCCTTACTACACAGTGCAAGAGTTTGTGGAATCCCTTGAAACTCCTCGTCGTATTTTGTTGATGGTTAAGGCCGGTGAGGCCACAGACAAAACCATTGATTCCCTCAAGCCTTATCTCGATAAAGGCGACATCCTTATTGACGGCGGCAACACCTTCTTCCTGGATACTATCCGTCGTAACCGCGAACTGTCTGCGGAAGGTTTTAACTTCATCGGTACTGGTGTGTCTGGTGGTGAAGAGGGCGCACTGAAAGGCCCATCTATCATGCCTGGCGGTCAGAAAGAAGCTTACGAACTGGTTGCCCCAATTCTTAAGCAGATTGCAGCAGTTGCTGAAGACGGTGAGCCTTGCGTTACCTACATTGGTGCGGATGGTGCTGGCCACTATGTGAAGATGGTTCACAATGGCATCGAATACGGTGACATGCAGCTGATTGCTGAAGCTTATTCACTGCTCAAAAATGGCTTGAACCTGTCTAATGAAGAGTTGGCGACAACCTTTGCCGACTGGAACAAAGGCGAGCTGAGCAGCTATCTCATCGATATCACCAAAGACATCTTCACTAAAAAAGATGAAGAGGGTAACTACCTGGTCGATGTGATTCTTGATGAAGCCGCTAACAAAGGCACCGGTAAGTGGACCAGCCAAAGCTCTCTGGATCTTGGCGAGCCTCTGTCTCTGATCACCGAGTCTGTTTTCGCGCGTTACATCTCCTCTCTCAAAGAGCAACGTGTTGCAGCGTCGAAAGTACTGAGCGGCCCGCAGGCTAAGCCGTTTGCTGGCGATAAAACTGAGTTTGCTGAGAAAGTGCGTCGCGCATTGTATCTCGGTAAAATCGTTTCTTATGCTCAGGGTTTCTCGCAATTGCGTGCGGCATCGGAAGAGAACAATTGGGATCTGAACTACGGTGAGATTGCTAAAATCTTCCGTGCGGGTTGCATTATTCGCGCCCAGTTCCTGCAAAAAATCACTGATGCATACGCTGAAAATGCCGCAATTGCAAACTTGCTGCTGGCGCCATACTTCAAGCAAATCGCTGATGAATACCAGCAAGCATTGCGTGATGTGGTTTCTTATGCGGTGCAAAACGGTATCCCAACACCGACCTTCTCTGCAGCTATCTCTTATTACGACAGCTACCGTTCAGCCGTGCTTCCTGCCAACCTGATTCAGGCGCAGCGCGACTACTTTGGTGCGCATACATACAAGCGTACAGATAAAGAAGGTGTGTTCCATACTGAGTGGATGGAAAAGTAATCACCTGGCAGTAGCTAAGACGTGATTAAAAACCAGTGGGGAAATGTTTCCACTGGTTTTTTCTTTTTAATCAGCGTGTAAAATTTGCTTTTATGCTGTTGCTACCGATAGTGATAAAGGTAGTTTAAAAAGCTCCACATACTTTGAGGCAATATGAAAATCATCGTAACGGGCGGCGCAGGTTTTATTGGCTCTGCAGTTGTACGCCATATTATTGAAGCAACCAGTGACGAAGTTTTAGTCATCGATAAGCTGACTTATGCCGGGAATATTGAATCCCTTGCTCCTGTCGCCAGCAATGATCGCTATTCTTTTCGCGAGGTCGATATTTGTGACCGAGCTGCTTTAGACGTCGCATTTCAGGCTTTTCAACCAGATGCAGTGATGCATCTGGCGGCAGAAAGCCATGTTGATCGTTCAATTGATGGCCCCGCTGCATTTATCGAAACGAATATTGTTGGAACCTATGTTTTGCTGGAAGCTGCGCGGAACTACTGGAACCAGTTAACCTCATCGGCTAAAGCGTCATTTCGTTTCCATCATATTTCTACCGATGAGGTTTTTGGTGACCTGCACGACACCGAGTCACTGTTTACCGAAACAACGCCGTATGCCCCAAGCAGCCCTTACTCGGCATCTAAGGCGTCCAGCGACCATCTGGTTCGCGCCTGGTTGCGTACCTATGGGATGCCGACTCTGGTCACCAATTGCTCAAATAATTATGGTCCGTATCACTTTCCTGAGAAACTGATTCCGCTGGTTATCCTTAACGCCCTTGAAGGTAAACCGCTGCCTGTTTATGGAAATGGTTGTCAGATACGTGACTGGTTGTATGTGGAAGATCATGCCAGAGCGCTTTATAAAGTGGTCACGGAAGGTAAAATTGGTGAGACGTACAATATTGGTGGGCATAACGAGCGTACAAATATTGATGTTGTGAAGACAATTTGTCGCTTACTCGACGAGATGATCACCACCAAACCTGCACAAATAGAACGCTTTGAAGACCTGATTACTTATGTTACCGATCGTCCTGGCCACGATTTACGCTATGCTATTGATGCTTCAAAGATTGAACGGGAACTTGGCTGGAAACCTGACGAAACCTTCGAAAGTGGCATTAGAAAAACCGTTGAATGGTATCTGGCTAATGAGTCTTGGTGGCAACGAGTCAAAGATGGTTCGTACTCAAGGGAACGTTTAGGTTTGAATAGTTAATCAAGAATATAAGGATTTTAATATGAAGGGGATTGTTCTGGCAGGTGGTTCGGGAACACGGTTGTATCCGATTACACGCGGGGTGTCGAAGCAACTGCTGCCCATTTATGATAAGCCCATGATTTACTATCCACTTTCGGTGCTTATGTTGGCAGGCATTCGTGACATTTTATTGATCACGACGCTTGAAGATCTTCCTTCATTCCAGCGTTTGCTGGGGGATGGTAGTCATTTAGGTATAAATCTGAGCTATGAAATTCAGGCTCGCCCAGATGGGCTGGCCCAGGCTTTTATCATTGGTGAAGAATTTATCAATGGCGAGAATTGTTCTCTGGTGCTTGGAGATAACATCTTCTTTGGACAGGGATTTGGAAGCAAGTTGGATATGGTTGCAGAACGCCAAAGCGGTGCAACTGTATTCGGATACCAAGTGATGTCGCCGCAACGTTTTGGCGTTGTCGAATTTGATGAAAACTATCGCGCACTGTCTATCGAAGAAAAACCTCTACAACCTAAATCTAACTGGGCCGTTACTGGTCTCTATTTTTACGATAATAAAGTGGTCGATTTAGCTAAGCAGGTAAAACCGTCAGAGCGTGGTGAGCTTGAAATCACCAGCATTAACCAAATGTATCTTGAGATGGATGAATTGAAAGTTGAGTTACTTGGGCGTGGTTTTGCCTGGCTGGATACAGGAACTCACGATAGCCTGATTGAGGCATCACAGTTTGTACACACTATTGAAAAAAGGCAGGGTTTTAAGGTTGCATGCCTTGAAGAGATTGCATATCGAAAAGGTTGGTTGACCTCTGAGCAGGTTCTTGAAAGTGCAAAATCTATGGATAAGACGTTATATGGTCAATATCTAATCCAGTTGGTGGATAAAAGTACATTTTGATAGTTAATTATTCGCAATTGATTGATTTTTAATCGATAAGGTTATTTATATTTTATCTGACGAATTATAAAAACGAATTTTCCTGGAAAGGTAGGCCTTTAATTTAGAGGTCTACCCGTTATCTGAAGTTCAATCACCCATTTCTAAAACTTTAGTGCTACGAGCTAATTTCTTTTTATATGATTTTTCGGCCTTTTCCGACGAAAAAATTCATTTCACAACAGGTATTTTTACTTATATCAGATTATACTTAACGAGTGTCGGTCCTCAATTTTGTGAACTAATTTCTCTTAGGGTAATCATGAGTCAAGACAACAATAACATGGTGAACAATCACACAAACAGCAACCTTGAATCTATTGATTTAATTGATGTTTTTGTACAGCTTTGGAAAGGAAAAGTAACAATTATTGCTTTTACCGTTCTTGCTATCCTTCTTGCAGTTATCTATCTATTCGTGGCTAAAGAGAAATGGACCTCCACTGCGGTAATCACCCAGCCAGACGCGGCACAAATTGCTACTTATAACAATGCATTAAACGTTATCTATGGTAACACTGCACCCAACATTACAGATGTGCAGCAACGAGTTGTTGGGCGTTTAAGCTCATCGTTATCAGCCTTATCGGAATCCCTGGATAACAAGGAAGAACCCGAACAACTGACGATAGAACCAACTGTTAAAGGTCAAGCGCTACCGCTTAAGATTAGTTATGTTGGTGATACGGCGAAGAATGCTCAAACTAAGGTAGCTAAGTATATTCAGCAGGTTGATGAGCAAGTGGGTGAAGAGCTAGCTGTTGATATCCAGGACAACATTAAGCTGCAGATATCAACGCTCGAAGATTCTCTGCAAACCCAGGAAAAAGTGGCTCAGGAACAAAAAGATCTGCGTATTAAGCAAATTGCTGAGGCGCTGAAATTTGCCACAGAAGCAAAAGTTGCATCGCCGCAGCTACAGCAGACTTCTGATGTCACCCAGGACACGATGTTTTTATTAGGTAGTGAAGCATTGAACTCAATGATTAAAAATGAGGCAACGCGTCCACTGGTGTATTCATCTACCTATTACCAGACTAAGCAAAATCTGCTTGATATTCAGTCTCTGAAAATTGACCCTAAATCGATTCATGCCTATCGCTATGTGATGAAACCTACACTGCCGATTCGGCGCGATAGCCCGAAAAAGAGTTTGACGCTGGTGCTTGCCGCGTTGCTGGGTGGGATGATCGGGGCAGGAGTCGTGTTAGGCCGCAATGCAATTCGCAACTACAAACCTCAAGCTTAATTATCCAGAATAAAACAAAAAGGCCGCATCTGCGGCCTTTTTCACATCCAAACAAACCTACTTATGCCGTTCCCGCAAATTCTCAATCACCGCACCTAAATCCAAATCCTGGTCCTGCAACAGCACCAGCAGGTGATACATCAAATCCGACGCTTCATTCTTCAGCTCAAAGCGGTCATTGACTGTCGCAGCTAACGCGGTTTCCACGCCTTCTTCACCCACTTTCTGAGCGATACGTTTGGTTCCACTGGCATACAGTTTTGCGGTATACGAGCTTTCTGGATCTGCCGTTTTGCGCGATGCCAGCAGTTGCTCAAGCTGATACAAAAAGTGCCAGTCGTGATGGGTTTCGCCAAAGCAGCTTGAAGTACCCAGATGGCAGGTTGGGCCAATTGGATTTGCCAGCACCAGCAAGGTGTCGTTATCGCAATCCGGCGCAATGTTTACTACGTTCAGGAAGTTGCCGGAGCTTTCGCCTTTGGTCCATAAACGTTGTTTGGTGCGCGAGAAGAACGTCACTTTGCCACTTTCTATGGTTTGCGCCAGTGCTTCAGGGTTCATATACCCCAGCATCAACACTTCACCTGATTTTGCGTGTTGGACGATGACAGGCATCAGGCCGTCGGTTTTTTCCCAGTCCAGTTGGTCTTGTTGCTCTTGTGTTAGCACACTCTTATCTCCACGCCTTGTTGAGCCAGATACAGTTTCAGCTCACCAATATTAATAATTTGTTTATGGAATACAGACGCAGCCAGTGCGCCATCCGCATCCGTATCCCGGAATGCTTCCAGGAAGTGTTCCATGGTGCCTGCGCCACCCGAGGCAATCAGCGGTACGTGGCAAACTTCACGGACTTTCTTCAATTGCTCGAGATCGTAGCCGTTACGCACGCCATCCTGGTTCATCATATTCAGAACGATTTCCCCGGCTCCACGCTTTTGCACTTCCTGCACCCAGTCTGCTGTTTCCCACGTTGTTACACGCGTGCGGCTTTCGTCGCCAGTATATTGGTTGACGTGATATTTCCCGGTTTCACTATCAAACCAGGTATCAATACCCACCACAATACACTGCACGCCAAAGCGATCGGCCAGACGAGTAATCAGTTCCGGGTCAGCCAGAGCAGGGGAGTTGATTGAGATTTTATCCGCGCCGAAAGAGAGAATCTGTGCCGCATCTTCAATGGACTTAATGCCACCTGCCACACAGAAAGGGATGTCGATAACTTCTGCCACGCGCGATACCCAGCTTTTATCAACTACGCGGCCATCGCTTGATGCGGTGATATCGTAAAACACCAGCTCATCTGCGCCTTCTGCTGCGTAACGTTGCGCCAACGGGACGATATCGCCAATGATTTCATGGTTGCGGAACTGCACACCTTTAACGACCTGCCCGTCACGTACGTCCAGGCAAGGGATTATCCGTTTTGCCAGCATGAGATCGCCTCCGTTACGTTGAATTTCCCTTCCAGTAATGCCCGCCCAACAATCACGCCTTGTACGCCCGTTCCACGCAAAGCTGCGATATCGTTGATGTCGCCAATGCCGCCAGAAGACTGGAACGCCACTTGCGGGAAACGTGCGCAAACTTCTTCATACAGCGAAACGTTAGAACCGGCCAGCGTACCGTCGCGGGAGATATCCGTGCACAGCACATGTTTGAGCCCGACCGGTAGGTAAGTCTCCACCAGTTCTTCAAGCGTGACGCCTGAGTTCTCTTGCCAGCCGCTGACAGCAACGTGTTTGTTGCCTTGTTCGTCGATGCGAACATCCAGGGCTAATACCAATGCATCTGCGCCAAAGCGGGTAAACCAGCCTTTGACGACTTCGGGCGATTTCACCGCCGTTGAGCCAACCACCACACGCGCAACACCCGCTTCAAGCAATGCGGCAACGTCTTCTTCAGTACGTACGCCGCCGCCAACTTGTACCGGTACATTGACGCCCGCAACCAGCGTTTTAATCAGTGGGATCTGGCGTTTAGCAGGGTCTTTCGCACCGGTCAAATCGACCAGATGCAACACCTGCGCGCCTTGCGCTTCGTAATCCTGCAAACGTGGCAGCGGGTCGTTGCCGTAATCGCGCTGTTGGTCGTAATCCCCTTGATGGAGGCGCACCACTGTGCCGTCAATTAAATCGAGAGCCGGAATAATCATGGTGCTTACATCTCCAGGAAATTTTTCAGTAATTTTGCACCGGCGGCACCCGAGCGTTCCGGGTGGAACTGTACGCCGAAGAAGTTATCTTTTTGCACCGCAGCCGTGAAAGCCTCGCCATAACTGGCTTGCGCGATAGTATTTGCGCACACCGGCATGGCGTAGCTGTGGACAAAGTAAAAATAATCACCGTCGTCGATGCCACGGAACAAGCGGTCACCGGCTTTTGGGTAGACACGGTTCCAGCCCATATGTGGTAATGGCAAACCGTGATCGACCATTTTTAACACGGGTTGTTCGATGATGCCGAGCATGTCCACGCCGTTACTTTCGTCGCTGCGTGAACCCAATAACTGCATACCAAGGCAGATGCCCAGCACCGGTTGTGTGCAGGCTTTTATCAGCTCGATAAGTTCACGTTCACGAATCTGGTTCATGGCTGCCTGCGCCGTTCCCACGCCTGGCAAAAACAGTTTATCGGCACGTAGCACCACGTCCGGGTCACGGCTTACCAGGGGCTCATAGCCGTGGCGCTGGATAGCCGATTTCACCGAGTGCAGGTTGGCGCATCCTGTATCCAGAATCACCACGTTCATTACAACACCCCTTTTGAGGAGGGCAGCGTGTCGCCTTCAACGCGAATCGCCTGGCGCAGCGTGCGGCCAAAGACTTTAAACAGGCTTTCGACGCGGTGATGATCGTTTTTGCCTTTGGTTTTCAGGTGCAGCGTCACGCCCATGGTGTAAGACAGCGAGCGGAAGAAGTGCTCAACCATTTCAGTGCTGAGGTCGCCCACGCGCTGGAAGTTGTATTCGGCTTTATATTCGAGGTGCGGGCGGCCAGAAATATCCAGCGCACAGCGCGCCAGGCATTCGTCCATCGGCAGCGTAAAGCCGAAGCGCGTAATACCTCGTTTGTCGCCCAACGCAATTTTCAGCGCTTCGCCCAGCGCCAGGCCGGTGTCTTCCACGGTGTGGTGATCGTCGATGTAAAGATCGCCTTTCACACTGATATCCATACGGAAACCGCCGTGCGTCGCAATCTGGTCCAGCATGTGGTCGAAGAAGCCAACGCCGGTATTAATTTTGCTGCCGCCTTCGCGGTCGAGCCAAACCTGCACGTCGATTTGCGTTTCTTTGGTGGCGCGTTCTACGTGCGCATAACGGTCACGTTTGGTCAGTTGTTCGCTGATGGTCGGCCAGTTCAGCGTTTCACCGTGGTAGCGTAACCCCTGAATCCCCATGTTTTCAGCAAGCTCGATATCTGTTGCACGGTCGCCAATCACATAGCTGTTGGGTTTATCCAGCACGCCTTCTTCCAGATAACCGTTCACCATTGCCAGTTTTGGCTTACGGCATTCGCAGTTGTCTGCCGGTAAATGCGGGCAAATCAGCACATCATCAAAATTTATGCCCTGAGAGGTAAACACCTGCATCATCAGGTTATGTGGGCCGTCGAAGTCCGCCTGCGGGAAGCTATCGGTACCCAAACCATCCTGATTGGTGATCATCACCAGTTTGTATCCTGCTTTTTGCAATTGCAGCAGGGCAGGGATCACCGCTGGCTCAAAGGCCAGTTTATCCATGCGATCCACCTGATAATCTGAAGGGGGTTCGGAAATCAGGGTACCGTCACGGTCGATAAAAAGAATTTTCTGGCTCACACGCCCTCCGTGGCCGTCAGGCCGGGTTGTTCACGTAGCGCAGCAATAGTGCGCTCGCATTCAGTACGGGTGCCGATGGTAATACGCAGGCAGCCGCTTAACGATGGTTGTTTATTCTGGTCACGTAAGATAATGCCCTGATCCCACAGAGATTTAAATACAGCACTTGAGGCTGTGATACGTGCCAGAACATAGTTTGTCTCTGAGTCGAAAACTTGCTCTACGCAATCGACATCCTGAAGCGCTGCAATTAAGTATTGGCGATTCACCAGCACTTCCGCCACGCGCTCACGCATCGCATTAATACCCTGCGGGCTTAACGCCTGGGCGGCGATATCCGCAACCGGTGTGGAGAGCGGATAAGGGGCGATGACTTTCATCAGCAAATTAATCACTTCTTCATTTGCCAGCGTGAAGCCGCAACGCAGTCCAGCCAGCGCAAAGGCTTTGGAAAGCGTGCGCAGGACAACAAGGTGCGGATACTCGTTTAACCAGCCAGCCAGCGTCGCCTGCGGGCAAAACTCAATGTAGGCTTCGTCTGCAACCACCAACGCTTTGCCGCGTGCCATTTCAAGCAGCACACGGAAATCTTGCGGATTGATCAGCTGGCCGGTTGGGTTGTTTGGGCTGCAAACATAAATGACTTTCGCACCATCCAGGTTTTCGGCAATGGCCGGTAAATCGAGCTGCCAGTTTTCAAGCGTTGGCACCGTACGGCGTTCAACGCCGAAGCTCTCAGCGCTCACGCTATACATGCCGTACGTCGGCGGGCAGTAGAGCACGGCATCTTTACCTGGCTCGCAGAACGCGCGGATTAACAGCTCGATACCTTCGTCTGCACCACGGCTGACTAATACCTGCTCCGGCTTCACACCGGCATATTCGGCGTAACGTTCAATCACCAGTTTTGGCTGGCATTCCGGGTAGCGGTTCAGCGTTTGTTGAGTGAGTTGATACTCAACCGCAGTGGGATATTCGTTGGCGTTCAACCACACATCGCCATTGCCACCCAGACGGCGAGCCGACTGGTAAGGGGTCAGGGCGCGGACGTTATCGCGGGCTAACTCTTCAATGCTCATTGCATCTCCTTGAGCGCAGCAACGCGCAGGGTAACAGCGTTTTTGTGGGCGTCCAGCAGCTCGGCGGCGGCCAGAGTTTCAATTGTTTTAGCCAGGCTGGCGAAACCTTGTGGCGACAATTCCTGAACCGTCATGCGTTTCTGGAAATCAGCCAGACCCAGGCTTGAACAGGTAGATGTGTAACCGTACGTCGGCAGAACGTGGTTTGTGCCAGAGGCATAGTCGCCAGCCGATTCCGGTGACCAGTCACCGAGAAACACCGAACCGGCACTGGTAATGCTCTCTACCAGGTCACGGGCGTTACGCGTCTGAATAATCAGGTGCTCCGGCCCATACTGGTTGGAAATCTCAATGCACTGTTCTAAATCGCGAGCGACGATTAAGCGGCTGCTTTCTAATGCTTTGCGAGCAGTTTCAGCACGCGGTAACGCTGCAAGTTGGCGTTCGACGGCTTCTGCTACGGCCTGCGCCATGTTGGCATCTGGTGTTAACAAAATGACTTGTGAATCCGGGCCGTGCTCTGCTTGCGATAACAAATCGGAGGCAACAAAATCAGGTGTCGCGCCGCTATCAGCGATAACCAATACTTCCGAAGGGCCAGCAGGCATGTCGATAGCTGCACCATCAAGACGCTGGCTAACCTGGCGTTTTGCCTCGGTCACAAAGGCGTTTCCTGGCCCAAATATTTTATCCACTTTAGGAATGCTTTCGGTGCCCAGCGCCAGTGCGGCAATCGCCTGCGCGCCGCCAACCTGGAACACTTCCTGCACGCCGCACAGTTGCGCGGCATACAAGATTTCATCGGCAATCGGCGGCGGTGAGCAAAGCACTACTTTTTTGCATCCGGCAATTTTTGCAGGGGTGGCAAGCATCAATACAGTTGAAAACAGTGGCGCTGAACCGCCTGGAATGTATAAACCGACGGAAGCCACAGGGCGGGTCACCTGCTGGCAACGCACACCCGGCATGGTTTCGATATCTACATTTTCCAGTTTCTGAGCAACGTGGAATTTTTCGATATTCGCGACAGCAACAGCCATCGCGTCTTTAATCTCTGTACCCAATCGCGCTACGGCGGCGGCAATTTCCTGGTCGGTGACCTTGATTTGCGCCACGTTCGTTTTATCGAATTTGGCACTGTACTCGCGCAATGCATCATCGCCGTTGGCTTTCACATTATTAAGAATTTCAGCCACTGTGCGCGTAATGCTTTCCGATGCGGAAATCGCCGGGCGAGTCAGCAACGCAAGTTTTGCCGCTTCATCGCACTCATTCCAGTTAATCAACGTATTGAAGTTTGCCATGGTGTTACTCCATCATCTTCTCAATTGGTAACACCAGAATCGAACTGGCACCCAGCGCTTTCAGTTTTTCCATGGTTTCCCAGAACAGCGTTTCGCTGCTCACCATATGCATGGCCACACGCTGTTGGTCCCCGGCCAGCGGCAGAATCGTTGGGCGTTCAGCGCCTGGCAGCAGAGCGACAATTTCGTCCAGGCGCTCGCTTGGTGCATGCAACATGATGTATTTCGATTCACGCGCCTGAATCACGCCCTGAATACGCGTCATCAGTTTGTCGATAAGCTGTTGTTTAGCACTGTCCATTTCGCCGTCACGTTGAATCAGGCACGCTTTGGAGCGGTAAATCACTTCAACTTCACGCAGGCCGTTGGCTTCAAGCGTTGCGCCAGTGGAAACCAGGTCGCAAATCGCGTCAGCTAGACCAGCTCGTGGGGCAACTTCAACGGAACCGTTTAATAAGCAGGATTTAAACTGCACACCTTTGCTATCAAGGTAGCGCTTAAGGATGTGAGGGTAAGAAGTGGCAATGCGCTTGTTATTAAGGCTTGCGGGGCCGTCCCATGGGTCATCAACAGAAATAGCCAGTGAGAAACGACACCCACCGAAATCAAGACGACGCAGCGTGAAGTAACGCGGGTCTTCGCTCTGAGCGCGGCGGTTCAGTAACTCTTCTTCCAGCACGTTCTCACCAATAATGCCCAGATCCACAACGCCGTCCATCACAAGCCCTGGGATATCGTCATCACGGACACGCAGAATATCGATAGGCATATTTTCTGCCAGGGCAATCAGGCGCTGGGTGTGCAAGTTAATTTTTATGCCACAGCGAGCCAGTAATTCGCGTGAGTCATCGCTCAAACGCCCGGATTTTTGAATAGCTATGCGTAAACGGTTGTTGTCTAACATGGGTCGATTCCTCTTATAAATTCTTTTCTGACGTCCAAAAAAAAGCCCCCGGAAGAAATCTTCCGGGGGCTTATTGACTCGTTCATGCACCAGTGGAAGATTTTTTCATCTTCCAGCACACATCGCCTGAAAGACTAGTCAGGGTGATGGTGATGATGGTGGATAGTAAATTGAACGCGTGTCATAAAATTCTCGTATGAATGAGTATTCATTGTCTGTGCAAATAACCTAAACCAGATGCGCCATTGAGTGCAAGGGCTTTTTATCCTCAGAATTAATATTCTGTTTAGCGCCACTGATTGTCAGTTTGCTTATCGTGGCGTAGCCTTAATGCAGAGTAATTAATTCCGGGTAGTTGAAAATGCTGCAATCCAGGAGCCAGGGTATGAAAAAAGTTGCGATTGTCGGGTTAGGGTGGCTGGGAATGCCACTGGCGATGTCTTTATCAGCGCGAGGCTGGCAAGTAACAGGCAGTAAAACCACACTCGACGGCGTAGAAGCTGCGCGAATGAGTGGGATAGACAGTTTTCAACTGCAACTGACGCCTGAACTGGTTTGCGACAGCGACGATCTGGATGAGCTGCTCGACGTGGATGCTTTGGTGATAACGCTGCCTGCGCGCCGAACTGGCGAGGGCGACGATTTCTACCTGCAAGCCGTGCAAGAAATTGTCGATAGTGCGTTGGCGCACAACATTCCGCGCATTATTTTTACCAGCTCCACCTCGGTATACGGTGAAAAAGAAGGAACCGTGCGAGAAACCTCACCGCTTGAGCCTGTCACCGCCAGTGGTCGGGTGCTAAAAGAGCTGGAAACCTGGCTGCATGATTTGCCGGGCACGTCGGTGGATATTTTACGTCTGGCCGGTTTAGTCGGGCCGGAACGCCACCCTGGGCGCTTTTTGGCAGGGAAAACCGATGTGGCGAATGGCGCGCACGGTGTCAATCTGGTGCACCTCGAAGATGTTATTTCAGCAATTACGCTGTTGTTGCAGGCTCCAAAGGGCGGGCACATCTATAATTTATGTGCGCCAGATCACCCAACGCGTGCCGAGTTCTACTCTTTGATGGCACGCCAGATGAATCTCGACGCCCCTGTCTTTAGAACTGAAGCGCAAAATGGCCACGGTAAGCTGGTGGATGGCAACCGTATCTGCAATGAACTTGGGTTTGAATATCAGTATCCAAACCCGCTGGTAATGCCCATGCAGTAACCGCTGTGGGGCATTGCTCGTGACTGCCGGGAACGAGTATGAAACCACTGCTGGATGTGCTGATAATTCTCGATACCCTCGATAAAGAAGGGAGCTTTGCTGCGGCGGCAACAAAGCTCTTTAAAACGCCTTCCGCGCTCAGCTATACCGTTCAAAAACTCGAAAACGATCTCAATATTCAAATCCTCGACCGCTCCGGCCACCGCGCACGTTTTACGCGAACGGGCCAGCTTCTGCTGGAAAAAGGCCGCGAAGTGCTGCATACCGTACGCGAACTGGAACAGCAGGCCATCAAACTGCATCAGGGCTGGGAAAACGAACTGGTGATTGGTGTGGATGACTCGTTTCCCTTCTCGCTACTGACACCTCTTATCGAGGCTTTCTACAAAAGTTACAGCGTGACGCGCCTGAAATTCATCAACGGTGTGTTAGGTGGCTCGTGGGAAGCGCTCACTGAAGGGCGTGCCGATATTATTGTTGGCGCGATGAGCGATCCGCCGTCGCTGAGCGGTTTTGGTTTTACGCTGTTAGGCCAGCTCGAAAGTGTTTTTGTCGTCGCGCCACATCATCCGCTTGCTGACGCTGAAGAGCCGTTAACTCGCCGCGTTATCAAACGCAGTCGCGCGGTTATCGTAGGGGATACTTCGCGTCTGGAGCCATCACGTTCGATGCATTTACTCGAAGATCAGGACGCAATTACCGTTTTTGATTTTAAAACCAAACTCGAGTTGCAAATCAGTGGCATTGGCTGTGGCTACGTTCCCCGTTACATGGCGCAGCGCTTTATCGAAAGTGGCGTCCTGGTGGAAAAACAAGTCACTTCCCATGTGCCTTTTGTACCGGTTTGGATTGGCTGGAACGAGCAAACCGCGGGGCTTGCCAGCGAATGGTGGCGCGAGCAAATCGTCACTAATCCTGAAATCGCCGTGGTGTACGGAACCGCGCAAAAATAATACAGATGGGTGACTGGCGGAGCCTGGCTGTCACATCTATCGTTAATAATGGGTATATCCCTCTTCTAAAAGTGTCTTCGCGTTTAAATTTTCTCCTCTGCCTCGTTTTGCAGAGATTTTTTGTGCGCAAGGAGTCTGTATGAAACAAACCAATCAGCAATGGCAGTCGCGGCGTGAACAAGCCGTTCCCCATGGGGTCGGCAATGCGTTGCCGGTGTACATCGAAAAAGCGAAAAATGCAGAGATTTGGGATGTTGAAGGCAAACGCTATATTGATTTTGCTTCGGGTATTGCCGTACTCAATACCGGACATAACCATCCCGCAGTTATTGACGCCGTGCGTCAACAGCTTGAAAAATTTACCCATCCTTGTTTCCAGGTCACACCCTACGGCAACTACATCGAGCTTGCCGAACGGTTGAATAAACTGGTGCCGATAAGCGAACCCTGCCAGACGCTGTTTCTCACTACGGGTGCGGAAGCGGTTGAAAATGCCATTAAAGTGGCGCGAATTGCGACGGGGCGTTCGGCCATTATCGCGTTTCGTGGGGCATTCCACGGGCGAACTCTCTTGGGAATGGCTTTAACCGGCAAAGTTCAGCCGTATAAAAAAGGCTATGGCCCGTTCCCCGCAGGGATTTACCATGCTCCATATCCGGCGGCTTATCTTGGGGTGACAGATACACAAGCGTTGGCATCGCTGGCAGGTATTTTTGCCGCTGATGTGTCGCCCGATGAAGTCGCCGCCATCATTATTGAACCGGTGCAAGGGGAAGGGGGCTTCTATGCGGCGTCGCCATCCTTTATGAAACAGTTACGAGCGTTGTGTGATAAACACGGCATCGTGCTGATTGTGGATGAAATTCAGAGTGGTTTTTGCCGCACCGGTAAAACCTTCGCCATTGAACATAGCGATGTGGAGCCCGATCTCGTCACCATGGCGAAAAGTCTGGCCGGTGGATTCCCACTTTCTGCGCTCGTCGGTAAGAAATCGCTGTTTGACAAAGCGATGCCTGGTGGACTGGGCGGCACCTATGCAGGTTCCCCGGTAGCGATTGCCGCAGCGCTGGCCGTAACCGATGTGATTGAGAAAGAAAATCTCAATGAACGCGCCCAGGCCATCGGCGAGCAAATCACCCATCGTCTAAAGGAAATGGCAGAGCAATTTGACTGCATTGGCGATGTGCGCGGTTACGGCGCAATGATTGCGATGGAGCTGGTCGAGGAGCGTGATAGCCACCGTCCAAATAAAGAATTAACTCAGGAGCTTGTGAAAGAAGCGGGCAAACAAGGGCTGGTATTATTGTCCTGTGGCGTACGTGCGAATGTGATTCGTTTCCTCGTTCCATTAACCGCTGAAAAAGAAATTGTTAATGAAGGCCTCAACATCTTGTCATCCTGCCTCGAATTGGTGCAAAATACGCGCCTCACTAAATGAGAACAAAAAACCGACGTTAAACGCGTCGGTTATTTTTTTGCATTGAGTTCAAGCAGTCAAACAGGCATCCGCCAAAAATCCAAGAGGCCGGGCTTCGTACCGGATAGATACTAGCTTTTAAAAAACGACAGTTGTGTCGCCGAGGAAAACAAGATGGGGCAATTTTTTGCTTTTGCGCAGGTATTCGCCGTTTGGGGAAATGACCATGTCGCTTAACGTCACTGCAGGTGCAAATTCACGTATTGAACTTCGTAAAACCCTGACGCTGCTTCCAGTCGTCATGATGGGTCTGGCTTATATGCAGCCTATGACGTTGTTCGATACATTCGGTATTGTATCTGGCCTTACCGACGGACATGTCGCGACGGCTTACGCGTTTGCCCTTGTGGCAATTTTGTTCACCGCGTTAAGTTATGGAAAGCTAGTACGCCGCTTCCCATCTGCGGGTTCCGCCTATACCTACGCTCAAAAAGCAATCCACCCAGTGGTTGGCTTTATGGTGGGTTGGTCTGCCTTGCTTGATTATCTGTTTATGCCGATGATCAACATTCTGCTGGCAAAAATCTATTTTGAAGCGCTGGTGCCATCGGTCCCTTCGTGGATGTTCGTGGTGTTGCTGGTTGGTTTTATGACCATCTCCAACCTGCGCGGCATCAAAACCGTGGCGAACTTCAATAGCTTTATTGTTGTGCTGCAAATGATCGTGATAGTTGCGATCACCGGTCTGGTGATTTACGGCGTGGCAAATGGCGAAGGTGCCGGCACATTAGCCAGTACCCGTCCGTTCTGGTCGGAACACGCGAATGTCGTGCCGATGATTACAGGGGCGACCATCCTGTGCTTCTCGTTCCTCGGTTTTGACGGCATCAGCTCGCTGTCGGAAGAAACCAAAGATGCAGGCCGTGTCATCCCGAAAGCGATTTTCCTGACTGCCCTGATTGGCGGTGCGATCTTCGTTGTGGTGTCTTACTTCCTGCAACTGTACTTCCCAGATATCTCGCGCTTTAAAGAACCGGATGCATCGCAGCCAGAAATCATGCTCTTCGTGGCAGGCAAAGCCTTCCAGTTCGGCATCCTGATTTTCTCCTGCGTGACCGTTCTGGCATCGGGTATGGCGGCACATGCAGGCGTATCTCGCCTGATGTACGTGATGGGTCGTGACGGTGTGTTCCCGCAGCGTTTCTTCGGTTACATTCACCCGAAATGGCGCACTCCGGCTCTGAACGTCGTGCTGGTGGGGATCATTGCTCTGTTTGCGGTTAAGTTTGATCTGGTGACAGCAACGGCGCTGATTAACTTCGGTGCGCTGGTGGCGTTTACCTTCGTAAACCTGTCAGTGATTTCCCAGTTCTGGATCCGTGAAAAGCGTAACAAGTCCATCAAAGA
Organism: uncultured Buttiauxella sp.; assembly: GCA_965119215.1. GTDB lineage: Bacteria > Pseudomonadota > Gammaproteobacteria > Enterobacterales > Enterobacteriaceae > Buttiauxella. Next base: position 81,904 of record CBCPKK010000001.1, read on the forward strand.
TCACATCAACTATCTGGTGCTGCCAACCTGTGGCGCGCTGACAGTCGGTGCATTGTGGGTTAACCTGGAAGAAAGCTCGATGATTCTGGGTCTGATTTGGGCGGCAATTGGCCTGACTTATCTGGCCTTCGTGACGCGTCGCTTCCGTAATCCGGTTCCGCAATTCAACGAAGACTTAGTGTAATAATCGCCAGACAGTAAAAAGGCCGCGAAAGCGGCCTTTTTTGCATCTGTTATCTCACTCTTATCCCACCAAAAACTGCGCATATTCAAACAGCGCTTTCAGCAGTGCCGTCTTTTCTTTATCGCTTTCATGCAGGTTATACAACGCTTCCAACTCTTGCGCGTAGGCTTGCAACGCTTCCTGAGACAACACATCACGACGGTGCTGCAACCAGCGCTGCTGCTCTGCTTCATCTAGCGTGCCAGGGAAGTTACGTGCCCGATAGTTAAACAGCAGTTTCTCAATACGTTTATCGGCGAAGGTAATATCCAGCGCGGGCAGATTCTGCGGATCTGTTTGCAATACGATACGCATTGCGGCGCGGTCAGCATCACTGAAAAAGCCGTTATAAAGCTGCGCATCGACATTATCAGACGGCACAAACGGCTCGGCTTCGGCAAAAATAGCGACAGCTTTTTCACGTATTGCCGGATGCTCACGCAACAGTTTCAGGTTATCAAGACAACGTTGACGATCGATTCCCAAACGTTCCGCATCTTCAGGGCGCAGCGTATTCGCCACAGCCAGAACCGGGCATTTGTTCAGGTGAACCAGTTTGATGGGTACGGCTGCGGCATCGCCAAGTGCGGCTTTTGGCGTATATAACCGCTCGCGTAATGCGTCGGCATCCAGCTCTAATAACGGGGAAATATCGCCCGCCAAATCGACCATGATCACCGCATTACGGTTATCAGGGTGCCAGGCCAGCGGTGCAATCCAACTGGTGTTACCGCGCATCGCCCCAAACATTCCTGAAACATGCACCAGCGGCTTCATCTGCGGGATATCAATCAGCGTGGTGAGTTTGTGTTTGGATCGATGGCTATAAACATAATCAAACAGGCGCGGCTGGCGAGTTTTGACCAGTTGCGCCATGGCGATAGTTGCGTAAACGTCAGACATCGCATCGTGCGCGTTGGTATGTTCAATACCGTTGGCTTTCGTCAGATGCTCAAGACGGAAACTCGGCAACCCTTCATCGTTTTCAGGCCAGACAATTCCTTCAGGGCGCAACGCATAGCAGGCGCGCATCACATCGAGCAAATCCCAGCGTGAGTTATCGTTCTGCCAGCTCCAGCCGTACGGGTCATAGAAGTTACGGTAGAAAATATTACGCGTGACTTCATCATCGAAACGGACATTGTTGTAACCGACAACGCAGGTTTTCGGCACGGTAAAAATATCGTGAATACGCTTCGCAAAATCGGCTTCATTGACGCCTCGCGCCAGTGCTTCTTGAGGCGTAATACCGGTGATCATTACCGCTTCAGGCTGTGGTAAATAGTCATCCGCAGGTTTGCAGTAAAATACCTCCGGCTCACCAATAATATTGAATTGGTCATCGGTACGAATAGCTGCAAATTGTGCAGGACGGTCAAGCGACGGACTTTTACCGAAGGTTTCATAATCATGAAAGAGGAAGGTCGGTTGTTGCGTTGAATTTTCCACGGTTTACTCCCGCCCTTGAGTGTTGTTTAACGTACTGTTATTAAACTGAAATCCCACTAAAACTCTCTCCATGTGTCCATCTTCGTTGTCTGATACGGCGGCTGTCATGGTAAACCATTAACAAGGCGCCTGCATCACCCGACAAAGCATTCAATATCCACATGGAATCATCTGTATTTATATCTTTTTGCAATTTAATTGCGAAAAAAGTCACAAATTCCAGTAAAACGGGCGGCTGAAAATATTGTTACTGAGGATATATCGTTGAAGATCCGTCTGTTTGCTGTCTGTTCACTGCTGTCAATTTCTGCTCACTCCGCTTTTGCCGACGACACTTTTATTAATGCGCCGCCACCGCCACAAATCCAGGCCGGGTCGTGGGTATTGATGGATTACACCACCGGGCAAATACTGGCTGCGCAAAACGAGCATGTGCGACGCAACCCGGCGAGCCTCACCAAGCTGATGACCGGCTATGTGGTCGATCGCGCCATTGATAGCGGGCGTATTTCGGCAGACGATATGGTCACCGTCGGTAAAGATGCCTGGGCTAAAGGCAATCCGGTTTTTGACGGTTCATCGCTAATGTTTCTGAAAGCGGGTGACAGACTCACCGTTCATGACCTGAGCCGCGGTTTGATCATTGATTCCGGTAACGATGCCTGTGTCGCGCTGGCCGATTACGTCGCAGGCGGCCAGCCGCAGTTTGTGGCAATGATGAACAAATACGTGCAGCAACTCCGCCTGCGCGATACCCACTTTGAAACGGTACACGGCCTTGATGCGCCGGGTCAGCACAGTTCCGCCTACGATCTTGCAATACTTTCGCGCGCTATCATCCATGGTGAACCTGAATTTTATCATATGTACAGCGAGCGCAGCCTCACCTGGAACGGCATCACCCAACAGAACCGTAACGGTCTGCTGTGGGATAAAGGGCTCAATGTGGATGGCCTGAAAACGGGTCATACCGCAAGCGCGGGTTTTAATCTTATCGCTTCAAGTGTTGATGGGCAGCGTCGTTTAATTGCCGTCGTAATGGGCGCTGAAAGCTCGAAAGGCCGGGAAGATCAGGCGCGTAAATTACTACACTGGGGCCAGGATAATTTCGACACAGTGCAGGTGTTGCACAAAGGGCGAAAAATTGGCACAGAAACGATTTGGTACGGCGATAAAAAAAGTGTAGAAGTCGGTACCGATCAGGATGTATTTATGGCGTTGCCAAAATCGGAAGTGCCTAACATTAAAGCCAAATATGTTCTCGACCATCAAGAGTTGGAAGCGCCAATTGCCGCTAATCAACAAGTCGGTGAAATTGAACTCTTTGATCGCGACAAACTCATTGCGCATTGGCCGCTGGTGACGCTGGGCAGCGTCAAAAAGGGCAGTGCATGGTCGCGGTTTAGTGATTATCTGAGCCACAAACTGTAATTCAGCTTGTGAGTACGAAACGGGTCGACGGTCAAAGTCGGCCTTTTTTTTCGCCTGTACTAAAATCAACAGGCGAAAGATATGCGAAAAGCGATCGTGCTCGCAAAGTAACCACATCACCCTGACAAAGGATTGTTTCCCTGCAATAGCGTGGTGTATAAATATACAGTGCTTTTAATCGGGTCAGGAGGTCATATGGAATTTAACTTACAACAAGTTCATGAGCGGAAAGTAGCGGGTTTTCATATGGTGGGGCCGTGGGAACAAACGGTTCATCAGGGTTTTGAACAGCTTTCCCTGTGGGTAAAATCGCATAAAATTGTCGGCGAAGAGTGGCTGGCGGTTTATTACGACAACCCTGACGTTGTGCCTGCGGAAAAACTGCGGTGTGACACGGTAGTCTCTGTTGCTGAAAACTTTACCGTGCCGGAAAACAGTGAAGGTGTTATCACCACAAGAATTGAAGGCGGACAATATGCCGTAGCTCGCGCCCGCGTTGACGACGGCGACTTTGCGAAACCGTGGAACCTCTTCTTTGATAGCCTGCTGGCAGATGAACGCTACCAGATAACCGGAAAACCGTGCTTCGAACACTATTTGAATGATGGTTCAGAAAGCGGCGTGTGGGAGATAGACATGTTTATCCCAGTTTCCAGTAAAAGCTGATGTTGTTTCCATAAATTGCAATCAATAAATCATCTTGTGAATTGATCTACACCAAACACCCGGAAAGCAGCTTTTCGGGTGTTTGTGATTACTCTGGTACAATCACGTTTTCGTTTTCAGGAGAGCCGGGAGTGCGACCCGACAAATCATTAAGTCCCTTTGAGCTGCGCGTTTATCGCAACTACCGTACCGTACATGGTATTCGCATCGCCCTGGCTTTTGTTCTTACCTTTCTGATTGTCCATCTTCTGAAAGTGCCAGAAGGTACATGGCCATTAATCACTCTCGTAGTGGTAATGGGGCCAATCTCCTTTTGGGGGAATGTAGTCCCGCGCGCTTTTGAGCGTATTGGCGGCACCATTTGTGGCGCAACCATGGGGCTTATCGCTCTGCGGCTTGAGCTCTTTTCGTTACCGTTGATGCTGGTGTGGTGCGCATTAGCGATGTTTATTTGCGGCTATCTGGCACTGGGGAAACGTCCGTATCAGGCTCTGCTGATTGGCATCACCCTTGCGGTGGTCGTTGGTGCGCCAGCTGGCGACATGGAAATTGCAATGTGGCGTAGTGGCGATGTTATCTTCGGTTCACTACTGGCAATGCTGTTCACCAGCATTTACCCGCAGCGTGCGTTTATCCACTGGCGTATTCAAATGGCGAATTTCGTCACAGCTTTTGGTCGGGTTTATAACGCCGGTTTTTCGCCAAACCTGTTAGAGCGCCCACGGCTGGAAAAACACTTGCATCAAGTGCTGAGTGACGTAGTAAGAATGCGCGCGCTCATCGGGCCGAGCAGCAAAGAAACCCATATTCAGAAATCTATTTTTGAAGCGATACAAACGGTTAGCCGCAACATGGTGTGTACGCTTGAGCTGCAAATCAACGCTTACTGGGCATCAAGAGAAAGCCACTTCCTGATGATCAACGCGCATACCTTGCGCGATACGCAGCAGATGACGCAGCGCACCCTCAGCGCGATTGCTTCGGCACTGCTTGATGGCAACCCATCACCGATTTCTGCTAATAACGAAAAACTGACCGAAATCGTCAGCGAGCTGCGCCAGTTGATGCAAGAAGGGCAAAACGGGAAACTTCAGGAAACGCCGATTCATGGCTATGTGTGGCTGAGTCTGGAGCTCGCCCGTCAATTAGAATTGCTGTCACAGTTGATCTGTCGCGCGTTACGGAAATAATAGAGTAACGCGATGCGAATTGCTGGTTTCGATTCAGCATCAATTGAGGTTAAGATAGCGGAAGATACTAATCGCCAGCAGCCGCCGCTACCATTAAGGTAATTGTATGGCGGGTGCTTTAACGAATCCGAGTATGAAATTAGCAGGGGTATAAAAATGGAACCAACAAAACCTTCTTTCCAGGACGTGCTTGAGTTCGTGCGTCTGTTCCGTCGTAAAAACAAACTGCAACGTGAAATCCAGGACGTTCAGAAAAAGATCCGTGATAACTCAAAACGCGTTCTGTTGCTTGATAACCTTAGCGACTACATTAAGCCTGGCATGAGCATCGAAGCTATCCAGGGCATCATCGCCAGTATGAAAACTGACTATGAAGACCGTGTTGATGACTACATCATCAAGAACGCTGAGCTGTCTAAAGAACGTCGTGAAATTTCCAAAAAGCTCAAAGTAATGGGCGAAACTAAGCCTGAGTAATTTTACCCGTCATACTTCGAGCCGCAGGGTTGTTGGCTGCACTCACTTACCCCAGTCACTTACTTAAGTAAGCTCCTGGGGATAAGCTCACTTGCCGCCTACCTGCAACTCAAATTATTTAGGGTATAAACAAATTATTCTGATAAACCGCCGTCCAGGCGGTTTTTTTTCGCCCAAAACTAGCGCACACCACCGTCAATCATCTTCACCAGATGCTGTGTCGGGTAATGTACATCTACGGCTAACTTCTTTATCTGCCAGATTATTTTCTGATAATCATGTTTGCTGCTATCAAGCATTAATCCCACCACGCTGCCGCTATGCGCTACGTTCAGCCCGTATAAATCAAACTTTTCGACCAGCGATAACAGCGCGGTAAACATCGGTTTTTCTAAAAGTTGCTGACTGGCGATAGCGCTCAACGTGGCGGCTTCACCTAATAACCGCACATCTTGTTGCTCACAACTGCGTTGCAGGCGAAGCCAGGCGTTATCGAGAACCGCTGAACTGCTGATTAATGCAGATTCTCGATTACGGAGATGGTAATCCTCGGTCAACAGCGTGGTGTTGCCTTCCAGCAAGAGCAGCTCCAGTGCGGGTGCTGTGGGGCAGGTAATCTGAACCTGAGCGTTAAGATGATCGAATAAAGTGAGTTTGCGAAAAACCGTGCTGTCCGTTGGTTCTATCTGCACACATAAAGCGGCAAGCGTAGGTTCGTCCAGCTCTTTACCCAAATGGCGCGCAGTTGCAACAGCGGTGGCGGCAATATCAGCGGTGCTGCTCGCCAGTCCCTTGCCAACAGGAATCGTGGATTCCAGCGTCATACACAGGCTGTTTGCTAATGAAGCAGAATAGCCAAAATGAGTGACGACTCGCTCTAGCATCTGGCGCATACGTGGGCGTTCACCGGGTAACGTTACGCCTTCACACACGCTAACGGTGCTAAACCAGTCTATCGGGCATGACACCAGCTTCTCGCCGCCGTCAATCCAGCCCTGAATGAATTCACCGCAAGATGCCGGGCAGCGTGCTTCAGCCATAGTTTTATTTTGTTTCCTGTATCGCAGGCGCGGGATAATAGCACAGCGAACGTGGGCTTCGATGACAACTCAGAACCTAAAAAATCAGTAAAAATTGTTATAGCGCAACACTCAATATCTATTAGCTTTTACACTGTATCGGTTTTCATATATTCATCCGCATGATGAATTTAAAGATTTATCGACAACTGACTCGTTTATGCCACGTAACAAAACGTGGCTGGGAAGGGGGTGACAATCCCCCGCAGCCCCCGCTGCTGTGATGCCGACGAACCCGCGTAACCACTGATCTCAAGATTGGGAAGGGCGGGTAAGAATGACGCTAAGCCAGAAGACCGACCTGTCAGCCAATGCTTAACAACTCCTTCGGTGGGAAGTCAGTTGTCATCAGATGCGTGCAGCCTCATGGGTGCGCACGCGTGCGCTGACAGCCGTTTTTTGCCGAAATTTTATAAGGCAACTATGGCAAGGGCGGCGAAACACGCATTCGTTATTGCAGGAACCAGCAGCGGCTGCGGTAAAACTACCGTCACGCTCGGGCTGCTCCGCGCCCTGATTGCGCGCGGCCTGCGCGTTCAACCTTTCAAAATCGGCCCCGATTATCTCGACAGCGGCTGGCACAGCGCGGTGACTGGCATTGCTTCGCGTAATCTCGACGCGTTTATGCTGCCGACTCAAACCCTTAATGGTCTGTTTGCAAAACAGATGCAGCATGCCGATATCGCGGTGATTGAAGGCGTGATGGGGTTGTACGACGGTTACGGAACCGACCCGAATTATTGCAGCAGCGCCGCAATGGCAAAACAGCTTGGGTGTCCGGTCATTTTGCTGGTGGACGGCAAAGCGGTTTCCACTTCCATCGCCGCTACAGTCATGGGTTTTCAAAAATTTGACCCAACGCTAAACATCGCGGGCGTGATCCTCAACCGTGTTAACAGCGACAGCCATTACCAGCTGCTTGCCGATGCCATCACGCGTTATTGCGGGCTGCCTGTACTCGGGCGCGTGCCAACAATGGCGGACGTGGCTTTGCCGTCGCGCCATCTTGGTTTGGTTCCGGCACAAGAACATACGCCGCAAGATGAACGTTGGGAACGGCTCGCACAACAGCTTGAAAAAACGGTCAATATCGACCACCTGCTGGCGTTATCTCACCTGAGTGCACTACCCGAAGGTGAAGCGCCAACGCCTCCTGATGCCGCTTTAGCGGCGGGGCTAACGCTTGCCCTCGCCGAAGACGAAGCCTTCAATTTTTACTACCCGGATAACCTCGAAATGCTTGAACAAGCGGGGGTGAAAATCCAGCGTTTCAGCCCCCTGCATGACGACAAACTCCCCGATTGCCAGATGATCTGGCTTGGTGGTGGTTATCCCGAAGTCCATGCCGCAAAACTCGCCGCAAATGTTCGGATGCGCGAATCCTTGCGCGAAGCCCATCAACAGCGCATCCCGCTGTATGCCGAATGCGGTGGGTTGATGTATCTGGGCGAATCCCTTACCGATGGCGAAGGGGAAACTCATGCGATGTGTGGTGTGTTGCCAGGCCACAGCCAAATGGGTAAACGGCTGACGCGCTTTGGTTATTGCGAAGCCACAGCGCTGCGCGACACGTTGCTTGCCAGAAAAGGCGAAACGCTGCGCGGCCACGAATTTCACTACTCTGACTTCAGCGGCCCATTACCTGCCGCTTTCGACTGCTGCAAATGGCGCGATGGCGTTGCTATTTCGCGTTGGCAAGGCGGCGTACAGCATCAGGCGACCTTTGCCAGCTACCTGCATGTGCATTTTGCCCAACGTCCGGCTTTGCTTAATCACTGGCTCACACTTGCGAGAGGAAACCTATGACCTTACTTGCCTGGGGCGTCGCGTGGCTGTTGGATTACTGGCTTGGCGACCCGCCACACTGGCCGCATCCGGTTCGCTGGATTGGCAATCTCATCACCGTTACGCAGCATGTGGTTCGCCGGTTCTGCAAAAGCAATCGCGCCCTGAAAATCGGCGGTGGCGTGCTGTGGCTGGTGGTGGTTGGAACGACCTGGGGCGTCAGTTGGGGGATATTGCATATCGCAAATCTGGTGCATCCGTGGCTCGGCTGGCTGGTCGAAGTGTGGATGATTTATACCGTCCTCGCCGCACGTTGCCTGAGTGACGCGGCACTGGACGTTTATCGTGCTCTGAAAGAGGGAACGCTCGAGCAAAGCCGCGAAAAATTATCGTGGATTGTTGGGCGCGACACCTCGCAACTGCAACGCCCACAAATCACCCGTGCGGTAGTCGAAACCGTGGCTGAAAACAGTGTAGATGGCGTGATTGCTCCGCTGTTCTTCCTGTTGCTGGGCGGTGCCCCGCTGGCAATGGCCTACAAAGCGATCAACACCCTTGATTCGATGGTCGGTTACAAAACTGAAAAGTACCGCGCCATTGGTTATGTCAGCGCACGTCTGGACGACGCTGCCAACTTTATTCCTGCCCGCCTGAGCTGGATATTACTGAGCATTTCAGCCTGGTTCCTCGGAGCCAATCCGCGCAAGGCTTTGCTTGTCGGCTGGCGCGACCGCTACCAGCACAGCAGCCCAAACTGCGCCTGGCCTGAAGCAACGGTCGCGGGGGCGCTGGGCATTCGCCTTGGCGGGCCAAATAACTATTTTGGCGAACGGGTAGAAAAACCCTGGATGGGGGATGAGCAGCGCGGCATCGCCCTTGAAGACATCACCCGCACCATTCAACTGATGATGTTGGCCTCACTGTTTGCTTTGCTGTTGTTCGCCGCCCTGCGCTGGCTAACGCTCGGCATAGCTTAAGGACACCCGATGAATTACCTGCAACAACCGCAGCTTATTGAGCAGCACAGCTTTGAAATCATCAGCGAAATTATTGCCGCTGAGCGCCCGGAATACCGTTTTAACGATGCCATCCAGGAAGCGATGATCAAACGCGTTATCCATACCACCGCCGATTTTGAGTGGCTGGATATTCTGTGGTTTTCACCAGATGTCATCGAACAACTGAGCCAAAGTTTGCAGCGCGGTTGCACTTTGTACACCGATACCACCATGGCGTTATCGGGGATTAACAAAACGCTGCTGGCGCAATTTGGTTGCAGTTGCCGCTGCTTTATCAGCGACCCGCGTGTAGTCGCCCATGCCAAAGAGCAGAGCATCACGCGTTCTATGGCGGCGGTGGATCTCGCGTTGGAAGAAGAGGGCGAAAAGGTCTTCGTCTTTGGTAACGCGCCTACCGCACTGTTTCGATTACTGGAAAGAGGCGCAAAACCAACAGCCGTTATCGGCGTACCGGTAGGGTTTGTCGGCGCGGAAGAATCCAAAGAAGCGTTGGTTGAAAGCGGCTTACCGGCGATTGCTGCGCGTGGGCGCAAAGGCGGCAGCAATGTGGCCGCCGCCATCGTCAATGCGCTGCTTTACCGCTTGCGGGAGGCTCAGTGAGCGAGCAACAAGCCGATTGCGTCTGGCACAAAGGTAAGGCGTACCGCAAAGGCTACACCACCGGTTCGTGTGCCACCGCAGCGGCAAAAGTTGCAGCATTGATGATTCTGCGCCAGCACGTGATCGACCAGGTTTCCATCGTTACGCCGTCCGGTGTCACGCTGCACCTCAATGTTGAAATGCCGATGATCGAAGGGCAACAGGCGACAGCCGCGATTCGTAAAGACGGTGGTGATGACGTTGATGCCACACACGGCATGCTGATTTTCGCCCGCGTGCAGTTGAACGACAGCGGCATTATCACGTTGCGCGGCGGTACGGGCGTTGGTGTGGTTACGCGCAAAGGTATCGGTTTGCCGATCGGTGACTCTGCCATTAATCGCACCCCGCGCCAGACCATTGAAGCCGCAGTGCGTGAAGTTATCGGCACCGACCGTGGCGCTGAAATTGAAATCTTTGCTCCAGAAGGTGAGGAACGGGCGAAGAAAACCTATAACCACCGCCTCGGTATTCTGGGCGGCATTTCCATCATTGGCACCACCGGTATCGTGATGCCAATGTCCGAAGAAAGCTGGAAACGCTCGCTGGCACTTGAGCTGGAAATGAAGCGCGCCGCCGGGCTGGATAAAGTGATTCTGGTGCCGGGCAACCACGGCGAACGCTTTGTCCGCGAACAGCTACAACTGGATGGCGAATGCGTGGTGACGATGAGCAATTTCGTCGGCTACATGATTCAGGAAGCTGTGCGCCTGGAGTATCGCCACATCGTGCTGATTGGTCACCCAGGCAAACTGGTTAAAGTTGCCGCCGGGATTTTCCACACCCATAGCCACATTGCCGACGGGCGCATGGAAACCCTGGTCGCCCATCTGGCCTTAATGGGCGCACCGTTTGCGCTGCTGGAAGCCGTAAGCCAGTGCGACACCACCGAAGCCGCGCTTGAAATCATCACCGAGCAGGGCTGGCAGGGCGTATTCGAACGGCTGGCAATCCGCATCTGCGAGCGCGTCGAAGAAATGCTGCGCTTCACGCAATCTCCACCCAAATGCGACGCCATTTTGTTCTCGTTTGATAACCAGATTTTAGGCAGCAGCCGCCCCGTGGCTGATATCGCGCAGGCATTACGATGCTAACAGTGGTGGGCATTGGCCCAGGCGATACGCAATACCTGACCTTTCAGGCACGTAGCGCGATTGATAGCGCGGAAATTCTGGTCGGCGGTGCTCGCCAGTTGGCGCTGTTTGCTGAATTTAACGGCGAAACACGCCTGCTTGATGCGGATCTTGATGGCTTAATCCTCTGGCTTCACGAACGTGTAGATCAGCGCGTGGTGGTGCTGGCTTCTGGCGATCCGCTGGTTTACGGCATCGGCAAACGTCTGGCTGCAAACTTCACGCCGCAACAGCTACGCATTATTCCCGGCATCAGCTCGATTCAATATCTGTGCGCTAAAGCGGCGGTCGATATGAACGACTTATGGATTACCAGCAGCCACGGCCGCGAACCGGATTTCCAGGCCATTGCAACGCACCAAAAAGTGGCAATGGTGACAGACAAAATCATTGGGCCGTATGCCATCGCCCAGGCGATGCTGGCTCGTGGCCTGAATCCAACTCTTATTATTGGCGAGAACCTTTCGTCAGCAGATGAACGAATCCATCGCCTGCGCGCCGCTGATGTGGCGCAAAACTATGCGATGAATGTGGTGGTTATCCTCAATGAAAGATGAGCTTTTTTTACGTGGCGCACGCGTGCCAATGACCAAAGAAGTGGTGCGCACTCAGGCGCTGGACCGTTTGCAGCTTCAGAACGCACAGCGGTTTATCGACATCGGCGCGGGCACCGGCAGCGTATCGCTTGAAGCGGCCATGCGTTATCCGCAATTGCAGGTCATGGCGATTGAACGCAACCCCGACGCGCTGGCATTGATGTCCGAAAACCGCGAACTGTTCGCCTGCCCGAACGTTGAGATTATCAGTGGCTACGCGCCGATAGAGCTGAACGTGATGGCTGACGCGGTATTCATCGGCGGCAGCGGCGGGCAGCTAACTGAACTTATCGACTGGTCGCTGGCACATTTGCACCCCGGCGGGCGGCTAGTGATGACCTTTATCCTGCTCGAAAACTTAACCTGCGCGTTAACCCACCTCGAGCAGTGCGCCGTGCGCGATTTTGACTGCCTGCAACTGCAAGTGGCAAATCTCGCCACGCTCGGCAGCGGGCACTACTTCAAACCGAACAATCCCACCTATCTGATTTCTTGCCTCAAGGAAGGAAGCGATGACTAACAATTTTGATACCCGCAAAGTCTGGTTTGTCGGCGCAGGCCCTGGTGACAAAGAACTGATCACCCTGAAGGGCTATCGCATTTTGCAGCAGGCAGAAGTGGTGATTTATGCCGGTTCGCTGATCAACCCTGAACTGCTGGATTACTGCCAGGCGGGAACGGAATGCCATGACAGCGCCGCGTTAAACCTTGAGCAAATCATCGAGCTGATGGAAAACGGGGTGAAAGCGGGCAAGCTGGTGGTGCGCTTACAAACGGGCGACATTTCGCTGTACGGCTCGATTCGTGAACAGGGCGAAATGCTCACTAAGCTCGGGATTGGCTATGTTTCTGTGCCGGGCGTAAGCGCATTTCTGGGAGCCGCCGCGCAACTTGGCGTGGAATATACCGTACCGGAAGTGTCGCAAAGCCTGATCATCACACGCATTGAAGGCCGCACGCCGATGCCGCCACTCGAACAGCTTGAAGCGTTCGCTAAACACCAAACCTCGATGGCAATTTTCCTTTCGGTGCAGCGTATTAATCGCGTGGCAGAACGCCTGATTGAAGGCGGTTACCCTGCAGATACACCTGTTGCTGTGGTTTACAAAGCCACCTGGCCGGATTGCCAGGAATTACGCGGCACGCTGACGGATATCGCAGAAAAAGTCCGTGAAGCGGGCATCCGTAAAACAGCGCTGATCATGGTCGGGGCATTTCTTGGCGAGGAGTACCACTACTCCAAACTTTACGACGCAGGATTCAGCCATGAATACCGCAAAGCCTGAGTCGATTGCGCTGTTTTGCCTGACGCCCGGCGGCGTGGCATTAGCACAACGGCTGCGCGACAAATTACCGTTGACCTGTTTCACCAGCGAAAAGCTGCTGCAACCGGGGTTTATTCCCTTCGGCGGCAGCTTCGCGCAAACCGTAGAACAGGCGTTTAGCCAGTATTCCGCGCTGGTGTTTATCGCCGCGACCGGAATTGTGGTGCGCGTAATTGCGCCGTTGCTGTGCGACAAACTGCAAGATCCGGCAATCGTGGTGATGGATGAGCGTGCAGAGCATGTAATCAGCCTGCTTTCCGGGCATATGGGCGGTGCCAACGAGTTAACCCGTCATCTTGCCGCACTGTTAAACGCCGATCCGGTGATCACCACAGCGACCGACGTTAACCAACTGGCAGCGCTCGATACGCTGGCGGCAAAACTTGACGCCACCACGCTGGATTTTCGCCAGACAGTGAAAACCATCAACCAAATGTTGGTGAGCCAGCAGCGTGTCGGCCTGTGGTGGGACGGCGATTTTGCACAGAACGCCGAGCGTTACGACACTCGCGGGTTTATCCCTGTCGATAATCTCGATGCACTGCCAGAGCTTGATGCGCTGGTGTGCGTGACGTTGCGCGCAGAACTGCCGCCGCAAAACATCCCGTTTTATAAGCTGGTGCCTAAGCGCGTGGTCGCAGGAATGGGCTGTCGCCGCGAGACTCCGCCACAAACGGTGGCTGCGCTGTTAAATCGGCAACTGGCGGAGAATAATTTTGACCTGCTGGCGCTACGTGCAATTGGCAGCGTGACTCTCAAACAAGATGAACCCGCGCTGCTTGAACTGGCGCGTAACCATCAAATCCCTTTCGAACTTTTTAGCGTTGACCAACTTGCCCAACACGAGCAGCGATTTCCGGCATCGGAATTTGTGCGCCTGACCGTGGGCGTTGGCAGCGTGTCACAACCGGCTGCGTGGCTGATGAGCAACGGAAATCTGGTTGGCAACACCCTGCGCGAGCAGGGCGTAACAATAACTTTAGGAGTTTCAGACAGATGTTAACGGTAATTGGCATTGGCCCTGGCAGCGAAGCCATGATGACTCAGGAAGCCATTGCTGCCCTGCAAGAAGCTGAAATTGTTGTCGGTTATAAAACCTATACCCACCTGGTGAAGCCATTAACCGGCGACAAACAGGTAATCAAAACCGGCATGTGCAAAGAAATTGAACGCTGCCAGACCGCCATAGAACTGGCGCAGGCCGGGCACAAAGTGGCGCTAATCAGCAGCGGCGACGCCGGAATTTACGGCATGGCAGGCCTGGTGCTGGAACTTGTCACCAGCCAGCAACTGGATATTGAAGTGCGCCTGGTTGCGGGCATCACCGCCAGCATTGCCGCCGCGTCATTATTGGGTGCGCCACTGATGCACGATTTCTGCCACATCAGCCTGAGCGACTTGCTGACGCCGTGGCCGGTTATCGAAAAACGCATTATCGCGGCGGCATCGGCTGATTTTGTTATCTGCTTCTACAACCCGCGCAGCCGTGGCCGCGAAGGGCATCTGGCGCGTGCGTTCGAATTGATGAGCGAATTTACCAGCCCGCAAACGCCAGTTGGCGTGGTGAAAGCCGCCGGACGTAAAAAAGAACAAAAATGGCTGACCACTTTTGGCGAGATGGATTTTGCGCCGGTCGATATGACAAGCCTGGTGATTGTCGGCAACAAGACGACCTTTATTCGCGATGGCCTGATGATTACCCCGCGAGGCTATGAGCTGTGAGTGAGCCGCAGGTGCTGGTGTTTGGTGGAACCAGCGATGCCCGATTTATTTGTCAGCTCCTCGATGAACATCGAATTTCGTACACCTTATCGGTGGCGACAGCTGTGGGGGAATCACTGGCGGGTAACATCGGCGGCAAGATCCGCGTCGGGCGTATCGACAGCGATGAAATTGCTGACTGGCTGGTGAGCAATGCGGTGCGCTGGGTGATTGACGCCTCGCATCCGTATGCCGAGATCCTCAGCCGTAATATTACCCACGCCTGCGAATCTGTGGGCGTGACGCTCAGCCGTTATCAACGCCGCAGCGAGCTGAACGACCTGGAACACCCGTTGCTGCACAAAGTGCCGAACCTGCAAACGGCCTGCGCTGTAGCCCAGAATTTCGGTTCCCGCGTATTGCTGACCACCGGCAGTAAAGAGCTGGCGGCGTATCAGCAAGGTCTGCCCGGCAAAACGCTGCTGGTGCGAGTGTTACCCACCAGCGAAGTGATTGCTGAGTGCGAAGCGTTGGGACTGGGCGTGGACAACATTATTGCGTTGCGCGGCCCGTTTAGCGCTGACTTCAACGCCGCAATGTACGCGTGGTGTTCGCCCGATGTGGTGATAACTAAAGAGTCCGGCGCGGAAGGCGGCTATCTCGATAAAGTTAATCCCGCGCTGGCGCAAGGTATCCCGTGTGTGGTTGTGACGCGCCCGCAAGCGCTGGTTAATGGCCCTGAATTGCTACAAAGCCGTGAAGATGTGAGCCGCCGTGTGACGCGCTGGCTACAAGAGAGAAAATCATGAAAAAAGCCCTGTTAGTTATCAGTTTTGGCACCAGTTATCACGACACCTGTGCCAAAAATATTGTCGCCTGCGAAGAGCAACTTGGCCGCACGTTTGCCGACCGTGACCTGTTCCGCGCCTTTACCTCCGGCATGATTATTCGCAAGTTAAAACAACGCGATAACCTGGATATTGACTCACCCGCGCAGGCGTTACTGCGCCTGGCCGAACTGGGTTATCAGGACGTAGCAGTGCAATCACTGCACGTTATTAACGGCGACGAATACGAAAAAATCGCTCGTGAAGTTCAGGCCTACAGCCACGTGTTCCAGCGCCTGGCGTTGGGCAAAGCGTTGCTGAGTGATTTCAACGACTACGAGCTGTTGCTCAGCGCCTTGCAAAGCCAGATGCCAGTACTTGAAGCCGACGAACGCGTGGTGTTTATGGGCCACGGAGCCAGCCACCATGCGTTTTCCGCTTATGCCTGTCTCGACCATCTTATGGCTGCTCGCCAAATTCCGGCACGCGTTGGCGCGGTAGAAAGCTACCCGGAAATCGACCTTATCGTGCGTGGTTTACAGCAAGACAAGGTGCGCAAAGTCCACTTGATGCCGCTGATGCTGGTGGCGGGCGACCATGCGATTAACGACATGGCGTCTGACGAAGAAGACTCATGGAAAACGCAGTTGCAGGAAGCGGGAATCGACGCGCAACCGTGGTTACAAGGTTTGGGAGAAAACCCGCAAATTCGCGCCATGTTCGTTAACCATTTGCAGCGTGCGCTGGAAAAATCAAATGCTGAGGTAACGGCATGAGCGGTCGTTTATATGCTCTCGGCACCGGCCCTGGAGCCAGTGACCTGATCACCGTTCGTGCAGCACGCATCATCGGCAAACTGGACGTGCTGTTTGCCCCAGCAGGGCGCAAAGGTGGCGACAGCCTGGCGCTTTCGATTGTGCGCGAATATCTCAGCGACACCACCGAAGTGCGTACCTGCCACTTCCCGATGAGTGCCGATAACGACGAAAAAGCGCAGGTGTGGGATGAAACCGCCGCCGCGTTGCAGCACGAAGTGGAGCAGGGCAAACAGGTCGGCTTTATCACGCTGGGCGATTCCATGTTATTCAGCACCTGGGTGTTTTTGCTGGCGCGCATTGGCAACCCGGAGTGGCTGGAAATCGTCCCTGGCGTCACCTCTTTTGCCGCCATTGCCTCACGCGCACAACTGCCGTTGGCTATGGAACAACAGTCACTGGCGGTGATGTCTTGCACTGCTTCGCATCAGGCGCTGACGGAAGCCTTACGTTCCCATGACTGCGTGGTGTTGATGAAAGTCTACGGGCGTTTTGCGCAGATCAAAGCCTTGCTGCAACACCTCGGGCTTATCGACCACGCGCTATTAATGGCGGAAGCGACATTACCGGGCGAGCAGTGCTGGCGTCATTTGGATGAAGTGCCAGACGACCAAAAACTGCCGTATTTCTCGACCATTCTGGTGAATAAACAGTGGCGTCATCGAGGTTAAATCATGGAATCGTTACTTAAAAAACTCTCGTTAAGCGGGTTGGGCATGGGGATGTTGTTGCTCATCGTGCCGCAAGAAGCCTTTGCTATGCACATCATGGAAGGTTTCCTGCCGCCATTGTGGGCGCTGGCGTGGTGGATTTTGTTCCTGCCCTGTTTATATGTTGGGCTGGTGCGTTTGCGCCAAATCGTTGCACATGACAGCAACCAGAAAGTGCTGCTGGCATTATGCGGCGCATTCATCTTTGTGCTCTCGGCGCTAAAAATCCCATCGGTAACCGGAAGCTGCTCGCACCCTACTGGCGTTGGCCTGGCGGTAATTTTGTTTGGCCCAGGTGTTGTGGCGGTTTTGGGTGCAATCGTGCTGTTGTTCCAGGCGCTGTTACTGGCGCACGGCGGCCTGACCACGTTAGGCGCAAACGGTATGTCGATGGCGGTTATTGGCCCGATTGTCGGCTATCTGGTGTGGAAACTGGCGTGTAAAGCAGGTTTTCGCCGCGACGTTGGCGTGTTTTTATGCGCGATGATTGCTGACCTGACGACCTATTTTGTCACTTCAATTCAGCTCGGCGTGGCATTCCCCGACCCACACTTTGGCGTCACCGGTTCTTCAATGAAATTCATGGGCATCTTCTGCCTGACGCAAATTCCCATTGCGATTGCCGAAGGCCTGCTGACGGTGATGATTTACGACCAACTCACGAAACGACAACTGCTTCCGGCGCGGAGCCAATAACATGAAAAAGACCCTGATTTTGCTCGCCCTGGTGGTGGGATTAATGATTGTGCCGTTCTTTGTTCCTCATGGTGGCGAATACGGCGGTTCTGACGATCAGGCCGAAGGCCAGATCCTGGTGGTCGCTCCCCATTACAAGCCCTGGTTCCAGCCACTTTATGAACCTGCCAGCAGCGAAATTGAAAGCCTGCTATTTACCCTGCAAGGTTCACTGGGTACGGCGGTGATTTTCTACATTCTGGGTTTTTACCGGGGCAAACGCGAAGACCATGCTGGGGATTGATAAGCTCAGTTACCAGAGCCGCTGGTGCCGCGTTTCGCCGCTGCGTAAGTTCGCATTATATCTGGCGATGATGGTGCTGGCATTTGCGCTTCCCCCGTTGGGGCAGGCGCTTTTGCTGCTGATTATTGCGATTTTCACCTGCTGGCTGTTGCGCGTTGGCCCGCTGCGTTATCTGCGCTGGCTCGCGGTGCCGCTGGGCTTTTTGCTGGTGGGCGTGGTGACGATTATTTTCAGTGCCGCGCATCTGCCTGGCGATTTATTGTGGAGCGTGCCGCTCGGTTCATTTTATGTCGGCATTGATGCGCAAGGGCTGGTGATGGCAAATCAAACTTTCTGGCGCAGCCTTGCGGCACTGGCTGCTACTTATTGGTTAGTGCTGAACCTGCCATTTCCGCAACTCATTATCCTGCTGCAACGCTGCCGGGTACCGCGTTTGTTGACCGAGCAAATCCTGCTCACCTGGCGTTTTATTTTTATTCTGTTAGACGAAGCGCAGGCCATTCACCGTGCTCAGTCATTGCGTTTCGGTTATCGTACTCTGCCTGGCGGCTACCGCTCGCTGGCGATGTTAGTCAGCATGTTGTTTTCACGCGTGCTGCTGCGTTATCAACAAATGGTCACGACGCTGGACGTCAAACTTTACCAGGGTGATTTCCACCTGTGAGAACCGCACCGATGCTTACTACGCAAAATTTATCTTTTCGCTATCAGGATGAGACGGTTCTGCACGACTTAACCTTCGATTTTGGACGTTATCCGGTGACGGGGATTGTCGGTGAGAACGGCTGCGGAAAATCCACGTTGTTTATGAATCTGAACGGGGTTTTGCGCCCGCAGCAGGGCGCGGTGTTGTGGCAAGGTAAGCCGCTAAATTACAGCAAAGCCGGGCTTATCGAGCATCGTCAGCGCGTCACCACCGTATTCCAGGATCCGGAACAACAGATTTTCTATACCGATATTGATAGCGATATTGCTTTTAGTTTGCGTAACCTGGGCGTCAATGAAGCCGAAATTAGCCGCCGCGTAGAGCACGCCATTCATCTGGTAGACGCGCAATCTTTTCGCCATAAACCGATTCAATATTTAAGCCACGGGCAAAAGAAACGCGTGGCGATTGCGGGCGCTCTGGTGATGGAAGCCGACTACTTATTGCTGGATGAACCGACCGCTGGGCTTGATCCTTCAGGGCGACAGCAAATGATTGAAATCATTGCCCGAATTGCCGTGCAAGGTAAGCATGTGGTCATCTCAAGCCACGACATTGATTTGATTTATGAAGTCTGCGGCGGCGTGTATGTGCTCAACTGCGGAAAAATCATGGCAGCCGGTGAGCCTGGTGAAGTCTTTAGCCAGAGTGAGATGCTGCGTGAAGCCGGGCTGGTACAGCCGTGGCTGGTCAAACTGCATAGCGAACTCGGTTTCCCGCTGTGCAAAACCGAAACCCAATTGTTCGACGCTTTGCGCGTTCCAAAGGAGGCATGATGAGTCTTGCAATAATGGTCCAGGGTACCGCCTCAGACGTGGGCAAAAGTATGCTGGTAGCGGGGCTTTGCCGAATTTTTGCCCAGGACGGGCACTGTACCGCGCCGTTTAAATCGCAAAATATGGCGCTCAATTCGGGCATTACACCAGACGGCAAAGAGATGGGCAGGGCGCAAATTTTCCAGGCCGAAGCGGCAGGTATTGCCCCGGACGTGCGCATGAATCCGGTGCTGCTCAAGCCAACCAGCGACTGTAAAGCGCAGGTGGTATTGATGGGTAAAGTTGCCACCAATATGGATGCCGTTACTTATCACAACTACAAACCACAGCTGAAAACGCAGATCCGCGAAGTGTACCGGAGCCTTGCGGCAGAGCATGACGTGATGGTGCTTGAAGGCGCTGGCAGCCCGGCAGAAATCAACTTACGCGACCGCGATATCGTCAATATGGGGATGGCGGAACTGGCAGAATGCCCGGTCATTCTGGTGGCAGATATCGACCGTGGCGGCGTGTTCGCGGCAATTTACGGCACTATCGCGCTGCTTCTTGAGCATGAAAAATGGCGTGTAAAAGGCGTCATCATCAATAAGTTTCGCGGCGACGTGGCGCTGCTTTATTCCGGTATCGAACAAATTGAAGCGCTAACCGGCGTGCCGGTCTTGGGCGTGATGCCGTGGCTGAATGTCGATCTTGAAGACGAAGACAGCGTGGTGCTGCAACGCGGAAAATACGACGAAGTGACCCCGAAAGAGCTGGATATCACGGTGCTGAAACTGCCGTATATGTCGAATTTTACCGATTTTAATGCGCTGGCGGCACAGCCCGATGTGCGCCTGCGTTATGTCAGCAAACCCGATGAACTCGCAAACAGCGACCTGGTGATTGTACCGGGCAGTAAAAATACCCTCGGTGATTTGCGCTGGTTACGCGAAAACGGGCTGGAACAGGCGCTGCTGGCGCACCATAACCAGAATGGCGCGGTGCTGGGAATTTGCGGCGGCTATCAGATGCTCGGGCAGCATATTTACGACGAAGTGGAGTCGGGGCTTGGCGAGATGCCGGGAATTGGCCTGCTGGATGTCGTCACCCGTTTTGCAAACGAAAAAACCACTACGCGTGTGGGGGGCAACGTTCAGGCGCAACTGCCTGGCGTTTTCACCGCTTGCTCCGGCACTGCGTTGCAGGGCTATGAAATCCATATGGGCGAAACGCAACGGGGTGAAAATACCGCTCCGTTTGCCACCTTTAGCGAGTGTAATACTCAGCCTTATCATAATGTTGATGGTGCAATCAGCCGCGATGGACGAGTGCTGGGCACTTATCTGCACGGCTTGTTTGATAGCGGTGAATTTACCCGCAGCCTGCTGGATAGCTTACGCCAACGCAAAGGGCTGAACGCCTGGGAAGGCGACGTGTTTGACTATCAAAATCATAAAAACCAGCAGTTCGATATCCTGGCTGATGCGATGCGTGAACACATTGATATCGAAAAAATTTACCAGATTATGCGTGAGCATCAGGAGCAATCGGCATGAAATTAGTTACGGGTGGCGCGCGCAGTGGCAAAAGTAGCCATGCGGAACGGCTGGCGGCAAATTCCGAGCGCGTGCTGTATATCGCCACTTCGAAAATTTTTGACGACGAAATGGAAGCGCGTGTTCAGCACCACCGCGACAGCCGCCCATCGCACTGGCGAACCGTAGAACAGTATCGTGAATTAAACACGGTGATTAACGAACAAAACGATGCCCAGGAAGCGGTGCTTCTGGAGTGTATTACGACGCTGATTACCAACGTGATGTACGACGCGGCAGGTGAGCTGCCAGAAGATGACTGGGATTTTGTCGCGGTTGAACAGGTGGTTAATCAGCAAATCGACATCCTGCTGGCGGCGTGTGCAACCAGCCCTGCGGACGTGATTCTGGTGACTAATGAAGTAGGGATGGGCATTGTGCCGGAAAACCGCCTGGCGCGGCATTTCCGCGATATCGCAGGGCGAGTGAATCAGCGCCTGGCACAGAGTGCCGACGAGGTATGGCTTGTTGTTTCAGGGATTGGAGTAAAAATTAAATGATCTTCCGTTTGTTCTTCGCCACTTTGCAGTTTATGAGCCGCATTCCGATGCCTGGGCGCTGGTCGCAGGGCATTGAAACGAATCAGTATGTGCGCGGCATTGTCACCTTCCCGTTTGTCGGCCTGGTGCTGGGCGCGTTGGCCGGTGTGGTGTTTACGCTGCTGCAATCCTGGGCCGGATTACCGCTTGCCGCCATGGGGTATGTGCTGGCGCTGGCGCTGCTGACCGGCGGTTTCCATCTTGATGGCCTGGCTGATACCTGCGACGGCATTTTCTCGGCGCGTACTCGTGACCGTATGCTGGAAATCATGCGTGACAGTCGCCTCGGTACACACGGCGGGCTGGCGCTGATCTTTGTGATTGTGATGAAAGTGCTGGTGGTGAGTGAACTGGCACTGCGCGGCGGTAACATGCTGGCGGTTTTAGCCGCAGCTTCCGTTGCCGGACGTACCGCCAGCGTGCTGCTGATGTATCGCCATCAATATGCGCGTGAAAAAGGGTTGGGCAATCTGTTTATCGGCAAAGTGACGGGCACGCAAACGCTGCTGACCCTCGCCGGAGGGGCTGTGTTATGCGCCATTCTGCTGCCTGCCTCTGGGCTTCTGGCGCTGGTCGTTACATTACTTGCCATGTTCGCCCTGGGATGGATGCTGCGCCGCACGCTCGGCGGGCAAACCGGTGACACGCTGGGGGCTGCTATCGAATTAGGCGAAGTCGTCTTCCTGCTGGCGCTGTTGCGATAACTGACCCCACCCCAACCCTCCCCTTGCAAGGGGAGGGTGCAGAGCTTTAACTCCTCCCCCTGGCAAGGGGGAGGCTGGGAGGGGGTCACAATGGACGTCGCCACAATGATTTTTACCCATGTTTATCTGAGAATAAAAAATGCAAACACTGAACTCCTTATTGGCAAAAATTTCCCCGCTTGATAACGAAGCAATGGCGCGTGCGCAGCAACATATTGATGGCTTGCTAAAGCCGTTCGGCAGCCTCGGACGCCTGGAAGCGTTAGCGGTGCAACTGGCGGGAATGCCAGGGATGAAAAACGGCCTGAATACCAAACGCAAAGCCATCCTCGTGATGTGCGCCGATCACGGTGTTTACGCCGAAGGTGTGGCGATTTCCCCGCAAATCGTCACTGCTATTCAGGCAATGAACATGACTCGCCACAATACTGGTGTGTGCGTATTGGGCGCGACCGTGGGTGCAGATATTCATGTGATTGATGTCGGTATCGACAGCGATGTACTGCCCGGCGTGCTGGATATGAAAGTGGCGCGTGGCAGCGGTAACATTGCGCAAGGCCCAGCGATGAGCCGCGAACAAGCAGAAGATTTGTTACTGGCAACCATGAATCTCACCATGGAAAAAGCGGCCGAAGGCGTGATGCTGTTTGGCGTGGGCGAATTAGGCATGGCAAACACCACGCCTGCGGCAGCGATGGTCAGCGTGTTAACCGATAGCGCGCCGGATGACGTCGTCGGCATGGGGGCAAACTTCCCAGGCGACAAAATGCACCACAAAATTGCGGTAGTGCGCAAAGCCATCGAAATCAATCAGCCAGATGCCGCAGACGGTATTGATGTGCTGGCGAAAGTTGGCGGTTTTGATCTGGTAGGCATGACCGGCGTAATGCTGGGTGCGGCGGCGGCCGGGCTTCCTGTTGTTCTTGACGGTTTCTTGTCTTATGCCTCGGCGCTTGCAGCCTGCCAGATTGCACCAGGCGTGCGCGATTACTTAATCCCGTCGCATTTGTCGGCTGAAAAAGGCGCGGTGATTGCGATGAATAAGCTGGGGCTTGAGCCGTATTTGCAGATGGGGATGCGTTTAGGCGAAGGCAGCGGCGCGGCACTGGCGATGCATTTAGTTGATGCGGCGTGTGCGATGCACAACGAGATGGGATCTTTGGCAGACAGCAATATCGTATTGCCGAGCTAAGATTCAGAGTCATAAAAGGTGGATGTCGCTAATCGCTAATCCACCCTACAACTGCTTTGGGATAAGGGTTTTCGTAGGCCGGATTAGCGTAAGCGACATCCGGCACTCACTGGCAGCTTACTTAACCTTCACCAGCGTACGTCCCTGAATCTCATTACTCATAAAGCTCGCAGCAACGGCTGGTGCTTGTTCAAGGGTAATCTCCGTTGTCGCAGTCTCGTAGAAACTTTCTGGCAGTAACTCGGCAAGGCGTTTCCATGCAGCAATACGACGCTCTTGCGGCGCGCTTACAGAATCCACACCTTGCAGGCGCACGTTACGCAGAATGAACGGCATTACGGTAGTTGGCAGGGCGAATCCACCCGCCAGGCCGCAAGCGGCGACACAACCGGAGTAATTCATCTGTGCCAGCAGTTTGGCAAGCACGTTGCCGCCAACGGTATCCACGGCACCGGCCCAGACTTGTTTTTCCAGCGGGCGAGTTTCGGCAAATTCACTGCGTGGCAAAATACGGCTGGCACCCAACTGGCGCAAATAGTCGTGGGTTGATTCACGGCCAGAAACTGCCACAACCTGGTAGCCCAATGCGTGCAGCAGGGCGATTGCCGTGCTGCCCACGCCACCGCTGGCACCTGTTACCACAACTTCACCACTTTGCGGCGTTACACCTGCGTCTTCCAGCGCCATCACGCAGAGCATGGCGGTAAAGCCTGCGGTGCCGACGATCATCGCTTTACGCGCGCTTAACCCAGCAGGTAATGGAACCAGCCATTCGGATTTCACACGCGCTTGTTCTGCCAGACCACCCCAATGGTTTTCGCCCACGCCCCAACCGGTCAACACGACTTCCTGGCCTGCGCTGAAAGCGGCGTCATCGCTGCTTGCCACGCGGCCTGCGAAATCAATACCCGGCACCATCGGGAAGTTACGGATGATTTTTCCTGTTCCGGTGATTGCCAGCGCATCTTTATAGTTCAGGCTTGACCACTCAACATCAACCAGCACATTTCCCAGATCTTCAGCCGGTGCAGAGATTTGTTTTACCTCGGCCTGCGTCTTGCCTTCAACTTGTTCTAGTACGACTGCTTTCATGGTTAATCCTCATTCTTTAAACCGGGTTTCCGGTTGAGATGTTTCTGATGCCCAATAGGGTATACCTCTAGCGCCTGAGAATAAAGGGAGCCAGGTCAACCACCTGCTTTTTATCAGGTTATAAGATTTTCCTATTTTAACTTTTACCCTTACCACTCGTATGTTTGAAACAAAAGTTTCTAAGTGTTGTGACAAATGTTTCACATACGCCCGCCGGGCAGATTTGACCCCTTCTGAGGAGATAACCATGCGTGTAATCAGACTGACAACCGCTGTAGCCCTGGTGCTGGCAAGTGCGCATGCCGCGGCCGTAGATAAGCTAAAACTGCAACTCGACTGGATGCCGAACGGCGGCGATAAAGCGTTTGTTTTTGTTGGCGTACAAGAAGGGTTTTATGCCGCGGAAGGGCTGGATATCACTATTTTGCCTGGCCGTGGCAGTAGCGACACGCTGACGAAAATTGCCTCGGGTGCGGCTGATATTGGTACGGGCGGGATTGCCTCATTAATGATGGCACAGGCCGAAGGCGGTATTCCGGTAAAAGCCATTATGAGCATTTATTCGAAACAGCCGGATGCGATTTATTCCTGGCAGGGTAGTGGTGTGACCGACATGAAAAGCCTGAAAGGTAAAACGCTGGGCATCCCGACGTTTTCGGCTTCAAACGCACTGTTACCAATCATGCTGGAAAACAACGGTGTTGATCCGGATAGCGTGAAACAGATTAAAGCCGACCCAGGCACGCTGGTGCCGATGCTGGCGCAAGGGCGAGTTGATGGCGTGGTGGTGTGGTCAACCAACCGCCCAAGCATAGAGGCGACATTGACGCAGGTCGGTAAAAAACCACTCGAACTGGCGTGGACAGATTACGGCCTCGACGGTTACGGGTTGTCGTTCTTCGCCTCCGAAAAACTCATCAATGAAAAACCGGATGTCGTGGCGCGTTTCCTGCGCGCGGCGAAAAAGTCTATCGAGTTTAGCCTTGCACACCCGGACAAAGCCGCCGCTGACCAAAAAGCGATGGTGCCAGAAGCGGATGTCGCAATGTTAGAAGCCGATTTTAAAGTCACAAAACCGCTGATAGACAACGAAATTAGCCAGCGTGACGGCCTGGGCCAGTTTGACCCGACGCTGCTGAAACACACCTGGGAATGGGTGGCGAAATCTATGAAATATCCGCTCGATAAAGTGAACCCGGAAACTCTGGTTGACCGCAGTTATCTCGCTAAATAAGGGAACGCCATGCAGCCTGTTATAGAGCTTAGTCACGTTAATCAGACATTTATTTCTGCGGATGGCACCCAGGTTACGGCGCTCGATGAGGTGAATCTGACATTACGCCGCCATGAATTTGTCTCGTTTATTGGCCCGTCAGGCTGCGGGAAATCAACCATCTTGCGTTTGATTGCCGGGCTGCTCAAACCGAGCAGCGGCACGATTTCCGTGTACGGCAAACCGGTCACTGAACCGCGTGACGAAATGGGTTTTGTGTTCCAGAAACCGACGCTGCTGCCGTGGCTCAATGTGCTTGATAACATTACTTTTCCGATGAAACACAAATATGGGCGCGTCGATGCTAAAGACAAAGCGCGCGGCCATGAACTGCTGGAAATGACCGGCCTGACGCAGTTTGCCGGTAAGCGCCCGGCTGAGTTATCCGGCGGCATGCAGCAGCGTGTTTCCATCGCCCGCTCGTTATTGCATGACCCGGATATTTTGTTAATGGATGAGCCGTTTTCCGCGCTGGATTCCCTGACGCGCGACGAAATGAGCTTTGAATTAATGCGTATCTGGAATGAACGCCCGAAAACGGTGCTGTTCGTTACCCACTCGATTCAGGAAGCGCTGCTGTTGTCTGACCGTATTGTGGTGATGAGCGCACGCCCAGGACGAGTGAGCGAGATTATTGATGTGCCGCTGGCGCGCCCAAGAGATGAGGAAACGCTGAATCATCCACTGTTCCATCAGCTAACGGCGGAGATCCGCCATAAAGTCTTTAGCCGCCGCAAGGAGCCTGCATGAGAGCGTTTCTGGAAAGGTACATTGCGCTGCTGGCGTTGATTGTGGCGATAGCTATATGGGAAGGGGCGTGCAAATTATTCGCCATTCCGGTGTTTATTCTGCCGTCGCCGTCTGCGATTTTCGCCTCGGTCAGCACGTTAGATGCCGGGCGTTGGTTTACGCATATTATGGCAACGCTGAGCGTGGCGTTGAGCGGTTTTCTGCTGGCGATTGTAATTGCGCTACCGTTGGCCATTGCCATTGTTAGTTCGAAATTGCTCGCCCGCCTGGTGCTGCCGTGGCTGATTGTGATTCAGTCCACGCCCGTCGTGGCGATTGCGCCCATTATTGTCGTGACGCTCGGCTCCGGCATGCTGCCGCGCGTGGTGATCACCACACTGATCTCTTTCTTCCCGCTGGTGATTTCCACCGCGACGGGGATGAATGCTGTACCAGCGGAATTAATCGAACTGTCTAAAACGCTGCGTGCGCCACGTAACCGTGAATATTGGCAAATCCGCATGCCCTATGCAGTGCCGTATATTTTCAGTGCGTTAAAAGTGGCGATTACGCTGTCGATAATTGGTGCGGTGGTAGCGGAGTTTGTGGCTGCCGACCAGGGGCTGGGTTACCTGATTTTGTTCAGCACTTCATCGTTCAAAATTCCATTGGCTTTCGCCAGCCTGTTCTTGCTGGTGGTGTGCAGTTTGACGCTTTACGGGCTGGTGAGCTGGCTGCAAAAACGCCTGTTCCCGTGGAGCCTCGACGCGAAATAAGGAAGGAGATAAATATGTCTGTAAAACGTGGAGCAACGCCGAGCAAAGAACAGATCCTGCGACACTTGCGCCGCTCAAATGCGGTGGCAGAAAGGGCGATTGCGCTTGGGCATCACCCTTTTGGTGCGCTGCTGGTGGCACCGGATAACGAAACCGTATTGCTCGAGCAATGCAACATCGACACGGTTAACCATGCGGAATCAACGCTTGCGCGAATTGCGGCCAGTAATTTCACCGCCGATTATCTCTGGCAATGCACGCTGTATACCGCCGTCGAACCTTGTTGCATGTGTGCGGGAACGGCCTATTGGGCAAACATCGGGCGGGTGGTGTTTGGTATGTACGAAAGCCAGTTACTGGAAGCGACGGGCAGTCACGAAGAAAATCCGACCATGAGCGTGTCGTCGAAATATGTCTTTGAACACTGCCAGAAACCGGTGGAATTGATTGGCCCGGTGCCAGAAATTATTGAAGAAACGCGGGCGATGCAGCAGGCGTTTTGGTCGACTCGTTGAGTGTATTGTAGGCCGGATTTGCATCGGCGAATCCGGCGTTAAAAACTGTTAACCCAGCAGCGGCAACGTGGTTAAACACGTCTGGCTACTTTCATGCGTCGCAATCGGCGCACTGGCTGTTTTGCCCTGATAACGCACTTCAATCGTGCCTTCAATATCACGTGGCAACCAGACACCAACAAACCCATTGGCGTGGCTGGTCATGCTTTTATTCACTAACACTTTGCCGCTTTTGTCGGTGATTTTCACATCAAACGGCGTACTGGCTAACTCACCACGACAACCAGAAAGACTGTGGTTGAAACAAGGGTGGGTTTGCGTCAAATATGGCGCGAACGACAGGTAAAACTTGTCACCCAGCGGATAGCTGAATTGCTGCGTGCCATCAGAGAGTTTCAATTCGGTGCTGGTGATGCCTGCGTTATAAGGCAAAGGGCGAGCCTGCGGCGAACCGTCGATAGCCTCAACCATCTGTTCAGTCGTTTTCCCCGCTAAACCATGAGCTGCAAGAAATTCTGCATCTGATTGCGCCGCGAACGCAGTGCCACTCATACCCAGTGCCAGTAAAGCGAAAAGCGCCTGTTTTTTCATACCTGCTGTCATCATTGATTCCTTTCTAAAAGAGAGAGTTGAATGACCGCAGACTCTAAACCTTCCCGTAAGGGGAGGGTCAAAAGGATATGCAATTCTTTACATGTGGGTTCGTGAATCCCCACAAGCAGAACTTCTTTTATAGCTTTTGACCTATTTAGCCAGGAGTTCTTTTCGGACGATTTCTGCACCTGCACTCAGGGCATCCAGTTTGCCTCTTGCAACTGCGCGAGGTAAAGGGATCATGCCGCAGTTAGTGCAGGGATAGAGCTTGTCGGCGTCGACAAACTGCAGTGCTTTTCGAAGCGTAGCGGCGACTTCTTCGGGTGTCTCAATGGTATTGGTTGCCACATCAATAGCCCCAACCATCACCTTTTTACCCCGAATGAGTTCCAGTAGCTCTATTGGAACATGAGAGTTTTGACATTCCAGTGAAATAATATCGATATTAGATTTTTGCAGCTTTGGAAAAATTTCTTCATATTGCCGCCACTCTGACCCCAGCGTTTTTTTCCAGTCGGTGTTGGCTTTAATGCCGTAGCCGTAGCAAATATGCACAGCCGTTTCACATTTAAGCCCTTCAATGGCTCTTTCTAAAGTCGCAATTCCCCAGTCATTCACTTCATCAAAGAACACATTAAATGCGGGTTCATCAAATTGAATAATATCGACGCCCACCGCTTCTAATTCTTTGGCTTCTTCATTAAGAATTTTAGCAAATTCCCAGGCGAGTTTTTCGCGGCTTTTATAGTGATTATCATAGAGCGTGTCGATCATCGTCATAGGCCCTGGCAGAGCCCATTTAATAGGTTGGTCGGTTTGCTGGCGTAAAAATTTGGCATCTTCAACAAAAACGGATTTTTGACGACTCACTGGGCCAACGACTGTCGGGACACTCGCTTCATAGCGATTACGAATTTTAACGGTTTCACGTTTCTCGAAATCAACGCCGTCGAGGTGCTCAATAAACGTAGTGACAAAATGTTGCCGCGTTTGCTCGCCATCACTGACAATATCAATACCTGCCTGTTGTTGATCTTCCAGGCATAAACGCAGAGCATCTTGCTTGCCGTCAATTAATTCCTGATCCTGCAATTTCCAGGGGGACCAAAGTACCTCAGGCTGCGCAAGCCAGGAGGGTTTAGGCAAACTGCCAGCAGTCGAAGTCGGTAATAATTTTTTCATAATGGATGACCTTATATTTTTGGTTAATCAAAGAACGGAATTAGCAGACCATTGTTCAAGAACAGTTCGGTATGGTTTGATGAAGTTTTTCTCAGTAAACTTCCCTTGCTCAATTGCCAGTTGGCTACGTTCTTCTCGATCATAAACAATTCGGGTTAAAGAATAATCCTGGTAATTCAAGCTGGGTTGATACTGTTTCCCCGCAGCGGAATTAGCATTGTAAATTTCAGGACGGTAAATTTTTTGGAAAGTCTCCATCGTACTGATGGTACTAATAAGCTCAAGATCGGTGTAATCACTGAGTAAGTCGCCAGTGAAATAAAATGCCAAAGGTGCAACACTGTTTGCAGGCATGAAATATCGAGCGCGCAATCCCATTTTTGAGAAATATTCATCAGTCAGGGAGCGTTCATCCTGTTGGTATTCTATGCCCAATACAGGATGTTCATTACCAGTACGGTGGTAGATGTTTTTGCTTGAAACACTTAGGCAGATAACGGGTGCTTTCTTAAAGGTGGCGTTATAAACATCTGAGTTAACAAAGCGTTTAAATATATCGCCATGTAATTCGCCAAAGTTTTCAGGAAGGCTAAACTCTGGTTTGTTATTATTGTGCTCTGGGAGTAAAACACTAAAATCAAAATCTCGCACGTAAGAGGAAAAATTATTTCCTAAGATACCTTCAAAGCGTTCATTGGTTTTTTTATCAACGATATTTGTTTTTAATATTTCAATCACCGGGAAGGTGTCAGCTTTATCTTCAATATTAATATTCAATTGAGCAGTGATGATTTCAATTTCGACAGAATAGCGATCTCCCTTAGGGTTATCCCAATGTGCCAGCGAATTGAAGCGATTGTCAATCATCGCTAATGTGTTGCGCAAGTTATCCTGGCGTTTCTCGCCTCTTGCCAAATTAGCAAAGTTGGTCGTAATACGCGTATTTTCAGCAGGGTTATAATTTTCGTCGAAACGAAGGCTCTTAATCGAAAATGTAAAATTTTTCTTCATTGTAATTTGACATCCTGACTTCTGATATAGAACCTGGTGTTATTGCTTGCTTTTCAGGGCTTCCCAATGTGTTCTTCCGGTTTTTATTTCAGCCGTCTTCATATTTATAGTGAATAACAGACTGTATTTTATGCCTGAGTCATCGAGTGAGGAAAAGTGATTTAATTTCATTCAACATGAGAGATATTCATGATCGGATAACACCATGCTGGGTGTCTTTTCAGAAAATACGTTTGCTTTCAGAAAGGACTGGCATTACGAGCGTTGATCCACTCATCGCTAATGGGATGAACAAAATCCAATTCGCTGGCGTGCAGCATCAAGCGTGGAGTCTGTTCGGTGCCTGGCAGCAGCAGGCCGCCATACAGGTCGCAGCCCAAAATAGGGTGGCCCAGTTGCTGGCAGTGGATGCGCAGTTGATGAGTGCGCCCAGTTTCAGGAGTTAGCTGTACCCGCGTCAACGGCAGTACCGTTCCGTCTTTCCGTTCATGATAAAAGCGCTCAACGACCCGATAGGCCGAGCGAGCGGGCTTGCCGTTGATTTCACAAATCGACATCAGCGGGAACAGCGCCGGGTCTTTGGCAATCGCTGCGTTTATCACCCCTTCATCGTTATCCAGGTGTCCGCAGAGCAGTGCGCTGTACATTTTGCTCACTTTGCGCTCGCTGAACTGTCGGCAGAGGGCGGCATTGATAGCCTTATTGCGGGCAATCACCATCAAACCGGAAGTGCCGAAATCAAGCCGGTGGATTAGCGTGCAGCCGGGAAATATTTTTACCAGCCTATGATGTACCGAATCGAGATTTTGCGGGTTTTTCCCCGAGAGGCTAAGCAGCCCGGTGGGTTTATTGATAAGCACCAGGTGATCGTCCTGATAGAGGATCTCTATCTCGTCATGGCACTGTGGGGCAATAAAGTTATCAATAATCGCAGACATCAGGCTACCAGCATGGAAAGTGGAGGCGGATCATAACGAATTTTAAGCCGGCTGACGAATCGGGGTATTGGCCAGGGATGAGCAAATCACAAAAACAAAAAAGCCCGCTCAGGTAACCCTGAGCGGGCTTTTAAATTTGGCTCCTCTGACTGGGATCGCCTTTGCCAGTAGCTGGCTAATAAATAAGCTAAACCTGAAAACTCTTCCTGTCAAGACCACCAGAATGACCACCAATCAAAACTGATTAGAGCGGTCTCGTGCATTTGGTGATCGCTACTATTGTCACATCTATAAGGGCTGTCTGTTCTGTGCCAGAAACGGACACCCAATATGCCGTATTGTAATATTTGAATGACGTGATACACAATATTATTTTCAGGTTGTTAAAAATAATTCAATGGAGTTAAACTTTTTCTTCAGTCCATATATTTGGATAGTGACTCTTTATTTTTTCAATACGTATTGCTCCAGATAATTTGGAACAAGCATCAATGATCGCATTAAGCAAAGCCTCAAGTTTGGAGGTGTCATATTTACTTTCGATAAGCTTAACTTCTGATGTATCAAGATATCTTTTTGCGTAATACTCTTTAAACTCAAGTGCGCCTTGATACATCCCGGTCTCTTTTTTATAGTTAGTCCATCTAACAATGTATGAGTCATATTCACTATATGTTAAATCCAAGTAACACTCTATAGCGGCAGCAGTTCCATTAATATTGGATAAGGTTAGGCCGTCTGGGCCACAAGTAGGGAAACTTTCAAACTCCTTAAGATCCGGAAGACATATGCAACTCATATTATGAGGAAGCTTCATCTTTATGATTTTCTTGAAAGCTTCAACCCCTTCACTATCATTGTCGAGTACAAAAATGATTTGGTTCTGTACATCAATTTTTACTAATCCCTCAGCAAACTTTGATAATCCCCCAGTGCCGGGGAATGGATGGCCAGATGTTACATCGATGAAACGAAAAAATTCACAAACGCTAGGCTTAATTAGCTTAAATGCCTTTTGTAATATATGTGAGTCCGAGGAACCTTCAGTTGCTATGAGAAAAGAATTTTCACGGTTAATTTCAGTTTTTATTTGGTTAATGTGAACCCATCCGTTAGCGACTATTTCCCCATAGTCCCACTCGACATACTCACTAAGATTATGTTTGTTTTCACTTAAAAGTTTGATCATAGAGTATGGATGAAGTATGTTTATGACACTGAAAAACGCTGTTTTTTCTGACCAGTAAAAGTTGTTATAAGGATCATAGAGAGGAATTCTTTTTAAAATGTCGTTAGGGAATAACTTCAAAATGAAATTATCATTCTCTGTTTTTTTTGAATTATCAAAGTCGATATCTTTATCGTTTAACTCCCCCAGATCATAGCTCTTAAGTAAGCCCAGAAACTCATCAAAACTAAAAAGATTTTCTAAAGGTTCCCAATTATCGGGATAGGCTTCAATCATTTCGTTTCTTTGATAAACCTCATGCTTTACAAGATTTTCATATTCCGCACGAATAGCAGTAAGAGAAAAACCAAGTAACTCAACCCGTTCAGCTACTGCTGCAAGAGGCTTCCTGAGTACGGTCCACTGAAGGCGTCTTTCTTCATCAATTTCATCGGTTTCTTCCAGATCATAGCGTTCGTGCTGAGGTATCATTATGTGGTCGGTTGACTGGAACAATGCACCATGATCAACACCTAAGCTATTTTTACTCCAATCTAGCGTTGCACCTGAAACCTTAAGTGAAATTTCCGTGCCCATAATTCCTCTTTTAAACTGTTGGCAATCACTTAATTAAACCACCAGGAATATCATTTGTCATCAACTATGCTATGAAATTACAAGCGGTATAATGTCTTCAAAATTCAAAGTGAATATCAATCATTAGGAATTAATCCAAGGGCAGAACCAAGCGATCGGCTCGTTGCAGATTATCGCGCTGTAAGTTACGTATTGCACCATCGGAGGTGAGAACAATTATGAGCTTCCACTTTTTGCTCATAGCGGATCTGACAGCCAACAGGACTGGCCGCTTTGTGCCCGCAGTAGGCGTTGCTAACGGCGTAATGTGTCACTCAACGCGGAGCAGTCAAATTAATTAATAGACTTTGTCTCTTCCCTAAATTTGTTTGGTAAACACAGTCAATCAGTGGGTAGCATCATCTACATATTTGTAGACGGACTTCTGGCTTTCAGATGTTAACACGAGGGGCTTACTTGAGCACTTTGAGTCATTCTTCCATCTCGGCCAGATCCCGCACCCATCTCGTAGATAGTCGTTTTGGCTACAAGGCCAATCTCAATCTGCCTCAGCTCTTGGCGACGGATTGTGTTAAGAAATAGCAGAACTCCGTTTTTGATTAATTGAGACAGGTCGTTAAGGACACTCGATCCGGAGATTTGTTTTGTGCGCGAGCTACAGTGCTGCTGTCGCGTCCAGTTTACTAATAAGTTATTCTGCATTTCAAACTCCGTGGGCATTTGGTGAAGCAAGGTTTGCCACCAATATTTGGTGCTTTTCATTGGGTAACGGCGGAAATTCACAGGGACGTAGTAAGGTTTACCGAAGACTAATAGCAGCAGAAAAGGAGCGAGTATGGCGACGATAACGGTTTCTCCGGTTCATTTTGAGGACTACAGTGGTATCCAGTTCGAGCGCCTTGTTTTTGCATACCACCTGCGCGCGGGTTGGCATGATCTGATTTGGCACGGTCAATCAGGAGGTGATCAAGGGCGAGATATCTCGGGTATTGAACCATTTGATGACCAGCCAGCACGTAAGACCATCATCCAATGCGCGAACCGAGACACGTTGACACTGGCAAAAGCCAAGAGCGACATGAGTAAGTCGATTAAAGCAACTGGCAGTGTCCCAGACGTCTTTAAGTTCGTCTCTCGTGGTGCGGTCTCGGATGCTGGCAGAACGCGCATCGAGCAAGCAGCAGCTTCCCTAGGCGTCAGGCATGTAACGATATGGTCGGGCGTAGAGTTCGAAGAAAACTTGCGTCTTCGTGCTGAATATCTGCTGCACCGTTTTGTCCAGGGCGTCGAGTTTCCTGATGTTGAAGCTGATATTCAAAAATTCACGGATGATTTTCCCGACCTTTCCGACGCCGATGTTCTGCAACTGATGGCTTCCGTATTTGACCGGCCAGCATTTCGCACACCGTTTCAACAAGAAAGTTCTCTCCCTGCTTTTCAGAAGGCAATCGAAGATACCATTGGCGCACTAAATACAGGTTTGTGGAGAACGCGTGAGGGCGTCGAGATCAGGCGCATTCCTTCGATCCACCATCTCAAAAATCAACGCATCCAGACAGTGATGGGAAAAGTGGTTCGTCAGGTCGACCAACTGCGGCGCATCTTCGTAACTCGGCTTAAGGAAGGGGAAATCAGACCTTGTGGATGTGGTCAGCCCGATTGCCCCACGTTTACGCTCACGCAACGCGTGGCTGACGAGCTAGACGACGCGAGACAGAGAATCCTCACGACGTTTCAATCAGTGTATACTTCCTTCAGTGTGAGCCTTAGTTAGGCAATGAAAAATGGAACCTACAGCGTACTCATTCTTCTTGAAAGCCCAATATAATTTCTTAAGTATGCGAATGTGATGATGGCACTGACCCCGGAACAAATTCACTACCTCAACCAATATGCACCAGGCGAAGCTGTGTCACATGCATTGTCCGAGCTACTATTCATTGATCATGATCTTCTCGGTATCGATGCTAACGAACGGTCGATTACCTTTCGCTTTGCGATGTACCTCCAGCAATGTTTCCCCGGTTGGACTGTAGATTGCGAATACAACCGGGACAGCATTGAACCTAAACGGCTCAGACATTTGGAACTTTATCCAGACAGCGAAGACGTTGAGGCAAAGACAGTATTTCCAGATGTGATCGTGCATCGCCGAGGTACACGACAGAATCATTTGGTCTTGGAGTTCAAAAAATCAACGAGTCGCGTCGATAGAGAGATCGATCTACTAAAACTTCGAGGTTATAAGCAGCAGCTTGGTTACGAGCACGCTCTGTTTGTGGAGGTCGGCACCGAAGGGCAATCGATCATCACGGCGCTCGAGTGGGTCTGAGAGGTGATAGAAAGATAATTCATGATACGTATTCCATCATTCAACTCTCAGCACCTTGAGGCCGCCTGTCGCGTCCTTGCTGATACCGAACGTGGCTTGAGTGGGTCGCAGATCGAGCGACTGCTACAAGAAATTAAAGTTGCGGACACATCGCCAGGAATGACAAAGTGGAAACGTCTGTTTAATGCGCTCGCAGGTGCGCAGAACCAGTATCAGGTCGGCAACCATCTTATTATGTTCATTAACCGTGCGATGAACCCGGTTAATTACGCCCGTGATCCATCGGTGTTTGCCTGGCGACGTGATGAACTCAATGTTGTCCTGGCTTTTTCCGGTTTTTATATCCGTGAGGATGGTAAGGTCGCGAGCGCTGCTAAAGTAACGACTCTGGATTCTGCTCGAGCCCGCGCCGGGCGACTTAAGGCTGCACTCGAAAGCCGTGCTGTGCATGCGGAAGTTTTGAACTATTGCCGTGCCGAACTTCTGGACGAAAACTATTTTCATGCCGTCTTCGAGGCGACGAAGGGGGTTGCGGAACGTATTCGTCAGTTGTCCGGGTTGAGCGGTGATGGTGCTGACTTGGTGAACAAGGCATTTACCGGACAACAACCTGTTCTGACTTTGGGATCGCTCACCACCGACTCAGAAAAGAGCGAACAGAAAGGTTTTGCGAATCTACTGATTGGTCTATTCGGTGCTGTGCGCAATCCACTAGCCCATGCGCCTAAGAAGAATTGGCCCATGTCTGAACTGGATGCGCTGGACATCCTTACGTTGGTTTCGCTTATTCATCGCAAGCTGGATGGCACGCAGAAACAACTATAGCGGCACCATAGTGGAGTTGCATGAGCTACACAGTGTTGATCTTGCTGTACCATCATTATAAGAAAGCAATCCGAATTCTAAATTGATGATTATCTCTCAATAACCTTCATCTATCTATTTATATGACTTAATTTGCTGATATCTATTTTTTTAAGTAACATAGTGTGTCTTATCTCCGTCTGAAGAGCTGGTTGCAACAATCGTTAACAGGCCCCCCAGTTCCGAGACTGAACTCTTTTCCATTGGTGCACAAAAGCAAAAAGCCTGCTAGTAATCAGGCTGTTCAAATTTGGCTCTGTAATTGGGATTGCCTTATTCAGTTACAAGCTAATATATAAGCGAAACTTGAGTCACTTCTCTGTCAAGACCACCAAGATGAACACCAATCTCTTTTTCATTTAATCATAGTAAGGTTGCCTTCAATAACTGATTAGGGTCCGCAAATTATTCCGAATGACGTAGACCATATCACTCGTGGATAGCCCATATAAATGGGCTAGTTCTTCTACAGTATTTTCTATATCAGCTGGTTGTGAAGGCCTATTATCAATACGTGTGAATGGACCATCGGTTTCTGTTAGCACTCGCTCAATTGGAATAGACTGTATCATAGGAATATGTCTGGCATTGCTAATCATTTCCATATTAATAGAAAAATAGCATCCTAACTCTAATGCTCGCTTCGCCTCGTTCTTTGTTCCAGTGAACCAGTGGAGAACAATTTTCCCACGCCCTAAGGGTAAATATGCTTCAATGAAGTCTAGTACAATTTTGACCGCTCTGACGCTATGGACTGTAATGATCTTATCGCCAGCCTGAGCGCAACGTTGCAATATATGTTGAAATACTCGCTTTTGCGCATCGAGTGACTTGAAA
Source organism: uncultured Buttiauxella sp. (assembly GCA_965119215.1). GTDB lineage: Bacteria > Pseudomonadota > Gammaproteobacteria > Enterobacterales > Enterobacteriaceae > Buttiauxella. Next base: position 119,347 of record CBCPKK010000001.1, read on the forward strand.
AAGCGAGGACCAGCATCCAGTCCAACTTCACCAACATAGCGTGTCTCCGATAGGTAATGATCCCATAGTTCTAGTTCATTTTCATGGTTGGCTACCAATTGGGGATGTAACCCTAATGCTGCTCGGACATACTTCGTACGCTTTGCAATCTCGTGATTGCGAGGCCATGCGCGCGGTGTTGTCGTAACTGCCAATGTAAATATTCCAGCTTTCTCTGCATCTCTGACTGCTGAATAATGATCAGGGTAGAGATCAAGGTGACAGTGAAAATCGACAAGCCCTTTAGTTGCATTCATGTAAATATCCTTTTCAAGCTGGTCTTGTCGAAACACCGTCGATAAGTCGCGCAACTTCAGCAAGTCCGCGCTGATATACACCAGCTAGCTGGTCTAAATGCATTGCTTCATCCGCAAGCGAGCCAGGCTTGTGAATCAAGATACTTGCTAGTTGCGGATTATCTTTCAGACGAGCAATTGCATATTGAAATGATCTGACCTGTACTCCAGTTGCTTGGCGCGTGTCCAAGGGGTGAGCATGAAGATCTGCCACTGTATACACCGTTGGATCACTATCAGGTCCCCATGCTGCCATTAATGCTGCTCGGCGGATCAGGCATGGCAAACAATAGCCACACTGTTCAATGCCATGCCCCAACCAACGGGCCTTGGCCGGTGATGAGCACGATAGTGAATCTGATATCAGGCTTTTTAAAAGAGAAGGATTTTGGCAAGACGAAGCCATCTCCCCTTTAGTTTTGTTCCAATACGGATTTTGAATTTCGCCATTGATGCCAAGTATGGAAAGTAGTTCATTCCATCTCGCCATATAATATGGGTGCGTCGTGCGAGTACTGTTTGATCCCAATCGTAGTGGATCCAACGGTACATTTAGAGCAATCAATCCATTTTCAGGGACGCGCAAAACGAAATGGTTTCCTAGTCCGGTTCCTGCGAAAACACCGAGAGCAAAAAACAAGAAAGATCTGCCTCGAGTACTATTCTCTGAACTTACGCCTTCCACAAGTCCTTCCTCAAAGGACATACCAACTCGCAATCTCCCTAAAGATGATTTGACGTAATGTTTTTTTAAACCGGCAAACAGCTTAGTTTGTGCATCACTTGTTGCCCCCTCTCCGAAATGACTAACCAGAAGCGGTGTAGTTCCACTCTCTAACGAGTCGATAGCTCCAATTAAACTATCAAGTCCACCTGAGAATAAACTGACTGAATCAAATGGGTGAGCAATCAGGGTTGGTGGTGCTTCTTTGACGACAGTATTAAATCGCTCGGGGCGTGGCCTAAAATCGACCGTCCAGCGATCGCCGGTTAAAAAATCAAGAGAATTTTTGAGGGTTGGCGCTGCTGAATACCAACGAGAGGGATTACTCACAGGTACTATCAATCTTATCTCGCGTGTCCACGAATCCTGCGATTGCTCAACACGCGAGATTCGTGTGTCAGCAGCATGGACATGGGCTGCTAAAACCAACAGGTCAATGCCCATTTCTGTTGGGAATATGCCGATATTGTTAAGGCTGGACAGTGCATGACCAATTCCATAATCCAACGTTTGTTTGCTGGCGACGAGCTGTAGGGAAGTTATCTGTTCATCTAAGCCTGCTACAGGGTCAAATGAATCGTCATAACCGAAATGACCAACTAGGAGTTGTCGCATCATTGTTTATTAGCCTCTGCATCGCCAAGAGCCTGTAAAATTCTAAACGCAGACTCATAGATCGTATCCACGAATCCTTGAATTTGCTCTGGAGTAAGATGATTTGTCCCAATTTGAGCGCGTGCGAGTGCATCGCTTACTCCACCCCGGATGAAATCTCGCACCTGCTGCTCAACAAGATGTGCTGTATGCGCATTTATTGGCATCGTCACCGCTTTGGTTCCAATGTCATTACAAATGCGTGCTTCGATCGCGTGAGTAGCATATAGTTCGAAAACGGTTTGCATTTGATCTGGTGTAAATGTATTCAAATCAGTGAGACCTTCGTTAGCAAGTTCTACGATAGTCTCGATGTATGCTTCACGGGCAATGCCCTCATCAACAGTACCTGCTCCTGGGCAGATGAAATCAGCTAGCCCAATGAAAATTTCAGTGATTGGACGGCCTGCTAGCGATTCTAAATTCAGTGAGCGTAGCGCTTCGTTGACACCCCTTGTTTGTACCTCCGCTAGGAAACCGAGGAGCCGTGCCCCCGCCCCTCTGGAAGCTCCCATACGTTGTGCTGCCTGCCTAGCACCACCTGATGACGTTGAAACATACTTCGATATGGCCCGCCCGAGGCTTGCTCGATCTGAACCACCAGACCCTGCAAATCGTGTGAAGTTATTGCGCGCGTTTGAGAAACGTTGCGGATCAGCTGTACCTGGTATTGGTGGGCGATTTGGTGGAGTCAGGGGTTCAGGACGATCTATTGGCTGCTGGTCGTCTTGTCCTGGGCCATTGCCTTGCGGGGATGCCGGGGGGGCGTTATCCAACCATGATGGAATAAGTGGAGTCCCGCCGCCAGGCCCTCCATAAGCTGTTGATGTTCCCATTAATGTATTCCTTTGTGATTTTTAAGCGCTGCTTCGGCTGCGACTTTGAGGCTGGTATTAGTAGTTAGTTTGCTCCAATTCCCCAATAGTACAGTCAAACGCGCTAAACATTCGGTATCCTTTATAGCACTCTGCCAACCACTTACAGCCCAAGGACCACACTTATCATTTGGCAATGCCTCCAGAAAATCCATTAGCTGGCTCTGTAATTTTGGTTGTGCCTTTACAAGAACGCTCAAACCATCAATTCCTGCCGGTTTGATATCAAAAGTAGCTGTGCTCATTATTTTGCTACGAACTGCCTCGAAGACCTTTTCGGCTTCAGGTTGCACAAGTTGCTTCAACTCTGATTCGTAACTTTGAACCGCCATTTTGCCGCCGAACAATTTCTCGACCACCTCGGCTAAGTGGCCCAAAACTGATACCGGACCAAAATAATCTTTTTTATCTTTTGTTACAAACAAGTAGGGACGTAAGTCGAGACCTGATAACTTCGGTGGGAGCCGAGCCCAGTCACTTATCGTTTCTGAAGATTTCCATTCAGTCAAAACCGTACTATCAGGTGGCAATAATACTTCTGCGGCTTTTTTTTCTTTTGGTTTATCATCGTTTTTATTGGAAATCGTAAGAAACGTCTCTAATGCTTCAAGATCTTTGCAGTGTCCATCTGAATGTATCGCCGCAACAAACGCGATCTGTTCGAACAATCTTGGAATAAATCGCTCAGCAAGCATGAGTTTTGCTAGTACTGGCAGTTTGATATCATCGCCAAAACCTCGCGCTGTTGCGGTGCGGTCACGTAGCAAGAGGGTATTAAGAAAACGCTTGATTTGGCGAGGATTACCTTTTGTTCCGCTAGCCAAAATTGGTCCGATCTGATCACTCAGAATTAGTGCATTATTTGCTTTATCGGCTTGCGAGCCGAGAGTTATTTTTACCGTGGCAGCGTCCAATCCACCACTTGTCCACGGGCGTTTCAACTTTTCCCGCGCAACGATGATTAACTTTTCATAGTCTGGGTCATTCTCACCTATTTCAGCACCAGCAAGAAGTAATGTGACATAAATTCTCGTCTCTGTTTCGCCTAAAGCAGGGATCCGGAACGGGACCTGAATGAGTTTTTCAAGATAATTACGGGCATAGTCTCGTGGCCCAGTGCTGTCAGGCAGGTCAGGGAAGTGCTTACGCACTGAGTACTCAATCATAGCCTCGTCAGCAGCAACAACAAATGCTGTCCGCGAGGTAAATACAAATAGACGAATCGCTTCAAGAGTTTCAATGGCCGTATCAGGTAGACAACGATCAAGATCATCAACCAATACCACAAGTTGCTTGATACCAGCATCTTTCAGTAGTTGATCAAATGCTTTGCGAAATGTTTCCACTTCCATCGGTACATTTTTTGTTTCTCCCTCTTTCGTCACCGCCTTTATTTCATTGATAGTATTAGAGATATTTTCTTTCGTCATAAGTTTGACGGGATCTTCAGCCAAACCTTGCAGGGAGTTGATGATGGAGCCAATTTGCTCAGGTGTCGGAACACCGGTAAATGCGGTTAATGCCAGACCGCCGGCTCGCTTGGCAACCTTTAGCCAGTCGATACTACGGAATACGTCTTTAATAGCTCCTTCAACTTTTTTCAATGCAGGACGTTTCTCTACCAGACCTGAGACGATGCCTTCAATTAAGGCTATCTTTGCATCTTCAAATCCTTGGAAACGCCAACCATTGAACTTTAAGCATAAAACATCATCTTTGTCGGAGAAGCCCGACTCAATCATTTCGAGTACGCTCGACTTACCTGCACCCCAATCACCATGAACACCAATTGTTACTGGGTGATTGAGCTGCTCTCGAAGCAATCCAATAATGGTGGAGGCAATGGCCTCATTGTTTAGCAGATCGATTTTTGTTTCGTTGTCAGTTAGAATCATTATTTTTCCTAATAGTCGTTGCTATTCATCTTATTCAAATAAAATATTAATGAGCACATCATAGGGCTATCCCTAGTAGAGACGCAGATCTCTAATCTTGCACTGTTCTGATATTGAATCATGATCATAGTAGTGAAATTTCTTCAAAAGTAATGGTACTGCTGTGGGGGCTATGATGTATCTCCAATTCATTGATGCGAAGTTTCAGCGGCATTGGACATACCACACCGCTGAATATGCAGGTGCCAGTAGAAAGGGTGGGAATTGATTCCTCGGTGAGACGGTCAATATAAGAAACTGACTTCTCAATAGCGTATAAATCATTCTGGTTTATCAACCTATGGATGAAATAATTATGCGCCTGAGAAATAATAGTGGAGGAAATATCATTCGGTCTTTGACTCGATAGGGTTACAAATACACCGAATTTTCTCCCTTCCTTGATGATTTCTTCAAAAGTTTCAAGTCGATAATCTTTCCAGCTCTCGGTTTCACGAAAAGATGTATTAGACAGGATGTTATGTGCTTCATCAATGATGAGACTGAGAGTTGAGTAGGGGTCACCTGCTTTTTTATCAGCATAGGCCCATTTAGCGAGTAATAATGGAAGTGTTTTTTTCATGGTCAGATTGACCATATTCAGGTTGATGACTACAAAATTACTGTTGCCCCAAAAATCTCTATTCCCATTGGTATCAAAGACTTTTCTAATATCTTTTCTGTTTGCACTCATTCTATTTACTACTGGTGCTATGTGTTCAGGATTTGAGCGACCGGATAAGAATTCGAGGATTAGCTGCAAATACATGAATCCAAGCAAGGATTCTATAACATCATTTGGAAATTCATAGGATTCTGCGAGTCTGAACAGGTTTGAATGCTCCGTATCTTCAGGAGAGTCAAAAAAGCGACCTGTGTTGTTAAACCAAACTTTTCTACCGAAATGAAACTCTAGATCGGATGTCATATGCTCATGATCGTTAAAAATTGGTCGAAAAAGATCAAGAAGGGCATCACAACGTGTCTTATCGCTACCACACAAAGTTTCCCTGATCTTTTTCTTGAGTATATTTCTAAAAAAATCAATAGGGGCATCAGAGCGATGAACTGCCGATTTGAGTTCAAGTACTCGCCTTAAAAATGGTTTCTGGGTTTTGTCTGTTGCATCAGTAAGGACAGAAAGGATCTCATGTTCAAGTAATACACCTTCCGGCATAGGGATTTTATCCCCTTGATCATTATAAGTGCTAAGGTTATAGACAATTTTCTCCGAGGTTATGCATTCATCGGCACCATATTCACCATTGAAATCAAACAATATAAACTTACACTTGCTTTGAAAGCTCTCTTTTAGCATTTCAGACAATGCGGCATAACCGTGTTTGTACAGAGATGCCAGAGTGTTTGACTTTCCACTACCGGTATTACCGAAAATAGCAATGTGAGAATTTAATAAACCGCTAACAGGTAGGGTAATATCGATATCTTCAAGATCAGTACGGGCGAATGTGATAGCACAAGTTTGTGCTCTCACTATCTGATGAATGAGCTGAATTATCTCTTCGGTCACTATAAATGCTTCGTTTCCAATTAAGGGAAGTTCCCTTGTACCGACAGTAAAATGACCGTTCCGATCAACGTAACCCGACAAAGAGACAGTCAGGTAGCGGCGAAAACGTATGGACTCAGCACCGCTTCCTAATGGATTTTTCTCCTCAAGTATCTTTTCTGCCTCTATTTTACCGATTAGGCTCATGAATCCTTTCTTGATTTCGATAAATCCGCCAACGGATACGTTCTTAAGTACTTTTCCACGGAAAAAAAGATCGCTAAGGTTTTTATTTTTATCGACCAATATGCTTATTGTTCTTCCTGACACCTCACATACTTCACCGACACGGAGAACTGCCTCTTCATGAATAAATTCTTGTTCCACAGTTATCTCCTCAGAAAACAATTTATAATTTCGTTTACCTTAGTGAAATCTAATTCTTTACCTGGAGTGTAAACTATTTCCACATTAGAGTAGTCTCTGAATTTTTCCATAAATGCGATTCGAGAAATTTCATTATAGGAAAATATTATAACTTTAAGAGACATGTTTCTTAGCGCTTTTTTTGTTAACGTCTCTATGTGTTCATCTGCAAATGAGAAACCAAAAACTATAAGCAATGCTCCTTCCTTGTCTAATTCATTAGAATAACTTCTAAGAAGATCGTAATAGATATTTTCAAGAAGAGTTTCGCGAAATTTATCCTTTCTGGGAAGAATGAGTGCATGTGATAGCACCCAATTTCTTAGTTCTTCATGGGTAGCAAAAGCTACAGGTCTCAATGGGGGTACTTGGTAGTAAAAATCATTTTTATATTTAAGCCATGATAAAGAACCATGAAGCTTAATCAGGTTTATTGTCGGTAGCTCAACGCTATAGTTATAAAGGTTTCCAGTAGCATGAGTCGTATGGTAGAAGCTGGCTGGATCAAATAAATGTGCACCATACAAATTTCCTCGCCGACTAAACCCATCATTTAAGATAACGTTATAGCTTTTGACGGCAGCATCTTCGATAAACAGATCATAATTTGTGGTAAAGAGATTTATTCTCCTAGGTAATAGGCCAGTTCTTCTTTGGGTAAGAATCTTTTCAAGAGAGTGTAGGAAACTGGAGTAATAGGTGCGAGTGACAGTTACGTTATCTAACGTGGGTTGACTATGCGGTATACCTTGCTGAGTTCTATCGAGTAGAACGTCATTAGCTTCCCAAACTGAGGTTAGAAAATCGCCTGCTTGCTGAAAATAGGCTAAGTCATCTCCTGAACGCACGTGCTCTTCTAGTTGCGCTTCGATATCTCCTAGTATGCGGATAGCTGGTAGTGACGCTCCGGAGCCGATAAGAAAGTTGATGTTTGCTGACTGAAAAACACGCTCAAAATACTCTCGATCCCGATCCTGACCGTAGTATGCTCGTTGCATTGCCACAGTAAACGCTTCCTTAAGTTTAATTTTAGTGTGTAGATAGGAATTATCTTACCGTTACTGCACATAATTGCACCACTTTTACGAGCTGTCATCGAGAACTTTTTGGGACTAATTTTCTTCTTTTTGCTTCAGCTTTAGCTGGTAGCGTGTATCTCGGATCTTAAGAGATATGCAGATATAGCACTGTGCGATAATCAATAGAGGGCATGTGAACATCTAGTCTGAAAGCAAAACATGAACCGTATTTTTAATGCAAAACACTGCCTTTCCCAACAACATTTCACCGCAGCGAACTAAGGGGCGCTACACCCGCTATGCAGGGGCAAGTTTTTTCTCCTGTGCACTTTTCGTTCTCCGTATCTACTTCAGGTTAATCGTTTCCCAACACAACCCGTCCCGCAAGGGTAAATGGCACGCATGCTGCGCCCTTGCAGGACAGAACGATGCCGGGAAAGCGAACCGTCAGGCGATACGAAGACGAAAATCACACACTGACGGAGAAAAAACCATGACAATTTCCCTGCATTACCCCCGGACAAGCGCCCCTAACACCGCAGCGGCGACCAGCGTATCCCCGCTGGACCCGTCAGGCTCCTCAAAAACGAAATTTTCTAAAACCAGAAAGGATATTTATCAGACCGTTACCGACAACATCATTGCAGCGCTGGAAGCCGGTGTTAAACCCTGGTCCTGCCCGTGGCAGCGTGTATCCGGCATGTCTGGATTGCCATCTAATTACGCCACCGGCGTGGCCTACAGTGGCATGAATATCATGTTGCTGTGGAGCAGTGCATCAAAACAGGGGTTCAGCGATTCACGCTGGTTGACCTATAAACAGGCCCAGTCGGTAGGTGGACAGGTTCGCACGCGTGAACGTGGCACTACAGCCATTTTCTACACCACGCTGGAGAAGGAAAACGACGCCGGAGAAATCGACCATATCCCGATGCTGAAAACTTTCACCGTGTTTAACGTTCAGCAAATCGACGGCTTGCCTCTGACAAAGGTAACTGTCAGTCCGGAAGCGACATTTGCCCCGTTGCCGCAGGCTGAAAATCTGTTCAGGAAGAGCGGCGCAAACATCATTGAGAAAGGACAAAACGCCTTTTTCAGCCCATCAACTGATGAAGTCTGGTTACCGGAGCGCCATCTATTCGCTGATGCGGCTAACTTCTATGCTACCGGCCTGCATGAGCTTGTCCACTGGAGTGGGGGTAAAAAACGCCTGAACCGTGAAATGAAAGGGAAGTTTGGCAGTGCGGATTATGCAGAGGAAGAACTGGTGGCGGAGCTGGGAAGTGCTTTTCTGATGGCGGACCTGGGGATTGAGGGAGAGGTACAACATGAAAGCTACATTGCTTCCTGGCTGAAAGCTCTGAAAAACGACAGGCGCTATATTTTCAAAGCGGCCAGCGCCGCCTCTAAAGCGCATCGTTATCTGATGGATAAACTCTGAGGCCGGAGCCGGACAACCGCAAGGGAATGCGGTTACATGGTTTTTAACCGGCAACGCTGCAAGGCGCAGGCTGAGGCGGAACGCAGCACAGCGAGTACCGAACAGTCTGCGCCTCGCAGTGGAATAAATAATTTCTGGCCTGGCGGTATCGCCGCCAGGCCGGTGAGGCCACCATGTTGGCCTGTGTAAAAGCTTACGTATAGCTGTCTAATGACAGGCGTTTCAGTTCATCAAGGGTATAAATGCGAAACACCCGGCGGTGGCGTTCTTCCAGCGGGACGTGCTGATGGTTGATGATGACATGCCTGATGCTGTCAAACAGCAGTTCAAGTGCACGCTTCTTCTGTGGATCGGGTACAACATAAAAAACGTAAATCCACTGCTTGCGGGTACGGGCCAGCAGGTGGCTTGCCATGATCGACTGATAACGAGCTCGGGTTTTCAGGCGGCGCTCGGTTTCAATGGCAATAACGTTACCGTCAGGCAGGGTCAGTAACCCGTCCGGGCGATGTTTCACCTGATACTGGCTGATAAAAGTGGTCCGGTCGCCGTTAATCCATCCCGAAGCACCTTTTTTCTCCAGAATAAGTCTGGCGGCCTGATTATCAAGATGATGCTCCAGCGTCCAGCCGGTAATTCTGAACGGTTCAAACCTCGCGGGAAAGATTTTATCATCCGGGGTTAACACCACCGCCAGCCCGTCGCTGGTGATCCCCCATAATGAAATCTTCATTGTCCGTGATTCAAGCACATGCTTCTGGATTAACCCCATTTTCTCAGTTTTTGCCAGCAGCGAATAAAGCGATTTATGATCCCGGAAACCAAATAGCAGCATCAGCGTTTTGAAATCGCTGTAGGTTTCTTCTTTCAGGAAGTTCAGCAGTTGTTTTATTTTTTCTCTGTTGCGTGTCTGGCGCTCGTGATATGTCGAAATCAGCATAACCGCTCCTTAAAAATCCAGCGGGGACAGGTGTTCTCCCTCATCAGGTTGGGGCTCTGCCGGTTTGACTTCGCTTCCGTTGAAGAAAAGATCCGGGTACGTTGTCATTACATCCTGTATGGATGGTTTATCATCCTCGTCAAAATCCAGTGCGATTTTCACCGGTGCCGCCGATGCGGCAATATCAGGGGAAACCGAGAAGATTTTTAGCTGACGCTTTCTGACCTTTATCGGTGAAATCAGTGAAGCAGAAGGTAGCGTTTTTGTCGTAAAGATAAAGCTGACAAAATCGGGCAGGTTCAGGATCATATTGCTGTCAATAAAGAAACGTTCGGCCTGGCGGATTGTGCGCTCACTGTCGATCGTTTCCGTCAGCATATTATCCGTTTTCGCTTTACGGAGTTCATCATCCACCAGAATCGTGCCTGACATTCTCGCCACCCATTCCGCTGTATCCGGGTCCATAACCCGGTATACCAGCTTGAATTTTGCATTTTCAACAACCGCACCGACAACGGCGTCACCTTTCAAATCTGCCGGGCAGTCGTTTAAATCGGCGATGGACTGGTGGTCCATAATAATGTGTACGCCTTTATCCCGCGCCGCACCTAAACCTTCCAGCGCTGGTCTGGATAAATGGTATTTCAGCTCGGAAAGATAAATAGCAATGGGGCGGGGTACGTCTGTTACTCGATCGCGCTTTTCTGCCAGTTGGTAAAGGCGAACCAGCAGCATGCGCTGGGCGGTAATAATTTTGCTGTTTCGCATGGAGCCGACAACATAACAGCAGCCGCCCTCATCAAATATGTGCTTAAGCGAAAAGCCTTCTGGTGAGTTAATGGCATTGAGTATTGCCAGTTCCTCAATCTTGCCGAAAAATGCTTTGATTTTTTCGGCAACTCCCTGAACGTAATCACCGTTATAGACATCACGGATTGTTGCCGATGGATTATCACTGACAAATTGTGCGGCGATACGCGCGGCTTTTCGGTCATCAATGCGATAAAAATCCGATTCCTGCCCTTTTTCCGCCAGGCTGAAACCTGCTACGAACAATTCTTCCAGTTCATCGGGCGTGATATCTTCAATCAGATTTAACTGGTAGTGCTGTTTTCGCAGGTCAATTAAGGCAAAGGGTTTTCCTGCATCCTCGCAGGCTTTCCGGTAAAGGTGTGGTGCCCATTCATCGTCTTTGGGGTCCATAACAAACACTCCTTCACCGGCAATAATACTTTGATATAGCAATATCCCGGCAGCTACCCCTTTACCGGCTCCGGTGGTGCCGATAATATCCGCGTGCTGTTTCTGCCAGTCATTTAACGGGAGATACATTGGTTCGTTCTCCCTGTCCATGCCAGTAAAAATGCCTTTATTCAGGTCGATATAATCCAGCGGATCATAATGCAGTGTTTCCGGCAGCAGGGACTTTACGGTGCGGACATCGGTGCGCAATTCCCGTTCAAGGGTGGTTTTTTTAACAAGGCGTTTCTTTATTTTATCCAGTTCCGGCGTGAATACCCGGCGAAGTATAATATGAAAAATAATCCCGGTCACAGTGAAAGCAATCCGTGCTGACCAGGCTAGTACCGTATTATCACTGGTGAGTCTGGTCTTATACAGCCACTGGAAGGATCCGATAACTATCGGGGCCAGTGTGCCGGAGAGAAAACACAGCATTGAAAAAGCAATAATCATCTTTTGCCACAGCGGGGCTTTTTGCCGTTCATCGCTTTTCAACGAGGCGAAAAACGGCATCGTCAGCCCCGATAACAGCGCCAGCATCAGCTGATGCTGTTGCACAAAAGCCAGCACCGCCAGCATCCCATTCACTATCGGCGACAGTGAAACGGCCAGCTTATTCAAAATCACGATGCCTCCTTCGTCAGCAGTTCGCCCCATGACATCGCCCCATCAGTTCGCCCCACGGTGTCGGGCGAAAAGACGGGGCGAGCGTATGGGGTAAAGAAGGTGGCCGCTGTGCGGCCATGTGCAGGAAAGCATGCTTCCCTGCACGAAACGGCGTGCGCCGGTACATGCGGGCTGGACGCCCTTATTGCTCGGTGCATGGGGGTAATGTCGCGGCTGGACGCCACGCCAAAACCCCCAGGGTCAAAGGCGGCACACCGTCGTCCGCTACGCGCGACCACCCTCTTTAAGACGGTCGCTTTCGCCTTTTTCTTCCCTTTGCTCGTTCCTCGCAGCGGGAATAAAAGGGAAGCTGACCTTTAAAGAGGGTGGTCGCGCCACGCTACCGGCTTTGGGCCGGAGACTTAGCTGCGACGGTGTGCGGGGCTGCGCCCCCCGGGTAAACCGCTGTCGTGGGCGACAGCTTTTCGCTCGCTGGGGCGGCGAAATTTATCCGGCTCCCCCCGGCCTGCAAAATCCGCGTGGGCGCGGCTGTTTGCAGGTGAGGTGCGGTGCCTGAATTATTTTCGCTCCTTAACCCGCGAAAATATTTCTGTCCGCAGCCTCATTTTTACGGCCCCTGTTTCTTCGCTTCTTAATCCGCGAAAAATAGAAGCCGTAAAAACCTGAAAACCGTCATGCTCTGTGCCCGTCTCGCCAGTATTAACCACGAATGCGGCCATATTTACTGATGATCTGACTGATAGCCGCAGGGTCTGCCAAATCACATTCACTTAAAAATGATTGTCTGGCATCGGCCGTATGGTCAGGAAGAAAGCCGTGTTTATTCTTTATCACGATATTAAAGAATGCACGTTCAGCGGAATGACATTCACTGCCGCCGCCATTTCCGGTTGCTTTACCGTACATACATAACACCACCTCGCAGGCATCAGCAGCCAGTACAGATGTTGAACATGATGCAATAACGCAGAACAATAATACGGAGGATATTGCTTTTTTCATTTCAGTTACCATTATGATTAATTAAAGGTTGCGTTTTTTGGCTAATGTTATTTGTCGGGGTTATTTTCTGAATGTCTCTTTCGTGCTGTTTAAATGAACTGGCTTAAAGTAAATATCACTCATCCGGCGCACATCGCCGTGTATATCAATGCTGACGATGACATCAATGCTTTTAAGTACCTTGCGTAACAACACATCAAAAGGAATGTTCCGGCAGTCGGGGTTTTCATAGCAGCGGTCAATGATCCCTTCAATACATTCTGCCGGACAGCCCGCATGCAGGGAGGTGATTAACCCCTCATGCCCGGAGCCGACAATTTTCAGCGCGTCCCACGCTTCCCGCCCACGAATTTCCGCCAGTAATATCCGGTCAGGGTTCATACGATAATTAGCACGGATCAGCCTGCCGGGCGTGACAATAGCATTATCCCCGGCATCCGCCGGGTAAAAAAGATGAACATAATTGCTGTGGTGATAAAAACGGATTTCGGGATTATCCTCAATCGTTACCAGACGGAGATGCAGCGGAATATAATGCAGCAGCGTTTTCATATAGGTGGTTTTGCCGGAGCCGGTTTCACCCACAATAAAAATCGTTTTGCCGTATTCCACCGCCTTTTCCATAAAGTGGGGAATATCCCCGCTGTGATATAACCGGATTAGTGCATTATCCTGACTTTCCGTTTTTTCCTGACCGGCCACGCGCTGATAAAATCCCGCATCAATCCATGACTGATGTGTTTTCTGCTCAAACGAGGGTTTGCGCAGCGTAATGGACACCGTATTACGTTCACAGGCCGGAGGAATAATCGCCTGAATACGTTCGCCAGATCCTAATGTTGCAGAAAGGATGGGTGATGTATCGTCAATATTATCGTCATGCCAGGACGCCAGCGCTCTGGCAAAAGCATGGCACTGACGCAACGTGATGGGGGATGCCTGTTTTTGCCATTTTCCCCGAATTTTTGTATGCAGCTCACCCGGCCGGTTAACAGCAATTTCTGTCAGGCCATCCTGAGCAAGAAAGTCGCCAAACAGCCGGTTTTTCATAAAATCCAGTGACAGGTTTTCAGCGTTCATACCATTTCTTTTTCAGCCGTAGTTGATAAACAGAGGAAAAATCAATATCCGTACCGGTCATGATGCCGATCACATCGCCCTGGTTCAGGTACATCGTGGGCGGGATATTGATGCTGTTTTCCAGCGTCGTTTTCGCCATTTCCGCCGTGGCGGCGCGGGTGTTTTCGGTATAGTCGGTATTGCGGTCTTTACCCGGCGCGGCATCTGATGCCGCTGCCGCCACGTCCTGCACGGTACTGAGCATCAGGGCGTTGCCGAAACGCGCCCAGAAATGGCTGTCGATCCAGCCCGCGATCCCTGCCTCGCCGAGCGGGCCGGTGGCCTGCGTATCGGTGAGCGGGATTTGCAGGCTGCCGGGCTCCGGCGTGCGCAGCTCCGTCCACAGCACAAACATCCGGCTGCGCCCGTGTTGCAGTGCGCCGGTGCGGTAGACGCCACGGGCGACTGTTCCGGCCGGGATCAGCTTCACATGGTTGCTGGCGCTCCAGACATCCTCCCCAATCAGGCAGGAGATATGACCGCCAACATCGGATACGAAGCGCCGCATCATCGAACACGGAATATAACGATCCACCGGGATATAGAGATCGGGATCGAGGCCCAGCCGCCTGACACCAGTGACACTGGCAACGCCCGGATTGTCGTTGTTATTGCTGCCTGCCGGTGCTGTCGTATCCGGGCAGCGCAGACGTCCATCTTCGCCACTGACCAGTACAGACTGACAGGATGTGTACGCCGTGGAGGCTGACGGGCTGCCCGACGTTCCCGCGTTGTTGCGCGATCCGCTTCGGGACGTGCGTGTATCGTCGCCTGACCCTGTACTGTCGCTGTTCAGCCCGTCTGCCAGTGCTGCCGCCTTGTTCAGGGCGGGCGGCCCGGGCGGCAGAGCTGGAGTGGCCGGGGCGCTCTGACTGGCAGGGTCTGTGCTTTCCTGCCTCCCAGGCCCGAACAGGCCAAACGGGTTACTGTCCAGACCCAGATTCTTACGCTCATGCTGCACCGTACCGGAGGAGGGCGGCGCGGTGCCAGATTCTTTCTCATCACCCGTTTTCAGGGCGCTGAGAAGACGATCGCCACCGGATGCCAGCGCGATGACCAGGACCAGACTCAGCAGGCTGACGATCAGCATGCGGCGACCTGAAGCTTTACGGAAACGGGTCACTTCCGGCTGACCGGGCGGCGTTTTCTGCTCCGGCTCCTGATATGCCATTGCCGCGTGGGCGCGTTCACGGGCTTCCGCTTCCCGTTCTGCGGTGGTTTTTTCCGGTTCGTCCGGGAAAGATTTGTCGGTCATTTTGCCTCCAGCGTAACGGACGGCGAAACGGTGTCACTGTTGGTCAGCGGGATACGCCCGGATCCGTCGTTTTCGATCCCCACCACCGAGGTGCCGTAACGCAGAACCAGTTGCGGCGATGCCGGAACCGCCATCACGGTGTAGTTGCCCTGTTTAATGGTTCGGGGCGTGACCGCCTGCTCCAGGCCGTTCACCACCCGGAAAACGGATGGCAGGGTTTTCGCAGGAGAAAAACCGATATACGCAAAACGACCGTCATCCCAGGTAAAGTCCGGGGCGATGGAGGCTGAGCCAGCTGCCACCCGTTTTGTATAGCGCCAGTTGCGCGGCGTGGTGGCCTGCCCGAATGCCGCCGCTATCCGCTGCCGGTCCAGTGCTTCCTGCTGATGTTGCTGACGGGCGGCGCTGGCGGCGGCAGACTTTTTTCGCAGTTCGTCGGGATAGCGGTAGCGGATAACAAAGGCCTGGGCGGGCGAGTCTTTATCCAGCACGTTCAGTTCCAGGCTGTAATCGCGCTTCGAGGTCACCACGAACAGATTGGTTTTCCAGTCTTTTGCCGTCGGCAGAAACACCTGGCTGACGTTGTTGCCGCTGGCGTCCGTGACCGGCTGGGTAATCGGGTTCGGGCTGACGCCCACCCGGTTGTCGCTTTTCGTCACGGTCCAGCCTTTGGGGAAACCCGCCTGCGCATCGATAACGGTTTCACCGTCATCAAACACCAGCATGGTGACGTAGCCGGGGCGGGTACTGACGACCGTGGCGTTCTGGCTGTTGTACGTGACGTTCTGCATCCGGCTGTCATACGCGCTGCCGCGCGGTGTCGCTGCGCCCCATGCCAGGCATGACACCATTAAGCCAGAGAGGAGCAGGGGATGTTTCAGCATCATTCCCCCCCCAGCTCTTTATCGCGCTGGTAGCTGGTGACGATAAAGCCCAGCGGGTTCACTTCGCGCTGGCTGTCGGTCAGTTGCCGGTGCGGGACGTAGCGGTAAGTGAGGCGGATATTCCACACATCCGTTTTCACGGAATTATCAGCAACACGACGGATTGTGCGCTTAATACGCAGTGTTGCCAGATTATCCGGCCCGGTGGCAGGCGCATGCACATTGGAAATAATGGCGATATAAACGACATATTCCGCCTTATTAAAAATCACGTCCGGTGCCTGGTCGCCGTTAAACCCGTCCAGATAGTCCCGGTTCACGCTGTCGCTGTTAAATAACTGCACGTCGTCATAATCACGCTGGAGGGAGAAATAATTATATCCCTCGCGAAGTCTGACATAGTGTGCTGCCAGTGAATGTGCCAGCGCTTTTTCAGCAGCAATATCCCGCTCCTTCACGCGGGTCATATATTCATAGCGCCCGGTCTGTTTATCCACTGACCATAATTCAGTGTCGGAGGTTTTCAGCGGCAGCAGAATAATAATGGCCGCAATCGCCATTGCGGCCAGAACCAGTCCGGCAGCGGCCACCCGCCAGGCGGTTTTTCGGGAACGTTCTTCCTTTTCCAGCAGTATGGATTCAAAAGAGCGGGAAACATTAACAATGTTCTGAATATCAGACATGGTGAGTCAGCTCCTGAATGATGGCGGGGGAATTCACTGGCTCGGGTTCGCCGGATACCGGTGGGAGGTCGCCCTGATGCCGTGCGCAGCCCGTGAGCGCGCACAGCATCAGAAGGATGATGCTGAATTTCATGGAAGCCCCTTATCGTATGGATGCAGGAATGCCGCACCGGTGGCGCAGGCCACGGCGTGACGGGGAAAGGAAATTAAGGATCGGGAGGATTAACGGTGACGCTGCCGGTTCAGGCGTTTCATGCTTTCGATGGCTGCGGCGCGTTTCTGCCAGGCGCTCACGGTTTTACCCGCGCCTGCGCCGGTGAGTCTGCCGGTCGCCGCTGCGACGGCCATGCCGCCTTTCGCAGTCAGGCGGGCACCGCCCTTTACCCCCGCTCCGGCGAGGTCGGCGGATTTGTTCGCCAGTCCGCTCAGGCCACTCATGGCTGCCCCCTGCAGCACCGCCTGTACGGCGGCCCCGCTGAGTGCGCTGGCGAGCTTCGCGGAGAACCAGACCATCACACCTGCCGCTATCCCGGCCAGCAGGCACTGCGCCGCCAGCGTGACCATATTGGTTTCAGCGGATGTTTTTGTTGCAGCATCCAGTATCTTATTCAGGTAATTAATGGCGATACGGATGGATAAGGCGGAAAACATGATCGTTAATATTGCCGCAAAAATCGTTTTCAGCCAGTTATCAAACATCGGTTTAAGAAAACCGTACAGCAGGCAGAAAATAAAGAGCGGCGCGGTGGTGGTCATTAACAGGATGGTGATTTCGGCGAGCAGGTTGACAAAGGTGGCTGCCATCAGCAGGACAATAGAGCCGCCCCATACCAGCACTTCGGCAAGGCCGCCATTCAGTTTGACGTAAGTTGATGTGTCCATATTAAATAACTTTTGCCCCAGCGCCTGTGCCTTTCCCCAGACAGTATCGAGCAGCGCCCAGATATTATCATCGCCGCTGACACCGTCTTTGAGTCCCTGGATAGCCGCTACCGCCATATCAAGCCAGCCATCCCGGTTTAACACAAAGGTGGTGATCAGCAACATTCGCCCCACATCCCAGACGACATCTTCAACCGGGGTCCGGAGTTTGCCAGCCAGTGTCTGATAACCGCGATACAGTATAAATAAGGTAAAAGAGCTGACAATGATGACGCTGATCATCGTGCCGTAAGTGGAAGACTGACCTTCCAGTACAGCATTCAGTCCATCCATGATGTTTTTGTCCATACCAACAAAAATACCACCGGACATGGTGCCTCACCTGATATTTAAAGAAAGGAAATAAAAAAACAGGGAGAATTCCCTGTTTTGTTGGAGGAAATATTATTACTATGTCACTGCATTTCGTTTTGCAGCTTCCTGCTGAAATATCGCCTCGAATTTTTCCTTAACCCCGGGCTGGCCTTCCTGTGCAAACATAAGTGCTGCCCGGTGGGCAAATTCGCAGTTATCGCTTGCCTCGCCATCCTTCAGGCATTGCGTATAAACCGCATAAGTTTCGTCAGGATGTTGCTTATACCAGGCTTCGGATTTGGTTTCCTTGCAGCCGGACAGTAATATCACGCCTGAGAGTGTGCATAAGGTGAATAAGGATCTGAGCACGGATAACCTCCTTATAAATTATTAAGGTCAGCAACAGGTGCCGTTAGCTGCTGCTGTTCAAAGGCTTTCTGTCTTTGCTGTTCCAGCAATGTCGTTCGCTGTTCAGCCTGCCTGACAGACATCTCCCACTGATTCGTCAGCGCATTTAACTGTACGCTTTTCGCCGCGATGGCGTTAGCCAGATCCTGAGACTCTTTCGAGTCCTGCGCATTCGATATACGGTCAGATAAGTCTGATATATCGCTGAGTGTGCTGTTAATCCTGTTTTCAACGTCAGTGGTATTCTCAATCGCCATTGCTTGATTGAGGATTATCTGTTTGCAACTGTCGGCCAGGGCCTGATATTTTATTCCTTCCTGTTCCTCGCTGCATACGCTGAACGATTTGTATTTACTGTAAAGGTGTTGCAGTTCATAAGAATATGAACTGTTCTGCGTGGTCAGCAGATCATCCAGTGAAATACCGTTCTTACGGAGATTATCAATATCGGTTTTCAGGCTTCGGGCATCACTGAGAAAACCCTGAATATCCCGCACGCCGGTTGCGGTAGCCAGTTGTTTCTTATACGCATTAAGTTCGCTTTTATAATGGGTAACCGTACCCTCCCATTGCTGTAGTTTCTGCATCCACTGGTTAATGGATTCGGTATTCTGCACGGCGTCGAAAACCGGTATTCCGGCGCTGAACGCCTGCGCCGAGAAAAATAACAATAATGCCAGACGGTGATTCCTGGAACGCATTGATAGTACCTCAGGTTGGCTTTCAGATTGCCCGGTCAAAAAAAGTATCTTTCCATTCATCAGGTCGCATACCATCCTGATAAATGGCATCGAATATTTTCAGGTTGTCCTCACTGCCGCTGAGAAGCCGGGTGAATTTACCCATCCCGGACAGATCCATTTTCGCCATCGCCACAAACGGGCGGGTTTCCCCGGCCCGCAGCGGTGTTTTCAGGATGACCATATAATGCTCGCCCGGATCCAGGTTCCTGACCGTGTCATAAACACTTTCCGGCACTTTCATTTTCTCCACGTAATCCGCATGGCTGGCTTTCGGGTTGGCGAGGAAAATCTGGGTACCGCACTGCTCAATAATCGCCGGGGCGATGGGGTGTCTGACGATTTCATCCGGTGACTGTGTTGCCGGAACGAAGATACCGTTCAGCTTTCGGATGACTTTCAGCATATTGAGGGAGAAGCGGGAAAATTCGACATCGGCCAGCCAGCGCCAGAACTCATCCATAAACATCACCAGGCGGCGACCATCCAGAAGACTGGTCACACGGTACAGAAGGTAAAAGGTCACGGGGCCGCGAATATCGTCATCATCCAGAAATTCGGTGCCGTCGATACCAAAGTTATCGACATCGCTGATGGTGAAAGTATCGGCCTCGTTATCAAACACCCAGCCGAACTCGCCCCTCTGCGCCCACTGTTTCAGGCGAATACGCAGCCCGTTGGTGCGGGCGTCTGTGGTCGGCGGCTCCGGCAGCACTTCCAGCAGCCGGGTGATCCCGTACCGGCGGTACTCCGGCGGATAGTCCAGCATGATGGTGTCCACGGCGGCACTGATCCGCTCCTCATCGCGCGGATCGAGCGGCTTACCGTTGCGGCGGCACAGCATGCGCACCAGCCGTTTGATGAAACTGATGTTCCGGCGGGTTGGCTCCAGCGCAAACGGGTTGAAGCCGGTGGGCTCGCCGGTATGGATGCGGAAATAACGCCCGCCCGCCTGGCGGATCGCCATCTCCGCCGCCC
This sequence comes from uncultured Buttiauxella sp., assembly GCA_965119215.1. Taxonomy (GTDB): domain Bacteria; phylum Pseudomonadota; class Gammaproteobacteria; order Enterobacterales; family Enterobacteriaceae; genus Buttiauxella. The sequence goes on from CBCPKK010000001.1 coordinate 139,379, forward strand.
GGTCCTTATCGAAATACACCGTGGTCAGCCGTTTGATGGTGGCAGAAGGCGCAAACGACGCCGGGTTACGGTACTTCTGCATCAGTTGTTGCATAATGGTCATCAGCAGGGTTTTGCCGGATCCGGTTTTCCCGATAATCGCCGTATTCCCCGGCGTTTTCTCACCGGTGTCATCCCGCCCGGCCTGGCTGTCGTGCAGGTTCAGGTAATACCCGCCACCGCCGGGAGATGTGAGGATGGCGATGGCTTCCCCCCACGGATTACCGCTGCGTTTGTGGGGATGGAAGTTATGCAGGCAGGCTATATCGGCAAAATTCTGGCTGCTGACGGCCACCAGTCGGGGTCGCAGCGTATACACGCCCGGCAGTTGCGCCAGATACGCGGCGGGCAGTGACAGGGTGGAGAGCGTTGTCATAATACCAAGATCGGCGAAGGGCTGGGCCAGAACGTTAGTGTCCTTCACCACCTGTCCGGCACTGTCTGAGGAGATCAGCAGGGAAAAGTGGAATTTACCGCACGACACATGTCCGGACTGGAGCAGGTCGCGCAGGACAATCAGCTCTTCGCGCTGGGAAGTCGCGTCGTCGTCCGTGGAGTTAAGCCGTTTTTCCGCCAGACGGATATGATTCTGCGCCTCATCCCGTGCCATGCAGGTAAAGGACTGCGTCAGAACATACTCGCTTTCGGCGTACAGCAGCGCATCCAGCATACCGGTATGGGTTTCCGGGGAATAATCCTTAATCTCCAGGCTGCGGAAGAAACGGGAACCGCTGACCGTCTGGCATTCACCGGTGTCGGTGGTGAAAAAGACGTCTGGCGTACTGAGCGTTTCATAAAATGGTGAGCGCGTTACGGCCACCTTCTGCCACTGACCGGTAAGCAGACGATGGAAGAACGCCAGTTGTGAGGAATACACCCGCCCGTTTTCTTCATATATCCCCAGCGGCGTTGCCATATAGCGGGATAATGAAGATTCCAGTGCTTCGCGGTATTCCAGCATGATTTTGAGCGCGTCATCCAGTGCTGCCTGGCGTTTACTGTGCGACTGCGCTTTCATGGTTTTCTTCTCAATCTGAGAGAACGGCGCGTAGCAGACGGTGAAAAACAGCCGGTGCCGCCATAACGGTTTGTCTTTTACCGGCTGGTAATACCGACGTGTTACCTCATCGGAAAAGGGAATACCCGAACAGGCTTCAAAAACATCATGGTATTTTTCACGGAGCCGGTGAATATAGAATGTTACCGGCAGACCCTCATACGAACGAATAACGTTATTCAGGTGCGTGGCCATCAGGGTCAGGTGATGTTCGTCTTCACATTCAAAGACTGTGCCGTCCAGCTCCCAGGTGGCAACCAAATCACGGTGACGGTTTCTGATGACGTAAGGGTGAATATGGGAGGAGTACGGAATATATTTATCCAGCGTAATACGCTCGTTTAATTTCATTTTCTGAATAAACTCCGAGACATCAACGTTATCGTACTGGTTTGCCAGCAGGGCATTCGCGCCAAAATGGGTATTGGTGAAAAGCCGCCCACGGGTTTTAAACGCCAGCCAGAGCAGACTGAAATAATGAATGTCCTTTCGGGTTTTATTTTTCATTTCCGCCCATGCAGGAATGAGCATAATCGCCAGGTAATAGCTGACATAGACTGCCAGCAGGACGATGGCCCCGCTGACGAGAACGAACGGCACCAGAGGAATACCCATAATGGCGGCAGGCCGCGTGAGTGCTTTATTCAGCGTAGCCATCGTTGCCTCCCTTATGACGCCCAGTAGGCACCGAAGCCGGACGCGCCGACGATCAGGATCGCGCCGATGATGATGTTACGCATGTCATGCAGGCTCTTGCCGTCGAACAGCACCTTGTAGCCCACCCACATAGTCGCCAGTGTGATGGTGACGGCGGCCAGTCCCAGCAGGCCGGTCGAGGTATTGCTCAGTGTTTCATTGGCCTTGTTAAAACCACTGTTCGCCGCCAGCACCGGGGCAGACAGCAGCACGGAAACAACAGCGGAGTAACGGCGTTTACGCATGATCATTTCTCCTCATCAGGGATAACAGGGATAGCGCCGCGAATGACGGAATCGGGATAATGCAGGGAAGTCAGGATCGGCGCAGTGGCACCGGCAGGCTCGCCGCGCAGCACAACGGCGGGATAACGGGCAGACGGTTGTGTGCTCGGGTCAGGGGCTCGCTGCCGGTCTTCCCGGGTGGACGGGACGACATAGCCAATGCGCTGTACGTAGCTGGTCTGGTTAAAGGCGGATTCCGGTCGCTGACCGGTTTCAAAGTTGCCGGAGTAGTAACAACTGAGCGCTCGTTTCAGAGTGCTACCGCGCCGGTAACAGTCGGCGAGAATGCGCTCAAATACCGACAGATTGATGCAAGGGTTAAGTAAGTCGCTGGCCGTGACGCCGTAATGGCGGAAATTGGTGCTGGTGATTTGCATCAGGCCGACCGAATAGCGTCGGCCTTGCGCCGCCAGCCGTCCGGTGAGGCTCATCGCCTCATCATGGCTTGCGGGAAAATGTGAAATCACACCTTTGCCGCCCGGCACGATTTCAGCAATGGCGTAAGGGTGAAAACCGGATTCGACCCGTGCCACATCAAGTGCCGTGGACGGGTGAACACTGGTGGCGCACTGCGTCGCCAGCGCCAGAAAGGCTGTGGTGGAAAGCATAGTGGCCTCGTAACCGTGGGTCCGGCAGCGTATACAAAAACACGTTACCGGGGAGAAGGACAAAAGCGGGTTAAACGGCTGCGGCATCCTGTGAAATGTCACTCTCTTCTCTCGGTTCAAGCAGTACCAGCCTGCCTGAAACCGCAATACCGGGGATCAGCACGATATTCAGGCCAGGCTTACCGTTATGTGCGAAGGCCACACCAACCCTGGTCCAGTACGTGTTTTTCTCGCCCTGTGCATCGGGCTGACTTTCCTGAGTGATAAAGACGTGATAATTGGGTTTTCTCATGGTATTTCCTTTAATAAAATAGCCGTGAAAGCAATAAAAAGGTCACATCCCGGTTCTGCATTCCGGTTTTAACGGGTCAGCGAGAACATTCAGCGGCACCCTGAATTGTGGTTACGTGACAGCCCGATCCAATTTGTTAAAGAACAATCCCCGGCCTGGACGAATGAACGTCCATCAGGGCAACCATGTTGTTATGGCATTTTCAGAATCAGATATTCAGTGCGGGATATAAACGATAAATTCAAAACAAAAATAAGAGAGATAAACTGGCGAGGATTATCAGATGCGGAAAGAGGGAGAAGGATGCAGAACAGATAATAAAGAAGGCATTCTATTTTAATGGAAACAGAAAGACGTGCAGAGAAATAATATCCCCGAACGTCTTTATCGCTATTATTAGCGTCTGCGATGCTCAAGTTGTTCCTGACATTCTGTACAGGTGGTTATGCCCGGCAGAGTCTGCCGTCGTTTTTCAGGAATAGGTTTACCACATATACGACAGTGAAATAATGATGGTGTTGAACCCGGCTTAAAACGGTTCTGCTCAATCATCTCCTCCAGTCGCTGTTCATTAAATTCCTGATCGCGGTCGATCTCATCCGGCATGGAGAGTCCTCCTGCCAGTAGCGGCTTCCTGTTCGCACAGTGCGATACGTTTCCAGACCGTGGTGAGTGACAGCGCTTCGGCCTCTGGCTGCAGGATTTCCGTCACCTGCATCATGGTGATCAGTGCATCGGGCGATTCAAGGTTTTCTACCCTGCGCTGCTGCCATTGCAACCAGATAGCCACATCTGTCTTTTCATCCGGTTCAGGCGTTCGGCCATACGGCACGCTGACACCCAGCAACCGACGGCGAAGGCAGACTTCATTGGAGGTGAGACCAAAATAGTGGTTCATCAGTGCGATGGAGCCGCCCAGTCGTATGGCCCGGTCAATTAGTTGTCGGCGCTGTTCTTCCTGACCAGAATGGGCCAGCAACTGGTGCAGAACATCGTGGCGTAGCGAGACTGCGATAAAAGGCGCGGCTGCTCGGCTCAGCGTAAAGAGTGCATCTGGCGAGAGCTGGCTGAGGGCATTCATTTCGTCAAATGTGAAACCGAGATCTTCACAGTGACGAATATTGCCTTCATTAAGCGCCTGCAGGGCATTGGTGAGTACGGCGTAATTTAGTGAAGGGATCATAATATGTATTCCGTATATTTTGTTCAACAGGCAAGATAGATGCAGAAATATCTGGGTATATAGCCTGTTGGAGGGTATTTAGTTGAATCAGTTGCTTTAATTCGCCTTCCCTTGACCGCGTTTAGCGCCGGGACAATTTAATATTGATCCATTCGTCAATTTCTGATTCCAGCCAGGCCACACTGGCTGGTCCGATTTTTATTGAACGAGGAAATGTACCCTCTTTCATATACAGATAGATTTGTGAACGTTTCAAGCCGGTTTTTTCTTCAACCTTTTTTAAGCGTAATAACTGATGTGATGTCATGATTGTCTCCTGTAGCAAAACAAACATTGGTATGCCTGGAGATAATAAAAAAGCATAACGGAAGGAGAAGTGGTAGTGGTAAACCCCGTATTACGGGGTTTAATAAACTAAATACGGGATCATATTGTTGACAGATAAACACAATATCAATTTAATAAGGATGAGGACGGAGGGGAGCCACGCTCTAGTGCTGTTTTTAAAGTATCACCGCTTAGACGGTCAGTGATACCATCAGCTGCCGCCCATTCTTCAAAAATTGTCAATAATTTATAGGGTTGTTTTATTAATGGACTGATAACATCATTGTGCCTACAAGCGAGCCAAAATAACCTTGACAAGGGTGTGGATATTCTAGTTGAAGAGGGGAGGGATTTCTCTGTAACCTGGGTGCTAATTAGTTTCTCAATCTCTGAGTAACGAATAACAAAGCAGGAATCCTGAGGCAAATTATAGAGGGGGAAATATTCTTGCTTTGTATTTTGATTTATCGTTCCCTCTGAAGAAATTCTCTCCATAATATCAAACGCCAGATCTGTTGGTAGGTTTTTTATTTGATGTTCAATTCTACACTTCCAGGTTGTTTTTTCAAACAGCTGAAAAACTTCATTGGACATAGTAACAGTGATGCCATAATTTACCGTGTTTTTCCCAATAATTGGTAATGGTATATTCAATGAGCATGCGAGAAATTGCTTTATTAAAATACATTCAAACCCAATAAGTGATGTATCAATAATATTTTGTGTGGAGTGGACGTATCTGCCCTCAGTACTGAAAATTGAGTCCCATCCATTAATAAAGCTATTTTTTTCTAGCAGACATAAACGATGAATCAATGTCCCTCTAGCTGGATGCATTTTTACTTTTTGAAATGCATATTTTATTTTTCTCAGAATAATTGGAGATTGAAAGTATATGGCGAGATTAATTTTATTATATAATGCATAACGGTAAATATCACTCTCTTTGATTCTTTCGTTGCTCTCTGTATTAATTATGTTAACGGCTTCTTGTATGGTTACCCAGTCAGGTTTCGGAAGCGAACCGTTTATGATCTCGCTGCTTTTCAACATGAAAAACTCCTTTTACATATTTTTCTATGCAAAACTTAAATTACGATTCACTGTTTCATTATTCATGAATATTATCGATAATGTACAAATGAACCCTATTTTATAAAGTAAAGAGTTTAAAAATAAAATTGTTAAACTAGTTTTTAGTTCGCTATGAAATTTTCTCTCGTAACTATGGATGAGGAGACAATTTCCTGAGAGCATAATGAAGGATGAACTGAATAATATTAAGACTAACGAAGATAAAACTCTATGAATAAAATATCGAGCCGAAATAATAAAGAGTAGTAGTACAAGATCTTTATGGCGAAAATTTTCATATTTTCGTTTGTAGGATCCCTGTTGAGAGAATTCAATAGTAATCCAATCTTTTATGTTGCAAGGGTTATGTTTGAGGCAGTTGCTTGAGCGCTGCTTTGGCTCATAGATGCTTCCTGGTGCTGGTAGAGAAATTGCCTCCCAGTGCTCCATTAGTTCTGAAAACCTTACTACTCCGATCATGCTAACGTCTCCTGACTAAAACGAACGGTACGGTTCGATTTGATCAGGATAGACAAAATTTCTGTCAAGAGGCAAGTTAGGGCGCTAACTAAATTTAGTCGCCTGGAGTTATAGAGAAGAACGATTCGGAAAATGTAATCCACTTGATGGTAGTGTTCCATATAATAATATGGAACAAATTGATAATATTATAAACTCCTGAGCATCTTCTAATTTCTTTAAAACTGGAGATTATAATTATCCTTTACGAAAGGCTAATAAAAAGGCATTGACCGCATCCTTTGCCCATTGATCACGCTGTGCAGCAGAAGTGGAAGATTTTGGATGCATTAAGCACTGTATTTGAGGCTCACCGCGTACCATATTCACGAATAAGGAAGCAACTGCATTTCGCCCAATACCACCTAACGAGATTTCTCCTTTAGATTCAGCTTGTTGTAGTATTTCTTCAACAATGTTATTTATCTTTTCTGGACCTGCTAAATAGAAACGTCTACCTAATTCAGGAAAACGCGGTGTTTCAGAAGCTACAACACGGTAGAGAGCGAGGCCATTTTCCGAAAGCACAATATCCAGATACGTTCGGGCTATTTTAAATAATTTATCATAAATATCTTTTCCCGAAATTTTAATTTTATGTACTTTTTGAAGAAAACGCTCACATTCTATTTCAATCACTGCTGTAAATAATGCTTCTTTATTTGGATAATATGCATATACGGTTGATTTTGAGACTCCAGCAGCCTGTTGGATCATATCTGTTGATGCTGCTGCATAGCCTCTTTCCAGAAAAATAGCTTTTGCTCCTTCAAGCACGCGTTGTGCTTTTTCAGGTAAGTTACTAACTATATCATTAGAAAGTATTTTATTTTTTCTTCTAGTGTCAATTGAGGTCTTTGTTGATACCGACATCTGCACTTCCTTATCCGGAATAAAGCTTGATCTTACCATAAGATGAAACTCGAAATCATATCGTTCAGGCCTGAGTGCTACTCACGTATTTTTGCGACGTAGTTGAGTGAAATTTGGTCTTGACTGTACCGAACCGATCGGTTTACTTTGTTCGCCGTAAACTAGAATAAACAGGGCGATCAAGAATGAGGTGTGTGTCAGGTTACAGATTTGCACATGGGACGAAGTCAGTAAGGTACCGTCCGCATTATCTGAAAGGATGTGTTATCTCCGTGCTCAGTCTTGCTTTGGGGTCATGTGCTGCGATCCCCGATCTGGGAACTGCTCCTCAGCCGGAGCAGGCTGCGGCGCTGATTTCACAACGCAGTTTTTCCGCTCCGCATGCTGACTGGCCGCAGGAAAAATGGTGGATGGCCTTCGGCGATACGCAGCTTAACCAGCTGATGAGTGAAGCCACCGCGCATTCACCTTCTCTGGCACAGGCAGAAGCCCGGGTGCGTGAAGCCACGGCCAGAACCGGTGTCGCCCGTTCCCGGTTATACCCGTCAATGGACGCCAGCGCGTCCATTGATAAAGAGAAGCTCAGCTACAACTACATCTACCCTAAAACAGCCGTGCCGCACGGATGGAATGATATGGGGCAGGCCAGCCTCAACTTTAGCTGGGAACTGGATTTCTGGGGTAAAAACCGGGATGCGCTGCGTGCCGCGACATCCGAAGCCAGCGCTGCTGAGGCAGATGCCGCCGCCGCGAAACTGATGCTGACGACGATGCTCGCGGACGCTTATATCCGTCTGCAGTACCAGTATGACAGTCGTGACATTGCGGCCCGACAACTGCGTAACCGGACGGATACCGTCAGGCTGGTGCAGTTACGCCATGCTCAGGGACTTGATTCCAGAGTCTCCGTGGAAGAAAGCGGTGCCCGGCTGGATGTCGCCAGAGCGGCGCTGGCTGAAGCCGATGAGCAAATCAAATTAACCCAAAACGGCATCGCGGCTTTACTGGGCCGGGGGCCGGACAGAGGGCTGGATATCCTCAGACCCCGGTTGCAGATGCGCCGCCCTGTCGGGTTACCTGATGCGCTGAACGCAAACCTGCTCGGACGCAATCCGGAAGTGGTGGCCGCACGGTGGCGGGTTGAAGCCGCCGCCAGCAATATCGGTGTTGCCAGAGCGCAGTTTTACCCGAACGTGAACCTGATGGCCTTCGTCGGATACCAGTCACTGGGGCTGAATAACCTGTTCAGCTCGGGCTCTGATATCGGGAGCGTCGGACCTGCCATCAGCTTACCCCTTTTTGAAGGCGGGCGTTTACGCGCCAACTATAAAGGTGCGAGAGCGGAATATGAATATGCGGTGGCGTCGTATAACGAGGCGCTGACACAGGCATTACGTGAAACTGCTGATGTTACACGGAGCCTTGCTGCTCTGGTGGGCAGGTCAGAAGCAACCGCATCTGCTTTGTCCCACAGCGAGGAAGCTTATCATCTGGCAAAAGCCCGGTATCAGGGGGGGCTGGCCGATTATCAGGAAGTTCTCATTTCTGAAGATGCGTTACTCCAGGCTGAGCTGGCGAATACAGCCATGCATTCCCGGGGTTATGTCTTGGATGTGTCACTCGTCAAGGCCCTTGGGGGCGGATTTGAATCCAGTTCAACATTTGATGCGCAGGTGAAACCGTAATGACTGAAGATAAAGATAAAAACGGCCCACAGGATATGGACAGGGCTCTGGATAACACGAATGCAAAACCGGATAGCGGTGATAAAAAAAAGCATCGCCGTAAATTATTCGCTTTGTTTGGTGGCGTCCTGATTCTTATCGCCATCGGTTATGCCATCTGGCTGATTTTCTTTGCCGGTAAATCCGTCTCAACGGATAACGCCTATACCGCTGCCGAAGTCGCAGACGTCACGCCGCTTGTCGGCGGACCGGTGAAGAAAGTAAATGTGGTCAACACGCAGCTTGTGCATGCCGGTGATGTACTGGTCGTGCTTGATGAGACGGACGCCAGAATTGCGGTGTCACAGGCTGAAGCTGAGCTTGGCAGCGCCCGGCGGAAGGTGATGCAGATTATGGCCAATGACACCGCTCTGAGCGGACAGCTTGATTCGCGTGAAGCAGGTATTCAGAGCGCCGAACATGATGTGGCGAGGGCACGAGCCCGGTTTGATAAGGCCACCCTTGATGAGCGACGTCGCCGGAATCTGGTGAAAGCCGGGGCCGTATCTGAGCAGGATTTTACGGATGCGCAGACAGAATTACGGGTGGCAACGGCCGCGCTGGGAGAAGCGGAAGCCAGTCTGAAAGCTGCTCGCGCTGGCAGTGTCGAAGCAAAAGGATCCCGGCAGGCGAACGAGGCCCTGTTTCTGAACAGTACCGTTGAAACTAACCCCATTGTGGTGGCGGCCAGAACCCGTCTCGATCAGGCCCGTATAAACCTGGCGCGTATGGTTATCCGGGCCCCGGTGGATGGAGTGGTAACACAGCGCTCAGTGGATATCGGGCAGCATGTTCAGGCTGGAAACCGGCTGATGCGGGTTGTGCCCATCGAGGATATTTATGTTGATGCGAATTTCAAGGAAGGTCAGCTCAGCGACGTCAGACCGGGCCAGAAGGTAGAGCTGACTTCAGACCTGTACGGCAGCGGTGTTGTTTATCACGGTGTGGTTCAGGGATTTGACGGAGGCTCCGGTTCCGCGCTTTCACTGATACCGGCGCAGAATGCCACGGGTAACTGGATTAAGGTCGTGCAGCGACTGCCGGTGCGTGTTCGTCTGGAGCGGGAAGAACTGCGTAAAAATCCTCTGCGCATCGGGCTGTCCATGGAAGTGACGGTGGACCTGACATCGAATGCCAGAGATGACCACACGGAGAAATAAGGTATGTCTGGTTCAGCATTTCCACCTCTGTCCGGATTCAAACTGGTTGTTGCGGCAATCGTGCTCTCGCTCGGGAATTTTATGGTGGTACTCGATACCACCATTACTAACGTCGCGATGCCCACAATATCCGGTTACCTGGGCGTGTCGACAACAGAAGGAATCTGGATCATCACCGCCTATGCGGTGGCTGAAGCCATCACGGTGCCGCTGACCGGCTGGCTGGCGATGCAGTTCGGTCAGGTGCGCGTATTCCTTTTTTCTGTTGTTGCATTTGTGATTTTTTCTGTCTGCTGCGGTCTTTCCTGGTCACTACCGAGCCTGGCCATTTTCCGTGTGCTGCAGGGGCTTGCCGGTGGCCCGCTGATCCCGCTTTCTTCCACGTTGCTGCTTGCAGCCTTCCCGAAGAAACAGGCCAACATTGCCGTGGCGCTCTGGGGAATGATGACGGTAGTAGCGCCTATATTCGGTCCGATACTGGGTGGGCTTATCTCGGATAACTGGAGCTGGCAGTGGGTATTTTACATCAATATCGGCTTTGGTCTGATTGTGGGGTTTGGGACCTGGTGGGTGCTGAAGGGGAAAGAAACACATATCAGCCGTTCCCGGCTGGACAGCGTGGGGCTGGGTCTGCTCGTCATCTTTGTGGCAGCCTTTCAGATCATGCTGGATAAAGGACGTGAACTGGACTGGTTTTCCTCGGATATTATCATTGTCTGCGCCATTGTGGCCGCTATTGCCCTGATCTCGCTGATTATCTGGGAGCTCACCGCTGAGCAACCGGTGCTGGATCTGAGCGTATTTAAGTCACGTAACTGGGTGGTATCTACCGTCACGCTCTGTCTGATGTTCGGTATTTTCTTCGGGAATATCGTGCTGACCCCCCTCTGGTTACAGCAATGGATGGGATACACGGCAACCTGGGCCGGGTATGCGACGGGCCCCATGGGGATCCTGGCCGTCCTGAGCTCGCCCATAATTGGTCGTCTGCTGCCGAAGGTCGATCCCCGTCTGCTGGTGAGCTATGGCATGGGGGTACTGGCGGTCTCCTTTGTGATGCGTGCCCTGCTGACGTCGCAGGCTGACTTTATGTCAGTTGCCGTTCCCATGTTCGTTCTGGGGGCCGGAGTTCCCGCCTGCCTTATCACGCTCACCTCGCTGGGCGTGTCCGAACTGCCGCCGGAGAAAGTGGCAGCCGGTTCCGGGCTGCAGAACTTCCTGCGTGTCATGTGCATGGCGGTAGGCTCTTCCCTGACCCAGACCTACTGGGAACATATGACAAAATTTAACCGAGCGGAGCTGGTGACGGCAATCAATCCTGACGTGCCAGGGATTGTCAGCAACACGCTGGGCGCGGCCGGTATTCCGACAGACACGTCAGCGGCTCTGTTTTCGAGAATGATCGACAGTCAGGCCATCATGCTGGCAACGAACGATTTCTATCAGTCGGCCACCGTTCTGATGCTGGGGTCCATAGGCATTATCTGGCTAATCAAAAAACCGAAAGGGCCGCTTCAGAAGATGTCGGGCCATTAAATAACAGGAATGGCGGTAGCGGGAATGAGAAGGGCAGAGTATCTCCCCGTGAAAAGGTTTCATTATTTATTGCCGGTCTGCAAGTCCGTGAAATGAGGTTGTCCCATGCGATATCATAAATATAAGACCATTGTGAAATGCCTGCCGGTAATAACAGGGACGTTATTACTAAGCGGATGTCATGCTGTTTTACTTGATCCCAAAGGGCAAATCGCTATTGAACAACGGGCGCTAATCATTACGGCTTTTTGTCTGATGTTAGTGGTCGTTATTCCCGTGGTTCTGATGGCAGTTGTGTTTACCTGGAAATACCGGACCACGAATACCACGGCGAAATATACGCCTGACTGGTCCCACTCCAATAAAGTGGAGGCGGTGGTCTGGACGGTGCCCGTCCTGATTATTCTGTTTCTGGCCGTGCTGACATGGAAGTCCACCCATGCGCTTGACCCATCCAGGCCACTGACCTCTGCGGTGAAACCCATCGATATCGAAGTCATCTCCCTGGACTGGAAATGGTTGTTTATTTATCCCCAACAGGGCATTGCCACCGTCAATCAGATTGTATTCCCGGTAAATACCCCCTTGAATTTGCGTATTACATCCAATTCCGTGATGAATGGCTTTTTTATTCCGGCACTCGGCAGCCAGATTTATGCGATGCCGGGCATGCAGACCCGGCTGCATCTGATCGCCGGTGAAACGGGAACCTTCAACGGAATCTCGTCCAGTTACAGCGGCAGGGGCTTTTCCGGCATGAAATTTAAAGCGACTGCCGTACCGGATAATACCGCGTTTGAACAGTGGATCGCTGATGTGAAGAAATCACCGGATATGCTGCTCGGTCCGGCTGATTTTGAAAAACTGGCTGAGCCTGACGAAAACCACCCGGTTGAATTCTTCTCTGTCATCGATCCGACGTTGTTCAGATACGTGACTGAAAAATTTAAAGCACACGATCACGATAAGGAGACGGGAATGACTGGGTCAGAGCCGGAACAACACCTCTCACACAGAGCGCGGGGAAATTAATTATGCTCACAGGAAAACTGACGCTGGATGCCATACCTGAGGACCCGATTGTCAGGGTAACGATCGTTGCTATTCTGATACTTGGTGTGGCAATTGTTGCCGCCATCACATATTACGGTAAGTGGAAATATTTATGGTCCGAATGGCTGACCTCCGTTGACCATAAAAAGCTCGGGATCATGTACATCATCGTCGCGTTCGTGATGTTACTGCGCGGCTTTTCCGATGCAATCATGATGCGCAGCCAGCAGGTACTGGCCTCATCCGGAGTGGAAGGGGCGGGGTATCTGCCGCCCTGGCACTACGATCAAATTTTTACGGGTCACGGTGTAATCATGATTTTTTTCGTGGCGATGCCTTTCGTTATCGGCCTGATGAATATTGTGGTGCCCCTGCAGATTGGCGCGCGTGATGTGGCTTTTCCTTTCCTGAACAACCTGAGTTTCTGGTTAACGGTGGTAGGCGTGGTGCTGGTTAATCTCTGCCTGGGAGTGGGGGAGTTTGCGACCACCGGCTGGCTGGCATATCCGCCGCTTTCGGAGTTAGCGTACAGTCCCGGTGTCGGGGTGGATTACTGGATATGGACACTCCAGCTGTCGGGGATCGGGACCACACTGACCGGGATTAACTTCTTCGTCACCATACTGAAAATGCGTGCACCGGGTATGACGATGTTTAAGATGCCGGTGTTCACCTGGGCGTCGTTGTGTACCAACGTGCTGATTATCGCTTCTTTCCCTGTGCTGACCGTCACGCTGACATTGCTGACCCTTGACCGCTATCTGGGCTTCCATTTCTTCACCAATGATATGGGCGGCAACATGATGATGTACGTCAACCTGATTTGGGCGTGGGGCCATCCGGAAGTGTATATACTGGTGTTGCCGGTCTTCGGGGTCTACTCGGAAGTGGTGGCAACCTTTTCCAGGAAACGTCTGTTCGGTTATACCTCGCTGGTGTGGGCAACGGTCGCCATCACTTTGCTTTCCTTCCTGGTATGGCTGCATCACTTCTTCACCATGGGAGCCGGTGCGAACGTTAACGCCTTCTTCGGGATCATGACGATGATTATCGCTATCCCGACTGGTGTGAAAATCTTCAACTGGTTGTTCACCATGTATCAGGGGCGCATTCAGATGCACTCCGCTATGTTATGGACGGTAGGTTTTATTGTCACCTTTTCTATAGGGGGTATGACCGGCGTCCTGCTGGCCGTGCCGGGAGCTGACTTTGTCCTGCACAACAGCCTGTTCCTGATTGCCCACTTCCATAATGTCATTATCGGCGGAGTGGTGTTCGGCAGTATGGCTGGTGTGTCCTACTGGTTCCCGAAAGCGATGGGGTTCACCCTGAATGAAAAATGGAACAAGAGGGCGTTCTGGTTCTGGATCATCGGATTTTATGTGGCGTTTATGCCGCTCTATGTGCTGGGGTTCATGGGGATGACCCGCCGCTTGAGTCAGAATATTGACCCCCAGTTCCATCCCCTGCTGGTCGTGGCAGCCAGCGGTGCTGCGCTGATAGCCTGCGGGATACTGTGCCAGGTCATTATGTTCTGGGTGTCGGTGCGCGACCGCCACGAAAACCGGGATATGACCGGCGACCCGTGGGGCGGACGGACACTGGAGTGGTCCACCTCTTCCCCGCCGCCATTCTATAACTTTGCTGAAGTGCCTTTTGTCCACGAACGTGATGCGTTCTGGGAAATGAAGGAAAGAGGGGAGGCATACAAGCAACCTGCTAACTATGCCGAAATCCATATGCCGAAAAACAGCGGGGCGGGGCTGATTATTGGTCTGCTCTGCATCGGGTTTGGCTTCGGGGCTATCTGGCATATCTGGTGGCTGGCGGGATTGTCATTCCTCGGGATTATCCTGACCTGGGTTATTAAAAGCTTCGATGAAGATGTGGATTATTACGTACCCGTCGCCGAGATAAAAAAAATCGAGGATCAGCACTTTGCAGAAATAAACAAAGCCGGTGTGACATATGGTAAGTGAAGCCCTGGATTCATCCTTCCGCACCCGTGCTGAGCACGGGCATCAGGGTACAGGTACCAGTAAGGTCTTCGGCTTCTGGATCTACCTGATGAGCGACTGCATTATCTTCGCCACCCAGTTCGCGACTTACGGCGTCATGGTTCATAACATTGCAGGTGGTCCGGCGGGTAAGGATATTTTCGAACCTCCGTTTGTACTGGCGGAAACTGTGCTGCTTCTGTTTAGCTCGATTACCTATGGTTTTGCTGTTATCAGCATGGATAAAGACCGCGAGGGCGGTGTACTTGGATGGCTGACCCTGACATTTCTGTGTGGTCTGGGTTTTATCGGAATGGAAGTCTGGGAGTTCAGTCACCTGACTGCTGAGGGTTTCGGCCCACAGCGCAGTGGCTTCCTGTCAGCGCTGTTTACTCTGGTGGGCACCCATGGTCTGCATGTGACATGTGGACTGATCTGGATGCTGATCCTGATGTATCAGGTTGCCCGACGAGGTCTGTCAGGATTCAGTCGCCCCCGTCTGATATGCCTGAGTCTGTTCTGGCATTTCCTCGATGTCATCTGGATTTGCGTGTTCAGTATTGTTTACCTGATGGGAGCAATGCCATGAGACATTCTGCAGACGCACAGGGCGTAGCTTACGGCAATACGATGTCTTATATAACCGGCTTTCTCCTGTCGGTCATTCTGACGGTGATCCCGTTCTGGCTGGTTATGGACAGTGGTGTTTCCGCAGGGATCATCGCAGGCGGGGTCATGACGTGTGCCGTTGTTCAGGTGCTGGTACATCTGGTTTATTTTCTTCACCTGAATGCTTCTTCTGAAATGCGCTGGAACCTCGTAACCATTGTCTTTTCCGCTGTCATTATCTTTATCATTATTACCGGGTCGTTGTGGATCATGTGGAATCTCAATCATCAGATGATGTGAACAGGGCTTTGGCCTTTCTGTTATTCCTGTCTGCCTCATTGTGGGGGGCTATATATGGACATAAAAAAAATACGGAAGGAAAAGATAAACCGACTTGTGGTGTATGAAATTATGCAATGGATTGATGAGCATCTGGAGGAGCCGCTGAAGGTTGAGGATGTTTCTGCAAAAGCTGGTTATTCAAAATGGCATTTTCAACGGATGTTCAAGGAGGTGGCAGGAATAAGTCTAGGGAAATATATAAAGCTTGAAAAACTAAGACGTGCTTATTTTTTACTGGAGAATACGGATATACCCGTCATAGAGGTGTGCTTTATGCTCGGGTTTACCAGTCAGCAGGTATTTACCCGAGCGATGAGAAATGAAATGCATCATACACCAGGGGCTGTCAGAAGGAATAAACCTGTTCTGAAAAAGAGTTCTGGTATAAAGCGTGATGAGTTATAACCCTCTGTGAATATCATACCCCTCATTGTTTTGTTCTAAAATTACAGGGCGGATTTTAATACCAACTGACAAGGATAAATGGAAGGGGAAATACCATGAAGAAGATACAGAAAAATAACAACAGCATCTGCGTTGTCAGATGCTGTTGTTATCGTAATCCTGATTAGTTTTTTGCTGACTCAGGTAGCTTCATGACTGATATTTTTACTATATATATATGGGGGAACATAGTTTTCCCGGCACGTATAAAGATAATCAGACCACCACTGCATCATCGCTTTACGGGCTTCCAGATGTTCAGCTTTGTGGATATAAGCTATCCGCACGCTGTTGCGTTCCTGATGACTCATTTGGCGTTCAACAGCATCCTTCGACCAGAGTCCGGATTCCATTAAGGCGCTGCATGCCATTGCCCGAAAGCCATGGCCGCAAATGTCCATTTTTGTGTCATAGCCCATCAGTCGCAGTGCCTTGTTGACTGTATTTTCACACATTGGCCTGTAAGGGTTATGGTCACCGGGGAACACTAGTTCCAGATGACCTGAGATTTCCTCTACTTGTTTCAGGATAACGATGGCTTGCCGGGATAATGGAACAATGTGGGGCGTGCGCATTTTGGCTCCGCGTCCGGAATAACGAACACCGGGAAGAGCTTCGCGGGTAGCGGGGATGGTCCAGATACAGTTCCTGAAATCAAACTCGCTCCATCGGGCGAAACGCAGTTCACTGGAACGGATAAACAGGTGAAGGGTCAGAAGGACCGCTTGACGGGTTAACCCTCGTCCCTGCTGATAACCATCAATGCGCCCCAGCAATTCCGGCAGGCGTTCCAGCGGCAGGGCGGGGTAGTGGCGCTTAACGGGGGGCGCTGTCACGCCGTCAAGGTTTGCCGCCGGGTTGCTGTCAATGAATCCCTGATGAACCGCATGACGCATGATGTTACAGAGGTGCTGCCGCGTGCGGGACGCGACTTCCAGCAGACCTTTTTTCTCAATGCTTTTCAGCAGGTCAATGAAATGACGGGGTTTAAGTTCCGTGACGGACAGATGTCCGATAACCGGAAAAATATGATTGTGCATGCTGGCAAGCAGACGGTCAGCGGTATTCTGCGACCATTTTTTATTGCTTTTATGCCACGCCAGCGCCACTGTCTTAAAGACCTTTTCCGGTGAGCGGGCGGCTCTTTCGGCTATACGTTGCTGAGCGGGGTTAATGTTCTGCGCCAGCAACTTGCGGATACCGTCTCGTTGTTGCCGGGCGTCGGAAAGGGATACATCGGGATAAGCGCCTAAGCCAAGGCGGGATTCTTTACCGTTAATTCGATACTTAAGATACCAGAGACGTGAGCCGCCTGGATTGACCAAGAGGTATAGACCGTGTGAATCGGAGACTTTGAAGGATTTTTCAGAAGGTTTGAGACTGCGGATTTTCGTGTCGTTGAGAGACATATGGGGGTCACTCCATAATCGAACCAAACTGACCCCAAATCTGACCACCAAATTCTCCCGATGCGGAGGATAAAATCAAAATGCATCGGGAAGAGTTTTCACGCTAACCTGTTGAACCAACATCATATAATGATTCGCAAGGATGCATGAAAGCAGGAAATTGGCTCCTCTGACTGGACTCGAACCAGTGACATACGGATTAACAGTCCGCCGTTCTACCGACTGAACTACAGAGGAATTGTGTAACGGGGCGCATATTAACGATTAGCGGGGGGCATGTCAAAGGGTTAGCGAAAAAGATTTCTGTTTGCTCTTTTAATAGTCAACTTGTTGAGTATTAAGGCAAATACTAATCCTTCTGGATGTGCGAACTATTTTGGTGCAAAACCGTATAAATCGTGACCGCTGCGCGACTTACGGGCTTTATTGTTAAGCAGATGTGATCCCCGCTGTAATTTCGTTGTGCCGTGCCGAGCGGCTTACCACGGCGCTCTATACTGACATAAGTCGAAACATTGACATTTGGTTAACAAAACTGGCAACCATTTTGCTTAATGTTCAAAGCCGTGAAAAATCGTAGGGATGACCGCCGTAAACCACAGGATTTAGTCTGGATTGGTGCATTTTGTTCGCGTTTTGTTTGTGAATGGCTCGTAAACCGTTGTGCATAAAACCTCTTTGCTTCTTTGCTAAGGAACATACAAATGTCGCTGAAATTTATCAGAAGTCCTCTTTCTCTTGTGTTGGCAGGTTGTCTGGTGGCGGCGTTTTCCGCCCATGCCGATATTGTGATTGGTGTCGCCGGGCCGTTCACCGGGCCAAATGCAACGTATGGCGATCAATACTGGCATGGGGCGACGCAAGCCGCTGAAGACATTAACGCTGCCGGTGGGATCAACGGCGAAAAAATCAAACTGGTGCAGGGCGATGATGCTTGCGAACCAAAACAGGCGGTTTCCGTCGCTAACCGTTTGGTTGACCAGGATAAAGTCAAAGCCGTGGTCGGGCACTTCTGTTCTTCTTCCACCATGCCTGCGTCTGAGGTTTACAACGACGCGGGGATTATTGCTATCACCCCAGGGTCGACCAACCCGCTGATCACCGAACGTGGTATGAACGATATGTTCCGCATGTGCGGGCGTGATGACCAGCAAGGGAAGGTCGCCAGCGATTACATTATTGATAAGCTCAAAGCCAAGCGTGTGGTGATCATTCACGACAAAGACACCTACGGCCAGGGGCTTGCTGATGCAACCAAAGCGGCGCTGGCGAAACGTGGCGTGAACGATGTGATGTACGAAGGTTTATCGCGTGGCGAGAAAGACTTTAACGCGCTGGTCACCAAAATTGGCGCGCAAAAACCGGATGTAGTGTTCTTCGGTGGTTGCCATCCGGAAGCAGGCCCGCTGGTGCGCCAGATGCGTGAGCAGGGCGTACAAGCCAAATTCTTCTCGGGCGATTGCATCGTCAATGAAGAAATGGTGACGGCAGCAGGTGGCCCGCAGTACACCAACGGTATTTACATGACCTTCGGTAAAGATCCCCGTTTGATCCCGGAAGGCAAAGCGGTTATCGACAAATTCCGCACCGGTAAATTCGAGCCGGAAGGCTACACCCTCTATTCCTACGCCTCCATCCAAGCCATTGCTGCGGCATTCAAAGCCACTGGCGGCACTGATTCAACGAAAGCCAGCGCCTGGTTGAAAGCGAACCCGGTCGATACCGTCATGGGCAAAAAATCCTGGGACAGCAAAGGCGACCTGAAAGTCTCTGACTACGTGGTTTATCAGTGGGATGACAAAGGCAAATACAAAGAAGTGCAGTAGCGGTACGGAGTCACGCTCAACGTCGGTATGTTCCGGCATACCGACGCTCTATAAACATCAGGCGGGCTCGCCCCGCCTATAACACAAGAGCGCGCGATGATGGATGCATTCTTCCTGCAACAGTTGATAAATGGCGTAACGCTAGGGTCCGTATACGGGTTGATAGCCATCGGCTACACCATGGTCTACGGCATTATTGGCATGATTAACTTCGCGCACGGCGAAGTGTATATGATTTCCGCTTATCTCTGCGCCATCGGCCTCGCGCTGCTGTCGTTCTTCGGTTTGCACTCGTTTCCTTTGCTTATCCTCGGCACGCTGGTGTTCACCATTGTGGTAACTGGCGTATACGGCTGGACTATCGAGCGCATCGCCTATAAACCGCTGCGCAACTCCACGCGTTTAGCGCCGCTGATCTCTGCAATCGGCATGTCGTTAATCCTGCAAAACTACGCACAAATCAGCCAGGGGCCGCGCCAGCAGGGCATTCCAACCATGCTGGATGGCGTATTCCGTTTTCACATTGGTGAAGGATTTGTACAAATCACCTACACCAAAGTCTTTATTTTGATTGCCGCGTTCGCTGGCATGCTGCTGCTCACCTGGATTATCGGCAACACCCGCTTAGGGCGCATGTGCCGTGCCGTGCAGCAGGACAGAAAAATGGCCTCGATTCTGGGGATTAATACCGACCGCATTATCTCACTGGTGTTTATGATTGGTGCGGCAATGGCAGGGCTGGCGGGTGTGTTGATCACCATGAACTACGGCACTTTCGATTTTTACGCCGGTTTTATTATCGGCATAAAAGCCTTTACCGCAGCGGTGCTGGGCGGGATTGGTTCGTTACCCGGCGCGATGCTGGGCGGCTTGATTCTCGGGATTGCCGAAGCACAATTCTCGGGCATGGTGAATTCTGATTACAAAGATGTGTTCTCGTTTGGATTACTGGTGGTGATCCTCATTTTCCGTCCTCAAGGGCTGCTTGGCCGTCCGATCGTGGCCAAAGTGTGAGGGAGCAAAACATGACATCAGAAACGGCTTTGCACGAGGGATTTCCACTCAAACGTTGTGTGCTGGACGCAATATTTGCCGGCCTGGTCGCACTGATTGTTTTCGGCCCGATAGTGGGCGTGGTGCTGGACGGTTACAGTTTTAACTTCGAGGGCCAGCGGCTGGTTGTGATAATTGCGGTGGTGATGATTGGGCGCTTTTTGTTGAGTGCTTTTTTATCCACCTCTACCGGCACGCGCTTTTTAAGCCGTTTTGAAACGGATAACTCGGGCGTTTATGTGCGCCCGCCAAACTACAAAAGCCGTATGCGATGGATTATTCCCCTGGTGATTGCGTTAGCCGTTTGCTTCCCGTTCGTGGCGACCAAATATGTGCTGACGGTGGCGATCCTCGGGCTGATTTACGTGTTGCTCGGTCTGGGGCTGAATATTGTGGTTGGCCTCGCGGGGCTGCTGGATTTGGGGTACGTAGCCTTTTATGCGATTGGTGCTTACGGCCTGGCGCTGGGGTATCAGTATCTCGGGCTGGGTTTCTGGTCGATGCTGCCATTATCGGCGCTGATGGCCGCCGCCGCAGGCGCATTGCTCGGTTTCCCTGTTCTGCGTATGCACGGTGATTATCTGGCGATTGTGACGCTTGGCTTTGGGGAAATTATCCGCCTGGTGCTCAACAACTGGCTGACATTTACCGGCGGCCCAAACGGGATTTCAGCACCGCCTCCCACGCTGTTTGGGCTTGAATTTGGACGGCGAGCCAAAGAGGAAGGCGGTGTGCCTTTCCACGAGTTTTTCCATCTCACCTATAACCCCAATCTGAAGTTTATTTTTATCTACGCCATTCTGGTACTGGTGGTCTTGCTGGTGCTGTACATCAAACACCGCCTGACGCGCATGCCGATTGGCCGTGCCTGGGAAGCATTGCGGGAAGATGAAATCGCCTGCCGTTCGATGGGGCTGAATCATGTTCTGGTCAAACTCTCGGCCTTTACGCTCGGCGCTTCCACGGCGGGTATTGCGGGGGTGTTTTTCGCCACTTATCAGGGGTTCGTCAACCCGACTTCATTCACCTTCTTCGAGTCGGCGTTAATTCTCGCCATCGTGGTATTGGGCGGCATGGGATCGACAGTCGGCGTAGTGCTGGCGGCTTTTGTGCTGACAGTGACGCCGGAATTGCTGCGCAGCTTTGCGGAATATCGCGTTCTGCTGTTTGGAATGTTGATGGTAGTGATGATGATTTGGCGGCCACGCGGCCTGATTCGCATTAACCGCAGCGGCTTTGCGGTGCGTAAAGGAGTCGCGCCATGAGCGAAATGATCCTGAACGTCGAACATTTGATGATGCATTTTGGCGGGATTAAAGCGCTTAACGATGTCAATCTTGAGGTGCGGCGCGGGTCGATTACCGCACTTATCGGCCCCAACGGTGCGGGGAAAACAACGGTGTTTAATTGCCTGACCGGTTTTTATAAGGCGTCCGGCGGCAATATTCTTTTCAATACGCGCGATAAAACCACCAACGTGATTCAGATCCTCGGGCAGAAATTCCAGCCCGGTGACTGGATAAATCCACCACGGTTTGGGCAGCGCCTGTTCTACAAAATGTTTGGCGGCACGCATCTGGTGAACCGCGCCGGGCTTGCCCGCACGTTCCAGAATATCCGCTTGTTCAGGGATATGTCGGTGGTGGAAAACCTGCTGGTGGCGCAGCACATGCAGGTGAACCGTAATTTGATTGCCGGAGTGCTGAATACATCAGCTTACCGGCGTGCAGAAAGCCGTGCGCTCGACAGAGCGTTTTACTGGCTCGAAGTGGTGGAACTGGTGGATTGCGCCAACCGGCTGGCGGGCGAGATGTCTTACGGGCAACAGCGGCGGCTGGAAATTGCGCGTGCCATGTGTACTGCACCGGAAATGATCTGCCTTGATGAACCGGCTGCTGGCCTTAACCCCGTTGAAACGCGCACGCTCAGCAAGATAATCCGTTTTCTGCGCGACCATCACGACATCACCGTTTTACTGATTGAACATGATATGGGCATGGTGATGGAGATATCCGATCATATTATTGTGCTCGACCACGGCGATGTGATTGCGCAGGGCAAACCTGAACAAATTCAACACGACGAAAAAGTGATTGCCGCCTATCTGGGCACCGACGAAGACGAGGTCAGTGTATGAGTGAGGCGATGCTGGAGTTTCGCAACGTAGACGTTTTTTATGGCGTGATTCAGGCGCTAAAACAGGTGTCTTTGCAGGTCAACGAAGGGGAAACCGTAGCGCTGATTGGCGCGAATGGGGCAGGGAAATCAACGCTTTTAATGTCGATTTTCGGCCAACCGCGCATTCGCAGCGGGCAGATCCTGTTCCGTGGCAACGACATCAGCCATAAATCGACGCATTTCGTCGCCGCAGGCGGTATCGCGCAAGCGCCGGAAGGACGGCGGATTTTCCCGGATATGACGGTCGAAGAAAACTTGCTGATGGGCACCATTCCCATCGGCAACCAATATGCCGCGCAAGATTTGCAGACTATGTTCGATTTATTCCCGCGTTTAAAAGAACGCCGTAAACAGCGGGCGATGACGATGTCCGGCGGTGAACAGCAAATGCTGGCGATTGCCCGTGCGCTGATGAGCCGCCCGAAACTGCTGTTGCTTGATGAACCGAGCCTGGGTTTAGCGCCGATAGTGGTGAAGCAAATCTTCCAGACGCTGCGGGAGCTGGCGAGAAACGGCATGACGATTTTCCTGGTCGAGCAAAATGCGCACCACGCGTTGAAGCTGTCCGATCGCGGTTATGTGATGGCAAACGGGCAAATTCGGCTGAGCGGCAGCGGCGATGAGTTGTTAGGGAATCAGGATGTACGCAAAGCGTATTTAGGTGGAGTGTAGGCGCATTTGTAGGCCGGATTAGCGCAGCGACATCCGGCATGAACCAGAATTCAAAACAGTTGTTACCAATTGTGCCCTATACAAAAAACTCTTTGCAGGATAACGATTTGTAAATCATTATTTGAAATGTGGTTTCACATTCCTCCCCAAGGTCAATCTTGAACTTAAAAGCAGCACTTCATCAGCGCGTGGCTAACACACGCTGGTACGCCAAACGAAAAAGCTATCGAGTCCTGTTCTGGCGCGAAATTACACCCCTTGCGGTGCCTATCTTCATGGAAAACACCTGCGTTTTACTGATGGGGGTGTTGAGTACCTTCCTGGTGAGCTGGCTGGGAAAAGAGGCGATGGCGGGCGTTGGCCTGGCCGATAGCTTCAACATGGTGATCATGGCATTTTTTGCGGCGGTAGATCTCGGTACCACCGTTGTGGTGGCTTTTAGTCTCGGTAAGCGTGACCCAAAACGTGCGCGTGATGCGGCGCGTCAGTCGCTGATCATGATGACAATCATCGCCATCGGGCTGGCGGCGGGTATTCACCTTGCGGGCGAACACGTCATTAACGTGATTGCCGGAGCCGCAACGCCGGAAGTGAAAGAACTCGCCCTCTCTTATTTGCAAACCACAGTCTGGAGTTACCCGGCGGCCGCAATTGCGCTTATCAGCAGCGGTGCGTTGCGTGGGGCAGGGAACACCAAAATCCCGTTGCTGATTAACGGCGGGATGAACATTCTCAACATCATTATCAGTAGCGTGCTGATTTACGGTGCCCTGGGCTGGAACGGCATGGGTTTTGTTGGCGCAGGGCTGGGGCTGACCATTTCGCGTTACATCGGTGCTATCGGCTTTATTTACGTGCTGGTGATTGGATTTAACCCGGCGCTGCGCATCTCACTTAAAAGCTATTTCCGTCCGCTCAAAATCGGCATTTTGTGGGAGGTGATGGGGATTGGTATTCCGGCGAGCATTGAGTCGGTGCTGTTTAACGCTGGGAAATTGCTCACGCAAATGTTTGTTGCCGGAATGGGCACCAACGTGATTGCCGGTAACTTCATTGCCTTCTCGATTGCGGCGTTGATTAACTTGCCAGGCAACGCCCTCGGCTCGGCTTCCACTATTATCGTCGGCAAGCGTCTGGGCAAAGGGCAAATCGGCCAGGCTGAACGGCAGTTGCGCCATGTGTTTTGGCTTTCCACCATTATGTTAACGATGATTGCCTGGGGAACGGCACCTTTTGCCGGACTGATGGCCTCGTTCTACACCAGCGAAGATGACGTAAAAGATGTCGTCGTCATACTTATCTGGTTGAACGCGGCGTTTATGCCGATTTGGGCGGCGTCCTGGGTTTTACCTGCGGGGCTTAAAGGCGCGCGTGATGCCCGCTATGCGATGTGGGTTTCCATGGCAAGCATGTGGGGCTGCCGCGTAGTCGCGGGTTACACGTTAGGCATTGTGCTGGGAATGGGCGTGGTTGGCGTGTGGATGGGGATGTTCTTTGACTGGACCGTGCGCGGGATTTTGTTCTATTGGCGAATGGTCAGTGGCCGTTGGCTTAAAAAGTATCCTCGTCCTAAAAAAGAACCGCTTTCGTAGCGTGCAAACTGGTGGATGTCGCTAGCGACATCCGACATTATCCTTCCTCTCCGAATCATCCTTTTCTGGAAATTTTGACGGTTTTTATGCTGCTTCATTCCTAATCTACAGTCTGATTGTATGGCTTTTATTCAATTACTTGATATCTATCACTCTGCAATGTCTCGTTTTTACTAGTAACGTAAAGTTAGTAGCTGTTAAATATTCTAAAATGTTATTAATTGCGGCGAGCAATGACTTTTATGAATGTAACGGATGAGCAGAGGTAGTAATGAGCACAACGACAAGGAACACGGAAGGTCGTCTAATGACAGGTTTTCTCAACGCTGTTGAGAAAGCTGGGAATAAATTACCCGAACCCGCTTTAATCTTTTTCTATTTTTTACTGGTTGTGATGGCGCTGTCAGCGGTGCTTTCCAACGTTGATTTTGATGTCGTCAATCCTGTTACTAATGAAGCAGTTAAAATTAATAACTTGCTTTCAGCGCAGGCACTAACGGTCACCATTTCCTCAATGGTGACGACTTTTACCAGCTTTGCACCGTTGGGTATCGTACTGGTTGCGATGCTGGGTGTTGGCGTGGCAGAAACGTCGGGCTTTATTAACACCGGCCTGAAAAAAATGCTGCGTGTGACGCCGAAAAAACTGCTGACCCCGATGATTATCTTCGTCGCGATGTTCAGCCACGTTGCAGCGGATGCGGGCTACGTGTTGGTTATTCCACTGGGTGCAATCATCTTTATGTCTGCCGGACGCCACCCGTTGGCGGGTATTGCTGCGGCATTTGCTGGGGTATCTGGCGGCTTTGCAGCCAACATGGTGCCAACCGGTAACGACGCATTACTGCAAGGTTTTACCCAGACTGCTGCCCAGTTGCTGGACAACACCTATACCGTAAACACGCTGTGTAACCTGTTCTTTGGCATCGGTTCTACCGTGATGATTACGCTGGTTGGCTGGTGGGTAACCGAACGTATCGTTGAGCCACGCGTTTCCAAACTGGAAATCGACGGTGATTATCAACATAACGAAGATATGAGCCAGTACAGCGCCAAAGAAAGCCGTGGTTTTAAGGTGGCGGGTCTGGTGATGCTTCTGGGTCTGGCGGGTCTTGCTGCTCTGGCCTGGCCGGAAACGTCGCTGCTGCGTAGCCCAACGGATGGCTCGCTGACCAGCTACGGCGCGCCAATCATGAAGTCTATCGTGCCATTGATTTTCTTGATCTTTATTATTCCTGGCATCGTTTACGGTTTTGTCGCCGGAACCTTTAAAACCGGTAAAGATGTTATCAGTGCGATGAATGAATCCATGAGCAAAATGGGTTCGTACATGGTGATGGCGTTCTTCTGCGCAATGTTTATCAAAGCGTTTGGCGACTCCAACATTGGTACGCTGATTGCGCTGGCAGGTGCTGATGTTCTGAAAACCATGGCGCTGCCGGGCGAAGCCACCATCATTGGTATGATTCTGTTGACCGCTGTGGTGAACATTCTGATTGGTTCTGCTTCTGCGAAATGGGCGCTGCTGTCACCGATTATGGTGCCAATGCTGATGGCGGTTGGGATTTCCCCAGAACTGACGCAGGCTGCGTTCCGTATCGGCGATTCCACTACCAATATTATTACGCCGCTGATGGTGTTCTTCCCGCTGGTGGTGGTGTATTGCCAGCGCTACGTGAAATCGACCGGTGTGGGTACGCTGGTGTCGATGATGATGCCTTACTCGGTGATCTTCTTTATCTGCTGGAGCATCTTCCTGCTGGTGTGGTGGGCGGTGGGTCTGCCGTTGGGCGTTAACGCTCCTTATACCTATCCGATTCAGTAATCGTTTTATCAACCGGCCACTTCTGTGGCCGGTTTGAGACTGATGACAAACCTCTTAGGTGTGCGCAAGAAGTCGCAAGAGTCAGTGAAAATGGTGGGCAACTGATTGTTATCACGGACCCCACCCCAGCCCTCCTCTTGTCAGGCTGTCTCTTATACAGATCTCACTCGTGCACCCTGTCAGGGTGAGATCTGTAAGCTGCGCAGGTTTTCCGTTCACCAGTAAGTACAGATTTCCATGTAATCACCGATAACGGTGAACGTGCCATGGGAATTACGCCATTCCCCTGGCGACCCCGGCGCCCGGCCAATAAATCGCCGCAAGCGGTAAACCCCAGTTTATCCCCAACATTCAGGGTCGTTCGCGATTCGTTCCAGACGATCGCTCTCTTGCGTTGTTCCCGACAACGCAACCCTGACTGAAGGGGAAAAACTGGGGCGATTTAAGCCGGGAACAAGGGCGTGGCTGCAAGTTCAGGGGATCATGGCACGTTTGTATTGCTGAAAAATCTAAAGCGATACCAGAGACAAGCAGTAATACGAGTTAAAGCGAGGGTGTTGGGTCCGGCTTAAATCACATACCACCTGGTGAACGGAATCTTCCCGATACTGGCAGAATGAATATCATCTGCGCTTGTGCTTAAAGATGTGACTAAGAGACAGCCTTGTCAGGGGAGGGAGCTTAACGTCTTTTAGCTCCTCCCCCTGGCAAGGGGGAGGCTGGGAGGGGGTTGGTAACTCATTCATCAATCTTTGTCAGCAATCTGCAACCGGCCACTTTTGTGGCCGGTTTGCATTTATACCGGGAATAAACTTTGCAAAGCATCACAACGCTGTTTTACCGCCTGATGCAACAACCGTACCGTGGCTGAAAGCTGTTTGCGATGCGGGCAAATCATATTAAGCGGCACGTTATCGCCCTGATACTGCGGCAGAATAATCTTCAGGCGGCCTGCGTTCACATCCTCGCTGACATCCAGCCAGGACTTATACGCAACCCCTTCACCTGCAATCGCTAACCGGCGAATTACTTCGGCATCGTCACTCATCATGGCGCTTTTAACCGCCACATGATGCACATCGCCATTCATTTCCAGCGGCCATTTATCGAACACTCGCCCGCGAATTACATAAGTCAGCGCGTTATGTTGCAGCAGTTCGCTGATGGTTTTCGGCTCGCCAAAACGTTCAAGATAGGACGGTGAGGCGACAACAACGCGGCGATTATTGGGAACGAGCGGCAGTGCCACATATGACGCATCGTCGTTATTGCCGTAACGGAAGGCTACATCTACCGGATCTTTGAACACATCGGTGATTTGATCGGAGAACAGAATTTTCAGATGCAGCGCCGGATGCTCTCGGCGAAACGCCTGAAACACCTCCAGCAACATATTGCGCCCGAGGTCAGAAGGCACTGCGATTTGCAGCACGCCACGGACTTCATCAGTCGCAGGCTGAATTTGTTCGAAGCCCGCTTCCAGCGTTTGCAGCGCATTTACGGCATACGGCAGCCAGGTTTCACCTTCCGGCGTGAGGCGCAGGCTGCGAGTGGAACGGGCAAATAAACGGATATTCAGCGTTTGCTCAAGGCGTTTAATGGCGGTGCTGACCTGTGCGGGCTGCAACCCTGCTTCACGCGCCGTGTCACTAAAACTGTTTAAGGCGGCGGCCCTGACAAACAAGGTAAGGTCTTCCAACCTAAGCATTTTAACTCTCCGAGGATAAGTGTTGTTTTCTATGGCCTGGTTTTCGCCGTCAGGATTCCTTGTACCATGAGTTCATTCACTCGATGAACCCTTTAATCTCTGGAGCACCCATGAAAGCTATCGCTATTACACAAGCCGCGCAGGCGGGCACCAATCTGGAATTTCTCAACGAGATTACTTTACCGACACCTGTCGCCTCGGGCCACGATTTGCTGGTGGAAGTGAAAGCCATTTCTGTAAACCCGGTCGATACCAAAGTGCGTGGCGGTTTTAAAGCTGAACAGCCGCGCGTTCTGGGTTGGGACGCCGTGGGTGTTGTGGCGGCGGTGGGCGAGTCTGTGACACTGTTTAAGCCAGGTGATGAAGTCTGGTATGCCGGTTCGTTAACGCGCCCTGGCAGCAATAGCGAATACCAACTGGTGGATGAGCGCATTGTCGCATTGAAACCAAAATCCATTGATAACGCTTCTGCCGCCGCCTTGCCTTTAACCGCGATTACCGCCTGGGAAATGCTATTTGACCGCTTAGGTGTGGCTGAAAACGGCAATGAAAATGATGTGCTGCTGATTGTCGGCGCGGCGGGCGGCGTGGGTTCTGTTCTGACTCAGTTAGCCCGCAAGCTGACCAAAATCACCGTTATCGGCACCGCTTCACGTCCACAAAGCCAGAAATGGGTGTCTGATTTAGGGGCGCATCACGTTATCGACCACAGCAAACCGCTGACGGAAGAACTGGCGCGTATCGGCGTGAAAAATGTAACCCACGTCGCCAGCCTGAACCATACCGAACAGCACTACACGCAGCTGATTGAAGTGTTGGCACCACAAGGCAAACTGGCGCTGATTGACGATCCTGAAACGCTTGATGCACGCCCGCTGAAAGTTAAAAGCATTTCGCTGCACTGGGAATTTATGTTCACCCGTTCGATGTTTGAAACCAGCGACATGATTGAGCAAAACCGTTTGTTAACTCGTGTGGCAACTTTGATTGACCAGCGTGTGATTCAAACCACGCTGGGCGAGCATTTAGGCGTCATTAACGCCGCAAACCTGCGTCGCGCCCATGAATTGATTGAAACCAACCGTACGGTCGGTAAAATTGTGCTCGAAGGTTTCTAATTACATAAAAATTATAGCGAATTTATTACGGGGAAATTATGGATATCATTAAAGCCGCAGCATCACGCTATTCCACCAAAGCGTTTGATGCGAGCAAAAAAATCAGCCAGGACGACATCGCAAAAGTAAAAGATTTGCTGCGTCTTAGCCCGTCGAGCACTAACTCACAGCCGTGGCATTTTATTCTGGCCAGCACTGACGAAGCTAAAGCGCGTATCGCTAAAGCGACTTCTGGATTTTACGTTTTCAACGAACGCAAAGTGCTTGATGCCTCACACGTGGTGGTGTTCTGCGCGAAAACCAGCATGGATGAAACGCATCTGTCCGCATTGCTGAGCAAAGAAAACGCCGATGGCCGTTTTGCCAGTCAGCAGGCGATGGAAGGGCAGCACAAAGGCCGTTCCTATTTTGCGAATATGCACCGCTTTGATTTGAAAGATGCACAGCACTGGATGGAAAAGCAGGTTTATCTCAACGTCGGGAATTTCCTGCTGGGCGTTTCGGCGCTGAACATTGACGCTGTGCCAATCGAAGGCTTTGATGCACGCATTCTGGACGAAGAGTTTGGCCTGCGCGAAAAAGGCTTCACCAGCCTGGTGATCGTGCCAATCGGCTATCGCAGCGTAGAAGATTTTAATGCCGCACTGCCTAAGTCACGCCTGGACTTCAGCGAAATCTTAACGGAGTGCTAAGCATGTCTGATAATACGCTGTCGATTATTGCGGTGCTAAAAGCAAAAGAAGGGAAACGCGAAGAGTTGAAATCTGCCTTGCAGGCGCTGATTTCACCGACTCGCCAGGAAGACGGTTGCCTGGATTACGCCTTGTTCCAGCTCCAGGATTCGCCTGATGTGTTTTACATGCGTGAATCCTGGAAAGGGCAAGAAGCGCTGGATGCCCACATTGCATTGCCGCATTTTCAGGCTTTTGTGCAGCAAATGGATAGTTTGTTGGCCGAGCCCTTACAGCTGGTTCGTTTGAATGCGGTTGAGCCGTAAGCCCTAATCTGTATTTACATGAGGCCGTCACAGTTTCTGTGGTGGCCTTTTTTCTATTTTTTCTTGCGGCTAACCCACGCCTGGAAGAAATCAATAAACACCCGCACTTTCTCTGGAACATGGCGAGTGTTGGGGTAAAGCGCATAAATGCTCTGGCGAGGAAACTGGTGGTGACTCAGCATCCTCTGAAGCTTTCCAGAGTTGATTGCCGGGCGCACCAGCCACTCAGGCAAGAGTGCAACACCTGCACCTTCAAGGGCAAAAGCGAGCAGCGCGGCGGCGCTATCTGCGACGATCGTCGGCGGTTTTTCCACATCAAATAATATTGCCTGCCGTTCTGGGGTCGTCACTTGCCAGCTAAGGGGCGAACTTAGGCGGCTGTGTGCTAGCCATGTTGCCTGCGCCAGTTGCTCCAGATTTTCTACAGGGTGTGTTGCCAGATAAGCAGGGGATGCAACGGGGAAAATAGCGAAGCTATCTATCGGCGCGGCACGGTGGTTCGAGTCCGCAAGCTGCCCGAGGCGGATAGCGACATCGAATCGCTCCGCTATCAAATCCGCATGATATGAAGACGAAACGTGCTGGATGCGCAGTTGCGGATGTTCACGCGAAAAGGCAGACAGAGCAGGCACCACAACCTGTGAGCCATATTCCGGTGTGCTGGTTATGCGCAGCACGCCGCTCAACCCCTGGTGATCCCGCTGTACATCGTCCAGCAGGTTTTGAGCTTCTTCAAGCAGATGCTGGCAACGGGGATAAAAACGCTCTCCCGCATCGGTAAGCGCAAGCCGTCTGGTGCTGCGCACCAATAACGACACGCCAGACTCCGCTTCAAGCTGCTTGATGTTAAAACTCACCGCTGCCTTAGTCAGGCCTAACGCTGTAGCCGCTGCGGTAAAACTACCGGCTTCTACTACTGCGACAAAAATTGTTAACCGTTGCAGATTCAGCATAGTTAGCGCCATTACTGTCAAAAATATTTTGACAGTGTAACGCCCGCCAGGTGATTTATCCCCCTCTTTTCTGCCGCTACACTCCTTCGCCTCTAACCGGAGGTCTTATGCGTTATCGCACCAAAGTTGCCATTGTTTATCTGCTGGGTTTTTTTGTTGATTTGATCAACATGTTTATCGCAAACGTGGCGTACCCAGCCATCGGGCGCGGGCTTGGGGCTTCCGTCAGTGAGCTTTCCTGGGTAAGCAACGCCTATATTTTAGGGCTGACGCTCGTTATTCCGCTTAGTGCGTGGCTCGCGCAGCGCCTTGGTGGGCGCACAGTTTTGCTTATTTCACTCAGTACATTTTTGCTGGCGACGCTTGGCGCGGGCACGGCGCAATCTATTGAACAACTGATTGGCTGGCGGCTGCTACAGGGTATGGGCGGTGGGCTGTTGATCCCCGTAGGGCAGACGTTGACCTATCAGCTTTATCGCAGCCATGAACGTGCGGCATTATCGGCGGCGATAATGTTAGTGGGCCTGCTTGCTCCGGCGCTGTCGCCTGCAATTGGCGGTGTGATTGTCGATTCTCTAAGCTGGCGCTGGGTTTTCTTCGCCAATCTACCTTTGGCTTTAATCGCGCTGCTGCTTGCGGCGGCCTGGCTACAAAAAGAACCCCGCACGACTCAGCCCGCAGCGTTGGATTTTATCGGCCTGGCGAGCGGCTGTGGGGCGCTGATGCTGACTTTACTCGGGCTCACGATGCTGGCTGAAAGCGGCCAAATGTTGAAGGGCATCTTGTTGCTTTTTTGCGCCACGGCATTGTTTACGGGATTTGTTCGCCACAGCCTGCGTCACCCGCAACCGTTGATTAATCTTCGTCTGGTGAAGGAGCCATTATTGCGCAGTGCCATGATGATTTATCAGTGTATTCCGGGGATGTTTATTGGCGTCAGCCTCATCGCTATGCTCTGGCTGCAAAACCAGTTAAACCTGAGTGCGACGCGAGTCGGCAGCCTGATGGTACCGTGGTCGATTGCTTCGCTACTGGCGATAACGTTCACCGGAAAACAGTTTAACCGTTTTGGCCCGCGTCCCATCCTGATAACGGGTTGCCTGCTGCAAGGGTTGGGTATTCTGGCGCTGACCCAGGTTCACAGCGCGGATCAATATCCACTGCTGTTGGCTGCTTTCGCGATGATGGGGTTCGGTGGCAGTTTGTGCAGCAGCACCGCGCAAAGCTGTGCGTTCTTGCAGGTGGAAGATGACCAACTCGGCCAGGCAAGCGCGCTATGGAACATTAATCGCCAACTGAGTTTCTGCATGGGGGTAGCGTTATTAAGCCTGCTGCTTAATTTATTGCTGGAAACACTGCCTCCCGCAGCGGCCTATCAGTGGTGTTTTTATCTGGCTGCGGCCAGCACATTATTTCCTGCGCTGCTTTGTCTGCGCATCGCTAACGGCGCGATCTTGCGTCAACTCAACGCTCAAAAGGAGTGAAGATGAATCACTATATTCAGGAAGTTATTGATGCACACGTTGCTATCGAAAACTGGCTTGGCAATGGGAAAGGGGACGTGCAGGTTTTACTGGCTCGCTTTTCGCCGGTATTTACCATGGTAACGCCAGGTGGCAAAACACTGAATTTTGACTCATTAAGTGCATTCTTCCTGGCTCAGCGAGCGGCTAAACCAGGATTGAAAATTTCACTGGACGAGATAACGGTTATTGCCGAATGGCCTGCTGGCGCGGTGGTCAGCTATAGCGAATGGCAGAGTTTGCCGGGACAAGAAAGAACACTACGCCATTCCACTGTCGTATTCAGCAAGACGGATTCCAATCTGCTTTGGTTACGCTTGCATGAAACTGCTGCGGCTTAAGTTTTAAGTCAAACCAGGATCAACCTGAGCCACTAATTATCCTCGATAAGTGGCTTATGGATGGATGAATACAGCGTTATTATTAAAGTATGAATTTTTTGGCAATGCCAGATTCTTTAATAAAAAACGACCAAGTGCTGCTTGTGAGTACATTATTATAATTATTGCTAGATCAATTTTAAAATAATTCGAATAGGTTTTAGCTGGGTAATATATTGCCAGATTTTATGCAAATCGACCACGCCTGCAAGGGAGAGTAAAGCCAGGGTGATCATCAGAGTAGCCGCTGTAATAATAAGCATCAGGCGAACCTGGTTTTTCTGCATGTTGAGTTGCTGATTGCTTCGTCGCTCGTCTTTCTCATATTCAACAATGGTGGCGATGGCTTTTCCCTGCACAAAGTATCGGTTATCTTTAACCACAAGATCGTCAGTCATAACCAGAGATTGTAATAACAAGGTTATTTTTCGCAGGAACTCTTCATTGTGAATATGCTTGTACCACAGTTTTCCATACAGTAATTCAATGACTTCGTTCGCAGTAGCGCCAATATTGAGCTTAGAAGGGCGCTGCTGTATATATTCGTTGACCAGCAAGTTGAGTAAAGCGATGCGATCGCGGCTTTTAAATTCTTTTTTAGCAAAAAATGCAGAAACAAGTCTCCCCTTACTGCGGCTGATAATATTTTTCAGGTAGATAAGCCGTGTGTAATAATGAAATGTGAACGATAAAATAGAATTGAAATGAATTGGCCCGTGGCGGAGATAATGAACGATGTCTACTTGCATTTCATCAATATATGAAATGGGAATAACAGATGTTTGTCGATATTCATGCTGGTCGGTATCCCAGAGTTCGACTTCAATACCATCAGGTTTATCATCAACAAGGTGATACCGTTTGTGGTCAACATCCTTAAAATACACTGAGTAATAATTATAGGGCTCGCCAGATTGAACACCATGAGAGATAAAAAAGGGGAGGAATTTTTGCCATAAAGCCTGTTTCAAATGAGCAAGTTTCTTCTGGCGCATATAACGATCCAAGGGAAGTTTACCGAGTTAATTTCAGTATAGGACAGGTAGAGTTACCTGGGTGTGCGTAAAAATTTTAGATGAAAGGGAAAAGTTAAACCTGGCCCTTGCAGTTATCACGAAAATGTTAATTTTTGGTTATGATTTAATGAAGTGCTGTGGTGTAGGGTGATTATCAGTAGCAGACAAAAGTGAGGCTATGATGATCAACAGACGGCATTTTCTCCTTGGTGGAGGTGCTCTTACTGCTGCGGCAGTGATGGGTGTAACTTCTTCATTTTTCTCCCGTAAAGCCGACGCACAGGCGATTGCTGAAAAGTTTGAAGTCAGCCTGACGGATGCCCAATGGCATCAACGACTGAGTGATGCGCAATATTATATTTTACGTGAATCGGGGACTGAACGGCCTTATTCCAGCCTGCTAAATAAAGAGCACCGTGAAGGCGTATTTGCCTGTGCGGGCTGTGATCTCCCCCTGTTTTCTTCTACAACCAAATTCGACAGCCATACCGGCTGGCCGAGTTTCTGGAAACCGTTACCCGATGCGGCATTAACCAGCCGCGATACCACGTTTGGCATGGTGCGTGATGAAGTGCACTGTCGCCGTTGTGGCGGTCATCTGGGACACGTCTTTGACGATGGCCCGCAGCCGACAGGTCTGCGGTATTGCATGAATGGACTGGCAATGACATTCGCGCCGACTGCGTAATTGTTTAGAGAGGGGCATGATGAAAAAATTATCGAAAAAACGATTATCGTTACGCCATTACGGCCTGATTGCGACCTTGGTTTTGGGCTCTGCTTTGGTATTTCAAAATAATGCCTGGTCATGGGGCGGGGCGGAGCAGGCGGTGACGATCCCGGCTCCTGTACTGGATGAACCTGCGGGAATAACACACAGCGAAACGGCAATATTTGCCGGAGGCTGTTTCTGGGGGATTCAGGGCGTTTTCCAGCATGTGAAGGGCGTCACCAGCGCAGTATCAGGCTATGCGGGAAACGCGGTTAAGTCTGCGAGTTATGAGGAGGTGAGTACGGGAGGGACGGGGCTTGCTGAATCCGTAAAAGTGACGTTCGACCCCACTCAGGTCACTTACGGCGAGTTGCTACATATCTTCTTCTCGGTAGGCCATAACCCGACTGAACTTAACAGGCAGGGGCCGGACACTGGAACGCAGTACCGCTCAGCCGTATTTCCGATGAACAGTGCGCAGGAGAAGGTGGTAAAAGCCTACATTACACAACTGAATGCGAGCCACAGTTACAGCGACCAGGTCGTGACTCAGGTTGAAAGCGACGGGCATTTTTACCCGGCTGAAAATTATCATCAGAACTTCTTAAATGATAACCCTGACTATCCGTACATTGTGGTGAATGATTTGCCAAAAATTAATGACTTGCAGCATATGTTCCCGGCAAATTACAGCAAACAGCCAATGTTGGTTAAGCGTTAGTAGGGTTTATCGGGGGGGGGGAAACTATAGATATAAAAAAACCTGATGGTACTTTTCAGTACATCAGGTTTTTTTTTACTGACTGCTTTTATAACATTTCACGATGTGCAGGGACATCATGAAACAAAAATATGGCTCCTCTGACTGGACTCGAACCAGTGACATACGGATTAACAGTCCGCCGTTCTACCGACTGAACTACAGAGGAATCGTTTGAACGGGGCGGATATTATCGATAGGCCGCTGGGTTGTCAAAGGCTGTTTAGAGGAAAGTGGTTTGATTGCTGGTTTAATCGGCAAAAATGAGAGAAGAGCCGTGAAAACACGGCTCCTCGGCGGTTTTATGCGCGCTGCGTTCTGACCGGCGCCGTCGTTTCAATCAACCACGGGCGGGCATCACTGGAGACCAGCGGCGACAATATTTCACGCACTTGCTGGTGGTATTCATCAAGCCAGGCGATTTCTTGCTCGCTCAACAACGGTAATTCCACCGCGCTCAGATCGATGGGGATCAGCGTCAGAGAGGCGAACTTGCAGAATCCTGGCTGTGACTCGATGACTTCAACCTGGTTTTCGATACGAATACCGTGGCTGCCCGCGAGGTAATAACCCGGTTCGATGGTGATGACATTGCCCGGCAGCATTGGCCACGGGTTCACTTTTTTCGCCATGCGATGCGGGTTTTCATGAATCAGCAGGCAGTGGCCAACGCCGTGGCCTGTGCCGTGGTCGTAATCCAGCCCCAGTTCCCACAACGGACGACGTGCAAAAGCATCCAGTTGATGGCCTTGTGCTCCCTGCGGAAATTGCAAAGAGATCAGCGACAGGAAGCCTTTTAACACCGCGGTGTAGTGCAGGCGACGCTGGGCATCGAGTTGCCCGAAGTTCAGGGTACGTGTCGCGTCGGTGGTGCCGTTGAAATACTGGCCGCCGGAATCATTCAGATAAAATTGATTGCTGGTGATGGCAACGTTGGTTTCCGGCGCGCTGTGGTAATGACACATCGCCGCGTTTCCGGCAGCGGCTGAAATCGTGCCAAAACTTTGTTCCAGGAAGTTGTCACACTGCTGACGGAAAGCGAGCTGCTTTTCCTGTGCTTCGAGTTCGGTGATTGGATTTCCCGCCGCTTCACGCAGCGGTACTTCATGGTTAAGCCAGGCCAGGAAGTTCACCCAAGCCGCACCGTCTTCAATATGGCTTGAACGATAACCTTCCAGTTCAGTGTCGTTTTTGTTCGCTTTCATCAGCGTGATGGGATCTGGCTGCCATTCGATTTCACCGCTGCCAGCTTCCACCGCAAAACGTACTGCTACCGGCGCGTTATCGGCATCAAGCAAGAAGCGTTTTCCCGCAGCATGTTGCTGGCAACGCGCCAGGAACGTATCCGGTGTTTGAATATGAATAGATTCCAGTACAGAACCATCGAGCTGTTGAAGTTTGGCTTCATCGACAAACCATTCAACGGCACCGTCGTTTTTCACCAGCGCAAACGAAAGTGGCACCGGGCTGTTTGGGATGTCTGAACCACGGACGTTAAGCAACCACGCGATGTTGTCAGGCAAGGTGAGGGCAAGATAATCCACACCCTTTTTAGCCAGTGCTTGTGCCACGCGTGCGCATTTTGACGCCGTTGACTCGCCACTGACATCATCTGGCATTTGTCTTATCGCACCGCGCGGAACAGCCGGGCGAGTCGTCCAAATCTCATTAATCGGGTCATCGTTAACGGCAACCAGGTCACAGCCGCTGGTACGCAGGCTTTCGTACTGGCTGTTCACCATCAGCAACGGCTCAAAGGCGATGCGTTTGCCCGCAGGCAGGTTATCGTGTAGCCAAAGATGAATCGGCTCATCGTGCAAATGGTGAATTTCAAATTCACTAAGGTTGACTTGCTGACGAGCCTGAACCTGGTAGCGGCCATCCACAAACAGCAATGCGCGGTCAGCCAGAATCAGAGCCAGACCCGCAGAGCCATCAAAGCCGCTGATAAACTCCAGTTTGTCGTCATATGGCGCGCAATATTCACTCTGATACGCGTCGGTGCGAGGGATAAGCATGCCATCAAGTTCGCGCTCTTTAAGCAGGCTGCGCAAGGCAGCCAGAGGTGATGTGTGTTGCATTATTATTTTCTCTTAACGGAAAGGAGGTTCATTAAAGGTGCGTAATTTGCGCGAATGCAGGCGTTCGCCTTCGGCTCGCAGGAGATCAATGGCACAGATACCGATTTGCAAATGCTCCGATATCGCCCCTTCATAAAAGCGGTTAGCCTGGCCCGGGAGTTTTATCTCACCGTGCAGCGGTTTATCGGAAACGCACAGCAACGTGCCATACGGCACACGGAAGCGATAACCCTGCGCGGCAATGGTGGCGCTTTCCATATCAATGGCGACAGCGCGACTCAGGTTAAAACGCAACGCTGAGGCTGAATAACGCAGTTCCCAGTTACGATCGTCGGTAGTGACGACGGTGCCGGTACGCAAGCGCTGTTTGACTTCTTCACCCGGCATGCCGCTGACCAGTTTTGTTGCGTCATACAGTGCGCGCTGGACTTCGGCAATGCTTGGAATTGGGATGTCCGGCGGAAGAACCGCATCGAGCACGTGGTCATCACGCAGATAAGCGTGGGCTAATACGTAATCGCCAATCGACTGACTTTCACGCAATCCGCCGCAGTGCCCAATCATCAGCCACGCAGCCGGGCGTAAAACCGCCAGGTGGTCGCAAATTGTTTTCGCATTCGACGGGCCAACACCGATGTTAATCAGCGTGATTCCGTTGCCGTTGGCATCAATCAAGTGCCAGGCGGGCATCTGGTGTTTTTTCCAGGCGAGGTCGGAAATGGCTTCTTCCGGAGCCTGGCTGTCGGCTGTTAGCCACACGCCACCTGCGCACGAAAGCGCGACATACGGGCTTTCAGGATCAAGGATTTGCTGGCAGCCCCAGCGCACAAATTCGTCCACATAACGGGTGTAGTTGGTGAACAACACGAAAGACTGGAAGTGTTCGACTGGCGTACCGGTGTAGTGGCGCAGGCGTGCCAGCGAGAAATCAACGCGGCGGGCGTCGAAATGTGAAAGCGGGTAGAACTCGGTTGGGTGGAACAGGCCATCCGCTGTTTCATCACCAATCTGCGCTAATTCGGTTGTCGGGAAATGGCGCGGTAAGCTGGCACTTATTGAGCGGTCCAGCGGCAAGCTGGAACCATCAATCACATAGGGATAAGGGATTTCATGCTGCGATAAACCCACTTCAATCTGCGCGCCGTAATCTTCCTGGAGTAGCGTTAATTGTTCAGTGAGATAGTGGCGGAAAAGTGCAGGGCGGGTGATGGTGGTGGTGTAACTGCCGGGATGAGTGAATCGGGCAAACGCACGCGTTTTATTCGGGTTGCGAACGGTGCCATCCCAGCTGACGCGTAACTCCGGGTAAACAAATAATCCCGCGGCACGTTTTTCAAATTCGGGGAGTGTGCCGTTTTCAACATACTGACCAATGGCGTCGCGCAGTGCGTTGACCGAGGCATCGTACAGCTCCTCTAATTTATCGAGGGCCTGGTTCGGGGTAAGGGCTGTG
Source organism: uncultured Buttiauxella sp. (assembly GCA_965119215.1). GTDB lineage: Bacteria > Pseudomonadota > Gammaproteobacteria > Enterobacterales > Enterobacteriaceae > Buttiauxella. Next base: position 178,452 of record CBCPKK010000001.1, read on the forward strand.
GCGGCTGTCTGATGCGTCATCTTCTCTCCTTATCCTGCTGATTTTAGGCAGGGCTGTTTAGCTTTCGATAGTATGTCATCGACGGGAGGGAACGGAAGGGGGGAAAGGTACAGAAAGTAAAAAGCCTGATTTATGGAGGAGTCCATGACGCAGGCGTATATTTAATCTATCCACATCATGTTTGAGAACAGGGAAATTATGATCCGTTTATTCTCGCTTGCCCTGGTGCTTGCCGCTGTTACCCATAGCGCCCTGGCCGTCACTTATCCGCTTCCACCAGAAAGTAGTCGCCTGGTCGGCACGTCGTTTACCGTTGCCGTTCCGGAAGGGAATACTCAGCCGCTGGAGTATTATGCTGCGCAGTACGGGCAGGGATTGAGCAATATGCAGGAAGCCAATCCAGGCGTTGATCCGTTCCTGCCAAAAGCCGGTACTCAGTTGACCATTCCGCAGCAGGTGATTTTGCCGGACACCGTACGTGAGGGTATCGTGATTAACGTCGCCGAAATGCGGCTTTACTACTACCCGGCAGACGGCAACACGGTGGAGATCTTGCCCATTGGCATCGGTCAGGCCGGGCGTGAAACGCCGCGAAACTGGGTGACGAGGGTGGAACGTAAACAAGAAGCGCCAGCCTGGACGCCAACGGCAAATACCCGACGCGAGTACGCCAAAGAGGGTAAAACCCTGCCAGCGTTTGTGCCGCCAGGTGAGGATAACCCGATGGGCTTGTACGCGATTTACATCGGCAAGCTGTACGCAATCCACGGCACTAACGCCAATTTTGGTATCGGCCTGCGCGTCAGCCAGGGGTGTATTCGACTGCGTAAAGACGACATTAAATACCTGTTCGATAACGTGCCGGTGGGTACGCGTGTGCAGCTGATTGACCAGCCTGTGAAAGTCACCGTCGAGCCGGACGGGCAGCGTTGGCTGGAAGTACACGAGCCGCTGTCCCGTAACCGCGCGGAATTTGAATCTGACAAGAAAGTCCCGCTACCAATGACTCCAGCTCTGCTCAATGTGACTCAGGGTTCCGATGTGGATGCAGGCGTGGTAAGTGCTGCGTTAACCCGTCGTTCCGGGATGCCGGTGCCAATTAGTCTTCAAGCTGGAAATATAAAGTTATAGGGTTGCTGAGGGATTCAGTGACTAGAAAAAGCAAAAAGCCCGCTTAGTTTCCTAAGCAGGCTTTTTTAATTTGGCTCCTCTGACTGGACTCGAACCAGTGACATACGGATTAACAGTCCGCCGTTCTACCGACTGAACTACAGAGGAATCGCTTGAACGGGGCGCATATTAACGAGGCGTCTTAGGGTTGTCAAAGCCTGTCATCATGGCTTTGGTGCGTTTGCTGATAAAATACACAAACGAGGCGTTTCGGGCGTGCAGACATATCTTTACAGCTCATTTGTTGCCAAATGGGAACGACTGGCTAAGATATGCGGTTCACGTAATGAGGGATTCATGTTTAAACAAAAGCATTTGGCAAAGTGGTTTCTTTTCCTGGCATGTCTGGTGGTGTTAGTTTGCACCGCGCAGCGCATGGCGGGAATGCATGCTTTGCAAATGAAAGCGGCTGAAAGCAGGGTTCTTGCTCAAGGTAGTACAACCGACGCGGAACAGGCCTCACCGGTTTCACCGTGTGAATTAAGCGCTAAGTCACTGCTTGCCGCACCGCCCGTCTTGTTTGAAGGCGCGTTATTTGTTTTCAGTCTGATCCTTTCACTTCTTACGCCTCTTCAGGCGAAGCTCTCATCCATTGCTCCCGTTCGGGCCTTTTCCTCGCCGACACTTCGGGTTCATCTGCGATTTTGCGTCTTCCGTGAATGAAACACCGGCTGTTTAACACAGTTCGATAATTCATTTATGGAGAAAAAATATGTTGAGTCTTTTCAGGCAGGCGTTGCTCTGTCTTTTACTGCTATGGCTGCCATTTTCATGGGCGCAAGAAACGGGCTGGCTTCATTCAGCAGAAAATAACCATGCCAGCGTTCGCTTGCGCGCAGATGCATCCCCCCAAGGCGAAACCCGCGTTTTACTGGATGTGAAGCTGGAAAAAGGGTGGAAAACCTACTGGCGATCGCCGGGCGACGGTGGTGTTGCGCCAGCAATTAAGTGGCAGGAACCTGTGAAAGCCGCGCACTGGTTCTGGCCTGTTCCGCAACGTTTTGATGTGGCAGGTATCACCACACAGGGTTATCACAATCAGGTCAGTATCCCAATGACGCTGGATGGCAACATGCCCGCGAAAATCGCGGGTGTGCTGACGTTATCGACCTGCAAAGATGTTTGCCTGCTGACGGATTTCCCGTTCGACATTACGCCTGATAATGGTGATGCGACTTTTGCCCATGACTACGCACAAGCGATGGGGAAAGTGCCTCGTCCTGACGGGCTTACGGACAACCTGATTGCCGGGTATCGCAATGCTGAACTGGTCGTGGAAGCGACTCGCACCTCGGGTTGGCAAAAACCAGAGCTGTTTTTGGATATGCCGGAAGATGCCAGTTTTGGTAAACCAAAATATCGTGTTGAGGGCGAAACGCTCTGGGCAACCATTCCCGTTAGCGACGGTTGGGATGGCGCCGGGCCTGATTTGCGTGGGCGCAATCTTTCGCTGGTTATCGCGGATAACGGCATTGCACAGCAAAGTAGCGTAGTCATCAATGAAGCACCTGTAGCGCCTGAATCTGGTGGGGATGTCGCATTCTGGCAAGTGTTACTGTTGGCACTATTGGGCGGTTTTATCCTCAACCTGATGCCTTGCGTTTTGCCGGTGCTGGGCATGAAACTTGGCTCAGTGTTGCTGGTGGAAAAGCAAGAAAGGCGTGTGATTCGCCAGCAGTTTCTTGCGTCTGTTGCCGGGATACTCGTTTCGTTTATGGCTCTGGCGCTGTTAATGACGGTGCTGCGTTTGACGAATCATGCCGTGGGTTGGGGCATCCAGTTCCAGAACGTCTGGTTTATCGGATTCATGGCATTGGTGATGGTGGTGTTCAGCGCCAATCTGTTTGGGCTGTTTGAGTTCCGGCTTTCCTCAAATGTGACGACGAAACTCGCCACGCAGGGTGGAAACGGCATGAGCGGGCATTTCTGGCAGGGCGCACTGGCGACACTGCTGGCAACGCCATGCAGCGCTCCGTTCCTCGGCACTGCCGTAGCTGTAGCTCTGGGTTCATCACTGCCCACGCTTTGGGGGATTTTCATCGCGTTAGGCGTGGGGATGAGTCTGCCGTGGCTGCTGATTGCAGTACGTCCTTCGCTTGCTTTGCGTTTACCAAAACCTGGGCGCTGGATGCACTGGTTACGCCGGATACTGGCGGTAATGATGCTGGGCTCGGCACTTTGGCTGGTCAGCCTGTTGCCGGTGCATTTCAGCGCATCAACAACGGCTCCTGCAAAAGAGAATATCGCCTGGCAGCCGCTAAGCGAGCAGGCGATTGTGGAGGCGCTGGCGCAAAATAAACGCGTCTTTATTGATGTCACCGCTGACTGGTGTATTACCTGCAAAATTAATAAGTTAAATGTCCTTTCTCGTGAAGATGTGCAGGCTGCGTTGCAGGCGCCGGATGTGGTTGCGCTGCGGGGCGACTGGACTCTCCCTTCTAAAGAAATCACCGAATTTCTCAAGCTGCGTGGTCAGGTTGGTGTGCCTTTCAACCAGGTTTACGGACCGAATATTCCCGCAGGAAAACCACTGTCGACGCTGTTAACTCGCGATTCGGTACTGAATGCGCTAAACGATGCGAAAGGAACGAAACAATGAAAATGATCATGACGCTTTTGCTGTTGCTGACGGCTTTTGGTGCGACCGCTGCCGAGTCGCAACCCAATGAAGAACAATTGCAGAAAATGATTTATCAGGCGTTGTATCACGACCCTGCCAGCCCACGAATTGGCGCAACTTCGCCAAAGTTGACGATTATTTCTTTTACTGATTACAACTGCCCGTTTTGCAAACAGTTCGATCCGATGCTGGAGAAAGTGGTAGAGAAATATCCTGACGTGGCCGTCGTGTTTAAACTTTTGCCGTTTCGCGGTGAAACCTCATCGCTCGCGGCTCGCGTAGCGCTGACGACCTGGCGTGAGCATCCGCAGCAGTTCTTGCCGCTGCATCAAAGCCTGATGTCGAAAAAAGGTAACCACACTGCCACCACCATTGATGCTGCGGTTTCTAAAAGTGGGGCAACGCCGGTTAAACCTGATGAACTGAGCATGGAAACGCTAAATCTCAATCTGCAACTGGCACGGGTTGTTGGCGTGGAAGGGACACCAGCAACACTGGTGGGCGATACGCTGCTGGCTGGCGCGGTGCCATGGGAATCTCTGGATGAGCTGGTAAAAGAGAAGCGAGAGCAGGCCAATGAAAAGTAAGCTGAAACGCTGGGGGCGAGAGGCGCTGGTGATAGCGATGATTGTCATCACTATTGTTGTCCTGATGGATTTGTGGCGAGCGCCGAAAATGCCCGCGACTTTTGACAGCACGCCGCTGCATACGCTGGATGGGCAAGCGGTCACGTTGAACTCGCTTAGCGAAGAACGCCCGCTGCTTCTCTATTTTTGGGCAAGCTGGTGTGGCGTCTGCCGTTACACAACGCCTTCAGTTGCGCAGCTAGTTAGCGAGGGTGAAAACGTGATGACCATTGCATTACGTTCTGGCGATCCTCAGGAGGTTTCCCGCTGGCTTGCGAGTAAAAAAGTCCAGTTACCTGTCGTGAACGATGCATCCGGCGAGTTATCCCGTAACTGGCAGATTGGCGTCACGCCGACACTGGTGGTGTTTTATAAAGGAGAAGTTGTTTCTTCAACCACCGGCTGGACCAGTTACTGGGGGATGAAACTGCGTCTGTGGTGGGCAGGCTTATAACTCTGTGACCAGGCGCACCTTTATGGTGCGCCTATACCTCTAATGGGGCATAAGAGAACCACTGTTTCAATTCCATTTCCTGCCGTTTAAATCACTTTCGCTTATTATCCAGCCTGTTAGCGCATCTGGTCGGATGTTTCTCAAAAGTGGCAAGCATATTGCAATTCCTAGGGAGACATCACTGCCGAGACTGGCGTTGGCATTCCGTGTAGGAGGCAAAATGAATTTAAGACGACTGAAGTACTTCGTGAAAATCGTCGATATTGGTAGCCTGACCCAGGCCGCTGAAGTGCTGCATATTGCGCAGCCGGCTCTGAGCCAGCAAGTTGCTACCCTTGAAGGTGAAATGGATCAACAGCTGTTAATTCGTACCAAACGCGGCGTAACGCCAACAGAAGCGGGAAAAATTCTGTATACCCATGCGCGAACCATTTTGCGCCAGTGCGAGCAGGCTCAACTGGCCGTTTGCAATGTGGGCCAAACTTTAGGTGGGCAGGTTTCTATTGGCCTGGCACCGGGCACTGCGGCTTCATCAATCACCATGCCTTTATTACAGGCGGTACGTGCGGAGTTACCCGACGTACTGGTCTATCTGCATGAGAACAGTAGTTCTGTCCTGAATGACAAGCTGTTAAGCGGCCAGCTTGACATGGCGGTCTTGTATGACCGTTCCCCAACGGCGGGCATTACTAGCCAACCGTTACTCAAAGAGGAGTTGTTTCTGGTCGGCACCCGCGACTGTCCAGGTCAGACAGTCGATCTTGCTGCGGTGGCCGAAATGAACCTATTCCTGCCGCGTGACTACAGCGCCGTGCGTAAACGTGTGGATGAAGCGTTCTCATTGCGCCGCCTCACGGCAAAAATTACCGGTGAAATTGATTCCATCTCAACCCTAACTGCGGCGATTGCCAGCGGTATGGGCGTGACAGTATTGCCCGAGTCTGCGGCGCGCTCACTCGTCAGTTCTGCAAATGGTTGGATGGCGCGGATAACCAGCCCGTCGCTGAATTTACCGCTGTCGGTAAACTTGTCAGCCCGAACCGCGTTGACGCCACAAGCTCAGGCCGTGAAAGACATTTTGATGTCTTTGGTGGTTCGTCCTGCACAGGAAAATCGCGAACTGTTGCTGGTTGGGTAAGTTGGCTTATCGCTAAATAGAATAAGCTGCTGGTTTTTATTATTTGTTATCTCGGGGTTGCCACTTTAACAATAGTGTAAAGAACGGTGATGCCCCGGGGGCAATGTGAACTTCCAGCAACTCAAAATTATCCGCGAGGCGGCTCGGCGGGACTATAACCTGACCGAAGTCGCCAACATGCTTTTCACGTCGCAATCGGGTGTCAGCCGCCATATTCGCGAGCTGGAGGAAGAACTCGGTATTGAGATCTTCATCCGTCGCGGTAAGCGTTTATTGGGCATGACGGAGCCGGGCAAAGCTCTGTTGGTGATTGCCGAGCGAATCCTCAATGAGGCCAGTAACGTGCGCCGTCTGGCGGATGTATTTACCAATGACGCCAGTGGCGTGCTCACGATTGCCACCACGCATACTCAGGCTCGCTACAGCTTGCCGACGGTTATCAAATCTTTCCGCACGTTGTTTCCGGAAGTGCGCCTCGAGCTTATTCAGGGTACGCCACAAGAAATAGAAACGTTGCTGCATAACGGCACGGCAGATATCGGTATCGCCAGTGAAAGGCTGAGTACCGACCCTTCGGTTGTCGCTTATCCATGGTTCCGCTGGTATCACACTTTGCTGGTGCCGCGCGGCCATCCGCTGATTCACGCAAGCCCTCTCACGCTCGATGATATAAGCCGCTGGCCAATTATTACCTATCGGCAGGGAATTACCGGGCGTGCGCGTATTGATGAGGCCTTTTCACGCCGTGGGCTAACGCCCGATATTGTGCTTAGCGCGCAAGATTCTGATGTCGTGAAAACTTATGTTGAGCTGGGGCTGGGTATTGGTCTGGTAGCATTTCAGGCGAGTGGCGATGAAGATGAGTTGGTCAGGATTGATACCCGCCATCTTTTTGATGCCAATACCGTGTGGTTAGGGCTCAAGAAAGGGCAGTTGCAGCGTAATTACGTTTGGCGCTTTATCGAATTATGTAACCCTGAGCTTTCTGTTGCTGATATTAAGCGACAGGCGCTTGAGCCGGAAGAAACGGTTCTGGATTACCAAATCTGACAACGATAGAAAGCAAAAAAGCCTGCTTAGTTTCCTGAGCAGGCTTTCGAATTTGGCTCCTCTGACTGGGATCGCCTTTGCCATTAACTGGCTGAAGAATAAGCTAAACCTGAATTCGGCTCTTGTCAAGACCACCAGAGTGACCCCCTTTTTTTTATGTGGTATTAGACATAAGTTCTTATACTCGCAAGTTATTACACCGTATCTATTCCAGTAGTTGTGTTTAGGCGACAACTTTACTGGCATTCAGGGTAACATGCTGGATACATTTGAAAAAATGTAGTATGCAGCGCCATAACTGGCGGCTGTCGATTATCGAGTTCGATGATCGCCTGAGCGATCACCTTTAACCAGATAACAATTAGACAGAATTATTTGCAGGATTTATTCAGTCTTAATACCGCAAGTTATCCTGTGCCTCTCGAATATCGACTGAACTCGCTGAGTCTTCCCAATATTCGGCCATGCGAATCAACATCGTAGAAGTACGCAGATATTCGGGTATTTTAGTCGCCCATGAACGATATTTCAGTGCCAGTTCTCGTTCCTGAGTACCTCCTTCACCACGTATCCGCGTAAAAACACCTCGCATATTATATCTTTCGATTTCAAGGCTACGTTCAACGTCATCAGATGCTAATTTTTCGATTACATGCCGAACAGCTTCATGTGGCCACACATTGTCTGTTTGGCTATTTGGGGCATGAGCCAGAATTTTACCGATCCGTTGGTCTGTAATATCTGCACGATCCAATTCTTTAGCCAATGCGCGGACATCAGTACACCATTGTTGAAGCGTTTCTTCATCGACCTCATTTTCTTGCTGTCCTGGGAGAATTTCAAGCTTTTCTAACAATCGATAGATTGCGGTTGCTCGTTTAATCTCTTGCTCAGATGACTCTACAGGCTTGCTGTTAGTACTATGATAGACAGTACAAATCGCTTCCATAAAAAGAGGTGGTTGCTGTAGCATTAACCGATGCAGAATCAGTGGTTTATTCTTCTCCATAAACCAAGGTAAATATGTCAATTCTTTGTGTGCTAGCTCTAGTTCAGGTACATCTTGTCGTGTTTTCAGCTCATCAAATACCATTTCCACATAATAAGATGCCATTGTATTATATTGGGTATATCCATTGTTAACTTCTATTACAACGGTATCAAGAAGCTGTAGCAATACGATAGATGGTACATCATGAAGTCGTTGATTAGCAGAGATGATTCCTGCAAGACCACGACCCCATGATGTATATTTATCAATGATTAATAATAACTCTGAACGATCACCTTGTATTGCTCGTGGAGATTTGTTCCTCCAATAGCTTTCATTCACATCTTGCCCAAAACTTTGAATAATATCCCACGTTTGTTGGTTGTCTCTGAGTGAGGATAATATTTTCCCTACACGTTCAGGTGTGATTTTTTTTTCAGAAAAGATAAGTTTTATTTTCTCTAACCACATGTTACCAAAACGAGTGAACCCATCAAGAACTAGCGCTCCACAGGCATCATCAACATTTTTATCGCCCATTAACATCAGACTAATCAGTTCACATAGCCCTTCATCTTTTAACGCTAAACTTGATAGGTGAGTTACTGCTGTATATACATTGTTTATTTTTTGGAATAAATTGGCCAACCCTTGAATGCCGACTGTATCCATAATTTCTTGTAATGCATTAAATCGATGGTAATCAACAGGCTCAATGAATTCATCGTTATTAATTTCTATATCTGGTAAATCGGGCATCCAGTCATTGAATAGCCACAAATTGGCTTGCACAAGATCGGTTGGTTTATAGTTATTAACTAAAGTTGAGATTCGTCCCATTATTTCTTCATTAAATGACCAGTTTTCACTTGCATAAGTTCGATGGCGGTTAAATTCATGACGTAGTGCCTCCCAGACATCAAATCTCTTTTCAGGTATTTGATGTGCTAAATAGACATCCAATTGATTTAATGTGTTATCAATCGAGTCTTGAGGAAAAGCACTTAACCTTGAAATCAAGGTTTTCCATCGTTCTGCATCAGCCCCTGCATGTTTTAAAGCAAGCTGAATAACAAAATTCTGACTTTCCCATATAACACCCCAAGTCAATGTTTCCGGAATGTAATTATTTGATTCTCTAAGTTTTAATTTAAATGTTGGTTGTGAATTATCATGCGTACTGGGCACTAACTGTTGCAATAAAGGCCAGGCAAGAGTGGGCAATGTCTCAGTAAGTTGCTTCAATATGGCATTTCTTGTTTTTACTGGAGCATGAGTATTGGGTGACCATGCTAAAAAAATGGCTCGGAGGCTATTAAAAGGACGATCAGAGTAGGTTCCACCAGTATCAATTGCTGCGAGTCGGGCTAAACATAGAGACGCTCGTAATAGATAATCTGGCTCCCAAGCGAGTGCTTCCAATGCCCATTTCACACCGTGGTAATAACTTTTAGGCGTGAGCAATCCTTCATCTTCTTGAAATATTGGTGCAATACCACTGGCGTCGCCCTCAAGCAAGCGCTCAAGGGCTTCAAGAAAAGGGACAGGTGCAGCTTCTGCCAGCAGAGGAAGCTGATCGCTGAGACTGACTAATAGGCGATGATCTTTGGATAATCCAGGTAATGTACGAATAATCCGATCCACAAAATCTTGTGGCGTTGTGCCTGAAACCTGAAAACCTGCCTGTTCATGTAAGACGGCCATATGCAGCAGCATTGTTGCCATACCTTCCCGTAGCCATGTGCTGTAGATTTTCTTTTCAGTTTCATAGGGTTTGAATACATCGTCTGCTTTAGGTCGTGGAGCTATGTATGAAAATACACTTTTTGCAGCATTTTCAAAGCGATCTAAATGTTCCTCTCCGAGTAAATGTCCTAGATAAACAAAAGCATCCACCGATGAGCGTAATGACCAGACATCACCTATGTGATCAACGGGAGAATCTTTGAGTTTCGTTAATGCCCGTAATGGGGCTTCAACATGTGCATATTCTGTGCAACCAGCTAATTGGTTCAAAATAGATTTATCAAGTTCTGATGCAGTACACCACGCCCCAGCCAGAACGGCTGGCAACAATGCAATACTATTGGCCTGATTAACCCATTCTGGTGTTTCAGCCGTTCCACTCGGGCATTGGCGAGCAAGAATGGATAAACTGCGTCCGCATTTTCTGGCTTGCTGATAGCCTTCATCAATAGATAAGCCCATAGATTCAAGCGCATGACCAAAGGTTGTGCTATCCGGGCGAATTAACACTTCATGACCTGATAGTTTTTCGTCTGCACCAGCACTTACGATGGTCGATGATTTTTGTAGTAATAAGCTAGTTATTTTTCTTGCCTGATCTCTGGGTAAGAAAATTAGCTCAGATTTATGAGATAGTTGCCTGCCCGCTTCCTCAGTATCAATAACTAAAGTTCGAGACTCAAGAAAGGCCCTTTCTTCTGGTTCTGTAGACCTGATAGCTGCAATTGCAAATGCTACTACTTCATCGGGAGAATCTGCTGCAAAAGCAATCTTCTTAACATCATCTTTGAGTTTTGCTAATAAAGAGTCTTTTTGTTTTTCCCTGCCAGCCAGTAAAACAGCCTCAGTTAACGATGGCTCAAATTTCGTTGAATACTCACTCCAGAACTCTTTAATACTTCGAGCGCCTATATTTGTTACAAGCCCGAGTTTATATTTGGCATAATAAGCAGATACAGCAGGGCACAGAGATAACCAATCCTCAATCATGGAGCCATCTATAAGTTTAACGTCTTTCCACTTACCCTCTTTACGCTTTTTGTTTATCCAATCCTCTAACTTCAGCTTTGGGTTATCCCATGTCTTGAGCGAAATTAGCACAAAAGTTGTTTGTTTTTTGTCTGCTTCCGTAGGGGGATTTGTTCGTTTGATGTAGTCTTTATTAGCTTTGTTACTAACAGAAGATCCATCGGTACCAAATTCCCAAATAGAGTAACCATCAGGAACATACGGCGGTACACCTGTGGCTTCCAGTACACCATCAAAGCCTCTGACCCGTCCCTTATCGCCATTTGGGAAGCGAATGTTAGATATGTTTGTTGCTGACGCACGGATTAGATCTGAAATTAATTCAGGGAAAATAGTTTCTGCTGCGATAGTATCAGCCCATTGTTGTAAGTCTAGCGCTGTTATCCACTTCATTATAATTTTACCCTATTGCTAATTTATGCCTTTGGGGCAAGCTTATCATGGGGTTAAGTAGTTATCATTGTATCGTTATCTTGAACTGTGATGAACATATTGGATTCATTGAGGAACGTCTATGTGTAAAAAGTAAACAATCCATTATGGCTTATCGTTTAACCAACACTTTTGTAGTCTGAAAGGTATTGAGCCTATTACTCGTTACTGAGGGAGAAAAATAAAGAACCTCGTCGCACCACGTTTTTTATTACCTGAAATTTGCCCCAGAAAAATCCCCTTGCCGTTTATTCCCGCTAGCGGTATCGTACTTCCGCGTCTGCAAAATCAGGCGTCGGGATTGGAACCCTGAAATAAGACTTCATCGGCGACACACGACGCGCAAGCGTCTTTTTTGTGTCGCACGTTCGGCTACATCTATATCAATGGTGGGCTGGGCGGGGGCACCGCAAGGTGCGCCGGTATCCGATGAGGCCGGTAGTTCCAACCCTGTTCAGTTCCACCACCCAAGAGTTTGGAACCTCTGGTGGTGGTTTAAAAATCACTCGTCGGAGGCTGCCAAATGGCTACTATCCCAACCCAAACACATTCGTCCGAAAACTCCCCACTAACACTTTCTTTTAATGCCTACACCGATTTCACCACATTAGCCGATTACTGCGAACGCTTCGCCGACGCCATGATAGAAAGCGACAGCTTAGGTCAGCAGCGCGCGCTTTGTTATCGCCTCGCCGAATGTCTTAATTTACTGTTCGCTACGGTAAACGATCCGATCCCAGCCCATCTTATTGAAAGCCTGACCGTTGATGTTGTTCCTGAAACTGTCCCTCGTTTTGAGCCTGAATCAGAAGATTTATGCCGTTACTGTTTCCTGTTGGCGCAGATCCTGAGCAATTCCACCTTTGCCGCTGAAGACGAAAAATACCTCGCCGGGCTGCTGTACGAACTGGTCTGTTATTTCGCGGATGAACTCAGAGCGCCACGCTTTATTCGTACCGCGAACGGCGTGAAGCCGATTGATGAAATAGGGGAGCCAGCATGATGCAACAGGACTGGCACCCGGCGGATATCATTGCCGCGTTAAAAAAGAAAGGAACCAACTTAGCTGCCGTTTCGCGTAAAGCGGGTCTGGCGTCTTCAACGTTAGCCAACGCGATAGTCAGGCACTGGCCGAAAGGTGAACGACTGATTGCCGATGAACTCGGTGTGGAGCCGCCGGAAATCTGGCCTTCGCGCTATAACAAACCGACAGAATAATCCCGACTCTCCCGCTTCATCATCAGCTTGTTCTGGTGGTGAACGCGGGAGATGACAAGCGCAGCGCGTCAGCCATTAATTTATAAAATGCAACAAACAACGCCATCAAAATAAAATAGAGTTTCTCCTCCTTTTAGTACGCCCGCCAGATAAACTCGCCCATGCCAGACGCTGTCGTAGACAGCACCCAGCTTTGTGATCTGCAAATAAGCACCCGGCCTGCCGGGCGGTCATCCACCGATAATCCTTTTGCAAATATTGGCTGCTCCGGCAGTAAAGGCTTCTTAACGCTGCACTAAATCACACCATCTCACCTTTCCTGGCTGCGGCCTGCATTGCCGAAGGCTTTGCTGCCGCGTGACAGAAAACCTGCACCAGACCCATGCGTCACTTTAGCGCGCAGAGCGAGAAAGTGACGCATGGCTGCGACAACCACCCATACCGCCAGCAGGCTGGTACCAGCAAACATCACGAGAATCTGACACCACATTTCTCACCAAAAAAGGAGCCAACTTTCACAACAGGACAGCAAGGAAGATCGCAAGGACGCGAGGAAAAGAACCGATATCGAGGCGGATCGGACGATCCGGGGGTTAACCTGTCAAGCAGGCGGCTGCACTGAGTGCACAACCGACGCCCCGCAATACCTCAACCGCGACCGCCCTGGCGCACAGATATCGTTCAGGCCCGAGGACATCAGGCCAACTGCCGTCGCGCCGGGGAATTGTGGTTTCTGTGTTTTCATGATGTGGGAGAGAGTATGGGCAAACTGGTGCAACAAATGAAAGATCTGGCCGTTCAGGCAGGTGGTAGTCACAAAACAGTGCATGACCGCGTGGCGATAGTGCAGCGATTCGATCAGCATTTACAGGCGCTGAATATCCAGAGTAAAGAAGTGAAGCAACTGAAAGCCCGGCATATCGAACGCTATATTCAGCACCGGCTGGTGCAGGGGATTGCACTCAGAACGCTCCACAATGAGATGGCGGCGCTGCGTGCGGTTTTGAATGCCGCAGGGCGCACAAAACTGGCCGATGACCCGCGATTATCTAACAAAGCATTAGGGTTAGCTGGCGCAAGTCGGGCGGGAACTAAACAGGTGATCACGGCGGAGCATTATCAGGCGGTATTACAGGCTGCCGGACAAAAAGATCCGGGGCTTGCCGCCGCCTTAGAGCTGGCGCGGCTGATGGGATTACGTTCTCAGGAAGCGGTGCAATGTACGCAATCGCTGAAAACGTGGCGACAGGCGCTGGAGAACGGTGATCAGCGACTGCGGATAGTCTTCGGCACCAAAGGTGGAAGGCCACGCGATACCGTTATTCTGAATACTGAGGCAATTAAACGCGCCGTGGATCAGGCATTAGCGGTGGCAGATGAACGTAACGGCAAGCTGATCGACGCCCCGGATCTGAAAACCGCCATGACTTACTGGCGCAATCAGGCCGAACGTTTAGGGCTGACGGGCGTTCACGCTCCGCATAGCTTACGGTATGCATGGGCGCAGGATGCAATCCGCCATTATCTGGCGCAGGGATTCAGCCAAAAAGAAGCACTGGCGCAGGTGTCAATGGATTTGGGTCACGGCGACGGGCGCGGGCGGTATGTGGCGCGGGTGTATGGACAGCCGGTTCGTTAAAATAATCCCCAGTCGTTACTGCGTAACGGTTGGGGATATACCGTAATATTGAAAGCTGTGAATTACCGTTAATCGTCTGTTCATCACTATTGATGCAAAGAATTTCCTATCAATCGGAGCTTATCGATAGTTTTTTGTCGAGAATTATTCTGCCAGAATATTTTCAGGTGTTTCCCTATCGATGGTGAAGAAATCGAAGGAAAAACTTTATAGGATGCAGTTCACCAAAATTAGCTTGCGGCGGGTGTGACAAAAATATTATTTATCATTACTGCGTAACGGTTGAAGTATTAAATCACTATAACGTTCATACTCTTCCTCTGAAAGCGACTGACCAAGCTTTTTGTCTGCCTCATCGATCAACCGTTCAAGCATTTCTCGCTGCGATACGCCATGCCATAGCGACAGGCATTTTAATGCTGATTTTGCAGCAAAAGCCACCTCTGTATTCAGTCTGGCGGTATAACCATCAGCACGTTCTCGGGTATTTTTACGGTATCTGGCTTGTCGTTGCGCATTGCTCAATGCCATCGTGTCTGTCCTCTGTATTGAAATTCGTTACGCAGTAACGTAGCAGGATAATCATTCTGATACAACGTTACTGCGTAACGAAAAAGGCTAAAAGAAAAATGGGTAAGGGTTATTAAGGGGAAAAGCTCTGACCGGAAAGGGCCAAAGGGCTGAAAAGGCCGGATTTGGTGCAGTTCTATGATTTCTCGCTGTAAATGGCTGGTGTAGATATCAGGTTATGTCAGCCAGCTTTATTGATACCTTTTAAATGAAAAAAGCAGCACCTTTATAATAAGCGGCTGCTTTCGATATATTAATAACCTACTACAGCTTCAGTAAATTACGCCGCATCGCGCTGTTTAGCATAAATATACGGCGGAATATATTCATCATGACAGACATCAAGATAATCAGACCACCATTGCATCATGGCTTTTCTGGCATCAAGGTGTTCAGCTTTATGGATATAAGCTGCCCGCACACTGTTGCGTTCCTGATGGCTCATCTGGCGTTCCACCACATCCTGTGACCAGCATTCCGATTCCATTAACGCACTACAGGCCATTGTTCTGAATCCGTGCCCACAAATATCCGCTTTGGTGTTATACCCCATTAAGCGCAATGCTTTGTTGACTGTACATTCACTCATGGGTTTATAAGGATTATGGTCGCCGGGAAACACCAGTTCCAGATGACCGGAAATTTCCCTGATCTGTTGCAAAATGGCAATCGCCTGACGGGAGAGCGGCACAATATGCGGTGTGCGCATTTTTGCACCCCGCGTGGAGAATCGCACTTTGCTGATGGCTTCGCGTGTGGCAGGGATCGTCCAGAGTTTATTTTTGAAATCAATTTCACTCCAGCGGGCAAAGCGCAGTTCACTGGAACGGATAAAAAGATGCAATGTCAGGGTGACGGCCAGACGAGTCAACTGACGACCTTGTTTATAATTTTCAACGCGAGCCAGTAATTCAGGCAGTCGCTCCAGCGGCAGAGCGGGGTAGTGATGCCTGACCGGTGCTGCTGTTACGCCATCCAGATGTAATGCAGGATTATTTTCTATCAACCCCTGCTGTACAGCAAAACGCATGATATTACACATGTGTTGTCTGGTGCGTGAGGCCACTTCCAGTAATCCTTTTTCTTCGATACCTTTCAGCAAAGCGGTAAAGTGTTGTGCTTTGAGTGTGGTGACAGACTGATTGCCAATAATGGGAAAAATATGATTATTCATACTGGCGAGAAGGCGGCTGGCGTGATTTTCAGACCATGTTTTATTGCTTTTATG
Source organism: uncultured Buttiauxella sp. (assembly GCA_965119215.1). Classification (GTDB taxonomy): domain Bacteria; phylum Pseudomonadota; class Gammaproteobacteria; order Enterobacterales; family Enterobacteriaceae; genus Buttiauxella. The sequence continues at coordinate 194,363 of CBCPKK010000001.1, forward strand.
CCAGCCAAGCGCCACTGTTTTAAAACTTTTCTCGGGAGCATGACGGGATTTTTCTGCGGCGCGTTGTTCCGCCGGGTTAATGTTTTGCGCGAGAAGTTTACGAATACCCTCACGCTGTTGCCGTGCTTCGGCAAGAGACAGTTCTGGATAAGCACCTAAACTGATACGGGATTCTTTTCCGTTAAAGCGATATTTTAGATACCAGAGACGGGAACCGCCAGGATTGACGAGCAGATACAGACCGAGTGAATCAGTGAATTTTACAGGTTTGGAAGAAGGTTTTAAGTTGCGGATTTTTGAATCATTTAAGGACATGTGGTGGTCACTCCATAATCGAACCGGATTGACCCCAGATCTGACCACCAAATTCTCCCGATGCATGCAGACAAATAGATATGCATCGGGAAGGTTTTTCACGCTAACTTATTGAATCTAAATCACATAAGGATTCGCAAAGAGGCATGAAAACAAGAATTTGGCTCCTCTGACTGGACTCGAACCAGTGACATACGGATTAACAGTCCGCCGTTCTACCGACTGAACTACAGAGGAATCGTTTGAACGGGGCAAATAGTAACGTCACGTTCAAAAAGAGTCAATGACAAAAATAACACATTGATTCAAATGATTAAATTAAATCCAAATTGTTGAATTAATGCACCGCATTTCCACTGGATGCCGCAGTGTTTTCACTCTCACGCAAGCGTGACAACGGGTCCTGGCCATAGAACTGGCAAAAACGTTGATAAAGTGAAGGGAAGCGCGGGGCGAAAAGCTCGGGCGCACTGAAAAAATACTCTGATAAAACGGCGAAACATTCTGCCGGTTCGGACGCTGCGTAAGCATCAATGCTGGCGGCATTTTCGCCTACCATGTCAATTTCGTCCTGGATGTTGTTCATTGCGGCGTGGAGATCATGCTCCCAGCCCGCGACTTCACGTAGCGCTATTAACGGAACGCCGCTGGCACGATCGCCATTGCGCGTATCCAGTTTATGCGCCACTTCGTGAAACACCAGGTTAAAACCGGAAGCGTCGAAAGAATCTTGCACATCGAGCCAGTTAAGAATAATGGGGCCTTGTTGCCAGCTTTGACCAGACTGCACGATGCGCTGGTTATGTACCAGGCCAATATCGTCTTCCCATTCATCGTCTACCACAAACGGGGCAGGGTAGATGAGGATTTCATGGAAACCGTCCAGCCACTCAAGACCCAGTTCAAGCACCGGCAGGCAGAAAAGCAACGCGATGCGTGCGCTTTTCAGGTCATCAAGTTCGAGGCCTTGCAAAGGCACCAGACGTTTTTGCTGTAAAAAGCGATCGGCAAGGCGAACCAGCTTTTCTTGCTCAACGGGCGTGAGCGTTGCCAGTACCGGAATAGCTAAAGCCTGTTCCCACGGCAATGCCGTGACAGCAGATGAATCACTTGATTTCCAGGGCCACTTAATCATGTTACTCGCTCGCAAAGTCATCTTTTGAACGGAAAACTACTATACCCGAAATAATGAGTGCTGCATCAACGTGGTAAGTGATTACGTCCAGAACGTGAAGCGTGACGGGTAACCAGGTGATTTTAGCTCGATGAATGCAAGAAAGCCCGCAGATGCGGGCTTAGGTTTACAGCAAAAACAGAGGGGAAGACTTAGAACTGGTAGACCAGACCTAATGCTACGATGTCATCAGTACCAATGTTGTTAGCTGTATTGAAGTCATCATCTGAGTCCAGCAAATTGATTTTGTAATCAACGTAAGTGGACATGTTTTTGTTAAAGTAGTAAGTCGCACCAACGTCAACATACTTAACCAGGTCTTGATCATGACCATATGCACTATTCAGATCTTTGCCTTTTGACTGGAGGTAAGCGATGGAAGGACGCAGACCGAAGTCGAATTGGTATTGCGCTACAACTTCAAAGTTTTGAGTTTTATTTGCAATACCATCATTCCCATAAGCAGTCATGTTTGTGGTTTCTGAATACATGGTTGCCAGGTAGATGTTATTGGCGTCATATTTCAAACCAACTGCCCATGCGTCAGCCTTATCACCACCAGCTTTTTCATTATAAAGGCTGTGGCCAGCAACGGCTTGATCGTCGGTACGATCTGATGAGGAATAAGCTGCGCTCGCGCTCACGCCCATACCAGTATCATAAGAGGTAGACATACCCCAGCCGTCGCCATTTTGTTTCGAAGTTTTAGCATGATCACCGCTCGAACCTTCTTGTTCAGTAGAAGCGCTCTCATTATTGCCCTGATATTGCAGTGCAAAGTTCAAACCTGTAACTAAACCGAAGAAGTCGGTATTACGATAAGTGGCAAGGCCAGTTGCACGGTTTGTCATGTATACATCAGTTTGTGCTGAAGTATCACCACCAAATTCTGGCAGCATATCCGTATAACCTTCAGCGTCATACACCACGCCATAGTTACGGCCATAATCGAATGAACCCAACTCGCCAAATTTCAGGCCAGCAAAAGCTAAACGGGTCCAGCCTTGCGTGCCAGTTGAGGATTCAGTTGCGTTAGCCTGGAAGTTGTATTCCCACTGACCATATCCTGTCAGTTCAGAATTGATCTGCGTTTCGCCTTTGAAACCCAGACGCGCATAGCTCATATCACCATCAGAGCTTGTATCATCAGAGAAGTAGTGCAGGCCATCAACTTTACCGTACAGATCCAGTTTATTGCCATTTTTGTTATAAACTTCCGCCGCGTGTGCAGTACCCATTGCCAATAAAGCTGGGATCACTAATGCCAGTGCTGTTCTTTTCATTTATATATTCCTTTAAACCATCATTATTATGAATAATAGGCTGTATTTAGTCCTCAACAACCGCATTAATACTATTACAGCTAGTTCAATTTAATTATCGTCAAACATGTAACTAAATCATTTTAAATAAGACAAAATATTTCCATTGTTTAGTGTGGTATTTCATTGATTTAATTGTTTTATTTTTATTTTGTTACCGTTTTTTAATTAATTGATAGTATGTTTTCTTTGTTTTTAATATGAAAATGTTATGTGTCTATGATTTATTTTTATTGAAGTGTTGGAGGGCGGTTTTCAATATATGTATCATTAATCCGGGATAAGGTGTTTTTATATGTAGTGACACTTAACATGTTATTAATGACTGATAAATATCAATCCGAAAAACAAAGTTGGAGTATGAAAAATTGGGTGTTAAGGATTTGTATGGAAAATAAAAAAATAATGTATATTTGAACAAATTTAGGAATTATCTTAACCAAAACCTCGGTTTTCATACTGTTAAAAAACAACGAAAATGTGATAAAAATCACACTCTCAGTAGAGAGTGCACCCACCTTTTCACACAAGCTAATGAATTGGGATATTTATGTCAGACGTTATGGACACGAAGCCAACCCGTACGCCCGGGGGGAAATTGGCGCTGTGGTTGTTTTATGGATTTTGCCTGTACATTGTGTGGGCAGTACTGCGCTATTTTTGGGTTGTTAGCAACGTCACCGGAGGCGACATGGGCTCGCTCGGTGGAAAATTGCTGGGTGCTTTAATGGGATTACTGGTCTTAGGATCGGTGGCAGCACTGTTAGGTTGGCTAGCCTGGTATACACGAGCCAAATAAATATCCCCGTCATACTTCAAGCTGTGGGGGTATTGTCTGCACTCACTTACCCCAGTCACTTACTAAAGTAAGCTCCCTGGCCGCCTACCCACAACTCGAATTATTCAGGGTATATACATTTTATGAATGAGACTCTTGTCAGGGCTAAACTTGCTAATTTTGTGATCCTGTACTCATATTAAGTACCGGGTCCAGCTGCGAATAAGGAGTACGTATGCCGATAGCCCACTGGCAAGAGCGTTTTGAAGAGTATTTGCATCACAACTGGTTGCAGGATGATAAAGCGCATGACGTTGCCCATTTTCGTCGCGTGTGGAAAACATCGCAGCAGATTATGGAAACCACAGAAGCTGACCGCCTGATCGTGCTAACCGCGTGTTATTTTCATGATATCGTCAATTTGCCGAAGAACCATCCCGAACGACATCTTGCTTCTACTCAGGCTGCACAAGAAACACTGCGTATTCTTGATGCTCATTTTCCTGACTTTCCTCACCCGTTATACGATGCTGTCGCCCACGCGGTGCGAGCACACAGCTACAGCGCCGGGATTGCACCTCAGACACTTGAAGCGAAAATTGTACAGGATGCTGACCGCCTGGAATCATTAGGCGCTATCGGCCTGGCGCGTGTTTTCTATACTTCCGGTGCGTTAGGGCGGCCACTTTTTGATAGTGAAGATCCACTGGCTCGTGACCGCGAACTGGATGATGCAACCTATGCTCTCGACCATTTCCAGAAAAAACTCCTTAAACTACCAGACACCATGCAAACCGAGGCCGGGCGTTCGCTTGCTCGTTACAACGCAGATTTTTTAGTGAATTACATGGCTAAACTGTGTGCTGAACTAAAAGGTGATTATTGCGGCATTGAGCGCGATGTCGTTCAACAATTCTCCTCTCAACAGCTTATCCCTTAAAATTAAATAGATGCCCGCAGAGCTTGCGGGTAGTTCTGTTTTTCTCTGGGTCAAATCAGTGATAGAGTAACACTCTATTTTCCCTGAAATGGTTCATGATGAACGACTTCGACGCCATTGCCGAACAGCTCTCGCAGCAATCTCTCCGCCAGCAGCAACTCCAGTTAGAAGAAGACTACGCGTTAGTGAGCCGCATTCTGGAAATCTATGACCAGAAAACAGTGGCGTACCACTTACGTCAGGTCAGCGGCGACTGGACACGTGAGTCGCTCAATCGCTGGTTTAATCGTAAATCTTCTCCGCGCACGCTGACTCCGGCTGAAAGCGAAATGCTGCAAAACATGCTGCCGCCACCGCCTGCGCACCACGGGAAATACGCGTTTAAGTTCGTCGATTTATTTGCCGGAATTGGCGGGATTCGTAGCGGGTTCGAAGCGATTGGCGGGCAATGCGTCTTTACCAGCGAATGGAACAAGTATGCGGTGCGCACCTACAAAGCTAACTGGTACTGCTGCCCGGAAAATCATCAGTTCAATCAGGATATTCGTGATGTGACGCTAAGCCATCGCAACGATATCAATGATGAAGAAGCCACCGCACACATTCAGGCAACTATGCCGGATCACGACGTGCTGCTGGCAGGCTTCCCTTGCCAACCGTTTTCGCTGGCAGGCGTGTCGAAGAAAAATGCGTTAGGTCGCGCGCATGGCTTTGCTTGCGAAACGCAAGGTACTTTGTTCTTCGATGTCGCTCGTATTATTGATGCAAAACGCCCGGCAATTTTTGTTCTGGAAAACGTTAAAAACCTGAAAAGCCACGATAAAGGCAATACCTTCCGCATTATTATGGAAACGCTCGATAGTCTGGGTTATGAGGTTGCTGACGCGGCGATAATGGGAGCCGGAGATCCGAAAATTATCGATGGCAAAAACTTCCTGCCGCAACACCGCGAACGTATTGTGCTGGTGGGCTTCCGCCGCGATCTCAATCTGCATAAAGACTTCACGTTGCGTAATATCAATGAGCTGTATCCGCAACGCCGCACAACGTTTGGTGAATTACTGGACCCAACGGTGGATAGCAAATATATCCTGACGCCTACGCTCTGGAAGTACCTCTACTATTACGCCAAAAAGCACCAGGCAAAGGGGAATGGGTTTGGCTACGGCCTGGTTGATCCTAAAAATCCGGCGAGTGTCGCGCGCACGCTGTCGGCACGTTATTATAAAGATGGTGCTGAAATTCTTATCGACAGAGGCTGGGACAAAGAACTGGGTGAAGCAGATTTTGATAATGCGGATAACCAGCTACGACGTCCACGCCGTCTAACACCGCGAGAATGCGCGCGTTTAATGGGATTTGAAGCCGTGCAGGGGAATGCTTTCCGTATTCCGGTATCCGATACTCAGGCTTATCGGCAGTTCGGTAATTCAGTGGTGGTGCCTGCGTTTGCGGCTGTAGCCAAATTACTGGAGCCAACAATAAAACTGGCTGCTAAAAAGCGCAGGGCAAAGTAATACCTGATTAAATACAGGCGGGGCAACACAGTATTATTGTTGCCCCGAACGCTCGGAATTAACGATTGCTATTCGCTTTTTGTTTCTCAATGCTGATTCCATATCTGGCCGTCATAATACCCGTCCGAAACTCCATCGTTTTTATTTGTTCAAAAGCGTCATCGCCGTCTTTTACATCCATATCCAGCAACTGGGCGCTCAACGCCTTGACTAAAATATCGCCAGTTCCCTTACGCTCATAATCAGCGCCTTCAATGCAGGAGATTGTGGCCAGGCGGTCGAACATCTGCAAATCTTCAGACAGAAACGCCGTCTCAGTCATTTTGGTGCCCGTTTTACGCTCCCACTGGTGGAGCATCTCGCCACGAAACTGCTTTGGTGCAATCGTTTTGCAGTTCTTAATAATCTCAGAATCGAGAGCTGTGGCTTGTGAAATGGGTGTAGTTTGCCCGATCATCACTTCATTCCAGTGGGCAACATAGTCATAGGCGATATTGTCTGGTGTTTGTTCTGCTGCAGCACAGGTATTGAATACGCCACTCACCAGCAACGCCGGGATAAATAATGCTTTGCATAATATTATTGGTTTTAACAATTTCATTTCATTTTATTCATAATAAAAAATATTCTGATTATAGATTGCCATTTTAATTGCATGGATAGAAGTTGAAATTATCATGGTGCTCGCTATTAAATAATTACGTAATTAGGCATTCTTAATCGATACAATGCGTTAGATAAATATTTATCTTTGATTAATATCCAAAAATATACATAATTAACGTTAAGCGAGTGATGTCAATATTCACCAATATAAGGCGGGCAGATGGTCGATGTGCACAGTAAGGCCGTTCGCAGTAAAAATATGCGGGCGATTGCAACACGCGATACGGCCATCGAGAAACGGTTGGCAGGGTTATTGAATGAGTGCGGGTTTATCTTTCGTGCGCAGGATGCTTCGCTTGCCGGGCGTCCGGATTTTGTTATTGATGAACATCGCTGTGTTATCTTCGCTCATGGTTGTTTCTGGCATCATCATCACTGCTATTTATTTAAGGTCCCAGCAACCCGCACCGAGTTCTGGCTCGAGAAAATAGGCAAAAATGTGGAGCGTGATAAGCGCGATATACAGCGTTTATTAAGTGAAGGCTGGCGAGTGCTTTTGGTGTGGGAATGCGCACTACGTGGGCGTGAAAAACTGAGTGATAACGCACTTTGTGAGCGGCTGGAAGAGTGGGTTTGTAGCGGTGGAAATTACGCGCAAATTGATAGCCAGGGAATACATGCGTTAGTTAAATGAAAACGGGTGGCAAGCGCCACCCGAAAGTTGATTACTTCTCGATTTCACACACTGTGATTACCGGCTTTGGGGGCAGAAGATATTTCCCCAGCGTGACCAGCACAACGGCAAAAATAATGACGCCCAGCGCCAGCCATTCCACAGGCGATAAACTCTCTCCGGCAAAACCCGTCCCCAGCAATACTGCAACCACCGGGTTGACGTAGGCATAGCTGGTGGCCACCGCAGGCGCGACATTACGAATAAGATACATATACGCGCTGATCGCAATAATCGAACCGAATAAAGACAGATAAGCCACGGCCATAAAGCCTGCTGGCGTTGGCATGGCAGTGAGGCGCTCACCGGTTAACGCTGAAGCAATCAACAGAACAATGCCCGCAGCGAGCATTTCCACCGCGCCCGCCATTAAACCCGTTGGTAATTCGATACGCGAGCCGTAAACCGAACCAAACGCCCAGCTCAACGAGCCAATCAGAATCAGCATCGCGCCCCACGGATTACCACTCAGGTTACCGCCGCTGTTAAGCAGCACAATACCGGCCAGGCCAATGGCGATACCGAGCCATTCCAGTTTGCGGGTTTGAATACCGAACAGACGGCTAAAGCACAGAGTAAACAGTGGAACCGTCGCCACCATCACAGCGGCAATACCAGATGGCACATGCTGATGTTCTGCAACAGTCACAAAGCCATTGCCGACAGCCAGCAAGAGCACGCCAATCAGTGCGGCGTTAAGCATTGGACGCAGGGCAGGTAATTTATGGCCCCGTAGCAACAAAACGCTTATCAACAACACACCGGCGACCATAAATCTTACGCCAGCCATCATAAACGGTGGCCAGCTTTTCACGCCGACCGCGATGGCAAAATAAGTGGAACCCCAGATGATATACAACGCAAATAAAGCAGCAACCAGCGGCAACAATTGACCCGAACGAACGCGCATGTTTCCTCACGACCTTTTAGCAATAATGCTAATAGTTAACGTCAAAACTATCTTTCTGGCGAGGTTTTTACTTGTTTATGGAATGTTAATTTTTATTGACATATGACTTTGATTTTCTGAAACCCACTTTTGTTCCATACTGACAGGCATACAAACAAAAAGGATGTCGATTTTATGGCTGGAAGTAGCTTATTAACGTTGCTGGATGATATCGCCACTTTACTGGACGATATTTCGATGATGGGTAAACTGGCGGCGAAGAAAACGGCAGGGGTACTTGGTGATGATCTGTCGCTCAACGCGCAACAAGTTTCAGGCGTGCGGGCGAATCGTGAATTACCGGTAGTCTGGAGTGTTGCGAAAGGCTCCTTTCTTAACAAATTGATCCTGGTTCCTCTGGCGCTGGTGATCAGTGCTTTTGCACCGTGGGCCATCACGCCCTTACTCATGATTGGTGGTGCATTTCTTTGTTATGAAGGCGTTGAGAAAGTAGTTCATAGCCTTCATGCCCGTAAACACAAAGAAACGCCCGAAGTCCGACAACAACGCCTGGATGATATCGCGGCGCAAGATCCGATGGTTTATGAGCGCGACAAAGTGAAAGGGGCGATCCGCACGGACTTTATTCTTTCGGCGGAAATTATCGCAATCACTTTAGGTATTGTGGCGCAGGCTCCGTTGCTCAACCAGGTGCTGGTGTTGTCCGGCATCGCAATCGTTGTCACGGTCGGCGTTTATGGCCTGGTGGGGATTATCGTTAAGCTCGACGATCTGGGCTATTGGCTGGTAGAGAAAAGCTCGGCTATCGCGCGCGGCATGGGTAAAGGGCTGTTAATACTGGCTCCGTTGCTGATGAAATTCCTGTCTGTGGTCGGAACGTTGGCGATGTTTTTGGTAGGTGGTGGCATTCTGGTTCACGGTATTCCTGTGCTGCATCACGCCATCGAAAACTGGGCGCAGAAGATGGGTGGTGTCGTTCATTTACTTGGGCCGACAGTGGCTAACCTGGTTATCGGTTTTATCATCGGCGCGATTGTTCTGGTCGTCGTTAACGGTATAAACCGCCTGCGTGGAAACGCTGCGCACTAACAATTTTCATAAATTTGCACTATTGACCAGGCAAAACGGCTACTCATTGACTATAACTTTAGAAGTTTTCACCCCTGATGCAGGAGGCAGTTATGGTCTTTGTGGTCAGCGATGAAGTCCAGCCTAAAACTGGTGGCCCAAGGATGATTGTTACCGGGTTTTCCAGCGGTATGGTGGAGTGTCGTTGGTATGATGGTTATGGTGTAAAGCGCGAGGCTTTCCGAGAGGATGATTTAGCCCCATTGGTAACAGGGGGAGGCCCGCCTGGATAAACATAAATGCCCGGTCAACGATCGGGCATTTTTACATTCTGAATACGGCAAATATTCCAGACCATTTAATTGGCATAAATATATTTTCCCTTAGGAATTATCCTGGTGGGTAATGTACAATTTTGTTCATAAAAAATAGCTCACGCCCTTGCAACCCATCATGGATGAGGCGAGTGTGATTTGGTTTTAGGCAATGGCGGTTTTCAGGGAGAGTGTGAGTGTTTGGCAATGCAATTCAACGCGTGATTGGCCGCTTCAGAAGCCCGCAGAAGATCGTTAATATTTGTTTTACAGTGGTATTTGTATTCTCCACCATGCTGACCTGGCGCGAAGTTGTGGTGCTTGAAGGCGCTTATGTTGCGAACCAACGCAATAGCCTGAATAACGTCGCCACCTTGCTTGACCGCCAGCTACAACACAATGTCGACAGTCTGCTGTTTTATCGCAATGCGATGCACTATGCGCTGGAATCCCCCATTTCGACCGACAAAATCCGCAATGCACTGGCGGAGTTTGATGTCTTGCGCACCAAACCTTTTTGGCAATTACGCCCGGATTTATCTCGCAGCTTGCCAATGAATGGCGTTTCGGATGAGTTTGTAAGCAACACGCCCTTGCTCGATCGCGATCAACAGACCATTCATTCCGAATTAAGCTCGGCGCTCGAGTTAAGTTACATCATGCGTTTATCGGATCACGAACGAACGCTGCCGCGCCGCATGTTCTATGCCTCGCGAAGCGGTTTTTTCCTGTCGAGCACGCCGCCGCCCAACGACCCGCAAATCACTTCGCTTTATTACCGTTTGATAGCCCAGCCATACTTTTCTGCACAGTCACCGGAAAACAATCCCACTCGCGCGTTGCAGTGGACGCACACGTTTAATCCCAACAGCACTAGCGGCCAGATAATTACCGCTGCGGTACCGCTGGATTATAACGATCGCTGGTATGGCGTGTTGGCACTCGATTTTCCAATTGACTCACTGCACAGCTTTTTACAGCGCGCCAGGTATGACAATCATGAAGGCACCGTGCTGCTTTACGACAACGAGTTAAACCCCATCGTCAGTACCGATGATAAGTTGCCAATGCATACGTTATTCACCGCTACGCAATTGGCGGAAATTGCCAATGCCGTGACAGGGTCAAAGCGGGGGGCTCAGGGTGAGCTGCGCATGGATAGCCGCTTTATCACCTGGGCGAAGCTGAATAGTTTCGATGGCTTGCTGATAAAAGTGCATACCCTTGAAGAAGGGGTTCAGGGTGAATTTGGCCGTATCAGCATCGTGCTTAGCATCCTGTGGGCGCTGTTTTCGTTAATGCTGTTTGTTTCCTGGATTGTGATTCGCCGCCTGGTGAATAACATGTTTACACTGCAGCAAACGCTGACCTGGCGGGCAAATTACGACACCTTAACCCGGCTCTACAATCGTGGTGCGTTCTTCGATGTTGCTCGCAAACTCTCGCAACAATGCCAGCAGCAAGGCCAGCCTTTCTCTGTCATTCAGATGGATCTCGATCTCTTTAAAAGCGTCAATGACCGGTTTGGTCACAGCAGCGGCGATAAAGTCCTGACTCACGCGGCAGCGATGCTCAGCGATGCGTTTCGCAGTGGCGATGTCGCCGGGCGCGTAGGCGGTGAGGAGTTCTGTATCGTATTACCTGATACGACTCTGGAAGAGGCCGTAAAGGTTGCTGAACGCATCAGAGTGCGCATCAACAGTAAAGAACTGCTGTTAAAACAGGGTAATACGGTGCGGATCAGCGCCTCGTTTGGTGTCAGCAGCGCGTTTGAGTTTAACGATTATGACTTTGAGCGGCTGCAATCTTATGCTGACCATCGCTTATATAAAGCGAAGCAAAGCGGGCGTAATCAGGTCTGTAGCCAGGATTAAACAGGCGTTACTTTGTGGTAATAAAGTGGTCCAGACCTTCTTTCCATCCTTCGGGGCCATAGTTCTGGCTGCGGTAGACTCGCTGCGGATTGTCGTTTTTTAACGTCAGCGGCTGGCGGCTGTAGCCTTTCACAACTACGGCAAAATCGACGCTATCCAGTAATGATGCGTCGCTCGGGCTGTCGCCAAGGCCAATCGTAATACGCGTTTTCCCATCACGTTGCTGGAATTGTTGTTGCAGCCAATGCAGCGCTTTATCTTTGCCTGCCTGCATGTCCAGCACATGCCAGAACCGCCCACCTTGCAGCAGCATTAAACCCAGGGTTGCGAGCTGGTCGCTGAAAGCGGCCATCATTTCGTCGCTATCGCGCCAGATTAACGTTTCAGATGCTTCACTGAGCTTTGCAAGGCTTGCCTGTTTACGTGTAAGTCCCGTTAATTCACAAAGGGTGTTTTCGTCTACGTCGGCAAAGCAGGTGAATTTGAAGCCAAATTTCTGACGCAGTTTATCCAGCATGGAAAACAATTCTTCATGCCGCATACCCGTCAGCAGGCGAGGGTAGTCTTCACTGTCATTCCATCGCGCATCTAGCTGAATTACTGCGCCATTTTCAGCAATAAATGCTTGTCCGGTTAGCGAAAACTCATTCTGCCAGTCAATGATTTCAGCGGCACTTTTGGCACTGCATAGAATGAGCGGGATTTCATGCTGGCGTAAAACGCTGATCCACGGGCTTGCAGCTTCCCAACGGTAGGAGTGATGTTCAAGCAGTGTGCCATCAAGATCTGAAACGATTAATAACGGGTCGTGCAGAAGCGGCATGGCGTTTCTCCTGAATCGAGTCATTCTCACAAACTAACTATTCATTGGAAGAATTGTTCATTGTTTTGACATAAATCTGAGGTAATGTGTAAGCACATCAGATTTCCTGATGTAACGAATTTTTCAAGACTTCTTGCTTACGCAAGTTTCATCCCGGCAATCGCGCCGGGATGCTTTTCTTTAGTGGTTCACTTCAGCGGTTCACTTCATTGACACTAAAGTCGTGGATATCCAGTTCAAAGGCTTCCGCAAGTTCAGAATAGGTATGCCATGTGCGACCGCCGATACTGACCTGATGGGGATTGTCACTATCGTGCACACGCGTCACTTCACTTTCGCTTATCTCATTGATGGCCGCCAATAGCGCATCGACATCGACGCCAGCGGTTTCATTGAGCTCTTTCGCGGTCTTCATGCCGTAGTCCTCCAGGGTGTACCCGAGTATAAGTATAGACGGTTAGCAAAATGCCCAAGGTTACGCATATCATCCGATGCGAATGAGTCGTTTTTGATCTACACTGGCACAAAGACACTGGAGGATTTTTGTTATGAATATCAACGATCGCGTCACAGTAAAAACCGATGGTGGCCCGCGTCGGCCAGGCGTGGTGTTAGCTGTCGAAGAATTTAGCGAAGGGACGATGTTCCTTGTTTCGCTCGAGGAGTATCCGTTGGGGATCTGGTTCTTTAATGAGTCAGGGCATTCGGACGGTATTTTTGTAGAAAAGACGGACTGATTAAACCCCTCATCCCGCCCTTCGATGATGGGCGAGGGTGAGGGCGCTATCCTGATTAACGCATATTCACAAAAATACCGTTCGTCACATTATCGGTGAGACGTACCACATGATAAATCACCTGTTTATTATGTGTTTTTATCTTTCGCTTTATATTCCCTTTATGCGATGACACCGTTTTCGCTTTGATATTCATCTGGTCAGATATTTGAATTGTCCCTTGTCCGGACATCCACATTTTAAGCATGCTCGATTCCGTGCGGCTTAATGATAACGTGGGTAAATTAAGATGGCCGATGCAGTGAGCATTTTTTGCTAAATATTCAGAGAGTATTTCATCCAGCGATTCTGGTTTTATCGATTTAGAACTGATAAGCAGATTACTTCGCACTAATAGATATTCATCGAAATGGATATTAGCTATTGCCATAAAGACTAAAAATAACGTACTGGGATGCTGATTAATGATCTGCTTTATGCGCTCGCTGCTTTGAGCGTCATGGATGAAACAATCTTCATTAATAAACACCACATTAGGCGTCTGGGATGCGCAAGCAAGCGCCAGATCTTCTATCGTCTCCACGTTGGTCATCTGTCGTTTTCGGATGCCACGGCTGGTTAAATAACCTGTTAAACCCAACCGGGTATAACTGCATAAGTCCATAATGATCGTTGACATAATCCCCCCCACCCGTGATTAAGTATTTTTTTAGGCGTAATAACTATCTAGTAAAGTTATGTATAATTTGCTAGGAATGCTCTCAAAGTAAAGTGAATGTTACATTATGTGAGATAAGTAAAAGCATATAAGGCACGCCAGTTGTATCTTGGTGGATGTTATTCAACAAAGCTTTTAGGAATATCCTTAACAAGACGACACAGAATGTATGGAATTAATTTGCGGGGATTTCACTCATAATATCGGAGAGCAAATTAAACACTTCACTAAATAGGTGTTCGGTGAAGGGAGCCATTAACGGAATTAAGGCAGACATCACTAACATACCCACGGCAAGTGTCAGCGGAAAACCAATCACGAACACCGAAAGTTGGGGGGACATACGGTTTAACAGGCCCAGGGCAATGTTGAGCGTCAGCAGCAATGTGATGAGCGGAAGGGCCAGCATCAGGCCATTGAGGAAGATTAAACCCGCGGCACGCGTGAGTGCCATAAACACATTACTGTTGATCGGATTGCCACCGATTGGCAGGGTATGAAATGTGTCGTACAGCATCGAAATTAGCCATAAATGACCGTTAAATACCAGAAAAAGTAGCATGGCCAGCATATCCATAAAACGTGCCAGGACGGGCATGTTCAGGCGACTGCCGGGGTCAAAGAAGGTGGCGAAAGACAGCCCCATCTGCAAACCAATGATTTCGCCAGCGGTACGCACGGCGGCGAAGGCAAATTGCATGGTGAAGCCAAGGGCAATGCCAATCAGGATTTGCTGCGCGGCGAGCCAGAATCCAGCGGCGGAGAAAATTGTCACGTTGGTAGCAGGGAGCGTAGGGGCAATTATCCAGGTAATCATCAGCGCCAGGCCAATTTTTACCTTTTTTGAGATAGCTCGTTCACTCAGAATTGGTGCGGTAGAAATCAGGGCCAGGACACGAATAAATGGCCAGAACCCCATACTCAGTAAAGTGAGCCACTGCCCGCTATCAATGTGGATCATCCAATGTTCATCGGAATATTGGTGAGCAGAGTTCGCATATAATCCAGCAGCAGGTTAAGCATCCACGGGCCTGCAACAATAATGGTTACAAACACGGCAAGGATTTTTGGGATAAACGAGAGGGTCATTTCGTTTATCTGTGTGGCAGCCTGCAACATACTGATGACCAGGCCCGTTACCAACGCCACCATTAACAACGGGGCGGCGAGCGCCAAAGCCACTTTCATCGCTTCGGTGCCCATCATCATGACCGATTCAGGAGTCATTTTTTGCCCTCTAACTGTAGAAACTTTGTGCCAGCGATCCCACCAGCAATTGCCAGCCATCAACCAACACAAACAGCATTAATTTGAAGGGCAGGGCAATGGTCGCTGGTGGCACCATCATCATCCCCAGCGCCATCAGGACGCTGGCGATCACCAGGTCGATGATCAAAAACGGAATGAATACCGTAAAACCAATCTGGAAAGCGGTTTTTAATTCGCTGGTGACGTAAGCGGGTAACAAGATGCGCATTGGCACCACTTCCGGCCCTTCCAGCGGTGGGGTATTGGCTAAACGGGCAAATAGCGCCAGATCCGCTTCACGTGTTTGTCGCAACATAAACTCACGCAGCGGCTTTGAACCTTTTTCCAGCGCTTCATCCATCTGGATTTTGTTTTCGCTAAACGGCTGATAAGCATCGGTATAAATTTTGTCGAAGACCGGTGCCATAATGAAAAAAGTCAAAAATAGCGCCAGCCCTAACAACACCTGGTTAGGCGGTGCTGACGGCGTGCCTAACGCGCTGCGTAGCAGGCCAAAGACGATGATGATGCGTGTGAAGCTGGTCATCATCAGCAAAATTGCCGGTAAAAAAGTCAGCGAGGTAATAAAGACCAGAGTCTGAACCGGTAGCGTCCAGCTTTGGCCACCGTTAGACATTGGCTGGCTGATAAGACCCGGCAGTTGGGCAAAAGCGGCAGGCATCACTAACAGCAGGCCGAGCAACGAGAAAGGAAGCCAACGTTTCATCAATCTTTCCCGTTACGTTTAAGCAGGTTTTTCATCAGACTCTGGAAATCAGCGGGGGGAGTGGGTGAAATGACTTCGCTCACTGGTGCGGCTGGCAGCGTATGCAAATGCGTGATTTGCCCGGCGGTGACGCCGAGCACCAGACGTGCGTCTTGCACATCGACAATCACCACGCGTTCGCGCGGGCCAACGCTGCAACTGGCGCTGACTTTCATTTCTTTGCTGGAGCCGGTTTTTGGCGCAAAGCCAAAACGTTTTGCCACCCAGGCAGCGAGTAAAATAAAAACGATAATCGCCGTTAATGCACCGCTCACCTGAACAAGTGGGGAGCCGGTGCTGGCAGCGGATTGCTGCTGTACAGTTGCCTGGGTTTTCATCGGTTTAACGGCTCAGACGACGCATACGTTCAGACGGCGTGATGATGTCAGTGATGCGAACACCGTATTTATCCGCCACAACCACCACTTCACCCTGGGCAATCAGATAACCGTTAATCAGAATATCCAACGGTTCACCTGCCAACCCGTCCAGCGCAACAACGGAACCTTGCGATAAACGCAGCAGTTCTTTAATCGTCATGCGGGTACGGCCCAGTTCCACCGTCAGCTTGACGGGAATGTCCATAATCAGGTCGATATCTTGCATCGCTCCGGCAATGTCATTGCTTTCCAGCGCGCGGAATACGTTGTCGGCGGGGCTTTTAGTCGAAACTTTTTGTTCGTTTAGCGCATCAGCCCACAGATCGTCCACGGAGCCTGCATTGTCGTCGGACGGTTGATTAATATCACTCATTTGGGCTGTTCCTCGTTCAGCGAATTCAGTATCGGGTTGATCAAATGTTCGACGCGCAAAGCGTACTGATTGTTAAGCGTGCCGTACTGACTGGTCAGCACCGGAACACCATCAACGTGCGCAAGAATGCGATCTGGCTTATCAATTGGCAGTACATCGCCAGGTTTCAATTTTAAAATTTGCGATAAACGCAGCGGAATGTCAGCGAAGTTGGCGATCAGCTCCAGCTCTGAATGCTGTACCTGACGCACTAACGTATCGCGCCAGCTTTGGTCTTCCTGACGGGAGTTTTCCAGCGGCGGGTTTACCAGCAGTTCGCGCAGCGGTTCAATCATGCTAAACGGCAGGCAGATGTTAAATTCACCGGTCAGGTTGCCAATTTCCACATGGAACGGCGTATTCACCACGATGTCATTCGGTGAGGTGGTGATGTTGGTGAATTTCACCTGCATTTCGGAACGGACATACTCCACTTCCAGCGGATATATGGCTTTCCATGCGTCGCTGTAAGACTCCAGCGCCAGCTTCAGCATGCGGTTAATCACACGCTGCTCGGTATGGGTAAATTCCCGGCCTTCCACTTTGGTTGGGAATCGACCGTCGCCACCAAACAGGTTATCAACGGCAATAAAGACCAGGCTTGGTGAAAACACGAACAATCCGGTGCCGCGCAGCGGTTTCAGGTGCATCAGATTGAGGTTGGTTGGTACCGGCAAGTTACGGGCAAATTCGTGATAAGGCTGAATGCGGATTGCCCCAACGGTAATATCCGGGCTACGACGCAGCAGGTTAAACAACCCCATTCGGAACTGACGGGCAAAACGCTCGTTAATGATTTCCAGCGCTTGCAGGCGCTCACGCACCACGCGCCGCTGGGTATTAGGATCGTAAGGACGAATGTCGGTTTCGTTGGCGACGCTCGCGGCGGGTACGTCGGAGTTATCACTGTCGCCATTTAACAGTGCGTCAATTTCGGCCTGAGAAAGAATGCTATCGCCCATGGGTTATCGCAAAATAAAGGCGGTATACAGCACGTCGCTGACTACCTGTTGAGGTTGCCCGGCGACAAGCGGCGGTGCCAGCGTATTTTTTATCGCTTCGACCAGCTTCTGCTTGCCTTCGTCGGTCGCCAGTGAGGCGCTATCCTGACGGGAAAACAGCAGCAGTAAGCGGCTGCGTATCTCAGGCAGGAACTCGCTTAGACGTTGACGCGTCGCTTCATCTTTCAGGCGCAATGTGACACCAATGTACAGAACGCGGTCAGCATCACCGAGGTTAACGGTGAAAGTATCCAGTGCGAAAAACACCGGCGCTGGCGGTGGCTCTGGCGCTTTAACCTGCGCGGATGCCGGTTGTTGCTGCATACGCCAGTAGCTGTAACCTGCGGTAGCACACGCAGCAAGAGTAATCAGGACCAGTAACGGCATCCAGATGGAGCGCTTGCGGCCTTTTGGCAAAGCGGTGTCAGTCATAAAACGCATCTTTCCTGTATCGGTACTGCATATTGGATAATTATCCCGTGTCTGCGAGCGTTCAAAGCGCCGAAAACACGGGATATTTGTTGCTACCTTTCGCGTTTAACTTAGGGAACGCATCTCAGGCAAAAATATCTACCGCGTTATTACCTGACGCTAAACGCTGCACGCTGGCAGGCACAGCCAGCGCTTCACCGTCGCCCATTGAGGGGAAACTGTCAGTTGAACGTTGTGTCTGCGCCTGCTGTTGGCCGGATTGCTGTTGCTGCTGTTGTGCAAAACTATCGCTGCTGATGCTGCTTTGCCCAAGCTGAATGCCGCTTTCTGCCAGCGCCGTACGCAAAGTGGGCAACGCCGCTTCCAGAGCGGCACGCACGTGGCTGTGCGCCGAAACCATCTGCAATTGCGCCTGGTTGTCATCAATCTTCATGCTGATTTGAATCTGACCCAGATCTTCAGGATGCAGACGTAACTCAGCACTTTGCTGGCCCTGGCGGGTGAATAGCGTGATGTGCTGGCTGACAGCCTGCTGCCATTCCTGGCTTCCCAACTGCGCACTGATCTGCGGGGCGACAGGTACCGCAATCTGAGTTGTGGCCGGTGTCGCAACGGTTGCGCTACTGACGGTTGGTGTCAAAAGTGGGGAAGCGGTGCTGGTGTTGTTTGCCGCGGCATCACGGTTGCCATTTTCCGTGTTGCTCACGGTAAATGTTTTGATGTCTACGACAGGTTCGCCATTGTTTAACGGTGCGCTTTTGGCAGCAGGTGAATTATCCAGACGCGCAGTTTTATCTAACGCAGCGGAATCATTGCGTGCGTCATCCGTGAGCGTGTTTTTTATACCGCTACCTGAAAGCAATGATTTCAGATCAACGGAAACACCTTTATCACCTTCAGGCTGAACATTGAGGGCGCTGGTGGTCGGCGTTTGCTGCGGTAACATGGCAAACAACGCGCTTAATGCCTGCACATCGGCATTGCTCAGCGTGTGGTCTTGCTCATGCAGCGCTTCAATTTGCGACGTTTTCTCGTCGGTGCTGGTTTTCTTCACGTTGGATAACAACGCAGATAACGCTTCTGGCGTATCAAGATTATCCAGCAGCGACGCGAGCGTGGCTTTTTCATCAGCCGTGGCGGTGCCTTTAGCTGCTGTTTTGCTCAGCGCCGCTTCGAGTGACACGGTTTTGCCATCAGCCAAAGTCACCTGGCCCGGTAACGCTTTGCCGAGCAGGCTCAGAAAATCCTCGCTAAAACCTTTATCAGCGGCACTTGCGCTACCTGAACCAGACGAACTGCTTGCGACATCAGGAGTAGTTATCATCAGGGGCTGCGTAATCATTCTACTTTCCTCAGTGTTGCCCGCTGGGCATATTCATCCATCTGTTTTTGATCAAGCCGGTTCTCAGCCAGTAACACTTGCGCGGCTTTGCGCTCCTGCAACGTGCGCCAGGCCTGTAATCGTTTTTGCTTTTCTTGCCACATGTTGAGCGCCTGATTTACCTTGCCCGTCCACTGCGTCAGCTGCAGGCGGTGCTGGTCGATGGCTTTCTCAAGTGTTTGTATAAACTGCTGATAGTTCTGCCAACGGTTACTGGCAATGCCCTGGCTCATGCTGTCATTGAGGCTGGAGCTGTACTCATACTGATAGTTGATCAGCATATTGAGTTGTTCTTCTGCCTGCTGAAATCCACGGCGCATTTCCCCTAAGCGTACTGCCGCATCCTCAACTTCTTTCTCGGCAAGGTCATGCAGGGTATCCAGTGCTGTGCTTTGGTTCATGATTTTCTCCAGGTGCCGCCGACGCATAATCGCGAGCTCCTCCATTCTGAGGGCAGGGGTGGTTATTGATGGCTGAAATAGGTTGGTTTAATGGGGCTATTTGTCGCTTTAGTTAATGAAGGGAGGGAGTTGCAGGAATCGGACTTTTTGACGTAATCAGGTATGAGGGAAATGTAATCTGTGTATCATGATTGTGCGTATTTCATTGAATTTTATAGTATTCATAGGATGAATGTTATGGCGAACAATATATATGTAAAAATTACCGGTTTGTCTCAGGGTGTCATTTCTGCAGGGTGCGGAACCTATGACTCATTAGGGAATAAATATCAGGTAAATCATAGAGACCAGGTTCTTGTTTTACAGCTTGATCATATGTTGACCCGAGAACAAAGTGTAAATCATCATGCTATTAATTTTTTCAAGCCAGTAGATAAATCATCACCATTATTGGCTATGGCTCTTGATTCTAATGAAAGACTGGAACTTATATTCGATATGTATCGAACCTCCAGGTTCGGAACACAAGAGCTTTTTTATTCAGTAGAAGCAAGGCGGGCGACACTAAGTAAAGTAGCCATTAATTATCCGCATTCCGTGAGTCATTCAGACAACCAACCAGAAGAAATGATCTCAGTGTTATATAGAGACATAACATGGAAGCATCATGTAGCAGGGACGTCGGGCTACAGTATCTGGGATGAGAGAGCATATTGATATGGACAATAATATTATTGCCCGAAACAGATTCTGTGACATCACTAAGGTGAAGTTCAGAAAATGGGATGAAATTGATGTTTTATACTGGAAGTTTCGTCGAAATAATGCGCAAATGAAAAGTGGGGAATATTATTCTAATGCTTATAAAGATGCATATATTCAATATAATAAAAACAAAATAATTAAACATGCAGACGCTATGGGAATACCACCAGATTTATTAGGAGGAGTTGCATGGATTGAAGTCGCAGGTAAACCAGAGTCATATAAAATTTATGTTCATGAATCGAGGCGTATGTTTTCACCGATAGGGTGGGCAAAAGATCCGTTAAAAACCTCTTTTGGATCGGTTGCAATGCAACTCAGAGTTGCAATAAATACCTTAGGCCTTGATCCTGATAAATTAACAACAAGAGATCAATTAGAGTTATCAAATTGTTTGCTAGAGGATGAATTTAATCTTAGGTTAGTCGCTACGCATTTAAGAAATTTGATTTTGTTCGATTATCCAGATTGTGCATCTATGTATTTAACGGACGAACAATATATTCTTGCAGGAATAAGGTATAATCGAGGAACAGAAAGGAGTCGTGAAGATTTCATTAAGGCAAGAATGGGTAACCCAGTATATGGGACGGATGAGTATGACTTAATTTCATACGGGTTGAGGTTATTGCAAATACGACCGCATATCAAGCAACTTCTAGGTATATAGAATGAAAAAAGAAATTTTATGTGAGGGTGTTACCACGGTTTTATATGTGGCTGTATGTGGTTTTTTCTTGATCTTTATTTCTTTAAATAAATATGATGCTTTGTTGCAGCCTGGCGAGTCTATTTGTAGTGTTCCCCATGATTCATTCGATACAAGGGCTACATATGGCATTGTGTCATTCTTAGTGTTATCGATCCCCCTTTTTATTCGGTTGATAAAGAATGTCATTTTTCATGAGTATATAAAATTATCATTCACAGTTTTGACGCTTATATTATTAATAATCTACATATGTTGGTTTTTTTTGGGGCGTTACTACTGGTGCTGAAATATGGCTGGTAGAGTTAAGAATAATATCGTATCTACCCTGTAGGGTGAAATGAACCATTCCACCCTACAGGATCAAACCGTCGGGAAAATAATCTCCAGAGACTGACAAGCTTCTTCCCAGCCGCTGCGTTCGAAAATCCCTTGTTGCAAAAAGGCTTCCAGTTGCGGCCACAGCACAATCGCTTTGTCGAGCTGCGGGTCGCTGCCTTTGGCATATGCGCCAACGTTGACCAAATCGCGGTTGCGCTGGAAACTGGATAACAGTTGTTTGAAATGACGTACGCGTGCGTAGTGCTGGTCGGTAATCAATGACGTCATGGCACGGCTTATCGACGCTTCAATGTCGATGGCGGGGTAGTGGCCGCCTTCTGCCAGGCGGCGCGACAACACAATATGGCCGTCAAGAATGGCGCGTGCCGAGTCGGCAATCGGATCTTGCTGATCGTCGCCTTCGGTCAGAACGGTATAAAACGCGGTAATCGAACCCCCGCCGGAAATGCCGTTACCCGCACGTTCGACCAGCGCCGGAAGTTTGGCAAATACGGAAGGCGGGTAGCCTTTGGTTGCCGGAGGCTCACCAATCGCCAGTGCGATTTCACGCTGTGCCATCGCGTAGCGGGTGAGGGAGTCCATAATCAGCAACACATGCTGGCCGCGGTCACGGAAATCTTCGGCGATACGCGTGGCATACGCAGCACCCTGCATACGCAGCAGCGGTGAAACATCCGCAGGCGCAGCGATGACCACCGAGCGGGCGCGGCCTTCAGGGCCAAGAATATTCTCGATAAAGTCTTTTACTTCACGTCCACGCTCACCGATTAACCCGACCACAATCACGTCGGCCTGGGTATAACGCGCCATCATCCCGAGCAGCACACTTTTACCCACACCGGAACCGGCAAACAGGCCCATACGCTGCCCACGGCCAACAGTCAGCAACGCGTTGATTGGCCGCACGCCGACATCCAGAACATGTTCGATGGGAGTTCGTTGCAGAGGGTTGAACGGAGCGGCACCCAGCGCGCCACGCAAGGTGGTTTCCGGTGCCGGGAGGCTGTCGAGCGGGCGTCCACTGCCATCCAACACACGGCCAAGTAACTCTGGGCCGAGGGGCAATTGTTTCCCGCTGTGCAGGCCACTTTCGCTGGTCGCGCGGGCGTAAACGCGCGCACCGGGCAAAATGCCTTCCACTTCTTCAAGCGGCATCAGGAACAGTCTTTGTCCATTAAAACCAACGACTTCACATTCAATGTCGCGGGAGTGTTGTTCAATAATGCAGGTTGCGCCCAACGGCAGTTGCAGACCGGTTGCTTCCAACACCAGGCCGGTTGCACGCGTCAGGCGACCATAGCGGCGCACCGTTGGCAGTTGCGACATTTTCGCTTCGAAACTGTCGAGCGTATTGAGCCAGCGAGTCAGACGGGCGGTCATCACAAGACTCCTGGTGCTGCGAGGCGGCAGAGTTCCTGCCAGCGCGTAGCGACACTGGCGTCGAGATCGCCTTCGTCAGCGGAAACTTTGCAGCCGCCTTGATGCAAATTCGGGTCACCGCGCAAACGCCAGCCATGCAGGCTGAGTGTGGCACCCAACATCTCCTCGACGCGTTGCAAATCATCCGGGTGAACACGCAGTTGTGGTTTGCCACTGAACAGTGGTTCCTGCTGTAAAAGAGTTTGAATCTGAGTAATCAAGGCTTTGTTATCAATGCCTTTGGTTTCGCCAATTACCTGGCGAGCGGCTTCCAGCGCCATCTGCATCAAGCGAGAAGCGATGACGCTATCGAGCGCATCCAGCGTGTACTGAAATTCGCTGACCAATTGCTGCATACGGGCATGCACTGGCGCTTGTTGCTGTTTAGCTTCAGCAAGACCTTGTTCCAGCCCTTGCTGAAAACCCGCTTTGCGGCCTTCTTCTGCCCCGGACGTATGGCCCGCTGCGTAACCTAACTGATGACCCTGTTCATGCGCCTGAATCTGCATCTGGGCCAACTGTTGCTGCAAATCTGGCTCGCTTTCCTGCGGCTGTTCAGACTCATCTACATCAGAATCTGACTGAAACAGCGGCTCGAAGGCCAGCGAGGGTGGGTCGAGGGAGTCTGGCGTCCAGATTTTCCACGGCAGCGAGTTAGACATAAGTATCCTCGCTGGTGCCAATTACCATCTCGCCGGTTTCTGCCAGACGACGGACGATAAGCAGAATCGCTTTCTGTTCGTTTTCCACCTGCGACAGGCGCACCGGGCCGCGGTTGGAAAGGTCGTCGCGCAGAATATCTGCTGCACGTTGCGACATGTTGCGCAGGAATTTCTCGCGCAGCGGCTGTTCTGCACCTTTGAGGGCGATAAGCAGTGATTCGGATTCCACTTCCTGCAACAGGCGCTGAATACTGCGGTCGTCGACTTCGACCAGGTTTTCGAACAGGAACATTTCGTCGATGATTTTTTGTGCCAGTTCGCCGTCGAAGTCGCGCACTGCGGAGATAACCGCTTCTTCCTGCTGCGTTTTCATCAGGTTGATGATTTCTGCCGCCGTTCTCACGCCGCCCATTTTGCTGCGTTTGAGATTCTGGCCGTCAAGCAGGTTGTTGAGCACTTCGGTCAATTCGGCCAGAGCCGCAGGCTGAACGCCGCCGAAGGTGGCGATACGCAGCATCACATCGTGGCGTAAACGCTCGTCGAACAGCGCCAGAATATCGGCCGCCTGGCCACGTTTGAGGTGAACCAAAATGGTGGCGATGATCTGCGGGTGCTCGTCGCGGATAAGGTCGGCGGCACTTTGCGGTTCCATAAAGTTGAGCGTTTCCATGCCCGACGTGGTTTCGCGGGTTTCCAGAATATCTTCCAACAGGCTGGACGCGCGTTCTTCGCCCAGCGCTTTGATCAGCACCGAACGCAGGTAATCGTTAGCGTTAATCGAAAGTGCTGCGAATTGCTCAGCTTCTTGCTCGAACTCAGCCAACACTTCCGTTAGCTGTTTGTTGGAAATCTGGCGAATGCTGGCCATTGCCGCACTGAGATGCTGGACTTCGCGTGGGCTGAGATGCTTAAACACCTCAGCGGCACGGTCTTCACCAATGGTCATCAACAGAATTGCGCTTTTCTCTGTTCCGCTAATACTCATAGTTCGTTACTCATCCATTGGCGTATAACCAGCGCAACCACGCGCGGATCGTTATCAGACATCTCGCGAATACGTTGGCTCATCACTTCAGCACTGAGGCGCTGGTTCATTTTGCGCTGCTGTTGCTGTTCGTCTTTGGTCAGGCGTACAGAAACTGCGTCGTCTTCTTCCGCTTGCTGGCGCTGAGCCTCAACCTTGGCTTGCTGCACAACTTCTTTGCGTTGCACCAGTGGGCGAACCACTTTGCGCCACAGCAGCCAGGCAACAATCAACACCACCAACCAGCGGCCAGCCGACATCAGCATTTCGAAGAAGGCCTGTTGTTTCCAGAATGGCAGCTCGTTGCTGGTTTCTTCGGTTGCGCTAAACGGCGAGTTCACTACGTTGAGCGTGTCGCCGCGTTTGTCGGAAAAGCCCATTGCTTCGCGCGTCAGGTTTTCAATTTGCTTCATCTGATCGGCGGTCAACGGTAACGGTTTACCATCGGCTAACTGGCGGTAGTTCACGACAACCGCAACAGACAGGCGTTGAACATCACCCACGTTCAGCTTGGTATGCAGGATGGTGCGGTCGACTTCGTAGTTGGTGGTTTCGTCACGCTGGGTATTGCTCGAACCGGTCTGGCTTGATGTTGACGTCGCCTGGTTTGGTTGCGGCGCGTTAGCCGGATTAGTTTGCGGAGGCGTCGAAATCGGTGCGTTATTAGCTGGAGCAGGCTGGTTTGAAAGTGCACCCGGCACGCCGCCTGGGTTACGGCCATTCACTTGCTCACTTTGGTTTAGCTGGCGTGAACGGACAGCAGACTGAGAAGGGTCGCTATTCGGGCGATACTGTTCTTCGGTTTGTTCTTTGTTGGCGAAATCAATCTGTGCAGTCACCTGCGCATGGACATTACCGCTGCCGACGATTGGCCCAAGAATGGATTCGATACGGCGCTGGAAGCGATTTTCGACATCCATCGCATATTTTAGCTGTGCGTCATTAAGATCGCGACCTGCGGTATTGGACTGCGTAAGCAGATGCCCGCCTTGATCGACTAATGTAACGTTACCCGGCGGCAAACCAGCAACGGCGCTGGAAACCATATGGACGACAGCACTGATTTGCCCTTCATCTAATGCGCGCCCAGGCTCAAGGCTCAGCGTAACGGAAGCAGAAGGGGATTTTTGTTCGCGGACGAATAAAGAAGGTTTTGGCATCGCAAGATGCACTCGCGCAGTTTTTACCGGACCGAGCGTTTCGATGGTACGTGCCAGTTCGCCTTCCAGCGCACGCTGGTAATTGATTTGTTCACTAAACTGGCTGATGCCGAATTTTTCCTGATCCAGCAGCTCAAAACCTACAGCACCACCTTTCGGCAAACCTTGTTGGGCGAGGCGTAAACGCAGGTCATAGACTTTATCGGCGGGCACTTCAATCGCGCTGCCGTTATCAGAGAAGCGATAAGGCACATTCATTTGGGTCAACTGTGTGACGATGGCGCCACCGTCTTGATCGGCCAGATTGCTGTAAAGCACTTTGTAATCAGGCGCTTTGGCCCACAGCACCAGCGCAACAAGAATGGCGATAGCCGCAGCACCTGCGATCATCAACGGGATTTTAGGATTCGCGCGAATGCGGTTCAGCCACTCCTGGGTTTTGTTTTGTGGCGTTTGTGCCTGGGCCGCTGCGGTCATTGAGCACCCCGCAACTGGGCATAGACAACATATTTAATAGAAAGAGTGAACAAAACGAGCTCCCGGGTCGACAACCACAACAAAAGTTCCACATAGATGGCAACGTCATTATTTTCTTTCTCAGAATTTTCGATGGCTGAATTAGCTCTATTTATTGACGCTATTTACCGCCTTTATCCTATTGACAAGGTGGTAATCTTGCGGCGTTAAAATTCACTGGGGCAGGGAAATGGCGATTCAGGGCATCGAAGGTGTACTTCAGCAGTTGCAGGCAACCGCGCTGTCGGCGGGGAATCCGGTTCAGAATAACGAACCTAAAGTCAGCTTTGCCGGTGAGTTGCAGGCAGCACTTGGGCGAATCAGCGAAACACAAACCGCTGCCCGTACCCAGGCTGAAAATTTTGCTGTCGGTAAGCCAGGGGTTGCACTCAACGATGTGATGGTCGATCTGCAAAAATCGTCGGTTTCGTTACAGATGGGCATCCAGGTGCGGAACAAGATGGTGTCGGCGTATCAGGAAATAATGAACATGCAGGTTTAGTGTTATTACATAGAATATCCATGCTCCGGTTTACTGAAATAAGTCAATACAACCAAAGCATGATATTTAATTTAAACAGCCAGCGTTTCTTGTTTTTCAATAATCACCATTTTGTTACTTGAAATAACCGTGCTATTTGATGGGACGCTTTTTAAAACTAGCGTTCCAACGCCAATGGTGACGTTGTCGCCTATCTCGATGTCATCGCCAATGATGCATGAATGCGCGCCCATATTGACGTTATTGCCCACTTTAAATTTGATATCAACGCCATGTTTATTGCTGCCAAGGGTGCAAAATTGCCGGATGGTAAACCCTTCGCCAATCACACAGCTTCTGTTGATAATCATTGAGTTACCGTGCCAAATCTTAAAGCCTTTACCGATTTTTAAATGGTAGGAAAGCTCCACGCCAAAAAGCCCCTCATTAATCACTCTATTTAATATCACAAACATCAGTGACAGTGGATAAAGTGCTTTTGTTTTGGCGTGAATGGTCGCCATCCTGAAAATCAGAATGATCAGTTTAGATTTGGCGGTATTGATTTTTAAGTCATGTTTTAATATGGATAAGAAATCACGCATGGCGACATCCCTTTTAAGGCTCATGAGAATAATCTTAATTCATAATTAATAACTCGCCATAATAGCCTGCGAAAATTTGTCTGTTCGTTATCTTTCAAATTGTGGGGCGTTAGCACCATTCCCGCATCACTTCACTGCAAGCCACTGAAACACTGGCGGGTTAAGTGCTTTAATGCGAAAATTATTTTTTCTCCGCAGTCGGGATAGATGATGAAGAAGATTGCATTACTGACAGTGTTGCTGGCGTTGAGCGGTTGTGTGCAGATTGATGATTACCGCGACGTAGTTAAAACCCCAGCGCCTGCTGGACTTGCCGGATATTGGCAGTCACAAGGGCCGCAAAGTGAAATGGTGAGCCCGGAAGCGATAGCCACGCTGGTGGTTACGCCCGAAGGGGATACGCTGGATTGCCGCCAGTGGCAACGCGTGATTGCTCTGCCGGGTAAACTGACTCTGCGTTCAGATGACTGGTATAACGTCACGAACAAGCGGGAAGTTTATAGCGTTGAACGTGAAGGCGATACGCTGGAATACGCGGGTATGACGATGAAACGTGTCGAGCGCCCAACGCAAGAATGTGCTGATTATTTGCAGAAAAACCCGCTGGAAACCAGGTTGCCGTAAGCGGCGATCCCCTTCCAACCTCCCCCTTATCAGGGGGAGGAGCTTATATTGTAGTTAAAATAACCCCGGTTTCACCTTCAAGTTATAACGCTTCTTCCATTACCCACACGCTGACGCTGCCGCCATTACAGGCAAATGTCGCAATCCCATTTTCATCAGTAGTAATAATCTCTTCACGATTCCCCAGATAATCTCGCCAGTTTTTGCCACCGTAATTATCCCCAAGCGTAATCACTTTTTCGCCTTCATCACCATTCGACAACACGACGACACAACCAGGGTTTTCATCAGTACCACTTCGGCTGAACGCAATGCAGTTGGGGTGATCGAAATAGAGCGTTTGCACGCCGTGGGCAAAGCGTTCGCGGGCATGGATTAAATCATCAAGCTGTTCGATGACGGGCATATCGATGTGGTAAGTTTCGCCATCGCCACCTTCGTCGTCATAGCTGGCACCAAATAAGTCAGGATAAAACACGCTTGGTACCCCGTTTTCGCGTAATAAAATCAATGCATAAGCCAGTGGCTTGAACCAGGGTTCAACGGGAGCTTCGAGGGATTGCAGCGGTTGTGTATCGTGATTAGCGACAAGAGTAATAGCGTGGAAAGGATCGGCTTCGACCAGAGTGCCGGTAAAAATCTGGCTCATGTCGTAATCACTGCCTTGTTTTGACGCCTGGTGAAACTTCATTTGCAGCGGCGCATCAAACAACATCGTTTTGCCATCCACCTGGGCAATATATTCCTGAAGTTTCTCGACTTCGTGCGACCAATATTCAGCAACGATAAACAGCGGCTGTTCGGCGACTTCCTGCACATGCTCAATCCATTCTTTGTAGAACCAGGCGGGGATGTGTTTTACCGCATCCAGTCGAAAGCCATTGCAGCCCGTTTCTTGCATCACCCAACGCGCCCAGTATTTCAACTCTTCTGTTACGGCGTGGTTTCGGAAGTCGATATTTTCGCCCATCAAATAGTCAAAGTTACCGAGTTCGTCATCAACCTGGTCGTTCCAGCCTTCGCCGGTGTAGTCGTTGATGATTTTGAATATGCCATCTTCGGTCGGGTTTTCGATGTGGTCGACACCGCTAAAGCATTTGTAATCCCAGATGAATTGCGAATATTTGCCCGCACGGGCAGGGAAGGTGTAGCGCGTCCAGGCTTCACATTCGATCACTTCGTCGTCTATTTCATTACGGTTTTCTTCGTTGACGCGATTAACACGAATCTGTTCTTTTTCATCTGCCCCCATTTTGTGGTTGACCACCACATCAAGCAGCACGGATATCTCATTTTCTTGCAAGGCTTTTATGGCTGCCAGCAATTGGTTTTTATCGCCATATTTCGTGGCGACCGATCCTTTCTGGTCGAACTCGCCAAGGTCAAAAAGATCATAACAGTCATAACCTACCGAATAGCCGCCAGAACTGCCTTTATAGGCGGGCGGTAGCCAGACCATATTGACGCCGATGTCATTGAGGTTTGGAGCCAGCGCTTCTATCTCACGCCACAACTCACCGCCGCCGGGGTAATACCAGTGAAAACATTGCAACAGGGTTGGGTTTTTCATCGAATCCATGCTCCAGGAGTCATTTAGCTGACCTCTGGAGTATGGAAGATTTTTGGATTTATGAGGGAGTTACTGGTCGATTGAATATTATTGCGGTGCATCTGGAACGAGTAACTGGCCAGATAAGCGCCCATACGTGTGGTTGAGCGTTTGCTGGCGTGATGACTGGCCGATTAACGCACTGAGTTCATCAAGGCGCTGCTGCAAAAGATTCTTGAGCGCCTGTTCGTTAGCCAGGATTTGCTCGAGATTTTGCTGCAACATATCCTGCACACTTTTCGCCGTTCCAGGCGGAATAGGGTTAGCGTTCAGTACTTCAATGCCTTGCAGGTACGCCATTTCTTGTTCCAGCAATAAATCCCACTCGCCACGTTCCGCCAGTTCCAGCAACGACTGGCTTAACAACACAACGTTCTGCCAGCGGCTGATCAGTTCGACATACGGCGACATTAGGCAGGCTCCCGCGCAGCGTTCAGAGGTGAAATCTGTTTCCAGGCATCGGCAATGTTGGTCAATAGCCCTTCAACTTCTTCTATTGCTTCAACATCATTACGCAGATTGGCCAGCATCAGACGGCGAATCATATAGTCATACAGAGACGATAAGTTCTCTGCTACTTCGCCACCTTTCTCATTATCTAAACCTGCTTTCAGGCCGTTATCGATAATGTTGATAGCTTTGCTCAGTGCCTCACCTTTCGCGGCCAGCGCTCCTTGCTGCATAAACAAGCGAGCTCTGACCAAAGCGCTTAATGCTCCATCAAAAAGCAACACAATCAGTTGATGAGGACTCGCGCTCATTACGGCGCTTTCCACACCAATCTGAGCATATGCTTGTGTACCCCGCGAGCTGTACATAATTACCTCTTGTTATCAGGAACTGCTGGATGAGAATTGTTGAGTTAAATAATTACTGGTGTTGTTCAGCTTGCTCATCATGGTATCGAGTTGCGTAAACTGAGCTTTGTATCGGGCGATGGTGTCGTCGATGCTGGAACTAACCGCCAGATACTGTTTGGTGAGGCTTTTTAGCGTGGCGTTTATGCTGGTGGTGGCGCTATCGATGATGCCGTCGTCCTTGAGATAATCTTTTACCAGATTCGCAGTGGACGTGGTGATGCCGGTAGTTTTGCCGTCGCCGACCAGTAATTTTTGCGTGTCGACCGAGTTACTGGCTAATGCATCCGTTAGCTTAGTATCGTCAATTTTCAACTTGCCGGTGGTTGGGTCCGCAGTTACCCCAATTTGCGATAATGTACTGAATTTTGATCCTGTGTCGCTTGCTGTGAATTGGGAACGAATGCCGCTTTGAACAGTACGAACCACGTTATCACCTAGCAAAACACCATTACCGGTATTTTGGTCAGCACCGGCCTCAACCTCAGTATATTTGGTGAGGGAACTAAAGGTATCCAGCAAAGAATTATAAGCATCAACCCAAGTCTTGATGGCGGCGGTCGCTTTATCATTGCTTTTGGTCACCGTAACGGTGGCGTTGGTGACTTCTTTGCTCAGAGTCAGAGTGACGCCTTCTGGCGTGTCTTTAATAGTATTACTGCCGCTCTCGACTTCGATATTATTGATAGTTAGCAGGGCATTTTGAGGAGCAATAGTTTGCGTTAAATTGCCCATTTTAGTTTTTGAATCATATCCGAGCAGATCGTTGAGTTCGCTGTCACCAGTGACGCTAATCGTCATCGCGTTATCTACACCGGTTTCAGCCGATGAAATAACTAACTGGAATTCACCACTTTTATTCTTAATGACGCTTGCAGAAACACCACTATCAGCGGCGTTAATCGCATCTCGAATACCATTCAGTGAGGTTTGGTCGTCGGTAAGTTTGATTTCCAACGGCTCTTTACGACCTGGCTGGTTAATGAGCAGCGTGCGGTCAGAAGAGGAAACACTGCTTTGTTTATCGGTCGCGCTGGCGATACCGCCAGTAGCCAATGATTGAGCTTGTGCTAACTGTGTAACGCTAATGATGTATTTGCCTGCGGCGGCTCCTGCACCAGTACTCACGCCTAAATCAGTAGTACTGCTAGTGGCTGTACTGCTTTTAAAAAGGGTGGCGTCATTAAGTGCAGTGTTAGCAGTCTGGAATTTTTCAATTGCACTTTTGATTGAGCCATAAGCTGTGAGCTTTGCACTATAGCTGGACTGTTGCGCGGTAATCGGTGTCAGTCGGCCTTTCTCTGCTGTGGTGAGGTTGGCTAATAAAGTATCCAACGGCAGGTTAGAGCCGATCCCTAATGAAGAAACGCTAGCCATTAATTAATCCCTTTTCATTACTAACAATTATTCACAGTGGTATCGGCATTCACGCGGCAAAGTTTAATGATATTTGCAGCCAATTAATGGAGGGAATAGTGAAGGCGTTGCGGGTTATTTCTGCGGCTAGTTAAAAAGTGAAATATTTCTAAAGTTCGAAAATAGTGTGCCGATACATGGGTAGACGGTGAGAAACCGTGGGCAACAGCCCAACCACAAAATGTGAATTGATAAGGAAAAAATCATGGCACAAGTTATCAACACTAACAGCCTGTCGCTGTTGACCCAAAACAATCTGAACAAATCTCAGTCTTCTCTGGGCACTGCGATTGAGCGTCTGTCTTCCGGTCTGCGTATTAACAGCGCGAAAGACGATGCAGCGGGCCAGGCAATTGCTAACCGTTTCACATCCAACATTAAAGGTCTGACTCAGGCTTCCCGTAACGCTAACGACGGTATCTCAATCGCTCAAACCACGGAAAGTGCTCTGAACGAAATCAACAATAACTTACAGCGTGTGCGTGAGCTTTCTGTACAGTCACAGAATGGAACTAACTCTGATAGTGATGTCCAGTCCATACAGCAGGAAATTGAGCAGCGCCTTCAGGAAATAGACCGAATTTCTGGTCAGACTCAGTTCAACGGAGTCAAAGTTTTGAGTCAAGATACTAAACTTGGCATTCAAGTTGGAGCGAAAGATGGAGAGAAAATCGAAATTGATCTGAAAAAAATTGATACCACTACTCTGGGTCTGGGAAAATTCTCTGTTGATACTGGTTTTGATACTGCTAGCGTTGGTGCCAAAATTAGTGATGGTGATAATGTTACTCTAACTTATAAATCTGTAGACGCTAGCGTTCAAACTGACGGAGCTACGACCAAGCTGACTTCACAAGGCGTGTTTGCAAAAGCTGATGGCTCTGGATTTGTTGTTAAAGGTTCAGATGATAAGTATTACGACGCAGATGTAACAGATGCAGCCGGCAAGGTGACATGGGATTCAAGTACAGCAGTTGTAGCAGCAGCTGATGTTAATGAAAAGACAGAAGTGACGCAGTTGCAAAAAGCAGATAAAACTTTGGTAGTTGATACTAAATCTCTTTCAGCAAACCAAGAGCTACATTCATATAAGAAAGCAGATGGAACTGATGGGTATGTTGTGAAAAATACAGATGGTTCATACAACCGTGCTGCTATTGATACCACAACCAAAAAAGCAACAAGTGGGACTGCTATCTCTAGCAATCCCGATATCTTGACTACGTTAGATGATGCATTGAAAATTGTTGATGCGCAGCGTAGTTCACTTGGTGCGATCCAGAACCGTTTTGATTCTACCATCACCAACCTGGGTAACACCGTTAACAATCTGACCTCTGCTCGTAGCCGTATCGAAGATGCTGACTACGCGACCGAAGTTTCCAACATGTCCCGCGCGCAGATCCTGCAGCAGGCTGGTACTTCTGTTCTGGCACAGGCTAACCAGGTACCGCAGGGCGTGTTGTCTCTGCTGCGTTAAGTTTTATAAAAAAACGCAAATTCCTGACCCAACCCCGCGCTTGCGGGGTTTTTTCGTTATGGTTGTTACCCATAACCCCAAATAACCCCTCATTTCACCCACTATTCTTGCGATTAAAACCCCTCCAGAAACGGATAATCATGCCGATAACTCAACTAACGCAGGGCTGTTTATCGTGAATTCACTGTATACCGCTGAAGGTGTAATGGATAAACACTCGCTGTGGCAGCGTTATGTACCGCTGGTGCGTCACGAAGCATTGCGCCTGCAGGTACGCCTGCCCGCGAGTGTGGAGCTTGACGACCTGCTACAGGCGGGCGGCATCGGGTTGTTAAACGCAGTGGACCGTTATGATGCCCTGCAAGGAACGGCATTTACTACCTACGCGGTGCAGCGCATCCGTGGGGCGATGCTTGATGAGTTGCGCAGCCGTGACTGGGTGCCCCGCAGCGTCAGGCGTAACGCCCGCGGCGTTGCGCAGGCAATTGGTCAACTGGAGCAAGAGCTGGGCCGTAATGCCACTGAAACAGAAGTGGCCGACCGGTTAGATATCCCGCTCAACGAATACCGTCAGATGTTGCTCGACACCAACAACAGCCAACTCTTTTCTTATGATGAGTGGCGTGAAGAGCATGGCGATAGTATCGAACTGATTACCGAAGAGCATCAGCAGGCGAACCCTTTACAACAGCTGTTGGAAGGAAATTTACGCCAGCGTGTGATGGACGCCATTGAGGCATTGCCGGATCGCGAAAAAATGGTGCTGACCCTTTACTACCAGGAAGAGCTTAATCTCAAAGAGATTGGTGCGGTGCTGGATGTGGGGGAGTCGCGCGTGAGTCAGTTGCACAGCCAGGCGATTAAACGCTTACGCACTAAGCTCGGTAAGTTGTAGGGAGTGCCGCATATTATAAGACGACCGGGATAACATCATGACGGTGCAGCAATTAAAAAAACGACCATTAAGCCGCTATTTAAAAGACTTTAAACACACACAAACGCATTGTGCGCAGTGCGCGAAGTTGCTCGACAGAATCACGCTTACGCATCGTGGGGAAATTGTCAGCAAAACTGCGATTGCGCAACTTGATACCTTAATCGATGAGAACAGTTGGCAGCTTGAACGCCAGTCCTGGGCTGCGCTGTGCCGTTTTTGCGGTGATCTGTACTGCAAAGATCAGCAGCATTATTTCGATATCATAGGTTTTAAAGAGTACCTGTTTGAACAAACCGAGATGAGCCACGGCACTATTCGTGAGTATGTGGTGCGCTTGCGCCGCCTGGGTAATCATCTTGCTTCGAAAAATATTCCCACACCTTCCTCCGCTAAGGCGTACCTCGATGATTCATTTGACGAGTGGTTGCCGCCAACCAGCACCAATAACTACCGTATCGCACTGCGCAAGTACGGGCAGTTTCAAATCCTGAACCAAAATACTGCCGCCCATTTCCAGGAAAATAAATCAACTTCTGATATATATTAAAATGGCATAAGTTGTAGCGCAGTGGTTTTGATTGATTATATTAAGTCGTTACAATACAACCAAAATATAAACATTCGGGGTAACTATGAAATTTGCAATGGTGGGGCGTCAGGCGCTGATGGGCGTACTGGCTGTGGCACTGGTAGCGGGCGCGAGTGTTAAAACGTTTGCTGCGGAAAACTTGCTGGCAAAAGTGAAAGAGCGCGGCACGCTGCTGGTTGGGCTGGAAGGCACTTATCCGCCATTCAGCTTCCAGGGCGATGACGGCAAACTGACCGGTTTTGAAGTGGAATTTGCCGAGCAGCTGGCGCAGCACATGGGCGTTAAAGCCTCGCTGAAACCGACCAAATGGGATGGAATGCTGGCGTCGCTGGATTCCAAACGCATCGACGTGGTGATCAACCAGGTGACCATCTCCGATGTTCGTAAGAAAAAATATGATTTCTCCACGCCGTACACCGTTTCTGGTATTCAGGCGCTGGTGAAAAAGGGCAATGAAGGCAGCATCACCGGGCCGGATTCCCTGAAAGGTAAAAAAGTAGGCGTTGGCCTTGGGACTAACTACGAAGAGTGGTTGCGTGCCAATGTGCAGGGCGTTGATATCCGTACCTATGATGATGATCCAACGAAATATCAGGATCTGCGCGTAGGCCGTATTGATGCGATTCTGGTTGACCGCCTGGCAGCACTGGATCTGGTGAAGAAAACCAAAGATACCCTGGCTGTCGCGGGTGATGCGTTCTCTCGTCAGGAATCGGGTGTTGCTGTGCGTAAAGGCAACGAGGACCTGGTTGAAGCGATCAATAAAGGCATCGCAGAGATGCAAAAAGACGGTTCACTGGCAAAACTTTCTGAAAAATGGTTTGGTGCTGACGTAACCAAATAATTTTTAAAAGCAGCCTGAGGCGGATAAGCGCGAGCGATATCCGCCTTTTTTATTTGTATTTGCAGGCAATTGCCGGTGCTGGTACATAATGAAGGGATCTGGATTTTATTTTGGAGTTGCTTATGTCACTGCACAATCTGACGCGCTTTCCGCGTCTGGAGTTTATCGGCGCCCCGACGCCGCTCGAATATCTGCCGCGTTTTTCTGATTACCTGGGGCGCGAAATTTACATCAAACGCGACGACACCACGCCAATGGCGATGGGCGGTAATAAACTGCGCAAACTTGAGTTCCTGGCCGCCGACGCATTGCGCGAAGGCGCGGACACGCTGGTAACTGCCGGAGCTATTCAGTCGAACCATGTTCGCCAAACCGCAGCGGTTGCCGCCAAGCTCGGCCTTAAATGTGTCGCGCTGCTGGAAAACCCGATTGGTACCAGGGCTGAAAATTATCTCACTAACGGCAACCGTTTGATGCTCGACCTGTTTGATGCCGAAATCGAAATGTGTGATGCGTTGCATTCGCCAGACCAGCAGCTAGAAGAAATTGCCACGCGCCTCGAAGTGCAGGGCTTCCGCCCGTATGTGATTCCGGTTGGCGGCTCTAATGCGCTGGGTGCTTTGGGTTATGTGGAAAGCGCGCTGGAAATCGCTCAGCAGTGTGAAGGCGCGGTTAATGTTTCTTCTGTGGTGGTTGCCTCCGGTAGCGCGGGTACTCATGCGGGCCTGGCGGTAGGGCTGGAACAAGTGATGCCGGATGTCGATTTAATTGGTGTCACGGTTTCGCGCACTATCGCGCAACAGCTGCCAAAAGTGGAAGCGTTGCAGCAGGCTGTGGCGCAATCGCTGAGCGTTAGTGCTAACAATCCAATAATGCTTTGGGATGATTATTTCGCTCCAGGCTATGGTCAGCCAAATGAAGAAGGGCTTGAGGCTATTAAATTGCTGGCGCGGCTGGAAGGGATTTTGCTCGATCCGGTTTATACCGGCAAAGCGATGGCAGGGTTAATTGATGGCGTGGCACAAAAGCGTTTTAAAGACGACGGCCCGATAATCTTTATTCATACCGGTGGAGCGCCAGCGCTGTTTGCTTACCATCCGTACGTATAATTAGATTTTCCAGGGTGGATTAGCGCAGCGACATCCACCGCGTTGTAGCGCACAGGGTACATTTAAGTATGCAAGAAAGTATTCAACTGGTGCTGGATTCAGCACCCTTTCTACTCCGGGGAGCAGTCTTTACGCTGCAGCTCAGTATCGGCGGCATGTTCTTTGGGTTGATACTCGGTTTTTTACTGGCGCTGATGCGTTTGTCGCCATTCTTACCGTTTTCGCTGTTGTCGCGTTTTTACGTGTCGATTTTTCGCGGTACGCCACTCATCGCGCAGCTGTTTATGATCTACTACGGCCTGCCGCAGTTCGGCATTGAGCTTGATCCGATACCGGCCGCGATGATTGGTTTATCCCTTAATACTGCGGCTTATGCTTCCGAAACGTTGCGTGCAGCGATTTCGTCAATCGAAAAAGGGCAGTGGGAAGCGGCTGCGAGTATTGGCATGACTCCGTGGCAAACATTGCGTCGGGCGATTTTACCGCAGGCCGCGCGCGTGGCGTTACCTCCGCTGAGCAACAGTTTCATCAGTCTGGTTAAAGACACTTCACTTGCTGCAACTATTCAGGTTCCTGAACTGTTTCGTCAGGCGCAGCTGATTACTTCGCGTACGCTTGAAGTGTTTACCATGTATCTCGCGGCTTCATTGATTTACTGGGTGATGGCAACGGTGCTTTCGTCGTTGCAAAACTACTTTGAAAATCAGCTTAACCGCCAGGACAGGGACCCAAAATGAGTGCTATCGACGTAAAACAACTGGTCAAAAAATTCCACGGCCAGACTGTACTGCACGGCATCGACCTGGAAGTTAAAGAGGGTGAAGTAGTGGCGATTATCGGGCCGAGCGGCTCCGGTAAAACCACGCTATTGCGCTGCATTAATTTGCTGGAGCAGCCGGAAGCGGGAACCATTAAGGTGGGTCAAATCACTATTGATGCGACGCAATCTCTCAGTAAGCAGAGAAATCTTGTGCGCGAGCTACGTCAGCATGTTGGCTTCGTGTTTCAAAGCTTCAATTTGTTCCCGCATCGCACGGTCATTGAAAATATTATTGAAGGGCCGGTGATTGTTAAAGGTGAGCCGAAAGACGAAGCGATTGCCCGTGCGCGTGAATTGCTGGCAAAAGTGGGCTTGAGCGGTAAAGAAACCAGTTATCCGCGTCGCCTCTCTGGTGGGCAGCAACAGCGAGTGGCAATTGCGCGTGCGCTGGCGATGCGCCCGGAAGTGATTCTGTTTGATGAACCAACCTCAGCGCTTGACCCGGAGCTGGTGGGGGAGGTGTTAAGCACGATTCGCCAGTTAGCCGAAGAGAAGCGCACAATGGTTATCGTGACGCATGAAATGAGCTTCGCGCGTGATGTTGCCGATTGCGCTATTTTTATGGATCAAGGTCGCATTGTGGAACAAGGCCCAGCCCGCGAATTGTTTGCCAATCCCCAGCAGCCACGTACTAAGCAGTTCCTGGAAAAATTTCTCACGCAGTAGACTGCACGGCCCTGTTACGGGGCCGTTAAAATACATTAATAAATTTGATAAATGTGATAGCGTTAGGCATTACATTTGTGAATGATTTCAATGTCAGGAGAACAGCCAGACATAATGCCTAATCGCAACTTTTTTAGCTGGCGGCAGGATGCGCTTAATATCTTCCAGTCTGTTACGCAGGCCGACGAAATAACAAAAATCCTGCATCAGCAAACTGATCTGTTGGAATTTGATTATTACTCACTTTTTATTCGTCATCCTGTTCCTTTTACCCGACCAAAAATGTCATTAAGGTCTTCTTATCCGCAGGCCTGGCTTGATCATTATCATGCAGAAAATTATTTTGCGATTGACCCGGTGCTACGCCCTGAAAATTTCATGCGTGGGAATTTACCCTGGGATGATGAGCTGTTTAGTGATACCCCGGCGTTCTGGGATGCGGCAAGAGATCACGGGCTACGTCGCGGTATAAGCCAGTGTGTGATGGCACCTAATCGCGCATTGGGGTTCTACTCGGTTTCTCGTACCGCCGGGAAGGGCAAAGTATTACCTGATGATGAACTAGAGTTACGTCTGCAATATCTGGCTGAACTTAGCCTGATGACATTAACGCGTCTTAATGACTCGTCGATGGATGCAATGACGTTAAAACTCAGTAAGCGTGAGCGGGAAATATTGCAATGGACGGGTGAGGGGAAAACATCGGCTGAAATCGCTATTATTTTATCGATATCAGAAAACACCGTGAATTTTCATCAGAAAAATATGCAGAAGAAATTTAATGCGCCGAATAAAACGCAGATTGCCTGTTATGCCGCAGCGACAGGGATAATTTGAAAAGGGTATTTATTGCGTGTTTATAACTGCGTGATGCTTGCCTGCAAGCGGCTGATGAAACATGTCTCATCCAGCCGCCGTTCACCGATTACTGACGATAAGCCTGTTTAATTTGCTTAACAGTGTTACCAAACACTTCTGCATGCGCCGAGTCTTCCATTTGAGCAATTTGCTTTTCCATTTTGATGATAACTTTGCCTGCATCGGCCTGGCCCATGGCTTTCAGCATCTGAGTCAGCATAGCTTTCAGGCAGGTGACTTCAATTGCCAGTTCACTGCTGTTGTCTGCGGTGGAAAAATCAGGAGTGCTCATTTGTGTTCCTCGGTCTCGGTTGGTACACCGTTGTTTCGTGTAACGGTTTCGTAAGGCGGCGGAGTATAGCACAGTCGTAAACCATTTTATTAGTGCTTACGTTAATGCCGTGGGTTGGTCCCTGCATGGTTTTGCGAAATTGTTTTTATTATGTTTATTTATAGTTAACCAAAAGCGGTTTTGTCAGCATTATTTAGGGCATCTGATATTAACGGATTATCGTTTTTCCTAATATGAAAAGCGTTTTTGTTATTTCGAATCACAAATTCTGGAAAGTGCTTGTATAGTTTCCACTGTACAATTAAATTTCCAAAAAACGTGTATGTTCTTAAAGTCTGTTTTTACATTTTAAAGTTGCCGGAAAACCCGTTAATATGTTCAGGTAATTTTAGCAGCGTTATCCCTTTTCTGGAGAGTTCCCCTTTGATCAACGTACTTCTTGTTGATGACCATGAACTGGTGCGCGCAGGGATACGACGCATTCTTGAAGATATCAAAGGGATCAAGATATCAGGTGAAGTCAATTGCGGTGAGGATGCCGTAAAGTGGTGCCGTAGTCATCCGGTTGATGTGGTCCTGATGGACATGAACATGCCGGGGATTGGCGGTCTTGAAGCAACCCGCAAAATCGCGCGATATTCAACCGATATCAAAGTGATTATGCTGACAATACATACTGAAAATCCGCTACCTACAAAAGTCATGCAGGCCGGTGCTGCGGGTTATTTAAGTAAGGGTGCTGCGCCGCAAGACGTGGTCAATGCTATTCGTTCGGTTAATGCGGGCCAGCGTTACATCGCATCCGATATCGCTCAACAAATGGCGTTAAGCCAGATTGAACCGGAAAAAACGGATACGCCGTTTGCCAGTTTGTCGGAGCGCGAATTACAGATTATGCTAATGATCACCAAAGGCCAGAAGGTCAATGAGATCTCAGAGCAGCTTAATCTCAGCCCGAAAACGGTCAACAGTTACCGTTACCGCATGTTTAGTAAACTGAATATCAGTGGCGATGTTGAGCTGACACACCTGGCCATTCGTCATGGTTTATTTAGTGCGGAGACGTTAATCAGTAGTGAGTGATATCTTTGACCCACGCGCTTTTCTCAAAACTGTCACCAGCAAACCTGGCGTCTATCGCATGTATGACGCCAGCGAGACGGTCATTTACGTTGGTAAAGCCAAAGATCTAAAAAAGCGCCTGTCGAGCTACTTCAGGAGCAATCTTGCCAGCCGTAAAACGGAAGCTCTGGTCGCATTAATCCAGCATATCGATGTAACGGTAACCCATACCGAAACGGAAGCGTTGTTGCTGGAGCACAACTACATCAAGCTTTATCAGCCACGCTACAACGTGCTGCTGCGTGATGACAAATCCTATCCTTTTATTTTCCTCAGCAGCGATTCCCATCCGCGGCTTGCTATGCACCGTGGGGCGAAGCACGCGAAAGGAGAATACTTCGGGCCATTCCCTAATGGCTATGCGGTACGTGAAACCTTAGCGTTGCTGCAAAAAATATTCCCGATTCGTCAGTGCGAAAACAATGTTTATCGCAACCGCTCGCGCCCTTGCCTGCAATACCAGATTGGGCGCTGCCTTGGGCCGTGTGTTGCAGGCCTTGTCAGCGAAGAAGACTACGCGCAGCAGGTGGAATATGTGCGTTTGTTCCTTTCGGGTAAAGATGATCAGGTATTAAATCAACTGATTGGCCGAATGGAACAGGCGAGTGCAAGTCTGGAATTTGAAGAAGCGGCAAGAATCCGTGACCAGATTCAGGCCGTACGTCGCGTCACTGAAAAACAATTTGTGTCCAATACGGGCGACGACATGGATGTGATCGGCGTATCGTTCGATGCTGGAATGGCTTGTGTGCACGTACTTTTCATCCGCCAGGGCAAAGTTTTGGGCAGCCGCAGTTATTTCCCGAAAGTGCCAGGTGGTACTGAGCTTTCCGAAGTTGTCGAAACGTTTGTCGGGCAATTCTATTTGCAGGGCAGCCAGATGCGTACTCTGCCTGCCGAAATCCTGCTGGACTTCAATTTGCCGGATAAAACGTTGCTGTCAGATTCCCTGACGGAACTGGCGGGGCGAAGAATCAATGTGCAGACCAAACCGCGAGGCGATCGCGCACGTTATCTCAAACTTGCACGCACCAACGCGGCTACCGCACTGGTGACACGTCTGGCGCAGCAGTCGACCATTCACCAAAGACTGTCGGCATTGGCCAGCGTGTTGGAATTGCCAGCAATTAAAAGAATGGAGTGCTTTGACATCAGCCACACTATGGGAGAGCAAACCGTGGCCTCTTGTGTCGTTTTTGATGCCAACGGCCCGCTGCGCGCAGAATATCGTCGCTATAACATCGAAGGCATTACGCCTGGCGATGATTATGCGGCGATGAACCAGGTGTTGCGCCGTCGCTATAGCAAAGCTATTGACGAGAGCAAAGTGCCGGATGTGATTCTCATTGACGGTGGGAAAGGGCAGCTTGGCCAGGCAAAGGCAGTATTTGCTGAACTGGATGTTCCGTGGGATAAAAATCATCCGCTGCTGTTGGGTGTAGCAAAAGGTGCCGATCGCAAAGCGGGGCTTGAAACGTTGTTCTTTGAGCCAGAAGGTGAGGGATTCTCGCTGCCACCGGATTCCCCGGCGCTGCATGTCATCCAACATATCCGCGATGAATCGCACGACCATGCGATTTCCGGGCACCGCAAGAAACGTGCGAAAGTGAAAAATACCAGCGCACTGGAAACAATTGAAGGGGTCGGGCCAAAACGTCGCCAGATGTTGTTGAAATATATGGGGGGATTGCAACCATTAAAGAATGCATCCGTAGAAGAAATTGCAAAAGTGCCAGGTATCTCGCAAGCGTTGGCAGAAAAGATCTTCTACTCGTTGAAACATTAAGGGCTCTGTAGCAACATAGAGACAATTTCCACTTACGACAGACAGTTAACCAGCGCTATGCAATTTAATATCCCAACATTGCTTACTCTGTTTCGTATCATCCTTATCCCATTCTTTGTGCTGGCTTTTTATCTGCCGTTTAGTTGGGCGCCCTTCCTGTGTGCGTTTATCTTCTGGTTTGCAGCTATCACTGATTGGTTTGATGGATTCCTGGCTCGCCGCTGGAACCAAAGCACGCGCTTTGGGGCATTCCTCGACCCGGTGGCCGATAAAGTTATGGTTGTCGTCGCGTTGGTGCTGGTGGTCGAACACTATCACGCATGGTGGGTGACACTGCCCGCAGCCACGATGATTGCCCGTGAGATTATCATTTCTGCATTGCGCGAATGGATGGCTGAAATTGGTAAGCGCAGCAGCGTTGCCGTTTCCTGGATTGGTAAAGCCAAGACCATGGCGCAAATGCTGGCGTTGATTGGTATGCTCTGGCGTCCGAATATGTGGATTGAGTATACCGGCATCGGTTTATTCTTCGTTGCGGCGGTCTTAACGTTCTGGTCAATGTTCCAGTATTTGGCTGCGGCGAGGGGCGATTTGCTCGAACCGTGATCGGTGCGGTGCAAAATTCAGCAAACGGAACGCGGTGACCGAAAATTTCATTGACTCACCGCGTCAGGTAAGTAGAATGCAACGCATCGAACGGCAGCACTGCTTGCCAGAAGATAGCAAAATCAAATGATTAGCTTTAAGCTTCATCGATAAGATTTTGCGGGAATAGCTCAGTTGGTAGAGCACGACCTTGCCAAGGTCGGGGTCGCGAGTTCGAGTCTCGTTTCCCGCTCCAAATTTAGGTGACAGACTTTCTGTTACAACCTGCGAAGGTAAAAGGTTTTGGCGCGTTAGCAAAGCGGTTATGTAGCGGATTGCAAATCCGTCTAGTCCGGTTCGACTCCGGAACGCGCCTCCACTTTCTTCCCGAGCCCGGGTGGTGAAATCGGTAGACACAAGGGATTTAAAATCCCTCGGCGTTCGCGCTGTGCGGGTTCAAGTCCCGCCCCGGGCACCATGGGAATACTAGAATAAAATCAATGATAAGCAGTGTCGTGCAAACCACCTTCGGGTGGTTTTGTTCTTTCTGCGATCCGCATTTCCTAATATTGTTCCAAATATCCTTCCTGATACCATTTTCATTTTAGTTTAATCTCATAGCATACCGCTGGCCGAAATCGGCCGTGAAAAGCTTTCCGCTAACACTGGCAAAAAATCGCTCACTCTTTGGAGAAACTCTATGAATCAAGGGCCGCTAAACGAAGACGAAATAGAATGGCTGGATGAAACGCTTATCAAGTACGGTAACGACGATTCCGTGTTGGATGCTTCTGAGCTGGACGGAATGCTCACTGCGATTCTTTCCGCCCCGAAGATGATGGAGGCTGCTCAGTGGCAGACTGCGTTATGGGGTGGTGAAGAACAGCTACCACACTGGGAAAG
This sequence comes from uncultured Buttiauxella sp., assembly GCA_965119215.1. Classification (GTDB taxonomy): domain Bacteria; phylum Pseudomonadota; class Gammaproteobacteria; order Enterobacterales; family Enterobacteriaceae; genus Buttiauxella. The sequence goes on from CBCPKK010000001.1 coordinate 238,393, forward strand.
CCAGCAAGAACAGAAACGTTTTAACGATCTCGCCTTACAGCATATGAACGACATTGCAGAACGTTTGCGTCATGCACCAGACCAGTTCGAGCCGCTGTTTGGTTTCCGTGAGATGGATGGCAATGAATACACCATCGTGGAAGAGTGGAGCTTTGGTTATATGCGCGCAATCGCATTGAGCGAGTGGCCAGCATTGCCAGAACAGCTGCAAACAGTGTTGGAAGTCATTGCTTTGCATGGTGATGTAACAAATACAACGACGCTGGAACAAATGACCGAGCAGGAATATGAAGCGAGCCAGGAAGCCATTGGTCCGGCTGCGTTGCAGCTGTACAGTTACTGGCAAGAACAACACAAAGCTAAGATGCAAACTTTACATTAATCATACGTAAAAATTATTTTTTCTTAACTATCCAGGGAGCCATTTCGGTCGCTGCCTGGATGTTGAACGCCTGCTATACCTTCCCTCGCTCTCAATAAGTTAAAAATGCAGGGTAAAATACTGCACTGACTTTCTTTAGCAAAACAAACACCCAATAATTGACTACCACACAACCAAGATAATTGGAAGGTAAGTTATCCTGATTAGCACCTCACTTTACAATTACTAACAATTCAACCTCTCATTCTTTACATTTATGATATAATCATGCTGGGAAAGGAATACATCAATAATGAGTATTCATTGAAGAACGAGTCTAACAATGCTGAAAAATTCTCTGAAATTTACCCAGGGAGGGTATCCAGTATTTATTAAGTTAGCTGACTTTGTTTTTATTACCTCGATTTTAATATTGAGCGCCTTGCTATTAGCAATGGAACCTACTAGTCATGCCGTATTGTTCAGTTTGCTGTTCTCTACTTCATTTTTACTATTTGGTGAGTACACAGGGCTTTATCGCCATAAAACTAAAAATATGCGCGTGCGCGGCCAATCGCGGCTGATCTTATGTGCTTTTTTGACCACCGTCTTTGTCGACGTCATTAGGTATTCAACCGGCGGGCTACAATCTTTAGGCTATTTGAACGTATTTGAGAATGATTTTTTCCCGGCAACACTCTTCTGGTATGCCATTCCTCTTTTTTTGCTCTATTTAATCCATCTCATTGTCCTGAAGTATTCCGCGAAAAAAAATATTCGAGTGGCCATTGTGGGTGTTACAGCCAATGGATTAGCGACTGAAAAAGCGCTGCTCAAAGAATATTCCGACATGAAGTTAGATTTAGCTTTTTACGATGAGCGTGATGCTTCGCGTTTTAGCGACCTGGTTAACCAAATAGACAACCCATTTAAAGGGTCGGTCAGTGGCCTGGTTGAAGAGGCAAAAGCGGGGAGGGTGGATGAAATCTATATCGCGTTACCGTTAGTTGCTCTGGAACGCATACGACATTTTTTGGCTGTGATGTCAGACACAACAGTGGACACTTATATTGTCCCAGATTTCAACTCATACAGTACTCATATGTCAAAGTTACGTTCCATAGATAATGTGCAAACGATAAGCATACTGAGTTCCCCTTTCGAAGGGGTCGGTTCCTTTATTAAACGTACCGAAGATTTAGTGCTGGGCAGCATTATTATGGTGTTGATTTCCTCACTGTTATTAGTCATTAGTATTGGAATAAAGTTAACATCACGTGGGCCGGTATTTTTCAAGCAAGACAGATATGGCCTGAGTGGGCAAAAAATTAAAGTCTGGAAATTCCGTACTATGCGCGTTATGGAAAACTCTGACACGGTAGTACAAGCGACAAAAGACGACCCGCGAGTCACTCGCTTCGGGGCTTTCCTGCGCCGTACGTCGCTGGATGAATTGCCACAGTTTTTTAATGTGCTGCAAGGCAGCATGTCGATCGTGGGCCCCAGGCCACATGCAGTGACGCATAACGAGCAATATCGTAAACAAGTCGAGAACTACATGATTCGTCATAAAGTTAAGCCTGGGATCACAGGATTAGCACAAATTAACGGTTATCGTGGCGAAATCGATGCACTTTATAAAATGGAAAAACGAGTTCAGTACGATATCGAATACATTCAAAACTGGTCTTTATGGCTGGATATAAAAATTATTATAAAAACTATTTTCAAAGGATTTGTCGGTAAAAATGCATATTAAATATATTATCGCAGCCGGAATAGTTTTATCGCAACCGGCCCTGGCAGACTTAACACCGAAATCACATGTCGGCTTTGCGGGTATCGATTTTCAAAGCAAAGTAGGTGTGGATTACGGCTATGAAGATAATGTGACTTATCAGCCACATGATAGCGATGCTGTGGGCTCAAGTTTCCAGAGTGTCACTCCTGTATTGAGCATGATGGGTGAGCGGTATCAGGATAAATACCTATTAATGTATTCGGGTGATTATCGTAATTATAATAATGACTCTGCTGATAATTACAATGACCATTTTTTCCGTTTTAATGGTGCGTGGCGCTACGGGTTGAAGCATGGATTAATGCTCAACGTTGAAGATTCTCTCGGCCACGAAGACCGTGGGCGTGGCGTTACAGAAGGATTTATCCCTGAGCAATTTCAAGAGTTTGGTATTAAATCACCGCTGACGACTAACTTACTTAATAGTGAACTGCGTTATAGTTATGGGGCTCTCCAGGGGCGCGGAAAAGCTGAAATTGCATTGATTTATAAAAAACTCCGTTTTGGTAATACCCAGGACGCGCAGAATACTGACGAAGACTTTTACAATTACATTCAGGAGCAGGAATGGCATGAAAATAGCCTCGTTGCTGAAATCTTCGACCAGTACACATCACAAACGCGCTTCCGTTATAGCTTTGTTACCAACCAGCGCCATTACGACAACGCTTCAGAAAAAGACAGTAACGAATATTATTTGATTTATGGAATAAAATCACAGCTTACGGGTAAAACCAACGTCGATATGAACGTGGCGTGGCTGTATAAAACATTTGAAAACAGTACCAACTCGCAGGATTTTAATGGACTAAACTGGGATATTCAGGGCGAGTGGAAACCACTCAAACAGTCTATTTTTACAGCACATACCTCTCAGCGTATTAAAGATCCTTCTGAAGTAGGGGGATATATTTTGGTTTCGCAGTACGGCATTTCTTACCAGCATTATTGGCCAGACGATCGTTTCTCTACCTTGTTAGATTATTCGTACACCACGGAAGACTATAAGAAACAAGACAAGGACAGGAACGATAAAGAGGGGGTCTTCACCTTTACCATGAGTTATGACTTCAGACCTTCTGTTAATTTTGAGCTGAAATATCAGATAGATACATTACGTTCGAATAAAGAAACAGATTCGTTCTATATTGGCCCTAATGACGACCAGGAAGTTCAGAGAACATTGGGCTATGACAATTCGCTGATTATGTTTACAGCTAAGGTGCAGATTTAAAATGAAAATAATGAAACTGTGGGCGTTTTTGTTATTCAGTGTGCTTTTGGCTGGATGTACAGCATCGGCACCACCGCTAATGGATAATCCTGATGTTGAATCAAAAGGATATCTTCTGGATGCGGGGGATACCGTCAGTATTAATGTTTACGGCGAACCTGATATGACGATGAAATTCATCATTGATAAAAGTGGAACTATTACTTTCCCTTATATCGGACAATTGGTTTTGAAAGGTAAAACACCGGAACAAGTTAGTGCGGAGGTTACTGACCGTCTGCGTGGTGATTACCTGCAAAACCCGATGGTGACGGTGAATATTGCTGAATTTCGTAAATTCTATGTCTCGGGCGAAGTTGAGAAACCGAGCGGTATTCCCTATGAGCCTGGGCTAACAGTCGAAAAGGCAATCGCACTGGCGGGTGGCTATACAGACAGGGCGGATCGAAAAGATATCAATATTCGCTTAGCTGGAACAAATCAATTGCTTAAGAATGTGGACGTAAGACATTCCGTTCACCCCGGTGATATCGTGATTATTGGCATGGGCTTCTTCTAACTATGAAACTATCAATAGTGGAAAATGGCAAAAGACGAGAAAGCTCTATTGATTTCTCCCGGTTTGCCAAAGAAATTAAAAAGAACAGTTGGAAAATCCTTCTCGCCGGATTGATTGCGGGAGCGATTGCCTGGCCATTAATTAGCATGATGACATCTAAATATGTCTCAACGGCAACGGTGCTTATTAAAGCGCAACCCGATAATGTCTCGCCATTCCCCCAGGTGGAAGGTTACGACTCGACACGCAGTGGCTATTACGAGACGCAGTATGCTTTGATGCAGTCTCGAATCGTGCTGGAACAGGCGGTTCGTAATTTGAAGCTGGATGAGAATCCTGATTTCAATGGTGTCAAATCAGACAGTAAAGTGGCAAATACCGCTGAGGATCAGCAGCAACGCGTTGATCATGCGCTGAAAACAATGCTGAAGAATCTCACGATTAGCAGTGTTCGCACTACGCATCTGGCGTCGATTTCGTATGAGTCATCGTCTCCAAAGCTTGCGGCTGAAATTGCAAACGGAGTGGCTCAGGCGTTTATTGACTACACAGCTGAGCAAAAACGCCAGAACACGCAGAAGGCGCGTGAAAGCAATCTGCAAAGAATGGATGAACTTCAGAAACAAATAGCTGAGCAAAAACAGGCTATTGATGACTATTTGAAGAACGAAGGGTTGCTGACCTTCCGTGGTGTCGATGGTTTTGAAACTGAACAGCTAAGCATTGTCACTAATCGTCTGGCGGATGCGACTCAGCGTCGGGTCGCGGCGGAATCGCAGTATAACGAAGTTCGTCAAAATGCGGGGAAATCGCTCAATGATGTGATTTCTCTGCCTGCCATCTCAAACCATGCTCAAATTCAGGACCTGCGTATTGCCCTTATTCAGGCGAAACGCTCGCTCTATGAATTGCGAAAATCGTATGGCCCGAAACACGCTAAAATCCTTGAAGCTCAGGCTCAAGTTCAGGCTATTGAGGATCAAACGTATAGCGTACTTGGCGAGCTGGAAAAGGGTTTGCGCCAGCAATATCAGGCGGCGCTGGCAGATGAAAATAACTACCAGCAACAATTGAACCAGCAAAAAGAGATTTTCCAGAAGCTGGGGACGAAGCGCGATGGCTATAACACGTTGAAGCTGACGCTGGATAAAACCGAAGATTTGTATAAAACGCTGTATCAACGTACTCAGGAGCAGTCGCTCTCTGGAAATTACGCTGATGCAGACGCGGTATTGTATGACCCGGCGGTTCCCGCAGATCGCCCATCTAAGCCGAATAAATCGTTGTTGTTGGTGATGGTGGTGATGTTAGCGCTGGCGTTTAGCATCATGTACTTCATCGTGAAAGCCGCGATGGACAGCACCGTCAACAATCTGAGCCAGGTCAAAAAACGCCTGAACCTTGAACCGTTGGGCGAAATTCGTCGCTATAAGGGAATGGGAAGTCGCGCGCAAATTCGTGATGTTATTGCGAATAACCCGCTGAACGCCGACATTATTCACAGTATTCGTACGCGAATCATGCTGGATAATCGGCAGCTTCAGACCATTGCCGTCACCTCGGCTGACCACGGCGAAGGGCGCACTCTGCTGGCGAATCTTCTGGCAAATTCATTTAGCTTTGATCAGAAAACATTGCTGATTGATTTGGATTTCTCCAATAAAGATGGCTTGTCGAGTGAACTGGCCAAACCGTCTGCCCAGGGTGTTGCTGAGCTTATTCGTGGTGAAGGCACGCTTGAGGGCATGAGCGTCAAAGTGAATGAAAATCTCGATTTCCTTCCCCGCGGAACATCGACAGTCTCTTCATTATTGATGCTGTCATCGGAAAATCTTGAACACGTCATGCGTGAGTTAAAAAGCCGTTATCAGCGCATTATCATTGATGTTGCCGCGGTAAATCAAAGCCAGGACAGCCAGTTGATTAGCCGGGTCACGGATGGTCTGATTTTCGTGCTGAAAGCCGGTGCCGCGCCAGCTGACCACATTATCCAGGCGCTGGATAAAATCGAAACGAATCAGTCTTTCGTGATGGGTGCGGTCATTAATCAAGTCGTTGATAGAAATCTCGAAACGAAAGAGGGGCTACGTTCGCTGAGCCTGCAAACTAACGAACTGATGAACGGCACAGGCCATTTATGAGTTTACTGAAGAGCGCGTCCACAATTGCGGGTTCATCAGTCATTTCGCAGTTGATTGGTGCACTGACTATTTGGTTGATTTCGCACAAGTATGATCTGGCGGAAGTGGGTCTGTACGCGCTTAACTACAGTATTGCGTTGATTGGTGCTCAGGTTTGTACCTTTGCATCACAGCTATTAATACCCAGGCAACACGACGATGAATTGGCTCAAAACGTAGTGTTTTGCTTATTACAAAGCCTGATTATAGCTTTGCCGTATGCACTGTTTACTGCATGGCTATTTAATCAAAATATTTTCTTCCTTTACCTGCTTACGCTCTCCAATACATGGGTTTTGATTTCGGAAAACCTGGCGCTGCGAACGGCAAATTTCAGCTTTTTGGTCTTTCAACGAATTTCTGTTTCAGTGGTGGTCGTGCTTTCAGTGGTGCTCACTACGCATGTCCAGGCATTTTATTGGGCGTGGGCCGGTTCGATGATGCTGCTGACCATCGGCTGTATTTTGCGCGCCTTTGATATTCGCTCGGTAACGTTGCAGCATTTGAGCCCCAAAAATAATCTGGCGTTCTTTAATAAGCACGTTCATCACATCACCAAAGTCGGTAGCGCAGAAGTTTTAGCGATGGCTAACAGCAACTTGCCGATCATGTTGATTAATTTTTGGTTCTCAGCTTTAACGGCGGGCTATTTTTCAATCGTGAGCCGCTTCTGTCTGGCGCCAGTCGTCATCATCGGGAATGCGGTACGTAACGCTATATTCTCGAAGTGGTCTATCGATTTCAGGAACAATACTTTTAACTATCCTGAGTACACCAAAGTGCGCTTGCTCCTGTTGGTGCTGGGTATTATCTGTACGCTGGGTGTATTTATTTTCTACCCGATAGTCATGCATCTTGGTTTTAGTGAAGACTGGATAAACTCGATTCCCACATCGCGCTATATGTTGCCTTATTTATTCCCGGCATTAGCCATCTGCCCGTTAACGGTGATTGAACTGGTTTTTGGTTCTCATCGCTACTTTCTACGGATACAGTTTGAGCAATTAGCGATTGTGCTGATATCGTTTGTTATTGTGCCGTACTTTTATAGTGACTACGCCACGTCCATCATTCTGTTTTCAATATTAACGTTCGTCCGTTATGCATTTATTTACCTGAAGGTGAATAAGCGTGCCAACATCTTGAAAGACAGGCCGGCTGTATTATGAATCTTAATACTGGGTATTATTTACAAACATACTCCCTGATTGCCCTGGTGCTCTGCGGGTTGGTTCAATATTTCACCGGTGTGTTAGCGGTTTTATGGATACCATTCTTCATGACGCTCCTGATGGTTGGGTTGTTAGTCATGCAAACGCGCTATGAAACATTGCAGCTTGATAAGCAGGAAACCATAGTTCTGGCGTTGTATCTTATTTTTCTGGCAATGGCTGTAGTCTCAACAATATTGCAAGGTGGATTAACCGTCGCCATTGTTGGTTTTAAAAATGAGCTTGCGCTATCGCTGGTGATGTTCTGTCTGTTGCTGGGGTTCTGCCGCGAATCGCAGATTTATCGGGTAACCAAAACGTTATACTGGGTGTTTTACGCGCAGTTCCCAATCGTGTTGTATCAATTATTGTTTGTGTTACCCCAGCGCGTAGCGGTACATGGCGAAGAAGATAAGTGGGATTCGGTCGTCGGAACCTTTGGTGGCGATCCTATGGGAGGCGGCAATACCGCAGCAATGGGGCTTTTCTGCCTGTTGATTATGTTGTTAAAACTCTCAGAATTTAAGCACGGCTTGACCACGTTTAAATCTATGGCGCTGCATATTATTTTAGGCTTTGGCTTGTGCATAGTGGGTGAAGTTAAGTTTGTAATCTTGCTTTCACCGCTATTATTGGCATGGGTCTGGATAATGCCGAGCTACGTGAAGGGTGTGAGTAAAGTGAATGTCAAAGCACTCTTTCTGATATTCGCTTGCATGGCTTTGCTGATTACTCTTGCGATCGTTATTTTAGCCTCAGGTTATTCATCTGCATTTGGTACTGATCCGACAGAAAGTTCATTGACTGTCTTCTGGAACTCTTTAAGTTATATATTTGACCCCGATTATATCTTGCCTTCAGGGGAGGTCGGCCGCTTTACCACGCTTGTTTTCTGGTTAAATAATAATGACCTTCGTGGACTGTCCGGGACATTATTTGGCTATGGATTGAATGCAACAAACAGCGGCAGTGCTATCTCGCCGGGCTTTTTAAACCTCACCTATAATTTGATTCTGGACTCAACCTCTTTGAGCATGCTGCTCTGGGAAGTGGGTATTGTGGGTACATTGATATTTGTTGGCTTAATTTTATACATCCTGAAAATTGTGCAGCCCAAACCTTTATTGGATCGCGAGCAATTAGACAATCAGGATCTCCAGTTATTGAGTTTCGCTCCTGCTTTTAATGTATTTGCAATTAGCGGCTTACTGAGTTTGCCATACAGTCAGATATTGACGATCACGCCGATGTTGCAATTCCTGTTCTATTTATCACTAGGTTCAAGCCTGATTATCCGTCGATCCGTTCATCGTTATGCAGAGCAAAAGTATGATTAATAAACCTTTCATCTCAGTTAGTATCAAAACGCTCAACGAAGCCGAATGTATCGAAAAAACCATCGATAGCATCCGGCAGCAGATTGCTGATTATCCTCATAAAATCATTGTTGCTGATAGCTTATCTACTGATAACACCCAGCAATTGGCAAGCGCCAGGGGGGTCACTGTCGTGTCATTGACGGAACCTGGCGATCGCTGTTGTGGCGTTGGGCATCAACTTGGCTATTTGTACAGCGAAGGTGAATACCTGCTATTGATGGATGGCGATATGGAACTGGAAAAGGGATTTATTGATAGTGCCATTGCATTTTTGGTTGATCATCCAGAATATGCAGGTGTCGCCGGGACGGTTGAAATGGATGATGCGACAAACTATGAATTTAAGTCGCGTAAACAACGTCTGCACGAAATATATCCGTTAGGTGATTGCGATCATTTAGCTGGCGGTGGTTTATATCGTCGTTCTGCGATTGAGAAAATTGGCTACCTGACAAACCGCAACCTTCATGCCTATGAAGAAGCTGAACTGGGAATGCGTTTGCTTGATGCTGGTTATAAATTGCATCGACTGGACATCCCTTATTTCAGCCATACCTCTCATACTATGCCGACGTTTAAGTTGCTGAAATATCGCTGGCGCAGTGGTTATCATCAGGCTCCGGGAGAATTGCTACGTAGCGCATGGCGAAAACCTTATTTCGGTTATGCACTCAAAATGGTCAAGAATGAGGTCATATTTACCCTCTATATGCTGATCCTACTCATCGCGTTACTGACGTTTGATGCAGAAATTATCGGCATGACTCTTTTACCGTTGCTTGCCTTTATTATCCTGAAAACAATAAAGAATCGTTCATTAATGGGCGGCCTACAAAGCGTAATAAACTTAACCGTGCTTTCAGTTGGATTAATCAAAGGGCTGAGTCGTCCGATGAGAGATCCCACAACGCCACCTGGCAGCAAAGTCGTTCATGAATAGGTAGATATAATGAAAATTTTATTAGTTAATAAATTTTTCTACATCAAGGGTGGTGCAGAAACAGTTTATTTTCAAGAACGTAATATGCTCAAGCAGGCAGGTATCGACGTTATTGATTTTTCAATGCAACACGAGAAGAACTTTCCGTCCGACTATGCCGACTATTTTGTCAGCAATGTTGACTATCATAAAGGTAGTAACCTGCTGGGTGGCATTAAAACAGCCATAAACTTTATCCATAATGCTGAAGCCTGTAAAAAAATGAAGGCTTTACTGGAAAAAGAACGCCCGGATATTGTTCACTTTCACAACATCTACCACCAGTTAACGCCCGCAATAATAAAGGTTGCTCGTGATTTTGGCTGTAAAACCGTATTGACCGCACATGACTACAAAATCTCGTGTCCATCGTACGCCATGTTGCGCGATGGAAAAGTCTGCGACGCCTGTATCACCGGTTCAGTATTTAATGCATTTAAATACCGTTGCTACGAAGGTTCAGCCAGGAAAAGCTTGCTGCTTTCTTTAGAAGCAACCTGGCAATTTATTGCGAAAAACTATCAGGCAATCGACGTTATTATTTCACCCAGTGAGTTCCTGCGTGGAGTGATAAAACACACGTTACCTCATTCGCGCATTGATGTGATCGTGAATGGCATTGATGATAGTCAGTCGTTAGAAAATATTGAAGATGAAGGCTATTTGCTGTTCGTTGGTCGTATAAGTCGTGAAAAAGGGATTGAGACGTTAGCGCGGGCTCATGAGCTGATGCGCAATAAAATACCACTAAAAATTATTGGTCATGGCCCTATCTATAATGACCTTATCAAGCAGTTTCCAAATGCAGAATTTCTTGGTTATGTTCAGCAAGGCGAGGGGCTAGATAAACTGATTAAGCATGCCCGTGCAATTGTGGTTCCTTCTGAATGTAATGAAAACTGCTCAATGTCGGTACTTGAGGCCATGTCATTTGCCAGGCCAATCGTCGGTTCACGCATAGGCGGTATTCCTGAGCAAATTCGCGAAGGTGTCGATGGGGCATTATTTGAGCCAGGAAATGCCCAGGAGCTGGCCGATATACTGGATGATTTAGCCGTAAATCCAGAAAAAGCCCAGCATATGGGGTTAAATGCTCATGAACGCATGAGCGAGAAATATGCGATGAGTACGCATATGGAAAAATTGTTGAACCTGTATCAAGAACTCCTGAGCAAACCCTAATATGACCAGGAAAATTACAGTTCTGGGTACGCGTGGCATTCCTGATGTCTTAGGTGGCGTGGAAACACATTGCCAAAACCTCTATCCCGCTATCAAGCAACAGTTTGATGTGGATATTTGTGTTATTGCGCGTTCGCCTTATGTCGGTTACAGAACATCGCAGTACAAGAATATTGAAACCCTGGCGCTGTGGGCACCGAAAAAACGCTCGCTGGAAGCGATAGTGCATTCTGTTTTAGCCGCGTTTAAGACCTGTTTTGATAAATCTTCTATTGTGCATGTTCATGCTATTGGTCCCGGTCTGGTGGTGCCATTGCTGCGTTTACTGGGTAAGAAAGTCGTCTTTACGCATCACGGCCCCGATTATGAGCGCCAGAAATGGGGAAAAATCGCCAGGCAGGCTTTGCTGTTAGGTGAAAAATTTGCTGTTAATTATGCCAACGAAGTCATCGTTATTTCTGAAGTGATCAATCAGTTGATTCAGAAAAAACATGGGCGTATGGATGCTCACCTGATCTACAACGGCGTGAATATCCCGGAACCATTGGATGCTGAAACTATAAGCAAGACACTGGGCCGTTATGCACTTCAACCTAAGAATTATCTTGTGGCGGTAGGCCGTTTTGTTGAAGAAAAAGGGCTTCACGATTTAATTACGGCTTATCAGCAATCAGGTGTTTCCGAGCCATTAGTCCTGGTCGGCGATGCGGATCATCCTTCAGAATACAGCATGCGTTTGAAGCAATTAGCGATAAAAACACCGAATGTTATTTTGACTGGTTTTTTAAAAGGTGATGCACTGAAAGTTGTATTTTCTCAGGCCAGGTTGTTTATCATGCCTTCTTACCATGAAGGCTTGCCCATAGCGCTGCTGGAAGCAATGTCGTATTCACTCCCGGCGGTGGTTAGTGATATTCCTGCTAATCTGGAAGTGGGACTACCCGCAGACGCCTATTTCAAGGTGGGTAATGTGGCTGATTTAGCAGAGAAAATTAAAGAAAGGGTTGTTCTGGATGCTGCCGATTACAGTGAGTTCCTGCAAGCCTATGACTGGCGTGATATCGCTATGAAGACGGTCAGTGTCTACCATTCAATAAATAAATCAATAGGTTAAACTTGAGCAATTCAACCCGACGCCCGCTCGTCATTGACAGATTTTATGAAGTGCTCGATGAGCAGACTCAGGCGCAACTTTCTCCGGAGCAAAAGCAGGAGATCGAAAATGCGATAATTTCGATAACGCTGTCATCGCGGCACCGTATTGATATTCGCAAAAGCTTCCCATTTTTTGGTGCACGTTATTTTCTGGTCTTCTTGCTGGGACGCGATTTGCGTAAGCGGCTGCGTAAAGAATCGGCAATAACGCGCGTTGTCATGACGTTCCTGATCCTTTCTGGCGTACTGTTCGCCACACTTTGCGTTTTATTAACGCTGTACATGATCAAATCGGCGGTGGGGATCGATCTTATTCATGATTACCATGTCGGTATTTGGGATTGGTGGCTCAGTCTGAGAAACAAATAACCTTTCGGCGTCAATGGACAACGGGAACTCTATGAATATTAAAGCGTTAGCTATATTGATGTGCATGGTGCTTCCGGGAACCGCAATGGCTGAATCTCTGACGGTTGTCACGCCAAAAGCACTGTCTGACCCCATCACCAATCCGGGGACGGGTATCGCCAGTTTTCATCAGGGTTATGGTGAACAACTGACCCAGGCTCAATATCCCAATACTGGGATCGAATATGAGCGTTTTTACTGGCAAGAACTGGAGCCGGTTGAAGGGCAGTATAACTACGCCCTGGTTGATGAAGCCTTCAAGTACGCGGTGACGCATCAGCCCGCAATGAATGTAGGGCTGCGTTTTATGGCGCTTGATGGCCCGGAAAGTGGGTCAAAAATCCCTGACTGGCTCATTAAGAAAGGAGTGAAAGGGGTCTGGACATCAGATAAAAAAACCTTCGCACCGGATTTAGATGATCCCATTTTTCTTGAATACAGCCAGCGCCTGCTCAACGCATTCGGTAAACGTTACGATGGTAATGAAAACCTGGCTTACGTTGATATCGGGATGGTGGGTTCGTGGGGGGAGTGGCACAACAGCAATTTCCCATCAATGAAGCCGCTTGAAAAGCGCTACACGCCAGCCCAGTTAGAAAAGTACGTCAAAATGCATTTTGTCGCGTTTCCTAAAACACCCAAAATTATGCTGATTGCCGGTGGCGATAACCTGGTCAGCGCGGTGAAGCAAGGCGCTGGTTGGCGTGCAGACTGTCTGGGTGACTGGCGTAACTTTTCGACGACCTGGAATCTGATGGAAGACGATTATCCGCAACGTTTAGAGGCCGCACAGAAAGCTTATTCTGGCTTTAATGATGCCTGGAAACATGCACCGGTCAGCTTAGAAATCTGCGGTTACATGACGGAATGGAAAACGCAGCAGCATTACAGCCTGGCCGAAGTACAAAGGACGTTTGACTGGGCGATTGAGCAGCATGCCAGCACGATTAATTTGAAGTCGCGGGCGGTGCCTCAAGAATATCGCAGCATTGTCGACCGGGCGCTGGTAAAGCTGGGTTATCGCTTTCGCTTAACATCCCTGAGTCATGAATCAGCACTGGCAAAAGGCAGTAGCCTGACGCTAAACAGCAACTGGGCTAATGACGGCATTGCGCCGATTTACCTTAAATATGCTCTGACGTATCGCGTGGTTAGCCCTGCGAATAAAGTGGTCGCGCAGGGAAAAACGGCTGATGATATTCGCAGCTGGTTGCCAGGGGCGCGCTCGACGAATTATCGCCTGCAAATACCCGCAACGTTAGCCGCAGGGCAATACTATATTGAAGTGGCAATGCTGGATGGGCAGGGGATGCCGAGGATTAATCTGGCGAATGAAGGGAAGCAGAATGACGGCTGGTATCGGGTTTCGAAGTTTAGTCTTCAGTAAATATATCGCGATGAACCTGAAAGTTTGGTTCATCGCGTGAAATATGTCAGGGAATGAGATTAAGAGCCATAACCGTTAGGGTTATTTTTCTGCCAGTTCCAGGTGTCGCGCATCATTTCATCAAGAGTACGCGTTGCCTGCCATCCCAGAGCTTGTTTTGCTAAAGAGGAGTCTGACCAGCATTCCGCAACGTCACCCGGTCTTCTGTCCACAACCTGGTAGTTAATCTTGGTTTGTGCGGCTTTTTCAAAAGCCTGAACCAGGTCAATGACGGAATAACCCACGCCGGTTCCGAGGTTGATAGCTTTGAACGCTGAACCTTCGGTTTTATTATCCAACGCCGCCAGGTGGCCGCTTGCCAAATCCAGCACATGAATATAATCACGAACGCCGGTACCGTCTGGTGTCGGATAATCATTGCCGTACACCGACAGGCATTCGAGCTTACCGATTGCCACCTGTGAGATATAAGGAACCAGGTTATTAGGAATACCGTTTGGATCTTCGCCAATACGACCTGATGGATGCGCACCAACCGGGTTAAAATAGCGTAAACACGTAATACGGAATTCTGGCTGCGCGTGGGAGAAATCACGCAAAATCTGCTCAACCATGAACTTAGAGGTGCCGTAAGGGTTTGTGGTGCCGCCCGTCTGGCATTCTTCGCTCAATGGCACTTTTTCTGGGTTACCGTATACCGTTGCTGAGGAGCTAAAGATCAGGCTATCGACGCCTGCGAGCAACATCTCATTGAGTAAAACCAACGTTCCAACGACGTTGTTTTCATAATATTCCAGCGGTTTGCGCACTGACTCGCCAACGGATTTTAAACCAGCAAAGTGGATAACATCCGTTATTGTGTGGTTTGAGAAGATCTCTTTTAATACGTGTTTGTCTAAAATATCAGCAACATATAATGTGGGCTCTTTTCCGGTTAATTCTGCAACCCTGTCCAGAGACGCTTTAGACGAGTTAGAAAGGTTGTCGATGACGACGACTTCATCGCCTCTCTCGAGTAATGCCAGAACGGTATGTGAGCCAATATAGCCAGCACCGCCAGTTACAAGAATTGCCATAATATCTCCAGATAAAGATTACAAAACCGAACACTCGATTTTGTACCGATGCCGCTCTTAGTCAAGTTGCTCAATAGTATCAGGATTCAACAGGTTATACAGCAGTAGCTTCAGGCAAAGAACTGCTTCCGGTATTTGACCAGAAACTTAAATGAAATCTTTTTCAATGGTGACAATATGCTGAATATCCAGTTTTTAGTATCGTAGACAATATAGCCATTCGAGAAATTCAAAGTATGAATACCTGCACTTTTATTAATTATTGGGTCAATGTTCGCAACCAGTTTTTCTTCGAAATGCAATGGGCTTAAACTCACCAACTCCTTGATAAATATTGATTTACCATAAGCGTCAGGGCTGCATTCCTGAGTCAGAATGTAATTCTTATTATTGATAGAGTAGGGCGTACCTGCACCACGATGATGATAATTACACAGCGTTAATAGCGGGTTTATTTTTTCCCACTCACCGAGTATTCCACTGGCTGTATGAATGACCATTTCATTTTCCAGTGTTGTGGAAATGAGGTAACACGTATTATCTAAAGTAAAGAATATATTATCGGTAAATGCTGCCTCAGGAATTAATACCTTCACCTTTTCCCATCGCGCAGGAAATTCAGTCGACTTAAATAAGATGACTTCCTTTCGTTCAGACGACTCGGGGATCATAAACAGGTTGCCATCAAGATAAAACAAGAAGGGAAATGATAGATGACACTTCAAGTCATCGAATCCTTCCAGCTTGATATCACCAATTTCATCAAGATTATTGTTCAGGATGCGACATCGCAGTATCCCTTTCGAATTCAGAAAGCTAAATGCTTCATAAAATACATAGAGCTTGTCTTCTTTCTCAATGATGAAAGGATCTGCCTGGAAGGTATATTTTTTATTAAGTCGCTGTGCTTTTGAATTGTTCAGTATGTCCAGAGTATTTTCAGGAAACAAATGAGCATTATTTTTAATGATCATGATGTCCCATGATTCATGAAAGAATAATTTCCTGATTAATCTATTGTTTTTGTTCAACATTTTACCATATCGTCCATATTGGTTATTACTTCTATAAGGAAAAACATGATACTTATTCTTTTATAATTATAAGGAATGCTTAACAAACGATGGGACATGCGCCTGTGGCTGCTGATCAGCAACCAAAGGACGACTGTTTAGCAGTATAGCCACTCAGCCAGTATTCGCCTTTTATCATTAAAAAATATTGTCACTCTTTGAACCGCACCAATCCTATGTGTTCTGGCTGTAAGAAGTACAGTCCAAAAACAGGTAGGTAACAGTGGGCAGTCTGAATAATGGCACTACTAAGAAAGAGTTAGATTGGGATGAGTTTGGCAGGAATAAAAAGGGGGCAGGTATTATTTACTCATAAAAACCGGCAGGCTCAATTGAGCCTTGCCGGTAATATCTAATTAAGCTTGAGTATCCAGAGTAGATAATTCTTTATCTACAAAATACAGGCCTTCGCCGCTTTTGCCGACCAGACTTAATTTATCCAGTACAGATTTAAACAGTTTTTCTTCTTCATGCTGCTCAGAAACATACCATTGCAGGAAGTTGAAGGTTGGGTAATCCTGGGATGTCATCGCGGCATGAGCCAGTTCATTAATCTTGCGAGTAATTAACTGCTCGTGTTCGTAGGTCGCGTTGAACAGATTATCCAGAGAAGTGTAATCATGATCGGGGGCCGGGATGGCATTGATGCGCGGCAAACTTCCAGTGTCAGTTAAGTAGGAGAACAGGCGTTGCATATGCTCCATCTCTTCCTGGGCATGGCGGCGCAGAAACGCGGCAGCACCTTCAAAGCTGTGATAGCTGCACCAGGCACTCATTTGTTGATAAAGCAGGGAAGAGTAAAGCTCAAGATTCATTTGTTCGTTAAGTTTTTCGATCATTTCAGCTTTAAGCATGCTGTGCTCCAGGATAATTGTGATTTAACAATAGCGCTACTTTAATTTTAATATTTCTATAATGCAAAGAAATTGTTAATTATATTATTGTAATGAGAATGGTTTCTAATATTATTCCTTTTTAAAACCGGAATAAGAATGATTGCCATTTAATTAAACAAGCTGGAAAATATATATCAACCAGCCTGTTTTTCAATTCATGAGGGTTACTGCACTATTATTGAACAACCATCTCATCTCTTAAGTATTTCTCCATGCCAACCCCGCGACACTGGTACTCAAGAGTCACTTTCTGGTTCAGGCACAGCGCGCCGCTGGTCAGGCTACAAGTTTTAATCGGTTCACCGTAAGGGAAGGCTGCGACATATCCCCATTGCTGGCACTGGTGGCTAGCTGCTGATTGGGCAATATAGGTGTCCACTTTTGCATTTTGTAGCGGGGCAAGATCAAAACCCAGGCGAACCACACCCGCTATTTCGCTGCTTTTGACCGGCTGAGGTGTTTTATTGATGGTGCAACTGGTTAATAAAACAGCCGCTAAAATTAAATAAACAGTTTTCATCATGCTAGTGCTCAAATGATATTTTTTATGATGTTAGCACGCAGAAATAACAGGGAATTACCAATAATATAAAGCTTCTTAATTTTACTTAAATTACTCAATTTGATTACCTCTAACGTAAATTTAAGTGTTTTATCAGGTGAAAAGTAACCTTCAGTAATATTTATGAATTGATTAAAAATTGATCGTAAATGTCATCAAGTTTGGCTGAATCGTGCCGACAATACTGCTAATGCACAGCTTGATCCCACTACAGGCATACAAAAACCGAATAAACGGGGCCGGGATCGGACAGCTTGCGCAGGAAGACCTTTTCTTTTTCACCAGGGAAACACATAGCATGAAGTTTATTCGTAATATCAAAATCCGCCTCATGGTGGTGCTGATACTGATCCTCTCGTCCGTTGCCTGGTTCGGTGTTTCAGGGTTTGCACTGTGGTTTTTACATGATTTACAGCAAAACCTGGCTTTGGATGCCCGGCAAGAAAAGTGGATTACTGTCGCGCAGTATTTGTTAGCGGCTTCGGCAATCGCCAGCGTTGCCATCACATTAGTGACCGAACGCTATCTTTATCATTGCCTGGTTAAACCTGTTGAGAGCATTCGGGCGCATATGCATATTCTTGCGCGCGGGGAACTTGAAGTTGAATTGCCAGATTTAGGCAGCAACTGTATTGGCCTTATGGTTTCGCCCATCCAAAAAATGCAGTCGAACTGGGGAAAAGCCGTTTCCGATATTCGTTCCAGTGCCAGCGCCATTCGTGGAGATGCAACGGAAGTGGCGGGGGTGAATAGCGAACTGTCGAGTCGTTCTGAACAACTTGCAGCGGCATTAGAAGAAACCACCGCCAGCATGGAGCAATTGAGCAGCACCGTTACACTGAACGCTGAAAACGCCAGCCATGCGAGTGTGCTCGCAAAAAATGCCACTAAGACCGCACGCAACGGCGGTGAATCGGTGAAAAAAGTCATGACGACGATGGAGACGATTACCAGTAGTTCGCACAAAATTGTCGATATCACGACGGTCATAAATAGCATCTCTTTCCAGACTAATATTCTGGCGCTTAATGCCGCAGTAGAGGCCGCTCGTGCAGGCGAACAAGGGCGTGGTTTTGCCGTTGTGGCAAGTGAAGTCCGCAATCTGGCACAGCGCAGCGCGCTGGCGGCAAAAGAGATTGAAATCTTACTGAAAGAGTCTGTAGATAATATTCATACCGGTTCAGAGCAGGTGAAAAAAGCGGGCGAGGCAATGGGTGAAATCCTCAATGCTGTTACGCAAGTGAATAATATTATGGGAGATATTGCTACTGCGTCAGGTGAGCAGAGCAAGGGAATAGGGCAAGTGGGCATCGCCGTCAGGCAAATGGATGCGGTGACGCAACAAAACGTCAGCCTGGTTCATCAATCAGCCCTGTCTTCGGTTGAGTTAGAAAAGCAGGCGCACCAGCTTAACGATATTGTGGCGATGTTTCGTATCGTCAAACCCGCCTAAATGCGCGCGTTTACTGTCAGCAAAATGCAGAAGTGTGAGCACCTCTTAATTTTTTAAAACAAAATTTCATTAAATTTGAAAGTCTGTTTGCTAGATAGTATCGTTAATGCATACCAAGCTATTCACCGCGGGAAATCCCGTGACCCAATCAGGAGACGGAAATGAAAATAGCACTGATGATGGAAAACAGTCAGGCTGGCAAAAACGCAATCATTCTTAATGAGTTGCAAGCGGTTGCTGCTGAAAAAGAGTACCCGGTTTACAACGTAGGTATGAGCGATGAGCAGGATCACCACCTGACCTACATCCACCTCGGTATTATGGCCAGCATTCTGTTGAATGCTAAAGCTGTCGATTTCGTTGTGACCGGTTGTGGCACAGGCCAGGGCGCAATGATGTCTCTGAACATCCACCCAGGTGTGGTTTGTGGTTACTGCCTGGACCCAGCAGATGCTTTCCTGTTCTCACAAATCAACAACGGTAACGCGTTGTCACTGGCCTTTGCTAAAGGCTTCGGCTGGGGTGCAGAACTGAACGTGCGTTACATGTTCGAAAAAGCATTCACTGGCCGTAAAGGCGAGGGTTATCCGATTGAGCGTAAAGAGCCACAGGTTCGTAACGCCGGTATCCTGAACCAGGTTAAAGCCGCTGTTGTGAAAGAAAACTATCTGGACACCCTGCGTTCTATCGACCGTGAGCTGGTGAAAACCGCTGTGACGGGTGAACGTTTCCAGAAATGTTTCTTCGAAAACTGCCAGAACAAAGAGATTGAAGCCTTCGTTCGCGAAATCCTTGCTTAATCTCTCTTAGTATTGCTTACGGTCAGCCTTTGCTGGCCGTACTTTTTTTGTGCCAACACCGCTCTAATTTATGGCGCTTTTAGCGCCATCCTTCTATACGGCCACCAAAATGTGGAACGGACTGCTGCGGTAATGTTTGACGTGCGGCGGCCATATGTTGCTCATCCCAATGCTCTCGGTTTATTCCTTGCTCTGGTATTCCTTCCGGCCAATCTTGCTGCACGGCGCTGGTTTGCGGATACGGATTATGCAAAGCAGGGCTACTAAAAGGTTGCAGTTCCTCAGCCATTGCCTGAGAGGCGACCAGCGACAACATCATTAATAAGCAAATCGCTACGTGTTTCATCATGACCTCAACGACACTACACCGTTATCGTTAAGTATAATTGAGGCCAGAAATTCCATTGCGGCGAAGTGGATTATTGCTTTTTGGACACGCTGCTTCCGGCATTACGCGGCAGGCGCAATAAATCTACCAGCCCCAACAGGCAAATCAGCGTAATGAGTACAAATGAAATTTTAATCGAGATGCCCGGAATATCGGTGATATCAAGCCACTGGCTGATTTTCTCACCAAGACGAATGCCAATCGCCCCAAGCGTAATCCCCAGCCCAACCGAAAGCTGCGTCGCCGTGCTAAATAGCGTATTGGCGTAGCTCATTTGTGTGGGGGGCACATCTGAAAACGCGAGGGTACTGATGCCGGTAAACTGCATCGAACGGAACATACCGCCAAAGAACAGTATTGGTATTGTCAGCCAGACTGCCGTGGTTGGCGTGAGAAAGGCACAAGCTAACAAAGACGCCACGTTCAACAGCCCATTAATAAGCAGTAATTTTTTGAACCCTAATGCACGAATCAACGACGTGGTGGCTGGTTTCATTGCGAGGTTTCCCGCAAATACCGCTAATACCAGCAGGCCGGAATGAAAGGCATCCATCCCAAACCCCACCTGGAACAGCAACGGCAATAAAAACGGCACGGCGCTGATAGAAGTACGGAACAGTGACCCGCCGTACATCGTCACGCCAAAGGTTTGAACCTTCAGCGCTTCAAGACGAATCATCGGATGTTTTGCATGTTTGAAGTGCCACAGCGAAAACCACAGCGCTGCTGCCCCTAAAAGCAGAAGGCTGATAGTTGGCAGCACATTGACTTGTGCTTCTCCAAGCATTTCCAGGCCGTAAACCAGGCTAATCATCGCCACTGCGGTGCTGGTAAAACCGGTGCCATCAAACGGACGGCGATCGTCATCATGAATATCGGGGATCAGCCGCCACGCCAGCGCCATTGCAATCAGCCCAAGCGGCAGGTTGATATAAAAAATCCAACGCCATGAGGCATAGCTGGTGATAAATCCCCCCAGCGGTGGGCCAATAATCGGTGCAACCAGCGCGGGCCAGGTCAATGTGGCGATAGCGGTGATAAGCAAATGTTTCGGCGTGGTGCGCAAAACGGCTAATCGACCAACGGGCACCATTAGCGCGCCGCCAACCCCTTGCAAAACGCGCATAGCGACAAATTGCTCAAGCGTATTGGCGATACCGCATAGCACCGAGGCAAAAGTGAAAATGGCTAACGCCAGGGTGAAGACTTTACGTGCCCCAAAGCGGTCAGCAATCCAGCCGCTGGCGGGGATCAGCACGGCCAGTGTCAGCAAATAAGCACTCATCCCGATATTCAAGTCAACGGCGTCGACACCGAAGGTGCGTGCCATTTCTGGCAGCGCGGTGGCGATAACCGTTCCGTCGAGAAATTCCATAAAGAAAGCGCCAGCAACCAATAATGCCATGGCAGAAATGCCACGTTTCGGTGCCGGAGTAGGGGCGTCAGTCATGAGAGAAACTCAAAATTAAAATAATGTTTTAAAAATTAATTTAGCCAATTAACCAGTTAAGTGTTGGATATGCAAGCCATTCTGTGTGACGGAGATGTAAAATCCACACTGAAAATGTGTGATGCGCATCACAAAATTATTGATTTATGTGACGGATGTCATATTATGAGCCCCATAACGAGCAACACCTGTAAAAATAAAAAAAACTGGAGCACACAATGAAACTGCGCAAAATCCTGAAAAGCATGTTCGAGAATTACTGCAAAACCTTCAAAGATGTACCACCGGGCGGCATGTTTTAATCTGCTGACTCCAAAAAAACCTGCTGCGGCAGGTTTTTTTATGCCTGAAATTTGCCTTCTCCTCCGTATTATTCCTGCTTTATACCCACAATTTTCTCTTTAGCATTTTTTCGCATAACGTTATGCGTTTTACACTTATTTACAATGTGGGTATGGCTGGTGCACTATGCGGGCTCTAATTGAGACGGAGTCCGTGAATAAATGCGTAAACCCCTGTTGTTATCTGCGCTGTTTGCCTCTTTGGCCCTGGCCCTTTCTGGCTGTGATGATGCGAAAACTGATGCTGCGGCTAATCCTGCTCCGGCAAAACAAGCATCCCAGGATGGCGGCAATTTGATTGTTGGCGTGACCACTGGTGATCCGTTAGCGATGAACCCGCTGTATGCCAGCGACCGTACTACGCTGACTATTATGCAAGCGCTGTATGCGCCGCTTTATAGTTTCAACGGCGACAAGATTGAATGGGGCCTGGCTGAAAGCCTGACACCATCGGAAGATAACCTCTCATACATTTTAAAACTCAAACCGAATCTGAAATGGCAGGATGGTAAGGCCATTACCGCAGACGACGTGGTGTTTACCTTCAACAAATTGCTCGATGAGAAACAGCACAGTTTCTTCCGCAGCATGTTTGTCTATGGTGATAAGCCCGTTCAGGTCAGTAAAGTTGATGACCAGACGGTGAAATTCACGCTGCCACAGGTGAGTGCCGCATTCGTTGGCACGCTGGTACAGATTTATCCCATCCCGCAGCACGTGTTTGCCAATGAAAATGGCGACCTGGAAAAGAGCACCAAAAATGATGCTCCGGTGGGTTCTGGCCCATTCAAATTCAAAGAATATCGTGCCGGACAATATTACGCGCTGACGCGTTTCGATGATTACTGGAACGGTAACCGAAACTGGATGCCGTGACTTACCGTTTCGCGAAAGACAGCAACTCCGCCAACCTTGCACTGCAAAACGGCGAAATCAACATGAAGATGATTGACCCGCAAGACGTAACGCGTCTGAAATCCAGCGGCAAATTCGACTTCGTTATCTATCCTGAAGGCCGTCTGGCTTATATGACGTTTAACCAGAATATCGATAGCATGAAGAACAAGGCGCTGCGTCAGGCCATTGCTTATGCCATCAATAAAGATGAACTGGTTCAGGCGGCATTCTCATCGCTGGATTACGCACAGCCTGCCGCATCAATTCTGACGCCAGACACGCTCTACCAGACCAACGATGTTGAAACCTATAAATTCGACGTTGAGAAATCGCAAGCCTTGCTTAAAGAAGCGGGCGTACCGGCTAATCTGAAACTGCGTCTTGCTTACATCAACACCAATAAGACCCAGGAAAGCATGGGGCTGTATATTCAACAGCAGCTGAAAAATGTCGGTATCGCGGTTGAGTTGTTGCCGATGGATGCTAATGCCATGTCACAGCGCAGCCTGGATATGAAAAACACCTCTTATGAATTAAGCCTTAGCGGCTACATCATGGGCATGGAACCTGACGGCTATAAGTCTTTGTATATGAGTAACGAAGCTTATAACTATGCGCATTATAAGAACCCAGCGTTCGATGCGTTATGGAACCAGGGCGCAACGGAAACTGACAAAACCAAGCGTGCTGAAATTTATAAGCAAATCCAGCAAACCGTAGCCAACGACATGGCCTGGTACCCCATTGCCTACACCAACGCAATTGTGGCCGTGGATAAACGTTTTGGCGGCACGAAAGAAGCCGAGCCTAAGCCGGTTTATATGTTCCAGGATTTGTCGAAAATTCATCAACAATAATTAATCACCACGCAATAATTTGGTGGATGTCGCTCACGCGCATCCACCTTTTTGTACGGATTCGCTATTTTTGAGGCAGTATGAACAATGTGTTAGTACGACGCCTGGCGCAGTTGGTGCCGATGCTATTCTTCATCTCGCTGGTGTCGTTTTTGCTGGTCAAACTGGCACCTGGCGACCCGGTGCAGGCGTACATTACGCCGCGTATGAGCCCGGAGGATATCGAGCGTATCCGTCACAGCCTTGGGCTTGATAAACCCATGTTTATGCAGTACCTGTTGTGGCTGAAAAACGTGCTGCAAGGGGATTTAGGCTATTCGCTGATTTACCATCGCCCGGTATTAACCATGATTGCCGAGCGTATTCCGGCAACGCTCGGCTTGATGGGTGCATCACTGGTTCTGGCTATCGTGCTGGCTATTCCGCTGGGTTTGCTGGCTGGCGCGTTTAAACATCGCTGGCTCGATCATTTCCTGAACATGTTCGCCTATATCGGTATCTCAGTACCCATTTTCTGGTTTGGTATTTTGCTGATCACGGTGTTTTCTGTGCAGCTAAACTGGCTACCCAGCATGGGCATGCGCACCATTGGTGTGGATGATTCCTGGCTGGATGTGTTCCGCCACGGGATTTTGCCGTGCATCGCACTGACCTTTTATAACCTCTCAAACTACGTGCGTTACATCCGCTCTAACACCATTACCCAGCTTTCGGCCGATTACGTGCAAACGCAGTTGGCATACGGTGCCACGCGCCGTTCAATCTTATTCCGCCATGTTCTCAAAAACGTCCTGTTGCCGGTTATCACCTTGTTTGGTCTTTCTTTTGGCGAACTGGTGGTCGGGGCGTATGTGACCGAAAGCGTATTTTCCTGGCCCGGAATGGGCTTGTTAGGGATTCAGTCGATTACGTCGCTGGATTACCCGTTGATCATGGCAATGATCATGCTTTCATCGACGATGCTTATTGTCGGTAATTTATTGGCAGACCTGTTATATCGCGTGGCTGATCCGCGCATTAAGGCGTTGAGGTAAGACGATGAGTAGACGTTGGCAACAAGTTAAACATGGCCTGAAACGTAATCGTCCAGCTCAATTCTCGTTACTGGTTCTGATCATCTTCAGCATTGCCGCATTACTGGCAGCGCTTAGCCCGTGGGACCCCAACCAAATGTCGCTGACCGCAAGGCTGTTGCCGCCAGATGCAACACACTGGTTTGGCACCGATGACTACGGGCGCGACTATTTCACTCGCGCACTGTACGGCGGGCAGATTTCCCTGATGGTCGGTTTTTTAGCGATGCTATTTTCAACTTTAATTGGCACGCTGGTGGGGACGATAAGCGGCTATTTCGGCGGGCGAATAGACAACCTGATGATGCGCGTGGTCGATATTTTGTTATCGATTCCAGCGTTCTTCTTGCTGCTGGTTTTAAACGCATACCTCAAGCCTGGTATCGCCAACATCATCCTGATTATCAGCGCGCTGACGTGGATGAATATGTCACGCCTGGTGCGTGCTGAAACCTTGTCGGTCAAAGAGCGGGAATACGTGATTTATGCGCGAGCCTGCGGTGAACATCCGTTAATCATTATTGCGCGTCATATTATCCCAAGTATTTTGCCCACCATTATGGTGGCGGCAACGCTGAATATCGCCTCTGCCATCCTGATGGAATCGACGTTAAGTTTCCTTGGGCTTGGCGTGCAACAACCCAATGCCTCATGGGGAAGCATGCTGAATAATGCGCAATCTTTCATTGGCGAAGCCACATGGCTTGCGATGTTCCCCGGTGTTCTGATTTTGCTGACGGTACTGAGTTTTAACGTACTTGGCGATGTGTTGCGTACTGCCTTTGAGCCAGGAGCAAATCGCGATGAATAACTTACTGGAAATCGACAACCTGCAAACCTCCTTCTTCACCCGCGAAGGGGAAGTGAAGGCGGTACGTGGTGTGAGCTTTGCGGTGAAACGCGGCGAAGTTGTGGGCATTGTCGGTGAATCTGGCTGCGGCAAAAGTGTTACCTGTAAATCGGTGCTCAAACTACTGGGCAGCAACGGCAAAGTGGTGGGCGGTCACGTCCATTTTATGGGCGAGGATTTGGCTCGTAAAACTCCGGAGCAAATGCGCCATATTCGCGGCAACGACATTGCTATGATTTTTCAGGACCCGATGACGGCACTCAATCCCGTGCTGACCATTGGTAAACAGATGAGCGAGATCCTGATTCGTAATCAGAATCTCAGCAAAAAAACGGCGAAAGAAAAGTCTATCGCCATGCTGCAACAAGTGGGTATTGGCAACGCCGAACAGCGCTATAACCAGTACCCGCACGAATTTAGCGGCGGTATGCGTCAGCGTGTGATGATCGCCATCGCGCTGTCTTGCCATCCTGCGTTGTTGATTGCCGATGAGCCAACCACCGCACTGGATGTCACTATTCAGGCGCAAATCTTGCGTCTGCTAAAACAACTGCAACAGCAAACTGACACGGCAATCCTGCTGATTACCCATGACCTTGGCGTTGTGGCGCAGGTTTGCTCGCGCGTGGTAGTGATGTACGGCGGACTGGTCATGGAACAGGGCAGTGTAGAAGATATTTTCTATCGTCCGGCGCATCCTTACACTCGCGGGCTGCTGGCGTCGCTGCCACGTCAGGGCGAAGCGGGGGCTCGTTTGTCACCGATTGAAGGTTCCCCTCCAGGGTTACTCAATCCGCCGCCGGGTTGCCCGTTTGCCGAGCGTTGCCCACAGCGCATGGAACGCTGCAACACTTTACCGCCGATGTATCAAACAGGTGCAGGACATCAGGCCATGTGCTGGTTATGGGATTCGGAGGTGAACAATGCAGGACGTTAATCCATTAGTTCGCGTAAAAGGGCTACGCAAATACTTCCATAGCCACCAGGGCTGGTTTAACAAAACGCCGCCGGTGAAAGCCGTCGATGGTGTGAGTTTCGACATCTATCCCGGTGAAACTTACGGGCTGGTGGGCGAGTCAGGCTGTGGGAAATCAACCCTAGGGCGCAGCGTATTACGCCTGTTTGATATTACCGACGGTGAAATTGAGTTTGCCGGGCAGGACATTGCCAAAATGAGCGACAAGCAACTTAAACCGTTGCGCCGCCGCATGCAGGCAATTTTCCAGGACCCGTACTCGTCGCTCAATCCTGGTATGACGGTAGCGCAATTAATTGCTGAACCGATGAAAGTTCATGGTTACAGCAAGGACCAACGCGAATCGCGTACGCTTGAGTTGCTGGAAAAAGTAGGGCTAAAAGCTGAACATCTGAACCGTTTCCCGCATGAGTTTAGCGGTGGTCAACGCCAGCGTATCAGCATTGCCAGGGCGCTGTCGGTTAACCCTGAATTTGTGCTGTGTGATGAACCGCTGTCGGCACTGGATGTTTCCGTGCAGGCGCAGGTGGTGAACATTTTGCAGGATTTGCAGCAGGCATTTGGGCTGACTTATCTGTTTATCGCACATGATTTATCCATGGTTCGCCATATTTCAGACCGCATTGGCGTGATGTACCTTGGCGCACTGGTGGAAGAAGCCCCTGCGGAAACGCTTTATACCGAGCCCGCGCACCCTTATACCCGCGCGCTGCTGGCTTCCATCCCTGTTGCTGACCCGCATGTGCAAATGCTGGAGCAGGGCGGCATCAAAGGCGAATTGCCCGGCGCAATGAGCGATTGGCCCGGCTGTAAATTTAGTAATCGCTGCCCAAGGGCGATGGAAAAATGCCAGAGCCACTCGCCGGTCATGCAGGAAATTTCCCCAGGACACCGGGTTGCTTGCTGGTTGTTCGAGTCAACCTAAGGTGCAGAAAGCAAAGCGTTTAGCGTGGAGCGAGAGCGAGAATGACATGTTCAGGATCATTCTCAATCGCCCGCAATAACGCTTTAGCTGGGCCAGTCGGTTCACGTCGGCCTTGCTCCCAGTTTTTTAGGGTATCGACACTAACGGAAATGAGTCTGGCAAAACCGGCCTGCGACAGGCCGGTAGCCTGGCGAATATTTTTGACCTGAGTCGCGGTCACTTCCGTAACACGGGATGGCTCGCGCTTGCCTTCTACAATCTCGTTCATCTGCGCCATACTTTCTGACAGTCGCGCGAACAGTTGCTTATCCATTTACCACCTCGCTTTCCTTTGTTTTTCGCCAGCCAACGCACTTTGCGCAGGCCACCAGTGTGAGGAATGACATCGCCGCTTTCCGGTGACATAGCGAGAAATAGCTGAAACAGCCCATATTCCTCATCCGTAAGTAGTGTGCTGACATCCTCTGTAAAAATGGGCGTTTCGATAAAAAGCATAATATACGCCATTGGCTTATAGCCACAATCAGGTTAACAGGAAATAGGGGTAAGTCAATGGCGTACTGAAATAACATAGAAAGTGCAGACAGCTAAATGAATTCGCAAAGTTATTCTGGGTTTTACGAGATGTATTCCAGATTGGCTTATTGCCTAAGCGCTACTGGCATCCATCCCGATTGTTCAACGAGTCGTAAGAAATTGCGGGCGCTTATTCAAGCTCCCGCACAACTTTGCAAGGTTGGCCCATCGCCAGCACTCCCGCCGGAATATCCTTGCTGACGATGCTACCCGCGCCGATAGTCGTGTTATCGCCAATGGTCACGCCGGGTAAAATAATCACGTTGCCGCCAATCCAGACATTACTGCCGACCACAATGGGTTTAGCACTGGTGAGGAAAGGGTAGTCTGGGTTTCCGGTCAGACGTTCTTTCGCTGCCAGCGGATGAACAGGTGTGTAGAACTGAACATTTGGCCCTACCAACGTGTTATCGCCAATGGTTATGGTATTACAGTCGAGAAACACCACATTGGTATTGATAAAACAGTTGCGGCCGATGGTGACGTGCTTGCCGTAATCGCACCAAAAAGGCAGCTCAATCCAGCTTTCATCACCAAAACCACCCAGCATTTCACGTAGCAGTGTGAGTTTGGTTTCAAAGTCATGGGAGTCCAGTTGCGTCAGTTTTTTGGTTATTGCCCGTGCATTGTGATACATCCCGAGTAACTCAGGATCGCGGGTGTTGTATTGCAGCCCCGCCAATAGTTTTTCATGTTCTGTCATTATTCAGTCCTTATATTTACGGGGCACATTCTATTACTGATACCGTTTCAGCGTACAGAAATGTACTATGACGCCCATTGCGAAACAGGAGAGAAATGATGTCTGAACAATTATCTGCCGACCAGGAACTGGTATCTGATGTGGTGGCATGCCAGCTGGTGATTAAACAAATTTTGGATGTAATTGATGTGATTGCCCCGGTTGAAGTGCGCGAAAAAATGGCGAATCAATTGAAGACTATTGATTTCGCCACGCATCCAGCAGCGGCAGATCCGGTGACCCGCCGCGCAATTCAAAAAGCGATTTCGTTGATTGAGTTGAAGTTTGCGCCACAGGGCGAAACGCATTAACTAAACACAAAGTTGATCTCAGTGGACTCGGTTAATGTCGGATGTCGCTCGCGCGACATCCACCATTTTTAAAAGAACGTCATCACCAGCAAGTAACTCGCCGCACAGGCGCAGCTGACACCAATCAGCCCTGGCAAAATGAAACTGTGGTTAATGATGAATTTGCCAATCTTCGTGGTGCCGGAGCGATCAAACCCGATACAGGCCAGGTCGCTTGGATAAGTCGGGAGGACAAAATAACCGTAGGATGCCGGGAAGAAGGCAATCAGCATTTTCGGCTCAACGCCTAGCATCAACCCCATCGGGGCGACGGCGGTTAAGGCGGCGGCCTGGCTATTCACCAGTTTAGAAACCAAAAATAGCACGATGGCATAAGTCCACGGATGGCTTTTCACCACGCCTTCCAGCGCCATTTTCAGCTCTTCAAGATGCGCCTGGAAGAAGGTATCACTCATCCACGCCACACCAAATACCGAGAAAATTGCCACCATCCCGGCTTTAAATACCGCACCGTTTGAAATAGCCGAAGCGTTAACTTTGCATACGATCAGCATCACGGCACCGGCAATCAACATCATCATCTGGATAACCAGGTTCATCGACAGCGGTTTTAATGCACCTTTAATTTCAAATGCCGGACGCAGTGTCGGAATGGCTCCCAATAACACCACTACCAGAATCCCCGCGAAGAAAATCCACGTTGACCAGTAGGCTTGTTTTGGGAAAACCTGGTTCATCAGCGTTTCGCTGCTGCCGTAGATAAATTCACGTTGCTTAGGATCTTTGAGCTTTTCCTGAAACTCTTTGTCGTCTTTTAAATCTTTGCCGCGACGCAGGCTCCACAGTGCAGCAATCAGCACGCCAAATAATGACGCAGGCACGGAAACGCACAGAATATCGAGGATCCCCCACGCCTGACCAATGCCATGATTAGCTGCAATAATCGAAATGAGTGATACCACGGCAACCGACACTGGCGATGCGGTAATCGCCATTTGCGAAGCAATAGAAGCCACCGCCATTGGGCGTTCCGGGCGAATGCCTTTCTTGAGGGCGATATCCGCGATAATCGGGAACATGGTGTAAACCACGTGCCCCGTTCCGCACAGGAACGTCAGCATCCAGGTGGTGAAAGGGGCAAGCAGTGTAATGTGTTGGGGATGTTTACGCAGCAGGCGCTCGGCAAACTGCATCATCACGTTCAGGCCGCCTGCGGTTTGCAAGGTGGCCGCACAGCCAATCACCGCAAGAATGGTCAGCATTACATCGACGGGGGGCTTTCCTGGCTCAAGACCGAAGATAAAAGTGAGAATAAACAGCCCAATCCCACTGATTAACCCTAACCCCATCCCACCAAAGCGGGTGCCTACCAACAGACATAAAATAATGACAATGAATTCAATAGTAATCATGGTAATCCCTTAACGTTACTGGTTGCGTTAGCATTACAGAATGTAAGGATTACCATTGAGACACAGATCTTATTTGTTAAAATCCAACAAAAACATATGCTTATAACAAAAAATTAACAATTGGTAGAAAGTGGCGGATTAACGCAAGCATCATCCGCCGTTGGGTCTAGAAGGAAATATGTGAAGTTTTAAGCTGCGGAAGCACTGCATAGTCATCGGCAACATCAACCACTAACGTCATTTCGCCGCGTTTGAGCAAAATACGCATACCGTTGGTATCTGGCGTGACCTGCATGTCGGTTATCGGTTGCTGGGTATCAAAATCCCAGACGCAAACAAACTCAGGGTTTTGCTCCTTACTACGCAGAACCAGGTAGCTCAGATCCTGAACCGCCGGGTTATCGGGTGCATTTCCTTGCCACAGCTCGGCCTGGCCATGTAGCCATAACGCTTGCCCACTGTGTGCGGTGGAAAAGTGTCGCGGCTGGCTATTGGTCAGCGGTACGACATGGGCATCACGCATGATTGCCAGCGGGCCATGCGCACTAAATATTGCGGGTTCACCTTCGACATCAAGCGTTTTGCCTTGCAGATGGAGCGTCCAGTCGATTTGTTGGCGATGGGGATTACGCACGCTGCTGATGTCGATTAATGCGTTATCCAGCCACAGTAAACGGCGGCGAAAACGCACATCTTTCCAGGCTTCGCTGTCCCACTGCACTCGGGTGTGGCTATCCAGTTCTGGCGGAGTTTGCCGCCAGTCCACTTGAGTATCCAGCCAGCAGAAAGCATCGCTTTCATGATATTGCTGCACGACAGGGATCGCGGGCGGTTGGTTGGTCTGGTTAACCGTTATGGTGTTGTGCGTGGCGCTGTTTTTGTAATACGCATAATGCATTGGTGCGCCGTAGCCGGTGGTGCCGAGATCCGGGAGGATCTCTTCGGCACCATTAAATAGCACGATATTCAGGCGATCATAGTGGTCATGCTCGCCACCGTATGGTGAATGTTTGACTAATAACGCTCTTTTCTTTTGCGCGTTACGCCAGATAGTCAGGCCGCAATCTGGGGCGTGAAGATGACCTGTTGGAACCAGCTCTGGAACCTGTTCCGGCAGCGGCGTGGTGTAAAGGAATGCATCAAGATGAGGATGTGGCTCATGCTGATTGATGACTTTCAGGGCTGCGGCGTACAGTGGATCTTGATAATAATGCCATGCAAATTCATACAGATAACCGTGGTCGAGTTTTTCCTGGCCGTAGATGCAGTCGTTGATGCGTGGGAATGCACCGTCGGGCATCAGCAGGGTTAGCGGGAAGCTGAGCATCTTTTTATAGTAAGGCTCATCCAACAGGCTCCAGCGCGTACCCATCGCCATTTTTTCAAATGCCAGGAACCCTTGCAGGGCGTAGAAATGATAATGAATTGACCCTTCGAACCACAAACCTTCCTCGAACAACCCATGTTCAAGCTGATAGCGCAGTCCATAAGGTTGGTTGAGTGCAAATTCCAGCAACGAGTCATCTTCCAGAACAAAGCCCAGAACGCCCACCGCGCAGCCGATTTTCACTTCATGGTTATGCAATTGTGCAGTGCGATGGGCCATCAAAAACTCGGCACCTTCACGTAACAGACGCGTGGTGATGTATTCACGTTGTTCAGCGCTTAGCGCTTCACTAATACAGTCGAAGCCTAAGGTAAAATCAAGCAGGCAATTGGCTTCACACAGGGTCTGGGCATTCATTTTGCCAGGCCCGTTGTAAGGAATACCGCCGTGGATAGCATAGCCTGGATAAACTTCTGCGTAGTGCATCAGCAGCTCGGTCACTTTATCCAGATAATGGTTTTCACCGGTGAGTTGCCACAATAAACCTAACTGGTGACAGGCTTTGGCGTTCAGTCCGTTAAGCTCGCGCCACCATGCACCATCGTATGGCTCACCGCTAAACCGCTGCCCGTCTATCGGGCAGCAATGAGATGTTGGAGCATTACGATCCCACACCAGTCTTACCCCGTGTTCAGGGCAGTAATAATAAAGATTCCAGGTCGCCAGTGCGGTTTCCGGCACTTTCACCGGGTTGTTAAGCACGACGGCATTATCTGCAATCAACAGCTCAAGGATGTCTGGCTGCTGCGAAACGCGTTGCCGGAGAAGAATAAGTTGTTGCGTGGTGAACTGCTTCATCGCTCGATCCTTATTCTCAATCAGTGTTGTTTTAAAGGGGTAGTAAGGTGAGAAATATCGTCCGGATATTTCGCCATAAGCCATTGGGCTTTCTCAGTAAACAGTTTGTCGTCAGGCCATGCACGCGCCGCGCTCACCATGTTCACCAATGCTTTTTCATCATCCATTTTATCAATATCCTTCCACGGCCATTGCGCGTTGCTATTAACGTAGTTCGCGACATAGGTATAACCCTTGCGCAGACTGCGGTCATCCAGCGAGAAATTCCAGACATCCACGTCTGCGACTTCGCCTAAACGTCCCAGTTTGTTATACGCCTCAAGATGGAAGTTGCTGTAGTGCCAGGGGCGAGTACGTTCAATTTCTGCCATCTGGCGGCCTTCTCTATCAAAATGAGAAGGAATACGGCGCAGCTGGGTTATTTGCAGCCGTTTTTTGGCCGCCGCAGTATCGCCGCTAAACAGAGCAAACGATGCGGCCTGTAAATCAAAATATGTCCCGTGATTGTTATGCCAGTTATCTTCTTCAAAACCGTTCTGGCTGGTGGTCATCCAGTGGTAAAAGTTGCCATACCACTGTTTTATTTTCTGGTAATCCTCTTCACTGATCACATTTGCCGGGCGTAACAGCTCAACGGCATCAATCACTTCAACCAACGCGCGGCTGTCTATCAGGCCGATCCCGCGTCCGTCATTAATACCAGGAATTGCCTGCGCGTGTTGCAGATTAGGGTTCATACGCGTTTCT
Organism: uncultured Buttiauxella sp.; assembly: GCA_965119215.1. GTDB lineage: Bacteria > Pseudomonadota > Gammaproteobacteria > Enterobacterales > Enterobacteriaceae > Buttiauxella. The sequence goes on from CBCPKK010000001.1 coordinate 271,819, forward strand.
GGTTTCACAAACCAGTTTAAAAGCTGATCGCGGGCTTTTTCGGCATAGGCCGGGTTTTGAGTGAATTGCCACGCCAGTGCCAGCGTCCAGACATCATTACTCATGTTGACCAGGCGTTTTTTATCCGTGGCGTCGCTGTTGGCATCTGGGTTGGTTTGGCCATCTTTGCGAATGTAGGGCAGGCCATCTTTTTTCGTCGGATCTGGCCACCAGTACGGCGGGAAACTGTAGTAATCGTGTTTGTCGCCGCTGGCGGCAGTCAGACTTTTATCCATCACCGAATAAAGAGGCCTGGTCAGCGCCTTATCGGCTCCGGCGATCAGCTTTTGATACGCAACAATAAACTCTGGATTCTGCGCCTTCACCTGTTGCTGACTGTAGCGCAAATCATCGAGCTTAATTTGTAGTGGGTGTGCATCGGCGGCATACAGCGGGGTGACATTCAATACACCGGCAACAGCCAGCGAAAGCAATGACAGGCAAGACAATAAAGTGGGTTTTGTCGGGCGCATATTTTCTCCGTCCATCGGTAGATTTATAGAATAATACCAGGGTGATAAGCATTGTTAATCAAACGCTCAGGCGTCAGAAATATACCTTCATTCACTAATGGCATTATTAACGTTCATTAAATATGAGGCTGGAATTAATATTTAAGGTGTTGAGTGCGCAGTGTAAGAGACAGAATTAAATTTTATGTGATTTATATCAAGTTAATTGTCTCGACATGAAATCCCCGTCTGAAATGTGCAGAACGTCACGAAAATGAGTGGTTTTAAACTATTTTTTATTGATTGCCTGCTTTGTTGATATTTTTAACCTAATGAATTTAAAGGATATGTTTTTATGTGAGATTTTTGCGCCGTGTTAGTGTGTGACGCATGGCACATTTTTCGATTGTGAAACGGTATTTCTGTTTTGTGGCGTTGTGTTTAATAGTGGGCTTCTGTTTAATTATCGGGCAGCCTTTTCCATTATATAAATGATCTACTTCACTCCATCTTTTCAATAAGTGAACCTCTAATAAAATAAGGATGTGAATATAAATGTTTTCTACAAAATTAAAATCCGTATTACTCATCTCTGCCCTTGGTATGAGTTCCTCACAAGCATTTGCTGCCGAAACATTGAGTGTCTGGATTCGCGCCAGTAATGACTCTAAGAATATTTATACCCAGGAAGCTGAAACGTTTGAGAAGAAAACGGGCATTAAAATCGAATACTTTAATGCCACAACCGATTTTGAACAGCGCCTGGCACGAGCCGCTGCCGGGAATGCGTTACCCGATCTTATCTTCAATGATGCGGTAGCCATAGGGCAGTTTATCCAGCTTGGTATTGCGCAAGAAATTGACCCGAAAGCGATTGAAGGAAATGAAAACATTTACCCAACCGCCTGGGAAAGCACGCGCTATACCGACGGAAAATTCTACGGCGTACCGACTTCCGCCCAAACTTTCGCGCTCTTTGTGCGTAAAGACTGGCGCGAAAAACTGGGAATGCCTGCACCAAAAACCTGGAGTGATGTGGAAAAACTGGCGAAAGCCTTTACCACGCAAGACCCGGACGGCAACGGCAAAAACGACACCTACGGCTTCTTGCTACCCGGTTCAACCACACGCGGTTACGCCAGTTGGTTCATGAGTGCGTTCTTGTGGCAAGCCGGTGGCGATTTTATTCGTGAAGGCGCGAAAGGTACCTTTAAAGCCTCGCTCGACGAACCTGCTGCTGCGGAAACGTTGAAGTTTATGCGCGGCATGTTGTGCGAAAAAGTTGTACAACCAGGGGCAATTAACGCCACCACCGCTGACATCATCCCTTCATTCCGTTCCGGGCAAACCGGCATGTTTTTCACCGGGCCTTATCACATCGCGCTATTCGATAAAGATCCTGGCAAAGATAAGTTCGAAGTCGTCACGCTTGAGGGGCCAAAAAACAGCGCCACCCTTGCGGAAGGCACCACGGTATTCATGATGAAAAGCAGCAAGAACAAAGAAGCTGCGCAAAAATTCATCGAATTTATGATTTCTCAGGAAGGGCAAGAAATCGGTATGGGTAAAGGCAGCAAACACATGCCGGTGGTGCGTTTGCCCGTCAACAAGCAGGTGGATACCCAGGCCGTGTATAACGACGAGCGTTGGGCAACCTTCGCCAAACTCTACGCCGAACAAGGCCGCTATGTGCCGCAGGTTCCAAACTGGACGCCAATTCGCCAGATAACCGCCGATGGTTTTAACCGCATCATGGCCGACTGCAACGGGGATATTGCCGCTGAACTCAAAGTCACCAACGAGAAGGTTAACGCTGAGTTGGCTAAACAGCAGGTGCTGGCTAAGTAAGCTCTGGCTTTTGTACACCCGGTGGATGTCGCTATCGCTAACCCCCCCTACAACTGCTTTCTGGTAGGTCGGATTAGCGCAGCGACATCCGACAAAACCGGGGCTGGTGACGGATAAGAGTGATCCGCAATTCAACTTAATATGAGCATGAAAACGATGTTAACTTCCCGCCAGAAACGGAATCTGGTGCCGTGGATATTCCTGGCCCCGGCATTGGTCATCTTCACCTGGTTTAAATTCATCCCGATGCTGCAAGGTCTGGTGATGAGTTTTTACAAGGTGAACTTTAATCAGCCTGACGAATGGGTAGGGTTTGCCAATTTCGCCCGCGCTTTCGCGGACATTGAACTGCATGCGGCTGTCTTCAACACCTTTCTTTATGTGGTGGTGACCATGGTGGTGGGTGCGGTACTGGCGTTTTTCCTCGCCATGTTGCTTGAAGGGCCTGCTCGCCATTTGCGTTTTATCCGCACCGCGATTTTCTTGCCAGCGGTAACCAGTGCGGCAATCGTCGCTGAAATGTGGCGCATCCTGTTTAACCCAACGCCTAACGGAGTGATGAACCACATTCTGAGCTGGTTCGGTATCGCCGATCAGGGGTTTCTGGCCAGTTCTGACCAGGCGCTTTGGGTCATCATGCTGCTGCATATCTGGAAAGCCGTGCCGTACAACATGGTGATTTTTATTGCAGGGCTTGCGGGCATTAGCCGCGATTTGTACGACGCCTCAAACGTTGACGGTGCGAACTGGTGGAACCGTCTGCGCTACGTCACGCTGCCAGGCATGATCCCGGCGATTTCCGTGGTGTTAATGCTGTCGTTTATTCGTGGCTTCCGCGTGTTTGCGGAGGTGTACGCCACCACGGGCGGCGGGCCATCTAATGCGACCGAAATGATCATGACCCACATTTATAAGCTCGGCTTTGAGCAATTTGACTACGGCTATGCTTCGGCGGTGTCGTTCCTGTTATTCGCCTTCACCGTGGTGCTGACTATCTGTCATCTCACGCTGAAAAAGCGCATTGCCCGCTATTAAGGAGCTATTGATGCCAAGCAAACGTTGGGATACCGCAGGCCGCTGGATGATTTATGGCCTGCTGTTGATAGTCTTCGTCGGGCCATTCTGGGGCATTGTTGCCACCGCGTTTAGCGGTGCGCCGGTGAAGCCGGGTGAGCTGTTGGCGTGGCCAAATGAGTTTTCAATGGAGAACTTTATTTTCGCCTGGCAGGACATCGGCGTCTGGCAGTACTTGCTGAACTCGATGGTGGTGGTGTTTTTTGGCACCATTTTGCAGGTTTCGGTCAGTGCGCTGGCCGCTTATGCCCTGGCGCGTAAAAAGTTCATCGGTGTTTCTTTGGTCAGCCTCATCATTCTTTCCACCATGATGCTGCCGGAAGAAGTTATCGCCATTCCGCTGTACATGATCATCAACTGGCGGCTGCCGTTGATTGATGCGTCCCTCTACAACACTTATCTCGGCATGATTATGCCGGTGGTGGGCTGGGCGTTTTCTATCTTCGTGTTAAGCGAGTTTATGGCGGCCATTCCTAAAGAGCTGGAAGAGGCTGCACGAATTGATGGCGCGAATGAATGGCAAATTTTCTTCCACGTTATTCTGCCGCTGGTGAAACCGGCTCTGGGTACGGTGGTGACGTTCGGTTTCATCATGATTTGGGACCAATACCTGCTGCCGCTCATTGTCGTGAACAGTGACAACCTGAATACCATTCCGGTGATCCTTGGGCGGTTGCGTACTGACGAAAGCATCACGCCGAACATTTTTATTGCCATCACACTACTGGCGATGCTGCCAAGCATCATTGTTTATCTCGGTCTGCAAAAACATTTCAATCGCGGGATTATGTCCGGCGCGGTCAAAGGATAAGGAGCGACACATGGGTTCCGTGGTACTGAAAAATGTCTGTAAATCTTATGGCGATGTGCATGTCATTAAAGATGTCTCCCTGACCATTCCAGACGGTGAGTTTTGTGTATTAGTCGGCCCGAGCGGCTGCGGTAAATCAACGCTGCTGCGCATGATTGCCGGGCTTGAGGAAATTACCGGTGGCGATGTCGCTATCAACGAAAAAGATGTGACCGACGTTGAGCCAAAGCTGCGCGACATCGCAATGGTGTTCCAGAGTTACGCACTTTATCCGCAGATGACGGTGCGTGAAAACATGGGATTCGCGCTCAAAATGGCGAAGCTACCGAAAGCGGAAATCAACCGAAAAGTGGATGCCGCCGCCGACCTGCTGGGGTTAGGCGTTTTGCTCGACCGGTTACCGAAAGATCTCTCCGGCGGCCAGCGCCAGCGCGTTGCGATGGGGCGTGCGATTGTGCGTAATCCGCAGGTGTTTTTGTTCGATGAACCGCTGTCTAACCTTGATGCCAAATTGCGTACTCAGGTTCGTGGGGAAATTCGTGAACTGCATCGCCGCCTGAAAACGACCTCGGTTTACGTGACCCACGACCAAATCGAAGCCATGACAATGGGGCAGATGATTGTGGTGCTGCGAGAAGGGCGCATTGAACAGGTTGGCAGCCCGCTGGAATTGTATGATCGACCAGCAAATTTATTTGTCGCCGGTTTCATCGGTTCGCCAGAAATCAATCAGTTAAAAGGTGAAGTGACCTCGCAAAATGGGCAGATGATGCTGCGCCTCGCCGATGGCTCCCTGTTAAGCTTGCCCGCGGGTGTTCAGGTCAAACCGCAACAAACCGTGGTTTACGCTATTCGCCCGGAACAGGTCAATGTGGTTGGTGAAAGCGAAAGCAGCGGGGCGCTAAAAGCGACCATAACCGCCATTGAAAATACCGGTTCTGACATGCAGTTGTTCTGCATCACGGGAGGCGGTTCGTTTACCTCGGTGTTTAAGCAACGCTTAGATGTGCAGGAAGGTGAGACGGTATGGCTACAACCCAAACTCACCGGTATTCATATTTTTGATGCCGAAAGCGGGCTGCGTGTCGCGTGCCATTAAGGAGTCGTGAATGAAGTTGTACACCCTGGATGTGACTTGTCTCGAGAATGCCCGCCGTGGCCTACAGCAACCTTTTTCTCCGCTACAGTTGGCGCTTGGGCGGCTGGTGAGTGAGGCGGATAAACTCCGTGGACAGCCGCCGGAAAGCGTGGTGCATAAGAAGTTGTGCCCGGTGAGTGGCGATCCACATGATTACTACAGTCTGGGGACGTACTGGTGGCCCAACCCGCGCAGGCCCAACGGCCTGCCTTATATCAGGCGGGACGGGCATACCAATCCGCAATGCCAGAATAATGATACCGACACCACGCGTATTATCAGGATGTGTGAACGCAGCCTGACGCTCGGCTTAGCTTGGTATTTTACCGGGCACCGCAAGTATGCACAGGCAGCAGCAGAACAAATCAAATGCTGGTTCCTGGATGAACAAACGCGGATGAACCCGCATCTCAATTATGGCCAGGCGATCCCGGGCATTGTTTCCGGGCGTGGCACCGGGCTTATCGATACACGCTTGTTATGGATGGTGATAGACACCATTGGTTTGATTAGCCCGGCGGGTGTGCTGGACACCGACGACATTATTGGTTTGCACCAGTGGTTCAGGGATTTCAACCAGTGGATGTTTTTCAGCGATGTCGGTCATTCCGAATATGTGTGGCACAACAACCACGGCACCTGGTATGACGCACAACGCGCTGTTAATGCGTTGTTCTATGGCGATAAAGGGCTGGTCGCAAGAATTATCCAGCAGGGGATCACCCAGCGGATGGCGGCGCAAATCGACCAGGAAGGTAAACAGACGATGGAGCTGGAGCGCCCAGTGCCGTTCCACTATTCCTTGTTTAACCTGGAAGCCCATTTGCTGCTTAACCGCTACGCCGAGCATGTTGAGTTTGACCGCTGGAACGAAGTGCGGGACGGCAGGAGCGTGAAGCTGGGCATTGATTACCTGATGCCATTTATCGCTGACCCGGATCTGTGGCCATACAGCGATTTACAAGGCATCGTCTGGGACAGTGCCTTGCGGCTGTTGCTGCAATCAATGCGTGGTTACCCGAAAGAAGCCGCCCGCTATAAAACGGTGCTGGCGAGTTTCCCGGAAGATACGTTGAGTCTGCGTGAGCAGCTAATGTGGTGCCAGTAAGTACGATTCTGAACAGGTGGATGTCGCGCTTACGCTAATCCACCCCAAAAAATGTGCTCCGTAGGTCGGATTAGCGTAAGCGACATCCGACACCATGTGTCTTAATGCTGCTGGTGATTCACCAAATTAGTCAAATGCTGATCCGTCTGGCTCATACACAGCCCGGCTTTATGCGCATTTCGTACTTCGTCCAGAATAGTACTCAGCAGTAAACCTTCTTCTTGTTGTTCCCTGTCCATCGATTTCAGAAACGTGAGTGTCGGGTAATCTTTTAATACCGTCGCCTCATCGGTCAATTTAGTTAGCATTGCGCAGCGCTGCTGATGATCTTCAATCGTTTTTTCAAACAGTGTTTCTAAAGAGTCGCATTCGCTTTGTGGTGCTTCCATGGCCCCCACAATGGGAGTGCCACCCGCTTGCTTCATAAAATTAAAGACGCGCATCATTTGCGTCACATTACATTGCGCCTGGTTTCTTAAGAAATTCGCGGTGCCGGTTAAACTTTTTTCTGAGCACCAGTTACTGAGGCGCAAATACAGATTCGATGAATAGAAATCACGGTTAATCTGCAAGTTAAGTCTTTGAACCATACCGGAAGTTGCCATAATAATTCCCTTATTGGGTTGGGATATCAGGTTAAGGCTGGAATATTGCAGTAGTAGAAATATCAGTGTTATTTTAAGGATACCTCTTTTGAGGTATCAGGAACATGCCTAATCCTGCTGTTTTACCCTTATTTACAGCCTAATTCAGTGTGAAATATTAAAAGTGGAAAACTTAATAATTATTACTTTTAGAGTCGAGATGGGTTATTTAAATATAATGATCAAGACTGTGATTCATCACTGAATAATCTAGCCACTAACAAGTGATTTATTGTGTTAGATCATATTTTGTGCCCATCAGTTAATTGAGCACGTGACTGCTTACGATATTGCAATGGGGTCTGGCTCATCATTTTCTTGAAACAAGTAATGAAGTAGGTCACTTCGATAAACCCGACTTCCTGCGCGATGGCGTCAATGCTTAACGGTGAGGTGCGCAACAAATCACAACTTTTCTTGATACGCCGCGTCAGCAAGTATTCATGAATGCTGCCACCCGTTTGCTGGCGAAAAATGCGTGAGGTGTAACTGCGCGATAACCCGATGGATTGCGCCAGTTCATCAAGTGAAAACTTGTCACTGTAATTATTCTCAATCCACTGCATGATACGTGACGCAACTGTTTGTTGTTGCGGCATAAATTCTTGCGGCTGCGCAGGTAAAAAGGCCATGATTTGCATCACCATAAACGCGACATCACTGGCTGTCGAATGGCCGCTGGGGTCCAGTTTGTCGAACTGTTCGAGTATCACTTCCATAAATTCAGCCTGTTCGCTCAAATCGTAAATCTGAGCAGGAACATGACTTGCGGCGAGGGCAGAAAACTGGGCTTGCTGGCGCGGAAAAGCGTGCAGCGTACTAATAACCGATGAATGTTCGATGTGCATTGTGGTGCGGTGGTACTGATTCTTGTCACCCGCGTCAACATGCACCTTGTGAAGCCGAAACGGCGGAAAGATGAACAACCGACCAGGGCGTGCGGTGTAATGTTGGTTATCCACCACCACAATTCCATAGCCTTTTGAAATATAAAGAAATTCAATGCACTGGTGCCAATGGTAATACTTGGCGCTGGATGCTCGCAGACGATGAAATGAGATAACCTGGCTATCGAGCGTGATGCGTTCCATCAATTGGGGTTCACTCATTTTCCCTCCAGGACAACAAATTTAAATTTTTACGCCATCATTTGTAATTTATTACGCCACTGAATAGAAAAAGCCACTGAAAATGAAATGACGGTTTATTTTTGTGATGACGCTCACTCTGAGCCTGGAATAAAAGCGACTATTCTTTGCATCAACGCACAGAAGTTGCGCTAAGAAAATATGAATAACAATAACTTATAATATTCTCGTGTCTGGCGGGAGGACATCATGCAACCTAAAAATATTACCCTGAGTAACCCTTTAAAAAGCAGGGCCGATCTTCATGAACTGGTTAATGAATTATTGAATGCCGTTTCGCCATTCTTTAAAAAAGAGGCCAGTCGTGTCGACCTTGCCAATTTCACTGCGCACTACGGGCAGGAAATAGCAAATATGGAAACCTTCTCTCGCTTGCTGTGGGGCGTCACGCCGCTGCTGGCGGGGGGACATGAACCAGAACAATTCTCTTTTTATATTCAGGCGATAAAAAACGGTACTAATCCGGCGCACGCTGATTATTGGGGTGAAGTTGCCCCTTACGATCAACGTATCGTAGAAATGGCGGCCTACGGATTATTACTGGCTGTCGCACATCAGCCGTTGCTGGCGCACTTTAATGAGCAAGAGAAACACAATCTCTGGCAATGGCTAAAGCAGAGCGAAAACCAGGACATTCCCGACAACAACTGGCATTTCTTCCCGATTCTGGTGCAAGTGGGTTTCCATCATTGCGGCATGCCAAACAATGCTGATGCCCTGGAAAAGCATTTCGCGGCAATGGAAGTTTATTATCTCGGCGATGGCTGGTATTCAGACGGGCCTGGCCGCCCGCGTGATTACTATATTTCGATGGGCTTCCATTTCTACGGCCTTATCTACTCCAAATTAATGGCCGATGTTGACCCGGAGCGCTGTAAAGAACTACGCCAGCGCGCAACATTATTTGCCGTCGATTTTATCCATTTCTTTGCCGATGACGGTGCCGCCATTCCATTTGGCCGCAGCCTGACTTATCGCTTCGCGCAGGCGGCATTCTGGAGTGCTGTAGCATTTGCAGGCCTGGAAGTTTACGAACCCGGTGTGGTGAAAGGCATCGTACTGCGCCATTTGCGCTGGTGGTTGCAACAGCCGCTGTTCGATCGCGATGGCGTACTAAGCGTGGGTTACAGCTATCCCAACCTGATTATGGCGGAAGATTATAACGCGCCAGGTTCCCCATACTGGGGGCTGAAAACCATGCTGGTTCTGGCATTGGGCGAACAAGATGCGTTCTGGCAGGCGCAAGAATTGCCACTGCCGCCGCGTGAAACTCACCACAGCATTCCTCATGCCGCACAAATCCTGGTGCATCAACCCAACCATTTATGGATGCTGACTTCCGGGCAACTCGAATTAAACAACTTCGTTAATACTGAAGCTAAATACTGCAAATTCGCTTATTCCACGCGCTACGGCTTCACCATCGAACGTGGGCGCTATGGGCTCAATCATGCCGCTCCTGATTCAATGCTGCTGTTATCCGAGAAAGACGATTACTGGCGTGGGCGTCGTGATTGCCAGCAAGTGACTACCGCTGATGGCATGATTTTCAGCCGCTGGCAGCCGTGGCACGACGTCACTATCGACACCTGGCTGCTGCCGTTGGGCGACTGGCAAGTGCGCGTGCATAACCTCAAAACTGCGCGTGAACTGGATATTGCCGAAGGCGGTTTTAGCTTGCCCAATCGCCCACTGCCACAAGCTCAGACTCAGTTAGCTAACTGCCAGCTCACAACGGCCAGCGATACCAGCGCCATTTACTGTTTAAGCCCGCAGCCGCGAAATGGTGAGCAGGTCTTAACGCCACCGAATAGCAACTTACTGTTTGCCGACCGTGCGGCAGTTCCGCTGTTACGCAGCGAGCTGAACCCAGGAACACATCTATTAATAAGCGCCATTTGGGCGGGGGATACGCAGATGTTTGATGCGCAGGCTTGCCCTCAAGCCATTATCAGCGATGGCGTTGTACGCCTGGTAATGGAACACCACGAAAAACAAGTCATTCTGGAGAATCTCCAATGAACGTGTCGACACTCACGCGTACCGCGCAAATAAAAATGAGCAGTTTTATCTTTCTCTACTTTTTCACCTGGTCTTCAAGCTTTGGGTTATATGCCCTTTGGTTAAGCCAAAAAGTAGGGTTAGACAGCATCACCATCGGCAGCGTTTTTGCCATCAATGGCGTTTTTGCCGTGGTGATGAAACCGGTCTACGGCTACATCATGGACAAAATAGGGATGAGCAAATGGCTGCTCTATTTTGTCTGCGCTATCTCAGCATTGATGGCACCGTTCTTCGTCACGGTTTACCAACCATTGCTGCTCACGCACACCACGGTGGGCATTATTATCGGCGCGTTTTATCTGAGCCTCGGCTGGTACGCAGGTGTTGCTGCCTCTGAATCTTATGCCGATCGTTTTAGCCGCTTATATGGTCTGGAATTTGGGCGTATTCGCATGTGGGGTTCGCTCGGCTGGGCGATGGCAGCATCCGTTTCAGGCCTGCTGTTCAACTACACGCCGTTGGCGAACTTCATCGTCAGCAGTACAACGTCAGTGTTGATGTTACTGGTGCTAATCAGCCTCAAAATTGGTGACGAACAACTGCGTAACAACAACGTTATCTCAGCAAACAAAATTGTCTTTGCCGATGTGGTCATGCTGCTCAAGAACCGCAAATTCTGGATGTTCAGCCTGTATGTGGCGGGCGTGGCCTGGATGATGTTTGTTGCCGAGCAGCAATTCCCGCGCTACTTCGTTTCGTTCTTCGAAACCAAAGAGCAGGGCAATGCGTGGTACGGATATCTGAGCACGGTTCAGTCCGGCATGGAATTTGTGATGATGATGTTCATCCCCGTGCTGGTAAACCATTACGGTGCCAAAAAAGGATTGCTGTTATGCGGTTGCGTGGTGGGCTTGCGCCTGATTGCTTCTGGACTGACAAACGATCCGCTGATTATCTCCATCATCAAACCGTTTTACGGCGTCGAAATTGCACTGCTGCTGATCTCGGTATTCAAATACATTGCCGAGCACTTCCATAAGAAAATCAACGCCACCATGTATTTACTGGGTTACCAGGCGATGATTTATGTCGGTTCGGTTGTCGTCGCACCGCCTGCCGGTTACCTGTACGACAAAATTGGCTTCGAGCACACCTATTTAATGATGGGCTGCTGCGCGCTGCTGTTCACCCTGATATCAGCTTTCACCCTTTCGCGCTGTCAGTCAAAACGCGATGAGTCCCGCATTTTTACACCCATCTTAGACACCGCACCGGTCGAGCCGGTAAAACATTAATTAAAGGAAACGTTATGAACCGTACTTTAGTCACTGAAAATGTGGTGACCGAGCCACTGCGCCCAATTGAATTGCATCAGGTAGACCGCCTGGCACTGAAACGTAAGCTGGATAGCGCTTTGCAAAGCGTGACCAAAAAGTTGGATAAAACATTAATTGCGGTTGGCGATAAATTCCCCAATGAAGCCTGCGAAGAGGGTAAATGGCAGCCAACCGACAACGTAGAGTGGACGACTAGCTTCTGGCCAGGCCAACTGTGGCTTGCGTGGGAGATGACCGGTGATGACAAATATCGCCAGGCGGCAGAACGCTATCTGCCATCTTTTGCCGAACGTTTAGATAAGCGTATCGAAACGGCGACTCACGACCTGGGCTTTTTATATACGCTTTCCTGCGTCAACGCCTGGCGCTTAACCGGTAATGAAACGGCGCGTAAAACTGCGCTGCAAGCGGCAGATATCCTGATGGAACGCTACAATCCGGTAGCAAAAATCATTCAGGCGTGGGGTGATTTGAATGATCCAGAGCAACAGGGGCGAATGATTATTGACTGTAATATGAACCTCCCGCTGCTTTATTGGGCAAGCCAACAAACCGGTGATGCCCGTTTCGCGCAAGCAGCTACGGCGCACGCACAGCAGGCCGCGAAGTACATCGTTCGTCCGGATGCTTCCACATTCCACACTTACTATATGGATGTGATAACCGGCGAGCCGCGATTTGGTAATACGCATCAGGGCTACAGCGACACCTCATGTTGGTCGCGCGGGCAGGCGTGGGGTATTTATGGTTTCCTGCTCACTTACCTGTATACCGGTGATAAAAGCATGGTGGATCTCACCCGCAGCCTTGCGCATTACTTCATCAACCGCTTACCAGAAGATGACGTTTGCCACTGGGATCTGGCGTTATTGGGGACCGATGCGGTGCGCGATAGCTCTGCGGCGGCGATTACCGCCTGCGGATTACTGGAACTGGTGAAAGTGCTGCCTGCGCTGGATGAACATCGTGCCCATTATGAAGAGATGGCGCTGCGCATTATCCAGTCGCTAACCGATAACTATTTAGCGCGTGATGACGAGGAGTGTGAAGGCTTGCTGAAACATTCGGTCTATCACATGGCCAGCGGTAAAGGCGTGGATGAATGCTGTAGTTGGGGAGATTATTTCTACCTTGAAGCACTGGCACGTGTGCGCCAGGTGTGGAATCTCTACTGGTAAATTTTTCGCCCCCGTTAATCGCGGGGGATACATGGAGAGTCGTGATGAAAACTGTTGCAGTCCTGTTGGCTCCGGGTTTTGAAGAAGGGGAAGCCATTGTTACTATTGATATTCTGCGTCGCCTGAACATCAATGTCCGTACACTGTCTTGCATTGATACGCGTGCAGTAGTGAGTTATCACGCTATTCCCATGGTGGCCGATGCCACGCTGAGCGAATGTTTTGATGACACCTTTGACGCAGTTGTATTGCCAGGCGGCCCGGAAGGCAGCGTCTTTTTGGCTAAAAGCGCCAACGTAATTGAGTTTGTCCGCCGCCATGATGAGCAGGGCAAACTCATCTGCCCGATTTGTTCCGCTGCGGCGCGAGTGCTCGGTGGTAACGGTTTGCTCAAAGGCCGCCGTTACGTTTGTTCCGGTGATTTATGGCAGCAAGTGACAGACGGTGTGTATGTCGATGCTGACGTAGTAGAAGACGGCAACCTGATTAGCGGCAAAGGGCTGGGGAAAGTGTTTGATTTTGCACTAACCGTTGCAGCACGTTTAGACGGCGATGAAGCGCCAGCGCGTGACCACGCGGAACATATTTATTATCCCTGGTGATGTTTAGCCCTCATCCATAAAAGTGATGAGGGCTATTTTTATAATCACTTTACCACCCCATTAACGTCTTCTTTTAATAAAAGTATGTTTCCGGATTATTTCTATTTATTCCTTTAACCTTTATTTTTATTCTGAAATATTGACTTCTTAATTTAATGAAACATTAATATAAAGAGGTTGATATGGCTGAAGTCATTTATATGACACTGAACGGTGAGAAACAAGGTTTGCTTTCTCAAGGTTGTTCAACTGTTGCATCTATAGGTAATAAGTTCCAGGTAGGGCATAGAGATCAAATCCTGATCTATGAGCTTTCGAATGTTATCACCAGGGAGAGAAATGCCGTACACCACCCGGTAGAAATAAGAAAACCGATAGATAAATCCACACCGTTATTGGGCGTCGCAATTTCAAATAACGAAAAGGTTGAGTGCGAGTTCTACCACTATCGCACATCCACTACGGGCGGAATGGAACTGTATTTTAAGGTGAAATTGACCGGAGCCTATCTGAGCAGCGTAAGATTTTATTATCCCAACTCATTGACCCATAATGATGTCCAGCCCCAGGAAAGTATCTCAATAATCTATGAAACCATCACCTGGGAACATATAGGTGCGGGTACCAGTGGCTGGAGTCTCTGGCAAGATAGAGTGTACTGATGGGCACCGCTGCAATTGCACATTTGAAATACGATCTGGATAACTATGTCGTTGCTTTAAAAAGGGTAGCTAACCTGGCCGCAGCATTTTTATTTGAAGATCCTATTATAAAAATGAGCTACCTCAAAGAGATTGATGACTACGTCAACGATATGAACTACCGCTTTCATCAAACCTTCGACACCAATGAAAGAATGCGAGTTATTAATGATGTTAAAGCCGAAGCGGATATGGCTGAACGTGAGTATCAAATCTTAAGGCAGGGAAATTTCACAACGTATTTTACGACGGAGATCTTTGAAGATCAGGGTGTATTAAAATATGCAAAAATTACGGGCGGGGTTGTCGCTGGTGGGCTTCAGTTTTATGCGGGATGGAGTTTCTTCTTTTTAGATAGTAAGTTGAATTTTAGAGGAGTGAAAGCTCTTGGTTTGGCATTGATGGCTCACGGATTTAACAATGCATATGAGTCAATATCACCTGTGCTATTTGAGCATCAAGATACTGGGTGGGTAAGGCGCTTTTATAGGACAGGAGCAAACATGTTAGGTTTTGACAAATATAAAGGTGATATGGCATACAGTGTTGCTGATATTGCAGTCACTGTCATTGCTGCTACCCAAATGCCAGTGCTAAAGGAAAGCCCTAAAAGACTGGTTACACGAGGGATGTTTGAACCGCCAGGAAACGGAATGCTGTTTAGAAATATCACTCAGGATTATATTTCAAAATGGAATAAGAAAAACCTTGCTATGAAGATTTTCTTTGTTGGCAGCAAAGTATATCAAGTAAAAGCAGAGTTTATTGATGGTGGATATAGATATCAGGATGAGTAACGCCACTATAAAACTATAGCGTCATAATAAAAGATAGAACCCTTTCATAATCAGGGTTTTATCTTTCCTCTGAGATCGTCCTCTGTAAGATAAGTGCCTATGATCATAAATAAAAATATAAGTTAATGTCGGGATGGAATAAAATTAATCCCTGGCAATGGCAAAAATAAAGTTTTTGAAATCCTCACCCTCAACCATTGGCTCATCTGGGTCGTAGTTTTGTTTTCTAAACGCCCTGAAATATCTCTTCATAATAAGCAGTTCTTTGTAAGGGAATCCGTTGTTGAGAATCATTTTTTTCATATCCATATTGATTCCTTTGTTAATGATTCTCTCGTAAGAGATTTATTTTTATTCTGTAATGCAATATGATCAGTTTAATGATAGCGATCATTCTTAGGTTGAATATCTTCCCGCATTTTATAATGATGAATATAACAATAATAAGCGATAAGAAAAACATTACAACGCCACCAAGAATGTTATTGAAAATACAAGTGAGTAGAGAAAATAGTGCTGAAATAAAAAGCATGCGAGTCGTATCTTTAAATACAATTTGTGAAATAATTAATATATATTCTTTTAACCCTTCATCTTCGGGAATGGGGTCATCTGCATCATAATATTTCTTCCTTATGTTCTGGAAATTTCTCTTCATAATAAGTAATTCTTTGTAAGAAAAACCACTGCTAAGTATCATCTTCTTTTTATTCATTTCCTCAACCCTGGGATTACCCACGAAAGCACGAACCTGGTTTTTATTCTGATATTAAGCCACATTAACTTAATGATTAACTTTCGACTGACTTTAAGTTTACTACTACTGGACCAGATATCAGTGATAAAAAGCAGCAGACCAGCCAGTAGTACCCAGGGTATGTGGCTTAAATTATGGCTAACTTTATAAAATAAAAACATCAAGAGAGGGACAGGGATATATATAAATGCAAAGCCCGAGCATACCCATTCAGCTATGCTTTCGATATAATTCTGAAGGTGAAAGTGCGCAAATGTCTTTCTGTTCTCGCCCCGAATTTCTTTTTTTATCGCTCGCCATTTTCCCTTCATCAGCAGAAGTTCTTTCATGGTCAGCCCACTGCTTAAAATCAAATCCCTTATCTTCATTGTTCCTCCCTGCATTAGAAGCACAATAATACAGACTCGTATTGCAGGTGTATAGGCTGAGTGTTATCTAACTTATTGTATCATAAATAAAATACATGTTTTCCATGCAAGCATTCTATGAGCGAATCGTTTGTGTCGTAGGTCTGCGGACAACTCTTTACTCTCTCCGATTGCAAATATAGACAATCCTGCTATTTAGTAATCTATTCATCATACATATATGTCATTTTTTATGGCTTAATTTGCTGAATTTATGCACTTGTTGATTGTAATTCTGTGGTGTGACTTCGCTCTCCTATGGATAATTAATTTCCCGCTACAACTATCTCCAGCCCCGAAAGCAAAAGCCAACACGGCTAATGGATTGTTTTAACTAAATCTTACCCTACACATAATAAAATCGAGCTGGAGTTAACCATGCACAAATTTACTAAAGCGCTGGCGGCCATTGGCATCGCTGCGGTTATGTCACAATCCGCTATTGCAGAAACAATGAAGCTGGGTTTTTTGGTCAAACAACCAGAAGAACCCTGGTTCCAGACCGAATGGAAATTTGCCGATAAAGCCGGGAAAGATCTCGGTTTTGAAGTGATTAAAATTGCGGTTCCAGACGGTGAAAAAACGCTAAACGCCATCGACAGCCTGGCCGCCAGCGGCGCGAAAGGCTTTGTTATTTGCACCCCTGATCCAAAACTCGGCTCCGCTATTGTCGCCAAAGCGAAAAGTTACGACATGAAAGTCATTGCTGTCGATGACCAGTTCGTCAACGCAAAAGGCAAGCCGATGGACACCGTGCCGTTGGTGATGATGGCCGCGACCAAAATTGGTGAGCGCCAGGGGCAAGAGCTGTACAAAGAGATGCAAAAACGCGGCTGGGATGTGAAAGAGTCTGCGGTAATGGCGATTACGGCAGATGAGCTTGATACCGCGCGTCGCCGTACATCTGGCTCGATGGAGGCCCTGAAAGCAGCCGGTTTCCCGGAAAAACAAATCTACAAAGTGCCAACCAAATCTAACGATATCCCAGGGGCATTCGATGCCGCTAACTCCATGCTGGTTCAGCATCCTGAAGTCAAACACTGGCTGATTCTCGGCATGAATGACAACACTGTGCTGGGCGGCGTGCGCGCCACTGAAGGCCAGGGCTTTAAAGCGCCGGATGTGATTGGCGTGGGTATTAACGGTGTGGATGCGATCAGCGAGCTGTCGAAAGCGCAGGCCACCGGCTTCTACGGTTCTCTGCTGCCAAGCCCGGACGTACACGGTTATAAGAGTAGCGAAATGCTCTACAACTGGGTCACCAAAGGTGCTGAACCGCCGAAATTCACCGAAGTTACCGACGTGGTGCTGATCACTCGCGACAACTTTAAAGAAGAGCTGGCTAAAAAAGGCCTCGGCGGTAAGTAAAACTTGTGGTGGATGCCGCGAGTGGCATCCACATTTACTTGACGTTAAACCCTGGGTAAAGCAAAGGGTAAATCATGCAACAGAACACACCGTATCTCTCTTTTCGTGGTATAGGCAAAACTTTCCCCGGCGTGAAAGCCTTACAGGACATCAGTTTCGACTGTTATGCCGGGCAAGTTCACGCACTAATGGGGGAGAATGGCGCAGGGAAATCAACGCTGCTGAAAATCCTGAGCGGGAATTACGCGCCGACTCAGGGCAGTATTGTGCTCCGTGGCGAAGAAGTCACTTTCGCTGACACGCCCGCAGCACTCAATGCTGGGGTGGCGATTATTTATCAGGAACTCCATCTGGTGCCGGAAATGTCGGTGGCAGAGAATATTTATCTCGGGCAACTTCCTCATAAAGCGGGTTTTGTGAACCGTTCTTTATTGAACTACGAAGCAAAATTGCAGCTTGAACATCTGGGGCTGGATATCGACCCGAGCACGCCGCTGAAATACTTATCCATTGGCCAGTGGCAGATGGTGGAAATCGCTAAGGCGCTGGCGCGTAATGCAAAAGTCATCGCTTTTGATGAACCGACCAGTTCTTTGTCGCGCCGTGAAATAGACAATCTATTTCGGGTTATTCGAGAATTACGCGCCGAAGGCCGCGTGATCCTCTACGTTTCGCATCGTATGGAAGAAATTTTCGCCCTCAGCGATGCCATTACCGTGTTTAAAGACGGGCGCTACGTGCGCACTTTTGACGACATGCAGCAGGTCAACCATGACTCGCTGGTGCAGGCGATGGTCGGGCGTGATTTAGGCGATATTTACGGCTGGAAGCCGCGCGACCACGGGCCAGAACGTTTACGGCTTGATAGCGTAAAAGCACCAGGCGTGCGCACGCCAATTTCACTTTCGGTACGCAGTGGCGAAATCGTTGGACTGTTTGGCCTGGTGGGTGCCGGGCGTAGCGAACTGATGAAAGGCATGTTTGGTGGCACGCGCATTACCGACGGCAAAGTGTCGATTGATGGTGCGGTTATCAACATCAACAAACCCTCCGATGCGATTCGGGCTGGCATGATGTTATGTCCCGAAGATCGTAAAGCCGACGGGATAATTCCTGTTCACTCGGTGCGCGACAACATCAACATCAGCGCACGACGTAAGCACATTAGCGCAGGCTGCCTGATTAACAACCGCTGGGAATCCGACAACGCGGCTTCACATATTCGTTCCCTGAATATAAAAACCCCCTCCGCCGATCAGCTGATCATGAATCTTTCCGGCGGCAACCAGCAAAAGGCGATTTTGGGGCGCTGGCTGTCCGAAGAGATGAAAGTGATTTTGCTCGACGAACCGACGCGCGGCATTGATGTCGGGGCAAAACACGAAATCTATAACGTGATTTATGCCCTTGCAGCACAAGGCGTGGCGGTGCTGTTTGCATCAAGCGACTTGCCTGAAGTGCTGGGTCTTGCCGACCGAATTATCGTGATGCGCGAAGGGGAAGTTGCCGGAGAACTGCTGCATGGCGAAGCCAACGAGCAACAAGCATTAAGTCTGGCGATGCCGAAAACCAGCGCCGCTGTCGCATGAGTAAGGAGAGAAAAATGTCTGTATTAACGCCATCATCAACGCCATCATCAACAAAACCATCATCGGGCGACAGCAAGAAAAAGTCGTCTTTAAGTCTCGGGCGCATCTGGGATAACTACGGCATGTTGGTGGTGTTTGCGGTGCTGTTTATCGCCTGCGCTATTTTCGTACCGAATTTCTCTTCTTTCATCAATATGAAGGGATTGGGGCTGGCCATTTCGATGTCCGGAATGGTGGCGTGCGGCATGTTGTTTTGTCTTGCGTCCGGTGATTTCGATTTGTCTGTTGCGTCTGTCATTGCTTGCGCCGGTGTTACCACCGCAGTTGTGATTAACATGACCGAAAGCCTGTGGATTGGCGTGGCGGCAGGTTTATTGCTGGGTATGTTAAGCGGCCTGGTGAACGGTTTTGTTATCGCAAAACTGAAAATCAACGCGCTGATTACCACGCTTGCCACCATGCAAATTGTGCGTGGCCTGGCGTACATCATTTCTGATGGTAAAGCGGTGGGCATCGAAGATGAGCGCTTCTTTACGCTGGGTTATGCCAACTGGCTGGGGCTGCCTGCGCCAATCTGGTTGACGGTTGGTTGCCTGATAATCTTTGGTTTTCTGCTAAATAAAACCACTTTTGGCCGCAATACGCTGGCGATTGGTGGCAACGAAGAAGCGGCACGTCTGGCGGGTGTGCCGGTGGTGCGCACGAAAATCATCATCTTTGTTCTTTCAGGTTTAGTGTCGGCGGCGGCGGGGATTATTCTGGCATCGCGTATGACCAGCGGCCAGCCAATGACCTCTATCGGTTACGAGTTGATTGTGATTTCAGCCTGCGTATTAGGCGGAGTTTCACTCAAAGGCGGGATTGGTAAAATTTCCTATGTCATTGCCGGGATCTTGATCCTGGGCACAGTAGAAAATGCCATGAACTTGCTGAATATTTCGCCTTTCTCGCAATACGTGGTGCGCGGCTTGATTCTTCTGGCCGCCGTTATCTTCGACCGTTACAAACAGAAAGCGAAACGCACGGTATAAAGGAACGATATATCCGCCCTACAGCTTCGGTTTGGTAGGGCGGATAAACGTAGCGCATCCGCCGGAACAATGATCACCGGGTAGGGCAGTGTTTAACTGTGACTTTGCTTAGCTTATTAGTATTTCCCTCCATAAACTAATTCAAACCAGGATGTAAATCACTGCAATAGTCACGTGGCTAAAGTAGAGTCTGCCACGTTGAATTCGGCCTCAAGGAGATGAGCCAATGAGCAGTGATGTTAACTACACCAGCAGCAAAGTGCGTATTCCCGGTAATCGGAAATTTGATACCACCTGGGTTCTGAGCCTTTTTGGTACGGCGGTAGGGGCAGGAGTGTTATTTCTCCCTATCAACGCCGGGATGGGAGGCTTCTGGCCGTTAGTAGCGCTGGCTGTTATTGTCGGGCCGATGACCTGGCTTGCTCACCGTGGACTTGCACGTTTTGTCTTATCATCACGCAACCCTGGCAGCGATATCACCGAAGTGGTGGAAGAACATTTCGGCGCTAAAGCAGGCATCTTAATCACACTGCTCTACTTCTGTGCTATCTATCCGATTCTGCTTATCTACGGCGTGGGTATCACCAATACCATTGATTCGCTGATGGTTAACCAACTGGGCATGGCTTCACCGCCGCGTGTTATTTTGTCGGTAGTGCTGATTGTTGCGCTGATGGCTGTGATGCTGACCAGCGAACGCGTAATGCTGAAAATCACCGAGTGGATGGTTTACCCATTAGTCGCTATTTTATTGTTCCTTTCCTTATATTTGATTCCGCACTGGAACACTGCGGCACTGTCGCAAGTCCCAACCGCGATGGATTTCACCACCACAATGTGGCTGACCATTCCCGTTCTGGTGTTTGCTTTTAACCACTCTCCGGCGATCTCTTCTTTTGCCCTGTCTCAGCGTCGTGAATACGGCAATCTGGCAGATGAAAAAGCCAGCCAGACACTGCGCAAAACCTCCACCATTCTGCTGGCGTTTGTAATGCTGTTTGTCTTTAGCTGCGTGTTAAGTGTGACTCCGGCTGACCTGATGGCGGCAAAACAGCAAAACATTTCGATGCTGAGCTTCCTTGCCAATAAATTCGATAACCCGCTGATCTCCATCTTTGGCCCACTGGTGGCGATTCTGGCGATTTCCAGCTCCTTCTTCGGCCATTACCTGGGTGCGCGTGAAGGTTTGCATGGTCTGGTGAAGAAAATTGCCCGTCACAACGGCAAGCGTTTTGATGACCGCAAACTCAATAAAGCCATTGCGCTGTTCTTCCTGCTGAGCTTGTGGCTGGTAGCAACGCTGAACCCTAGCATCCTTGGAATGATTGAATCCCTGGGCGGCCCAATCATTGCGATGATCCTGTTTATCATGCCGATGTACGCCATTCATAAGATGCCTGCACTGGCGAAATTCCGCGGTAAAGCGAGCAATATCTTCGTTACGATTATGGGCCTGGTGGCCATTTCAGGCCTGATCGCCAGCTTCTTCTAAATTCTGCAACACCCAAACGCCAGGCCGCACACGGACTGGCGTTTTATCCTGGAAAATTGCGACACCCGTCACCCTGTCTATACTTACATGGCTAATCATTAATTATCGTTACCGTCACGGTGGCGAAACTAACCATGTAAGGAGGAGCCACTGGTGGCTGAAGTCTCATCTGTACCGCCTCTACTTTCAGGAAATCTTGCCTTTTTCTTCGACCTCGACGGCACGCTGGCAGAAATCAAACCGCACCCGGATCAAGTCTACATTCCGGCCGCGGTGCGTACATTGCTGCAGAAAATGTCTGTCATGAGCGGCGGGGCACTGGCATTGATTTCAGGGCGCTCAATGGCAGAGCTCGATAAGCTCGCTACTCCATTTCACTTCCCGCTTGCGGGCGTGCATGGGGCGGAACGCCGCGACATCAATGATAAAACCCACATTGTGACACTCCCGGAACCGGTCGTTACCGCATTGCATCAGCATTTAACCCATGCGCTCGCGCAATTTCCTGGCGCAGAACTTGAAGCCAAAGGGATGGCGTTTGCACTGCACTACCGCCAGGCACCAGAGGCGGCAGAGGCGATTCTGGAAATTGCACAGCAAATGACGCTGCGCTATCCAGAACTGGCCTTGCAGCCGGGGAAATGTGTCGTGGAGTTGAAACCACTGGGAATAGACAAAGGCGCGGCAATTCGCACGTTTATGCAGGAAGCACCTTTTGCGGGCCGCACACCGATTTTTATCGGCGATGATCTTACTGATGAAGCAGGGTTTAAGCAGGTCAATGCCCTTGGCGGGCTGACGATTAAAGTCGGGAACGGCGACACCATTGCTAACTATCGGCTGGCGAATGTGCGCATGGTTTATCACTGGCTTGGCAAATTAACGCAACACATAGAACAACAAAAGTCTGACATTTTACGGGGAGAAGATTATGAGTCGCTTAGTGGTAGTCTCTAATCGCATCGCACCACCGGATGATAATAAAAGCAGTGCGGGTGGTCTGGCTGTAGGGATTTTAGGCGCGTTAAAAACGGCGGGCGGATTATGGTTTGGCTGGAGCGGCGAGGTAGGGGACCCCGATGCTGCATTAAAAAAGACCAAACGCGGTAACATCACCTGGGCTTCTTTCAATCTCAGCCAGGAAGATTACGAAAGCTATTATCTGCAATTTTCTAATGCCGTACTTTGGCCGGCATTTCACTATCGTCTGGATCTTGTCGACTACCAGCGCGAAGCCTGGGAAGGTTATAGCCGGGTGAATACCTTGCTGGCCAGTAAGCTCAAGCCGCTGTTAGAAAAAGACGACATCTTATGGGTACATGACTACCATTTGCTGCCATTTGCAGCGGAATGCCGCAAACTGGGGTTAAATCACCGCATCGGTTTCTTCTTACATATCCCCTTTCCAACACCGGAAGTGTTCAATGCGCTGCCGCCTCATGACGAGTTACTCGAAGCGCTGTGCGAATACGATTTGCTGGGCTTCCAGACCGAAAACGACCGCCTGGCATTTCTCGACTGTGTTGCCAGCATCACACGCCTGGATAACCTGGGTAAAAACCAGCATCAGGCATTCGGCAATTCATTCCGTACCGAAGTTTATCCAATAGGTATTGAGCCGGAGGAAATCAAAAAAAGTGCCGAAGGCCCGTTGCCACCGAAACTGGCGCAGCTTAAATCCGAACTGGGCAGTATCAAAAATATCTTCTCGGTAGAGCGGCTGGACTATTCCAAAGGATTACCGGAACGTTTCCTCGCTTTTGAAGCGTTACTGGAAAATTATCCGCATCACCACGGTAAAATTCGCTATACGCAAATCGCGCCAACTTCACGTGGCGATGTGCAGGCTTATCAGGATATTCGTCATCAACTGGAAACCGAGGCGGGGCGCATTAATGGTAAATACGGGCAATTGGGCTGGACACCGCTCTACTATTTGAACCAGCATTTTGACCGAAAATTAGTGATGAAAGTCTTCCGTCACGCGGATGTTGGCCTGGTCACGCCGCTACGCGATGGCATGAATCTGGTCGCGAAAGAGTACGTTGCGGCGCAAGATCCGGCAAATCCAGGGGTACTGGTATTGTCGAAATTTGCCGGTGCAGCTAATGAATTGTCGTCTGCGTTGATAGTGAATCCTTACGACCGTGACGATGTTGCTGCGGCACTGGATCGCGCGCTAACCATGCCACTTGCCGAACGCATATCGCGCCACAGTGAAATGATGGTAGTGATAGAGAAAAATGATATTCACCACTGGCAGCAGAGGTATATCGAAGACCTAAAGCAGGCCACGCCACGCAGTGATGCGTTCCACATGGGAAAGAAAGTGGCGACGTTTCCTAAATTGGCGTAAAGAATAGCCGATCAATAGGTATGTGTAGGGTGGATTAGCGTAAGCGACATCCACCCATTTTTTGAAGTGTACCCTGAAATTAGGGGTTTAACTTAAATAAGGCTTAACTCAGCGGCACTAACAACACATCTACCTGGCTTGATGCTACTACCGCTTTTGCTGAACAAATTACCTTGCTGAAAAAGCTTTGATTGTGGTTTCCACAAATAACCAAATCCACCGCGTTTTTATTACAAATTGCCAGAATATGCTCGCTTAATTCCCCCGTAGCGATGACCGTTTTAGTTATAGGGTAATTCGCTTTCTCAACCAGCTCGTTAATAAAAAGCTGAGTTTCTTCAAGCATTAACTCTCGCAGGTTCTCCATCATCGGTGCCGCAAATTGATTATAAAGTTCGGGATCTGAGGCGAGCGTAATCAGCGTGATTTTTCCATTCGCGGGTTTGGCAATAGAAACAGCTTTTTCAACCAGCAAATGGCTCTGCGGACTGACAGCGACAGCAACCAGTATGTGTTGGTAACTCATTACAACCTCCTGTTGCCTGATAACCAGACTGTTAACATTTTTCTTACTACAACACTCATAATCGCGCAAGGATAGTACCCATAGGAATTGTGAGCATGCTCATGAAAAATGATTAATAACGCTAATGTAAATGGCTTGTGATGATATCGAGATGCATCAACCGCTCATTTTTCCATCAAACTTTCGTATTATTTTTTGTCGCTAAACCAGATAGCCGCTTTTGTTGAAAATTTATTTCGTTTCCACAACAAAAGGCAATATTTCAAGGTGTTATATGCTGAAAAGGTTATATGACGCAGCGTATTCTTTGGTAGAAGAAAAAATGCGATATAAATCACATAGCTAAGTCAGCGCCGGGAAAGGTTATTAGAAGTAAGTCATCAGATTGTTAGCCAAACGAAAAGGTTTTTCCATGTTAACGTAACGGATATTTCGAGTTTGCTTATAAAATGCTCAATTGAAAAGTCTTACTGATGTTTCCATTGGATGTATAAAGTAAATATATGTGATCTCTGTCACATAAATCCTAAAATTCGACGGCAACCGCATTGTATGTCTACAGGGCTACGAGTAGAGTTTGCTCGCAATTAGGATAAATCTTAATTTCATATAAGAAATTTAAGCTCGGATAAGAACGCACCAACAAGGATGAATCCACGGCATTTTCATGTCGGTGGATTTAGTGCGTATTTTCAGTTGATGTATTTTGGCTTTTTGATTGCTTTAGTTTTAACCGGGGCTACCCGGCGACTCACGGGGTGCGGTTTCGCCGCATGTATAAAAAGTAAGTTTTTCAGGATGAACAAAATGCACACATCCGAGTTGTTAAAGCATATCTACGATATTAATTTGTCGTACTTATTACTTGCGCAACGCCTTATTAGCAGCGACAAACCCTCAGCAATGTTTCGTTTAGGCGTGACAGAGGATATGGCTAATTCTTTGGGCGAATTAACATTGCCACAAATGGTAAAATTGGCGGAAACCAATCAACTGATTTGTCAGTTCCGTTTTAATGACAACCAAACAATTACCCGCTTAACGCAAGACTCTCGTGTGGATGATTTACAGCAAATCCATACTGGCATTTTGTTATCTACCCGCTTATTAAATGAGGCGTCCGCGCTAGACGAGGCACCTCGCAAAAAAAGGGCGTAACAAAATGGGCGAGAAAAGTATTGTTCAGGAAGCACGCGATATACAACTGGCGATGGAATTAATCACGCTAGGGGCAAGATTGCAGATGCTGGAAAGTGAAACGCAATTAAGCCGTGGCCGACTGATCAAGCTGTATAAAGAGCTCCGTGGTAGCCCCCCTCCGAAAGGAATGCTGCCTTTTTCCACAGACTGGTTTATGACCTGGGAGCAAAATATCCACGCTTCCATGTTTTGCAACGCCTGGCAGTTCTTATTACGCACCGGTTTGTGTACCGGTGTTGATGCGGTCATCAAGGCTTACCGCTTGTATCTTGAGCAATGTCCACCACAAGAAAGCGGGCCGCTGTTGGCGCTGACTCGCGCCTGGACACTGGTTCGTTTTGTTGAAAGTAATATGCTTGAATTGAGCCGTTGTAACTGCTGTAACGGTAACTTTATTACCCACGCACACCAACCCGTAGGCAGCTTTGCCTGTAGTTTGTGCCAGCCACCATCAAGAGCAGTAAAAAGACGTAAACTTTCTACGAATACTGCCGATATTATTCCACAACTGCTGGATGAACAGGTCAAACAGGCCGTTTAACAGTTCGGTGTGGATAAACACTCCAGCAGCGATAAGCCATTATCGCTGCTTTTTTTTGCCCCGCACCCCGCTGTTTTCACCTCTGACTTGTGAATCCTCGTCACATTTAACAGCAGAAGGATGTACTCGTGCTGATTGTAATAGGTTATCTGGTCGTAATTGCGACAGTATTCGGCGGCTATATGATGACCGGGGGTCATCTTGGTGCGCTCTATCAACCAGCTGAATTTATCATCATTGGTGGGGCGGGGATTGGGGCCTTTATCGTTGGCAATAACGGTAAAGCGATTAAAGGGACGGTAAAAGCGTTGCCTTTACTTTTCCGTCGCTCGAAATACACCAAAAGCATGTATATGGATCTCATGGCCCTGCTTTATCGCTTGATGGCAAAGTCACGCCAGCAAGGGATGTTTTCGCTGGAACGTGATATCGAAAATCCTAAAGAGAGTGAAATCTTCGCCAGTTACCCGCGTATTTTAGCCGATAGCCTGATGCTGGATTTTATTATTGATTATCTGCGTTTGATCATCAGCGGGAATATGAACTCGTTTGAAATTGAAGCGCTGATGGATGAAGAAATTGAAACGCACGAAAGTGAGGCGGAAATACCCGCTAACAGCCTGGCAATAATGGGCGATTCACTTCCTGCGTTCGGTATTGTGGCCGCAGTAATGGGGGTGGTTCACGCACTGGCTTCTGCTGACCGCCCAGCCGGTGAACTTGGTGCATTAATTGCGCACGCCATGGTCGGAACCTTCCTGGGTATTTTGCTGGCATACGGTTTTATTTCGCCCCTGGCAACGGTTTTACGCCAAAAAAGTGCCGAAACGACCAAGATGATGCAGTGCGTGAAAGTCACATTGCTCTCAAGCCTGAACGGTTATGCACCGCCGATCGCCGTTGAATTTGGCCGTAAAACTCTTTATTCCAGCGAACGACCTTCGTTCGTCGAACTTGAAGAACATGTTCGTGCCGTTCGTTCCCCGAATGCGCAACAGCGCGCAACGGAAGAAGAGGTATGAAGCACAATGCGCGCCCCATTGTTGTCGTAAAAAGGCGCAAGCACAAAGGCCACGGCGGCGCGCACGGAGGTTCATGGAAAATTGCCTACGCTGATTTTATGACCGCGATGATGGCTTTTTTTCTGGTTATGTGGCTGATTTCAATCTCCAGCCCTAAAGAACTGGCGCAAATTGCCGACTATTTCCGTACGCCACTTTCTGCCGCGATTAGCGGGGGACAACGCATCTCCGACAGCCAAAGCCCGATCCCTGGCGGTGGGGATGATGTCACTCAGCAACAAGGTGAAGTGAAGCGGCAGCCCAATATTGAAGATCTCAGAAAACGGTTGGAAGCCAGTCGCCTTAAACGTCTGGGTGACAAACTGGATCAGCTGATTGAAGCCGATCCCAAGTTGCGCGCATTGCGCCCTCATCTGCAGATTGATCTGGTTCAAGAGGGGCTACGGATACAAATTATCGACAGCCAGAACCGCCCGATGTTTAAAAATGGCAGCGCCGAAGTTGAGCCTTACATGCGCGATATTCTGCGCAGCATCGCGCCGTTACTGAATGAATTTCCAAACAAAATTAGCTTATCTGGCCACACTGACGATTTGCCGTATGCCATGGGTGAGCGCGGTTATAGCAACTGGGAACTTTCCGCTGACCGGGCAAATTCCTCGCGTCGCGAATTGATGTCGGGCGGGCTTATCGACGGCAAAGTTCTGCGTGTTGTGGGGATGGCGTCAACTATGCGCCTGACCAATCGTGGGCCGGAAGATGCCATCAACCGACGCATCAGTTTACTGGTTCTGAATAAACAAGCCGAAGAGGCCATCGTGCACGAAAACGCAGAAAGCGATAATCAGCCAATAAGCATTCTCCAACAGCCTGCGGCCGTGGAACCGGCACAGAACACATTACCGCCACAATCCGGTACGAGGTGATAGCGTGAGCATGGATATCAGCGATTTTTACCAGACATTTTTTGACGAGGCCGATGAGTTACTGGCCGATATGGAACAGCATCTGCTGAATCTGCTGCCAGAAGCACCTGATTCAGAACTGTTGAACGCCATATTCCGCGCCGCGCACTCGATAAAAGGGGGCGCAGGAACGTTCGGCTTCTCCATTTTGCAGGAAACCACGCATTTAATGGAAAACCTGCTCGACGATGCACGGCGTGGTGAAATGCACCTTAACACCGATATTATCAACCTGTTTTTGGAAACCAAAGATATTATGCAGGAACAGTTGGACGCTTATAAAAACTCACAGGAACCGGACGCTGAGAGTTTCGACTATATCTGCAAAGCGTTGCGCCAACTGGCTCTGGAAGCCAAAGGCGAAACAGCGGCACCGCCTGCAAAACTGACGGTTGTGGAAAAAGACGCGGCCTGCGCCGCACCTGCCATCGACGGCGACCTGCGCATTGCGATAACCGGCCTGAAAACCAGCGAGCTTGATTTGCTGCTCGAAGAATTGGGCAACCTTGGCACATTAAGCGATGTGGAAAAAGGTGAAAACTCAGTCACTGCGACCATGGAAACCACTGTCAGTGCCGATGACATCAGCGCCGTACTTTGCTTTGTTATCGAACCGGAACAAATCGAATTTCTTCCGTTACCGGTAAAAAGCCCAGCCGCTGAAGTTAAAGCTGAAATTATTGAAGCACCGATTGCCGTAGCCGTGAATGCACCTCAGCCAGCCGTTGCAGAAGTGGCCACTGCTGCGCCAGCCTCGCCGCGTACAGAACGGGAAAGCAAGCCGACGCGCGTTAGCGAATCGAGCAGCATTCGTGTGGCGGTAGAGAAGGTTGATCAGCTGATAAACCTGGTCGGTGAACTGGTTATCACCCAGTCAATGTTGGCACAGCGATCTAATGAATTAGACCCGGTGGAACACGGCGAATTGATTACCAGTATGGGTCAGTTACAACGTAACGCCCGCGATTTGCAAGAGTCGGTGATGTCTATCCGTATGATGCCAATGGAATATGTCTTCAGTCGCTTCCCGCGTCTGGTGCGTGATCTGGCAAGCAAACTGGATAAACAGGTAGAACTGATCCTGCAAGGCAGTTCGACTGAACTGGATAAAAGCCTGATTGAACGCATTATCGATCCGTTAACCCATCTGGTGCGTAACAGTCTCGATCACGGTATCGAAACCCCGGAAAAGCGCATCGCGGC
Source organism: uncultured Buttiauxella sp. (assembly GCA_965119215.1). Classification (GTDB taxonomy): domain Bacteria; phylum Pseudomonadota; class Gammaproteobacteria; order Enterobacterales; family Enterobacteriaceae; genus Buttiauxella. The sequence goes on from CBCPKK010000001.1 coordinate 301,157, forward strand.
AGGAAAATCAGCGGTTGGTAATTTGACTCTGTCTGCTGAGCATCAGGGCGGGAATATCTGCATTGAAGTTTCCGACGACGGCGCCGGTTTGAACCGCGAGCGTATTCTTGCCAAAGCGTTGTCACAAGGCATGCCGGTGCACGAAAACATGTCCGATGATGAAGTGGGCATGTTGATTTTCGCACCAGGATTCTCAACCGCCGAGCAGGTGACCGATGTGTCCGGGCGTGGCGTGGGCATGGACGTGGTGAAACGTAACATCCAGGAAATGGGTGGCCACGTTGAAATCAAATCCCAGGCCAATGTCGGCACCACGATTCGCATTATGCTGCCGCTGACGCTGGCAATCCTTGACGGCATGTCGGTCAAAGTGTGCAACGAAGTCTTTATTCTGCCGCTCAACGCGGTGATGGAATCTTTGCAGCCAAAAGAAGATGACCTGCATCCGCTGGCGGGTGGCGAGCGCGTGCTTGAAGTGCGCGGTGAATACTTGCCGCTGGTTGAATTGTGGAAAGTGTTTGACGTTGCCGGGGCGAAAACCGAAGCAACACAAGGCATTGTGGTGATTTTGCAAAGCGCCGGACGGCGTTACGCGCTGCTGGTTGATCAACTGATTGGTCAGCATCAGGTGGTGGTGAAAAACCTCGAGAGCAACTATCGCAAAGTGCCGGGTATTTCCGCCGCAACCATCCTCGGTGATGGCAGTGTCGCGCTGATTGTCGATGTTTCCGCGCTGCAAGGTTTGAATCGTGAACAACGTATGGCCGGCCACGCCGCCCTTCCTCAGGTTTGAGAACAGGAAAAGAAATGACTGGATTAACCAATGTGATAAAACTGACCGGGGAAACGGTAGGGCAAGAGTTCCTCGTGTTCACGCTCGGTGACGAAGAATACGGCATCGACATTTTGAAAGTGCAGGAAATCCGCGGCTACGACCAGGTAACGCGTATCGCTAACACACCTGCATTTATCAAAGGCGTGACTAACCTGCGCGGTGTGATTGTGCCTATCCTCGATCTGCGTATTAAGTTTGCGCAAGATGACGTGGAATATAACGATAACACGGTGGTTATTGTGCTGAACTTCGGCCAACGTGTGGTGGGTATTGTGGTGGATGGCGTGTCTGATGTGTTGTCGCTGACCGCTGAACAAATCCGCCCGGCACCAGAATTTGCCGTGACGCTTTCAACGGAATACCTGACTGGCCTCGGCGCACTGGGCGACCGTATGCTGATTCTGGTGAACATTGAAAAGCTGCTCAATAGCGAAGAAATGGAACTGGTGGATAGCGCTGCCAGCCGCGTGGCGTAATACGTTTTATATGCCACCGCTATTGCAGCGGTGGCATAGTTAACAGAGTCGAAAGCTACGCTTCCACTTGCTCGCCAACTTCCACCTGTTCTTCCAGCTCACCTTCATTCTTCGAAAGCATTGCCGTCGCCACGCCGTTACCCAGCACGTTAATTGCTGAACGACCCATGTCGAGGAAGTGGTCGATACCCATCAGTAACAAAATACCCGCTACCGGAATATTAAAACTTGGAATGGTTGCAGCCAGCACCACCAGCGCAGAACGCGGCACGCCCGCAATACCTTTAGAGGCCAGCATCAGCGTCAGCATTAACACCACAATTTCGGAGAACGTCAGGTGGATGTTATAGGCCTGCGCGATGAACATAGAAGCAAACGAGCAGTACACCATCGAACCGACCAGGTTGAACGAATAACCAATCGGCAGCACGAAGGAAGCAATGTTACGTGAACAGCCAAATTTAGTGAGCTGGTCGAGCGTTTTAGGGTAGGCCGCTTCAGAACTGCTGGTAGTAAATGCCACCAGAACCGGGTCTTTCAGCATAGTGAGCAGGCGGAAGACATCACGCTTGAGCACCATATAGCCCACGCCAATCAGCACCATACAGGTCAGAATAATGGCCAGATAGTAGCCGCCGATGAACGCGGCGTAGTTCAGCAAAATACCCAGACCTTCCGTGGCAATCACAGAAGAGATGGCGGCAAAGATTGCCAGTGGCGCAACGTACATCACATAGCCCGTCACTTTCAGCATGATGTGGGAAACCACATCCAGCGCTGCAACTAACGGTGTATTGAATTTCTCACCAAGCGAAGCCCCCGCAATACCGAAGAACAGAGAGAACACCACAATTTGCAGGATTTCATTGTTCGACATCGCGCCCGCAATACTGGTCGGGATGGTGTGGGAGATAAAGGCTTTCAGGTTCATGCCGCTGACGGCAAGACCGGTTTGAACATCACCGGCTGGCACCTGGAGATTCATGCCCGCACCTGGGTGCTGAATAGTGACGATGAACAAACCGACCAGAATGGACAGGATGGATGAAGAGACAAACCACACCATCGCTTTGCCACCTACGCGGCCAATGGTCGAGGTTTCACCCATCTTCATAATACCGACCGTCAGGGTGCTGAACACCAACGGTGCAATCACCATTTTGATCAGGCGTAAAAAGATGTCGGTGAATAGCGTGATGTTCTCGGCATAACTTTTTACGTTATCGGCCGCGGCGTACTCATGGATAGCCGCACCCGAGAGAATACCGGCGAACATGAAGAGAAGAATGAACAACGTGAGTTTGTTTGAATTTGACACTGACCTGATTTCCCCGTCTAAGCGTTAACATTTATTTAACCTATTGAGCTATATATAATAATTATGAGTGCTCAATATACATTCGGCTGATAAATTGAAGCAAAGTACGTCAGGATTCAACTTTTTTTTACTTTTTGTCGCATTTGTTAATACAGAACATCTTATGTAACAACGTGATAACCATCACGAAAACAATATTAATATTTCCGCAAAAACTCCTCATTCTTTCCATCGCTATTTCGGTAATGAATTGATTAAACAGCATAATATTTTGCAATACGGCGACTGGGTGATTTGTTGCTCGGTTTCTGGTCATTTCATCAGACCTAAACTAACTTTCAATAAGTTAGCGTATTCAGCGCCCTGGCCGTGACAGGGGATCGGATGTGCACCAATGAGGGCTAAACAATGAAAGCACACACACTCTTAATGCTTTGTGGTAGTGGTTTACTTTGTGGCATAAGCGGGGCGCAGGCGGTCACCAGCAGCGGTACGATCAATGCAACGCTAACCCTGACGAATGGCTGCCTGATCAACGGCTCACCGGCACAGAACGGCATTAACTTTGGTACGCTGGATTTCGGCGAACATCCTGCGACATTTTCCACTCTCACTACTGAACTGGCTGGCGCATCGGGCGGCAACAGTTTTGGTATTCAATGCACGACGGGTGCGATTTACACCGTGCAGGTGACGGGCAGCACTAACGGTGCGCCTGCTACCACTGTCGGCACACCTGGCACTCCTGCCCGTTATCTGGTCAATACCACTGACGCGACACAAGGCGTGGCGTACAGCATCTACAGCGACAACGCGTTCAATAATGTGATTGCCAACAATGCGGCAATTCCGAAAGCGTCCACCACTGATGGCGTAGACAACTACATTCTCTATGGGCGTATTCAGGGCGGGGGAGACAGCGTGACGGTCACGCCGGGAACCTACTCAGACATTATCAACGTCAGCGTGACCTACTAAACAAGCACTCTTCTCTGTAAGCCATTTTTAGAATTTAACAGCAGGCAGTGACCACTGCTGAGGGCCGCGCTTTGCATAAAATTCACGCCTGGATAGGGGGGATGATCATTGCGCTTCCGGCAAGTGCGGTGACGACGCAATCATTTCAGGTTGGCGCGACGATAACGCCGGGTTGTTCCGTTGCCAGTGGTAGCGGTGGCCTGTTTGGCACATTGAATTTTGGCAGCCACAGCGGTGTAGAAAACGGTATTGCCAGTAACGCATTAATCGCTGACACCTCGCTGGCTCTGGCCTGTACGCCGGGTGTGGCACTAAGCATGACCATCGATGGAGGTAAGAATTACACCTCGGTACGCAATATGGTGCGCACCGGCAGCACTGAAGCGGTGCCTTATCGGCTTTACACCAGCGGCGCGCTAACCGCTAACACCGAAATCATGGTCAATCAGGCGGTGGCAGTCACTTACAGCAACAGTAACAACATCACACTGCCCATTTATGGCGCAGCGCAATTAACGGGTTTTAGCCCGGCAGGTACTTATACCGACCAACTCACCGTGACGTTGTCATGGTAAATAGGGAGAAAATAATGAAGCCACGGTTGTTGCGTAAACTGTTGATAGCGACGGGCTGTCTTGCCAGCGCGCAGGCACTAGCGGCGGGAAATATACTGATTTGGCCCATCGATCCCTACCTTGATGCTGAAGCCAAAGCCGCAGAATTGTGGATACAAAACCAAAGTGATACAGCGACGACCATGCAGGTGCGCGTCGTCGGCTGGCAGCAGCTACAAGGCCATGAAAAATACCAGCCGCAGCAGGATGTTGTCGCCAGCCCGCCGATCGTGCGCATTGAAGGCGGTGGCAAACAGCTCATTCGGTTGATCAAACAAAACGTGGTGCCACCGAGCCAGGAGCAGGCTTATCGCATCGTAGTGGATGAAATTCCCCAGCCCGTTGATGAACACAAACCGCAAATGGGGCTGAAATTGCAAATGCGCTATTCGATACCGCTGTTTTCGTATGGCGTAGGTATGCAAACCGAAAGAGCCGCCAGTAACCATGCCAATACCGAACCGGCGAAACTGTCATGGCAGGTGAAAAATGAAAATGGCCAATCGACGCTGCAAATCACCAATCGCGGTAACGTTCATGCGCGGCTGAGTAATGTCAGCCTGCGCCAGGGGAGCCAAAAGCGAGTATTGACCGACGGGCTGATGGGTTATGTGTTGCCCAACAGCCAACGTGAATGGCCGTTGCCTGCGTCGTTTACCCGGCCTGACCAACTGTCTGCAACGATCAATGCCCGTTCCGATCAATGGCAATCCTCCCCGGTCAATTGAGCCGATTACCGATGGCGATGCTGCTGATTTCTTTACCACTGTGCAGCATTGCTGCGCAGGAAGATGACGCATTGCCGCCACCGCCGGATGTCGAAACACTGAATCAGTCAGCGCAGTTTCACCTGTCGCTGGTTTTTAATCAGTGGGACAGCGGGCTGGTGGTGCCGGTCACCCAGCGCAACGGGCAATTTTTTGTCAGCCGCGCCGATTTACAACGTGCTGGATTACCGGGCGAAAAATTTAGCGCCGATGAAGTAAATGTCTCAGCGCTGAAAGGCGTTCAAACCCAATATGACAGCGCCGGGCAACGCCTGCTAATGACGGTTCCCAACGAATGGTTGCCCGACCAGGCCATTGCTCTGGGCAAACGCGACGCCAGCTTTAAACCTTTGAGCGGTAGCGGGGCGCTGCTCAACTACGATTTTTACTCAAATCATGCGCAAAACAGCGGCAGCCAGGCCTCGGTGTGGCATGAATTGCGCATGTTCAGCGGCAACCTCAGCCTTTCTTCCACCGGAACATTTCGTCAGGGCTTTGCGGGTTACGACGCGGGAAGTGGTGAAGGTTATCGGCGTTACGACACGACTTTAACCGGCACCGACGAAGACGACATTATCAGTTGGTCTGCGGGGGACGTGGTAAGCGACGCCCTAAGCTGGAGCAACAGCGTGCGCATGGGCGGTATTTCCATTGGGCGTGATTTCTCGCTGCGCCCAGATCTCATCACTTATCCGCTGCCCGCTTTTTCTGGCGAAGCGGCAGTACCTTCTACGGTCGATGTCTTTATCAATGGCTATCGCAGCGGTAGCACGCAACTGCAACCTGGCCCGTTTACCCTGACGAATCTTCCCTACATTAATGGTTCCGGCGACGCCGTGCTGGTCACGACTGATGCGCTGGGGCGCCAGGTTTCTACCACGTTGCCATTTTACGTTGCCAGTGAATTACTCAAACCAGGATTGAGCGACGGCGCGTTAACGCTCGGCAGCATGCGGCGTGATTACGGCATCGACAACTTTTCTTATGGCCCGGCGGCGGCAAGCGGTTCATACCGTTATGGCGTTAACGATTTCTGGACGCTGGAAAGCCATGCCGAAGGGGCGCAATCACTGGCGTTAGGCGGCGCGGGAACGCTGGTGAAACTGGGGCGTTTTGGCGTAGTCAACGGTGCCTGGTCGCACAGCGAAATGCGCGGGCAGAGCGGCCAGCAGGTCAACTGGGGTTATCAGTACAATATCAACTGGTTCAATATTGGCACGCAGCACAGCCACCGCGATCGGGGTTTTGGCAATCTGGCGCTCTACGATTCCCCCGACATGTATGACGAAAACAACCAGCCTATTGCCAGCCTAAGCCGTAGCACCGATCAATACTCGCTCTCTTTTAACCTCGGCAACTACGGCAACGTGGGTGCAGCATGGATTGACGTACGCAGTTTTGACGATGAAAAAACGCAGTTGCTCAACCTTTCGTGGAGCAAAAATTTGTGGGGAAACAGCAGTTTTTATCTGGCTGCCAGCCACGATCCGGCGCAAAACGGCTGGAGCCTGGCGCTTTCGTTGCAGGTTCCGCTTGGTGCCGAAAACAGTGCCGCGTTTAGCGTCGAAAGCACGCCGGATGCCGGTAGTACGCAGCGAGTGAACTACAACCACGCAATGCCCAGCAACGGCGGATTTAGCTGGAATATGGCCTACGCACATCAAAGCAAAGATGACAACTACCAACAGGCAACGCTTGGCTGGCGCAACAATAAAGTGGAATTGCAGGGCGGCATTTACGGGCAGCGCGACAACTACACCCAATGGGGCGAAATGTCGGGTTCACTGGTAATGATGGATAACACACTGCTGGCAGCCAACCGCATAAACGATGCTTTTATGGTGGTCAGCACCGACGGTTTTAGCGATGTGACGGTGAATTTTGAAAACCAACCGATCGGCACTACCGACAAAGATGGCTATCTGCTCATCAGCGGCGTTTCATCGTATTACCCGGCAAACTACAGTATTAATACGCTGAATCTGCCTGCCGATACGCGCATCAAAGACACCGAGCACCGCGTGGCGTTACGCCGTCACACGGGTTATCTGCTTGATTTTCCGATGGAACAGCAACGTGTCGCCAGCGTTATCTTGCAAGACAGCAACGGCAAGGTGCTTCCCGTATCAAGCCAGGTTTATCGTTCATTACAACCGCCAGCCCCCGTGGGCTACGACGGGATTGTCTATCTTGAAAACCTGAGCGATGTTAATCCGCTGACGGTGACAACCCCTGACGGCAAGCACTGTAGCGCGACGTTACAGCTTGAAAACAACGCTGACCGCAAGCTGAAAACTTACGGACCACTGATTTGTCGTGAGGGGGCGAGATGATAGGGCGCGGGGTGTGGCTGCTGGCGGCTACATTGCTGCTGTTTATCACCACGCCTGCGTATGCAGCCTGCACCCAGGGTGGGCAAAATGGCTCGTTTGGCAGCCAGAGTTCGTTTGTTATCAACTCCACCGTTCAGAACACCAGTGCGGCCTTTACGCTTGATTGCGACACGGTGCTTAACCTGCTGACGTCTGACTCAATCAAACTCACCTATCTTGGGGCAACGCCTGTTACTACAGGCATTCGCGGGCTACTCAAGCGCACCGATGACACCACCAATACCGATAACGTGCCGGTTGTGGTGTGCGTGCAGTCGGGATGCACCGCAGGCAGCGAAGTGCAGGTTGGGGGAACGTATACCTGGAGCGGCGGTACACTGTTGAATTTACTGACCAATAAGCGCTATACGCTGCCGCTTTACTTGCGCACGGTCGCCGGGCAAAACGTTAGTGCCGGGCCGTATCGGGTGGTGATTAACCTGCGTCTTGACTGGAGTATTTGTAACCTTGGTGTGGCGGTTTGTCTGGGTTATCAGACCGGGAACGGCACTGTGAATATCGCCGTTACGCTGACCGTGACCAACGATTGCAGCACCATCACGGCACCAGCGGTGAACTTCGATAGCGCGCCGCTGGTGCAAAACTTTAAAAGCATTTCGCAAAGCATTGCCGTCACCTGCACCAAAGGCAGTACTTACACAGTCGGCGTTAGCAATGGCGCGAATGCCACGGGTAATGTGCGGCGCATGAAAAGCGGCAACAACTACATGAGCTATGAAATCTACAAATCCAACGGCACTGACCGTTGGGGCAGCCTGGGCACAGAACGCTGGTCGAGTGCGGTATCTTCTGGCTTGAGCACTGACGGATTATTGCGTAACTACAACTACGTGGCAAAAGTGCTGACGAACCAATCCACTCCACCCGCCGGGAGTTACACCGACACGCTAGTGGTCGATGTTGCCTTCTGAAACGCTAAATTTCTGCAATAACCCGCAGTCCGCCTGGTTTCCGTTAAAGTTCCTTTTTCCCATGCCGATAACACCGATAAGAAATCATTAAAAGGGTGTTATATGTTGAACCGTATTCGCGTTGTCACCATGCTAATGATGGTGCTGGTGGTGTTCGCGCTCCTCCAACTCATCTCAGGCGGAATGTTTTTTAACTCACTCAAAGACAATAACGACAGTTTTAAAGTTTCAAGGGAGTTACGCGTTCAGCAATCGGAACTGGCTAACACCTGGGAGTTGATGCTGCAAACGCGCATTAACCTGAGTCGTTCCGCTGCCCGTATGATGATGGATGCCAGCAACGGGCAAAGTGCGGCAAAAACTGAGCTGCTCAGTAACGCCAAAAAATCCCTTGCCGATGCGCAAAAACATTACGCCTTATTCAAACAAGTCCCCGCCATTAATCCGGAAATTGAAACTCTGGTGCAAGGCATTGACGATGACTACCAGAACTACAACCAGGCGCTGAGCGAACTGGTGGGGTATCTGGAAAACGGCAATATGGACGCCTATTTTGCGCAGTCAACGCAAAGCCTGCAAAACGCCCTCGAAAAAGAATACAGCGGCTACATCGCTTTAAACGACCGCATGTACGAACAGTCGTACATCGCCAGCACCCATGATTACAACTTCGCTAAATGGCAGATTGGCGGCCTTGCGATCGCGCTGTTCGCGGTAATTTTGCTGGTGTGGTTCGGTATGCGTCGCATCCTGCTGCAACCGTTATCCGTTGTGATTGGGCACATCCGTGAGATTGCCAATGGCAATCTGACTGAAAACATCGTTTCCAGTGGTCGCAATGAAATCAGCGAGCTGACTTCCAGCGTGCGCCACATGCAGCAAGAACTGATTATTACCGTGGGCAGCGTGCGCGATGGATCGGACGCCATTTATAGCGGTGCCACAGAAATCGCTGCCGGAAATAACGACCTTTCTTCCCGTACCGAACAGCAGGCGGCCTCGCTTGAAGAAACCGCTGCCAGCATGGAACAGCTCACGGCGACCGTGAAACAGAATGCGGAAAATGCCCGCCAGGCTTCGCAACTGGCATTAAGCGCTTCCGAGACTGCCCAGCGCGGTGGAAAAGTGGTTGATGGCGTGGTGAAAACCATGCACGACATCGCGGGCTCCTCGAAGAAAATCGCTGATATTACCGGCGTGATTGACGGCATTGCCTTCCAGACCAACATTCTGGCGCTGAATGCGGCGGTTGAAGCGGCGCGTGCAGGCGAACAGGGCCGTGGATTCGCAGTGGTCGCCGGTGAAGTGCGCAACCTTGCACAACGCAGCGCGCAAGCCGCCAAAGAGATCAAATCACTGATTGAGGATTCTGTTTCCCGCGTCGATACCGGCTCAGTACTGGTGGAAAGCGCCGGTGAAACCATGAGCGATATCGTCAATGCGGTCACCCGCGTTACCGACATCATGGGCGAAATCGCTTCTGCCTCTGATGAACAAAGCCGGGGCATCGACCAGGTTGCACTGGCCGTATCCGAAATGGATCGCGTCACACAACAGAACGCCTCGCTGGTGGAAGAATCTGCCTCTGCGGCGGCGGCACTTGAAGAACAAGCCAGCATGTTGAGCCAACTGGTTGCGGCCTTCCGTTTAACCACTGAACCTGCGGTTACTTCTCCCGTTATTGCCTCGACCCCGATCGCGCCGACGCTCAAACCGAGCAAAGCGGCTGCGAGCGGGAATGACGATAACTGGGAAACTTTCTAAGAATCATTAATGAATGGCCGGCAGACGTGCCGGCTGAGGGCTGTCTTGATGTTCAACCGTATCCGAATTTCGACCACTCTGTTGTTAATCTTGATCGTCTGCGGCGTCTTGCAGATTGGCAGTAATGGACTGTCCTTTTGGGCATTCAGGGATGATTTTCAGAATCTAAAAATGGTTGAAGTCGGAAACCAGCAGCGCGACACCTTAACCCAAAGCCGTGCGGCGTTGTTGCAAGCCAGTACTGCGCTAAGTCGTGCCGGAACACTGACGGCGCTAAGTTATCCGCAGGAAGATATTAAACGCCTGATGGCGAATGCCCGTGGCAGCCTGAAACAAGCTGACATGCTGTTTAACCAGTTCCTGGAAATCCCACCGTTGAATAAAGAAGGTGAGGATATGGTGGCCTCGACTAAGCAAAGTTACGCCGCTTATCGGGATGATTTACAGCATCAGGCGACTTGGCTTGAAAGCAACCAGCTTTCTGATTTCCTGAGCGCGCCGATTCAAAAGTCACAGGATATTTTTGACGCCTACTTTAACGCCTGGCAGCAGAGCATCAATGACACCGTGGCGGCGTCGAGTGCCGACAGCAAAATGAACTACCAGATCTCGGCGATTATTTTCGCCAGCGTGACGGTTATCGCCATCCTGATGCTGATTGGTTCAATCATCTGGTCACGCCGGATGCTGGTGCAGCCGCTGGAAATTGTGCGCAGCCACTTTGAACATATTGCCGCAGGTGATTTGGCGCGTCCGATAAGCGTGTTCGGGCGTAACGAAATCTCTGAGATTTTCCGCAGCCTGAAAAACATGCAGCAAGCGTTGAAAGAGACAGTGACCCAGGTTCGGCAGGGCAGCAGTGCGATGCACACCGGCATTGCTGAAATTGCCGCCGGTAACAACGACCTGTCTTCACGTACCGAACAGCAAGCTGCATCGCTGGCAGAAACCGCCGCCAGCATGGAGCAACTGACCGCGACGGTCAGCCAGAATGCCGATAACGCACGCCAGGCTGCACAGATTTCGCGTACTGCGGCAGATACCGCGCAGCAAGGCGGCCAGCAGGCCGCGAACGTTGCCCGCACCATGCACGACATCGCCGGAAGCTCGAAGAAAATTGGCGATATCACCAGCGTGATTGACGGCATCGCTTTCCAGACCAACATTTTGGCGCTGAATGCCGCCGTTGAAGCGGCGCGAGCGGGCGAGCAGGGCCGCGGATTTGCTGTAGTAGCAGGCGAAGTCCGCAACCTGGCAAGCCGCAGCGCGCAGGCGGCAAAAGAGATAAAAGTGCTTATTGAGGAGTCGGTCAACCGCGTGCAACAAGGCTCGCAGTTGGTTGATACCGCCGCCAGCACGATGGCTGAAATTGTGCGCTCGGTGACTCAGGTTAACGACATCATGGGTGAAATTGCCTCTGCATCCGACGAACAACGCCGTGGCATCGAACAGGTCGCACTGGCGGTAAGTCAGATGGATCAAGTGACTCAACAAAACGCCGCGCTGGTAGAAGAAGCGGCAGCCGCCACCGATGCTCTGGCAAACCAGGCCGAACACCTGAGCGGTGTGGTATCGGTGTTTAATCTGGAAAGTGTCGACAGCAGTGCAGACGTTACCAGAGATTTAGTAACCAACGGGGTGCTGGTCACCTCCTGATTGTGATTGAGAAGGCGCTATGACATCACCTCTGTCCACTGGACAAACGTCATTAATGTTACAGATGACACAGCGTCTACCGCTATCTGACGTGCACTTTCGTCGGATATGCCAGTTGATTTACCAGCGCGCAGGAATTGTGCTGGCCGATCACAAACGCGACATGGTTTACAACCGTCTGGTGCGCCGTTTGCGCACCCTCGGGCTGGAGGACTTCGGGCTCTATCTGAGCATGCTCGAAGCCAACGGGGTGAACGCTGAATGGCAGGCGTTTATTAACTCCCTGACCACTAACCTGACGGCGTTTTTCCGTGAAGGACACCACTTTCCGATCCTCGCAGAACATGCGCGTAAACGGAGTGGGGAATACAAAGTCTGGAGTGCGGCGGCTTCTACTGGGGAGGAACCGTACTCCATCGCTATTACGCTTGGGGATGTGCTGGGTATGACGCCCGGGCGCTGGAAAATCTTCGCCAGCGACATTGACACCCAGGTGCTGGAAAAAGCCCAGAGTGCCGTTTATCGGCAGGATGAGCTGAAAACGCTGGCTCCGTTACAGCTGCAACGCTATTTCCTGCGCGGCACCGGGCCACACGACGGGCTGGTACGGGTACGCAACGAACTGACGAGTCATATGGAGTTTGCGCCGATAAATCTGCTGGACAAGCAAGCGCCCGTTCCTGGGCCGTTTGACGCAATATTTTGTCGCAACGTGATGATTTATTTTGATAAAGCGACGCAGCAGCAAATCTTGCAGCGCTTTGTGCCGCTGCTAAAACCAGGTGGATTACTGTTTGCCGGACATTCGGAAAACTTCAGTAACCTCAGTCGTGAGTTTTTGCTGCGCGGGCAGACCGTGTACGGACTGAGTAAGGAAAGATCATGACAAAAATAACCGTGCTTTGTGTCGATGATTCCGCCCTGATGCGCCAGATCATGACAGAGATTGTGAACAGTCACGACGACATGGAAATGGTGGCGACGGCGCCCGACCCGCTGGTAGCGCGTGATTTGATCAAGAAATTTAACCCCGACGTGCTGACTCTTGACGTTGAAATGCCGCGCATGGACGGGCTGGATTTCCTCGAAAAACTGATGCGTTTACGCCCGATGCCGGTGGTGATGGTTTCATCGCTTACGGGCAAAGGTTCGGAAGTGACGCTGCGCGCGCTGGAATTGGGCGCGATTGATTTTGTCACCAAACCGCAACTGGGCATTCGCGAAGGCATGCTGGCGTACAGCGAGACTATCGCGGAAAAAGTGCGTACAGCGGCGAAGGCAAAACTGGCGGCTCGTGCACCAGCGGCAGCGCCTGCGGTGCTCAAAGCGGGGCCATTGCTGAGTTCAGAAAAATTGATAGCGATTGGTGCATCGACGGGCGGCACAGAGGCCATTCGCCATGTGCTGCAACCGTTGCCGCTTTCAAGCCCGGCGGTATTAATCACTCAGCACATGCCGCCTGGTTTTACCCGCTCGTTTGCCGACAGGCTCAACAAGTTATGCCAGATAGCCGTGAAAGAGGCCGAAGACGGTGAGCGCGTACTGCCGGGGCATGCCTACATCGCCCCTGGTGATAAACACATGGAGCTTGCCCGCAGCGGGGCGAACTACCAGATCAAAATTCATGACGGCCCACCTGTGAACCGGCATCGTCCGGCCGTGGATGTGCTGTTCCATTCCGTTGCGAAATTCGCCGGGCGTAATGCCGTGGGCGTGATCTTGACGGGAATGGGGAATGACGGCGCAGCCGGGATGCTGGCAATGCATAAAGCCGGGGCATGGACTATCGCCCAAAACGAAGCAAGTTGTGTGGTGTTCGGCATGCCGCGTGAAGCCATTAACAGTGGTGGCGTCAGCGAAGTGGTCGATTTAAGCCAAATAAGCCAGCAAATGCTGGCGAAAATTAGTGCCGGACAGGCAATACGTATCTAACTGAAGGAACCCGATTAATGGCAGATAAAGAACTCAAATTTTTGGTGGTGGATGATTTTTCGACCATGCGCCGCATCGTCCGCAACCTGCTAAAAGAGCTGGGTTTTAACAACGTTGAAGAAGCTGAAGATGGCGTCGATGCGCTGAACAAACTCAACGGTGGCGGCTTTGGTTTCGTTATCTCTGACTGGAACATGCCTAACATGGACGGTCTGGAATTGCTGAAAACCATTCGTGCCAGCGGCACAATGGCGGCGATGCCGGTGCTGATGGTGACCGCTGAGGCGAAGAAAGAGAACATTATTGCCGCAGCGCAAGCGGGGGCGAGTGGCTATGTGGTGAAACCATTTACTGCTGCAACACTTGAAGAGAAGCTGAACAAAATCTTCGAAAAGCTCGGTATGTAAGGAGAGGCACATGCACTCATCTACCAATCCCGCGACAGAGTTACATTCAACCGGCGATATTATCGTTCGGATAGGCAGCCTGACCCGTATGCTGCGAGACAGCCTGCGCGAGCTGGGCCTTGATCAAGCGATTGCCGAAGCGGCGGAAGCGATTCCTGACGCGCGTGACCGCCTGGACTACGTGGTGCAGATGACCGCGCAGGCCGCCGAACGCGCACTGAACTGCGTGGAGCTGGCACAGCCTCACCAGAACAAACTGGAAACCGACGCCAAAGCGCTGAACGGCCGTTGGGATGCCTGGTTTGAAAACCCAATTGAACTGGGTGATGCCCGTGAACTGGTGACCGATACGCGCAGCTATTTGTCTGGCGTCCCGAGCCATACCAGTTTCACCAACGCCCAGCTTCTGGAAATCATGATGGCGCAGGATTTCCAGGACTTAACCGGCCAGGTTATCAAACGCATGATGGATGTTATCCAGGAAATTGAACGCCAGTTGTTGATGGTGTTGATGGAAAATATGCCAGAGCTGGATGCCCGCGCCAAACGTCCTGCCGACAGCCTGCTTAATGGCCCGCAAATGAACTCCACCGCAGCTGGTGTAGTGGCGAGCCAGGATCAGGTTGATGATTTGTTGGATAGTTTAGGGTTTTAGCGCTTCTGCTCTCGTTCAGTTTGCGTCATGGCAAGCTGAACGAGAACAACTCCTGATTACTTAATATCCATTTTCACGGTGACATTCCCTTCAAATGGCCCTGGCACGGGTGGCGTATTGCTGGTGCTTACCGGAGCCGCCTGCATTTTCACTGTGCCATTTCCCTGGCTATCAAGGGTTATCGGCAAATCAACCGACCCATCCAGCGCGACATTGTTGCCGTTACTGTCATACATGCGCACACCGATATCATCCCGATTAATCATTTTTGCTATCAACGCAGTGCCGCTGTCACTCACACCTTGATCGGCGGTTAACGTCATTTTTATCTTACCGACGTTACTAACGGCAGGATTGTCGCAATGATATGAAATATCGACATTCCTTAGCGTATAACCTTGAGGTGGTTGGCCTTGAGCCACAAACGACGAACCTGACAACATTCCCAAATTCACCTCGATGGTGCTTCCGGCATTGATTGTGCAACTAAGCGGGGCCGTGAGTGTGACACCAAACCAAACGTTAGAAGCCAGTTCTGCCTGGCCTACGGTGCAGCTCATTGGGCTATCTGCCAGGCACGCGTAGTATTGTGCGACAATCTGCTGAGGGATTATTTCCTCACCGAGAATGCTTTGTTTCAGGTAGAGCTTTACATTGATGATGTTCCATTTAAATTCACGTTTATTGCCTGCCGGGGGGGTGTTTGGATTCGTGTTCGTGCTGCACACGGGGGCGATATTTTCGGCTGTTCTTTTTCCATCAGCCATGGACGCCATACTGCCGATGAGAGTGGGGTATTGCTGGATTTTGATTTCGTAGAGGTTAGTTCCCGTTGGTGAGTCTACCGCATCGGTATAGCCCAAAACTTGAACATCCACGGCGTCACTCAAGCTGCCATAATCTGTTGCGTGCCCTTGAAGTAAGGGGCTACCGGCATAGACCACTGAGTAGGTTGCGGTGGTTGTTCTCATATTTGACGGGCAATTACAGTTTGCTGTTTGTGTCGGTCCGTTACCAATGAGACGTGTCGAAGTCAATGCTTTGCCAGTGTAATTATCTGCTGCAACCAGATCAGCCGAGTAATTAGTCTGGTAATCCACAGGAGATGAAAAACAGCCTGGCAAGACACCTGCTACTGTAGCCTGAATGGGAACCAGAGGTAAAAAACCAATACAGCTAAAGAGCCAGAGTGGGTATGAAAACCGGGAAGAGAGGTGATTACTCCTTAACTGCATCGTTTTTCTCCTGACGACATTGCGCGTTCAAATAACGAACGCCCGCCAGATTGTCTGGCTGTTCCTGTGATTCCGATAAGGAAATGATGGCGTAGCATTGTTTATCGGGTTCTTTTCCCCATGACACGGTGAGCGGCATGGCGTCAGCAACCCCGGCTAAATAAAGCACACCGTTTTCTGCAACGATGCCATTTAATGGCCGATTATCAACGCTAGCCAATGCGCCAAACGGGACATTTTTACCGTTCGGTCGAGTGAGCGTTATCATGGCTCGATAGCCAACCTGAGCGTCAAAGTGTGCGGTTACTGCTGCGTTACGAGTGGGGACTACGTTAATCGCACTTTGATTCGTATCGACATCGGAAGGCAGGGTGGTGGTATCAATGCCAATGCGATTTTCCTGATAGGCGGTCAACGACGGAATAATCGCGTTACCAAACAAGTCAGTCTGGATGCCGCGTTGATTCTGGAAGCGAATACCCTTTGCACCATCAGTATCGATAATGGCAAATTCATTACCCAACGGTTGAGCAAGCGTAACGCCATGAGGGTGGGCGACTATCGCACCGCTCGCACCATAGCTAAGCTGCCGTGAGTTGTCTGAGGCGTAGTAATAACCCGCATCAAGAATGGCGTACTGCGAGCGATAACTGCTGTAGATACTGCTGTTATCAGTGCCATCATGATTGGTGCGGCTCTGTTGAATGGAATAGCTCAGGCGTTGATCGTCAAGCAGTGTTCCATTGATGCCCAAGTTATGACGAGTATCACCCTGTTTACTGTTGCTGAGGTTGTAGTTCGCCCAACTGTTGGGTAACCAGCGGCTTAATGGAATGCTAAAGCCGAATGAGAACATCCGGTCATCTTGCTCTCCGCCCGTTTTATTGTAGGTGTAGGCGAGGTGATAACTAATGCCATTGATAGTGGTATTGACCCCAGCAGACAGACTGCGTTCTTTACGATCGGTTTGCCAATAATCTTGTTGATATCCATTTAGATAGACGCTACTGCCCAGCACCGACTGGCTAATATTTAACTGGAGTTTATTGCGTTTATTGTAATTAAAATTCAGATCGTTACTGTCTTCCTCGTTATCATATTTATGCGTGGCATCAGCAAAGTCGTAATAACCGCTGGTGGAGTACCGGTAGCTGGCCAGCGTGAAATGAGTGTCGGTTGCTTCAATGTTTTTGGAGTACAGCGCACGCCAGGAGTAGCCGCTGCTTTGCTTGCCATTATCAAGTTTTGCATCCGCATAGGTCATATCGGTGGAAATGGAACCCAATTCACCCAGCGCTATACCCATGCCTGAGACAGACGCCCAGTAATTCTGCGCGGCCATAATGCCGCCATATAATGTCAGTGAATTATTCAGGCCATAAATCGCACTAGCCTGAGCAAAGAGCGGTTCATTTTCATTGCTACCACTGCTGGCCCGATAGTGCGCCGCGGTGATTTCGAATCTGACCTGACCTGGACGTTGCATAAGCGGTACGACCGAGTAAGGCTGCGTGTAGTGATGTTCAGTGCCATCGGCCTCTTTAATGGTGATATCTAAATCGCCGCTGTTGGAGGTGGAGTAGATGTCATTAATTTCAAAGGCTCCGGGGGCAACTGTAGCCTGATAAATAAGGTTATTATTTTGGCGCACGGAAACTTCAGCGTTTGTATTCGCGATACCTCGAATCGTTGGCGCAAAACCTCGCATGCTGGTCGGGAGCATTTCATCGTCAGAAACGAGGTTAATGCCGCTGTATTGCACGCTGCTAAACACTTCGCCACGCGTATTACTTTCACCGGCAGTAAACTGAGCTTCAAGCGCTTTGACATCATGTTGGATGTAGGCTTGTAGCGTATCCCATGCTTGTTGATCGTTATTTTTGTTGTAGGTCGAATAATTGCGCAATCGCCATCCAGCAAGGTTAGCTCCGCTACGCAAGTTTAAATACTGGCTGGTGTCGCTGTTGTTGCCCTCGTTTTGTGAACCTGAAAACGAATAATCGGTAAACATAACGGGTACGCCATCATCCCAGCGAGACGGGTCCACTTCGCCCTGGCTTCGGTGTTTAATCGCGGCCTGAGGCATGCTGATATTGAGCGTCATGTTGGCAAAATCAAACAGGGCTTGCGCGGCAGGAATATAATGCCCGAGTGCCTCGGGTAGCGGCGTATCAGCAGGCAAAGCGGCAAGCTTTGGATAGGCTTCAATTCTTACTCCCCATGAACGCAGCATCTCTGGGGTCAGTTGCGCGACAAGTGCGCCATCTGAGCCGTTGATATAATGAATATCAAGGGGATCATATTCCTGGTCATTGATCATCACGATGGAATGATAAACACCGGCCAACTGAGCTTTGGTGTTGGAGAATAGCGACAGATCTACGTCCTGGCGCAGTTGTGCATCGCCCTCCAGTGCAGTGGGGTCAAAATAATAATCCCGTGCATGGGCGTCCGAAAACGACAGCAAAGCGATGCCCGCCAAACCGCGTAGCAAAGCATTTTTCTGCCGGGGAAACATTCGATATGAACGATTAGCCATTATCTGCTGTGAACTCCAGGCTAACGTAAGACCATCGTGAATTTCTCAGAAGCATTCCCGTAATCGGTGATACAGCGCCAGGTGACATTATTTCCGTTCGACTGGGGAGGTAACGTAATATCTACGCTGTTTTTTGGGCCGACCATATCAGCACTTTTCACTAAGGTATTGCCCAGGAAAAGAGAGTCAAACACGCTGTAATACACACCCGCATTAGTGACATGCAAGGTCGTACCATTGCGACTAAAAGTCAGGTTTTCGCAGGTTTCAATGGGCGTACCCGCAAGCTCTTTTGGACGATAGAATAATTTCATCCGGGTTTTGAAAATGAGTTTGAGCGTATTTTCATCTTTATCATCTTTTGCTGTTGCAGGAATTGCACGCACGTTCATATAAAACAAAGATTCTTTGTCCTGAGGTACGGGGACACCGGACCAGGCAATACGCAGGCTTTGTTCTTTTTTCGGATCAAGACGAAATAAGGGTGGTGTTACAATAAATGGCCCGCGCGTTGTTCCGTCGCCAGTATCTGTCCATGATTGAATCAGCCATGGAAGATCTTCATCTTTATTTATCAAGGGCAACGCCACCTCTTTCTTATTTGCATCATAGATAATTCGGGTCCGCCCAATCTGAACGCCTCCGGCATAAGCAGTGGAAACGACGCTGACAGATAAACAAAAAAGGAAAAATAAAGAAGTACGCATGATTATTTCCTGGCGCAGCAAGTAGTAACAATATGAATAATTAAAGTTGTCGAAGGTGAAAAGTGGAGCGATTGCTTCTGCGTTATTAATCACGGAAGCAACCGAACAAACACTAAACGGTACAATTTTAATGAAACTTAGTGATAAAGAATGTTAACAGTTAAATTGGCATTGGCTGGGCCTGAGCCGACCGGCACTGCGAAGGCTTTATATCGCGCCAGAAAATTTTCGGAGATAAGACTACCGGTTGTTGCGGGTAAATCTATAAATACTTGATCTTCATCACCATTCAGCTCCAGCAATGTATCCGGTGTTGCCAATTTGCTTATGGCAATCCCGACATTGGTTGCACCGCCAGTGACGTCAAGCAAGTTCGTTGCTCCGGTCGCTGTCGTGGTGCCTGTAAATGTCAATTGCACTTGTGATAGGCCAACGCTGCTCAGTGGACAATCTTCGAGGCTAATTCTAAAAGGGGTTCGCGTAGATTCAACATTTACTGCGGTAAATAAACTTGAAGGATAGCTACCAAGAAGAACGGTAATATCATGGCCTGGGGCACCGGCAATTTCACATGATGGGTCAATAATTTCACCGGTAAAATGAATCGTACCTGCATTCATTTCCGCAGCGAATGTCCCAAAACTAGTAATGGCAATGAGGGTGGCTAATAAAGCTTTATGTTTAAAATTTGCGACTTTCCCGCGAAACGTGTTTGTTAGATACATATAAAAATACCTCTCTAGAATGGGCGTTGTAATCATTGTGTGAATGTTTAAAGGGTAAGTATTTTAAACGATCATGCCAGATAGTTTCTAATTACTGGTTTCGTTAATTTAGAGTGATGTCAGGTTGATGTCATTATAAATATTAGTCCGTTATTGGCAATGTCTTGAGGCTTGCTTTTGCTACTGATGACGCATTATTTATTATTATTTTTTTGTATGCATTGATCATGATTATAAATTACCTTGGTGTTTATATACTTTATCGATCAAATTGGAGTGCATTATGATTCATGGGGCGTTTTATAATTAAAAACTAATAGGGTGCGATTTTTATAAATATATTTACATCCGGTTGCCGGGTGTTTGCCTGCTACCAGAAATGTCATAAACAGCGCAATAGACCGCATTTACCCCAGCTTTTCTCGCCATTAGCCGAAAGGGCTTCTGGCATGATATCGCCAGTCATAATGTCTCATGAGTGTCCGGCGTGTCTGAAGAAAGCAGCGACGATAAAACAGAAGCCCCCACACCCCACCGACTTGAAAAAGCACGAGAAGATGGGCAGATCCCCCGATCCCGCGAATTGACCTCACTGCTGATGTTGCTGGTGGGGATAAGCATTATCTGGATGGGCGGTGAGCCGCTTGCCCGCCAACTGGCGGCTATGTTGTCCGCCGGTTTGCACTTTGACCACAGCATCATTAACGACCCCAATCTGATAGTCAGCCAAATCAGTCATTTAATAAAACAAGCCGTCTGGGCGTTGCTGCCGTTGATTATGGGCCTGGTGATTGTGGCGATTGCGGCACCGATGCTGCTGGGTGGCCTGTTATTTAGCGGAAAATCGATACAGTTTAAGTTCAGCAAAATGGACCCTATTGCTGGGCTAGGGCGAATGTTTTCAGCCCAGGCAGGTGCTGAATTACTTAAAGCCATTCTTAAAGCTACGCTCGTCGGCAGCGTCACAGTCTGGTATCTGCTGCACAAATGGCCAGAAATGATGCGTCTGATGAGCGAACCACCGTTAGCCGCTTTAGGTCATGCGCTGAATATGGTGGCGGTGTGCGGATTGCTGATTGTGCTTGGTTTGACGCCAATGGTCGGCTTCGATGTGTTCTTCCAGATTTTCAGCAACATTAAAAAGTTGCGCATGAGCCGCCAGGATATCCGCGACGAATTTAAGCAACAAGAAGGCGACCCGCACGTTAAAGGCCGTATTCGCCAGCAACAGCGGGCCGCCGCTCGCCGCCGCATGATGACCGATGTGCCGAAAGCCGATGTGATTGTGACCAACCCAACGCACTACTCGGTGGCGCTACAGTACGACGAAAACAAAATGAGCGCGCCAAAAGTGCTGGCGAAAGGGGCGGGGCTGGTGGCGTTGCGTATTCGTGAAATTGGCAACGAACACCGCATTCCGATGCTGGAAGCGCCGCCGCTGGCACGTGCGCTATATCGCCATGCCGAAATTGGGCAACAAATTCCCGGGCAGTTGTACTCCGCCGTAGCCGAAGTGCTGGCGTGGGTGTGGCAACTGCGCCGCTGGCGTGTCGCTGGCGGTTTAATCCCGAAAAAACCTGAAAATCTACCGGTGCCAGAAGCGCTGGACTTTGCAAACGAGAAGGACTCCGATGGCTAACCTGTTGGCGCAACTGCGCCTGCCAACCACGATGAAATCCGGACAATGGCAGATCCTTGCCGGTCCGATACTGATCTTGCTTATTTTGTCGATGATGGTGCTACCGCTGCCTGCGTTTGTACTGGATTTGCTGTTCACCTTTAATATCGCGCTGTCGATCATGGTACTGCTGGTGGCGATGTTCACCCAGCGCACACTCGAGTTTGCTGCTTTCCCAACCATTCTGCTGTTTACCACGTTATTGCGCCTGGCGCTGAACGTGGCCTCAACGCGTATTATCCTGATGGATGGACATACCGGTGGCGCAGCGGCAGGTAAAGTGGTTGAAGCTTTCGGGCACTTCCTCGTTGGCGGCAACTTCGCCATCGGTATCGTGGTGTTTATCATCCTTGTTATCATCAACTTTATGGTTATCACCAAAGGTGCCGGGCGTATTGCCGAAGTGGGCGCGCGCTTTGTGCTGGACGGGATGCCGGGCAAGCAGATGGCGATTGACGCCGATCTTAACGCCGGATTGATTGGTGAAGAAGAAGCGAAAAAACGCCGTTCGGAAGTGACCCAGGAAGCAGACTTCTACGGTTCGATGGACGGGGCGAGTAAGTTCGTGCGTGGTGATGCCGTCGCCGGGCTGATGATCATGGTGATAAACGTGGTCGGCGGTTTGTTAGTCGGCGTACTCCAGCATGACATGGCTGTCGGCGCTGCGGCTGAAAGCTACACGCTGCTGACCATCGGTGATGGCCTGGTTGCACAGATCCCAGCGTTGGTTATCTCGACCGCAGCGGGCGTTATCGTAACCCGCGTGGCGACCGACCAGGATGTTGGCGAACAGATGGTGACCCAACTGTTCGCCAACCCGCGTGTAATGATGCTCAGTGCGGCCGTTCTGGGCTTGCTCGGCATGGTGCCGGGAATGCCAAACTTTGTATTCCTGCTGTTTACCGCCGCGCTGCTTGCGCTGGCATGGTGGATGCGTGGCCGCCAGATGGAGTCTGAAACGGCTCCGGCAGCTCCGGTAAAACCACAGGAAAACCCGCAGGCAGTGGAAGCAACCTGGAATGATGTTCAGCTCGAAGATTCTTTGGGTATGGAAGTCGGTTACCGTCTGATCCCAATGGTGGATTTCCAGCAAGACGGCGAACTGTTGGGGCGCATCCGCAGTATCCGTAAGAAATTTGCTCAAGATATGGGCTTTTTGCCACCGGTTGTACACATACGCGACAATATGGATTTGCCGCCTGCGCGTTACCGCATCCTGATGAAAGGGGTCGAAATTGGCAGTGGCGATGCTTATCCTGGACGATGGTTGGCTATCAACCCTGGTACGGCCGCTGGCACTCTGCCGGGTGAATCAACCATCGATCCGGCGTTTGGCCTGGCTGCGACCTGGATTGAAAGTGCGCTAAAAGAACAGGCACAAATTCAGGGCTTTACGGTGGTGGAAGCCAGTACCGTGGTGGCGACACATCTGAACCATCTTATCGGCCAGTATGCGCCGGAACTGTTTGGCCGCCAGGAAGCTCAGCAACTGCTTGACCGCGTGACACAGGAAATGCCGAAACTAACCGAAGATTTGGTGCCGGGCGTAGTGACGTTAACCACGCTGCACAAAGTGCTGCAAAACCTGCTGGCTGAGAAAGTCCCGATTCGTGATATGCGCACCATTCTTGAAACGCTGGCGGAACATGCGCCAGTGCAAAACGATCCGCATGAATTAACAGCGGTGGTGCGCGTGGCCCTGGGGCGCGCAATTACTCAGCAGTGGTTCCCTGGTAACGGTGAAGTTCAGGTCATTGGCCTGGATGCGTCGCTGGAACGCTTGTTGCTACAGGCATTGCAGGGCGGTGGCGGGCTGGAACCGGGTCTGGCAGATCGCTTGCTTGAGCAGGCTCAGGAAGCATTGAAGCGCCAGGAAATGCTCGGCGCACCGCCCGTGTTGCTGGTAAACCATGCGTTGCGTCCGCTGCTGGCGCGTTTCTTACGCCGCAGTTTGCCGCAGTTAATGGTGCTTTCAAGCCTCGAGCTTTCCGAAAATCGTAATATTCGTATGACTGCGACCATTGGAGCGAAATAATGAGCCGCTTGTTGATGCTAATTCTTTTACCTTTTATGACTCATGCAGGGGGCGAAGGTGCATGGCAGGCGAGTGGCATGGGCGCAACGCTCAGCCACCGTGGCGTTGCAGCGTCGTCTCGTGCTTTAGCACCTGCGCAGCCCGTCAGCGGTGTGATGACGTTAGTCGCCTGGCGCTATGAGCTTATTGGCCCAACACCCGCAGGACTTAACGTCAGATTATGTTCGGTAACACGTTGCGTTGAGATAGAAGGGCAGAGTGGTACAACTCGTGGATTGACGAACGTGGCGGCAAACGAGCCACTGCGTTTTGTCTGGGAAGTCCCCGGTGGTGGTGCGCTTTTCCCAGCGCTGAAAGTGCGTAGTAATCAGGTGATTGTTAATTATCGCTAATCTTCAAAGCCGCCTGATCTGGCGGCTTTTTTCTCGCGGCCTCTCATTTTCAGTCTCTGCTTTTGATAAAAACAAACCACTGTTTTATAAATTGGTGATGCCAGTACAGGGACTCTTTGTGTTTCTGCCAGCATTCCGCAAGCCGTGGCAAAAATGCAAAGGTATCAATAGCCCTGTCATTTTACCTTAGCGTTGTAAGATTCTCGCCGGTCCGCAAGGTGCCGGGACGTGCAATCTCCTGGAACAAAAGCAACGGGGTTTGACGGCAATGAAAACACGTAAAATTGGATTGGCAAATTACCTTGCCTATGGCTCGGGAGATTTCCTCGGAGCCGGGACAACCGCACTTACTGCGGCCTGGTTGCTCTACTTCTACACCACCTTCTGCGGTCTGACGCCGATTGAAGCGACGTTTATTTTTGCCATGGCAAGGGTTCTGGATGCTGTGGTTAGCCCCTTGATGGGCTTCCTGACCGATAACTTCGGCACCACCTGGCTTGGCAAGCGCTTTGGCCGTCGTAAGTTCTTTATCTTATTGGGTATTCCATTAGTCTTCAGCTACAGCTTCATGTGGGTTGGCGAGATGAGTTACTGGTACTACCTGGTGACGTACCTGATTTTCGACGTGGTTTACACCATGATCCTGGTACCGTACGAAACGCTGGTACCGGAAATGACGGATGACTTTAAACAGAAAACAAAATTCTCTGGCGCACGTATTTCTATGGCGCAACTGTCAGCCATTCTTGCCGCGTTCCTGCCGGGCATTTTGTTGAATCACTTCGGTAAAGACAACGCCATTTCCTTCTTTTATTCAAGCCTGGTCTTCGCCACGCTGTGTGCCATCGTGCTGACGTTTGTCTGGTTCTTCACCTGGGAACGCCCGCGTTCTGAGTGGACAGAAGCCGCATTGCGAGCGGAAGAAGAGAAGAAAAATCTGACCTTTGCGCAGAGCATGAAGCGCCTGAACGTTGAACTGACTTCCACACTGCGCATTAAGATTTTCCGTCAACATCTTGGCATGTACTTGGGCGGCTACATCGCGCAGGACGTGTTCAACGCGGTGTTTACTTATTATGTGGTGTTCGTGCTGATGCAAAGCGCGAGCATGGCGTCGAGCTTGCTCGGCACGATGGCGATTCTGCAATTCATTGCGGTTATCGGCATGATCCCGCTGTGTATTAAATACGGTCCGGCACCGTCTTATCGTATGGTTGTTGTGTTGTTTGGTCTCAGTTCTGTTTCTTATGCAGTGCTGTATTACGCGGGATTAAGCGATGTGTTCTCACTGCTGATGCTGGTTTCTGCTGTCGCAGGTCTTGGTCGTGGCGGTATCAACTACGTACCGTGGAATACCTACACCTACATTGCTGACGTAGATGAAGTGATTACCGGCCAACGCCGCGAAGGTATCTTTGCCGGGATCATGACGTTGACGCGTAAAGCCTCTCAGGCAGGTGCGGTGATGCTGGTCGGTATCGTGATGCAGCTTTCTGGCTTTGTTTCCGGGCAGACCACGCAACCTCCTGCGGTCAGCCATACCATTCTGATGATTTTAAGCTTCGGCACTATCGCGGTTCTGGCGTGCGGCTTCCTGGTTTCCCTGCGCTTTAAACTCAATTTGCAAACTCATAGCGTGTTACGTGAAGAGACAGCGAAGATGCGCGAAGCGGGGCGACCCGTTCCGGAAGCGACAACGCCAGAAGCTCGTGCAACAGTAGAAATGCTGGCTGGCATCCCTTACGAGAATCTTTGGGGTAATAACGATATTGGTTACCTCAACCACAATAAACCTGCCGCGCCTACGCTGAAACAGGCTGCCGCAATGAATTCGAATGCGACTCAGAGGTTAAGTTAATGATTATTTATCCCGTCAAACACAGTCCTTTACTGTGTCAGCCGGAGCATTTTATTGCCCGGGATGAACTGAAAACCCTGATCCATAAGGTGACGGATAATCTGGTTAATATTAAGGATGAAACGGGTCAATTCTTGCTGCGTCTGGATGATGGCCGGGTCATTGATACCAAAGGCTGGGCCGGTTGGGAGTGGACACACGGCGTCGGTTTGTACGGCATGTATCAGTATTATCGTCAGACTGGCGATAAGAAGATGTGTGAGATTATTGATGGCTGGTTTGCTGACCGTTTTGCAGAAGGGGCAACCACCAAAAACGTTAATACCATGGCACCGTTCCTGACGCTGGCTTATCGCTACGAAGAAACGCGCGACCCCTCGTATTTGCCGTGGCTGGAAAGCTGGGCTGAATGGGCGATGTACGACATGCCGCGCACTGAACACGGCGGCATGCAGCACATTACGCTGGCGGAGGAAAACCACCAGCAAATGTGGGACGACACGTTGATGATGACGGTGTTGCCGCTGGCGAAAATTGGCAAATTGCTTAATCGCCCGGAGTACGTGGAAGAAGCGACTTATCAGTTCCTGCTGCATGTGCAAAACCTGATGGACAGGGAAACCGGGCTGTGGTTCCACGGCTGGAACTATGAAGGGAATCATAACTTTGCTCACGCTCGCTGGGCGCGTGGCAATAGCTGGCTGACTATCGTTATTCCTGATTTCCTTGAGCTGGTTGATTTACCTGAAAATAACGCGGTGCGCCGCTATCTGGTGCAGGTGCTGGAAAGCCAGGTTGCCGCGTTGGCGAAATGCCAGGACGACAGCGGCTTGTGGCATACCTTGCTGGACGATCCACATTCGTATCTGGAAGCCTCGGCGACGGCGGGCTTTGCCTACGGCATTCTGAAAGGGATTCGTAAACGCTATATCGGCAAAGAGTATGTAGAAATTGCTGAGAAAGCGATGAAGGGCATCGTGAAAAACATCTCCCCGGAAGGTGAGTTGTTGCAGGTTTCGTTCGGCACCGGAATGGGCAGTAATCTGGAGTTTTATCGCCAGATCCCGCTGACTTCGATGCCATACGGCCAGGCCATGGCGATTCTGTGTCTGGGCGAATATCTGCGGATTTATCTGTAAGTGCAAACAGCAGGCCTGGGGGCCGGGCCTGCAAACTGTTGCTAAATCAAACCTGCGGAAAAATCCTGTAAAGTTCCTCTGATTTAATAATAAATAAAAGGCGTAATGTGCAGCGCAATTCATTATGCTGCCGCTGTCGATAAGCCCTCCAACGGTATTTACCCTCCTTAGCGATAGTCTGAATGGCGAAGCCAGGCTTCACATTCACCCCTTCCTGTTTGTTGATCCCTACACGGGATTAATAATTAACCGATGATTGCGTTGTACGAGTTGTGCCTTCATCAGGATAAATTGATGTTTATTTCCCCGTTAGCTCGGGTGGCCAGTAATAGCGTGGTTGAGCCCGGTGTGGTGCTTGGCGCTAACGTCAGTATTGGTCCGTTTTGTGTTATCTCCGCAGGTGTTGTGATTGGCGATGGAACGGTTATCGGTTCTCATTGCGTCATTAACGGCCACACAACCATTGGTTGTGACAATACTATTGGGCAATTTTCCTCGATTGGTGAAGTTAATCAGGATCTTAAATACGCGAATGAACCCACTAAACTGGTTATTGGCGACAGAAACGTTATCGGCAAAAACGCTACGCTGCATCGCGGCACCGTTCAGGGGCTGAGCTGTACGACGATTGGCAACAACAATCACTTTATGAATAACGTGCATGTTGGGCACGATTGCGTGGTGGGTAACAATACGCGGATTGGCGATAACAGCGGGTTAGCTGGGCACGTGTCGCTTGATGATGGGGCACAGGTTGGTTTTATGTGTGCCATACACCAGTTTTGTGTGCTGGGCGCACATGCCAAAATTGTCGACCAGTCAGGTGTGGTGCAGGATGTTCCGCCCTTTGTGATTGCTGATGGCAATCATGCGAAACCAACGGGCATAGATATTAATGCACTGGCATTTCGGGCATTAGAGACTCAGCAGCAGGATTTTGTGCATTTGCTTTACAGCATGCTTTATCAGCAGTCTTTATCGATTGATGAAGTGAAAATCACGGTGAAAGCATCGCTAAGCGATTATGCCGTTGCGGCTGTTTTTGAGCGGTTTTTTGCGCACTCGGCGCGCGGGATTGTTCGATAAGATTTGTTAGAAAGACTCGCCGCCATGAGCGACGAGTCTTTTGTCATTACATGCGTTCTACAGTTTCAATACCCAGCGTATCCAGACCCAGTTTCAGCGTTTTTGCCGTCAACAGAGCCAGTTTCAGGCGGCTGTTACGCGCTTCGATAGTGTCCGCCGCAAGAATTGGGCAGTGCTCATAGAAACCAGAGAACAGACCCGCCACGTCGTACAGATAAGTACACATCACGTGTGGCGTACCGTCACGCGCGACAACGTTCAGGGTTTCTTCGAATTGCAGCAGACGTGCAGCCAGTTGTGCTTCGCGATCCTCACGAATAACGACTGGGGCTTTCAGCAGTTCAGCTTCGTCGATGTCAGCTTTACGGAATACGGACAGCACGCGAGTGTATGCATATTGCATATACGGTGCGGTGTTGCCTTCGAAGGCCAGCATGTTGTCCCAATCGAAGATGTAATCGGTGGTGCGGCTTTTCGACAGGTCGGCGTATTTCACTGCACCAATACCGACGGTCTTGGCAAGTGCTTCCAGCTCATCTGCAGGCATGTCCGGGTTTTTCGCAGCCACCAGGTTACGCGCGCGTTCCATGGCTTCGTCGAGCAGATCGGTCAGTTTTACCGTGCCGCCAGAACGGGTTTTGAACGGCTTGCCGTCTTTACCCAGCATCATGCCGAACATCTGGTGTTCCAGGCTGACAGACTCTGGGACATAACCGGCTTTACGCACGATGGTCCATGCTTGCATCAGGTGCTGGTGCTGGCGGGAGTCGATAAAGTAAAGGACACGGTCTGCGTGCAGGGTTTCATAGCGATATTTCGCACAGGCGATATCGGTAGTGGTGTACAGATAGCCGCCATCTTTTTTCTGGATGATAACGCCCATTGGGTCGCCATCTTTATTCTTGTACTCGTCCAGATACACCACGGTTGCGCCTTCGCTTTCGACCGCAAGACCTTTCGCCTTGAGATCTGCCACGATGCCCGGCAGCATTGGGTTATACAGACTTTCACCCATGACGTCGTCGCGGGTCAGCGTCACGTTAAGGCGATCGTAAGTTTTCTGGTTCTGCGTCATGGTGATATCGACCAGCTTACGCCACATTTCACGGCAGTATTCGTCGCCGCTTTGCAGTTTTACCACGTAGGCGCGCGCACGTTCCGCAAAGGCTTCATCTTCATCGTAGTGTTTCTTGGCTGCACGATAGAACTCTTCCAGGTCCGCCAGCGCCATCTCACCCGCGTTTTCTTGCTGCTGCTTTTCAAGATAAGCGATAAGCATGCCGAACTGCGTGCCCCAGTCGCCGACGTGGTTGGCGCGGATAACTTTATGGCCAAGAAATTCCAGGGTGCGTACCGCTGCGTCACCAATGATGGTGGAGCGGATGTGACCTACGTGCATCTCTTTAGCCACGTTTGGTGCGGAATAGTCGACAACGATGGTTTGCGGCGCAACGGTATTAACGCCAACGCGATCGGAGGCAACAGCGGCATCAACGTTTTTCGCCAGGAATGCAGGGTCGAGGAAAATATTGATGAAGCCAGGGCCGGCGATTTCAACTTTGCTGGCAATTCCGGTCAAATCCAGATTGGCAATCACCAACTCTGCGACTTGTCGTGGCGGCTTGCCCAGTGATTTCGCAACTGACATCACGCCATTGGCCTGATAGTCGCCGAACTGAACTTTTGCTGACTGACGAACCTGTGGTTCGCAATCCGCAGGCGCACCTGCGGCAATCAGTGCCTGACTGACTTTATCTGAGAGAAGAGCCTGAATATTCACCGGGATACCTTACATTTTGCTAAGGGCTGCCATGACTTTTACAGCAGCCGTATCGTGGGGGATAAAATTAGGGCGTAAGTATAACTGTATTTACCCCCCTGAGTCAGCAAAAGCCTTGCCCAGCGCGCCCTGAACTAATATCAACGGTATAGTGAATAACCATTCAGAAAATGGGTCGCTTAACAGGTGTTGGTGAAGTCTGCCGAAAAAGGTAGATTAGCCCCCAATGGCGACTTGAGAGGATAGGGCGATGGCTAACTGGCAGACAATTGCAGAACTGAATGATATTTCAGCGGATCTCCCGCGATTTACACAAGCGTTAACAGAACTTGCCGCCCGGCTTGATCTTGAGATCGAACCCCTCGACGCCGATCACATTTCTTTGCGCTGTCATCAAAATACAACGGCTGAACGTTGGCGTGTCGGTCTGGAAAAATGTGGCACTCTGCTTTCAGAAAATATCATTAATGAAAGGCCCATTTGTCTGTTCAAACTCGACGAGCCGGTTTGCGTGGCGCACTGGAAGTTTACCGTGGTTGAGTTGCCGTGGCCGGGTGAAAAGCGTTATCCGCATGAAGGTTGGGAGCACGTAGAAATTGTGCTGCCGGGCGAGCCTGAAACACTGAATGCACGCGCGCTGGATTTAATGTCTGACGCTGGTTTGCGCCAGACAGGGATTTCGCTAAAAACCAGTTCGCCAAAAGGCGAGCGCGAACGTTTGCCTAATCCAACGCTCGCCGTCACCGATGGCAAAGTTACTATCAAATTCCATCCGTGGAGTATTGAAGAGATTGTTGCCAGCGAGCAGGAATAACCTGGCTACACTGATTTAACAGCGGCTTCCATGCGTTTTATAGCCTCATCAAGCGTTGCTGAAGTGCAGCCAAAATTAATGCGTACGAATTTGGCTTCACCAAAATCAGCACCTGGTGAGAAGCCTAATCCCGCTTTCTGGAAGAATAGCGTCGGGTTTTCTACTGGCAAAGCCGACGCATCTACCCATCCCAGATAAGTTGCTTGTGGCGTGGTCATTGTAAGCCCTGGCATATCGCTAACGGCGTTGGCTAAACGGTCACGGTTGCGGCGCAAATACGGGAGTAATTCTTGCAGCCACGGTTCACCATCGCGCCAGGCAGCGGTTGCTGCCGTCAATGCCAGAACATCAACACTGGGTACAATTCCATCACGCACGGTATTGAATCGCTTACGCAATTCTGGATCGGGGATTATGGCAAGTGATGCACCAAGACCGGCGATATTAAATGTCTTGGATGGCGAAAGCAGGGTGATGGAACGCTGTTCGGCATCGGCACTTAAAGTGGCGAAAGGAATATGTGTAGCGCCAGGTTCTAACAGCAAATCACAGTGAATTTCATCCGAGCAAACAATCATGTTGTGACGCTGAGCAAACGCAAGCTGCTGCTGCAACTCATCACGGGTATAAACGGTGCCGCCAGGATTTTGCGGGTTGCACAGCATCAGCAATTTTTCTTTGCCGGTTAGCTGTGACTCAAGTGCAGGCAAATCCATCATCCAACGGCCATTTTCAAGACGAAGTGGCGCATTGAGTTGCGGCCGCTGTGCGAAAGCTGATGATTTCTTGAAAGGGGGATAGATTGGCGTTGGAGCGATAGTGGATTCATCTGGCGCGGTAAACGCGCGAACGCTTAAATTCAGCCCGGCAACAACACCCGGTAAAACGACAACCCACTCAGGTTTAATTTGCCACTGGTAACGGCTGGCCATTCTTTCAACGATAACATCGATCAATTCTTGCGGCCTGGCTCCGTAACCAAAAACACCGTGTTCAACTCGTTTGTGAAGGGCCTCGAGAATGCAGGGCGGTGAGCGAAAATCCATATCTGCCACCCACATAGGTAATACCTCATTACCATATTTATTCCACTTCGAACTGTCGCTGTGACGACGGTCGATGCCTTCATCAAAATTGAATGCCATGATTAGTTACCTTTTTGTGATTGTCGTTTCAGATTATCATTCTGAATCGGTGGCACAACCGCCAGGCTAAAGATTTTTAAGGAGTAATCAATGCCTTTGCTTGAGATATGTTGTTATGGAATTGACTGTGCAGTCACAGCACAACAAGCCGGAGCGGACAGAATTGAATTGTGTGCAGCGCCAAAAGAAGGCGGGCTAACCCCTTCCGCGGGTGTACTACGCAAAGTTAAAGAGCGAGTTTCTATTCCCGTGCATCCTATTATTCGCCCGCGCGGCGGGGATTTTTGCTACACCGATGCGGAATTTGACACTATGCTCGAAGATATCGCTTTCGTTCGCGAACTGGGGTATCCGGGGCTGGTTATCGGCATGTTAGATGGCGAAGGGCATATTGATATGCCACGTATGAAGCGGGTAATGGAACAAGCCCAGGGCATGGCGGTCACTTTCCACCGTGCGTTTGATATGTGCCATAACCCTCACCAGGCACTCGAACAACTCACCGATTTGGGCGTCGCGCGCATCCTGACATCGGGGCAGCAACAAACGGCAGAGTTAGGACTTTCATTACTTAGGGAACTAAAACAGCATTCCCGTGCTCCAATCATTATGGCGGGTGCAGGTGTGCGCTTGAGCAATCTGAAAAAGTTTGTCGATCAAGGGATTGATGAAATGCACAGTTCAGCAGGCCAAACCGTGGCTTCACCGATGCGTTATCGCAAGGCGGGAGTCTCAATGAGTGCTGATGCCGAAGCCGATGAGTTTAACCGTTACTGCGTCGATGGCGATGTGGTAGCAGCAATGAAAGCTGTGTTGGTTGCCCGCTAAGTAGCAAGCTGGCATTCAATGAGTTTTGACCGCGCATCATGTCGCCCATGTGATGCTGCTCGTACCAGGCCCCGATGCTTTATCGGGGCTTTTTTTATCCAAATTTTGTACGGGTTATTCTCAGAATTTATTTTGCGAATGTTCAAGAATAATTACGTGTCTTATTTGTGGTGGGTTTGTTAATGAATTGATGGTGTCAGTGCGATACATGGATTTTCTATTGCTTTGTACATTGCGTTACATACAGATACTAATCACTTAAGGAATAACTCGCCCCACTTCTTTATTATTAAAATCCCTTTAAAAATATGTTGATAGAGTAAGGTTTTCTATTTTTTATTTTTATTTAGTCGCCTGAAAAGTAGTGTTAATTATGAAAATAAACAAAACTCTCTTTTTGCATGTTTCTATGGCTGTTCTTGCAGCTTTGGTTTTGACTCTACCTCCCTTTATCAATAGTCTGAATCCTGTATTAAAGTTCCAGCCATTAATTAAAACCATGGAAGGAACGCGCAAAGTTCAGGCTGAAAAAATCGCGACTATTTCACATGCTCTGAATGGGAATGCGATCTTTTTCCTTGGCGCATCCGAAGTTTCAACATCCGAAGATGAGCACTTTGCTGTTTATAATTTCTTTAACACGAAGCTACATCAACCCACTGTGGCGTATGGAGACAGTTACGTCGATAACATGACGCAGCTTGCGTTGCTCACTCGCTTTAAAGAAAACCTTTCGCCAAAAACGAAACTGGTGCTGCTGCTGGCTCCGGATAGTTTCTACTTTAACGGCATACCACCAACTATCTTTGCGGATCATTTCCCAGACACCATATTCAAACCATTAATGTCTGATAAAACGATGCAGCCAATACTTAAGAATTATTTAACCCATATTGATGCACAAGATGTGGACCATTTGACGTTTGGGCAGATGCGTATTTTTGGATGGCATTACAATATTGTCTGGCGAGAAATAAAATATCAGTTCTCTTCATTTTGTGAATTGATTAGAGATTTTTATCTTTCGTTGTTTCATATTCGCCACTCAGAGCAGCAGCCATGGCCACTTCTAAATAATAGCTGGCGCAATATTGACTGGAATGCCCAGCTTCAGCAGGCACTGCAACTTAACCGTGCGCGCCATGAAAGTGCAGCAACATTGTGGATGGATAAAGAAGTCTTTGACGATGATAAAACAGCGGATGAATGGTATCCGACGCCTCCGTCTTTACAAGAGATGCAGGCATTTGATGACATGATGAAACTGCTGCATGAGCGTAGGGTCAATGTGGTTGTCATTATCGATCCCCTTAATCCGTGGGCATTAAAGCATACGGATAAATTTGCAAAGACTGACCACAACATTCAGTCGATATTACAAAAATACAACACGCCATTTTTTGATATGTATAGCCAGAAATATCACGAGGGATGGAACTGGGATCGCCTTCATCCAACCGAAGTGGCGTGGGTGGCAATGGACCGTTATATCGCAGAGGCGTTTAACAAATGAAAAAAGCCATCAGACTCTTTTTCCTCTATTTGTTTTTGCTGACAACAGTAATCGCGTGGTCGTCAATTGATAACAGCATGAATTTAAAGCTTCATTTTGAATATCAGCAGTTTTAAGGGCTAAAATAATGTATACAAGTGCACCTTTTTTCGCTGTGTTATTCGCCAGTTCGCTGCTTTTCACCGGGCTTAATCGCCTGGTGGGGAATCGGTTGACCTATGCGTCTTTATTTTCAGCATTTGCGATGTTTGCTATCTGGGGATACATTTTCAAAAGCCAGATAACTATCCCGTTGCTGATGTTTGTTTATTTGTACGGCATTGCCACGTTAAAAGATAAATCCTGGATTAAAACCTGGCAATCGGTGACCCTGAGCTTGTTACCGCTTATTCTGGCGAAATTGCACCTTAATAATCATTGGGGCATGTTAGGGCTTTCTTTTATGACCTTCAGAGCGGTGGATGTTTTACTCTATCGTAACAAGAAGGATTCCCGAGACTTTTTCCAGTATTTCAGCTATCTGTTTTTACCGTTTATTATCCTTGCAGGACCAATGTACCGCTGGAGAAGTTGGGTTCAGGATATTACCAAACCTCATTTTTGCTTAACGACTGATGTGTTCTTGCAATCCATGGAACAAATCTTTTATGGAATTGTGCAAAAATTCCTGTTTGCGATGCTGATCGATAACTTCGTTATCAGCCACTGGAGTCATCGTCCTTTTACTATGACCGTGGGCATTGTGATGTCTCTGGCCTATAGTTTTTATCTGTATTTCGACTTTGCGGGCTACAGCAATATGGCTATTGGTGCCGGGCGCTTATTTGGCCTTAATTTACCTGCCAATTTCAACTTGCCTATCCTGGCAAAAAATCCGCAGGATTTCTGGCGCAGATTTCATATTAGCCTGTCTGAGTGGTTACGTGATGTAGTCTTCATGCCAATCTATATGAATTTGATGAAAGTCGAGTTTTTTCGGAGTCATAAAGCCACTGCACAAAATATTGGCGTTTTCTGCACTTTATTTTGCATGGGGGCGTGGAACGGTCTGGAACTTAATTACGTTGTCAGCGGTGCGCTGTTTGGTGGGATTTCAGTTATTCATAACATGATTCTTTGGCTTGCAAAGCGTAGCCCCGCAATAGCCCTATGGCTAAATAATCCAATTATTTCATTTGTAGGGCGAATTTTAACGCTGGCAAGTGCCGCAGTCTCTCTTTATATTTTTAGCGGGATGTCACCTGTATGACTATTAACTCTGAACTACAGCAACTCAATGATACTCTGCGGGCTATGTTGCTCGACCCACAAAATGGCCAACAACCGGCGGTCACGGGTAGTGACTATAGCCTGACCTGGCAGCAACTCGGCACAGCGGTTCTTGATTGGGCGGAGCGTTTTTCAACATTAAAATTGGCACCTAACGTTCCTGTGGTACTTTATGGTCACCAGCAAGCAGAGTTTGCTTGCGCAATTTACAGCTGTTTATTACATAACATTCCTTATATACCGGTTGATAATATCTACCCGGCAGAACGCCTGAAAGAAATCTGCGAATTATCCAGCGCGCCTTTCTATTATGACGTTCAGCAACGCTGTTTTATGGCGACGGGTATTCCTGCACAAGAACTGGAACAGCCGGATTTGGCCTATATTATGTTTACTTCTGGCAGCACGGGTAAACCTAAAGGTGTACAAATTGGCCGGGAGAGTGTGTGGAATTTCATGCAATGGCTACGCTCTGATTTCTGTCTACCCGCTAATCCGGTATTGATGAACCATGCCGTATTTAGTTTCGACTTATCATTAATTCCATTACTCGGAAACCTTGCCACAGCAGGGCACCTTGTTCTGAATGCGAAAGAAGATATTGCTGCCGAAAACTGGATAGAAAAACTTAAGCAGGAAAAGGTATCTGTATGGATTTCTACGCCTTCATTTGCCTATCAGAAATTATTGCTTC
This sequence comes from uncultured Buttiauxella sp., assembly GCA_965119215.1. Lineage (GTDB taxonomy): Bacteria > Pseudomonadota > Gammaproteobacteria > Enterobacterales > Enterobacteriaceae > Buttiauxella. The sequence goes on from CBCPKK010000001.1 coordinate 337,300, forward strand.
CAAAATTCTGCGCTGAATATTTATCCGATCTTAAAGTCTTTATTTTTATCGGCGAAGTGCTTAGTAAAGCGCTGGTCAAACATCTGCGCCGTCTATTCCCTGAGGCGAAAATACTAAATTCGTATGGTCCAACCGAAGCGACAGTCGCCACGACGGTGGTAGAAATCAATGATGAAATGCTGAAAGAACCGTGTGACCTCTTACCGATAGGCCACATGATGCCGCATTCAGAAATGGAAATTACCGCAGATAATGAATTAATTATCTGGGGGAAAAACGTGATGCGCGGCTATCTCGGTTTGCCCAAAGAGAATGCTGAAAAGCTTTTATGGAATGAAAGCAAACAATGGCGCGGTTATAAAACCGGTGATTTGGGACGTGTCGGGAATAATTATCTTTATTGTCAGGGGCGCAACGACAGCCAGATCAAAATGAATGGCTACCGCATTGAAATCCACGAAATTGAAAATCGCCTGTTGGCGCTTTCAGGTATTAGCGAAGCGGTGGTGTTACCGTTGACCAAAAAAGATGGTGCCGTTTTACGCCTGGCCGCTTTTTGCACTTCAAAGCTCTCTGAAAAAGAGATCAAAGCGAATCTCACACAAACGTTACCGTCTTATATGGTGCCATCTCAGATTGTCATCATGGACGCATTACCTCTCAACCCGAACGGGAAGATTGACCGTAAATTACTCGATGCACAGGCTCGCACCTGTTAATCATCTAAGGGCAGAAAATGGAACAGAAAGTTTTAGCATTATTTGAAAATGTCTTATCGCGCAAAGTTGCTTTTAACGATGAGTTGATTGAGTCCGATATTCTCGATTCTATTACAGCCGTTGATGTTGTACTGGAAGTGCAGGCGGAGTTCGGGTGCGCCATTCCACCTACTGAAGTGGCAAGTGTCCTGAAAACGCCAGCAACTTTAGTGGCCTGGCTTGAAGAAAACGCTTAAATCTAAAGAGTTGCCCCCGGTGTTTTACTGGGGCTTTTCATCTCAATACGTTCATCAACGTCGGAATTACTCGATTCCACGATAGCCGTCTACATAAGCTTTGCTTAACTCATCTGCCCAAAGCTGCGCATCCCGAGGATCATATTGTTCAATAGCTGCTTTAGCCTGCGGAGCATTAGTGAAAGTATTCTCTACTTCAGTCTGAATATTCGCCTCTTTAATACCGGCAACTTTTTGTAAAGCAGCGGCCTCAGTCACGCCATTCGCACGGTCAGCTTTACCCTCGTTATAAACAGATTCAAATGCGTGAAGGTTTACTTTTGCTGTGGTACCTGGATTATTGACGTAAGTCCCACTCACCAAAGCACTCCGATGGCTCGCATAGTGATAGGAATGGCGCATAGGAGAAGTCTGGACGCAACCAACCAAAGCGACACTAACTGCGACTAATAAAATTATTTTTCTCATGAGATTTTTTCTCTGCTATAGGTATAAAACAGAGTAAATACAATATGATGTACAAAAGTTGATCTAAATCTACAAATATTTACTTTGAATGGTTAATGATTCATTTTTACAACTATTCCGAAAATGAGTGAATGTGAAAAAAATTCATTTTTATTTTAAGACGAGCATGCAGTGCTTGATTTCAAACTCTAACGAGCCTGTAGTCATCAGGTTTATTAAGTTGCTGAATTAAACGTGTTAGGCTCCCTAAAAATAACGGAGAGCAAAATGAACCTGTCTGACAAAGAACTTTACGATGAAATGTGCCGTGTGGTCGGGAAAGTTGTGCTTGAAATGCGCGATTTGGGTCAGGAACCGAAACACGTGGTGATAGCGGGAGTGGTCAGGACGATGTCTGCCAACAGTAGGATTCAGCGTTCAGAACTGACAAGTGCGGCGATGGAAGAAGTGATTCGTGCGTTAGGGTTTACAGCGAAATAACAAAGGCCACGAGACGTGGCCTTGCTAAGACATTACGGCTTGCGGGCCACTAAAACGGCGCGCAGCGGGGCAGGGTAGCCCTCGATAGTTTTGCGTTCATCGTTCGGGTCGAGGAAGTCGGCCAGCGATTCGGTGGTCAGCCAGCTTGTTTTGCGCTGTTCTTCGCTTGTGGTGTAGCAATTGTCGACAATCTTAACGTCGACAAAACCACATTTCTCAAGCCAGTTTTTCAACGCCAGCGCAGACGGGATGTAATACACGTTGCGCATTTGCGCGTAACGCTCGCCAGGCACTAACACAGTATTTTCATCGCCTTCAACAACCAACGTTTCCAGCACCAGCTCACCGTCTTTCGCCAGTTGGTTTTTCAACTGATAAAGGTGATCTAGCGGAGAGCGGCGGTGATAGAGCACGCCCATCGAGAACACGGTATCAAAGATATTCAGCTCTGGAAGCTGTTCAATACCCAGCGGCAACACGTGTGCGCGTTGATCGTTACCCAGCAGTTTACGCACCGCTTCAAACTGGCAAACAAACAGTTGCATTGGGTCGATGCCCACTGCCAGATGCGCGCCAGCGCCAATCATACGCCACAGGTGATAACCGCTACCGCAGCCGACATCCAGAATGGTGCGTCCGGCCAGCGGGGAGATATGCGGCAAAACGCGGTCCCATTTCAGGTCGGAACGCCATTCGGTGTCGATATCCACGCCGTACAGTGAATACGGGCCTTTGCGCCACGGCATCAGATTGCGCAGTAATTTTTCAATACCCAAACGTTGCCCTTCGCTTAGCGGCGTTTGCGATTCGGCTGTCACGCTGTGCAATAAATTCAGACGATAGGGCGTCAGCTCAGGCAAATATTCGACGGTGTTGTACCAGTGTTTGAACTGGCCGTGCAGGTTTTCACGCTGCCAGGTAGCAATTTGCGCGGGTAGCGTTTCGAGCCACGGAGCCAATGGGCTTTTAGCGATAAGCTGATAAAAATTACCAAAGTCGATCATGCAGAAGTTCCTGATTTCAGTGCGACCAAAGAGCCAAAGTTAAAGCACTGGAACCATAATTCTGCGTGGTCAAATCCGGCTTGTTTGAGGCGTTTTTTATGTGTTTCGACAGAGTCGGTGAGCATGACATTTTCCAGCATGCTGCGCTTTTGGCTGATTTCCAGCTCGCTATAACCGTTCGCACGCTTAAAGTCGTGGTGCATATTGAACAGCAAATCGCCGACTTCGCCGTCTTCAAAACTGAATTTTTCCGACAGCACTAATGCACCGCCTGGATTCAAACCCTGATAGATTTTTTCCAGCAGAAGCTTACGGTCTTCGGGTTCAAGGAATTGCAGAGTGAAATTCAGCACCACCATCGAAGCATTTTCGATAACGATATCGCGAATATCCCCTTCGATGACTTCGACCGGCGTTTGCGCTTTAAAAGCATCAAGATGGCGACGGCAGCGCTCGACCATAGCCGGTGAATTATCGACCGCGATAATTTTGCAGTTGTCATGCTGAATGTTGCGACGCACGGATAGCGTCGCCGCGCCAAGCGAACAGCCGAGGTCGTAAACCTGGCTGCCGGGGGCCACAAAGCGCTCTGCCAGCATGCCAATCATCGAAATGATGTTGGAATAGCCGGGCACCGATCGTTGAATCATATCGGGGAACACTTCAGCCACGCGTTCATCAAAGGTCCAGTCACCTAATTTGGCGATCGGGGCGGAAAACAGCATATCGCGGTCAGACATAACGTTAAATCCGGAAATTCGAAAGGGCATATTTTGCGTTAATGCAGCGAGAAAACCAACTCCCATGGCATATACCATAGGTTAGCCAGCACCATCAGGATTAAAGAACTCCATGTGGCGCTCATTCCTGAACGACGCCAGCTGATTAAACGATGATGAAAACCATAAGCATGCATCAGGCGCCCGGCAATCAGTAGCAGCCCACAAACATGCACCATCCAGGTTTCGGCACCGTTCATTTCCATTAACAATAAAAGCAGCAACGCGACAGGAATATATTCCACCGCATTACCATGAATTCTGATTGCACTCTGAAGTTCACTAAAACCACCGTCACCATACGAGACGCGGTACTGCAAACGCATACGAACAACATCAAACGAGAACTTAATTAGCAACAAAGCACCCAAAACGGCATAGAGCGCGCTTACCATACTCACATCCTTTAGAGATAGTTCCAGCACCGCCTATGATAGCAGCGCAACCTATAAGCTGTCGCTATTCCTAAAATAGGGAGTTTTGTCTGGGGATTGCCGGTTCGTTGCCCAGAGCGGGAAACGCCTGCTGTAGCGATGGCCAAAGTGTATGAACCAAATCCTGCACATGTCCAATATATGGGGTGTGCAAAAATAGGTAGGGCGTAGCGTTTTGTTCCCACTTGGGCAATGTTTTGAGCCAGACATCAAACAGCGCCTGGTTTTGTTGCATATCGTCGCTGCCGATAAAACGCACCAGCGGATTACTGCCAGTGACAAGCGCATGAACGGGCACTTTTGGCTTTTTGCGCTGTGCTTCGCGAATGGCTTCGTTGTCGGGTTTTGCACTATGAACGGGGCGGCTATCAAGGATCACACGGTTGATGCTGCGTTCGTGTAAGCCGCGATTGAAGGCTTGCTCATCGGCACTTTTATCGAAGAAAGAAGGGTGGCGTACTTCCACACCGTAGGTGAAGTCTTTCGGCAAAGAGTCGAGGAAATTCCACAAAGCCGGTAAATCAGCGGGACCAAACGAGGCCGGAAGCTGCAACCAGTATTGACCGATGCGATTTGCCAGCGGCGACATTCTGTCAAGAAACTCGGTGGTCAAATCACCACACTGGCGTAGTGCTGCATTGTGGGAAATGGTTGCCGGGAATTTAAAACAGAAACGGAAATCGTCACTGGTCATCTCGCGCCAGCGCAACACGGTTTCCGCTTTTGGCAGCGCGTACAATGTGGTGTTGCCTTCCACACAATTGAAATGGCGAGCGTAATCTTCAAGAGATGTAATACCAAGGCGCACCCATTTAGGGTGCGACCATTGTGGAAGACCTATAAAGATCACAGCGCGGAGAGGACTTCTTCAGTGCTACGAACGCGGGCGATACGCGGGAAAATATGCGTCATGCTGCCCTGATGTTGTTCGTCGTTTGCGGCACTACAGGCATCTTCCGCAATAACCAGATTGAAGCCCAGTTCCCAGGCGTTACGCGCGGTGGATTCCACGCCAATATTGGTGGCAATGCCGCACAGTACGATTGTATCGATACCACGGCGGCGCAGTTGCAATTCCAGATCTGTGCCGTAGAACGCGCCCCACTGGCGTTTAGTGACTTCAATATCGCTGTCTTTTTTGCCCAGTGCTTGCGGATAAACCCACCAGTTTTCAGGCAAAGCATGTGCGGCAGGCTGGGCATCAACCGGCGGTTTGAGCGCATCGCCAAAGTCTTTCGACCAACCCACACGAACCATCACTACCGGTGAGCCATTTTCACGGAATTTATCAGCAAGCCTTGCTGAACGAGCCACCACATCCTGTGCACTGTGCGGGCCGCCAGCAAAGGGCAAAATGCCTTCCTGCAAATCAATCACTACCAGTGCGGTTCGGGAAGTATTCAGTTCTAACATTCGGTGACTCCAGATCAAAATTAGGTTATCGGGTAATACCTTACGACGGAACGAGGGCACTGCAGTTTACAAATTTTGTTAATTTTTGTGAGAATTAGCGAAACAAGGCGGTTTGAAACGCGCAAGTCAGGCGTAACGGACTTATCGCCGGGCATTATTTCCAGTATAATGACCCCCTTTTTTCATCCAAATGTGACATACAAAATAGTGGCCACCGTTGCAGGTAGCAGACAGTGTGCGGCTAATTTAAGGGATATCTCATGCGTACAGTATATTGCGGGCAGCTCAATCAATCCCATGTGGGACAACAAGTAACACTGTGTGGTTGGGTCAATCGTCGTCGTGACCTCGGTAGCCTTATCTTTATTGATATGCGCGATCGCGAAGGCATCGTGCAGGTGTTTTTCGACCCGGATCGTCAGGACGCGTTCCAGCTTGCTTCTGAACTGCGTAATGAGTTCTGCATTCAAATCACCGGCACCGTTCGCCCGCGTGACGAAAAAAACATCAACAAAGATATGGCTACCGGTGCGGTAGAAGTGTTCGCAACTGACCTGACCATCATCAACCGTTCAGAACCGCTGCCGCTTGACTCTAACCACGTCAACACCGAAGAAGCTCGTCTGAAATTCCGCTACCTGGATTTGCGTCGCCCTGAAATGGCGAACCGCCTGAAGACTCGCGCTAAAATCTCCAGCTTCGTCCGTCGCTTTATGGACGACCACGGTTTCCTTGATATCGAAACCCCAATGCTGACTAAAGCCACACCAGAAGGTGCGCGTGATTACCTGGTGCCGAGCCGCGTTCATAAAGGTAAATTCTACGCGTTGCCGCAGTCCCCACAGCTGTTCAAACAGCTGCTGATGATGTCTGGCTTTGATCGCTACTATCAGATTGTTAAATGCTTCCGTGACGAAGATTTACGTGCTGACCGTCAGCCTGAATTTACTCAGATCGACGTAGAAACCTCTTTCATGACCGCGCCACAAGTGCGTGAAATAATGGAAAAGCTGGTTCGCGATCTGTGGCTGGATGTGAAAAATGTTGATTTGGGTAACTTCCCAATCATGACTTTCGCAGAAGCAGAGCGCCGTTACGGTTCTGATAAACCAGATCTGCGTAACCCAATGGAGCTGGTGGATGTTGCTGATCTGCTTAAAGACATTGAGTTCAAAGTATTCGCCGGCCCGGCAAATGATGCTAAAGGCCGTGTTGCTGCACTGCGCGTGCCAGGCGGCGCACAGATCAGCCGCAAACAGATTGACGACTACGGCAAGTTCATTGAGATTTACGGCGCGAAAGGTCTTGCTTACATCAAAGTAAACGAACGTGCTAACGGTATCGAGGGCATCACTAGTCCAGTCGCTAAGTTCCTGAATGCAGAAATCGTTGAAGCTATTTTGACCCGTACCGGTGCGCAAGATGGTGACATGATTTTCTTCGGCGCAGACAGCAAAAAAGTGGTTGCCGATGCACTTGGCGCACTGCGTCTGAAAATCGGTAAAGATCTGAGCATCACCGATGAGAAAGCCTGGGCACCGCTGTGGGTTATCGACTTCCCAATGTTTGAAGACAATGGCGAAGGCGGCCTGACCGCAATGCACCATCCGTTCACCGCGCCTAAAGATATGTCCCCGGAACAACTGGCGGCAGATCCAGAAGCGGCTGTAGCGAACGCATACGATATGGTTATCAACGGTTATGAAGTGGGCGGCGGTTCTGTGCGTATCCACAACGGCCAGATGCAGCAAACCGTGTTTGGCATCCTCGGCATTACCGAAGAAGACCAGCGCGAGAAATTTGGCTTCCTGTTAGACGCCCTGAAATACGGCACACCGCCACACGCGGGTCTGGCATTTGGTCTGGACCGTCTGACGATGCTGTTGACCGGCACCGACAACATCCGTGATGTTATCGCCTTCCCGAAAACAACCGCAGCAGCGTGTCTGATGACAGAAGCACCAAGCTTCGCTAACCCAACGGCTCTGGCTGAACTGGGTGTAGCCGTAATTAAAAAGGCTGAGAAAGAATAATGGCCTATAAGCATCCCGTCTCAGTATTGGTCGTCATTTTCGCACAAGATACCGGACGGGTGCTGATGCTACAGCGGCGCGACGATCCTGATTTCTGGCAGTCGGTTACCGGCAGCCTGGAAGAGGGTGAAAACGCGCTGCATGCCGCACTTCGTGAAGTAAAGGAAGAGGTCGATATTGACGTTGTCTCAGAGCAACTGACCTTGATGGACTGCCAACGTTGTGTTGAGTTTGAGATTTTTACACATTTGCGTCATCGCTATGCACCGGGCATAACGCGTAATACAGAATCCTGGTTCTGTCTTGCGCTGCCTCACGAACGCCAGATTACCATCACGGAACATTTGGCCTGGAAATGGACAGACGCACAAGAGGCGGCTGCCATGACTAAATCGTGGAGCAACCGGCAAGCGATAGAAGAGTTTGTAATTGATGTCGCCTGAAAAAGGCGCTTTTGGAGATTGTTATGGCAGGTCATAGTAAGTGGGCCAACACGAAACACCGCAAAGCAGCACAAGATTCCAAACGCGGTAAAATTTTCACCAAGATTATCCGTGAGCTGGTTACGGCTGCCCGTTTGGGTGGTGGCGATGCAGGGTCTAACCCGCGTCTGCGCGCAGCAATTGATAAAGCGTTATCCAACAACATGACGCGTGACACCTTAAACCGTGCGATTGCGCGTGGTGTGGGTGGTGATGAAGATACCAACATGGAAACCATCATTTATGAAGGTTACGGTCCTGGTGGTTCAGCTGTGATGGTTGAATGCCTGAGTGACAACCGTAACCGTACCGTGGCAGAAGTGCGTCACGCGTTTAACAAATGTGGCGGTAACCTGGGAACTGACGGCTCTGTAGCTTATCTGTTCACCAAAAAAGGCGTTATCTCTTACGCACCAGGCAAAGACGAAGACACCGTAATGGAAGCCGCTCTGGAAGCGGGTGCCGAAGATGTTGTTTCTTACGACGACGGTGCCATTGACGTGTTTACCGCCTGGGAAGAAATGGGTGCAGTGCGTGATGCACTGGAAGCTGCCGGTCTGAAAGCAGACGAAGCAGAAATTGCTATGATCCCATCGACCAAAGCAGATATGGACGCAGAAACGGCACCTAAGATGATGCGCCTTATCGACATGCTTGAAGATTGCGATGATGTGCAAGAGGTTTACCACAACGGTGAGATCTCTGACGAGGTGGCGGCGACGCTGTAATGGCGTTGTCTGAAACCGTACACCTGTCTATGGGAGGCGCGTGATGGCGATTATTCTCGGCATCGACCCGGGGTCACGCGTTACCGGTTACGGCGTTATTCGCCAGACTGGTCGGCAGCTAACCTATTTGGGAAGTGGCTGTATTCGTACTCAGGTAACCGACTTACCCTCGCGTTTGAAGCTTATCTACGCGGGGGTGAGCGAAATCATTACCCAGTTCCAGCCTGAGTATTTCGCTATCGAATCCGTGTTTATGGCAAAGAATGCCGATTCTGCGCTTAAACTCGGCCAGGCTCGTGGTGCTGCGATTGTTGCGGCAGTAAACCAGGATCTTCCTGTTTTCGAATACGCTGCTCGTCAGGTAAAACAGACGGTTGTTGGTATCGGAAGCGCGGAGAAAAGCCAGGTGCAGCACATGGTGCGCACGTTGCTTAAACTCTCTGCAAATCCACAGGCGGATGCGGCAGATGCGCTGGCCATTGCCATTACGCATTGCCATGTGACGCAAAACTCGATGCAGATGAGTGATTCGCGGCTTAATCTGGCGCGGGGAAGATTAAAATAACCAGGGCTGGATATTTATCCAGCCTTTCTTATATGATACGCACAAATTCTGGTACAAACGCAGGAGCACAACGTGATTGGACGACTCAGAGGCATCATCCTGGAAAAACAGCCGCCGCTGGTATTAATGGAAATCGGTGGCGTAGGTTACGAAGTCCATATGCCAATGACCTGTTTCTACGAATTACCGGAAATCGGTAAAGAAGCAATTGTCTTTACCCAGTTTGTGGTGCGTGAAGATGCGCAATTGCTCTACGGTTTCAATAACAAACAAGAACGCACGCTGTTCCGTGAACTTATCAAAGTGAATGGCGTTGGCCCGAAACTGGCGTTGGCAATTCTCTCTGGCATGTCGGCACAACAGTTTGTGAATGCTGTCGAACGCGAAGAAATTGGTTCGCTGGTCAAGCTGCCGGGCGTGGGTAAAAAGACCGCTGAGCGCTTGATTGTAGAAATGAAAGACCGCTTCAAAGGGATGCATGGCGATCTGTTTACCCCGGCAACGGATCTGGTGCTAACAGCTCCGGACAGCGGTGCAACAGACGATGCAGAATCAGAAGCGGTTGCTGCGCTGGTTTCTCTGGGCTATAAACCACAAGAAGCTAGCCGAATGATCAGCAAAGTGGGCCGTGCCGGCGCTGATTGTGAAACGCTAATCCGCGAAGCACTCCGCGCAGCACTTTGAAGCACCTCGAGGTAGAGTAACGGATGATTGAAGCAGACCGTCTGGTATCGCCAGACACCATCACCCCGGACGAATTAATTGACCGGGCGATCCGCCCGCGTTTTCTGGCGGATTACGTCGGCCAGCCGCAGGTGAGTTCGCAAATGGAGATTTTCATCCAGGCGGCAAAACTGCGCGGGGATGCACTCGATCATCTGTTAATTTTCGGCCCGCCAGGGCTAGGTAAAACCACGCTTGCCAGTATCGTTGCCAATGAAATGGGCGTTAACCTGCGTACTACTTCCGGCCCGGTGCTGGAAAAAGCAGGTGATTTAGCCGCCATGCTAACTAACCTTGAACCGCACGACGTGCTGTTCATTGATGAAATCCACCGTCTCTCGCCCGTGGTAGAAGAAATTCTCTATCCGGCAATGGAAGATTACCAACTCGATATCATGATTGGTGAAGGCCCGGCGGCACGCTCAATAAAAATAGATTTACCGCCGTTTACCCTGATTGGTGCGACAACGCGCGCGGGTTCACTAACATCGCCCCTGCGCGACCGTTTCGGTATCGTGCAACGCCTGGAGTTTTACCAGGTAGCCGATTTGCAGCACATCGTTGGCCGCAGCGCGAGCGTGCTGGGGCTGGAGATGAGCGAAGAGGGCGCACTGGAAGTGGCTCGTCGTGCGCGTGGAACACCGCGTATTGCCAACCGTTTGCTGCGCCGTGTGCGTGATTTTGCGGAAGTGCGTCATGACGGTACCATCAGTGCAGACATTGCTTCGCAAGCACTGGATATGCTGAATGTGGATACCGAAGGCTTTGACTATATGGACCGTAAGTTATTGCTGGCGGTGATAGATAAGTTCCTCGGTGGCCCTGTCGGGTTGGATAACCTTGCCGCAGCCATTGGTGAAGAACGTGAAACAATTGAAGACGTGCTGGAACCGTTCCTGATACAGCAGGGCTTCTTACAACGTACCCCGCGCGGGCGTATTGCGACACCAAGAGCCTGGACCCACTTCGGGATAGTGCCGCCCGACGCATAAACTTGAATTTATGTCGGATGTCGCTTTCGCTAATCCGGCCTACAAGATGTAGGGTGGATTAGCGAAAGCGACATCCACCGCTAGTTCTTCGTATTAAGCCGCCTGCTTCTTCGCCATACTCAATACAAACAATACCGCCGAACTCAGTACCACTGATGGGCCTGCTGGCGTGTCATAAAATGCTGAGAACGTCAGCCCGCCAGTCACTGAAAGCATACCGATAATCACTGCAAAACCTGCCATCTGTTCCGGCGTACGAGCAAAACGACGCGCGGTTGCTGCAGGGATAATCAGCAGGGAAGTAATGATCAGCGCGCCGACGAATTTCATCGCTACACCAATGGTCAGTGCGGTAACCAGCATCAACAGCATTTTTACGCGTTGCAGGTTCACGCCATCGACATGGGCAAGGTCCGGGCTAATGGTCATCGACAATAAATTACGCCATTGCCAGAGCAACACGCCGACCACAACCGCAACGCCAAGGCCGATAGAAATAATATCGGGCATGGTGACGGAAAGCAGATCGCCAAACAGATACGCCATCAAATCGACACGCACGTTAGACATTAAACTGACGACAACCAGACCCAGCGACAAAGCACTGTGCGCCATAATGCCCAGCAACGTATCCAACGCCAGATGCGGGCGTTTCTCAAGCCACACCAGCACTAAAGCCAGTAGCAACGTCATCACAATGACTGCATAAAAAGGGTTCACATTCAGCAGAAGCCCGAACGCCACACCGAGTAAGGAAGCGTGAGCGAGGGTATCGCCAAAGTAGGACATTCGACGCCAGACAACAAACGAACCCAGCGGGCCTGCGGCGCACGCCAACAAGATCCCGGCAAGCCAGCCGGGCAACAACAATTCAATCATGACTGGCCATTCCCTCTGCGCAGAACGATTCGTCCGGTAAGATCGTGACGATGGTTATGGTTATGACGATAAATCCCTAACTGCTCAGCGCCACGAGCGCCAAACATCGAAATAAATTCAGGATGCATCGATACCACTTCTGGCGTACCGGAACAGCAAATATGGTGATTCAGGCACAAAACATCATCGGTTTTTGCCATCACTAAGTGCAGGTCGTGGGAAACCATCAATACCGCGCAGTCAAGTTCATGGCGCAGCTGGTCAATCAGGTTATACAGCGCTAATTGCCCGTTAACATCAACGCCTTGAGTGGGTTCATCAAGCACCAGCAATTGGGGCTGATTTAACAATGCGCGTGCCAGCAGAACACGTTGGTTCTCGCCGCCGGACAGTTTTTGCATCGGTGCTTCAATCAGATGAGCGGCCTGAACACGTTTAAGCGCGGGTAGAATATCGGCTTTTTTCACACCAGGACGCAGCCGCATAAACCGGCTAACGGTTAACGGCAGGGTGGCGTCCAGATGTAATTTTTGCGGGACATAACCGATGCGCAAATTGCGGTCACGCTTGATAACACCTTCATCCGGTGCTACCAGACCAAGCACCACGCGAACCAGCGTTGATTTCCCTGCACCATTTGGGCCAAGCAGCGTCAAAATCCGGCCAGGCTTTAGGTCGAGAGAGATATCAGACAGCACGCGGCGTTGTCCGAATGAAACAGAAATTTTTTCCAGTGATACCAGATTAGTCATGACAATTTCAGGGGTTGCAGAAGTTAGCGGATGTTATAATATCACACATCTCGAATTCATAACGATGAAAAGTCGCATTATGTTACATAAAAACGCATTTCTTTGCGCAGCTTTAACAACTGCATTTTTGGGCGCTTCCGTTGCACCGGCTCAGGCCGCCGTGGTTGCCTCTATCAAGCCTTTGGGTTTCATTGCCGCCGCGATTGCCGATGGTGTGACGCCAACCGAAGTTTTGTTGCCAGATGGTGCTTCCGAGCATGATTATGCACTTCGTCCATCTGATGTAAAACGCTTACAAAGCGCGGACTTAGTGGTGTGGGTGGGTCCAGAAATGGAAGCCTTCATGCAGAAGTCGGTTAGTCAATTAGCTGAGCAAAAACAAGTGCAATTGGCAGCGCTTGCCGGTGTGAAACCGTTACTCATGAAAGGTGACGACGACGATGATCATGGTCATGAAGGGCATGACCATTCAGGAGAAAATAGTGACAAAGATCACCATCATGGTGAATACAACATGCATATTTGGCTCTCGCCAGAGGTAGCGCGCCTGTCGGCGGTTGCAATCCACGATAAATTAGTGGAACTTATGCCCGAAAATAGAGCCAAACTTGACGCCAACTTGCAAACTTTCGAGTCAGGATTAACCAACATCGATAAGCGAGTTGGTAGCGTGCTCGCGCCGCTTAAAGGTAAAGGGTATTTCGTTTTTCACGACGCTTATGGCTACTTTGAAAAACACTACGGTCTAACACCACTTGGTCATTTTACCGTTAACCCTGAAATCCAGCCCGGTGCGCAGCGTTTACATGACATCAGAACACAGTTGGTTGAGCAAAAAGCCGTGTGCGTATTTGCTGAACCACAGTTCAGGCCAGCAGTCATTAATGCCGTTGCCAGAGGTACTAACGTTCGTTCCGGAACGCTGGACCCGCTGGGAATCGACATTAAGCTCGGCAAAGACAGCTATATGCAGTTTTTGAGCGGGCTTGCGAATCAATATGCGAGCTGCCTGAAAGGAGATTAGTGAGGAAGTGAATACGTGCAACAGATAGCCCGCTCTGTCGCCCTGGCATTCGACAATTTATCCCGGCCCCATCGCGTTATGTTGGGGTCTCTTACAGTTCTTACACTTGCGGTCGCTGTCTGGCGACCGTACGTCTATCATCCTGAATCCAGCCCCGTAATTAAAACCATTGAGCTTGAGAAAAACGAAGTTCGTTCGTTACTGCCTGAAGCCAGTGAACCGTTGGATCAATCGCCAAACGCTGAAGACGACACTATTCCACAAGATGAGCTGGACGATAAAACCGCCGGTGAAACGGGGGTTCACGAATATGTTGTGTCCACAGGCGATACGTTCAGTAGCATTCTGAACCAGTACGGCATTGATATGGGTGACATCAGCCAGCTTGCCGCCGTGGATAAAGACCTGCGTAACCTGAAAATCGGCCAACAGATCTCCTGGACGTTGAACGATAACGGCGAATTACAGCGTCTGACATGGGAAATGTCGCGCCGTGAAACGCGTACCTATGACCGTTCAGGCAGCACCTTCAAACTCAGCAGCGAAATGCAGCAAGGTGAGTGGGTAAACAACGTACTGAAAGGCACGGTGGGGAATAGCTTTGTCAGCAGCGCAAAAGACGCAGGGTTGACCAGTGCTGAAATCAGCGCCGTCATCAAAGCGATGCAGTGGCAGATGGACTTCCGCAAACTGAAGAAAGGCGATGAATTTGCAGTGCTGATGTCGCGTGAAATGCTGGAAGGCAAACGCGAACAGAGCCAATTGATAGGGGTTCGACTGCGCAGCAGTGGTAAAGATTACTACGCGATTCGTGCGGAAGATGGAAAATTCTACGATCGCAGTGGCTCAGGTCTTGCGAAAGGCTTTATGCGTTTCCCTACCGCCAAACAATTCCGTATTTCTTCAAACTTTAATCCGCGTCGCCTGAACCCGGTAACCGGACGAATTGCACCACATAAAGGTGTGGATTTTGCTATGCCGCAGGGCACTCCGGTGCTGGCTGTAGGTGATGGTGAAGTTGTGATGGCAAAACGTAGTGGAGCGGCGGGTTATTTCGTTGCTATTCGCCACGGTCGCACATACACCACGCGTTATATGCACCTGAAGAAATTACTTGTGACGCCAGGCCAGAAAGTTAAACGCGGTGACCGTATCGCACTTTCGGGCAATACCGGGCGTTCTACGGGGCCGCATTTGCATTATGAAGTGTGGATTAACCAGCAAGCGGTTAACCCGTTAAATGCTAAATTGCCGCGTACCGAAGGGCTGACTGGCTCGGATCGTACCGATTACCTGGCTCAGGTTCGTGAAGTCACACCACAGCTTAAGTTTGATTAATTAAGTCTTGTGAAAAAAGCCGGTACTCAGTTACCGGCTTTTTCTTTGTCTGATGGGCATTACCCCGCTAAGATACTTACAAATTCATGTCATCAATGATTTGATGCTGTACTGAGAATATGCATGGAAAAAGCAAAAAAAAGTCACAGTGAGTTCATTCCTGAATTTCAAAAGGCCTTCTTGCACCCGAAATTTTGGGGCGCCTGGTTAGGCGTGGGCGCTTTTGCAGGCCTGGCGATGTTACCTCCAGCATTAAGAGACCCGTTGTTGGGTAAAGTAGGCCGTATTGCCGGGCGTTTCGGTAAGAGCGCCCGTCGCCGTGCACAGATTAATTTGCTGTATTGCTTCCCGGATATGCCGGAAGCGGATCGCGAAGCCGTTATCGACGAGATGTTTGCCACAGCGCCACAGGCGATGGTGATGATGGCGGAGCTGGCGATTAAAGACCCGAAAAAGGTCATGCAGCGCGTTGACTGGCACGGCAAAGAGATTATTGATGAACTAAAGCAGCGCGAAGAAAACGTGATTTTCCTCGTTCCCCACGGTTGGGCTGTGGATATTCCTGCAATGCTGCTGGCGTCTCAGGGGCAGAAGATGGCTGCAATGTTCCACAACCAGGGCAATCCGCTGTTTGATTACATGTGGAATACAGTGCGTCGCCGCTTTGGTGGCCGCCTGCATGCGCGTAACGATGGGATTAAACCGTTTATCAGCTCAGTGCGTCAGGGGTATTGGGGATATTATCTGCCAGACCAGGATCACGGCGCTGAGCACAGCGAGTTCGTCGATTTCTTCGGTACATACAAGGCGACATTGCCTGCGATTGGCCGTTTGATGAAAGTGTCGCGCGCGCGCGTAGTGCCGCTGTTCCCGGTTTATAACAGCAAGACGCATCGTCTGGATATTCATATTCGCCCACCGATGGACGATTTAGCCGAGGCGGATGACAAGACCATCGCCCGACGCATGAATGAAGAAGTTGAGATTTTGGTGGGGCCGAATCTGGAACAATACACCTGGATTCTAAAGCTGCTCAAAACACGTAAGGAAGGGGAGACAGAACCTTACCGGCGCAAAGAGTTGTATCCGAAGAAATAGAAAAGGGGCCGATTGGCCCCTTTGTCATCATGCAGATGAATTACTCAACACACATAATACGCGTGGTGTTGGTGGTACCAATGGTACTCATCACATCGCCCTGGGTAACGATAACCAGATCGCCAGAAACCAGGTAGCCTTTATCACGCAGCAGATTTACAGCATCGCTTGCAGCGGCAACACCGTCGCTTGAGCTGTCAAAATGCACTGGCGTCACACCACGGTACAAAGAGGTGAGGTTCAGTGTGCGTTCATGGCGAGACATGGCGAAAATCGGCAAACCGGAGCTGATACGTGAAGTCATCAACGCGGTACGGCCTGATTCAGTCATGGTGATGATAGCGGTAACTCCTTTCAGGTGGTTGGCCGCATACATTGCAGACATCGCAATTGCTTCTTCAACGTTGTCGAACTGTACGTCCAGACGGTGCTTAGAAACGTTGATGCTTGGGATTTTTTCAGCACCCAGGCAAACACGCGCCATCGCTGCAACGGTTTCAGCCGGGTATTGGCCTGCCGCAGTTTCAGCAGAAAGCATTACCGCATCGGTGCCATCCAGAACGGCGTTCGCCACGTCCATCACTTCAGCACGAGTCGGCATTGGGTTGGTAATCATCGACTCCATCATTTGAGTCGCGGTGATTACCGCACGGTTCAGCTTACGCGCACGGCGAATCAGGGTTTTCTGAATACCAACCAGCTCAGGATCACCGATTTCAACGCCCAGGTCGCCACGAGCAACCATCACCACGTCGGAGGCAAGGATAACGTCGTCCATTGCCTCTTCGCTGCATACAGCTTCAGCACGCTCAACTTTCGCGACAATTTTAGCGTCACAGCCTGCTTCACGCGCCAGACGGCGAGCGTAGTTCAGGTCTTCGCCACAGCGTGGGAAGGAAACGGCCAGGTAATCGACACCGATTTTCGCCGCAGTCAAAATATCCGCTTTGTCTTTATCGGTCAGCGCTTCGGCAGACAGGCCGCCACCCAACTTGTTGATGCCTTTGTTGTTCGACAGCGGGCCGCCAACAGTGACTTCGGTAAAGACTTTCATACCCTGAACGTCGAGTACTTTTAACTGTACGCGGCCGTCGTCGAGCAGCAGGATGTCACCGGTGACGACGTCAGCAGGCAGACCTTTGTAGTCGATACCGACTTTTTCTTTGTCGCCTTCGCCTTTGCCCATGTTGGCATCAAGCAGGAATTTGTCGCCGATATTAAGGAAAACTTTACCTTCTTTGAAGGTAGAGACGCGAATTTTTGGTCCCTGCAAATCGCCCAGAATAGCGACATGGCGACCCAGTTTCGCGGCAATTTCACGAACTTTGTCGGCACGGATCAGATGATCCTCAGCGGTGCCGTGGGAAAAGTTCATACGCACCACGTTAGCGCCAGCTGCGATAATCTTTTCCAGATTATTGTCGCGATCGGTAGCCGGGCCTAAAGTGGTAACGATTTTGGTTCTACGTAGCCGTCTGGACATGTATTACTCCGTTGACTGAAACAACTTTGGTGTTGTATTAAAAAAAGATTCGGTAAATCAGGATGCGTTGAAAAACGCAAAGCAACAACTTAACCGAATGACCTAAAAAGTTACAGCTTTGTTATAAAATCTTAAGGTTTATCGGGCGAGATAAACAGGTCCTTATCAAAACGCGATTCCTTGAGCGCTTCTTTGACTCGCTTCAAGTTATCTCTGAATTTCGCGCCACGACGCAAAGTAAAACCGGTTGCCAGCACATCAATCACCGTTAATTGAGCAAGGCGCGACACCATCGGCATATAAATATCGGTATCTTCTGGCACGTCGAGTAATAAAGAGAGCGTGGCTTCGCGGGCGAGCGGTGAGCCTTCTGACGTGATTGCCAGCACGATGGCATCGTTTTCGCGCGCCAGTTGTGCCAGTTCAACCAAATTTTTGGTGCGACCGGTATGTGAAATAAGTACGACGACATCTTCTTCACTACAATTCATGCAGCTCATGCGCTGCAAAACAACATCGTCGGAATAGATAACCGGCACATTAAAACGAAAGAATTTGTTCATTGCGTCATGTGCGACGGCAGCAGAAGAACCCAGACCAAAAAAGGCGATTTTCTTTGCCTGGGTGAGTAAATCTACCGCGCGATTGACGGCGGCCATATCCAGTGATTGCCGCACCTGGTCAAGGCTTGCCATGGCGGATTCGAAGATTTTGCCGGTATAAGCTTCAACGCTATCGTCTTCGTCAACATTCCGGTTTACATAAGGAGTGCCATTCGCCAGACTTTGCGCTAAATGTAATTTAAAATCAGGGAAGCCTTTGGTTTCGAGGCGGCGGCAAAAGCGGTTGACTGTCGGTTCGCTGACGTCAGCACTGCGGGCGAGCGTAGCAATGCTTGAGTGAATGGCATCTTGCGGTGCGGTAAGAATCACTTCTGCGACTTTACGTTCTGATTTGCTAAGGTGTTCCAGTTGAGACTGGATTTTGTCCAGCATATTCATAGGTGTCCGGCACTCATGGATTTTGTCGATTTCAACAAATGGAGAAATCGTGGCACGATTTAGCAAGAATATACGCTTGCCCATCCGTGAAAGGGGAAGTTAACCGCTGTAATGATGTTGTTTTTTTTCATTACATGATCAGTGTCTAACTTTAGACATGATAGACATCGACAACAAAACGTCAGAAAATTCCACGACTCATCGCAAAAAGTGGCACTGACGGGCAAATGCTGCCCACCAAAGCGATCAAATAATGGGCGGCGGTTTACCTGGATTCATCAAAAGCAGTACATTGTTTCGTAATAAAATTACAAACGGGCCGGTGCATACCTCCGGACATCCGACACGAGGAGATAATAATGGCGGTAACACAGACAGCTCAGGCATGTGACCTGGTGATTTTCGGTGCAAAAGGCGACCTTGCGCGTCGGAAACTGCTGCCATCCCTGTATCAGTTAGAAAAGGCTGGGCAGATCCACCCGGAAACACGCATTTTGGGCGTGGGCCGCGCAGACTGGGATAAAGAGGCGTACACCAAAGTGGTGCGTGAAGCGATTGAAACCTTCATGAAGGAAAAAATCGACGAAAGCCTGTGGGATAAATTGAGCAGCCGTCTCGATTTTTGCAATCTGGATGTTAACGACACCGCAGCTTTTAACAAACTCGGTAAGATGCTCGATCAGCAAAATCGCGTCACCATTAACTACTTTGCCATGCCACCAAGTACATTTGGCGCAATCTGCAAAGGCCTGGGCAAGGCGAAGCTGAATGCCAAACCTGCTCGTGTTGTCATGGAAAAACCGCTCGGTACTTCACTCGCTACATCTCAGGAAATCAACGACCAGGTTGGCGAGTATTTTGAAGAGTGCCAGGTTTACCGCATTGACCATTACTTAGGTAAAGAAACCGTACTGAACCTGCTGGCGCTGCGTTTTGCTAACTCCCTGTTTGCTAATAACTGGGATAACAAAACCATCGATCATGTGGAAATCACCGTGGCTGAAGAAGTCGGCATCGAAGGGCGCTGGGGTTACTTTGACCAGGCCGGCCAGATGCGCGACATGATTCAAAACCACCTGCTGCAAATTCTTTGCATGATTGCGATGTCCCCGCCATCTGACCTTACCGCTGACCATATCCGCGATGAGAAAGTCAAAGTGCTGCAATCACTGCGTCGTATCGACCGCACCAATGTTCGCGAAAAAACCGTTCGTGGCCAGTACACTTCTGGTTTTGCTCAGGGCAAAAAAGTCCCTGGCTACCTGGAAGAGGAAGGGGCGAATAAAAACAGCAGCACCGAAACATTTGTCGCTATCCGTGTTGATATCGATAACTGGCGTTGGGCGGGTGTGCCGTTCTACCTGCGTACCGGTAAACGTCTGCCAACCAAATGTTCTGAAGTTGTGGTCTATTTCAAAAGCCCGCCATTGAACCTGTTCAAAGATTCCTGGCAAGATCTGCCGCAGAACAAACTGACTATTCGTCTGCAGCCGGACGAAGGCGTGGATATTCAGGTGCTCAACAAAGTGCCAGGGCTTGAACACAAGCACAACCTGCAAACCACTAAGTTGGATCTGAGCTATTCCGAAACCTTCAACGAAACCCATCTGGCCGATGCTTACGAGCGCCTGCTGCTGGAAACCATGCGTGGTATCCAGGCACTGTTCGTGCGTCGTGATGAAGTAGAAGAAGCGTGGAAATGGGTCGACTCCATTACCGAAGCATGGGCTGCCGATAACGACGCACCTAAACCTTACCAGGCCGGAACCTGGGGCCCAGTCGCTTCAGTTGCGATGATCACCCGTGATGGGCGGTCATGGAATGAGTTTGAGTAAAAACCATCGTCAGATTGTGCAAAAACTGTGTAACAAATGATTCATATTTTACCGGTAACATGATCTAACACCAAAGTGGTGTAAATTTTTTAATTAAAAGCCCTGACTGGATTCACCAGCGGGGCTTTTTTATTTACACTAGCTGAAGCGATTTTGCCCTGATGGTACGGATTGCCGCCTCACGAGAAGAAAACAGAGCCGGTAACGTCGACCCCCTGCCCAAAGCGACGGCAGCCACTTTATGAGGACCTGTTATGAATCCTAATTTGTTACGCGTAACAAAACGCATCGTTGAACGCTCCCGCCAGACCCGCGAAAACTATCTGGCACGCATAGAAAAAGCGAAGTCCAATACCGTTCACCGCTCTGAGTTAGCGTGCGGGAATTTGGCGCACGGTTTTGCCGCTTGCCAGCCAGAAGATAAAGCTGCGCTGAAAAGTATGCTGCGTAACAACATTGCGATCATCACCTCCTATAACGACATGCTTTCTGCTCATCAACCGTATGAGTATTACCCTGACCAGATTCGTAAAGCGCTGCACTCTGTTGGCGCGGTAGGGCAAGTTGCCGGTGGCGTGCCTGCGATGTGCGATGGCGTGACTCAGGGGCAGGATGGCATGGAACTGTCGCTGTTGAGCCGCGAAATTATCGCGATGTCTACGGCGATTGGCCTGTCACATAATATGTTTGATGGCGCGTTATACCTTGGCGTGTGCGACAAAATTGTCCCTGGCCTGACTATGGCGGCACTGTCCTTCGGCCATTTACCCGCGGTCTTTGTGCCATCAGGCCCAATGGCGAGCGGTTTGCCAAATAAAGAAAAAGTGCGCATTCGCCAGCTGTATGCAGAAGGTAAAGTTGACCGTCAGGCACTGCTCGAATCAGAAGCGGCGTCTTATCATGCTCCGGGTACTTGTACTTTCTACGGTACCGCGAACACCAACCAAATGGTTGTTGAATTCATGGGCATGCAGTTGCCGGGTTCTTCTTTTGTTCATCCGGACGCGCCATTGCGCCACGAATTGACCGCAGCAGCAGCACGCCAGGTGACTCGTCTTACCGGAAACGGTAATGAGTGGATGCCAATCGGTAAAATGATTGACGAAAAAGTTGTGGTCAACGGCATCGTTGCCTTGCTGGCAACCGGTGGTTCAACCAACCACACCATGCACCTGGTGGCAATGGCACGTGCGGCGGGCATTATCATCAACTGGGATGATTTCTCTGACCTTTCTGATGTGGTGCCATTATTAGCGCGCCTGTACCCGAATGGCCCGGCAGATATTAACCACTTCCAGGCTGCTGGTGGTGTGCCGGTGCTGATGCGCGAATTGCTCAAAGGTGGTTTGCTGCACGAAGATGTGAACACCGTCGCGGGCTTTGGTCTGCATCACTACACTATGGAACCGTGGCTGGATAACGGCCAACTGGCGTGGCGTGAAGGGGCAACCGAAGCACTGGATGCCGACGTTATTGCAACATTCGAAAAACCATTCTCCAAACACGGCGGCACTAAAGTGCTCAGCGGTAACCTGGGCCGCGCGGTAATGAAAACCTCGGCGGTGCCGGTAGAAAATCAAATCATTGAAGCGCCAGCCGTCATTTTTGAAAGCCAGCACGATGTTTTACCGGCGTTTGAAGCGGGCCTTCTTGATCGTGATTGCGTGGTTGTTGTGCGTCATCAAGGGCCAAAAGCGAACGGCATGCCAGAATTACATAAACTTATGCCGCCACTTGGGGTATTATTGGACCGCTGTTTCAAAATAGCGTTGGTCACTGATGGACGACTGTCGGGCGCTTCAGGTAAGGTGCCTTCTGCAATCCATGTGACCCCAGAGGCTTACGATGGTGGGCTGCTGGCGAAAGTCCGTGAAGGCGATATGATTCGCGTTAACGGTCAAACGGGTGAACTGACACTGCTGGTTGATGATGCTGAGCTTGCAAAGCGCACGGCATTCCACCCGGATCTCAGCGCGGATCGCGTTGGAACAGGCCGTGAATTATTTAGCGCGTTACGCGAACAGTTATCTGGCGCGGAACAAGGCGCGACCTGCATTAAATTTTAAGGACCGGACGTAGCAATTGCTGCACTGGAAACGAATTATAAAGTTGGTTGAAGAGGCTCTTGAGATGAAAAACTGGAAAACTACTGCGGAACAGATCCTGAAAACAGGACCGGTCGTTCCGGTTATCGTAGTAAACAAACTGGAACACGCAGTGCCAATGGCTAAAGCATTAGTGGCTGGCGGTGTGCGCGTTCTGGAAGTGACTCTGCGTACTCCGTGTGCGATGGACGCTATTCGTGCAATCGCTAAAGAAGTACCGGAAGCGATTATCGGTGCGGGCACTGTTCTGAACCCACAGCAATTGGCTGAAGTTACCGAAGCTGGCGCGCAGTTCGCAATCAGCCCAGGCCTGACTGAGCCATTGTTGAAAGCAGCAACCGAAGGCACCATCCCATTGATCCCTGGGATCAGCACCGTTTCTGAACTGATGCTGGGTCTGGACTACGGCTTGAAAGAATTCAAATTCTTCCCGGCTGAAGCGAATGGCGGCACCAAAGCACTGCAAGCTATCGCAGGCCCATTCTCTCAGGTTCGTTTCTGCCCAACTGGCGGTATCTCACCGGCTAACTACCGTGACTACCTGGCGCTGAAAAGCGTGCTGTGTATCGGTGGTTCATGGTTGGTTCCAGCTGACGCACTGGAAGCGGGTGATTACGATCGTATCACCCAGCTTGCTCGTGAAGCTGTTGAAGGCGCAAAACTGTAATATGAAACCGCTCCCTGAAAAGGGAGCGGTTTTTTTTATCCTCTAACGCTTATGGCTTTTGTTGCCGCAATAGCACGTCCAATCGCATCTTCCACGCTCGTTCCTGTCGCCAGTGCCACACCCATTCGACGTTTACCGTTGATCTCCGGTTTGCCAAACAGTCGCACCTGTAAGCCCGCGCCAAGCGCTGCACCCACGTTGCCATACTGTACGTTATCGCTGACCAACTCCGGAAGTATCACCGCAGAAGCGGCTGGGCCATACTGACGAATCCCGCCAATCGGCAGGCCAAGGAAAGCGCGGACATGCAATGCGAACTCTGACAAGTCCTGAGAAATAAGCGTTACCATGCCGGTGTCGTGTGGGCGAGGGGAAACTTCACTAAAAATGACTTCGTCGCCACAAACAAATAGCTCGACGCCAAACAGCCCATAACCCCCTAACGCTTTCACCACTTTTGCAGCGATTTCTTGCGCGCCAGCCAGTGCTGCGTCACTCATTTTTTGTGGCTGCCAGGATTCACGGTAATCACCGTCTTCCTGGCGATGGCCAATTGGGTCACAAAAATGCACACCATCGACAGCACTAATGGTCAGCAGGGTGATTTCAAAATCAAAATTCACCACGCCTTCAACAATCACACGCCCTTTACCTGCGCGCCCGCCTGCTTGTGCGTATTCCCAGGCTTGTGCCAGCTGATCCGCAGTGCGGATAAAGCTCTGCCCTTTGCCAGAAGAACTCATGACTGGTTTAACGATGCACGGCAGGCCAATTTCTTCAACCGCCTGCAAGAACGCTTCTTCGCTATCGGCAAAACGGTAGCTGGACGTTGGAATACTCAGATCTTCCGCCGCCAGGCGGCGAATACCTTCGCGGTTCATGGTGAGTTTCGCGGCTCTGGCGCAAGGCACAACGCACTGGCCTTGCTGCTCGAGTTCAACCAGCATATCTGTGGCAATCGCTTCAATTTCGGGAACAATGAAATCTGGCATTTCGGCGGCAACCAGCTTTTTAAGTTCGGCTCCGTCCAGCATATTAATGACGTGGCTGCGGTGTGCGACATGCATCGCAGGGGCATCGGCGTAACGGTCCACGGCAATCACTTCCAGACCAAGACGCTGGCATTCGATAGCCACTTCTTTTCCTAATTCGCCTGAACCTAACAACATGACACGTGTAGCAGAAGGACGAAGCGCAGTTCCCAAAATTGACATAATCTGTATACCCGAACGGAGAAAATAGACCGGCGGATTATAAACGAAAACGTTTGCGTACGCAGCGATTTTCCCGCTTGCGATGCAGGGGTAATACCATTATACTGTTTAAATAAACAGTTAAAACCGGAGCTGCAAAATGGCGGTTGAAATCAAATACGTCGTAGTACGAGAGGGGCAAGAAAAAATGTCATTCGCAAATAAGAAGGATGCAGACGCCTATGACAAAATGCTCGACCTGGCAGAAGTGCTGAGCGAGTGGCTCACTCATAGCCCTGTGGCTCTCGAAGAAGGGCAAAATGATGTGCTGGCTATGTGGATGGCAGAAAATAAAGACGTGCTTTCTACCGTGCTGAAAAGCGGCAAACTGCCGGAGCTGGAAAACACTGAGTCTGCTGAAGAAACCGCAGGCGAAGACGTGAATGCCGAAGATATTGCGTCTGACGATAAAGTTGCTGAGCATCCACGCAAGCGCACCAAAGCCGCCTGAGTTTTGTCGCGTCGGGCTCCCGGCGCGATTCTTTTCCCATATTTAGCCTGATCAGACACTTCTTGACAGCCTTTCGCTTAATCTCAGATGTTAAGTTCCTAATAAAGGGTGTCTCTTATGAGCAATTGGTTACAGCAGCTTCAATCCATGTTGGGGCAGGCGACGCAATCCGGCCAAAATCAATCTTCCGGCAGTTCTCAAGACAATAGCCCCCAAGGGTTGAGCAAATTACTGGTGCCCGGTGCACTAGGTGGTTTGGCAGGCTTGCTACTGGCAAGTAAATCATCACGAAAACTGCTCACCAAATATGGCACCAGCGCGCTATTAGTGGGCGGCGGAGCGGTTGCGGGAAGCGTGCTGTGGAACAAGTATAAAGATCGTGTTCGCGATGCCCATCAGGGTGAACCTCAGTTCGGCCAGCAGCAGTCACCGGTGGATGTGCGCACACAACGTTTGATCACCGCGTTGGTATTCGCCGCGAAAAGTGATGGGCATATTGACGACAAAGAACGTCTGGTTATCGAGCAGCAACTGCGTGATGCGGGCATTGAAGGGCCGGGGCGCAATCTTATCCAGCAGGCAATTGACCAACCGCTCGACCCACAACGTTTGGTTCAAGGCGTTAATAACGAAGAAGAAGCGCTGGAGCTTTATTTCCTGAGCTGCGCGGCAATCGACATCGATCACTTCATGGAGCGTAGTTATCTGAACGCTCTGGGCGATGCGCTTAAAATCCCGCAGGATGTGCGCGAAGGCATTGAACAAGATATCCAGCAACAAAAACTCAGCCTGCCGGGTTAATCCCGGCTTTTTCCCCAAAAATCCCACGTTACGCTTGCAAGGCTGTCTGAATTTGCCACCCTTACAGGGTGTTAACTCAAAAATGAAAATCGACATGCCACCAAAAGCCAAAAAAATTCCGCATACCATGACAGTGCATGGTGATACCCGCATCGATAACTATTATTGGTTGCGCGACGATGAGCGTACTGATGCGCAGGTACTTGATTATCTTCATCAGGAGAATGACTACGGTCGCCAGGTGATGAGTACGCAGCAGGCGTTGCAAGAACGTCTGCTCAAAGAGATGATCGATCGCATTCCACAACGTGATGCCTCCGCACCCTATACACAAAATGGTTACCGCTACCGCCAGATTTTTGAAACCGGCAATGAATACGCCATTTATCAGCGCCAGTCCGTGGTGTTATCCGAATGGGAAGAGTGGAGCACGCTGGTTGATGGAAATCGCCGAGCCGCCCACAGCGAGTTTTATACCATGGGCGGCATGAGCATTACGCCGGACAACACAATAATGGCGCTGGCGGAAGATTTCCTTTCGCGTCGCCAGTACGGTTTGCGTTTCCGTAATCTGGAAACCGGCAACTGGTATCCCGAAGTTCTGGATAATGTCTCCAGCAGTTTTGTCTGGGCGAATGATTCCGCCACGCTTTACTACGTGCGTAAACATCCTAAAACGCTGTTGCCTTACCAGGTCTGGCGGCACACGGTGGGGCATCCTTCTACCGAGGATCAACTGGTCTACGAAGAAAAAGACGAGATGTTTTATGTCAGCGTGCATAAAACCACCTCGAAGCACTTCGTTTTAATTTACCTCAGCAGCGCCACGACCAGCGAAGTGCTGTTGCTGGATGCCGAACTGGTGGATGCGCAGCCGCAGTGTTTTGCTCCACGCCGTAAAGATCACGAATATACGCTCGATCATTTCCAGCATAATTTTTACCTGCGCTCTAATCGTGATGGCAAAAACTTTGGTTTATATCGCTCGAAAGTGCGTGATGAAAATCAATGGGAAGTGCTGATTGCGCCACGCGAACAGGTCATGCTGGAAGGATTTACGCTGTTCACTGATTGGTTGGTCGTTGAAGAACGCCAACAAGGGCTGACCAGTTTACGGCAAATTAATCGCAAAACCCGCGAAGTGACCGGTATTGCGTTTGACGATCCCGCCTATGTGACCTGGATTGGCCACAACCCGGAGCCGGAATCCTCTCGCCTGCGTTATGGCTATTCGTCAATGACAACGCCTGATACGTTGTTTGAGCTGGATATGGATACCGGTGAGCGGCGCGTCATTAAGCAAACTGAAGTGGCGGGCTTTGATGCCAGCCACTACCGTAGCGAACATTTATGGATAACGGTACGCGATGGTGTACAGGTGCCCGTTTCGCTGGTTTACCATCGCGAACACTTCCAGCGCGGGAAAAACCCGCTATTGGTTTACGGCTACGGTTCATACGGTAGCAGCATGGATGCTGATTTTAGCAGCAGCCGTTTAAGCCTGTTAGACCGGGGTTTTGTCTTTGCGATTGCCCATGTTCGTGGCGGTGGTGAGCTTGGCCAGCAATGGTACGAAGACGGTAAATACCTGAAGAAAATGAATACCTTCAATGACTATCTGGATGTCTGCGATGGTCTGCTTAAACTGGGATATGGCGATGAAAACTTGCTGTATTCGATGGGCGGCAGTGCGGGTGGCTTATTAGTGGGGGCGGCAATCAATATGCGGCCTGAATTATTCCACGGTGTGGTCGCTCAGGTTCCGTTTGTTGATGTCCTTACCACAATGCTTGATGAGTCGATTCCGTTAACGACCGGTGAGTTTGAGGAGTGGGGGAATCCGCAAGATGCTGAGTATTACCACTACATCAAACAGTACAGTCCATACGATCAAATCACTGCGCAGGCATATCCACATATATTGGTGACCACCGGACTGCACGATTCGCAGGTGCAATATTGGGAACCAGCAAAATGGGTGGCGAAGCTGCGAGAAATACGAACAGACGATAACTTGCTGTTGTTGTGTACCGATATGGATTCAGGACATGGCGGAAAATCGGGGCGATTCAAATCTTACGAGGGTGTCGCGCTGGAATATGCTTTCCTGATTGCCCTGGCGCAAGGAACCCTACCAGGACAATCGGGGTAAGTTGTTTTACCTTTCGAGGTAATGTTTCAACGTCATTCTGAGATCCGGTGTTAATTCCTTGATGTTATTTAACATCCAGCGTAAATAACCCGGATCTTTCTCGGCGACTTCGGAAATAGGCTTGCCACGATATTTGCCAAAAGCCATGGTGCTCACTAACGCTGGACGGCCGGTAATTGTCACCATCTGGTCTGGTGTCCAGCCGGACTCGTCCATAATTCGCAGCAGTAAGGCGGCGGTGATATAACAGTCAAACAGCGCACGGTGATGATGAAGATCCGCAGGCGTTTCAACCTCCAGCTTGAGGGATTTATATAAACCCATATTGCTGTATTTGATGCCGGGCCATAAACGACGCGCCAGTTTTACCGTACAAATCCATTCGCTGTCAGGAAGCTCGGGTAACATCCTTTGGTCAAAACTGGCGTTGTGGGCAACGTAGTATGGGCTGCCGTGATAACGCGGAATGACGTCTTCAATCCACGGCTTGTCCGCCACCATCTCTTCGGTAATTTTGTGGATTGCCATGGCCTGGTGGCTAATAGGGCGATCCGGGCGTACCAAATCGCTCATCGGATTCACAATTTTGCCGTTTTCAATATCGACAGACGCCACTTCCACCACGCCACCCTGCAAACCACTGGTTTCCGTATCAATAATGCGCAGCATACTTACTCCATCTCACCTTCGCGGGTTTTATTAATGCGTTAGCGTAATGGAATGATTTCTCCATGCCAACCTTTCTCATCACGTCTGCCAACAGCTAATAACTCGCCATGATCGGCGCGCACGACTAATTCGCCGCGATCGTCCCAGCAGGCACTGCGCCCAGCCGAACGGTATTTCCCGATAGAGAAAGCATGGTTAGCCAGCAAAACGGGCAAATTGTATTTATGCGCCCAGCGCTGTAGATACATTTCGTCATGCTGATAGCTGATCTCATTGATGAATTTCCCGGTGGCGTAGAGACTAGCCCCCATTTCAGCGGCACTTCGTGGCCAGGTTTCTTCATCGCTACCGGTGCTAAAACCCATGGCGACACTACGATTATGCAATCCGACCAGCGGAGTGTGCTGTACAGGAGCGTCAATATCACTGCTGAACGGTTTACAGCAGGCGACTCGGGAACCATCAGGCAAAAAGCCCACAGAACCCGCTGAGACCCCTTTTTCGTAGCGTAAAGGCAAACCCACGACGATAGTCATGTGGTGCTCGATAGCAGCATGTTGCAGGGGATTTAAACGTTCATCCGTGAAGGGAAGGGCACAATCGTGGTGATTTTCTGTGTTGAAACCGGTGAGGGATAGTTCGGGAAAAATCAGGAGATCGATTTGTTCAGCAACTGCGCAACGAACAAAATCTAAATGATGCAAAATGTTCGCATCGAGGTCATCGTGCGTGGCGCCATACTGCGCCGCGGCAACATTCCAGACAGGCATACGTTCTTCCTTAATCAGTCAACCCAACGGCCATCATCCTGTGGCCGCAACAGATAATTCTGCGTTTTGGTCTAAAACCCAGAAAAATCTTAGCATCAATTTTGTAAGGAAACTTCATGCCGCAGAAATTTATTTAACCTTAGGTTCGTAGGGTAAACGTGACAAATTGACCGATGCCAGACGATGCGCAATCAGTCTTTCTCTGAACCAGTCACGCAGGTGCGCTGGCTGCTCGCGCTCCACCACTTCGGCGATGACAGGCATATTGTAGCGCTCTTTAAACGCGACCCCCGCAGCGGCAAGATCCACATTGATCTTATCCATTTCTTCCTGGGGTAATTCAGCAAGATTGTAATTCATATTAGCCTCCCGTTTTGTGCCGCAAAGGTACTTGGTGATGCCATCAATGACAAGACTTTACATTCATTGATAGCTGTTCTCATCTCGACTTAGCCAGGACTCAAGGTTATCCTTTTGCCGTCTCGAATAAGAAAAAGGAATAGTTGATATGGCTTTCACTCGCTCTCGTCTCTTTACCATCGCTACACTCTTTACCGCTCTTACAGCTTCCGGCTCCGCTTTTGCACACGCACATTTAAAGCATCAATATCCTGCGGCAGATGCTGCGGTAACTGCGTCACCACAGGCGATTACCCTTAATTTCTCCGAAGGTGTTGAAGCGAATTTTAGCGGACTTACGCTTACCGGGCCACAGCAAGCTGCGGTAAAAACCGGTACTGCAAAGCGTAATGAAAAAGATGAAAAACAACTTATTGTGCCCGTAGAAGAAGCTCTAAAACCGGGTGACTACCAGGTTGACTGGCATGTGGTGTCGGTTGATGGACACAAAACTAAAGGGAAGTATCACTTCTCGGTGAAATAAACCGAATGTTATCTGGTTTCTATATCGCGCTGCGATTCATTCATTTCACTGCTCTCATGGTGCTGCTGGGCAGCACCATAGCTTGCTCATTGTTAGCTCCCCAGGCGTTTAAACCGGTACTCATCCTCAGGCTGAAATGGCTGTGGCATTCTGCAGTGTGGATGATCATGCTGAGCGTAATATTGCTGTTGTGCGCTCAGGCCGGGATGATGGGAAGTGGGTGGCGCGATGCGATCAATCCGCAAGTTTGGCTGGCAGTTTTGGGTACGCGTTTTGGCTCAGTTTGGCTGTGGCAGATACTGCTCGGTGTGGTGACAGTTGCGGTGCTATTGCTCAAACCACGACCCTTACAGTCGATGCTACTCATTCTTGCAGCCGCGCAGCTGATTTTGCTTGCGGGTGTAGGACATGCAGCGATGCGAGAAGGTTTTGTCGGTGGTATACAGCGTCTGAACCACGCCGTACATCTTCTTAGCGCAGGCTGGTGGGTCGGGGGGTTATTGCCATTGTTGATGTGTATGCGTATGGCAAGAAAACCACGCTGGCGGGAAGCCGCCATTACCGCGATGATGCGCTTTTCTCGTTA
Source organism: uncultured Buttiauxella sp. (assembly GCA_965119215.1). Lineage (GTDB taxonomy): Bacteria > Pseudomonadota > Gammaproteobacteria > Enterobacterales > Enterobacteriaceae > Buttiauxella. The sequence goes on from CBCPKK010000001.1 coordinate 368,103, forward strand.
CGGACACATAGCCGTTGCTGCCGTACTGCTGAGCGGAATAATTAATAGCCTGATGATCCTGGGTTGGTCATTGCCAATGGAAAGCAACTACGTGCGCTTGTTAGGCGTCAAAGTTGCCTTTGTCGCAATGATGGTTATCATCGCGCTGTATAACCGCTATTTTTTGGTGCCACGATTTAACCGGGTGCCAACGGCAACAAAACAGTTTATCCAGCTGACCTGGCTGGAAGTCATTTTGTCGGTATCGGTGCTTCTGGCTGTTAGCGTATTCGCAACCTGGGAACCGTACTGATGGCGTTATTAGCTCAAGAGAAATTCATGAAAAAAAGTATTCTGACGTTGTTATTGCTGGCCTGCGCGGGTAGTGCGTTGGCTGCACCACAAGTTATTACCGTTAGCCGTTTTGAGATGGGCAAAGATAACTGGGCATTTAACCGTGAAGAGGTGATGCTGAGTTGCCGTCCGGGGCATGCGCTATTTGCGATCAACCCAAGCACGCTGATGCAATACCCGTTAAACGATGTTGCTCAGCAACAGGTTAGCAGTGGCAAAACGACGGGTCAGCCCATTTCTGTGATTCAAATAGACGATCCTAAGCAGCCAGGCCAAAAAAAGAGTCTTGCTCCGTTTATTGAACGCGCAGAGAAGTTATGTAGCTAAAAATCGCTAAGCTATTCATCAATAATAAAAAACCGCAATATCCGTAGTACGGGCATTGCGGTTTTTGTCTAAAACGTCACCTGTAACGCAGTTTTTTTCCGAACACTTTTGCGCCGGACTGGAAAACCTGCGCCGGTAATCTATTCTTAGAAGGCAAGGCGATGTCTGCCTGCATTAATGCCAACTTTTAGCGCACGGCTCTCTCCCAAGAGCCATTTCCCTGGACCGAATATAGGAATCGTATTCGGTCTTTTTTTATCTGTCTTTTGATACAAACACTTAGCTGCGTATGTATCCATATCACCCGTATTAATCCCCAATTTCCGTATCCGCTCTACCTGGTGGTACTTAACAGAATCATAACAACATAAACTGCTTTTTCCGCGAATCCAAATACTTTTCGGTCATTTTTATAGGGTGGTAGCTAGAAAATTTAAGGCAAAAATTTCCAGAATCCTTCTGGTGCCTTTTGCACTTCTACCTTAAAAACGCATTAACATCCTGAGTTAACTTAAAAATCTTACCTAACGGAAGTGGCACCTGGTCTATGGCTGCGAGGCGTTGCCATCAGCACTCAGCAAGCGGTTTTTCTCCTCAATGAGTTGTGCAGGCATTGGTTGCTGTACGTTCTCTCCAGAAGAAGTGGCGGAGGGCATAAACCATTTATTATATAATTTATCAAACCGACCTGAGGTGAACATGGATTTTATTTCTTTGTTAATAATGGCAATCATTTGACTGGCATTTTTTGCGACAACGAGGCCATAAGATAACTCCTCACCAAACCCCTCGGGGTTAATTTGGTATTTATCTTTCTCTGCCATGCTGGCTAATTTTCCGCGAATAATAACATCGTCGGTAACAAATGCAGAAATATTTCCTTGTTCAAGCAAATCAAATCCGTCGTTAAAATCTTTAACTAATTTCACAGAAATTGAATAATTATAAGTTTTATTCATTTTTGCTATAACTAGTGCCGATGTCCCTCCACTTATTACCCCTATGGTATGTCCAGCCAGCATTTCTTTGCTCGTTATGTTGTCTGATGTCCTGGATAGATAATTCATGCTGGAATAAAGCCACGGGATTGAGAAATTCACTAGTTTATCTCTTTGCCCCGTGTTTGCCGCAAGGGCACAGAGTATATCTGCTTGATTGTGTGCGATAACTTCAAAGCGAGCGGCATTGACGATTTTTACCCAATTTACAGTTATCTTAGTTTGGTACTGTTTCTCTATACTATCAACCACGTCCAGACAGATATCTATTGCCATGCCTGTGGGCTTGCCATTTAATTGCCATGAGAGCGGTGGCGTATTATCAACCCATGCTAACGTTATACTGTGATTGCTGAGTATTTTATTCAGCACGGGATCAGCGATTGCATTTCCACAATATGACATCACAGCTGTCAACAGAAAAGCACCAATCGATTTACAATGAGTTAAATGAATAAACAAAAAGCGGCCTCCATTAATCAAAATGGCCAAAAAAGGATAATTTTATAAAAGAGTTAAAGTAATTAACCGCATTGTAATTGTTTTTAGGCTTCTTTCCCAATAATAGTCCTTTGAATTAGGGGTGTTCATTTTGGGTAGCGATGACGAAATTCAGAGTTGAAAACTGTGGTGCGGGGTGATGGGAATGAAAAGCGATACAGGTCACATTAATTAGCATCCTTACTAACCTGTCTGTACAATCATGTCCGGCCCGTTCAGGCCACCCTTCATAACAATAAACCTGCAAAGACGATAATTATGACCACAACTCAAACTGAAACACATAGCCGGGAAAACTCTCTCGCCTATGTTTTACGCAGCCCACGTCTGTTTGCCCGGGAAACCCTCGCGGGGGTGGTAACTGCATTGGCGTTAGTCCCGGAAATTATTTCATTTTCGGTTATCGCGGGTGTTGACCCGAAAGTTAGCCTGATTGCCTCCATTGTGTTGTGTTTATCCATGTCGTTTCTCGGCGGGCGCCCGGCGATGGTGACTGCTGCCGCAGGCTCGGTGGCGTTAGTTATCGGCCCAATGGTGCATCAGTATGGCGTTGAATACATTTTCCCAGCCGTATTGCTTGCCGGGTTGATACAGATTCTGTTCGGCGTTAGCGGGCTTGCACGCATGATGCGCTATATACCGCTTTCTGTGATGACCGGGTTTGTGAACGCACTCGGTATCCTGATTTTCTTCGCGCAGGTGCCACACATTTGGGGAAATAATCCATTAGTTTGGGGGCTGTTCGCGTTGACGCTGGCGATTGTTCTGTTCCTCCCGCGAGTATTCAAATCTGTTCCATCGCCGCTGGTGGCGGTGATTGCTATTACTATTTTGTGTATAGGGATGGGTTTTTCAGTACCGACAGTAGGGGATTCAGGCCCAATGGCCGCAGGTTTGCCAGGATTAACGGAACTGTTGGTGCCACTGAATCTGGATACGTTACGGATTATCTGGCCCTGCGCATTGAGTATCGCGTTCGTTGGCTTAATGGAATCTTTATTGACCGCCAAATTGGTTGATGAGCTCACCGACACGCCTTCAAGCAAGCGTCGTGAATGCTGGGGATTAGGGCTATCTAATATCTTTGCCGGTTTCTACGGTGGTATTGCCGGTTGCGCCATGATTGGCCAGACCATGGTTAATGTGGAACTTGGCAAAGGGCGCACGCGTATTTCGACAATTGCCGCAGGCCTGGTGTTGCTATTGTTGGTCACCGGTTTGAGCGAGTTAATGGCAAAGATCCCGATGGTCGTTTTAGCGGGGATCATGGTGATTGTGGCGGTGAAAACGCTTAACTGGCACAGCGTTAAGCCAGCCACATTAAAAAGAATACCGCTACCGGAAACGCTAGTGATGTTATCTACTGTTGCGGTGACGGTAGCAACCGGGAATCTCGCACTGGGTGTGGTGGGTGGGGTTGTCTTTGCAATGATTCTTTTTGCTCGCCGAATTGCTCACGTGGTACGTGCGGAAAGAACATTATCTGATGACGGAAAAACCGTTCGTTATACAGTCACCGGGCCGCTGTTCTTTGCCAGCAGCAACGATTTGTTTGAGCATTTCCAGTATGCCGATGATCCACAGAATGTGATTATTGATTTGTCCCAGGCGCAAATATGGGATGTGTCGACGGTCGCGGTGCTCGATGCTATCGAAAATCGCTACCAACGCTATGAAAGTAAAGTGCAAATTGTTGGCCTGGATGTCCGCAGTAGCGACTTCCACGAAAGGCTAAGCGGCAAGGTCTGATCACAACGTTTGGCGATAAAAAAATATATTTGAACATCAAATGACAAAACTGTGAATCTGCCGTTACTTTTGCATCATCAGGGCTGCTAGATTAGTACCAGTTCCAGAGTGAAACGGAGGTGCCAGAAAGTTTGAAACTGATCCTCGATAGTAAACTGGTGGGTACCTGGTAGAACGATTGCCACAGTACTCTTGGGTGTAAACCGTATTGAATCGCTTGAAGAAGCGGAATATTTACCAGATAACTCGTATCACCTCTCTAAAGGCTGCAAATTTGCAGCCTTTTCTATTTTCTACGTCCGTTCTCTCCTGCGCTTTTTTCTCTCGTTATGCGTGTTGTATCGCAGGCTGTATATCGGCAGAATAACTAAAAAATAGTTCGTAATTAATATATTGAAGGAAGTGAGCATGGTTAATACAGCCCCTCGTCTGGAAACTGAGCGTTTAATTCTTCGGCATTTTACGCTGGAAGACTTCACTGATTTAGCCGCTTGCTGGGCCGATCCTGAAATGGTGAAGTTTATTGGTGGTGGACAACCACAAGGGCCGGAAATGACATGGGGAAGGTTGCTGCGTTACATCGGCCACTGGCAGGCGCTCGGTTACGGTTATTGGGGCGTATTTGAAAAAACGTCGGGGCGCTATATCGGCTCGTTTGGTTTTCAGGACGCACATCGTGAATTAACACCTGCTCTCGAACTCCCGGAAGCAGGGTGGTCGTTAATTCCAGCGGTACACGGTAAGGGCTATGCAAATGAAGCGTTGAGCGCCATTTTGCAATGGGCTGACGGCGAATTTACCCTGCCAGTTTGCTGTATTATTGATGATGATAACCTGCGTTCCATTCACCTCGCCGAACGATTTGGCTTCCAGTTTGAGCATTATGTGGAATACCACGGCAAGCAGATAAAAATGTTCATTCGACCTCAGCGCTAACCATTGCCATCCACTGGTTTATAATTGAGCAATAAATAAACAAAGTGGAGGCAGTATGTATCAGCGAATTGAAGGTGAAAACTGGCGTCATGTCTTTATTGTTGGGGATTTGCACGGTTGCCTTTCTGATTTGATAAGCCAACTCAAACTACAGCATTTTGATTATCATCAGGATCTGGTGATTTCGGTTGGCGATCTTATCGATCGCGGGGCAAACAGCCCTGGTTGCCTGGCGTTGCTTGGCAGTAAATGGTTTAAAGCGGTGAAGGGCAATCACGAGGCGATGGCATTAGAAGCGCTGGATGAAGGTGAAGGTGTGCTCTGGCAAATGAATGGGGGTGACTGGTATCGGGAATTACCCGAGCAACGTCAGCAAAACGTGCAACAAGCGATATTGCATTGCCGCGATTTACCGCTGGTGATTGAACTGCACACGCAGGGTAAGACTCTTGTTATTGCCCATGCCGACTATCCTGCATCACATTACAGCTGGAATCAGCCCGTTGATGAGCATTTACTGGTGTGGAGCCGTGACCGACTCAACAAGAATTTACAGGGGCAAGGGGAGGATATCGACGGAGCTGATGAGTTTTACTTTGGGCATACGCCGCTTAAAGAGGCAGGGCACTTTCATAATCAAAATTACATCGATACCGGAGCGGTGTTCGGCAACAAGTTGACTATGGTGCAGGTTCAGTAAGGTTACATCGAGCTGTACTCATGAGCCGGGCGCCAGAAGCTATCAATAAAATCTTCTACCGGAAAGCATCCGCCGTAGCGTATCCGTTGCTCATCCATCCCTACCAGGCATTGTTGTTCGGTATTGAACACGTCTACCACAATATCTTCGCAGCCACCGTCCAGGTAGCAAACAAATAAAACCAACGCAAACATTAGCGCCTCTGAGTTGCACCGTTTGGCTTAATTGTAGGGGAAGTCACGGGAAGAGGGGGAATCAGACCAGATTAATTAACCCGCCAGGCCGACGGGTTCATTTGAGTCACGCAAGACGCATGACCCAGGCATCAGATTTTTGGTCGTAATGTTGACGGTAGAGGACGGAATGTTCGCCATCAAGAACGGCAGGAATGCTGGTTTCATCATCCCAGCCATCAAGTTGCATGCACAGGTCGGGGTCAGATTTACAAGGGATACTCAACGTTCGATCCCCTTGTTGCTCGCCATGTAATTCAGCATCATCAATTTCGAAGATGCCTATTCGTACGCTAGTTCTCGTCATCTCGCTCTCCTCAGGTCTGAGTTTGTGTGGTATGACCAGTAAGGTCTCCACTTTAGAGCGTAGACAAACGTACAAAAACTGCAAACATCATGGCGACTATTTTTTTAGCGCATCAGCCTCTGGCAGCAAACAGCTTTCCGTCACGGACCAGTTCACGCGGATAACTGTTTTTCAGTCGCGATCCGACTTTTCTTGCCAGGCCAAGAGGTTGCCCCTGGTAAGTGACAATCACCTCATTAAGTGACGGTGTCACTTCTGGGTAAATATCACGCCCGTGATACCATTCATCGGCTTCAAGCTCTGTAAGGGCAAATGCCAGCGGAGAATCACTCGGCACTAGCGCGATAACCGCTTCGTGCTGCCAGCGGTAGCCTTTGTTGTACTGCTCCGCCAGACGTAAACCAATACGAGAAAAACGAACCTGGCCGAACAAAGAGACAATCTCTTTAGGGAATAACCAAATCTCTTTGTCTCGTTGCCAAAGTTGTTGGTCATCTTGCCAGGCTATTCCCGATTGTTTGGCGGCCGCACGAACTTCCGCCGCTTGTTTGCCGTGCATTGGCGCAAACGGGAATTTACCCACTTTGTAACCCGGCGCTGGTAGGGCTTCTACTGATGCAGTTTTGCGCAGGCGTGCGACGAAAAAGCCTTCACAATCATAAATCTGCGGGAATACATGGAGGTAACCTTCGGCTGTAATAGCTTTTTCCGCCTCTGGGAATAAATCATTCAGCGGTGCGATTTCAACTGCATCAGGCCATTCGTCGAGCAGCCACTGGCATATTTGCTGGTTTTCTTCACGATTCAGGGTGCAGGTCGAATAAATCAACGTGCCGCCGGGACGCAGCGCATGGAAAGCACTGGCCATCAATTCACGCTGGGTATTGGCAATGCTGGCGGTGCTTTCTGGCGACCAGTTGCGCAGGGCATCGGGATCTTTACGCACCACGCCTTCACCCGAACATGGGGCATCCAACAAAATAGCGTCGAAACATTCCGGCAATGCTGCACCAAATACCCGGCCATCGAAATGCGTCAGCGCTACGTTGCTGATACCACAACGGCTGATATTCGCGTGCAGCACTTTCACGCGGCTGGCGGAATACTCATTGGCAAGGATCGCGCCGTGATTACCCATGCGGGCGGCAATTTGCGTGGTTTTTGAACCAGGGGCGGCGGCAACATCCATAATACGTTCCGGCTCATTACCGTCCGCAAACAGGGCGGCAACCGGCAACATTGAGCTGGCTTCCTGAATATAAAATAGGCCACTCAGATGTTCTGCTGTGCTACCCAATGGCAAGCTCTCTTCATCATCACGCTCAATCCAGAACCCTTCTGCGCACCATGGAATCGGCGTCAAATGCCAGTCATAAGAGGCGACAAGTGTGAGAAAATCGCTGACCGAAATCTTGAGGGTATTTATGCGCAGGCTACGACGCAGCGGGCGCTGACAGTATTCGATAAAGCTGTCGAGCGTTTGACCTGCCGGGAGTGCATCGCTAATAGCATCAAGAAAGGCTTGCGGGAGAAAGGCGGTTTGAGAGTGAGCCACGAAGGAAGTCCAGAAAAAAATGAAGGGTGGAGTGTAGCATAAACGCCCCGGCGAGACACCGGGGCGCGGGAGTTAACGCGGCAGAGCAGTGCCCCATTGATGCCACTCTTTCGGTTCACTTTCCTCTAGCAGGAAATGTTTACCGGTTTCAGCTTTCGGTGCCAGCGGTGTGCCAGGTGGCGTTGCGAAAGCGATACCGCCACGAATGAACTGATTAAAGGTCCCCGTTTTAACCACGCCACCGGTCAGGCCAAAATCAAGGCTGTAGCCTGATGCAAGCCAGAAGACCGAGCTGTCGCGAACCAGATGTTGGAAGCGTTTGCTGATGCGCAAACCAACCATTACGCGGTCAGATAGATTACCGAGCGTTAATCCTGTCACTGTACCCACTTCGATACCGCGGAACAGCACAGGCGTACCGATATTCAACGCGCCTGCCTCAGGAACTTCCAGCACGATGCTCAGGCCATCGGAGTAGCGAGAGTCGGTAATGGACGCTTCCTGCAATTCAAAATCGCGACGTGGTGTGCCGCGGCCTGGCTCAACGTTGATGTAAGGCTGGAGAATCGTATCAAGGTGATCAACGCCAGCAGCTGAAATCTGCGGGGTGACAACAGAGAAACGCGTGCCGCTACGAGCAAAGCTTTCTACAAACTCAGGATAGAGCACGGCTTTGGCTTCTACTTCGCTGCGCGAGGCTGTCAGGTTGAGTGATTCAAGCTGGCCGATGTTAATGCCCAGATAGCGAATCGGCATACCTGCGGAAAGTTTACCGGCATCAAAAGTATGCAGCGTAATCTGGCTGCCCACCGCGCGAGCGGCAGTCTCAGACGCATACAGCAACCGCTTATCGCCTTTTTTAAGGCCGACGCTTGCACCGCTCATATTGTCGAAGCTAATCGCGCCTTTTAAAGCACGAGAAAGCGGGGAGGCTTGCACGGTCAGGCCGCTGCCATTGAGTTGCACTCGCGCACCACCCTCAGCCCAGAACACGCTATTGGAAGTGAGAAGGTTGCGATATTCCGGCTTGATATTCACGTCGATATCAAAGCTATTAGCGCGTGGGCGCACGCTGATAATTTCGCCCACCTGGAATTTGCGGTACAGCACCACGGAGCCTGTTTGAATATCAGGCAAGCTGGCGGCAGTTAACGTGAGTGTCGTGGTTGGCAAATCACTGAGGCTGTTTTCTACCGCTTTTTCCAGGTTGGCGTACAGCGGGTAGCTTTTTTTCATCTCGCCTTTATTGCCCGGAATGATCCTGACGCCACCGTTAACCCATTCACTGGCGCTGGCACCCAGGAACTCGACACCGTCGATACCCATTTTCACATCAATACGGCTGTTGACGACAAATTTGCTGTCGCCCTGAACCAAATGGCGATACTCGGGTTCGATTGCCGCAGAGAAGCTGACGCCTTTGGCTGATAGCGTACGCTCCAGAATTTGACCTACCTGTACACCATGCAAAATGATGGGCTGGCCTGCATCTATTCCGTAACTTTCCGGCGCGGTCAGATTTAGCGTCAGAACATTTGGTTGCTGCAACGGCGTTTTATCACTTGGGAAGACGATAAAGTGGTTTTGCGGATCGCCTTCGCCCGGGACTAACTCAAAGGTACTTCCGGTTAACAGGCTGCTGATATTCGGATTACTGAGTGAAATTTTAGGGCTGCGTAACTCAATGCGTGTTCCGCTGCGCATCAAATTAACGACGCTCGGATCTACGGTCATTTGGCCGGTGACTGTGCCACCAGGGTTGAGGTTAAGTTTGGTCAGCGTACCCACTTCAAGCCCTTGATACATCAGCGCTGTCGACCCGGCATTTAAGCCGTTGCCGCTGGGCAGATCCAGATCGATAATCACGCCGCGCTGGCTGTGCGCCAGGTCTTCATACAGGCCAAATTCATCGTCAGCTACGGCTTCAGCGGATTTTTCCGGTGAATCAAAAGCAATGGCTCCGTTAACCAGCGCTGCGAGGCTTTCTAACTGAACTTGCGCGCCTGACAGGCTGACATTGGCTTTCACGCCGGAGACATTCCAGAAACGAGTGCCTTTCTTCACGAGTTTCGCGAAACGGCGGTCGATCAGTACATCAATGGTGACGCCCTGATTATTGTTGTTAATGGCGTAATCATAGACCCGGCCCACGGGAATTTTCCGGTAATAGACCAGCGACCCGCTGTTAAGCGAGCCTAAGTCAGGGGCGTGGAGATGAATCATTAACTCGCCGTTATTCAGGCGGTATTTGGGCTGGGTATCCAGAGCGGTAAAGTGTTCTTGCGGCTCGCCTTTGCCCGGCATCATACCGATGTAGTTACCGCCGACTAACGCATCCAGCCCAGAAACGCCTGCAAGCGAAGCTTTCGGCGTAACCAGCCAAAACTGCGTGTCTTCACGCAAAGAGTCTTTCAGGTCACTTTTAATGCTGACTTTAACTTCAATTTTGCGCAGATCTTTACTCAGGCTGATGCTTTGCACGGTGCCCACTTCTACGCCTTGATAACGTACAGGGGTGCGCCCGGCCACAATGCCGTCTGCTGAGATAAAATCAATTGTCGCTGTGGTTCCGCGCTCTTCCCATGTCGTCCAGATGAGCCAACTGGCAATCATCAGCGCGATGATTGGCAGTAACCAGAAAGGCGAAATTCGGCGTTTTGTTTTAATTCGCGCCTCAGTCGGTGAAGCGGGCATTTCCTGACTCATGTGCGTCCCAAAGTAGTCGGCTATCCAGCCATTCGACGGCAAGAATAGTTAAAATAACCGCTGCGCCAAAATAAAATGCAGCCGGTCCCATAGTGAATGCCAGTAACTGATCGCGATTAACCAGCGACATCGTAAGCGAAATAACAAAGAGATCGAGAATCGACCAGCGGCCAATCCAGGTGATAAAGCGTAGCAGCAAAATGCGCGTTCTAAGCCCTTTCTCACATTTGAAATGAATGCTCAGCAGTAATGAAATCAGCACGATAACCTTGGTGAACGGAACCAGAATACTGGCAATAAAAACGACGGCGGCCACGGCGACATTGCTGCTGGCGAGGGAAATAATCCCGGAAAGAATCGTATCTTCCTGACGTGAGCCATTGACGTAAAGAATGGAAATCGGCAGCAGGTTCGCGGGCAGTAAGAATATTAACGAGCCAATTAATGCCGCCCAGGATTTTTGCAGGCTGTGGCGACGGCGAACTCTTAACGGTGTATGGCAGCGAGGGCAGCGCCCGCGGTTATCAGGCACACCGGTAAAATGGCAACCCAGGCAAACACGTAATTGGGTATTCCATGCATGTGGTGGCCGCTGGGGATAAAAGCGTGACCATAGCTGTTCAACGTTCAGGTGAATCAGGGTTAACAGGCTCAATACCACCAGGGCAATAAAAGCTACCAGACCTACGCCGGGTTGAATCCAGGCAAACTCTCTGACTTTAATGCACGCTACGCCGATGGCGACGAGGTAAATATCGAGCATCACCCATTCTTTGAGCTTTTCAAGCATCAGCAATACCGGGCGTAAATTCATCCCAAGAATATTGCCGAAATAGAGATAAATGATACCGGCGACCAATGTGGCGGGTGCGCCGACTGCGCAAAACATCACCATTGCGGCGGTCAGTGGATCGCCCTGGCTGGTCATCTGCCAAATCCCCTGGAAGAGGTTGGCGTCGATGCGCGTGCCTAATAAATAGATGCGCACTAAAGGTTCTGAAAAGGCCACAGGCATCAGTAACAGCATGGCGATGGCCATTGCCGCCAGGCGTGTGAGCGACCAGTCGCGTCCATGGTAAACTTTAGCGTCGCAGCGCGGGCAGTACGCGCTCTGCGATGATTTAACCAACGGTAACGAGAAAAGGGTATCGCATTGGGGGCAACGCTGATAACGTGCCTGCGGTACAGCGTGGCTAATGGCGTGTATTTTCATGTTTCATCGTAAGCAGGGAATACCGTTGGCTCATGGGGTATCTCAATGGGTTATGAAATATTCGTTAAGCGTATAGTAATTCATGGAATGATACACCTTGTGGCATAACGCATTTAATGCTTATTTTACTATGCTATGCAGTTGAGTAAGACAACATACTATGGTTAATCAATGAACAAAGAACAATTTTACGCGGACTTAAACCGCGATTTCAGCGCGTTAATGGCAGGTGAAACAAGTTTTCTGGCTACGCTTTCCAATACCAGTGCATTGCTGTTTGAACGTCTGGAAGGTGTTAACTGGGCAGGCTTCTATCTATTAGAAGGCGACACTCTGGTTCTTGGGCCATTCCAGGGCAAAATCGCTTGCGTCCGGATCCCCGTAGGAAAAGGAGTGTGTGGTACAGCGGTATCAACCAATAGCATCCAGCGCGTTGAGGATGTGCATGCTTTTGATGGTCACATCGCTTGTGACGCGACCAGTAACTCTGAAATCGTACTTCCGTTGACAGTAAACGGCGAGATAATAGGGGTTCTGGACATTGATAGCACTGAGTTTGGGCGCTTTACCCCTGAAGACCAACTCGGCTTATCTCAACTGGTAACGCAGCTTTCGCTGACGCTTGCCGACACGGATTTTAAAAAATTCTTCACTCGATAGCATGATAAACAACGGATAACGTGGCATTTGCTGATAGCGTCATTATAATGTCGCCTGTTCATGCCTGCGGATTGTTGGCAACTCCGTTGTAATCAGGAAATTTCATGGAAAATCAACCTAAGTTGAATAGTAGCAAAGAAGTCATCGCCTTTTTGGCAGAGCGTTTCCCAAAGTGCTTTAGCGCTGAAGGTGAAGCCCGCCCCCTGAAGATTGGTATCTTCCAGGATTTAGTCGCGCGCGTTGAAGGGGAGATGAGCCTCAGTAAAACTCAACTTCGTTCCGCGTTACGTCTTTATACTTCAAGCTGGCGTTACCTGTACGGTATCAAAGTCGGCGCAATCCGTGTTGATCTCGACGGTAACCCTTGCGGTGAACTTGATGAGCAGCATGTTGAGCATGCTCGTAAGCAGCTTGAAGAAGCAAAAGCTCGTGTTCAGGCACAGCGCGCAGAACAGCAAGCGAAAAAACGCGAAGCAGCATTGGCTAACGGTGAAACCGTTGCTGATAAGCCTCGTCGCGATCGCAAGCCACGTCCTGCTCCGCGTCGTCCTGAGACTACAGAGCGTAAACCACGTGCAGAAAAGCCGGCGCCTCAAGCTCCGCGTGAAGAAGAAAAACGCACTCCGGTTACAGACATTACTGCTTTGCAGGTGGGTCAGGCAATCAAAGTCAAAGCGGGTAACAACGCAATGGATGCCACTGTACTGGAAATTACCAAAGATGGCGTCCGTGTACAGCTGACTTCTGGTATGGCAATGATCGTACGCGCAGAACACTTGCAGTTCTGAAACGGAGGCCAGACCCGGGCATGAACAAATTCTTTAAGCGTACGGCGGTCGCTAGTCTGTTGTTTCTTGCAGGTAGCGCACTGGCCGTCGAAAATATCACGAGTGCTTCTCAAATCCCGCAATTAAAGGAAGAGACGCAGCACGCAACGGTGAGTGAGCGTGTAACTTCGCGCTTCACTCGCTCGCATTACCGTCAGTTTGACCTGGATGAAAATTTTTCCGCGAAAATTTTCGATCGCTATCTAAATCTCCTCGACTATAGCCACAATGTCCTGCTTGCCAGTGACATTGAGCAATTTGTGTCGCGCAAGAAGCAGATTGGCGATGAATTGCGCACCGGCAAACTGGACGTTTTTTACGATCTCTACAACCTGGCCCAGAAGCGACGTTTTGAACGTTATCAATACGCGCTGAAGGTGCTGGAAAAGCCGATGGATTTCACCGGCAAAGATACGTTCAATTTGGATCGCAGCAAGTCGCCGTGGCCTGCAAGCGTTGCCGAGTTGAATACGCTTTGGGATAGCAAAGTTAAGTTTGACGAACTGAGCCTGAAACTGACTGGCAAAACTGACCAGGAAATTCGTGAAACGCTGACCAAGCGTTATCAGTTCGCTATTCGTCGTTTGGCTCAGTCCAACAGCGAAGATGTTTTCTCCCTCGCGATGACGGCGTTTGCCCACGAAATCGACCCGCATACCAACTATTTGTCGCCGCGTAACACGGAACAATTCAATACCGAAATGAGTTTATCTCTGGAAGGTATTGGTGCCGTGCTGCAAATGGACGATGACTACACGGTTATCAACTCAATGGTCGCGGGCGGCCCCGCTGCGAAAAGCAAAGCGATTACCGTCGGTGACCGTATTGTTGGCGTTGGTCAAACCGGTAAGGCAATGATCGATGTGATTGGCTGGCGTCTTGATGATGTCGTCGCGCTGATCAAAGGGCCAAAAGGTAGCAAGGTTCGTCTGGAAATCTTACCTGCGGGCAAGGGCACCAAAACGCGTGTGGTCACGTTAACGCGTGAACGTATCCGTCTTGAAGACCGTGCGGTCAAACTGACAATTAAAACAGTCGGCAAAGACAAAGTAGGCGTGCTGGATATTCCAGGCTTCTACGTTGGCTTAACCGATGACGTTAAAGTTCAGTTGCAGAAGATGGAAAAACAGAACGTGAAGAGTGTGATCATCGATCTACGCTCTAACGGTGGCGGTGCATTAACCGAAGCTGTTTCACTTTCTGGCCTGTTTATCCCAGGCGGCCCAGTTGTTCAGGTACGTGATAACAACGGTAAAGTACGTGAAGATAGCGATACCGACGGCGTTGTGTACTACAAAGGCCCGCTGGTGGTAATGGTTGACCGTTTCAGTGCTTCTGCGTCTGAAATCTTCGCCGCTGCTATGCAGGACTATGGCCGTGCGCTGATTGTGGGTGAACCTACCTTCGGTAAAGGCACTGTTCAGCAGTACCGTTCTTTGAACCGAATCTACGACCAGATGTTGCGCCCAGAATGGCCTGCATTAGGTTCTGTGCAATACACCATCCAGAAGTTCTACCGCATTAATGGCGGCAGTACTCAGCGTAAAGGTGTTACGCCAGATGTGATGATGCCGACCGGCACGGAAGAGACGGAAACTGGCGAGAAGTTTGAAGATAATGCGCTCCCTTGGGATAGCATCAATGCTGCAACTTACGTTAAGTCAGGCGATCTCACCGCGTTTGAGCCGCAACTGCTTAAACTGCACCAGGACAGAATCGCTGCTGACCCTGAGTTCCAGTACATCATGAAGGACATTGCTCGTTTTAATGCCCTGAAAGACAAGCGCAATATTGTGTCACTGAATCTTGCTCAACGTGAGAAAGAAAACCAGGAAGACGATGCTACGCGTCTGGCTCGCATTAACGATCGCTACAAGCGAGAAGGCAAAGCGCCGTTGAAGAAACTGGACGACTTGCCGAAGGATTATCAAGAACCCGATCCTTATCTCGATGAGACGGTACATATCGCGCTGGATCTTGCAAAAATGCAGCAAGACAAGCCAGCCGAGCAACCGGCTCCCGCTAAGTAACTCTCCCAACAGGCACAAATTTTTGTGCCTGTTTTTTTACCTCTATCAAACCGCGTAAACCTATCTCTTTCTGAATGTAAAGTTATGTATTATTAACGACTTGGCAACGATGAATGCTTGAAAATGGCATGCTTGCCCCTACGATATGGGGTAACGCAGAATGCGTATTTTTAACCGAGGTAAAAAGAAAATTATGATGCGTATCGGGCTTTTCCTGTTGACCAACCTTGCAGTCATGGTCGTTTTTGGGCTAGTGCTAAGCCTGACGGGGATACAGTCAAGCAGCGTACAGGGTCTGATGATCATGGCGGTGTTATTTGGCTTTGGTGGTTCAATCGTCTCATTATTGATGTCCAAATGGATGGCTTTGCGTTCGGTAGGTGGGGAAGTGATTGTGCAACCACGTAACGAAACTGAGCGCTGGCTGATGAACACCGTACGTCAGCAGTCACAGCAGGCGGGTATCGCCATGCCACAGGTGGCTATTTACCATGCTCCGGACATCAACGCATTTGCCACGGGTGCTCGTCGTAATGCATCGCTGGTTGCTGTCAGTACCGGTCTGTTGCAGAACATGAGCCGTGACGAAGCCGAAGCGGTTATTGCGCATGAAATCAGCCACATTGCGAATGGTGACATGGTTACCATGACGCTGATTCAGGGCGTAGTGAACACTTTCGTTATCTTTATTTCCCGTATCATCGCGCAGATTGCCGCAGGCTTCTTGTCCGGTAACCGGGATGAAGGCGAAAACAACAACGGCAACCCGTTTGTCTATTTTGCGATTGCGACGGTACTGGAATTGGTGTTTGGTATTCTGGCGAGCATTATCACCATGTGGTTCTCACGTCACCGTGAATTCCATGCGGACGCAGGTTCGGCTAAATTGGTCGGCCGCGAAAAAATGATTGCCGCACTGCAGCGTCTGAAAACCAGCTATGAACCGCAAGAAGCCAGCAGCATGATGGCGTTTTGTATCAACGGTAAGGCGAAGTCTATGAGCGAATTGTTTATGACTCACCCTCCGCTGGATAAACGTATTGAAGCGCTGCGTAATGGCGAATATCTGAAGTAGTCGAATAGAGAGTGATAAAAAAGCGTGCCATCGCTGGCACGCTTTTTTTATACCTGCGAAGCAGTGGGTTGGGACATACGCAAACTACTGACTATCGCCGCGACAGTAGCAAAGCTACCCGCCAGTAATAACGACGCGTGAGTTCCATGCAGCGCAAAGAGGTTGAACATCAACGCAACCAGGGCCGCACCACAACTCTGGCCTAATAATCGAGCAGTGCCCAGCATGCCGCTAGCACCCCCGCTGCGGTGTCGAGGTGCGGAAGAAATAATTGTATGGTTATTCGGCGACTGGAACAGGCCGAAACCCGCACCGCACAAAAGCATGCGCCAGATAATATCGATATCAGTTGGGTTATGCGGCAATAGCGCTAAAGCAAATAAGCCGAAGGCCATCACCACAAGTCCTAGTCCACCCAGCAACCCCGCGTGCACTCGTCCAATTAAATGGCCCGCAACAGGTGCCATTATCATTGTCGCGATTGGCCATGGTGTCAGGAGCAGGCCGGTTTCAACTTCGCTGCGCCCTAACGTGGATTGCAGGAAAAAGGGGAGTGATACCATCGCCAACATCTGCGCGGCGAAGGAGCAGACTGAGGTTCCCATAGATAGAGCAAAAACCGGAATGCGCAGTAAATCGACAGGCAACAGTGGGAAAGGCAGTTTCAACTGGCGGCGAATAAAGAAGAAGCCAATCACGACCAAAGCAACCAGCTCCGCGATGATAAGCCAACCTGATTGCCCCTGAGCGAAGCCACTGATTGCAGATATTAATAAGCCGAACGTTAAGGCGTTCATGATGGCGCTTGGGATATCAAAGCGCTGGCCCTGCGATTTTTGTTGGTTAGGCGGCAGAAAACGCAATGCCAGTAACAACGCGACAATCCCAATCGGGACGTTAATCAAAAACAGCCATTTCCAGGAGGCGACGGAAAGAATGGCTGCGGCGATCGTTGGCCCTGCGGCTGAGGAGACAGCGACAATAAAGGAGTTAATTCCCATACCTCGCCCAAGGAATTTTTGCGGATAAATAAGCCGGATGAGGGCTGTATTAACGCTCATTAATGCGGCGCCGCCAAAACCCTGGAGTACACGGGCAAACGTCAGCATGTTTAGCGAATCAGATAGCGCGCAGAAAAGTGACGTCATACAAAATAGAACGAGCCCGCATTGATACACTCGGCGATAGCCGAAAATATCCCCTAAAAACGACATTGAGAGTAATGAAACAATAATCGCAATTTGGTAACTATTAACAATCCAGATGGATTCTGCCGGACTGGCACTCAGATCGCGGGCAATAGTGGGAAGGGCTACGTTTGCGATGACACCGTCGAGTACCGCCATAGTAATACCCAACGCGATGGCTAAAATAGCACCATAGCGCTGCGGTAAAGGCAGCCCATCTGCAAGGGTTTTATCCATAGAAAAAGTTTGGCTTCATGCGTGATATATTCGAAGAGAAATAATAATAGCACTAAATTTAGGGGATATGTCGCAGATTTGTAACGAAATAGAATAGATTCATTGCGATGACATGGTAGTCAACTTATACTAAAAACCGGTTCTGATTTTTATAAAACAAGTGCGATCGAGGTGATTTAATGGCAATCGCAGATCTGGATAAACAACCTGATTCTGTCTCTTCTGTCCTGAAAGTTTTTGGCATCTTACAGGCTCTTGGCGAAGAACGCGAAATCGGTATTACTGAATTATCGCAACGCGTAATGATGTCAAAAAGCACCGTCTATCGTTTTTTACAGACAATGAAATCCCTGGGGTATGTTGCCCAGGAAGGCGAATCTGAAAAATACTCGCTGACGCTTAAGCTGTTCGAGCTTGGCGCGCGTGCGTTGCAAAACGTTGATTTGATTCGTAGTGCAGACATTCAGATGCGCGAACTGTCGCGTCTTACGAAAGAAACCATCCACTTGGGTGCGTTGGATGAAGACAGTATTGTCTACATTCACAAGATTGACTCGATGTACAACTTGCGTATGTATTCGCGCATTGGCCGTCGCAACCCGCTTTACAGTACCGCTATTGGTAAAGTCCTGCTGGCATGGCGCGATCGTGAGGAAGTCCGTGAAATTCTTGCTGACGTGGAATACACGCGCAGTACTGAACGTACTATTACCAGCACCGACGAGTTACTGAGCGTTCTGGATACCGTTCGCGAGCAAGGATACGGCGAAGATAATCAGGAACAAGAAGAAGGTTTACGCTGTATCGGCGTACCGGTATTTGACCGCTTTGGCGTAGTGATTGCTGGTTTAAGTATTTCATTCCCAACATTACGTTTTTCTGAAGACCGTCTTCATGAATATGTGGCAATGCTTCACGATGCCGCGCGTACTATTTCTGAACAAATGGGTTATCACGAATATCCATTCTGATGAAAAATTAAACGCCGCTAAATAGCGGCGTTTTTTTACTGTCCATTGTCGATAACATCGCTACTTTTACGCAATACAGGGCAATCGCTAAGCCCGATAATTCCACTTTCAGTATGAATGAATTGCGCAGTGGTGATATTCCGAGCAGTCAGATATTTGCATTGAAGCCCCATACCTGCAGCATTTTCATGGCTTCCAATCAGGACGCCGTACCCAGAGAGGAGCATGCCGATCCACAACAGCGCTATTACAATAATAGTGCGAATCCCAATACGCATATAACCCTCTTTTTATTCACTTATTAGGCTTCTAAGCGTAGCGGATAACCATACAGTATCAATATGATGATTCTTAAATAATATGCGTTGGCGTTAGCTGTGGTTTAGGCTGTCTATGTCAGACTTTACATTAAATGGTGGTGAGGTGGAGAAAGTAGTGAAAAAGTACAGATGGTTCATTTTGGTTGCGGTTTTTCTCGTTTGCCTGTTGCTATGGACGCAAATGGTCAACGTGATGTGCGATCAGGATGTACAATTTTTTAGCGGCATCTGCACGATTAACAAATTTATTCCCTGGTAGTGTGTTTTTATCCAGATAGTGATTACCTTAAGCCACGGCAGGTGTAGAATGCGGGTTTTGCTGAGGTGGTAAGATGAACGAATTAAGTATTGGCGCGTTGAATATCGTGTCCCTGACAGTTTCCCTGGTGGTTCTGGTTATCGGCCTCGCCATGTGGTTCTTTGTAAACCGTGCGAGCAGTCGTACTAACGAGCAGATCGAGTTGCTCGAAGAGTTGCTGGATCAGCAGAAACGACAGAACGCTCTGTTACGCCGTTTGTGTGAAGCGAATGAACCAGAAGTAGCAAAGGAAGAAAAACCTGCACAGATTAAGGAAGATGACGTAGAAGAAGACGACGATTTTATTCGTCTGGTGGCTGAACGTTAATCCTTAAACACGCGGTTGTGTTGTTGGAGTAAGCATGCGGTGGAAAAATCCCTGGTTTGATCCCCAAAAGTTTCACCATCAAATAGACGGTTTTCGTAATCTGGAGTCAAATTTACGAAAACCGGGTGATGTTGAACGTTGGCGAAAAGAGCGAAAAGCGCAGGGATTGCCTCATCCACCCACCGCGGGTTATGCCGCTTTCACTGAGCAATGGTGGCAGAAAGCCGAGCTCACTGGTCGGGATGATCGTCTTTGGTGGTTAGGTCATGCAACGGCGTTGTTGCGTATTAATGGCCGATATTTACTGACTGACCCTGTCTTTTCCCGGCGAGCCTCGCCGTTGTCCATTGCTGGCCCTGAGCGCAAAACACCCACTCCGCTGCGTATCAATGAACTGCATCAACTCGAGGCGGTGCTGATTTCACACAATCACTATGATCATCTGGACAGCTCAACGGTCCGTCAAATTGCCCGCCGTTTTCCTGAAACTCATTTCTTTGTTCCACTAGGCCTGAAGCGCTGGTTTACCCGCCGGGGCATTCGCCATGTGACAGAACTTGACTGGTGGCAGAGTTTTCGCTGGCAGGAAATGACCTTTACCGCAGTGCCTGCACAACACTGGAGCATGCGTTCATTCTGGGATCGCAACCGAAGTTTGTGGTGCGGGTGGATTATAGAAAGCGATAACTTGCGTGTTTGGTTTAGCGGCGACACCGGTTACACACCCGGTCTTGCAGACATTGCGTTACGCCGAGGCCCTCTTGATGCGGCGTTGATACCAATAGGTGCCTATTCCCCGCGCTGGTTTATGAGCAGCCATCACATGGACCCGCAACAGGCCGTTATGCTTTGGCAACAGTTGGGCAAACCTTTAACGGTTCCCATACATTGGGGCGTGTTTGAACTTGCTGATGAGTCACTGGATATGCCACCGCAAGAGTTGCTTGCGGCCTTGAAAGACGCAGGAGAGGAGAGTGACCATTTTGCACCACTGCGTATTGGTCAAAGTTTGCCCTTATTTAAGTCCAGCGTTTAAATAGCATCCGGATTTTTTAAAGTGATATTTCGACCCTCTCTAAGACATTTATATTATCCATCTAATATAGCGAAACGTTTTTATTGCCTCATTGTGACGCAAGGTGTCATTAAACTTTCATTATTTTGGTGCAATATAAAAAATCGGCTGCTCAAGCTTTATTCATTCTGCCATTTTCGCTATTCCATTTGCCTATTTCATGCTTTCTTTAGCCGTACTGCATTGTTCATTTTTTGAATAGCTATGCTAAAAAAATCATAAGCATAATGTCTCTGCTGTCGACTTTTTCGCGCTTCGCCTGGACGAACAGATATCTTTAGGCTATGGTAAAAATGTTGTTTGCGGTCGTCATTTGCATACCTGAAATTCTGTTTGTTCAGTGTTAATTTTATGCACATTTTGTGCATTTCATTTTCATGGACAATAAGGGTTTCAGAATTTGTGCGACAGATCGATACATACCGAAAAATGGCTTGCCATTGATTGCGTTGTATGTGATAACACTTTGGGTTAAACGAGGTACAGTTCTGTTTATGTGTGGCATTTTCAGTAAAGAAGTCCTGAGTAAACACGTTGTCGTTGAATACCGCTTCTCTGCCGAGCCTTATATTAGTGCCTCATGCAGTAATGTCTCTGTTTTAGCTAAGTTATGCCTGCGGGCGAAGAAAACAATCTAAGGAATTTTGCAAAATGGCAAAGATTAAAGGTCAAGTTAAGTGGTTCAACGAGTCTAAAGGTTTTGGTTTCATTACTCCTGCTGACGGCAGCAAAGATGTGTTCGTACACTTCTCTGCAATCCAGGGTAATGGCTTCAAAACTCTGGCTGAAGGCCAGAACGTTGAGTTCGAAATCCAGGACGGCCAGAAAGGCCCTGCAGCGGTTAACGTAACTGCTATCTAATTCGTTTGAATTAGACCTGGCGCGAATAACGCCAAATTTTGATGAAAGCCCCGCTCATGTAGCGGGGCTTTTTCATGTGGAAATCTTATTCACTGTTTTTCCAGATGTTTCTACAAACTACGTGCAGTTATGTCTTGTAGCAAAGCAGCGCATCTTGTAGCACTGTTCCTGTCTGGTTAACTTCCCCATTATGTTTAAATTTTCAATTGCTTAGTTGCTGTTGAGGATTGAACGTGAGAAAAATCGCCCCTGGAATCGTGGGTAACTTTATTCAGTGGCGTTTTGCTCTGCTTTGCATCGCTATTTTTATGTGCCTGGTATTCTTGCTGGGGCGCGTTGCATGGCTGCAAATCATTTCGCCAGATAATCTTGTGAAGCAGGAAGACATGCGTTCTTTACGTGAGGAACCCATTGTCGTACCGCGAGGCATGATTGAAGATCGCAATGGTCGACCTCTGGCGGTGAGTGTGCCGGTTAAGGCGATTTGGGCCGATCCTAAAACAGTGATGGAAAAGGGCGGGGTACAAGTTAACAGCCATTGGCAGGCACTTGCGACAACGTTACATATGCCGCTTGATGAAATTGCCTCCCGCATTCGCCGTAATCCCGCTGACCGATTTATCTATCTCGCCCGCCAACTCGACCCTCAACAAGCACAGTATATTGAGAGCTTAAAACTACCGGGAATTTCATCGCGTGAAGAATCGCGTCGGTTTTATCCGGCGGGACATATCGCTGCGAATTTGCTCGGCTTTACCAACATTGACGACCAGGGCATCGAAGGCATTGAAAAGAGTTTCAACCGCCAACTTACGGGTAAAGCAGGCGAGAGGTTAGTCCGTAAAGACCGGCATGGTCACGTTATTGAAAATATCACGGAGAACCCAGCAAACCCTGCTCATAACCTTATGCTGAGTATTGATGAACGCCTGCAAACAGTGACTGAAGATGCGTTAAGCAATGCTGTGTCATGGAATAAAGCCGAATCCGCCGCTGCCGTTATTCTTGATGTGAATACTGGCGAAGTGTTGGCGATGGCGAGTTGCCCGACGTTTAACCCGAATAACCGCGATGGTGCCACGCTGGATGATTTCCGTAATCGGGCAATCAGTGACACCTTTGAACCGGGTTCAACCGTCAAACCGATGGTTGTTATGACCGCATTGCAGCAAGGTATCGTTCAGCCAGATAGCGTTGTGGATACTCACCCTTATATGCTGGATGGGCATCGTATTCGAGATGTGGGTTATTACCCGCAGCTCACTCTGACGGGTATTTTGCAAAAATCGAGTGATACTGGCGTCTCGCGTCTTTCACTGGCGATGCCTATCCAGAAGCTGCTGGATACTTATAAAAACTTTGGTTTTGGTATGCCGACAGGGCTGGGGCTGACAGGGGAAAGCAGCGGGCTTTTACCGCATCGTAAATTCTGGGGTGAGCTGGATCGCGCAACATTTTCCTTTGGCTACGGTTTGATGGTGACGCCTCTGCAACTTGCTCATGTTTACGCAACCATCGGTAGTTTCGGTATTGCCAGACCACTTTCGATAACCCGTGTTGATCCGCCCGTTGTCGGGCAACGAGTCATGTCTGAAACCATTGCCCATCAGGTTGAACATATGATGGAAAGTGTGGCTCTGCCGGGCGGTGGTGGTATTAAAGCGGCAGTGCGCGGTTATCGTGTTGCGGTGAAAACGGGGACAGCCAAGAAAATTGGCGACGATGGAAAGTACATCAATAAATACATCGCGTACACCGCAGGCGTGGCTCCGGCCAGTAATCCACGTTTTGCGCTGGTGGTCGTGATAAACGATCCTGAAAATGGGGCTTACTACGGCGGTGCGGTTTCTGCCCCGGTATTTAGCCAGATTATGAGTGACGTTCTGCGTCTGGAAAACATTGAACCAGATGGTTTACCGCCGGGAGATGCAACTTTAACGGTATTAAATAAGCCGTTGGGCGCTAACTCTGCCGGTTAGTCGCTTTTCGAACCAGGGCGTTTAGCGGTACACTTGCGCCCTTTATGATTTCCTGGAGTTCCCATGTCCTATCTTTGCCCGCTTTGTCACGCACCGCTTGCTCCCGAAGGGAAGAGTTTTGTATGCCCACAAGGCCATCAATTCGATAAGGCAAAAGAGGGATATGTGAATTTGCTGCCCGTTCAGCACAAGCGTTCAAAAGATCCAGGCGACAGCAGTGAAATGATGCAGGCGCGTAGAGCATTTCTGGATGCCGGGCACTATCAGCCGTTGCGCGATACGATTTGCCAGATACTCGAACAGGTGGCGCCAGCGACTTTGCTGGATATCGGCTGTGGGGAAGGGTATTACACGGCGGGTTTTGCGCAGATTGCCGCAAAACAAAATGGGATAACCTGGGGATTAGACGTTGCGAAAGTCGCGATTCGCTATGCGGCGAAACGTTATCCGCAGGTGCAGTTCTGTGTGGCATCAAGCCATCGGTTACCGTTTGATGATAATAGTCTCGATGCCGTGGTGCGTATTTTCGCACCGTGCAAAGCAGAAGAATTGGCGCGTGTGGTAAAACCAGGGGGTGTGGTGATTACCGCAACGCCAGGTCCACGTCATTTGATGCAGCTCAAAGGGCTAATCTATGACAACGTGGTGTTACACAGCACTGAATCTGAATCATTACCGGGATTTGTCGCCGAACAAACGCAACAAATTGGCTGGCCGATGACATTACAAGGCAACGAAGCCGTTGCGCTACTGCAAATGACGCCGTTTGCGTGGCGCGCACGCCCGGAAGTCTGGGAAACCTTAACGGCTGAAACGGCATTCAATTGCGAAACAGATTTTGTGATTCGCGTCTGGCGACGCGAGTCTTTAGCTTAATGCGCTGAAATGACTGTAAAGAATCTGGCAGCCAATCCCAATGAGTACCACGCCGCCGAGGATTTCGGCGCGCTTTCCGAGTATCGGGCCAATAAAACGGCCCAGCATCATACCCAATGTGGACATGATCATTGTCGCACAGCCAATCGCCAATGCAGTTTCGATAATATTGACTTGCAGGAATGCAAGGCCAACACCGACAGCCATTGCATCAAGGCTCGTGGCAATTGCGGTGGTCACCAGCAACCAAAATCCGTGGCGCTGTAACTTCGGTGCTTCTTCTTCACCCTCGTTACCGCGAACACCTTCATAAACCATCCTGATCCCAAGAAAAACGAGCAGGATAAAGGCGACCCAATGGTTCCATTCCAGCACAACCTGGCTTGCCAAAAGACCCAGACACCAGCCGATAAGCGGGGTGAGTGTTTCGATGACGCCAAAGATGAGGCCGGTTCGTAACGCTTCAGAAAACTTAGGTTTATGGAGTGAGGCACCTTTCCCGATTGATGCAGCAAAAGCATCCATCGACATGCCGAAAGCGAGAATAAGAGTAGCGGAGAGATTCATGCAAACGCCTCAGTTGGGAATATCCATATACACGCCGCCATCCCCAACTAAAATGATGGTTACGTGCCTATGGTCTCGCCTACTCAGTGTTTGAGTCGTACATGCCACGTTTTATTCTTAATGAATAAGGAACGAGTATGTTGACATGTACATTTTCGCAATCGCGAAAATCGGCTACTCCCCAACGACGGGCGCAACCTTAACATATTTTTCAAAGATAAAACAATAATTGAAAGCTATTATTATTGACATTCAAATGATAACGATTTTCATTTGCTTTGTGGGGTAAATGAAACGTTAAAATAAGAGCACACTAATTGTGCGAAATAGCATCGGCTATATTTAGTAATCGTACAAAAAATATCAAAATATAGACTTTGCTATGTTTGTATCTTATTGATTATTAGCCATTAGTTTATAAATTCTTTCCAGATCATCAATGTCTTTTACGCGGATAAGCAAACGTCGTTGTTCTAATTGCATCACCAGAACACCGTCTTCAGATAAATTCATTTCTCTAATTCTGGAGTATAAAATCCATACGTTTGCAAAGAAGAAGCCTTCTGCTTTGAATAGTAATTTAGGCTGCCGAA
This sequence comes from uncultured Buttiauxella sp., assembly GCA_965119215.1. GTDB lineage: Bacteria > Pseudomonadota > Gammaproteobacteria > Enterobacterales > Enterobacteriaceae > Buttiauxella. Next base: position 393,545 of record CBCPKK010000001.1, read on the forward strand.
TCCATGAAATATAAATAGCAATCAATGCCAGAGCAGATAATAACCAGGTGGTGAGAAGGGTGCCATGAGTGGTCACGTTGTTATAGATGAGGATGGCGACTAAGCCCACGAAGATGGTGCTGTCGATACGATTACGGCGCAGCAGGGTGATTTTTAGCAGGGTTTTACCCTTGAGCTTATCCATGATGAACTCATCGTAAATCGCCCAGGCAAGCAAAAGCACAATAAACACCAGTAAGACCACATCAGTTAACGTCATGACACCTTCCGTATGTAGAGTATATGAAATAAAAAAACCGGGGCAGGCCCCGGTTGTACTCACAAAATCAATTACAGACCCAGCAGGCCGATAGCATAGCCGACAATACCGATAACGAAGAAGCCCATGATGATCCACAGTGCGTTGACTTTCTTACGCAGCAGCCACATACAAGCAAACGTTAACAGCAATGGCACAAGGCCTGGCATCAACTGATCAAGAATCGTTTGAACCGTGGTCACTTTAACTGCGCCGGTCTGGTCGGTTATCTTCGACACGACCAGCGGTATATTAACGTGCGTCCACTTGTTGACCAGCGCCCCCATGACAAACAGGCCGAGAATTGACGCCCCCTCAGTCAGTTTTTGCAGGAAGCCGCCGCCCATATCCTTAACGATATCGATCCCTTTTTGGTAACCGTAAGCGACGCCGTAATAACGAGTCAGCAAACGTACCGCGTTGAACAGGATGAAGAACAGCAGTGGCCCCAGCAGGCTACCACTCATCGCAATACCCGCACCCAGAGCTGCAAATACTGGGCGTACAGTACCCCAGAAGATTGGGTCACCCACGCCTGCCAGCGGGCCCATCAAACCAACTTTGATACCGTTAATGGCACCATCGTCAATTTCTGCGCCGTTAGCACGCTGTTCTTCCATCGCAAGCGTTACACCCAGTACAGGTGCTGCAACATACGGATGGGTGTTAAAGAATTCCAGGTGACGCTTAATCGCTTGTTTGCGGGCATCGTTATTCTCAGGATACAGGCGTTTGATCGCCGGAATCATTGAGAAGCAGAAGCCCAGCGCCTGCATACGTTCGAAGTTCCATGATCCCTGGAAGAGGTTCGAGCGCAGGAACACGGCTCGAATATCACCTGGAGTGAGTTTCTTCTCGGTAGTCGTTGTTTTGGTGGTATCAACCATTTCGCTCACCTATTAATCTAATTCGTTATCGAGGTCGTTAGAACCAGCTGCTTGTGCTGGGGCCGCGGAACGGTTGTATTTAGGGCTGAGTTGGATGTACAGAATTGCCATCACAGCGCCAATCACACCCAAAGCAACCAGGTTGAAGTTGGTAAATGCTGCGGTTACGAAGCCCAGGTAGAAGAAAGGCATCAGGTAGCCTGCGCGCATCATGTTGATGACCATCGCATAACCAACCACAACAATCATGCCGCCGGCGATGTTCAGACCGCTGGTGACCACTTCAGGAATAGCGCTCAGCAGGTTCTGCACTTCACTGGTACCGACGGAAATGGCGACGATAACGGCAGGAATAGCGATACGCATGGCTTGCAAGAACAGGGAAGAAACGTGAATCCAGGATAGCGCGGATAGATTTCCTCTTTCGGCGGCTTTATCTGCTGCGTGCTGGAAGCCCACGGTGATAGTACGAACGATAATGGTCAGTACCTGGCCTGCTGCTGCCAGCGGGATTGCCAGAGCGATACCAGAACCAATGCCCTGATGCCCGGCTATAACCAGAATGGTTGAGATAATTGACGCAAGGGCCGCATCGGGCGCAACCGCCGCACCAATGTTCATCCAACCCAGTGCGATCATTTCCAGCGTACCACCGATAATAATACCGGTTTTCATGTCACCCAGTACCAGACCAATTAAGGTACAGGCGACCAGCGGACGGTGGAACTGAAATTCATCGAGCACCGACTCCATACCGGCAATACAGGCTACGATAAACACCAGCACAATCTGAAGAGTGGTAATCTCCATTGTACTTCTCCTATGACGTATGACTTAAGTGTGAAAACTGAGCAAAACGTAGAATCAAACCAATCACATCGGTAATTAGCTTTTCACCTTCGCGATCAGATCCATCATTTTCAATTTTTGATCGGTTGAAACTTTACGCGCTTCCAGCTCAATGCCGCGCTCGTTCAGTTTCTTAAAGGCTTCAATATCTTTTTCATCGACAGAGATAGCATTGTTGACCTGGGTTTTACCCTGGCGGAACGCCATACCACCGATATTGACAGTTTTGATATTCACTCCACCTTCCACAACACGTTCAACGTCAGTTGGGTTAGTGAAAAGCAGCATCACACGGTCGCCTGCATATTTCGGATTGTTGTAAACGCGGATCATTTTGGCTACGTCAACCACATGCGCGGTAACGCCTGGAGGAGCAACCTGAGTCAGCAGCGTTTTACGTACGGTATCAGCCGCCACTTCGTCGCTGACGACGATGATGCGGGTGACGTTAGTTTCTTTAGTCCAGCGGGTTGCCACTTGTCCATGAATTAAACGGTCGTCAATACGTGCCAGGCCGATATTCATGTAATCATTTGGACCCATTGGTTTTGCGGGGGCGGAGGCTTTAGGTGCAGCGACTGCTGCAACAGGAGCCGCTTTTTCAACAGGTTTTGCTTTAAGGGCTTTCACCCCTTCACGGCCTGTTTCCACTGCCAGTGCAACCAACTCATCAAATGAAGGATTATCATCACGAGCCATCAATGTCTCGACCAGCATCGGAATGTTGACCCCGGCGACGACTTCGTAATGCTCTTTATCGACGACAATACGGCTAGCCGCATTGAACGGGCTTCCGCCCCAGGTATCGACGAGAAACAGCACACCTTTGTCGGTGTTCAGGTTTGCCAGTTGAGCGTTGTACTTCTCGATCAGAGTTTCGGCGTTTTCACCGGGAACGAAATCTATCCAGCCAACGTTTTCTTGTTCGCCCAATAGCATCTCTGCGGTTTTCAGCAATTGTTCTGCTGCCCAGCCATGCGTGCCTATGACAATAGCAATAGTCACTTGCTACCTCCTGTGTTGGTCATAACCACACCCTTAAATGGGTGTTTTGTAGATTATCCGTTTCATAAAGCGAATCGATTCAGATAACGGTATGAGTAAAGATGTGTAACTTGAGACGGATTTATTTTAGACAGTGAAAAAAATATTTTATGTGATGAAGATCCGTAATTTAGCTTTGTTACAAACAATATGAATTACTGTTTAAATTATAGACTTGGTCAATGACAGTAAAATTGCAAAATCAGGTAAATCTTTGCAAAAGGGTATTTTGCTCTGATATTGTTTACCTCTCGTTTAATTGCTAAGGAGTAAAGGGCAGTAGCCCACCGTATGGACCGTCACCGACGTCTTTTCAATTTCAGGTCTGAATGTTCAGTCCTTCACATTGGCGTTTCACGCCCCGTAACTACCTCAACTCAACCTTTTGCGTCCGCGTTATGCAGGATGCCGCTTAGCTATTCCCAAAGCAGGAGCTTGTCATGGAACTCTTAATGGACCCCCAAATCTGGGTGGGTTTGCTGACGCTGATTGTGCTGGAAATCGTGCTGGGTATTGATAACCTGGTTTTTATTGCCATCCTTGCAGACAAACTACCGCCAAAACAAAGAGATAAAGCCCGACTCATCGGTTTATCTCTGGCTTTGGTGATGCGACTCGGTTTGCTGTCATTAATTTCATGGATGGTAACTCTGACCCAGCCTCTGTTTAGCGTCGCCAATTTGACGTTCTCCGGACGCGATCTCATCATGCTTTTTGGTGGCCTGTTCTTGCTGTTTAAAGCCACAACGGAGCTACATGAACGGCTGGAAAATCGCCAGCATGATGACGGGCATGGGAAAGGTTACGCCAGTTTCTGGGTTGTGGTATTGCAGATTGTCGTGCTGGACGCGGTGTTCTCACTGGATGCGGTGATTACCGCAGTCGGGATGGTTAACCATCTGCCAGTGATGATGGCTGCCGTGATCATTGCGATGGGTGTGATGCTGATGGCGTCAAAACCGTTAACGAACTTTGTTAACCAACACCCGACGGTCGTGGTGTTGTGCCTGAGCTTCTTGTTGATGATTGGTCTGAGCTTGGTTGCAGAAGGCTTCGGTTTCCATATTCCTAAAGGTTACCTGTATGCCGCGATTGGCTTCTCGATAATCATCGAGTTTTTCAACCAGATTGCGCGTCGCAACTTTATTCGCCATCAGTCAAATGTGCCGCTACGTGCCCGTACGGCTGATGCGATTCTGCGATTGATGAATGGCAAACGCCAGCAGCGTACGCAGAATGAAGACAACAAAACGATCACGCCAATTGAAGCGGAGTCTTTTGCTGAAGAAGAGCGCTACATGATTAACGGTGTGCTGACCCTGGCATCCCGTTCGTTGCGCAGCATCATGACGCCACGCGGTGAAATATCCTGGGTTGATGCCGATAAAACAACGGCTGAAATCCGTGAGGAACTTCTAGAGTCGCCACACAGCCTGTTCCCGGTTTGTCGTGGTGAGCTTGACGAAATCATCGGTATCGTGCGTGCAAAAGAGCTGCTGGTGGCACTGGAAAATGGCGGCGATGTGGCAGCAATAGCCGCGCAGTCGCCCGCTATTGTGGTTCCGGAAACGCTCGACCCGATTAACCTGTTGGGTGTGTTGCGTCGTGCTCGCGGTAGCTTCGTTATCGTGAACAACGAGTTCGGTGTGGTGCAAGGGTTGGTTACGCCTCTGGACGTTCTGGAAGCGATTGCCGGGGAATTCCCGGATGCTGACGAAACGCCAGAAATTGTGCGTGATGGCGACGGCTGGCTGGTTAAAGGTTCAACCGATCTGCATGCGATTCAGCAACACCTGGATATCAACACGCTGGTTAACGACGATGAAGATATCGCCTCGATTGCCGGTTTGGTTATCGCGGTAAATGGCCAGATCCCGAAAGCAGGTGACGTGATTGAGCTGGCTCCGCTTCGCATCCAGATTATTGAAGCCAACAATTACCGCGTGGACCTGGTTCGCGTGGTAAAAGAACGCTCTGAACATGAAGATGAAGAAGAGTAACTTAGCGTAGCGGGATGACCGGAACAGGGTGCCCGTTACGGCGAGGAGGGGGAGTATTATTCCCCCTGAGCCAGCGAGAAAACTCGCTCAGTGGCATCGGCCGCGCATATAAATAACCTTGTAGTACATTCACGCCGTGGCTGCGCAAATACTCTGCCTGCAACGGCGTTTCAACACCTTCCGCCACCAACTGAATTCCCAGTCGCTGTGCCAGAGCAATAATAATATCGGTCACCGTCGAATTTACCGCATCTGTGCCAATCGCCGCAGTAAACGATTTATCTATTTTCAGCACATCGGGATTCAGCGTTTCCAGGTAAGCCAACGAACTTTGCCCGGTACCAAAATCATCAATCGCCAAATTCACGCCCATACGATGTAAATCACGCACAACACGATGATCCACATCCGGCAAGGCATCTCGTTCGGTTAACTCCAGAGTCAGTTTCTGAATGGCTTTCGCGGGTAACCAGTAACGCCGCAGATCGGCGATGATCACGCCTTCATGGAAATGGCTGGCCGCCACGTTTATCCCGATGTGGAAATCACGCGATTTTGGAAAAATATCAAGATGACGTACCGTTTCATCGAGCACAAAGCGGGTCAAAGGGACTATCAGATTTTGTTGTTCGGCAAGGGGAATAAACACGTCCGGGGGAATCCAGCCCTGGCGCGGGTTGTTCCAGCGCAAAAGTAGCTCAACACCGACACATTGAAGATTGCGTGCGCTAACCAACGGCTGGCAAAAGACCTCGAACTCATGAGAGGCAAGCCCGACGTTAATTTCCCACGAAAAACTCATGCGATTGGCGGTGGCAAGCCAGGCGATATAACCAATCAACATACTGAGAATTAATGCCAACGGCAGTTGAGTCGGCAGATTGCTTAATGCCAAAAGACCAGCTGGTGGCCCAATAGTCGTAACGGAAAACGCGAATCTTTCAGACGCCATTTCATGGCTGACATCTCCTTCCTCAACGGTGATTCTCTGCAACAACCCTTTCCCATATTCCAGATGTGAGTCCGCGACATTCAGCACAGCACGCGATACCCATGGGCGTTCCGGTTCAAGTATTAACCCGGTCAGCAACTCAATATTGATGGCCTGCATGACGCCATCATGGTTACTGTTTTTTGCCGGAGTCCAGGACAGCAGAATCGGCGTCCCTTTCATTATCGTATGGTCTATCGAAAGGAATAACAGAGGGAGTGCTGAAGGTAATCGTGACTGAAGCAGGTTAATCGGTATCGCCTGCGAGCCATAAATACTTGAGCAGTAAAGAATGTCATCTTTAATTAGCGCAATGGAACGCACGGTTTGCAGGCGTGCAGCGCGTTCACGCATTTTGATTTGCGCGGCCTGACAGGACATTCCCACCAGAGGAATAATATCTTTATTGGTTTTCTCGAGGGGAATCAGAATACTTTCCAGCGTGCTGATGACGCGCTGATTAAATGACAGCATGTGCTGTTCATTGACATTTCGCTCGGCCACATAGCGTGCGCTAAGTGTCAGAAATAATGCCAGAATAGCTAGCCCAACGCAGACAATTAACCGCCTGCGGCGATAACCCCGTAATATGCGTTGTGCTGTCTGCATCAGCGATCACCCTGTTTGGAACCGTGACCGAAATCGGCACACAGAATATTCCAAGTGTAGTGGGGGATTGGATAGAAGACGGTAAAATCATACTTTTAGATGAATGTTTATGATGTCACTCGCACAAGCGTCGCATGCACGACGCTTGTTATTTTAGCGAATGTTAAACAAACAGTTGGCTTACCAGACTCAGGTGGGTTTTAACGCCGACTTTCATGGCTTCTTCATCCAGCAAGAAATGAGGATTGTGGACATTCCATACAGCCCCTTTAGCCGGGTTTTTACTGCCGATGAAAATAAAGCAACCGGGAACATGCTGCTGATAAGAAGAGAAATCTTCACTGCCAAATAACGGCGTTGTCACAGTTTGCAGCGTATCCGCAGGGAAGTTTTGATGAATAACCTTACGTGCGATTTCACAGGCTCGAGCATGGTTGTTACCAATCTCATAACCGGGCTTCCACTGAATATCGAAGGTCGCGCCGTGGGCGGCGACAATCCCTGCGACAACCTGCTGCATTAGTTGCGGAACTTGCTCACGAACCTGCTGATTATGCGTGCGCAATGTGCCCGCAAGATGCGCACTGTTTGGTATGACATTGTAACTTTCACCGGACTGGAAAGTGGCGATAGTCAGCACGGGTGCATGCAATGGGTCAAGTTTACGGGCAACAATTTGCTGTAACGCACTAACGATTTCGGCACCGATAACAATCGGGTCAACGCACAGTTGAGGCATCGACCCATGGCCGCCTTTACCGGTGATCACAATATCGAAGTTATCACTGGATGCGCTGAAAACGCCTTCTTTCAGCGACAGGGTTCCCGTGGGTTTATCCGGCATCACGTGCAGACCAAAAATGTATTCCACATCTTGCAACACACCCAGATTCACCAGTTCCTGAGCGCCGCCTGGCGGCACTTCTTCCGCGTGCTGGAAAATAAACCGCACCGTTCCCTTGAGCTTATCCTGAAAATGGCAAAGCACTTTTGCCGCCCCCATAAGCATCGCAGCATGGGCATCATGCCCGCAGGCATGCATCACACCGGGTTTGCATGAGCTGAACGCTTCACCGCTGTCTTCCTGAATCGGTAGGGCATCAATATCTGCCCGTAAAGCCCATACGGGGCCAGGATAGTTACCACGTAACTCCGCGACCACACTATTTGGCGTCAAACGGCGCAACTCAAGTGGCCCAAAGCTTGCCAGTTCAGTGGCAATATAATCTGCGGTCGGTTGTTCATGAAAAGAGAGGTCAGGATTGGCATGAATATGTTGACGCCAGCGAGACACGTCCTGGGCAACTTCATCAGTCAGAATATCAATATTGAAGGTCATAATGTCTCCGTTAATCAGTAACAGTGTTTAAAGCAGATTTCTTCGTCATCAGCGGAATGACGGCAAGTGCCGAGCCGACCATAGCCAGCGCGAGGAAAATGAATGTGGTGTAGTAGTCCTGGCTAACGCTAATCAAATACCCCATCACAATAGGCGAGACAAAACCGCCCAATGTGCCACCGGTATTGATAAGCCCCATCGCAGCACCCATGGTTTCGACGGGTAGACGTTTCATCGGCAGGGTAAAGACGGTGACAAAACTGCCCATCAAAAAGACCTGCCCCAGGAATAAAAAGACGCTGGCGGCGACAGGTGAAGCCGTCTGATAAATCGCAAAAATACACAGGGCGCTGAGAAGTGAGCAAATGACGATCACTCGTGGTTCGCGTCCCTGGAAATATTTGCCGACCAACCAGCCGGTTCCGAGAGAAGAAATCCAGATCCCTAACCCGCCTGCCGCAATCACTAGCCCGGAGACTTCAAGCGGCATATGGCGTTGTTGCACCAGGAATTTAGGCAGCCAGGCCATCAGCCCGTAGCTTGGGATGTTGATGCAGAAAATCGCAATAAACAGCAGGATTACCGTCGGGCTTTTGAGTAATGCGCGATAATTGACAGGCGAGGCTGATTTCGGCGCAGCTTTGGGTTTTTGTACCAGCACAAAAATAACAATGGCGACCGCGCATGCCATCAAACCCAGTCCGGCAAACGAGCCACGCCAGCCGATATGCGTTAACGCGCTGACGGCCACCATTGGGCCGATTGTCATTGCAAGGCCTGCTGATGAGAGCAGGATTGACTGGGCAAACGTGCGCTTCTCAACGCTAAAGTTACTGACCACCGCTTTGGCACAAGAGCAGGGATATCCTGAATGGCCGATCCCTGAAAGGAAGCGGAACAGAATTAACATGCCAAAGCTGAACCCCAATAAACCGAAGCAAAGCGCAAATCCGCCAAGCAAACAGAGCGATACAACCAACATGGTTCGGAATCCGATGCGGTCGTTTAGCCAGCCCGCAGGGATCTGAAATAACGAGTAAGACAGAAAGAAAATGCCGGTGATGTAACCCAGTTGCTGTGTGGAAACGCCAAACTCTTTTTCGATAGGCAATAATGCGAAGCCCATCACCGTTTTATCTATATAGACAATGACATAGCCCAGAAATAACAGGAAAATCATCAAGGAGTGATTTTTTTTCATCGTGCGGACCCTTATGCGGAATTCCGTTCCAGGAGCGAATCGCCCCGTTGGTTATAGCGTTCATATAGCAAACTCTGATAGCTATATAAGCAGTGCGGGTATTCCAGCAAAAGATGCAATTTTGTTTGGGGTGATGCTTTTTATTGATAGGGGGTGCGCATGAAGTATTTGCCAAAAATGCAGCAGCTACATGTCTTCAGGCAAGTGGTTCGTAGCCGTAGCATCCGTGGAGCCGCGCGAGTAATGGGGCAATCCCAACCCGCAGTGAGCAGGACGTTACGAGAGCTGGAGCAGGTTTTATCCACCCAACTTTTTTTGCGCGGTAACGAAGGCATCACCTTAACTGAAGCGGGAGAGGCATTTTCTCGGCGGGCAGAGTGGATTCTGGAGGAGTTGCAACGTGCCGCTGAAGAAGTGGAGCAAATTAATCATTTTTCACAGGGCAAGCTGACTATCGGATTTTCGTCTCTGATAGCGTTAAGCGTTTTCCCGGCGGTGGCTGATAGTTTTAAATCACGCCTTCCACAGGCGAATTTGCACATCAAAGAAGGGCAACTGGCAACACTGCTGCCGTTACTTCAGCAAGGTGAATTAGACCTGGCGATAGGGACGATTAACCCAGCCAAAGTCCCCGAGGATGTCATCGTCGAGCCGCTATTCAGTGCGCCTTTCTGTGTGATTTCCCGGCGTGATCATCCCTTGGCCGAGGCAACATCGTTATCGGAATTACGCAGGGCGAAATGGTTATTGCCGGAAGCTAACATCGGTTATTACCAGCAACTGCAGGATGAGCTGAACGAGTTTTACGGGCAAATGCACGAGGCACCCATTCGTACGGATTCCGTGATTTGCGGGCTAAATATGGTGCTGCACTCGGATTATCTGACGATAGTCGCCAGAGCCATGAGCACACCGTTGTTTTTGCAGGACAGGTTGACCGTGTTGCCGATAAATACGCTGCCATCGGCACAATATTGCGTTATCTGGTCGCAGAAGTCGGATTTGACGGCGACAGCGCGGCAATTCTTATTAGCGCTGCGGCAGGAATGCCAGAAGTATCCGTGGTAGGTATTGGCCCTCTTTTCAGAGGGCCAGAAGGGGATTAGTCACACTGCACTTTAATCGCCAACCCACCGCGTGAAGTCTCACGGTATTTGGCGTTCATGTCTTTGCCTGTCTCGTACATGGTTTCAATAACCTTATCGAGAGAGACACGCGGTTCGCTGGTACGACGCATTGCCATACGAGTCGCGTTGATCGCTTTTACGGAGGCAATGGCGTTACGTTCGATACACGGCACCTGAACCTGCCCGGCAACCGGGTCACACGTCAGGCCAAGGTTATGCTCCATACCGATTTCAGCAGCAACGCAAACTTGCTCTGGGCTTGCACCGAGAATTTCAGCAAGGCCTGCGGCAGCCATAGAACACGCCACGCCAACTTCGCCCTGGCAGCCGACTTCTGCACCAGAAATAGACGCATTCATCTTATACAGCGTACCAATGGCACCGGATGCGAGGAAGTAACGGATATACGTATCCGGGCTTACCGATTCGATAAAGTGGTCATAGTAAGCCAGCACTGCCGGAACGATACCGCAGGCACCGTTAGTGGGTGCAGTAACAACACGGCCACCGGCAGCGTTTTCTTCGTTAACCGCCAGCGCAAACATGTTCACCCAATCGACAACGATCATGGGGTCGTTGGACAGTTTATCGCTGGAAACCAGCATGCGGCGTAACGCAGAAGCGCGACGCGGAACACGCAATGGACCAGGCAACACGCCTTCGGTGTTAACGCCACGGTCAATACAAGCGCGCATGGTTTGCCAGACGTTGGCAAAATACTCTTCGATTTCTTTACGGCTGTGCAATGCCAGTTCGTTCTGCATGATCACGCCAGACAAGGACATGCCAGTCTCTTTACAGTGCTGCAACATTTCCTGTGCGGAATTGAACGAATAAGGCACCACGACTTCGTCAGTGGCTTCTTTGCCGAAGTGCTCTTCATCAACGATAAAACCACCGCCGATGGAATAATAGGTTTTGGTGTAGATCTCTTTCTCGCCACTGAACGCGTGGATGGTCATGCCGTTTTCATGCAGCGACAGATTGTCGTTACGGAAACACATGCCGGAATCTTTCGGGAAATCCACTTCGTGACGACCCTGCGCCAGCCACAAACGGCTGCGGGTTTCTACATCACGGATAAACGCCGGGATGGCATCAATATCAACGGTGGCCGGTTCGTTACCCGCAAGACCCATGATAATGGCGATATCGGTATGGTGTCCTTTACCTGTCAGAGACAGGGAACCGTAAACATCGACAGCAATCCGCGTCGTGTCTTCCAGTAATCCTTTTTCGAGCAGGGAGTCGACAAACAACTTACCGGCCTTCATCGGACCGACGGTATGGGAACTGGATGGCCCAATGCCGACTTTGAACATGTCGAATATGCTAATCACACTAAAACTCCTTTCAGGACACCGGCTAAATAAAATTTGCTGCTGTAAAATCGCAGCTGACTAGTGTAAAAATTTATTGCTCACCGTAGTAAACTATTCACATGAATTAAACTAATGATTAACCTTAGCTGTAGTAATAATGACTAAAAAGCCACTCATTCACAGCAAGACACTCTGCTAAATATAGCCGAATTTGCAGAATTAAAGAGTGATCAGGGTTCCACACCTATCTGCAAAGCTAACTCACGGATAATTCCGGCAGTCATCCCCCAGACAAAGTAATGCTGATACCAGGATAGCCACACGCGGTGGGCGTTACCGCGGCGATGGATATCCAGAGGATGGTAGCGGCCAAGCGTTAGCGCTTCCATTAATGGCATTTCAAAAACCGCCGCCACTTCATCTTCGCTTGCGCGGTAGGGCAAATCAGGGGGAATAATGCCGACCACGGGCGTGACCGTAAATCCCGTAACGCTATCAACCGGTGGCAGGGTGCCAATCACTTCAACGCTGTCTGGCGAAATGGCGACTTCTTCCCAGGCTTCACGAAGTGCCGCTGCAATTAAAGATTCATCTGTGTCATCCACTGCGCCGCCGGGGAATGCAACTTGCCCGGCGTGTTTACGCATCATGGCGGAACGCTGTGTCAGTAACAGGCCAGGCTGCGGGCGGCGCACAATGGGGATTAGCACCGCGGCCTGGCGCTTATTGCCGCTCACGTGGGTTGCAGGCGGTTGTAACAGCTGAAAACGAGATAAAAAATCGTTCATGCTCAGGGACAAACCAGACATCTCATCAACTCTCTAATTGAGGAAGGATACGGTTAACTTTATCAAAAGTTTCCTGATATTCCGCAGATTCAACACTATCGGCCACAATACCGCCCCCCGCAGAGCAATATAATTTGCCGCCTTCAGCGGTGACAGTCCTGATAGTGATACTGGTGTCCATGTTGCCGCAGAAGCTCAAATAACCAATGCTTCCGCACCAGGCGTTACGCCGCTGGGGTTCCAGTTCTTCAATAACTTCCATGGCGCGTACTTTTGGCGCTCCAGTGATAGATCCGCCAGGGAAGCACGCCCGTAGCAAATCTGTTGCCTGAAGATGCTGAGGTAATTGCGCGGTAATCGTGCTCACCAAATGGTGAACCGCCGGGAACGGCTCGACGACAAAGAGTTCAGGGACTTTTACGCTACCTGGAATGGCGACGCGGCCAATATCGTTACGCAGCAAATCGACAATCATCAGGTTTTCTGCGCGATCCTTCGGCGAGTTCGCTAGCTTTTCGGCCTGTTGCGCATCGGCAATTGGATCTTCAAGGCGCGGCAGGGTGCCTTTAATCGGCCGTGTCTGGATATTTTTGCCTTCCAGTAAAATAAAGCGCTCTGGCGACAGGCTCAGGATCGCGCTTTCTGGCAATCTAATAAACGCGCTGAATGGCGCACGATTTGCCGTACTCAGGCGCTCGAACGCTTCCCACTCATCACCTTCGTAACTGGCGCTAAAACGTTGCGCAAGGTTCACCTGGTAGCAATCGCCACTTTTGAGATAATCCTGTACCTGACGGAATTTAAGTCCATACTGCTCGCGGGTCATATTCGACTGCCAGGCGCTGGTCAGGCGGAACGGTTGGCGGACGCTGTCAGGCACCAGTGTTTCAAGGAAATGTTGGCGAGCATCGATATCCCCCCAACTTAGCAACGTCAGCTGCTTGTTTTGATGGTCGGCAATTAAAGCCCAGTCATAAATGCCAATCGCCATATCCGGTGTGGTGAGATCGGCCTGAGCCTGTTCAGGTAATTTCTCAAAATGCCGACCCAAGTCATAACCAAACAAACCCAGAGCGCCGCCTAAAAAGGGTAACTCCGGGTGCGCTGCTGGCTGGTAACCGAAACTGTCCAGCGTTTGCTGCAACAGTTGCAGTGGCGAGCCATAATGAGTCGAACTGACGCCATCTGTGCAAATTGTTGTTTCAGCACCACGAGTCACTAAAGTTGCGCGCGGCTCGGCCACCAGAATATCAAAGCGATTATGGGGATGGTCAGCGAAGCCGGAATGCAGCAGCATTGCCCACGGTTGCTGCGCTAACGCTTTGAAAATGTGTTGAACAGCATCTGGATGCCACGGGCGCGTACGAAAAGTTAGAGTTTGCAACGTCATAAACCACAACTAAAAAAGAGACAGATCATTCTGCTATAACGAGGGTCCCTCTGGAAACCTTGAAAGCAGCGTGAAATAATTAACCCAGGCAATGTAACAGGAGTCGAAAATGATTTCAGGATTACCCGCACTATCCCATGACCAACAGCAGAAAGCGGTTGAGCGTATTCAAGAACTGATGATGAACGGCATGAGCAGCGGTGAAGCAATCACCCTGGTCGCCGCAGAAATTCGCGCCAATCATACTGGTGAAATGGTTGCCGTGCGTTTTGAAGACGATGACGTAGGCGATGCAGAAAGCGAAGATGATAACGGAAATGATGATGGCCAGGAAAGATACCAGGACCGTTACGAAGAAAACGACGACGAATAACGCGAGCTTGCGCCCGCGTCGTTTCACACTGCTGCGATAATCTTAATTTCTACTTTGTAGCGCGGGTTCATCAATTTTGCCTGCACGGTACAACGTACCGGCGCATGACCCGCCACAACCCACTCATCCCAGGCTTTATTCATCGCTGCAAAATCTGCACCTTCTGGCAGGAAAATCGTTGCGTCGAGGATCTTACTCTTATCGCTGCCTTGCTCTTGCAGCACAGTGTCGATTTGCGCAAGGGTATTCGCGGTTTGCTCATAGGCATCCGCATCCAGGTTTTCAGGCACACCGGTGTAGTACAGGGTGTGGTTATGGATAACCGCATCAGACCAACGTGCTTCCGGTTTTATACGCACAATACTCATCACTGTTTCCTTATCAGCTCGTTCATGTTGCGCCACAGCCTGCCACAATCCGCAGGCGGCTTCCACTGGCTTGCTGGATTAACACGGCAGGGGCTGACATAATCGCGGGCTAATCCAGGGGGTAATGTGATAGACGATTTTGCAGCAGACGGCCAACTCGCCACGGCGATAAAAGGTTTTAAACCGCGTGAACCGCAACGGCAAATGGCTGAGGCCGTCGCCAACGCTATCACTTCCGGGCGCGAGCTGGTGGTGGAAGCGGGTACCGGTACCGGTAAAACCTACGCATACCTGGCCCCGGCTCTGCGTTCCGGCAAAAAAGTCATTATCTCCACCGGATCAAAAGCATTGCAGGATCAGCTTTTTTCCCGCGATTTGCCCACGGTTGCCAAAGCGCTCGACTTCAAAGGGCGTCTGGCGCTGCTAAAAGGGCGTTCAAACTATTTGTGTCTGGAAAGGCTGGAGCAACAGGCTCTGGCGGGCGGTGACCTGCAAGTCCAGACGCTCAGCGAAATCGTCAAACTCCGTGGCTGGGCGATTGAAACGGTAGATGGCGATATCAGTACCTGTGCAAGCGTTGCTGAAGATTCCACCGTCTGGCCGATGGTCACCAGCACCAACGATAACTGTCTTGGCCAGGATTGCCCGCTCTACAAAGATTGCTTCGTGGTAAAAGCGCGTAAAAAAGCCATGGATTCCGACGTGGTGGTGGTTAACCATCATCTCTTTCTGGCCGATATGGTGGTGAAAGAGGGCGGCTTTGGTGAGTTGATTCCCGAAGCCGAAGTCATGATTTTCGATGAAGCCCACCAAATCCCGGACATCGCGAGCCAGTATTTCGGCCAGTCCGTGTCCAGCCGCCAGTTGCTGGATATCGCCAAAGATATTTCCATCGCTTATCGCACTGAAGTCCGTGATGCCCAGCAATTACAAAAAAGTGCTGACCGCCTGGCGCAAAGTACCCAGGACTTCCGCCTGCAAATGGGTGACCCCGGTTATCGCGGGAATTTGCGTGAATTGCTGGCGGAACCGTCTATCCAGCGTGCGTTGCTGCTGCTCGATGATGCACTTGAGTTGTGTTACGACGTGGCAAAAATGTCACTTGGACGTTCTGCTTTATTGGATGCTGCCTTTGATCGCGCTGTTATTTTGCGTGGGCGAATTAAACGCCTGAAAGAGGTTGATACGCCGGGATACAGCTACTGGTATGAATGCAACTCGCGCAACTTCACACTGGCATTAACGCCGCTGTCGGTCGCGGATAAATTCCAGGAAGTGATCAGCCAGAAAGCGGGCACCTGGATATTTACCTCGGCAACGCTTTCGGTAAACGACCAGCTTAGCCATTTCACTGAACGCCTGGGCATTGCCGACGCCGATACGCTGTTATTAGCCAGCCCATTTGATTACGCTACCCAGGCGTTGCTGTGTGTACCGCGAGGTTTGCCAACGCCAAATCAACCGGCGGCGGGCAGGCATCTGGCAAAAATGCTCAAGCCGCTGATTGAAGCAAACAACGGTCGTTGCTTCATGTTGTGTACTTCCCATTCGATGATGCGTGATTTGGCGGAACAATTCCGCGCCACCATGACATTGCCGGTATTACTGCAAGGTGAAACCAGCAAAGGCCAACTGTTGCAGCAATTTGTTGATGCAGGTAACGCATTGCTGGTGGCGACCAGTAGTTTTTGGGAAGGCGTGGACGTTCGCGGCGATGCGCTGTCTTTGGTGATTATCGATAAACTGCCGTTTACCTCTCCGGACGATCCATTACTGAAAGCCCGTATGGAAGATTGCCGCCTGCGTGGCGGTGATCCCTTCGAAGATGTCCAGTTGCCTGATGCGGTAATCACCTTAAAACAAGGTGTTGGGCGTTTAATCCGTGACGTTGACGATCGCGGTGTGCTGGTGATTTGTGATAACCGCCTGGTGATGCGGCCCTATGGTGCTGTGTTCCTCAACAGCCTGCCGCCGACACCGCGTACGCGGGATATAAATCGGGCAGTTGAATTTCTTAGCGCCCGTCCGGCGCAGTAATTTGTGCCAGACTATGTTAAGCTGCGCGCCGATTTTTGACCCTATTTCCCCGCCAGAGGTTGGCAAAACATGCGAATTTTAGCCATCGATACTGCAACAGAAGCTTGTTCTGTTGCCCTGTACAACGAAGGGTCGTCTTGTGCCCGTTTCGAACTCTGCCCGCGTGAACATACGCAGCGTATTCTGCCGCTGGTGCGCGATATCCTGAACGAAGGTAGCGTAACGCTTAAACAATTAGATGCGCTGGCATACGGCCGTGGCCCTGGTAGTTTTACCGGCGTGCGCATTGGTATTGGTATCGCACAAGGGCTGGCGCTGGGCGCTGAATTGCCGATGATAGGCGTATCCACACTTGCCACTATGGCCCAGGGCGCATGGCGCATGGCTGGCGCAACGCGTGTGCTGGCCGCAATCGACGCGCGCATGGGCGAGGTTTATTGGGCTGAATATCAGCGCGATGAACAAGGCATCTGGCACGGCGAAGAAACAGAAGCCGTGTTGAAGCCAGAAGCGGTTGCTGAACGGTTGAAACAACTTCAGGGCGAGTGGGCTACAGTCGGCACTGGCTGGCAAGCCTGGCCTGATATGGCGCAGGACAGTGAACTGAGCATCCGTGAGGGTGGCGTTTCACTTCCTGCAGCTGAAGATATGCTACCGCTGGCGATTCAGGCATTGAATGCCGGTCGCACTGTGGCGGTAGAGCACGCTGAGCCGGTTTATCTGCGCAATGAAGTTACGTGGAAGAAACTTCCAGGCAGACAGTAACACTCAACGTTTTCGTGAAGCGAAACTGCGTTAAGGAGAAAGGATATGGCTGGTTTACATGTCAGGATTGTTAGCCGATTAATGGCGACTGCGGCAGTCATTTTGCTTAGCGGTTGCGTCACCATACCGGATGCCATCAAAGGCACCAGTGCTACGCCGCAACAGGATTTAGTGCGGGTGATGAATGCACCGCAGCTCTATGTTGGGCAAGAAGCACGTTTCGGTGGGCGAGTGGTAAACATTGATAACAAACAAGGCAGAACTCGCCTGGAAATCGCCACTGTAACTCTTGATGACGGTGCACGTCCGCAATTGGGTGAGCCCTCAAGAGGGCGTATCTACGCAGATGTTAATGGATTCCTTGACCCGGTAGATTTTCGCGGGCAATTGGTTACGGTTGTCGGGCCAATCACTGGCGTGGTCGAAGGGAAAATTGGTGAGACACCGTACAAGTTTATGGTGATGCAGGCGAATGGCTACAAACGTTGGCGTGTCGTGCAACAAGTCGTCATGCCGCCGCAGCCGATCGACCCGTGGTTCTGGGGCGGGCCGTATCCTTACCGTGGCCGTTACGGCTACGGCGGCGGTATGTGGGGCGGCGGATGGTACAATCCGGGACCTGCACAGGTGCAGACCATCGTAACTGAGTAACTGCTTGTTTTACTGAAAAATAGAGACAGCGGCATGCCCGCTGTCTCTTTATTTTCAGAATGGAATAAAAATAATTAGTGATGTGCTTCGCAACCTTAAATCAGTCTAATTAATAAACTGGTACGCTGAGTTAATATTATGTTAACGGCGTGTTTATATATTGGGGTTGTGATGACGACGAATAATAAATTCAGAGGTGATTCCTTGAAGAAGGTTTGGCTTAACCGCTACCCAGCCGACGTTGCGGCTGAGATAAATCCTGACCGTTATCAGTCCCTGGTTGATATGTTTGAGCAAGCAGCGGCACGCTATGCCGACCAGCCTGCGTTCATGAACATGGGCGAAGTGATGACGTTTCGTAAGCTGGAAGAGCGGAGCCGTGCGTTTGCTGCGTATTTACAACAAGGTCTTGGCCTGCAAAAGGGCGACCGCGTCGCGCTGATGATGCCGAACCTGTTGCAGTATCCCATTGCGCTGTTTGGTATTTTGCGCGCGGGCATGGTGGTAGTGAACGTCAACCCGTTATATACGCCGCGCGAACTCGAGCATCAGCTTAATGACAGCGGTGCCAGCGCCATTATTATTGTTTCAAACTTTGCGCATACCCTGGAAAAAGTGGTTGATAAAACCCAGGTGAAACACGTTATTTTGACCCGCATGGGCGATCAGCTTTCTGCGGCAAAAGGGACGCTGGTCAATTTCGTTGTTAAATACATTAAGCGCCTGGTGCCGAAATACCACCTGCCGGATGCCATTTCATTCCGCAGCGCTCTGCAACACGGTTATCGCCTTCAATACATCAAACCAGAAATCCTGAATGCCGATCTCGCATTCTTGCAATATACCGGCGGAACGACCGGCGTTGCTAAAGGGGCGATGCTGACACATCGCAATATGCTGGCGAACCTTGAGCAAGTCCGGGCAGCCTATAGCCCGCTGCTGTTTGAACGCAAAGAGCTGGTAGTGACGGCATTACCGCTTTATCACATCTTCGCGTTGACCATGAACTGCCTGCTGTTTATTGAGCTTGGCGGCCAAAACCTGCTGATCACCAACCCGCGCGATATTCCAGGGCTGGTCAAAGAGTTGGCGAAATATCCGTTTACTGCCATGACCGGCGTTAACACGCTGTTCAACGCGCTGCTTAACAACAAAGAGTTCCAGCAGCTCGATTTTTCCAGCCTGCATCTGTCCGCTGGTGGCGGGATGCCGGTACAACAAGTGGTTGCTGAACGTTGGGAAAAACTGACAGGGCGCTTCTTACTTGAAGGCTACGGCCTGACCGAATGCGCGCCATTAGTCAGTGCCAACCCGCACGACATGAATTACCACAGCGGGAGCATCGGGTTGCCTGTGCCTTCCACTGAAGTGAAACTGATTGATGACGAAGGTGAAGAAGTCCCAGCAGGCGAGCCTGGTGAGTTGTGCGTGAAAGGCCCACAGGTGATGCTGGGATACTGGCAGCGCCCGGACGCGACCGATGAAATTCTGCAAGATGGTTGGTTACGCACTGGTGATGTTGCGGTTATGGACGAAGAGGGCTTTATGCGCATCGTCGACCGTAAGAAAGATATGATTCTGGTGTCTGGCTTCAACGTCTATCCGAACGAGATTGAAGACGTTGTGATGCAACACAGTGGCGTGCTTGAAGTCGCGGCGGTGGGCGTTCCGAACGGGGCTTCTGGCGAAGCGGTGAAAATCTTTGTCGTAAAGAAAGATGCGTCATTGACTGAAGAAGCGCTGGTTGTTTTTTGTCGCCGTCACCTTACCGGTTATAAAGTGCCTAAACTTGTGGAATTCCGCGAAGAATTGCCAAAATCAAACGTGGGCAAAATATTACGACGAGAACTACGTGACGAATCGGTCAGTAAAGGCAACAATAACGCCTGAGCTCCGAGTCAGTCGCCCTAACGCCGGTAAACCGGCGTTTTATATTTTTGATAAACAGCCGAAAAACGTGGTTTTCGACTGTTTGGGGTAAACCCGAAGATCTCATTCTTTGTTTTTACTGGTCCTGTTAGGTACTGTTAAGAACAGTGAATTTATTCAGCGGTCTGTAACGCCGGTAAACCGGCGTTTTTTATGGGCGCAAACCTAAGAGAACTGAATTTGACTTACCAAATGATTATTACCGACGAAGCCCTTGCCAACGTGTGCGAAGCGGCTCGTCACTTTCCGGCTGTCGCGCTGGACACTGAATTTGTCCGCACACGGACTTACTACCCGCAACTGGGTTTGATTCAGTTGTACGATGGCGAAACCATTTCGCTTATCGACCCGCTGGCAATTTCTGACTGGTCGCCGTTTAAGGAGCTGCTGCAAGATACAGCAGTGATTAAGTTCCTGCACGCAGGCAGCGAAGATCTGGAAGTGTTCCTTAATGCCTTTGGCATGCAACCTAACCCGTTTATTGATACGCAGATTCTGGCCGCTTTCAGCGGACGACCGCTTTCTTGCGGCTTTGCAACCATCGTTGAATCCTTCACGGGCATTGCACTGGACAAAAGCGAATCACGTACCGACTGGCTGGCGCGTCCGCTGACTGAACGACAGTGTGAATACGCTGCCGCTGACGTGCTCTACCTGCTGCCGATTGCGCATAAGCTAATGGAAGAGACGCAAGCTGCGGGCTGGATGGATGCCGCTCTGGATGAATGCAATCTGATGGCAGCGCGCCGCCAGGAAGTATTAGATCCTGAAGAAGCATGGCGTGAAATCAGCAACGCATGGCAATTAAAACCGCGTCAGTTAGCTTGCCTGAAGAAACTGGCCTCGTGGCGTCTGCGTAAGGCTCGTGAGCGCGATATGGCGGTCAACTTCGTGGTGCGTGAAGAACACTTGTGGCAAGTTGCTCGTTACATGCCTGGTTCTTTGGGTGAACTCGACCATCTGGGGCTAAATGGCAGCGAAATTCGTTTCCATGGCAAAGCTCTGCTGGCTATGGTCGCTGAAGCCCAGGCGTTACCAGAAGATGAATTACCTGAGCCGTTGAGTAATCTTGTTGATATGCCGGGTTATCGCCGCGTATTTAAAGCGATAAAAGCGCAGGTCCTGCTGGTGAGTGAAACCTGTGGGTTAAGTGCTGAGTTGCTTGCATCCCGTCGTCAAATTAACCAGTTATTGAACTGGCACTGGCAATTAAAACCACAAACAATGCAGCCGGAATTAATCAGTGGCTGGCGTGGTCGTGTAATGGGTGAAGCTTTAAAAACGTTGTTGGCAGACTATTAATATTGGCTAAAGATTACTGGGAATAATTACAGGGATAGGTGGGGTAATAATGGAATACACCCATTAATCTTTAAGAATGATCTGTATTACACGATTGTCAGTACGTAAAAATTAATAAACCCCCGGAGAAATCCTGGGGGTTTATTCTTTTGCATCAGAACTACGCGGATTTGGTTGTGGCTTCCTGCGTTTCTGGCAATGTTACGTTAAGCTCCAGAACCGAAATATCGTCATCTTTTTGATCGAGAACGACGGTTAACATCTCTGGATCGATTTTGACGTATTTGCAAATCACTTCAAGAATATCGCGTTTTAGCTGCGGTAAATAATGCGGTTCACTATCACCACGGCGACGTTCTGCCACGATTATTTGCAGACGTTCTTTTGCAATGTTGGCGGTGTTCTTTTTCCGTGAGAGAAAAAAGTCTAGTAATGCCATAACTTATCCTCCGAACAGGCGTTTGAGGAAACCTTTCTTCTCTTCTTCAATGAAGCGGAAAGGGATCTCTTCGCCAAGCAGGCGCTCAACAGTATCCGCATAAGCTTTACCAGCGTCAGCTTCCTGGTCAAGAATGACCGGCTCACCCTGGTTTGAAGCGCGCAGAACAGATTGATCTTCAGGAATAACCCCGACCAATGGAATGCGCAGGATTTCCAGCACATCTTCCATGCTCAGCATGTCGCCACGATTTACACGGCCTGGGTTATAGCGAGTTAACAGCAGGTGTTCTTTAATCGGCGGCTCACCATTTTCTGCACGGCGAGATTTAGAAGAAAGAATACCGAGAATACGGTCGGAATCTCGTACTGATGAAACTTCTGGGTTAGTGGTAATAACCGCTTCATCAGCAAAATAGAGCGCCATTAATGCGCCCGTTTCGATCCCTGCTGGGGAATCACAAACGATAAATTCGAAGTCCATATTTTTCAGATCTTCGAGCACTTTCGCCACGCCTTCGCGGGTGAGGGCGTCTTTATCGCGAGTTTGTGAGGCCGGGAGAATATAAAGCTGCTCGGTGCGTTTATCTCTGATCAACGCCTGGTTTAACGTGGCGTCGCCTTGAATCACGTTGACGAAGTCATAAACCACGCGACGCTCGCAACCCATGATTAAATCCAGATTACGCAGGCCAATATCAAAATCGATAACGACGGTTTTTCTTCCCTTCTGGGCCAAACCCGTAGCGATGGCCGCGCTGGACGTGGTCTTACCGACGCCCCCTTTACCCGATGTAACAACAATAATGCGTGCCATAAAGGAATTCCTTGTTAAAAGGGCTTAATTCAAAGATTGAACGGAGAGAGCACCACTAGCCAAACTCAGGCGTGCTGCTTTCCCATAATAATCGGCTGGTATTTGTTCACTCAGCCAGTATTCACCCGCTATTGAAACCAGTTCAGCAGCAAGATGTGTACAGAATATTTGTGCATCACGATCGCCACTGGCACCCGCCAGAGCACGGCCACGCATCATGCCGTAAACATGAATATTACCATCTGCGATAAGTTCTGCACCGGCACTGACGTGATTGGTGATAATCAAATCACAGTTTGGTGCATAAATGCGCTGACCGGAACGAACTGGGGTATCAATCAAACGCGTTTTTGTGATCGGGTTAACAATGGGTTCGACAAGTGCTACGGCCTCAACGGGTGCGGCCTTAGCGCGTGAATTTTTTTCTTTCCCTTCAGTCAGTAAGGGTAATCCGGCGCGCTCAATTTCCTTTTTCAGCGCTTCGTCTTTACAACCACTTATACCGACTACTCGCAAACCGGAAGAAACCACTGCTTGCTGGATTTTCTTCCAGTTAACTGAACCATCGAGGCCGGCAACATTCACCACCACGGGGGCATTTTTCAGAAAAGCTGGTGCCTGGGATACTTTGTCCTGAAGGGCCTGGAGAATCACCTCGGGTTGTGCATCATGTAAATGAAGCACTGATAAGGTAAAACTGCTGCCTTTTAACTCGATTGGCGTGTTTGACATCCTGGCCTTACTCAATTCAGTTTTAATCCCCACCCGTGTGGGACGATATTCCGAAGTACATCTGGCATGTTATAGTCACCAGTATATTCAGGCAAGCCACCATCTGGCGAAAATAGAGTAAAAAAAATGTTTTGTGTGATCTACAGAAGTAGCAAACGTGACCAGACTTATCTTTATGTCGAAAAAAAAGACGATTTCTCTCGCGTACCTGAAGAATTGATGAAAGGTTTTGGTACACCGAAATTGGCGATGATATTGCCGCTTGATGGGAGTAAAAAACTGGCCAATGCTGATTTTGATAAAGTAAAAGAAGCGCTCAAAGATGTCGGCTATTATTTACAATTGCCACCGCCACCAGAAAGTTTGTTAAAAATGCATCTCGAAAATAGTCCGAAAAAATAAGTTTCAGACTAGTGCTCAATCTTTCCTGAACATAAAGGGCGATGATATTTAGAACAAATAACCGCGGGAAAAATGATGAATACTCCAGCAATTTGTTTAACGGTCATCGCCTTTATGCTTGCCAGTTACACAGCCGCATCTCTGGGGGCGCAGACGCAATCCATTGTTAATCCACCTGTAGCTGCTCAGCCTGAGGCAAAATCAGCGCCGACAACGCTTGCACAGCAAGGGCGCGATCCTAATGAATTTCCCGCGTATGTCGAAACCCTCAAGGCACAAGCCCGGCTTCAGGGGATAAGCGACAGCACCATCAACAATGCTTTTGCCAACGTCCATTTTGTTGATCGGGTCATAAAATCAGACCAGAACCAACTCGAAAAGAAAATCATGCTTGATGAATATCTTGCTCGCGTGATTACGCCGCAGAAGATTGAACAAGCACGTGCTCAGTACCAGCAACATCAAAACGAATTAAATGCGATAAGTCTGCGTACAGGCGTGCAAAGCCAGTACATCGTTGCGTTGTGGGCCATGGAAAGTCATTTTGGTGAAATCCAGGGTAAAGAAGATATCGTTTCTGCGCTGGCGACACTGGCCTTTGAAGGCCGTAGAGAAGCGTTCTTCACTAAAGAACTGATGGCGTCATTGCAGATACTCGACCAAGGGCATATCACCGTAGACGAACTGAAAGGCTCGTGGGCGGGTGCGATGGGGCAAAACCAGTTCATGCCGAGTTCTTATCTGCGTTACGGTGCAGACGGCAACGGTGATGGGAAAATCGATATCTGGAAAGACACCAGCGATGTTTTTGCATCAACAGCCAACTACCTGGAAACAGAAGGTTGGAAAGCGGGTGGAGGTTGGGGCACTGAGATAATCTTGCCTGAAGGTTTCGACAGCGTGCTTGCTGGCACGAAAACAGATCAGGGCAAGACTGTCAGCCAATGGCAACAGCTGGGTGTCACATTTAAAGAGGGAACCCAACAGCCTGCGTCCACACAAAAATCCTGGATTATTACCCCGGACGATAACCTGGGGCGCTCATTCCTCGTCTATAACAACTTCCGTACGATCATGCACTGGAACCGTTCTTACTACTTTGCGATTAGCATCGCAACGATGGCGGACGCTATCGCACAATAACGCACACTCGCCAGTGTTCAGCCGGGAATTTTTTCTCTAGTATCGAATACGGTGAACACAATGTAGTTAACACAACGACGCAGAGGAAAGGCATGTATCAGCATCATAATTGGCAGGGTGCGCTGCTGGATTTTCCGGTCAGCAAAGTAGTGTGCGTAGGCAGTAACTACGCAAAACATATCAAAGAAATGGGCAGTGCAACGCCCGATGAACCGGTGTTGTTTATTAAACCCGAAAGCGCGTTGTGCGATATTCGCCAGCCGCTGGTTCTGCCACAGGAATTTGGTTCCGTTCATCATGAAGTCGAACTGGCGATCCTGATTGGCTCGACGCTAAGACAGGCAACGGAAGAACATGTGACCAAAGCCATCGCCGGTTATGGTGTAGCGCTTGACCTCACGCTGCGTGACTTACAGGGCAAACTCAAAAAAGCGGGTCAGCCGTGGGAAAAAGCCAAAGGATTTGATAATTCTTGCCCCATTTCTGGTTTTATTCCTGCTAATGAATTTAGTGGCGATCCGCAAAATTCCCCGATTGCACTGAAGATCAATGGCGAAGTGCGCCAGCAGGGCAGTACGTCTGACATGATCCACAAAATTGTGCCATTAATTGCCTATATGAGCCGCTTCTTCACCCTCCGCGCGGGTGATGTGATTCTTACAGGAACGCCGGAAGGCGTGGGGCCGTTGAACAGCGGCGATGAGCTTGAAGTGAGCTTTGCCGATCGTAGTTTGACCACCCGCGTTCTATAATCTTATTTGCCGCCTGCGGGCGGCAAAACTTGCATCTGCGGCTCAGACTGTTTATAAGGTGCGCTTGTTTTTTTATTACCGGACACCATCATGACAACAGCGCCGTTCTGGCAGTGTAAAACTCTTGACGAAATGAGTGACGCGGAGTGGGAATCTCTCTGTGATGGCTGCGGCCAGTGCTGTCTGCATAAATTGATGGACGAAGACAGCGATGAAATCTATTTCACCAACGTCGCCTGTAAGCAATTAAACATCAAAACCTGTCAGTGCAAAAACTACGCTCGCCGCTTTGAGTTCGAGCCAGATTGCATCAAGCTGACTCGTGATAACCTGCCGACCTTTGAATGGCTGCCGCACTCATGTGCTTATCGCCTGTTGGCCGAAGGCAAAGACTTGCCAACGTGGCATCCTTTGCTGACGGGTTCAAAAGCGGCTATGCACGGCGAACGCATTTCTGTGCGTCATATCGCGGTGAAAGAGTCCGAAGTCCGTGACTGGCAGGATCATATTTTAAACAAACCTGAGTGGGCAGACTAAACCACCAGTATCGAGAAAGAACACAAAAATAAATCACACAAAGTGAAATCTTTGTGGTAGGGTGTTCTTTCAATAATTAATAAGAGTAGGTTTTTATCAAGTATTTAACATTTAAGTGTCCGTCATGCGGCGGTTCACAGTATCGCACTTCCCCCTACGATGTCCGAGAAACAAATCCCCATGGCGCTGTTTGTATCTTCTGTAAATCAGGGATGCATGCCCTACATCGTTCGATGAATGCGATTCATCAAAATCACGTAAACGTAGCAACTCGCTAACGCCACACGTCTTTGCTTTCACCGCTCCCCCGCTTTAACATTCACCTCCTAACCGGAGGAATAATGAAAAAAACAATGTTACTGCTCGGAGCGTTGATACTAAGCGGTTGTGCGAGTAGTGAACCTACTGCACCTGAACCCCCTAAGGTTATCGGCATGCCGAATCCTGCAGCAGTTTACTGCGAAGAAAAGGGTGGGCAGTCAGTAAAAGTCACTACCGCTCAGGGCGAAAGTGCCGACTGCATACTACCAGGTGGTGAGCGAATCGATGAATGGAAACTTTATCGACGCGACCACAAATAACAAAAAGGCCGCTAACGTAAGTTAGCGGCCTTTTACTTTTGTTTCGAAGTGCTGTTAGAAACGACCGAACAGATCGCGGCGTTTTGGTTTGAAAGGCTGAGCAATCAATACCAGGACGGCAATCAGCAGGAACACGGCAAAAATCCCCACTAACCACTGCACCATATCCAACGACAGGAACTCCCACTGGCGTACGGAACAGTCACCGGTTGCCACAAACACTTGCGGAAGCCACTTATCCAGCGGTAGCCAGCTTGGGAAGCGCGCGGCAAAATCGCAGGTCACAAAAGGTGAGGGGTGAAGTTGCAGCATAGTATGTTCCCATGCCAACTGCAGACCTTTCCCGGCGCTGTAAAGCCACAAAGCAATCCCGGCATAGCGTAACGGCGTTTTTGGTGCAATCGCACCGACAATCCCTGCACCCATAATGCCAAACAGTGCGCAACGTTCGTAAATACACATCACACATGGTTTCAGCAACATCACGTGCTGGAACCACAATGCTACCATTTCCAGAGCAAAGGCCGTGATTGCCAGAAGAAGCCAGGCACCGCGCCCGCGGGAGCATTGGTTTAAATATCGCAACATAATCAGTTTCCCTGCAGCATGCGTTTAGTCGGCAGTGTAAACGAATTCGATTTCTGCGCTAGTAGGCACATCAAAATAACGCGCTAATCGGATGTTTATCAGACAAAAAAGCAAACGGGCAGCAGGCTGCCCGTTAATTTAACTTAATGCGGTATTGCGCTCATTACCGGTGAAGAAATCCACCCTGAATGCATCATCCATTCGGTCGCTGGGACGAGAGTATATTCAACGCCCAACAAGCCGACGAGAGTCAGCACTATTGTGTACGGCAACGCCATCAGAACCATACGGCCATAAGACAGACGAATCAGTGGCGCTAGCGCTGAGGTAAGCAAGAACAAGAACGCGGCCTGGCCGTTAGGTGTCGCAACGGACGGCAGGTTGGTGCCGGTGTTAATTGCCACTGCCAGCAACTCAAATTGTTTGAGATCGATAATCCCACTGGTGAGCGCGGTTTTCGCTTCGTTGATGTAAACCGTACCGACAAATACGTTATCGGAAATCGACGACAAAATGCCGTTGAACAGATAGAACAACGCCAACTGCGAATGCGGTTCAGCTTGCAGCACAAACTGGATGACCGGCGTAAACAGATGCTGGTCGATGATGACGGCAACAACCGCAAAAAATACGGTCAGCAGGGCGGTGAACGGCAGTGCTTCGGTAAATGCTTTACCTATTTGATGTTCATCAGTCACGCCGCACAGTGCAGTAGCAAAGATAATCACCGACAGACCGATTAACCCAACCTCGGCCAAATGCAGCGCTAGCGCGACGACCAGCCAGACACCAATTAACGCCTGAACTATCAGCTTCACACGATCCTGTCGGGTGCGCTTTTGGGCACTTTTAGTATCGTAGTCCTGTAAAATGCCACGTACTTTCTCAGGCAGTTTTTCACCGTAACCGAGGATCTTAGTGGACTCCAGCAACACGCAGGTGAGTAATCCACAAATCAGAACCGGGATAGTCACGGGAGCCATACGCAGGAAGAAATCGCCAAAATGCCAACCGGCATTTTTCGCAATGATCAGGTTTTGGGGTTCACCAACCATCGTCATCACGCCGCCAAGTGCCGTACCGACACCCGCGTGCATCATCAGGCTGCGTAAAAATGCGCGGAATTGTTCAAGCGTATTACGATGGTCTGAATCAAGATTTGTATCGTCCTGAATATCATTTTCAAGATCGCCTGTAGACGCAACGCGGTGATAGATATCGTAAAAGCCTACAGCGACGCTAATCACTACCGCGACAACGGTAAGTGCGTCCAGGAACGCTGACAAAAACGCAGCGGCGAGACAAAAAGACAGAGACAGTAAAATCTTCGAGCGGATGCCCAGCAGAAGTTTGGTAAAGACCAGCAGCAGAAGTTGCTTCATGAAGTAGATACCCGCCACCATAAATATCAGCAGCAACAGCACTTCAAGATTTCCGGCAATTTCTTCACGCACATGGTCGGGGGTTGTCATGCCGACGAAGACCGCTTCAATAGCCAGCAGGCCGCCCGGCAGTAACGGATAACACTTCAAAGCCATGGCGAGGGTAAATATAAACTCTGCCACCAACATCCAGCCTGCAATAAACGGGCTAACAAACCAAAAAACTAATGGGTTAATCACTAAAAAAGTCAGTAAAGTCAGTTTATACCAACTTGGCGATTGACCTAAAAAGTTGCGAAAAAGCGCACGTCCGGTAGACATTTCCATCGTTGAATTTCCATTCTCCATTAAGTGGTTTTCAGATGACTCGTGCATATTATATCAATCAAAGCACTGGAATATCTTTGGATGTGTGATTTCCTGCAAAATTAAACCACGATTCCAACTTTGACACTTGTCGCCGCTACCTGCGCCGCATGGCATCTGGTATGATGAGTCTCTTTAGCAAAACCTGTGTAATGGAAAGCATACTATGGTCATTAAGGCGCAGAGCCCAGCGGGTTTCGCGGAAGAATATATCATCGAGAGTATCTGGAATAACCGCTTTGCTCCGGGAACTATTCTTCCGGCTGAACGCGAATTATCCGAACTCATTGGCGTGACCCGTACCACTTTGCGCGAGGTGCTTCAGCGTCTGGCGCGTGATGGTTGGTTAACGATTCAGCATGGCAAACCGACCAAAGTAAATAACTTCTGGGAAACTTCCGGTTTAAACATTCTGGAAACACTGGCGCGCCTCGATCACGACAGCGTACCGCAGTTGATCGACAACCTGCTGTCAGTGCGAACTAACATTGCGACAATTTTTATTCGTACGGCTGTTCGTCAGCACCCGGACCAGGCGCAAGAAGTTCTGGCGACCGCAAACAGTGTTGAAGACCACGCTGACGCATTTGCCAAACTGGATTACAGCATTTTCCGTGGTCTGGCATTTGCTTCCGGCAACCCGATTTACGGGCTAATCCTCAATGGAATGAAAGGATTGTATACCCGCATCGGGCGTCATTATTTCTCAAGCCCAGAAGCGCGCAGCCTGGCGTTAGGTTTTTATCACCGCCTGGCAGAAATTTGCCAACAAGGGTTGCATGATCAGGTGTTTGATACCGTTCGTACCTACGGGCGCGAGAGTGGTGAAATCTGGCATCGGATGCAGAAAAATTTACCGGGCGATTTGGCGATGCACAGCCGTTAAGCTGGCATTTTCATCTCCCGTAGCAAAACGAAAACGCTTCCCGAAGGAAGCGTTTTTTTATACCTAAAGACTGTTCAGCCTGGGCGGGCAGCGTTCCAGTAATTCAACGCTACCATCCTCATTTTGCTGCTCAAGTGTGACGTCAAAGCCCCACAGGCGATGGGCATGTTTAAGGACTTCACGGCGGCCTTTATCCAGCGGTGCGCGACTATGCGGAATATAGCGCAGCGTTAGCGAGCGGTCGCCACGTAAATCGACGTTCCAGACCTGGATGTTTGGCTCCAGATTACTCAGATTGTACTGCGCAGAAAGCTCCGCACGGATCTTCCGGTAACCCTCTTCATTGTGAATCGCTGCAATTTCCAGATAGTTATTGCGGTCGTCATCCAGCACCGTAAACAAGCGGAAATCGCGCATTAACTTCGGTGACAGGAACTGGCTGATAAAGCTCTCATCTTT
Organism: uncultured Buttiauxella sp.; assembly: GCA_965119215.1. Lineage (GTDB taxonomy): Bacteria > Pseudomonadota > Gammaproteobacteria > Enterobacterales > Enterobacteriaceae > Buttiauxella. The sequence goes on from CBCPKK010000001.1 coordinate 423,898, forward strand.
GAAGTCACGCATCGCAAAATGCAGTGTCTCCAGCCAGTCTTTCCCTGCGATATCCGGGAACCAGTAGTGATCTTCTTCCGTTGGCGACTGGCAAATCCGTTTGATATCCTGGAACATCGCGAATCCGAGCGCATACGGGTTGATGCCGTTGTACCAGGGGCTGTTATACGGCGGCTGGAACACCACATTGGTGTGGCTATGCAAGAACTCCAGCATAAAGCGTTCCGTCACTTTTCCTTCATCGTACAGGTGGTTAAGAATGGTGTAGTGCCAGAATGTCGCCCAACCTTCGTTCATCACCTGGGTCTGTTTCTGCGGGTAGAAATATTGGCTGACCTTGCGCACAATACGCAAAATCTCACGCTGCCAGGATTCCAGTAACGGCGCGTTCTTCTCCATAAAATAGAGCAGATTTTCTTGCGGTTCAGAAGGGTAGCGACGCGCTTCGGCAACCGTTTTTTCTTCTTCACGACGTGGCAATGTACGCCACAGCGTATTCACCTGGCTTTGCAGATACTCCTCGCGACTTTTTTGCCGTGCTTTCTCTTCCTGCAATGAAATCTTTTGCGGGCGTTTATAACGGTCAACGCCGTAGTTCATCAGCGCGTGGCAAGAGTCGAGCAGGCGTTCCACTTCGTCTACGCCATAACGTTCTTCGCACTCGGTAATGTATTTACGGGCGAAAATCAGGTAATCAATAATCGAGCTGGCATCGGTCCAACTGCGGAACAAATAGTTATTTTTAAAGAAGGAGTTATGCCCGTAGCAGGCATGGGCGATAACCAGCGCTTGCATGGTGATGGTGTTTTCTTCCATCAGATACGCAATACACGGATTCGAGTTGATGACGATTTCGTAGGCCAGCCCTTGCTGCCCATGCTTATAAAGGCGTTCCGTTTCAATAAATTTTTTGCCGAATGACCAGTGAGGATAGTTAATCGGCATCCCAACGCTTGAGTAGGCGTCCATCATCTGCTCGGAAGTAATCACTTCAATTTGATGAGGATAGGTCTCCAGGCGATAGAGTTTGGCAACACGGTCTATCTCTGCGAGATAGACATCAAGCAGCTCGAACGTCCAGTCAGGTCCATCACTCAGACGTTTAGAATCCTTTGTGGCGGAATCAGTATTAATAGCCATCAGCGCGCCCTCATTGTTGTCGGCTCTCTCTGAATGGAAAGCCTCACTTTCAAGAATAGACAACTCCTGGAAGTTAGCCGCTGCCAGCAAAATATTTTCCACGCGATTTACTGATTTCGATACCCCGTGTTTCTCAGTTTAAGCAGAATAATATTCTGGCGATAATATTTTCACGCGTAGGAGATCCTAATTATCGCTACCCCGCTATATCAGGTCAGGATGTGAGGAAAGTCACTATAACAAAGCCATATGTTGAATAACATTTTCATCTGGGTTATCAATTTGTAATCAGAAGATTATTCTTTTAGCTAAATGGTGGAATGGATATGCGTGTTGTGGTGCTGGGAAGTGGCGTTGTCGGTGTCAGCAGTGCCTGGTATTTACGCCAGGCAGGGCATGATGTCACGGTTATCGACAGGGAAGCGGGGCCGGCAATGGAAACCAGTGCGGCAAATGCCGGGCAAATCTCACCGGGTTATGCGGCTCCCTGGGCGGCACCCGGCGTTCCGCTCAAAGCCATTAAATGGATGTTTCAGCGCCATGCGCCGCTGGCCATTAGCCTCGATGGTACGCAATTCCAGCTGAAGTGGATGTTGCAAATGCTGCGTAACTGCGACATGCGTCATTACATGGAAAACAAAGGCCGCATGGTGCGACTGGCGGAATACAGCCGTGATTGCCTGAAAGAACTGCGCCACACCACCGGCATCCAATATGAAGGCCGCCAGGGTGGGACACTGCAATTGTTCCGCACCGCGCAGCAATATGAAAATGCTGCCAAAGATATCGCGGTACTTGAAGATGCTGGCGTGCCGTATCAATTACTCGAAGCCAGCCGTTTAGCCGAAGTCGAACCCGCACTCGCGGATGTCGCACATAAACTGACGGGCGGCTTACGCTTGCCTAATGATGAAACCGGTGATTGCCAGTTGTTTACGCAAAATCTGGCACGAATGGCGGCAGAGGCGGGCGTTGAGTTTCGTTTTAATACGCCGGTCGACCGTTTGCTGTATGAAGGTCAAAGTATTTATGGCGTTCAGTGCGGTAAAGAAGTGGTCAAAGCCGATGCTTATGTCGTTGCCTTCGGTTCCTATTCGACCGGCTTACTGAAAAACATCGTTGATATTCCTGTCTATCCTCTTAAAGGTTATTCGCTGACTATCCCTATTGCTGACGAGCAAGGCGCACCGGTTTCGACTATTCTCGATGAGACATACAAAATTGCTATCACGCGCTTTGACCAACGTATTCGTGTCGGCGGGATGGCAGAAATTGTCGGCTTCAATACTGAGCTACTGCAACCGCGTCGTGAAACCCTGGAAATGGTGGTCCGCGATCTTTATCCACGCGGCGGGCATGTTGAACAGGCGACGTTCTGGACTGGCTTGCGTCCAATGACGCCAGACGGCACACCCATTGTTGGACGCACGCCGTTCAAAAATCTGTGGCTCAATACCGGTCACGGCACGCTGGGCTGGACGATGGCCTGCGGTTCAGGCCAGATGCTGAGTGATTTGATTTCAGGAAGAACGCCCGCGATACCCTTTGACGATCTTTCGGTTGCGCGCTATTCCCCAAATTTCAGGCCGACAGGCTCGCAGCGTCTTCATAACGCTCATAACTAATTTTAAACAAGGAGAGGACAATGTCCCGTCCTGTTGTTGCGACGCTGAATCTCAGCGCGCTGCGTAACAATTTAAGTGTTGTTCGCCAGGCGGCTCCCCATTCGCGCGTCTGGTCGGTTGTTAAAGCGAATGCCTACGGCCATGGCCTGGAACGTGTCTGGTCGTCATTACGTGAAACCGATGGTTTTGCCATGCTGAATATCGAAGAGGCCATCTTGCTGCGCGAACGCGGTTGGAAAGGGCCGATTCTGATGCTCGAAGGTTTCTTCCACGCTGACGAGTTACCGCTGTTTGACCAGTATCGTCTGACCACTAGCCTGCACAGCAACTGGCAGGTGAAGGCGTTAGCGAATGCCAGACTCAATGCGCCGCTGGACGTTTATCTTAAGATGAATAGCGGGATGAACCGCCTGGGTTTCAGCCCCGAACGTGTGCATTCCCTCTGGCAACAACTGCGGGCTATCGCCAACGTCGGGCAGTTAACGCTGATGGCGCACTTTGCCGATGCCGAACAGACGGATGGCATTGTTGAACCGATGAAACGAGTGGAGCAAGCGGCAGAAGGGCTGGATTGCCCGCGTTCGCTTTCTAACTCGGCGGCAACGTTATGGCACCCGGAAGCGCATTTCGACTGGGTTCGTCCGGGCATTGTGCTGTATGGGGCATCTCCGACCGGTCAATGGTGCGATGTTGCGACCAGTGGTTTACAGCCGGTAATGAGTCTGCAAAGCGAAATTATTGGCGTACAGAACCTTAAAGCGGGCGATACAGTGGGCTACGGCAGCCGCTATCGCGCCAACGCAGAACAGCGCATTGGAATTGTTGCCTGCGGTTATGCTGATGGTTACCCTCGCCATGCTCCAGACGGCACGCCAGTGCGTGTAGATGGCGTGCTGACGCAAACCGTGGGGGCTATCTCCATGGATATGCTGGCGGTCGATCTCACGCCGTGTCCGCACGCTGGGATCGGGAGTCCGGTTGAGCTATGGGGTAACGAAGTGAAAATTGATGATGTGGCCCATGCAGCCGGAACGGTGGGTTACGAATTGATGTGTGCGTTGGCACCCAGAGTGCCGGTTGTGACGTTGTAGGTTCTTTATTTTTTGGTGGATGTCGCTTTCGCTAATCCACCCTACAAATTGTTATTTTCGTAGGTCGGGTTAGCGTGAGCGACACCCGACATCAAGTTACTCAGCTTCTTCACTCTCTACGCGAACACCGATTTTGCGTACCTGGTTATCTTCTTTCTCGGCAACGGTCCAAATCATGCCAGCAAATTCGATTTGGTCACCCACAACCGGCGCACCGCCTAACATGCTCACCACAAACTCACCCAGCGTTTGCTGCGTATTAACGCTGTCATCCAGTTCCAGCCCGTAAATCGTGGCAACATCTGCAAACTGCGCGTTGGCTTCGAGAATAAAGTCACCAAAGAAGCGCTGGTCGAGCGACACGGGTGGCGACTGGCTAAACATTTTACCGAGTGCCGGTAAATCACGTTCACGGCCAATCACACACAGTACGTCACCGACTTGCAAACGCGTTCGGTCACTAGGATTGAGCAAAACATTGTCGCGGAACAGTGCGGCAATCCGCGTGTCTTTTGGCATTTTCAGGTCGCGCAGGGCGGCACCGATACACCATTTATCTTCGCTAAGCTGATAAACAAACTGCTCCCACGGGTTTTCTGGATGAATATCCAGACCCACGCGAGAAACCGGCCAGCCCACTGGCGGCACCACCACTTTGGCTTTTTTGGCCGCCCAGCTCAGCGATGTGCCCTGTAATAACAGCGACACCAGCACCACGAAGAACGCGACATTGAAGAACAGGCGTGCGTTCTCAAGCCCGGCCATCATCGGGAATACGGCGAGGATAATCGGCACCGCGCCACGTAATCCGACCCAGCTGATAAACACACGCTCGCGCAGATTAAAGCCGCGGAATGGCAGCAGCCCCAGGAAAACAGACAGCGGACGAGCAAAGAAAATCATCCAGATAGACAGCAGCAGCGCAGGAATAGCAATCGGCAGCAAGTCGGTTGGATTAACCAGCAACCCCAGCACCAGGAACATGCCGATTTGCGCAAACCACGCCAGCCCGTCAAAGTTTTGCAGAATGCCAAAGCGGCTGCGAATAGGGCGGTTGCCCAGCAAGAAACCACAAAGATAAACCGCCAGAATACCGCTGCCGTTTAACGCGGTAGTGATACCAAACACCATAATCCCGCCGCTTAGCGCCAGCAGGGGGTATAAACCTTGTGGCAGCGTAATACGGTTGATCATTTGCAGCAGCAGATAACCGCCGCCGAGGCCAAGGACAATCCCCAGACCAAACTGCTGGATGATATCGACCAGGAACATCCAGCTCAGGCCGCTTTGCCCATGTTGAATCATTTCAATGAGCGTGATGGTCAGAAACACCGCCATCGGATCGTTGCTGCCGGATTCAATCTCAAGCGTTGCGCCAACACGTTCGTTCAGCCCTTTACCGCCCAGCAATGAGAACACGGCTGCGGCATCGGTTGAGCCGACAATTGCGCCAATCAGCAAACCTTCGATTAAATTGAGGTTAAACAGCCAGGCAGCAGCCATACCGGTTAAGCCTGACGTAATAAGAACGCCGACAGTGGCAAGCGAAAGTGCGGGGCCGAGCGCAACTTTAAACGAGCTGGCCTGGGTGCGCATCCCGCCATCAAGCAGAATGACCGCTAGCGCAAGGTTACTGACCAGATAAGCGAAAGGATAATTATCAAAAGGAATGCCACCGACGCCATCAATCCCCGCTAACATGCCGATAGCGAGGAATATAACCAGGATGGGGATACCAAGACGCGAGGAAAAGGAACTCAATAAGATGCTACAAGTTACCAGTACGGAACCTAAAATAAACAGACTGACTATCGCCCCTGCGTCCAAAATTATCTTTCTCCTTTGCGCTTGTATCTATTCGTGTGGCAAATTTTAACACGGAAATCATTGATTCATCGTGCTATATGAGCGCGTTATTTGACTTTTTTATCGCAATACAGGATGTCCGCTGATTGTCAGGCTGGCAGTTTGCCCGTTGTGGTGCAGTTCTCCGTAGGCTCCCAATGGCAGCGTAACAGTTTCTGGTTCATGGCCGAATGGCAAACCGCACAGTACGGGAACCGACAGTCTTTGCTGCAACATCTGGCACATTTCATTGAAATCATAGCCATCGTCGTAATCACTTAACGTTGCGCCATTGAAACTCCCAAGAATCACAGCCTTTTGACGAGCTAAAATCCCGGCGTGATGAAGCTGGAGCAATAAGCGCTCGACGCGGAAAGGGTGCTCGTTAATATCTTCGATCACCAAAATGCCGCCATCAATAGCGGTAAACCACGGTGAGCCCATCATCGACACCAGCATTGCGAGATTGCCACCCCACAGAGTCCCGCTGGCTGAACAGGCGGGCGTTGGGCTTTGCCAGTTCAGGGTGAATTTTGGTTCAGTAATGGCCTGCCAGAAATGCTGCCAGGTAAAACTGTTTAACTCTTCTGCGCCAAAATTACCGGCAAGCATAGGCCCGCTAAACGTAATCGTTCCCGTTTGGGAAAGCAGGGCTAACTGGATAGCTGTAAAATCGCTGTGTCCGCAAATAATCGGTGTGCGTTCACGAAACGCGCGACCCAGGTTTGAATAGTCAATATTTTCAAGCAGACGCGTCGCCCCGTAGCCGCCACGCACCGCCAGAACGATATCGCACTGCGCTGGCAGTACGGATAAATCCTGAATATCAGCCAGTCGTTGGTCGTCCGTTCCGGCAAAACGCTGGAAGCGCCGTGTTACCACAGATTGATTTTCTACCCGATGACCAGAGGCTTTCAGGCGTTCGATGCCGCGCGCGGCAGCAGCCTGATTGACACAAAAACCTGAAGGGGCAATCAAACGAATCGTGGACATGGCATTTCCTTGCAGAAAGTGAATTGGTTATCATGCCGATATCAACGGTGGTTGTCACCCGTCGGGCGGTGATGAATCTGAGTAAGTCATAAAAGGATAGATGCGTGAATATAAGATGGCTGATTGTATTGGTTCTGTTTTTAGCTGGATGTTCTAGTCACACCGCGAAGCAACCCGAGTGGGACCCAACAAAACCGGTACAACGCGCATTAACATGGATGCCGATAACCGAACAGGCAGGAAAAGAGTGGGGTGTTAGCCCGCGTGTTGTCACCGCAATCATTGCTGTGGAATCAGGTGGCAACCCTACGCTGGTCAGTAAATCCAACGCGGTTGGCCTGATGCAGATTAAAGCGTCTACGGCAGGGGCGGATGTCTACCGCCATCTGGGTTGGGGCGGGCAACCGTCAACCAGCGAGCTGAAAGACCCGGCGCGTAATATCTCTATTGGTACGGCGTATTTGAGCATCCTCGAACACGGGACTCTGGCCGGTATCGAAGACCCACAAACCATGCAATACGCATTACTGGCGGCTTATGCCAACGGTGCTGGTGCGTTACTAAGGACTTTTTCGTCCGATCGCAAAAAGGCTATCGCTGAGATCAATGACTTGAGCCCAAGTGAGTTTTACGACTATATCGCTAAGAACCACCCGGCACCTCAGGCACCGCGCTATTTATACAAGGTGTCGCGTGCGCTGAATGCCATGTAATTAAACACATCATATTTACAGGGCGGATTAGCGTTAGCGACATCCGCCAGTTTTTTATTTAACCTTGCCAGCCTTCTCACGCGCTGAACGTTCCAGCGAGAAAATAATTCGCTGTAATTCACGCTCAACTGCCGGGTTAACATTCAGGAAGCGGAAACTCAGGCGAGGGGTACTTACCGTCTGATTTTTGCTGTCGATCACTTTTCGCTCCGAGAGCGTTACCAACTGCATATCAAAGTAAAACTTACCCCACTGCACTAAATCCATCTCAACCTGTGAAAAGCGCATTCCGGCCTTCAACCCTTCGGGTAACGGCCCGTCAACCAACGCACCCATGCCGCCTAACGACAAATCACAAAGTCTGAACTCGAATGGGGAACCGTCCAGCAGCGTAGTGTTGCAATGATAATAAGGCTGAAGCGGCGCTGTGATGCGGAAATACTCACGGCGCTGCACAAACCACAAAGCTGGCGGAAGCGGGGCGTGAAAAGCGGGTAGATTCAGGTAATTTACCGCCTGTATTTTCGGCAAAATAAATTCAACCTTCGCCCCTTCAGTTTCCGCTGTGAATTGAATATTCGTCGCTTTTTGCGCGGCCTGATTTTCCTGAGCCTGACTGCCAAAATCCACAATCAACCCCCCAGCCGTGACCTCAAGGATCTTGCTGATAAATTGTCCTGATGGCCAGCTAAGACGAATCGGTACCTGGTTTTTATTCAGATCACGTAACACACCTAATACTGCCAGAGGACTTTGTTTCAGAAACTGCTCGTTATAGTTACTCAAGGCCAGGTCCATGTTGTGTTTTTGAAGCTGTTAAGCAGGTTTATCGGCAGAAAAATAAAAAACTTAAGATAAATCTCAGGCTTTTAAGGCCGGAAATTCAATAACCTGGTGATGTTGGTCACATTTTTCTAACACTTGATTATACTTAGCGTAACGACAGACAGAACCCGCTGCCAAATTGATGTGGATTCTGACTTGTTACCACACACAATAATGAAGAGGACGTTCAACATGGGTATTCTGGCCTGGATTATTTTCGGTTTGATAGCTGGTGTTATCGCAAAACTTATTATGCCCGGTAAAGATGGCGGCGGTTTTATCGTGACCTGTATTTTAGGGATCATCGGTGCTGTTGTGGGTGGTTGGATTGCAACATTTCTTCATATCGGAGGCAGCGTGACAGGCTTTAACCTGCCAAGTTTCCTTGTCGCTGTAGCCGGTGCGATTATCGTTTTGATTATTTACCGCATGGTTCGACGTTAAGACTGTTATCTGTCTGGTCGTAAAGCTCTCAGGCCCTGGATTTTTCCAGGGCCTTTTCTTTGCAGCTTATATTTCTGATGAATGGTTTTTTTGTGCTGAAACCGAGGGATCTGTGAGGTCGGCTCTTTTTCTGTGAATGAGCTAAGCGCAAAAACAGGCAAATTATTCTATCGTTTCCATGACATATACTCATGGAGATCGAAATGAAAAGAAAACTGCTGGCCGGACTGATAGCCGCCACTGTTGCTCTTAGCGGCACGGCTCTGGCACAAAAAGTCGCTGTGACATTCAGCAATGGAACGGTCATTGGCTCACAAGAGGCTGGCATTGAGGCGTTTAAAGGCATTCCCTATAGTCAGCCTCCGGTTGGTGCGTTGCGTTGGCAGCCACCGCAGCCCGTGAAGAGTTGGTCTGGTGAACGGCAGGCGGTTAATTACGGTAACGATTGTTTGCAGGAACCTTTCCCTGGTGATGCGGCTCCGGTCGGGGTGGCAGGGTTAAGCGAGGATTGTCTGACGATTAACGTCTGGCGTCCGCAGCATTCCGACGGAAAAGCACTGCCCGTTATGGTCTGGGTTTATGGCGGTGGTTTCGTTAACGGCGGTTCTTCGCCCACGATTTATAGCGGTGCCGAATTTGCCAGAGATGGCGTGGTCTTTATCAGCTTTAACTACCGTATTGGGCGCTTCGGTTTCTTTGCCCATCCGGCTCTCGCCAGCGAACCGTTACGCGGCAATTATGGCCTGATGGATCAGATTGCCGCTCTGCAATGGGTGCAAAAAAACATTGCTGATTTTGGCGGTAACGCGAAGAAAGTCACACTATTTGGTGAGTCAGCGGGCGGTTTCTCGGTTATCAGTTTATTAACCACGCCGCAGGCTCAGGGGTTATTTCAGCAGGCGATTATTGAGTCTGGCTCCGGGCGGCACAATATTACCCCGAATCTGACGTGGCAACAGGCTGAGCAGGCAGGATTGGCTTTCGCACAGAGCCTGGGAATAAAGGGAGCGGGGGTCGATGCATTACAAGCCTTACGAAAATTACCTGCTTCCGCGCTGGTTAATGGTCTGAATATGGCCACAATGCAGACTGATAAAAGTTATTCTGGCCCGATGATTGATGGGCGTTTGATTGTTGCTGAACCGCAGGAGAGATTTACTGCGGGGGAGTTTACAAAAGTACCGCTTATTGTTGGGACAACCGATTCAGATATTGGTTTTGCTCCGCGTGTTAACGATCTACAGCAGGCATTGAAACCATTGGGTAATGTCGATGCTGCCCAGGCGCGCAGTGCATACGACCCGCAGGGAAAAATGTCCGCCCAGCAGGTGGCGGATACCATCGCCAGCGACCAGTTTATGGTGGAGCCAGCACGGTTCCTGGCGCAGGAAATCAGCCGTCACAATGTGCCCGTGTGGCAATATCGCTTCGGTTATGTGGCTGAGTCTATTCGCCAACCCGGTCAGGGGGCGGCTCATGCCACAGAAATTCCTTATGTTTTCAATACGCTCAAAGGCCGTTATGGTGAAGCGGTAACAGCGCAGGACAGCGCTGTCGCTAGGCAAATGCATCAGTATTGGGTTAACTTTGCGAAATCGGCGAACCCGAACGGTGAAGGGCTGCCCGTCTGGCAGCCTTATCAACAGCAGAAAGATAACCTGTTGATTTTCTCGAACAGTGGAGCCAAAGACACGGCTGAGATGGCAGATCCGTGGGTCAGACGATTAGATCTGATTTCGAAAATACAGTAGCGTAAACCCCGACACCTCCACGGGAAGTGTCGGGGTTAAAGTTTACTTCTGAGTGGTAAAGAAATCGTTGTACAACATATAGAGATGCGCGGCGCTCCAGGAGAAATTCGGCGCACCTTGCTGCTCGCCGTTAAGCGGATTGTAGTTCTCGCGGATTGGGCCATCGGTCATCAGGCCATTTGCATGGGCTAAGAACCGGTTAGCCATTTCCACGGCATCCGCACGATAGCCGTAACGCTCCATTCCTTTGAGTCCAAAGTAGAACTGATCGACCCACACGCGCCCGCGCCAGTAAATATCCGCGCCAAATGCCGGGTTAGTCAGCGCTGCGGTGCCGAGCGGCACGTAAGTATTAAACTCTTTCGGATCTTTCATCACTTTCACCACGGCATCGGCGTGAGCCTGAGTTGCCGCGCCATTAAACAGTGGCGACCAGCCCTCTGGCCCTTTGCCACGTGCAACAATCGGTTTGCCCGCACAACCATTTGCCAACGGTTTATCTTCGATGCGGATGTCATAATAGAAGCCGGTAGCATCGTCGAACATACAAGTGTTGATGTAGTCAGCGAGTTTCTTAGCGTGCTGGCTAAATCGCTGTGCATCTTCTGGTTTACCGAGGATCTGCGCCATTTCTGCCAGATAAGTACTGTCGCTGTACATATAGCTGGCCTGATCCACCGACTCTTGTAATAGCGAATAACCCAGCAGCGTGCCGTCAGGGGCGCGGTTTTCAGCAAATAACACCTGCCAGTCCTCGCGTTTTCCGCCTTTATCCAGATAACGTTGCAACTGGTCCGGCTCGATAAAGCCAAACACCGCTGCATCATCACGCCCGGACTCCCACGAAGCCGCGACCTGAGCTGGAATATCAATGCTGTCATACTTCCCGCTGCGCAATACGCGGTTGTAGTTATCCAGACCCACCATTTTTTGCTCTTTGTTGCCGCGTTTCACGGTGAAGATCATTTTGCCGTCTGGTGTGTTGTGTGCTTTATCGCGCGTTGCGCCATATTCCGGCACGCCATTGTGATTGTGGTCGCGGTTGCGTAGCCACCAGTCGTGATAGGCCACCAGATGCGGATACATCTCTTCAAGCCAGGTTTTGTCGCCCGTGGTTTTATAGACTTCCATTACTGACCAGGCCGCAAGGCTCGGTTTGGTGTTGCGTTCATTCCAGTTGCTGCCATCGCCGCCGCGCTCCGGGCTGGTGTTATAGGCGATAAGGTCCGGAACAAAGCCCGCGTCCCACGGGCGAACAGTGTCGTCAGCCGGGATTTGCCAGGCGAACACAGCACGGATGTTATCTTTGGCGACGTCCGGATTGAAATGCGCCATAGCATAAGCCTGTTTCCAGGTGTCCCACGGCCAGGTCTGGTTGCCCGAGAACCAGCGTCCGGTGACTGATGGCGTAACAGAATCAAATTTCATCGCACCAGCAACACCACGCCAGTTGCCGTTTAGCGTCTCGATGGCTTTTACCGCCACGCGAGTTTGCGCAGCGGTAGCATCAGGATTATTCAGACCTGTTTTCAAATAGCCTTCCCAGCGCTGCTCTGATGCTTTGAGATACGGCTGCGGATTTTTGAGAATATCGGCAATCTTGCTCTGCTCTTTTTGTACTTCGGTTGCCGTCAGCAAATGAGAGTAGGTGGTGTAAACCGTGGTTGAACCGTCAATTTTCGCTTTAGCCACAAAACGATGTCCGTCGATTTGCGTGCTCATCGGCAGAGTTTTATGGACTTGATATTGGGACTGGCCAGAAGTCATCAGGTTGGAATCTGAGCGCACTTTGCCAAAGTTCACGGTCAGGCCATCGGCGGTGGCATGCAGCGTACGCGTGTAGCCAGGGAAAGCCTGGTCAATGGTTTGGTCAGATTGCGGTTTCTGCTCCTGGAGGTGGTATTTCTCCAGTAATTCGCCATCCCAGACTAGCTCCAGTGGCGCGTCGGTGGTGATTTCTGTCGCCAGCAAAGAGGTGCGGGAAGTGACAAAACGCAGCGTCATTTTTACCGTCACACCCGGTGCGGTCAGCGTCTGGACCAGCGCGCCAGGAATGCTGTGGGCCTGCATCGTGAAAGCGATTTTCTGACCATTTTTATACACGCTCAGGCGGTCGAAATTGTTCGCCATAAAGTTGATGTATTCTTCGGTCAGCAGCGCGGGTCCGGGGAATCCACCCATTCCTTCACTGTTTGCCGGCAATAAATGCCCGTGCCATGCGCCGTCATCAAACAATGGGTTAAAACGCTGATGCTCATCAAAATCGTAATCGAGCATCGCGTGTGGCGCGCCGGTACGGTCAATCACGTTTTGATAATCGTTGGCTTTTAACGCTGTCGTGTCGTGGTGTGCGGTTTTACATCCAGCCAGTATCAGCACGGCTGCGAGGGGAGCAAGACGGAATAACGGTTTCATGTTGTATCCTTACCAGTAGAAATATTGCATCAGGAATACCGAGTTGCTGGCATCCGTGGTGTCGTTATGCAGATAAAAACGGCTGTCCAGCGCGGTGGCAAATTTACCGTCGAAATATTCGTACCAGATACCAAACTGCGCATAAGAGGTGGTCTGGTCTTCGGCGTTATCCAGCAGATGCTTCGCGTAACTCCACGCGGTGGACAGATAAAGTCCTTTGCTCGGTTCAACCATGCCACTGACCATCATCCCGCTTTCGCTACCAGGATTGTGTCCGTCGCCTTTACCTGTGTGGTGCCAGACACGCCCAGCCAGATGTTTACTCTGTAAACCCAGCAGATAGAGTTGCCCGGTGCCATCGGTGATTTCCAGCCCGTTAAGCAGTGTTAAATCTTTCTGAATGTCGTACTGAAGATAGCCGTTGACCATCGCCTGATAGGTATATTTATCTGAATAACGGTCATATTTACCGAAGTGGAGCAGGGCTTTGCTTTCGTCAACGCGGCTTTCTGGGGCGGCGGTGATGCTGTAGCGAAAATCGCCGGTGAGGTTTTGTACTTTGGCGGCATAGGTTAAATCACGAGTATTGGGGATCACGTAACCATATTCCGGCGTGAAGTCACCCCACCATTGCAGGTCGTCCAGCGATGAATCGTTGCGCCCGCTTAAGATCCATTCGGTGCCCTTATCCGTGCGGTAGCCGCCGTAAAAACGGTTGATGCCACCTTCGAAACCGCCCCAGCTATGGTCTGGCACCCACGCGTTGCCCTGGTGGTCAGCCTGAACTGTCCAGCCTTCGCCATACAGCAGACCGAACCAGTTGCCGTGTTTAACTTCCAGGCCCCCCTCAATGTAGGTGCCGTCGCTGTATTTATGTTTATCGTCACCGTTCAGGTAAACACTGCCACCCAAACCCATCTCCCCGTAAAAACGGAATGCTGTTTTGGCGGAGTCTGTTGTTAGCGCGGGTGGAGCCACTGGGGTTTCATGTTCAGCCGGTACAACGGCTTCTGCTGCCAATAACGTTCCTAAGGGGGAAAGCAGTAAAACTAGCGGTGCCATAGATAAAATTTTAGCCATGAAGTCCATTCCTTGTTGTTATCGCTACTCTCAGTTAGCGGAATGGCGCACATACTAGTTAATAATTTACTAAAAAATACACTTGGATCAGTAAAGCGATAACTCGATCACAACTTCAAATCGCATCAGGGCAGGTTTAACGAAGGGCTATACACGCCATGAATGTGCCATTAAGCTATTGTTTTCATCTGATGATTATTGGGATGTTATGGCAACTTTGAAGGAAATCGCACAGGCTGCTCAGGTTTCTGTGGCTACGGTTTCACGGGTACTTAATGACGATCCCACGCTGAGCGTGAAAAGCCAGACGCGTCAGAAAATCCTCGAAGCCGCGGAACGGCTGGAATATAAAGTCCCCAGCGCTAAACGCCAGGCCAGCCAGCGAATGACATTTGCCGCTATTTATACCCACGGGCAAGAGCTGGAAATCAACGACCCTTATTATCTGGCTATGCGCTATGGTATTGAAACACAATGCGAAAAATTGGGTATCACGCTGGTTTCTTGTTATGACTTCAAAGGTGACAGGGCGCCGCCAGCCGCCGAGGGTTTACTCATAATTGGTAAACCGCAGCCTGCCGCACAGGCAATACTCGAACAGCAGGACTTGCCGCTGGTGTATCTCGATGGCGTCACTAACGATCCACGTTTTGACTGCGTGAGCGTCGATTTATACAAAATCAGCCGGAAAGTTATCGATTACTTTATTTCCCGTGACTATCTGCGCATTGGTTTTATCGGCGGGCGCGATGATCCTGACTATCCCGATCAGCGTGAGCAGGCGTTTGTTGAATACGGGCTAAGTAAAAACGTGGTCCAGCCGCAGGATGTTTACTACGGTGACTTTAGCAGCCAGGCAGGCTACCAGTGCGCGAAAAAAATGCTAGCTGCATCAGGTGATTACCCTCCAGCTTTGTTTGTAGCGACCGACTCCATCGCCATTGGTGTGCTGCGCGCACTGCATGAACACGGGGTTAAAGTCCCTGAGCAAATGGCGCTGATCAGCGTCAACGATATTCCAACCGCACGCTTTGTCTATCCAGCTTTGTCTACTGTACGCATTCATTCCGAAACTATCGGTGCGCAGGCCGTTAACCTGCTGATGGAGCGCATTCGCGACGAACGCACCATCCCGCTTTCAGTCTTCGTTCCCAGCTCTTTGCAACTGCGCGACACAACAATATCCCCTTAACTTATGTCGGATGTCGCTAAAGCAAGCGACATCCACTATCCATCCTGAAACCCACGATTTATTGTGATCCCTTCGTCATTTAGTAAACTTTAATTTTTAGTTTTACTAAATATTTACTATTGTTTGCCCAGATACACGTAATGAGGATGTAGACGTGAACAATTGGGAAAACATAGAAAAACAATCTGAGAACCGGTTACCCGCACGAGCCTGGTTCCACAGCTATGACAGCGTTGAGCAAGCGAAAAAACTGAACCGTTCTGCAAGCCAGGGCTTTATGTTGCTGAGTGGGAAGTGGACGTTTAACTATTTCGACCATCCGGAAAAAGTGCCAGCTGAGTTTTACCACAAGCCAATGGCGGAGTGGGGTGACATCACCGTTCCGGGCATGTGGCAAATGGAAGGCCACGGTAAACTGCAATACACCGACGAAGGTTATCCATTCCCCATCGATGTACCTTTTGTTCCCACTAATAATCCAACCGGTGCTTATCAGCGCCAGTTTTCGCTGCCGCAAGAGTGGCTGCAACGCCAAATCATTATTAAATTCGACGGCGTAGAAACTTACTTTGAAGTCTACGTTAACGGCCATTACGTTGGGTTTAGCAAAGGCAGCCGCCTGAGCGCTGAGTTTGACCTCAGCCCTTACGTGCAAGCCGGTGATAACTTGCTGAGTGTGCGGGTGATGCAATGGGCTGACTCCACTTATATCGAAGATCAGGATATGTGGTGGATGGCCGGTATCTTCCGTGATGTTTACCTGATTGGTCAGCCACGGGTGCATCTGCATGACTTTACCGTAGTGACGGAATTTGACGAAAACTACTGTGATGCTGAACTCCAGATAAGCTGCGAGCTTCATAATAACTCCGCGACGCCAGCCACGGATTTACAGCTTCACGCACAGTTGTTTGATGGCGATAAATGCATTGCTGAACAGCAAAATACGCACTCTTTACAAAACGATTCGGCCTGCCAGTTTGCCCTGCCGGTAAAACAGCCAAAGCAATGGAATGCGGAACATCCCAACCTCTATTTGCTGCTGTTAACACTCCGCAATAGCAACGGTGAAATCATCGAAGTGGTGCCGCAGCAAGTCGGATTCCGCGATATCAAAGTGCGTGACGGCCTGTTTTATGTGAACGGTCGCTATCTGAAATTACACGGTGTAAACCGCCACGATCACGACCATAAAAAAGGCCGCGCGGTTGATATGGCGCGTGTCGAGCGTGACATCATTTTGATGAAGCAGCACAACATCAACTCCGTTCGTACCGCGCATTACCCGAACGATCCGCGCTTTTACGCATTGTGCGACCAATACGGCCTGTTTGTGATGGCGGAAACTGACCTTGAAAGCCACGGTTTTGCGAACGTCGGTAATATCAGCCGCATCACGGATGACCCCGCGTGGGAGCACGCTTACGTCGAGCGTATTGAACGCCACGTCATGGCGCAGAAAAATCATCCTTCCATCATTATGTGGTCGTTGGGTAACGAGTCGGGCTACGGCTGCAATATTCGTGCGATGGCTGCGCGTTGCAAGGAACTCGACCCAACGCGTCTGGTGCATTACGAAGAAGACCGCGACGCCGAAGTGGTTGACGTTATCAGCACCATGTATTCGCGTGTCTCAATGATGAACGCTTTTGGTGAATATCCGTATCCGAAGCCGCGCATCATCTGTGAATATGCCCATGCGATGGGGAACGGGCCGGGCGGACTTGCTGAATATCAGGCGGTGTTTAACCAGCACAAAAGCCTACAGGGCCATTACGTTTGGGAATGGTGCGACCACGGTTTGCTGGTGCATGACGACCAGGGGCGCGAACGTTATCAATACGGTGGCGATTACGGCGACTTCCCGAATAACTACAACTTCTGCATGGATGGCCTGATTTACCCCGATCAGCGCCCAGGCCCTGGCCTGCGCGAATACAAGCAGGTGCTATGCCCGGTCAACATTCGCCAGACAGAACATGATGACGTATTGCTGGTGGAAAACCGCTACTGGTACAGCACGCTAGGCGATATCGAGTTTCAGGTGGCGTATCAGGTAGATGGCAAAACCATCGCGCAACAAACGTTAGCGCTGCCGCATCTTCTGCCTGGTGAGGCCGAAACGTTGCGTCTGACACCACCGCAACTGCCTGCCGGTGAAGTATTTATCAATGTGGAAATCGTTAAGCGCAGTGCGACGAGCTATAGCGAAGCGATGCACACACTCGGTCACTTCCAGATTTTGCGCCAACAGGCACAATCGCGTGAACCACTACCGCTCAAAAAATCAGGCTCATTACGCAATGAAACGCAGGGACATCAGCAGGTTATCAGCGGAAAAGATTTCTCTCTGACGTTCTGCCGTCTGAGTGGTGAGCTGGTTTCATGGTTAGTCGAAGGCGAAGAAATCGTTGGGCGCGCACCGCATCTGACATTCTTCAAGCCGACTATCGATAACCATAAGCAAGAATTTGAAGGGTTGTGGCAGCCGTACCACATGCATTTGATGCAGCATAATTTCCGCGCCATGCGGCATTTCTCGCAAGGTGAAGACGAAATTATTGAAATTGATAGCGTGATTGCGCCACCGGTATTCGACTTCGGTATGCGCTGCACTTATCGCTGGCGTATCACACCCACAGGCCACGTCACGCTTGATTTGTCCGGCGCACCTTACGGTAATTACCAGGCAATTATCCCGAAAATCGGCCTCGACTTTGGCATCAGTAAGCGCTTTAAGCAGGTGGAATATTACGGACGCGGGCCGGGTGAAAACTATGGTGATAGCTGCCAGAGCAACCTGATTGGCCGTTATCGCCAGCCAGTTGAGAGCCTGTTTGAAAACTACCCGTTCCCGCAAGATAACGGCAACCGGCAGCAAGTTCGCTGGCTTAGCGTTGAAGATGAAAAGGGTAACGGCATTTTCATTCAACCACGCAAGCCGATTAACTTCAGCCTGTGGCCTTACAGCGCTGAAATGCTGCAACAAGCGCAGCACATCAACGAACTGGAAGCGTGTGATTACCTGACGCTAAACCTCGATGATCAAATCCTCGGCCTCGGTTCCAACTCCTGGGGTTCCGAAGTGCTGGATTCATTCCGTGTTTACCTCAAACCGTTCGAATACGGCTTCACGATGGTGCCGTTCCGTAAGGCCGAAGTCGCGACGAACGACCTGGCGAAATACGATTTCCAACCGCAAACCGTGCGCACACTTTCTTGATGAGGCAAGCGTAATGATTATTTTAAATACTTTAGAAGAATTTCAGTGCGTTTATCGGACCGGGAAAAAGTGGCAACGCTGCATGGAAGCTATTAATAACCTGAAAAATATTAAGCCTGATGTTTTTTATTCGATTGGTGACTCACTGGTTTATCGCCTCGCTGAAGGTTCTGCGGATAACTCAGCGCTATTTGAAGGCAACCGTCGTTACTTCGACGTGCATTATTACCTTGCTGGCGTTGAGACAGTGGAATACGCCGCCAAAACAGAATTAACCCAGGAAGTGCCTTACAAGGACGAAAGTGACCGTGAGTATTTCAGCGGGCAGGGCGAAAAACAAAAGCTGGTGGCAGGTAATGTCGCCATTTTTGAAAACCACGAAGCGTACCGATTTTCCGCCGGGGATGGCGTGCGGAAGGTCATCCTGAAAGTCACCGTTGAGGAAACGTATTTCCTTAATAAATAAAATGTCGGATGTCGCTGGCGCTAATCCGACCTACGTCGGCGACATCCACCGATATGAAAAAACAATAAAAATACCCTACATGTGGAGTTAATATGGCTTCAACGAACAGAAACACTATTGGCAAGTTCGGACTATTAGCAATGACATTTGCGGCGGTTTTCAGCTTCAATAATGTCATTAATAATAACGTCCAGTTAGGTATTGCATCAGCCCCTGTTTTTCTGGTGGCGACGCTTATTTACTTCATCCCATTCTGTTTGATCATCGCAGAATTTGTTTCGCTGAACCGTAATTCCGAAGCCGGTGTTTACGCCTGGGTAAAAAGTGCGCTCGGTGGCCGTTGGGCATTTATCACCGCCTACACGTACTGGTTTGTTAACCTATTTTTCTTCACCGCATTATTGCCAAGGGTTATTGCTTACGCGTCGTATGCGTTCCTCGGTTATGACTATATTTTCACTCCGCTAACGACGGCATTAATCAGTATTTGCCTGTTTGCTTTCTCCACCTGGATTTCAAACCACGGCGCGAAATTGCTTGGGCCGATGACATCAGTCACCTCTACGCTGATGTTATTACTGACGTTCTCGTACATCGTTCTTGCGGGTGCCGCTGTCATCGGCGGTGTGGAACCGGCTGACCCAATCAACGTTCAGGCGATTACTCCGCAATTTAGCTGGGCATTCCTCGGCATTATCGCGTGGATTTTCCAGGCCGCAGGCGGTGCGGAATCTGTTGCGGTCTACGTGAACGACGTAAAAGGCGGCAGCAAAGCCTTCGTGAAAGTGATCATCCTTTCCGGTCTGTTCATCGGCGGCTTGTATACCGTTTCGTCCCTGCTGATTAACGTCTTTGTGCATAAAGCCGACCTGCACTACACGGGCGGCACGGTTCAGGTATTTGAAGGGCTGGCGCGTCATTTCGGCCTGCCAACGATTGTGATGAATCGCTTTGTGGGAATTGTGTCCTTTACGGCGATGTTTGGCTCATTACTGATGTGGACAGCCGCACCGGTGAAAATCTTCTTTACTGAAATCCCGAAAGGTATCTTTGGTGAGAAAACCGTGCGCCTTAACCAGCATGGCGTGCCAACACGCGCGGCCTGGATTCAGTTCCTGATTGTGATCCCATTGATGCTTATCCCAACCATCGGTTCGGGCAACGTGCAGGAATTGATGAACACGCTGATCAACATGACGGCAGCGGCATCAATGTTACCACCGCTGTTTATCATGCTGGCGTACCTGAATTTGCGTATGAAATACGATGCAGTAAACCGTGATTTCCGCATGGGAACCAGGATGCAGGGCATTACCATCGTCAGCGTACTCATTGTAATTTTCACCGTCGGATTTATTGCCTCAACGTTCCCGACCGGTGCCAGCATCATGACCATCATGTTTTATAACGTCGGTGGGCTGGTTATCTTCCTGGGCTACGCCTGGTGGAAATACAATAAATACGAGAAAACGCTGGATGCTAATGCGCGCTATGAGGCAGATACACCGCTAGCCCAGATTGCCCTGGAACAGCAGCAGGGAAAGCAAGTTGCACCGCTGGCAGGTAATGTAGCGGTAACACGGCAGTAATAACTAAAATGCGGCTCCGAAATGGGGTCGCATTTTTGGTTGATGACAAATATCTTCGTAAGTCGAATTAGCGCAGCGACGTCCGACAATCCATCTTATTAAAACTGCTACGCAGCTTGTTCCCGCAAAAATCTCGGCGCTTTCAAATCATCTACCAATGTATTTACCAGTCTCAGTAGCAATCCTGTAAGTCTTTGTGCCGTTATTAATGGTAATGAGTGACATTGGTATATGTCAGATCATGGTAATGCAGGGCGCCAATCCTGACACCTCATGTGAAGGTGCGTAATGACTATAAAAGTATTGCGGCATGGTTAATAGTGCGTGTTTTCTGTCCTGGAAAGAGCTTCGCAAAGTTTTTCGGTGAATTACATTTGATGAAACGTATAGTGCTTATGATTATGTACCCTACCGAGGGTATTAATTTGGTGAATGTTTTTGAGGCTTTATTGTGATTTTCTTTTGAGTGGCGTCAAGTTTTCTTTTGCTAAATAGTTATGCCCAATACTGTTTTATTTACCAGTGCAAAGATGACTGTGCCTGGTTATTAGATTTTTGCGCAAGCTGTTGCCGCACAACGCAGAGCCCATAAGTTATTATTCATTAACGTCGGCTTTGTGCCAGGAGCAGACGTTATTGGCGTCGTATCATGTTATTAACCGTGAGCAGTTCATGGGGTATGTGGTTCGCGCAATGAGCGAGTGATCTAACTGGCGTGCCGCAGGCCTTTTCCCCCAAAGCTTCGGGAGACCTGTGCTGCGCAGCTGGCTGACTATGAGCTGATCCCGCTTGGCATTCACGGAGACGCGCTGAACGAAGACCTGTCACTTGCAGCTTGATGAGCCTGGAAGCTTTTCAGGCCTGAAAGATCAGTTGGCTTCGCCCTGCAGTCGGTGCCGATAATGTTTCAGGACAACGTGTGTAACGATCTGGCCGTAAATAAAGCCACCCAGCCCAGCAAATATTACGGTGCCGGCCATGCCGCCAAAGTGCGCTCCCGCGCCGCTGAAGGCCCCGCAGAGGACGAGGCCGCCCCAGGTCTGCCAGTGCCGGAAGGCCGATTTATACGCATTCCGCCACCGTCTTCCGCGCTCCCGAAAAGATAAGTCTTTTAGTTCGGTAATACTTTTTAGGGTCCAGTAGATTTTCACGGTGTTTTCCTTGTTCCGTTGCCTAAGCCAAGGAAAACATAAAACGCCGGCCTAGGAAAGGATTACTCATTGTCAGCTTCTCGCTCAAAGCTGCCTTGGGACCCCCGGCTGGCAGCGGTGTGCCAACTGTAGACTTTGAACGCCCCGCACCTATCCCATCTTTTTAGAGAAACTCAGGAACCCTCCAGTGATTCGTTAATCGTACATACGATTGTGGCATGATCCCACCAAGCATTGTTATTCACTCTTGTTGCAAGCACATTAAAGTGCTCAGCCTGTAGCTCATTTATCAGGCTCTCAAGCGGTTTCAAAGTACGCCAGGGTTTCCCATCTTTCAGTAAATGATGTCTGACCGGATCATAAGCAGTCATGTCGTTAGCAAGCCGGGGAGTTCCGCACATGGAACTGATCACAAATCGCCCCCCGGGTTTAAGTAACCTTTTCACCTCAGCAAAAAAAAGTCTCCGTTCATCATCTATCAGGCAATGCAAACAGCTGCCATCAATAATAAATTCAAACGCTGCATCCTTACACTGACCGATATGGCAAACATTTCCAACAATAAAATGTGCGGAGAGGCCTGCCTGATGGAAATGATTTTCTGCCCATTTGATGGCTGTTTCGGAGAAGTCCACACCCCATACAGCATACCCTCGCTCAGCCAGACCCTGAGATGCCATGGCTCCGTTTCCACATCCCATTTCTAGCACTGGTGCCCCGGGCAGGGGTAAATGATTATTAAAGCTAAGCCAATGAAAGATTTTTTCTTGCTGCGTTTTTGCCCTGAGAAAATCTGCCCCAGCCCATGCGGCATAGCCTTCAGCTAACAGCTGCCTGTACTGCTTTTCATAGGCATTCATAATTAAGGTACCTTGCTCAAGCAATAATCCCTTCAATTTATACGTCATTTCTTGGTGGGGTAAAGCTGGTTGTGATAAATACCTTGCAAGCAGACGCAAAAAAGTCCGTTCCTCGCTTATAGCACAGTCACTACCGCTGTAAATAAAAACATGTTTTAAAAAACAGTATTGACCTCAAATCTCAAATGAGTAAATTAGTACTCAGCAGCACAATGAAAGTGGTTAGTAAGTTAGTGAATAGAAAGAAGTTCTGGGGAAGCCATTTTGCTTTACAGGCCACGAAGTTTGTTGTTTGGGATGTAGTTTGCTTTCAGGCCTTGTAGTGATTGTGCTGGTTCGCAAAATGGTAGTGTTAGCGCGACGATGTAAGGCCTTGTTTTTTTAAGTTGATGCTGACGGTTTCGTTTGTTTATGGTAACCGTATGAGCAACGGGCAACGCATCAAAGAGTATATGTCGCGATGGGGGATGTGCTTGTTTAGGTTGCCACGCTTAGGTTCTGAAAGCGCAGGCAGGTGTATGACGAGATAAATAGAGGGAGGTTTTTTAGTATTAATACCCAATATTATCTGTAGCAAACGGGTACATTTGAAAGCAGTATAAATAGCAGTATCATTTTATTAAGTCCATTAATGTTAAATCTGAAGTCTGAAGTACCTTAAAAGCCCTGGCTGCAATGGTCAGGGCTTTTAAGATTACTCCCCCCTTTGAATTGTAAGTTCTCCCGACAAATCATTAATAAAACTAACCTTGGTAATTTCCCCAGATGAGCCCCCGATGCTTTATCGGTTTGGCTGCCCTTAATCAAGGTAAGCACGCTGTGACCTCCTCCCCATTGATCATGTTTCCTCAATGTTAGTCATGCAGTTACAGTTGTTAGAAGAACTGCCAACGTCTGTTCCTCGCTCATAACCGACAGCCAGCCCTATTCACACCAACAAAAACAACACTATAAAACGGCCCCATCCTCAGGGCCGTTCCACATCCTAATACTTAGAAATCATATCCCACAGTAGCAATCACAGAACGCTCAGCGCCCCAGTAGCAGTAACCCGTACCGTAGCAGCCCGCAACGTAATCACGGCCAGTCAGATTGGTGGCGTTAACCTGCACGAAAGCGCCTTTCAGCGTTGGTGTCCACGCGCCCATATCGGCACGAACCATTGCGTCGAGCAGGGTGACAGAAGGCACGCGCAGGGTGTTTTCGTTATCCGCCCATTGTTTACCAATGTAACGCACACCTGAACCCACGCTGATGCCGAAGTCAGCTTTGAACATTGCCCACAGGCTAGCCATTTGATCTGGCGTTACGTACGGCGTGTTGCCGTCGTTACCGTCAATTGCATCTTTGAAGCGTACTTTGTTGTATGTGTAACCGGCGATGGTTGAGAAACGTTGGTTCCACTGAGAACGCGCTTCCAGTTCAACGCCTTGCGAATGTACTTTACCCGCTGGCTCATAGTAGCTTCCCTGAACCACACGGTTGCCGACATCTTTCTGCGTCAGGTCATACACCGCCACGGTGTACATATCCGCAGTGCCAACGGGCTGATATTTTACACCTGCTTCATATTGCTCGGCCGTCGTCGGTTTAAGCAGTTTGCCCTGGGCATCCGGCAGCACCTGTGGGGTAATCGCCTGGCTGTAGCTGACATACGGAGAAACGCCGTTGTTGAATGCATACAGTAATGATGCGCGGCCACTGAAATGATCGTCGGTGCGGTTATCCGTCACGTCACTGTCGATGGCATCTGCCACGATATGGCTCTTGGTAACGATGTGGTCATAACGGCCAGACAGCGTCATATGCCATTGATTCCACTTCATATCATCTTGCAGATAAACACCGCTTTGCTCGTACTGGCGTTTACCCGCTTTGGTCAGCAGACCCTGGTTGATGGTGGAGTAGGTTGGGTCACGCGGATCGTAGTAGTAGAAACCACCAGGGCCGCCAGATTCGCCAGTCCACGGGTTCAGGTTAGTGGTGTAAGCGGAATCATCAGACAGGTTGTTGGTGTATTTATGGAACTCACCGCCCAGCACGACTTTATGATCCAGCTCACCGGTCGCAAAATCTGCTTCAATTTGGTTATCAATGGCATACGCATCAAGCGAAGAGGTTTCACCGCTGTAATAACGCATCAGTTCATCGTGCGCCACATCTGCCCAACCAATCTGGTAAGCCTGTTTCAGGCCGACGTTCGAATGGGTGTAGCTGGCGTTGGAGCGGAACGCCCACACATCATTAAAGTTATGAGCAAACTCGTAGCTATAAATCTGCTGGTGGCGTTTAAATTCGTCATTACCGGGCTCTACGTCAGAGAAACCGGTGCTGAGTTTACGCCCGGTGCTGGAATAAATACTGCCATCAGACGGAACAGAACCGTGGAAGCCGCCAGAAGGATCTTTTTCCAGATAGGCGCGTAACAGCAGCGAAGTATTGTCGCCAGGCTGCCACAACAGGGAAGGGGATATTGCGTAGCGTTCTTCCCGCGTTTTCTCGTATTGGGTATCGGTGTTTTTGGTCATACCGGTGATGCGATACGCCCACTCGTCGTTAATCGCATTGGTGTAGTCGAACGCAGTGCCGTTGGTATTGTTGTTACCGTACATCGCACGAACGTGGCCTTCCTCGACAAACTGCGGACGTTTAGAGGTTTCCATCACCAGTCCACCCGGAATGGTTTGCCCGTAAAGTGCTGATGATGGTCCTTTGATGACGTCGATACGCTCGAGGAACCACGGATCAACCTGTACCACGTTGAAGCTGCCGCCATCACTCATCAGGCGCAGGCCATCAAGGAAGATGTTGTTAACGTCGCCGCCGTGGAAACCGCGCAGGGCAACGGTGTCATAACGCGTTGCGCCACCTGCAAAACCGGTAAACGCGCCAGGCGTGTAATTCAGCGCACTGTTAATGGTTAGCGCACCCTGGTCTTCAATTTGTTGGCGTGTAATTACAGAAACAGACTGGCCCGTAGTAATCAGTGGCTCGTCAGTTTTCGTTGCGCCACGGCTGATTGTTGCGCTGTAGCCTTCAGTTGGGCTAGTGGAGGATGCGTTCGGTTTTGCCGTTACGACGACGGTGTCTTCCGCCATAACATAAGCCGGTGCAGCAAGTGCAAGCGCGCAGAGTAAAGCGGAGCGCTTTACGTTAAATGCCAGTTTCATTTAATTATTTTCCCGAGAAGGTCTTGTTGTAATCACCTGGAATGCTGCTCTTTGTCAGCCGAGTAAGGTTTAATTCAGGTGATGCCGCTGCAATATTGGAATGCGAATTATTATCGTTATTGTTCGCTGTTTCAAGTGCAAATATTGGCAGGTGCGAAATCAAAACCCATGAAAAGATTAATGTTTATGGCGGGAAGCAGGGGGATGTGAATAAACCCTCTCCAGGGCGGAGAGGGTGAGGGCAATAAATTACTGCGCTGTAGCTGCTGCAGGTTTTGTCGTTTGCGTTGCAGGTCCAGGCGTTGCCGAAGGCAGTTTATCCGGCGTGGAATCACACGGTTTTTCTTTACCACACAGCAAATCGAGCATTTTCAGCGTCACGCCGTTGGTCCAGCCAAAGCCGTCTTGCAGCGGATATTCACCGCCACCGCCGCCAGTCCCCGTTGAAGATACATCATACTTTTCAACCAGTTTTTGCTCACGGTTGTAGGTATGCTGCACGTTGGTCAGGAAGCGCCAGGTGACTTCCATGGCTAAATCTTTATGCCCGTAATTTTGCAGACCTTCGGTGGCGACCCATTGCAGCGGTGCCCAACCATTTGGGGCGTCCCATTGCTGGCCTGTTTTCAAATTGGTGGTAGCAAGCCCACCGGCTTTGAGCAATTGCGCGCGGGTGATAGTCGCCATTTTGTCGGCACGTTCTTTAGAGGCGGCATGCACATACAGCGGGAACAGTGCGGCAGCAGTCAGTTGCGAACGAACAGCGTTGGTCTTGAGATCGTAATCGGCATACCAGCCTTGTTTGCTATTCCACAAATGCGCTTCCATGGCTTTTTGCCGTGCATCTGCCAGTTGCTGATATTGCGCCGCTCCCGCGCTGTCTTTCGTCACGCTGCTGGCGTGCGCCAGTGTTTTTTCCATCTGGAATAACAGGGCGTTTAAATCGACTGGCACGATAGACGTGGTACGAATCGAACCTAGCTGCTCAGGGTTATCCATCCAGCGTGAACTGAAATCCCAACCGGAAGCGGCGGCGGCGCGTAGGTCACGATAAATCTCGGTCGCCGGGCGATTTGGGTTGTTCTTCGCGGTGGTGACGTCATCGAGATAAGATTCGGTACGTGGCGTATCGCGGTCATCCCAATAACGGTTCAGCACCGAACCATCTTTGAGTTTCACCACGCGCAGGTTTTCAGTGCCTGGTTGCAGCGCATCACTGCCTTGCATCCAGTAGGCATACTCTTTTTTAAGCTGCGGTAAATAAGTGGCGTAAGTCTCATCGCCGTTGTGGCTGGCAAGCAGCTTGACCATAAATGCGAAGAATGGCGGTTGGGAGCGGCTCAGATAATAGCTGCGGTTGCCGTTGGGAATATGCCCCCAGGTATCAATTTCATGGGCAAAGTTATCAACCATATCCTGCACTTTGTCCCAGTGGCCGCTTTCTGCAAGGCCAAGCATGGTGAAGTAACTATCCCAATAATAAACTTCGCGGAAACGCCCGCCCGGCACCACATACGGTTTAGGTAACGGCAGTAAAGAATCCCATTTATCCACGCTGTCGGTGGTGCGGGTCAGCACAGGCCATAAACTGTCGATGTGTTCACGCAGGGATTGTCCTTCCGGCGGGACATACTTTTCGCCTTCACGTGGCAGGTTAAAATTCACATCCACAAAATGGCGTAAATCAAAGCCAGACTGGTTTCGCTGCATCCGATAATCCGCAAGGATCATCAACGGATCATTTTTAGGAACCGCATCGGCAAATGTCTTTTGGTCAGGAAATAATTTTGCTGTTTGCACATCGGTAAACAGCGGGCCAAGGAGGACATCTGGCGGTTGCGGCTGGGCTTGTAAATTGTCATCTGCCATAGCAGGCACAGTTAAGGTGACGAATGCACAACCGATAGCTATTTGAATCGCAAGAAATAAAGTGCGAGGACGGCGCAAAACGGGATAAGTCATTTATTGTTCTCCTTTGCAGGCTAGCGGTGTAATTTTTCCGCAATCAACCCTATGAAAACCTTAGACGAATTTCGGGGCTGTACCAGGGGAGATGTCGCATATTGCAACAAAGCAGACAATTCGCGTGCCTGCGATTATTCACCTCATCCCTGCGGATTAATCAGCCACGTGCCTGCTTTTTCAACGGATAAAGTCATGTTTCGCGACTGCTGGTTATTATCACGCAACGTAATCTCATATTTGCCAACGGGCAGTTGCAGGAAGCCATAACCGTTGGCTCCAGGCGTAACGTTTTCTGTCTTGCCGTTCACATCCAGTTTTTCGCCATCGTTCATTCGGACATAAATGCGCGCAAGCGAGGCATCGGTTACAGGCAACACGCTTTTAGCTGTGGCTGACTGCGCGTCTTCCGCACTGGCCGCTTTTTCGACTTTTGCAGTCGCTGGGCTGCTGGATAAATGGTTGCCAAAAATAATGCCACCGACGGCAATCCCCACCAACAAGCTAGCGGCAATCTGCAACGGTAATTTGTAACGTTTCCTGAAAGGCGACAGCGGGGTGATTTCCGCATCTTCTATTTCAATGAGCATAGTGCCAGGTTGTTTGACCAGAGCCATTCCACTCAAAGGGATTTCAGCCAGCGCGGCAAATTCAGCAATAGACTGCGGCCTGTCTTCAGGTTTCAACGCCAGCGCGCAATCAACCGCATGCAACAGACTATGGGAATAACCTTCCGGGCGATTTTTGGCGAGCTTAACGCAAGGGTCCTGAATCGTTCGGGTGACGCTGGCTGGTGGACAGTTGCCGGTGATAAGCGTGTAGAGGATTGCACCGAGCGCGTAGATATCAGTCCACGGCCCGAGCTGGTTTTCCAGGTCGTCCGCATATTGTTCCAGCGGAGCAAAACCGGGATTCAGCGGCGTTTTGCTCTCATCACCGTTTTCGGTATTTGTGCGGCGTGGGGCTCCCGCGTTTAACAACAGCGGTGCGCCGTTGTCCTGAATCTGAATACTTCGGAGCGACAAATCGCGGTGAATATAACCTTCGTCATGCAGAATCGACAGCGCGCCGCACAGCATCGGCAGCATCTGGCGTATCCAGGTTTCATTGAAGATTTCGGGCTGATGCTGGTGTAATTGCGCAAGCGTCATGCCGCTGGAATAGCGTGACGCGGCGTAGGCCGTTTCGTTTTGCGTCCAGAAACTTAGCACTTGCAGCAAATTAGGGTGGTTAAATTGCGCGAGCTGGCGGGCTGACTGAACAAAACGGTTCAGCCCCGAGTTAAACGCCTGGCTGTCTTGTTT
This sequence comes from uncultured Buttiauxella sp., assembly GCA_965119215.1. GTDB lineage: Bacteria > Pseudomonadota > Gammaproteobacteria > Enterobacterales > Enterobacteriaceae > Buttiauxella. The sequence goes on from CBCPKK010000001.1 coordinate 452,737, forward strand.
GCTGCGCAACACCAACTGCATGTTATCGCTACGTACGGTCAGCGCGCGGGGCATAAATTCCCGGATAGTGACAGGGCGCTCAAGATGATGGTCCCACGCTTTATAGACCACATGGGTATGGGTCGATTCAGTCACTTGCTGAATTTCAAATTCGTCGAAACGGAAACCTGGCGGCAGAGCGTCAGGAAGTTCTGAGTCGTAATCTTTATCTGTCATGATGGCCTTTCTCTGCTCGAAATCGACGAATATTCAGGGTTACTTCTGGGCGCGCCATGCGCCAACCGCTGGATCACGCAATTGCGGACGCAGGGAGTCAATCAACAGCAGCGTAATCGGGGTGTCCGGTGCCAGCCAGGCTGACCACACTTTGCGCACCTCATTTAAACGCGCCTGAATCCCTGATTCATCAACTGTCATTTCGCGCGACACTTCGACGGCAACTGTCCCCGTGGCTTGCCAGCCATTTAGCTCGGAGCTATAAGGCAAAATCATCCAGCTTTGCGGGGCGTGTTCATTACTGACGACCATGCGCTCATTGTTGAGGCTGGTGATAAGTAAGCTGTCGGAGCTTGCTTCCTCGCTCAATCCGCTCACCGGGAAGCCATGCACGAAGGTCATCATATGGCGTTTTTCGCCATGAACCCCGCTCTGAATGATTTCACTGCGGCCATTCAACCAGCCACCTTTTTCACATTTCCCGTTGGGGATAAACATGGCTGAAGCGTTGGCATCGCCTTGCCAGAAGGTGCGCAGATGGCAGCCATCTTGCAGCGTAAATTCCTGCCACGGCGTGCGGTCAGCTAACGGTGAGTTTGTTTCTGAATGTGCTTGAGTATTGGGTTCGCTGGACATAACCGGCGCGATAATTACCGCCCAATCGCTGCTTTTGGTCGCTGTGCCAACGGCTAACGTTTCACCTTGTGGATCTTCGAGCCGCCAGCTCACCAGTTGAACCGAATCACACTGGCTTTCCAGCAGCGTTCCCAGGCGCGGCATAAACACATTGAGCAGATCCGGGTTTTTGTCGCCATTAGCGACGATACGCAGCGGGAGTTCTGCCGCACACCAACTTTGTGGCGAGTTGTTTTGGATATTATCAATCCAGACATCCAGCTTTTGAGAAGGCGACTGTACAACGCGATAGTTACCTGCCCACACGGTGGTAGATGCCAGCAACAGCGCCAGACCCGAAAGCCAGAGTTTCATATAAGTCCTTGGTAGCCTAACAATTTTAAACGAAAGGTCATGGCGTAACACGCCGACAACTAATCAATAATCCATGTGCCGCTATTTGCGTTCTGGCAGGCTTTACTGGCGTCATCGACGGCAACACAGGTCGTTTTTTTAGCCGCCTTACGTGGGCGCGGGCGGTCTTTTTTCAGCGTTTGCGCATACAGCTCGCTTTTGACTACCGCGCGTGTTGGAACGTAGCCCAACATTTCCTGTTTATCCTGCTCGGCAATGGCTAACCAGTTATGCTCAACCTGCCCAAGTACAGTATAAGTTTGCCCATTTTCAAGCGTGCTAACGACTTTCCCGCCAAAGTCCGGCTTACTCATAATCGACCCCGGATAAAGCGCGCGGTAACTAGCGTTGACGGGGGTGAACTCAAGCGGTGCAGATACCGCGTAGCGGTGTGTGAGCGTGACGCCATTAACTTCACTGGTCACAATAGTATCGTCCGTCATTTTTGGCGGTGGCGCTTTACAGCCTACTACCGTGGCAACAACAGCAAGGATCAGCAGGTTTCGCAATTTCATTGTAACTTTCCCTGAAAAAATGGTTCAAACCTGGTCGCCGAGAAAGGCAAGGCATGGCGAAGAAGAGATCCAGGAAGCAGAAGAATCATTCACATCATTTATACATGATAACGTTAATTTTACATCGCCTGATTAACAATTCAATGGTGATGTAACTGATTGACATCATTATATGTTAAGCCGGTCAAGAGCAGCGCAGCGAGTGATAATTCACGAACTAAATGATGTATCTTTACAGCAGCTCACTAGCTTATATTATGAAACAGGATTTCAACTTTAGGATTAAAGATGACGATGGAACCGTTATTGCCCAATATCTGCGATTTTATCGCGCATGTTTCGCCACTCAACACGCTGCCTGTCGAAGCGCAAAACGACATTGCGCGCTCGATCAGTATCAGCTATTTGGCGGTGGGTGAGACATTACCTTTTGATATTGCCGCGAGTGAACGATACCTCTACATCGTGCGTACCGGTTCGCTTGAGCAACGCTGGAGCGACGGCGTTCTGCGTGCCCGTCTTGGGCCGGAAGATTTGTTTGGTTTCACCTTCCTCGAAGGTATTCCGGGCAATCCTGAAGATTGTTACAACGTCACCGCCATCGAAAACACGCTGTTGTATCAAATCCCCCACAGCGTGCTGAAATCTATTCTCGAAGTGTATCCCCAGTACGCCACACACTTTTCTATTAACGCGCATGAACGCCTGAACTCCGCGATGGACGTGGTCTGGAGCGATGAAGATAAGGGCATGTTCGTGCGCAAAGTGTCCGATGTGGCGAGCGGCACCATTTCGGTGGTTGAGGCTTCAACTTCCATTCAACAAACGGCGAAACAAATGCGCTGGGTTGACCGTTGCTCAACGGCGGTGGTGATGGAAGACGACAAAATCATCGGCATGATCAGCGACAGAGACATGACGCGGCGCGTGGTGGCCGAAGGTTTTGATATCTCTCGGCCAGTAAGAGAGGTGATGACGGCTAACCCAATCACCGTTTCATCAGGTGATCTGGTGATGCACGCCGTTGCACTGATGATGCGCCACGGTGTGAGCAGTTTGCCGGTAGTTGACGGGCAAAAAACCGTTGGCCTGCTGACGGCATCCCATCTGGTGCAGCATCATCGCGTGCAGGCGATTTTCCTGATTGAGCGCATCAACCATTGCCAGTCCGTTGCAGATCTTGCGGCTCTTAAAGTCGAACGGCAGGCGATTTTCGAAGCGCTGGTCGAGGGCAACCTGCGCAGCGGTGTGGTCGAAATGGTGATGTCGATGCTGATGGATGCCTTCACCCGCAGGCTTTTAGAACTTGCCCTTGTCGAATTTGGCGAACCGCCTTGCGAGTTTTCATGGATAGTTGCGGGGTCGCATGCTCGCAATGAAGTGCATGCTTATTCCGACCAGGACAGTGCGATTATTTTGCCGGACAGCGCAGGCGCACAAGAACAACAGTGGTTTTTGCGATTCGCCGACTTCGTTTGCCTGGGACTTGCCGACTGCGGTTATCCGCTTTGTACCGGCCATTTTATGGCATCTGAAAGCCGCTGGTGCCAGCCGTTGTCGGTATGGCTTGCCTGTATTCGCAAATGGGTGACCAACCCTGAATATACTCAATTGCTGAATGCGACGGTGTTTCTGGAAACGCGCGCATTTTATGGCAACACCTGGCTGCATGATGCATTCCAGCAAGCGTTGTTGACAGAAATCGCTGCTCATCCTGGTTTCTTGCGTTCACTCACCCGCGACTCCACCAGTACCAATCCTCCGCTGGGGATCTTTAACAATCTGGTGCTGGAAAAAAGCGGTAACGACAGCAAAACACTTAATATCAAACGCTATGCCTTAACGCTGATTATCGACCTGTCTCGCATTTATGCTCTGGCCGCAGGGTGCAGCGAAACCCATACCGAGGCGCGTTTTCAGGCGGCGCGAGACAAGGGGTTAATGTCACCAGGGGGATGTACCGATATTATCGACGCCTTCCACTTTTTAACTCGCCAGCGTTTTAACCACCAGTTGTCGCAATTGCGTAAAGGCTTAACGCCCGATAACCAGATAGACCCGCGCGAGTTCGGCAGTTTTGAACGTAAGCACCTGAAAGACGCATTCCGCATTATTGCCCGCCAGCAAGACCTGGCACGCATGCTATTTGTTAAGGGATAACGATGGGATTTTTATCGCGTATTTTCCCGGCATCGTTAACGAAACGCACCGAGGCTCAGCGCCAGCAATGGCTGAGAATCCCCGATCTTTCTCCCGCCTTGCGGCTTTTTCTGGAAACCCCGTTAGCGGATTTTAAAGCCGAAGTCACAAGCGTGCCCTGGCTGGTTTTTGATTTTGAAACCAGCGGCCTTGATGCCAGCAGCCATCAGATATTGTCGATTGGCAGCGTGGTAGCCGATAAAGGCCAGATCATGCTGGGAAGTGCGCAACACCAGTACATTTCCAGCGATAAACCGGTGAATGCACGCAGTGCCGTGATCAATCACATTACCCCTGAAATGCTGCGCGACGGCATAGCACTTGATGAAGCGATGGAAACCTTGTTCGCACGCCTTACGGGGCGGATAGCTGTCGTTCACGGCAAAATGGTGGAAGGGGCGTTTATTAATGCCTGGCTGCGAATGCGTTACGGGCGCGATGGGCTGCCTTTATTGTGGATTGATACGCTTGAACTGGAACGGCGACATCAGCAGGCGACGCGAAGTATGCACAATGACTTCCGGCTATCCAGTCTTCGCCGCCATTACCAGCTACCCGATTACCCCGCGCATCATGCTTTGTGTGATGCAGTCGCCACGGCGGAGCTACTTTTGGCGCAAATCCAGAAGAATGATTTGCCGCTCAGTGCGTTCCTTTGTGACTGAATTTTTCCTGCGCTGTACTTAGTGATTAGCGGTATATCACGCAACGATTTTTATTACTAATCAGTGAAATATGCTGGCTATTAATATAGTTGAATAACATATCACTAATTAACACTTCGCTATAACCACACAAACGTTATTAACTTTAAACGGAAACCACTAAACATATCTGTTATAACGGTACCGATATTTTTTCCTGTTCTAAATGAACAAAAAGGAAATTTTATCTCCTGAAATAACAATGGGTTTGTTTGTGTTAATCATTAACATCAGATAACAAGTTCTACCACAAAAGGTAGACAATAAATGCAAAACATAAGCGGGAAACGCCGCACAACACAATATGAAGGCTTTTATGGGCAAGATAATCATTACAGATTTTTCTTATCAGTTTGCAGCGACGAATAAAGCTGTTGCACACGCGATAAACGGGGATACGTTAACGTTTAAAACACAAGACTGTTTTTCAGGGAGAATTGTTAACCAGTCTGATTTAACCACCACGTTCAATTACGACTCTGCCAATCCGGCAACTGGCCCGGTGTTTGTTGAAACGGCACAGCCTGGCGACATTCTGGTGGCAGAAATTCTGGATATCCGTGTTGCGGCGCACGGCGTAGTGACGACATTACCAGGCTGCGGCCCACTGAGCGACACCCAGGAAGTTCGCACCAAACCTATCGCCATCATCGACGGCAAAGCGCAGTTCAACGACATTCAAATTTCTATCGACCCCATGGTCGGTGTAATTGGAGTTGCGCCTGCAAATGGCGAGGTCCGTTGTGGTTTCCCTGGAAACCACGGTGGAAATATGGACTGCAAGCAAATCAAAAAAGGTGCAGTCCTGTATTTACCGGTTCAGGTTGAAGGTGCGTTATTTGCGCTGGGCGATCTGCATGCAGTCATGGGCGATGGCGAATTGTGTGGAACGGGCCTGGAAATCGCCGGGGAAGTTGACGTGCGTCTGACGGTTATTAAAGGCCAGTCTATCCAATGGCCGGTGCTGGAAACACCAGAAAAATGGTACGCCATAGCGAATGCGGCTGAATATCCTGATGCGCTAAAACATGCCGCCGAGCAAATGCAGGCGCTTATCTGCAAAGCGTACGGCTGGGATCTCACCGACGCTTATCTGTATATGAGTTTGCAAAGTGATACCGAAATTTGCCAGGCCTGCAAACCGTGTCTGGTGGATTTAATTGTGCGAGTAGGGACACCAAAAAGAAGCGATAAGCCGTTAATTTCCAGGGGTGAAGCATGAAAAACATCTCCGCAGAACCCACACTGAAAGTTACTCTTAGCTATAAAGATTTGGTTATTTACGGCCTGGTGTTTATGGTCATTATTGCGCCGATGTCCATTTTTGGTTTCGTGAGCAAAGAAAGTCACGGCATGGCACCGCTGGTTTATGTTGTCGGCGTGGCTTGCATGATTTTTACCGCATTAAGCTATCGCAAAATGTCCCGCCGTTATCCGATTGCAGGCTCTGTTTATGCCTACGTGAATAAAGCCACTAACCCGCATATTGGCTTCCTGGCAGGCTGGCTTATCATGATGGATTATCTGTTTGCACCGGCATTGCTGTACGCAATGACAGCGACCTGGTGTACTGACCTGATGCCGTTTATTCCAGGCTGGGTGTGGGTTGCCTTCTTTATGCTGACCAACTGCTGGGTAAACATTCGTGGTATCGAAAATACGGCCAAAGCGGATGTTTTCATTTTCAGTATCTCTGCTCTGGCATTAATTGTCTTCCTGGTCGTTGGCATTAATTACATTATGCACGGTGGCGGCGTGGGTGAATTTACTATTACCCCGTTCTATCAACCCGGTGTCATTAACCCGCAATTCATTGGTACAGCGGTCACTATTGCTGCGTTGTCCTTCCTGGGCTTTGACGGTATTAGTACGCTGGCGGAAGAAGCAAAAAATCCGACCAAAGATATTGGTAAAGCAATTATTGCCGCGCTGTTTATCGTCGGCGGGTTATTTATTCTCCAGTGTTATATCGCCACGCTTATCCAACCAGATTTCATGAAGATGGATGCAGACAGCGCCTTCTTTGATGCCGCTTATCTGGCGGGTGGGGCGCCGCTGAAGATTTTCCTGCTGATTGTGAATATCCTGGCTGTGGGCATTGCTAACACTCTGGCGGCACAGGCTGCGGCTTCACGCATTGTCTTCGGTATGGCGCGTGACCACTTCCTGCCACCTGTGTTTGCGAAAATTCACCCGACCTACCGAACGCCGTGGATAAGCACTATCGCGATTGGTGCGCTATCGTTGGTTCTCGGGTTATCGCTGTCGATTGATTTCCTGGCGAAGCTGATTAACTTCGGTGCGATGAGCTCGTTTATCATCCTGAATATCAGCGTGGTATGGATGTTCTTTATCAAAGAGAAACGCCGCAACAGCGTACGTGAAATCCTGTCTAACCTGATCTTCCCATTAGTGGGGACGGCCATTCTGATGTACGTCTGGGTGAACTTTGATTCAGCGACCATGAAAATCGGCTTTACCTGGCTGGTGATTGGTATCGTCATTGGGATGGTTAAAACCCGATTCTATAAGCGTTTACCTAAGCCAGTGATGCTTTCCTCGTAGTTCTTCAGTAGCACATTGATTTATCCATGGCTGGCAAATCGCTGGCCATGGCTTCCCCTTCAACGTTGCTAAATCTTCTGGATTGAATGCAGATCACAGAACGATCTCTGAGTTATCTTCTATATTCTTATAATACAAGATGTGAAAACTAAGAATACAAGATGGTAATAATTCACCTGGTAAAAAAGGGGCTATGATGCAAAGTGATATTCACAGTTCGACGATTAAGAGCATAAATAAACGAATTATTCCCTTTCTTATGTTGCTGTATCTCATCGCATATATTGACCGGTCAAATATTTCGGTTGCCGCCTTACAAATGAACGCTGATCTGGCTCTGACGGCTGAAATGTATGGTATTGCGGCGGGTGTTTTTTATATTGCGTATATCATTTTTGAAGTGCCCAGCAACATTATCCTTACCCGCGTTGGCGCGAAACTGTGGATTGCCCGCATTATGGTGACGTGGGGGATCATCGCGGCGGGGATGAGCTTTGTACAAACACCTATGCAACTGTATGTGATGCGGTTTTTGCTAGGTGTTGCAGAAGCCGGTTTTACGCCGGGCATCATCTATTATCTCTCCTGCTGGTATCCGCGTAGCGATCGTGCCCGCGCCATGTCGATGTTTTACATTGGTGCTGCACTGGCCTCGGTGATTGGTCTACCTATTTCCGGTAGCATATTGAATATGCACGGTTTCTTTGATATTGCAGGCTGGCGCTGGTTATTCTTACTGGAAGGTATTCCTGCCATCGCGCTGGGTGTAGTAGTGTGGTTTTATCTTGATGATTCTCCCGCAAAAGCAAAATGGCTCAGCACGACAGAACGAGAGTGGCTACAGCAAAAGCTGGCCACTGAATCTTCGAGTATTGGGACACATGGCAACCATCAATGGCACAAAGCGCTGACGGATAAAAAAGTGTGGTTGCTGAGCGCCATCTGGTTATTGCAGGCATTTGGCACCATTGGTATCACGCTATTTTTACCGCTCATTGTTAAGGGCGTTGTATCTGAGCAAAGTAATTTTATTATCAGCCTTTTATCTGCCGTTCCGTTCCTTTTCGCTTGCTTGTTTATGTTTGCAAATGGTCGCCATTCAGATATCACGCACGAGCGTCGTTTTCATTTAGGTATCCCATTGATTGCTGCGGGAGTTATGCTGATGTTTGCTATTTTCAGTGATAATTTACTGCTGGCATATGTACTGTTGGTGATTACCGTGGCGCTAAACTGGGCTGTAACGCCAATATTCTGGGCGGCGACAACTGAGTCACTAACCGGTGTGGTTGCCGCGGCGGCTATCGCGCTGATTAATGCGGTAGCCAATATTGCCGGTCTTATTTTCCCACCGCTGATGGGCAGGATTAAAGATGTGACGGGGAGCTATGATATTTCGCTGATGATTGTTGCAGTAGCATTAATTAGCGGCGGTTTATTGGGTTTATATGTCCTTGCTACAACACGATCGGCACCTGATGCGCATCTGGAAGCAGCCAAGAAATAACGCGTATTGTTACAGTATCCCTTTGACGTGAATCGAAGGGATACTGCGGTTTATCATCAGTGATAAAGCATCTCGTCGACAACTTGCTTTTTGCTCAGCGAGTACTGATAAAACGTTGGCCAGTTATCCATTTCTTTCAATAACGATTCCTGGGAATCATTACCCATGAAAATATGGAAATGTTCAGATTTACGTGGCGCAATAATGTGGTCGCTAAACTGAACATACTTCGGGGCTTTGGATTGGCTGTCTTTGCATTCAAACAGGTAGCGAACGCCTTTTTTCCCGGAAGTGTAATTGAGAATTTTAAAACCTGAGTAGCTGTACTGGCAGGCATTCACGGTTTTACCCGCGTGAAATTCAATGACGTTATTTTCAATACCAATCATATCGACATCCGTGGCATAGCCCTTCTTATAATACTCTTTGTATTGCGCGGCGGTTTTGCTGCCATCTTTTTGCGCTTTTTTCGCCATCACCGGATCTAAATCGCCGTTTAATAAATACGGATTGACCGACTGCCACACGCCGTCCCAATCACTTAACGTTCTGTCCTTGACGTCTTGATCCTCAAATACGCCCTTGCTGGCTTTGATTTCGGCTTCTGTCAAAGGCGTACCATGCGAATGGCCGTGAGCCAGTACCTGAGCACTGCTCAATAAAAGGCCGATGCTGAGAATCATTGTGGGAATGCGCTGCGTCATTGGTGTCTCCATATGTGTGTTTCGAATTTTGTATAATGTTATAACATAACATTATCGAGATTCAACACAAAACCGCAGCGGCGTGTCAGATGCGGTTAACGCTTTTGTTTAATAATGCCAGCCAGTCGCATAAAAGAGGGAACCATATCGCTGTCTTTGATACTGGCGAACCCGACTAATAACCCCTTCAACTTCTGGTTATTAAAGTAATAGCGCGACAGCGGTCTGACCAAAATCCCTTCTGAATTAGCCTGTTTTGAAATGCTGATATCGTCTGCTTCCAGAGGCAGTTGGATGATCAGGTGTAGCCCGGCATTGCTGTTGTAATAGCCGAGATATTCCTCACCCAGATGCAGTTTAATCAGCTCAACTAATTGGCTGCGGCGCTTGTTATACAGCTGGCGCATTTTGCGTATATGCGCAGCGTAATAACCCTCTTTGATAAATTCAGCTAATGCAGCCTGAATAACCTGATGCCCACTACGATAAAGTTCGTTATGAACCTTTTTAAGCGGTGCAGCTAAGGGTTTGGGCAACACGACGTAGCCCAGACGCAGCGAGGGATACAGCGTTTTACTGAACGTGCCGATGTAGATAACCGGGCTGTTTTCTTCCAGGCCTTGTAACGAAGGAATAGGCTGGCCAGAAAAACGAAATTCACTGTCGTAATCATCCTCAACAATCCAGCTTTGAAATTCCCGCGCCTGCGACAGTAATAATTGGCGGCGCGGCAGACTCATTACTGATCCAAGCGGATATTGATGCGAAGGGGTGACGAAAATTAATTTAGGTTTGTCATCGGGCGAGGTAAGGGGAACCAGCCCCTGGTCATCAACGTCGAGGGCTGAAATATTCACGGCATTCATGCGTAATATATTTTTAATCCCCCAATAACCAGGTTCTTCAATCCAGGCATGGTCGCCGGGGTTGCACAACGTGCGGGTGACTAAATCCAGCGCCTGGTGGATGCCTTCGGTAATTAATATCTGGTCGGTCGAACATTTAACGCCGCGAGCGGTACGCAAATAATCTGACAATGCGGATTTTAAAACTTCCAGGCCGCCATCGGCATCGTAAGTCAGGTATTCAGGGTCAGGACGCCTGGCGATACGGTCGTAGATTTTCTTAAACGTACGATGCGGGAAACTGTTTACGTCGGGTACACCGGGAATAAAGTCCCCCCATTGCGCGGGGCTGGCGCTGGCATTTTCTAACAATTCGAGGCAACGGGCAGAGAGACTTGAACGGTCTTCGGGCTGTGCGATTTGTTCAGTGCGGCTAACCAGCGTGTTGAGGTTATCCAGAACACTTTCGGTGACGAACGTGCCGCTGCTGGTGCGCGTCGAAATATAACCTTCGGCCTGCAACTGTTCGTAGACACGCAATACCGTATTGCGTGACAGCGTCAGTTCATTAGCCAAATCGCGTGACGGCGGCATACGTGCGGCGGGGCGCAAACTCCCATCAAGAATGCAGCTGCATATCGCAACATAAAGTTTCTTATGAAGTTTATCTTCTGACGTCTGGATAAATGCCTGCTTGATCACATCTACGGCAAGTGAACGCATTTGGCTCCTGATATTAAAACGATTTGGCTCTCGATTAAGGTACCAGATACTGTCTAAATGAATCTTGTAATTCAACCTGTAAATCTGTTTTCCGTGCGAGGGATAAAAAAATGAGTAATAACGAACTTCATCAACGTCGTCTGGATGCCACTCCTCGCGGAGTCGGCGTAATGTGTAACTTCTTCGCCCAATCGGCTGAAAACAGCACCATTACGGATGTTGAAGGGAAGCAATATATCGATTTTGCTGCCGGGATTGCCGTGCTGAATACCGGCCACCGCCACCCACGCCTGGTGCAGGCTATCGAACAGCAACTTAACGCTTTTACTCACACCGCTTATCAGATTGTCCCTTACGAAAGCTACGTGTCGCTCGCGGAAAAAATTAATGCTGCCGCGCCCATCTTTGGGCCAAAGAAAACGGCATTTTTCACAACCGGTGCAGAAGCGGTTGAGAATGCGGTGAAAATCGCTCGCGCTCATACTGGCCGCCCTGGTGTGATTGCTTTTAGCGGCGGGTTCCACGGCCGCACCTATATGACCATGGCGCTAACCGGCAAAGTGGCTCCTTATAAAATTGGTTTTGGGCCATTCCCAGGTTCCGTTTTTCATGCGCCATATCCGTCCGAGCTAAGCGGTATTTCGACTGATGACGCAGTGAAAGCCATTGAACGTCTGTTTAAGTCGGATATCGAAGCGACTCAGGTTGCGGCAATCATCTTTGAACCTGTACAGGGCGAGGGTGGTTTTAACGTGGCACCGCCAGAATTTGTCGCGGCTATCCGTCAGATTTGTAACACCCACGGCATCGTGATGATTGCCGACGAAGTGCAAAGCGGCTTTGCGCGTACGGGCAAAATGTTTGCCATGAACCATTACGCCCATCAGCCTGATCTGATGACGATGGCAAAAAGCCTGGCGGGTGGGATGCCACTGTCTGGCGTTGTCGGCAAAGCAGAAATTATGGATGCGCCAGCGCCGGGTGGGCTGGGTGGAACTTATGCTGGAAATCCTTTAGCCGTAGCCTCTGCACACGCTGTACTGGATGTTATTGCCGATGAAAAGTTGTGCTTACGTGCACAAACTCTGGGTGAGCGCCTGACATCCCGACTGCGTGAAATCACCGCAACGTGTCCGGCATTAGTCGAAATACGTGGTCTGGGTTCAATGGTTGCGGCTGAGTTTTACGACACCGCAACCGGTGAACCTTCTGCGGCTGTTGCGCAGCAAGTTCAAAAACGCGCCCTGGAGCAAGGGTTGCTGCTGCTGACCTGCGGCCAGAATGGCAACGTGATTCGTTTCCTTTACCCGCTCACTATCCCGGACGCTCAGTTCGACCAGGCTCTGGATATCATTAAAAACGCGACGCAGATGTGAGAATCCAGATGATGAACCTGAACAACCCTGGCCTGTTGCTCGATACCTGCCTGATTGACGGCGAGTGGAGCAACGCGATTTCGGGCAAAAAATTGCCGGTACTGAATGCGGCGACTGGGGAAGACATCGCCGTCGTCCCTCTGATGGGGCAAGCGGAAACCCAACGTGCCATTGCTGCGGCTGAAATTGCGCAAAAAGAGTGGAAAAAGCAGACCGCCGCAAGCCGTGCAAAAATCCTGCATCGCTGGGTTAGCCTGATTAACGAGAACAGCGAAGATCTCGCCCGGCTGATTACCCTTGAAGGGGGCAAGCCGCTTGCGGAAGCGCGCGGTGAAGTAACCTATGCCGCATCGTTCATTACCTGGTTTGCGGAAGAAGCAAAAAGGGTGGATGGCGTGTTGTTGCAGCCCACTAATCCTGACCAGCGCTTTATCGTCACTAAACAACCGGTTGGTGTGTGTGCGGCAATCACACCGTGGAATTTCCCGGCGGCGATGATAACCCGCAAAGTTGCACCTGCGTTGGCCGCAGGCTGTGCGATTATCGTCAAACCCGCAGAGCAAACGCCGCTGACCGCGCTGACATTGGCGAAGCTGGCCGAAATGGCAGGCCTGCCAAAAGGGATTTTGCAGGTGATCACGGGAGATGCCAAAGAAATTGGCGGCGAACTTTGCAGCAATGCCACGGTTCGCAAGCTCAGCTTTACGGGGTCAACCCAAACCGGGCGTTTACTCATGGCACAGTGTGCGCCGACCATTAAAAAGTTGTCGCTTGAACTGGGCGGAAACGCCCCCGTAATCGTGTTTGATGATGCCGATCTTGAGCTGGCCGTAAAAGGCATTATGGCGTCCAAGTTCCGCAACAGCGGCCAGACATGCGTTTGCGCTAACCGCATTTACGTTCAGAGCGGCATTTATCAAAAGCTTTGCGAAGCGTTGGTGAAAGCAGTTGAAGCCTTGAAAGTCGGAAATGGACTGGATGACGGGGTGACACAGGGGCCGCTGATTAATGCTAAAGCAATTGAAAAGGTTGAGCTTCATATTAACGATGCGCTGACGAAAGGTGCCACGTTATTAACTGGCGGGCACAAGCATTCGCTGGGTGGGAATTATTTTGCGCCTACGATCGTTGCAAACGTCACCCAGGAGATGCGCTTCGCCAGAGAAGAAACGTTTGGGCCAGTCGCCGCGTTATTTAAATTTGATACCGATGAGCAGGTCGTTAATTTCGCCAACGATACTGAATTTGGTCTTGCCGCCTATATATTCACCCGTGATGCAAAACGGCAATGGCAAATTCCAGAGGCGCTGGAGTACGGCATGGTTGGGGTTAATACCGGGCTGATCTCTAATGAAGTCGCACCATTTGGCGGTATTAAACAATCTGGTCTGGGCCGCGAAGGATCTCGCTTCGGGATCGATGAATATCTGGAAATGAAGTACGTCTGCGTTGCTTTGTAATACCCGTCCACAATCGTCAACCGGCGACAATTTATGTCGCTGGTTTTTCTGCATTTTATTTCTTCGATTCACACAATTCCAAAGCACCGAAAGAGGGCAGTTCTGCGCCCGCCGCACCATGTTAAAGCATTGCGAATATCTTTAACAATTATGTGACATTGAGCATATACATATAACATATTATGTTTTATAAAATACACACACTGCCTGCCCTTATGCCACATAAAGAGAAAAGATATGGAACAGACGACAGACAAAGAACAGCATCAACATCAGCCAGTTAAAGGTGAGCAATTCAACCGCTCGATAGGGCTGATGTCTAACTTCGCACTGGGATTCACCTACCTTTCACCCCTGACTGCCGTTTATTCACTGTTTGCACTGGCGGTAACGCTTGCGGGGCCACCGGCAATTTGGTGGATACTGATTGTTGCCTGCGGTCAGCTGCTGGTGGCGTTGGTGTTCGGTGAAGTGGCGTCCCAATATCCGATTACCGGGGGGTTATACCCTTGGGCAAGAAGATTGTGGGGAAAGAAATATGCCTGGATAGCCGCCTGGATTTATCTTTGGGCTTTGGTCGTCACCATCACTTCTATTGCGGAATATACTTCGACGTTCGTCGCATCCTTGTTCCACTACGCAACAAGTGCGGGCAACATGATGATCACTTCTGTCGTGCTGCTGTTGATAATGATGGGCGTGAATATGTCAGGAACCAAAAACCTGGCGCGCGTTGCCAAAATTGGTTTCTGGTGTGAAATAATCAGCGTTATTGCGTTGGGTATCTACCTGTTAATATTCCATCGCTCCCAGCCTTTCTCTGTCGTTTTTGACTCGATGGGTGTGCTGGCGAAAGACGGAAATTACACCACGGCCTTTATGTCTGCATCACTGATGGGCTTGTTTATGTTCTTTGGCTTTGAAGCCTGCGGTAATGTGGCGGAAGAAGTTAAAAACCCTGGTAAGAAAATTCCCGTAGCCATGATATTAAGCATCGTGTTCGGTGCCATCTCCGCCGTCATTTCGATTATGGGTTATCTGTTGTCTTCCCCGGATTTGATGAATATCGTCAACGGTAAAATTGCTGACCCCATCCCGATGATTCTGAACCAGGCGTTGGGTGAAACGGGCGCAACAGTCTTTATCGTTGTGGCGGTTATTGCCATGCTGTCCTGTATTCTTTCGCTGCAAGCGGCACTGAGCCGCCTGATATTTTCCTTCTCCCGCGACAACATGCTGCCGGGTAGCGAATGGATGTCCAAAATATCGAAAAATAGCGTGCCTGATAACGCCATGATGGTGAGCTGTTTATTACCGGTGATCATCTGCGTTTGGGTTTATTTCCAGCCGGATAGCCTGGCACGTATCACGGCCTTTGCGGTTATCGGAATTTATATTTCCTTCCAGATGGTGGTACTGGCGGCCTTGCGCCAACGTTTGAAAGGCTGGAAACCGGCAGGTGAATGGACAGTGGGTTCCTGGGGTTTGATCGTCAACATTCTGGCGCTGGCTTACGGCCTGTGCGGTATTTGGCTGCTGGCACAACCGGCAGAAGGGGCGAGCTTTGCTGACCGCTGGACAGTGTTGATAGGTCTGGCGATTGTTATCGGATCAGGGCTGCTTTATATGTTTATCACTAAACCGTTTGGCCGCTCGAGTGCACCTGAAAATGATGCTATCGAATATGCTCGCAGGCTAACTGCGCAACAGAATAGCTAAGATTAATTGTCGGATGTCGCTTTGCTAATCCGATCTACGAATTACGAATACGAAAGAAATTGTAGGGTGGATTAGCGTTTAGCGACATCCACCATTTTCACCTCAGAATATCCGATCCTGATGCACCCAGACTGCCGCTTCAACGCGAGACTTCAGTTTCATCTTCTTCAGCAGATGCTTAACGTGGACTTTCACCGTGCTTTCGGTGATATCCAGACGGCGGGCAATCATCTTATTCGGCAGACCTTGCGCAATCAGTTTCAGAATGTCGCGTTCGCGCGGGGTTAGCAGATTAACGTCGCGGTCAGAGGTGGCGCGGTTGGCGCGTAGGCTTGCGGCCAGAACCGGCGTCAGCGCCTCGCTTAATACCATTTCGCCCGCAGCAGCATGTTGCAGCGCCTTGAGTAAATCTTCCGGTTCCATGTCTTTCAACAGGTAACCATCGGCACCTCTTTTCAGAGCGGTGACGACATCTTCTTCATGGTTAGAGACACTAAAGACGACGATGCGGCCAGAAAGTGGCTTTTCACGCAGGCAGTCCAGCGTTTCCAGTCCGTTCATGCCAGGCATGTTCAAATCCAGCAGGATCAAATCCGGGTCGAGTTCCTCGGCAAGTTGCACGCCTAGTTCGCCATTACCCGCTTCACCTACCACGGCCAGTTCGGGCGCCATGCTGATGAGCTGTTTGACGCCAGTACGCAGCATGGGATGATCGTCGATAAGCAGTATGGTCGAGGCTTCCGGGTTACTCATGATGTGCTCCTGTGTCGGGTTCGGGGATAAAACTGACGATGACCTGGGTGCCGCCGCTTGGGCGCGCACGTACCTGACAGTCACCTTTCAGGCTTTGCGCGCGGTCTCGCATAATAATAAGGCCGTAATGGTTGCGGCGCTCGCCGTTGCCGGGAATACCACGACCATTATCCCATATGGTTAACGTTATTTGATTGTCATGATGTATCACGCTTACTCCACAAGCGGTGGCGGAGGCGTGTTTCAGACTGTTGTTGAGCGCTTCACGAGTAATTTGCACCAGATGAATCGCCTGATGCGACGGCACCAGTCGCGGTGGCACCTGATAATCAAGTATTACCGGGAAACCCAGTTTTTCACTAAATTCGTGACAACTGGCTTCGAGCGCCGGACGCAATCCTGGCTCGGTTAATTGCAGGCGGAAAGTAGTCAGCAATTCTCGTAATTGTCGCCATGAAGTATTCAGCTCACTGCGCATCTGACCGAGCAAATTCTGCATCTCAGGAGGCAGCGTTGCCCCTTGCATTTGCAGACAACTGACCTGCATTTTCAGGCATGAAAGCGATTGGGCGATGGAGTCGTGAAGCTCGCGGGCGATGGCGGAACGTTCTTCCATGACGACTAGCTGCTGTTGGCGCTCGTATTGCCGCTCGAGTGCCAGGGTTGCGGTTAACTGCTCCACCAGGGTTAAAATCAGCTGTTGCTGGTCGTGCGTCAGGCTGCTGCCGAGCGGTAATTGCGCCAGCACCAGGCCGTATTGAACATGGTTGTCCGTCAATCGCCACTTTTGTGCTGTGGTTTCACACGGTTGCAGGATGGGTTCGCGCGGACAAAGGTTACAACCGCTGGCTTCACAACTGCTGTCGGGCTGATAGGTATACTCTTCGTAATTTTCTTCATCTTCGCATTCATAAACCCGCAGCTCGATATTACGCAGCGGCGTTAAATGCTGTAATTCGCTGAGAACCGGAGACAGGCGCTGGCATAACGGAGCCTGTGAATGCAGACGGCGATTAGCCTGATAAAGAAAAGAAAGGATCTGGTTTTTTTGCTCGAGCCCGGCGGTTTTCTCACGCACGCGCTGCTCTAGGCTTGCATAGCTTTCGGCCAGTTCCGCAGACATGCTGTTTAACGCAATGCCCAACGTCGCCATTTCATTGCGACCACGGACATTCACGCGATGGGTGAAATCCCGTTGTCCAATCGCCTGCGCCATCGCCAGCAATTGCCGCCACGGGCGTAGCAGCCGTTTGCGCAGCCAGATGACGGTGAAAATAATCAGCAACCCCATTAATGCCGCCATCCCCAGCTGTAGCTGGATAATTCGGTGCAGACGCATTTCGGTGGTGTGATCGAATATGGTGACTAACTGGTCGATGCGCCCGACAAAACCGGCGACGTGCGGTTGGACTTGTTCGCTGTTCTTCGCTTCGCGCAACGCAGGCTCTAACTCTTCACGCCAGTAATGTTGCAGAGCCGCTAATTTCGCTTGCTGCCCATCCTGTTCCGCCGCTTGTTGTAAATCGGCGCTCCAGGTGGTTTCTTCCATCTCATCTAATAACGAGTTGTCTTTTTCGGTGAGCGGGATGGCGGCGAGCAGGCGATAGCTTTGCATCCGCATCGAACCCGCTTTATTGATAGCGTGCGCGTTTCCCTGAATGCCCTGCGCCAGCCAGCCAGCCAGGCTCATTCCCGCGACACCCAGCAGCGCCAACAACAGCACAATTAATGCCAGTTGGTTGAACAAGGTGAGGGGAGACAGCAGGCGTTTGAGCATAAACAGGTGAACTCCAGGGCGAGGGAAAGGGGCGTGCGCGTATTCTCAGACATCCCCCGGAGTATACCCATACCCCTTAGGGGTTACCCACAAATTGCCAGAGGTGGCATGTCACAGTGTCAGGTCACTAACACCTGCTTTCAGCCTTGTGAAAAACCACACTATTTTCATTTTTTATCGTTACCCATTAAGAATAACAGCGGTTTTTTAGCCGTTATTTAGATGGTTTGTCCCTTGATTCACATCAATTTTCATTCTGCATTTGCCCCTAATGTGGCGGGAATTACTCCCACTTTTTTTGAGGTATTTATGTCTCAGTCCCCGGTGCAAAGCCCGAAAACGGGATCGCTCATTACCGAATGGCGACCAGAAGAACCTGCATTCTGGCAAAGTAAGGGCCACAGCATTGCCAGCCGGAACTTATGGATTTCGGTTCCTTGTTTGCTGTTATCGTTCTGCGTGTGGATGCTGTTCAGTGCTGTTGCGGTTAACCTGAATAAAGTGGGTTTCAACTTCACCACTGACCAACTCTTTATGCTCACCGCGTTACCGTCTGTTTCTGGTGCATTGTTGCGTGTGCCTTACTCCTTTATGGTGCCAGTATTCGGTGGCCGCCGCTGGACCGCATTCAGCACCGGCATCCTGATTATCCCTTGCGTGTGGTTAGGCTTTGCGGTGCAAAACCCTGCAACGCCGTTTAGCATATTTATCATCATTGCATTGCTGTGCGGCTTTGCCGGTGCGAACTTTGCCTCCAGCATGGCGAACATCAGCTTCTTCTTCCCGAAAGCAAAACAGGGCGGTGCGCTCGGTATTAACGGTGGCCTGGGTAACCTTGGCGTGAGCGTAATGCAGTTAGTTGCGCCGCTGGTGATTTCGCTGTCGATGTTTGCCGTGTTTGGCGGAACGGGTGTTGAGCAGGCTGACGGCACTATGCTGTTCCTGGAAAACGCCGCATGGGTGTGGGTGCCACTACTGGCTATCTTCACTATTGCAGCCTGGTTTGGCATGAACGATCTGGCGACATCTAAAACCTCATTGAAAGCGCAACTGCCAGTTCTTAAACGCGCTCACTTGTGGATTATGGGCGTGTTGTATCTGGCGACTTTCGGCTCGTTTATCGGTTTTTCTGCCGGTTTTGCGATGCTGGCAAAAACCCAGTTCCCTGACATCAACATTCTGCATTTCGCGTTCTTCGGCCCGCTGTTTGGTGCGCTGGCTCGCTCTGCGGGTGGGGCGATTTCCGATCGCTTCGGTGGGACTAAAGTCTCGCTTATCAACTTCGTGTTTATGGCTGTGTTCAGTGCGATGCTGTTTACCACGCTGCCACACAACGGCGTCGGTGGTAATTTCATTGCCTTCTTCGGCGTGTTCCTGATGCTGTTCCTGACGGCCGGTCTGGGTAGTGGTTCTACCTTCCAGATGATCTCCGTTATCTTCCGTAAACTGACCATGGACCGCGTGAAAGCGCAGGGCGGTGGCGAAGAACAAGCGTTGCGTGAAGCCGCTACAGATACCGCTGCTGCACTGGGTTTTATCTCTGCAATTGGTGCAGTCGGTGGGTTCTTTATTCCAAAAGCATTTGGTACTTCACTTGCGTTAACCGGCTCCCCGGCAGGCGCAATGAAAGTCTTCCTCGTGTTTTACATCGTCTGTGTGGTGATTACCTGGGTCGTTTATGGCCGGAAGTCATCTAAATAACAGATTGACCTTTTAGTTATCCCTTGCGCGGCTTCGGTCGCGCTTTTTTTATCTGAACTCACCCCGTCAAATCCCCGTATTCTGCGAGAAACCTCACATTTAAAGTATCTGCTTCCTGTGGTGGCATTGTCACCAACGCAGCCAAAGAGTAACGTTACCCAAAATCTGGTTTAAACCAAATGGGTTAAAGCATGCAAAGTATCTCCACTGTAGAAGCCGCAAAAGAAAAGCTGAATGAATGGCTGAGTAAAGGCGTCGTCCAGCCTGGCAGTAAATTACCGTCTGAACGCGAGTTAGAGGAATTGTTGGGTATCAAGCGTATGACCCTGCGGCAGGCATTACTGTTTCTGGAAGGCGAGGCCAAGATCTTTCGTAAGGATCGTCGTGGCTGGTTTGTGGCCTTACCGTGCTTCAAATACAACCCCAATACTTCCACCAGTTTTAAACAAGCTGCACTGGAACAGGGGCGTTTACCGTCATGGGGATTTCTGGAAAAAGAGCGCGTTTATACCGCAGAGCCAGAAATACTCGCATTGTTAAACGTTAAAGAAGGCGATGAGATCTACAAAATTTGCGGTTGGGGCGCACTGGATAACCACAAGGTTTTCTATCATGAAACTTTTATCAATGCTCAATTCGCACCTGATTTTATCGACAAATTAGGTGAGCGTTCTTTTGCTGAAGTTTGGCAAGAAGCCTATTCCAAAACCTCGCATACGCAACATTTAGCTTTTAAACCGACGCGGCTTTCCGTTGGTGCCTGCAAAGGAATGGGGGGCACGCCGGGAACGCCGTCTATTCGCGTTGAAAAACATCGCGCTGATGAAGCCTGCCGCGTCATTCAGGTTGATATCGAATATTGGCGTTTTGAGTCTGTAGAATTTTATATTGATTTATAGGAGTCATCATATGGATAGCTTGCAAGCCGAAAAGATTGTTCAACGTGTCGCGGATCTTCCCCTTTATCTGCACGCCTACGCATTCCATTTAAACATGCGCATGGAGAAAATTCTGCCGGAAGATTTATTGGATATTGCCAGCCAGCAGAAACTCAAAGGGGTGAAAATTCATGTTCTGGACGGTGAAAGCCAGTCGCTAAGGCATGCCAGCGATGCGCAACTTGACCGTTTTGCGCAGAAAGCGCGCCAGTTGGGACTGGATGTTCACATTGAAACCAGCGCGTCCGACTCGCAGACAATGGATGAGGCGGTGCGAATTGCGCTCAAATCCGGTGCTACATCTGTCAGGTTTTATCCACGTTACGAAGGAACGCTTACAGAAGTAATGGCGAAGATTGCGCAAGATATTCAATATATTAAAGCTCAATATCAGCATTGCGGGCTGACATTTACGCTTGAGCAGCACGAAGATTTGCAAAGCCACGAGCTGGTGCATTTAGTGCGACAGGCCGATTTCCCTCAGCTGTCCTTGCTGTTTGATTTTGCGAACATGATCAATGCCAATGAAGAACCGCTTAATGCTTTGGCGGTGATGGAAAAAGAGATAACTCAGGTACATATCAAAGACGCGCTGATTACCTGTGAGGGAGAAGGGCGTGGGCATACAGCGTGTGTTTCCGGGCAAGGGGAATTACCGTTTAAAGAGCTATTGTTGCAACTGATTTGTTTGGGTGACAGCAAGCCTCAAGTCACCGCTTTTGGGCTGGAAGAAGAAGTGGATTATTACGCTCCCGCATTTCGTTTCACCAATGAAGATAAAAACCCGTGGATACCATTACGTGAAGTGAGTGAAACACCGTTGCCTGCATTTGGGCTTGAAGAAAGACTTAATAAAGAAATTGATGATGCAGTTAACCAAATAAGTTATGTGCGCAATATTCTTTCAGACTTAAATGAACAAGCTTTGACTGTTTTAGCAAAATAAAAAATTTACTTTAAATATATGAATCTCACTTTTAGTGGGATGGCTTCTCACAAACTAAAAATAATACTGCTGTATCCGCTACCTTTCTAATTACTGCCAGTAATGGTGGTGCGAATGGGTTAGGGTATCTATGTGTTGGGGTGTCTTATGCTTACTAAAAAAAGATGGACCATATTCAGTCTATTGGTTTTGTGCGGCGGAACAATATATAAATTGCCTTCGTTGAAAGACGCATTTTATGTTCCTATGCAAGAGTACTTTCATCTTACCAATGGAGAGATCGGTAATGCGATGTCGGTTAACTCCATTGTCACGACTATTGGCTTCTTCTTATCTATCTACTTTTCCGATCGCTTACCGCGCCGGTTTACAATGTCATTTTCACTGGTCGCTACTGGATTACTGGGCATCTATCTTTCTACGATGCCAGGCTACTGGGGGATACTCTTTGTCTGGGCGTTGTTTGGCGTGACCTGCGACATGCTGAACTGGCCGGTACTGTTAAAGTCGGTCAGCTTGCTGGGTGACAACACTCAGCAAGGGCGCTTGTTTGGTTTCTTTGAAACAGGGCGTGGTATTGTTGATACCGTGATAGCCTTCAGCGCACTGGCGGTTTTCACCTGGTTTGGTAGCGACTATTTCGGATTTAAAGCCGCCATTTTATTTTATTCATTCATCGCTATTATTGTTGGTGTGATTATTCTCTTTGCTTTAAAAGAAAGCCCTGAGGAACAGTTACTCAAGAAACAAAATGCAGGAAAAAAAGAAGGTAATCCTGGACTGGGTAGTGTTTTAAGAAATAAAACGGTTTGGTTAATCGCCTTTAGCGTATTTTGCGTCTATGCAGTGTATTGCGGATTAACATTCTTTATCCCATTCTTACGGAATGTATATGCTTTGCCGATTGCATTGGTCGGTGCATACGGGATTGTTAATCAATATTGCCTGAAAATGGTAGGTGGCCCGATTGGTGGGTTAATCGCAGATAAAGTTTTAAAGTCCCCAAGTAAATATCTTTTCTATACCTTTATTATTAGCGCGTTGGCACTGGTCGCGCTTATTATTCTTCCACACGAACAAATGCCAGTTTATTTAGGTATGGCCTGCACGCTGATTTTTGGCGCCGTGATTTTTACGCAACGAGCGGTGTTCTTTGCCCCAATCGGAGAGGCAGGAATTAGCGAAAAGAATACCGGTGCAGCAATGGCGTTGGGCAGCTTTATTGGCTATGCCCCAGCGATGTTCTGTTACAGCTTGTATGGATACATTTTAGATTCAAGGCCTGGCCTGATTGGCTATCAAATCGTGTTTGGTCTGATGGCTGTCTTCGCCTGTGCGGGGATTGTTATTTCAGGTTTGCTCATCAAAAATATCCATGCTGCACGCCAGTCTCAACCGTTGCCGTCAGCCTGATTATCGCTCAGTTTTAGGTGGGGCTGAAAAGCCCCATTGTGGTACCCCTGTCTCAGTCTTTTCAGACTTACCCCTTAATACCCGGTAGCGTTAAATTCTACTCCTCTTACTCTGCCGATAGACATATAAACAGTATATTTTCAACAAGTTATACCTATTTTTGCTATTGCCACTTTGGTGGTATATCAACCAGCTAGCCCCGAAGCGCACCCATCCACAGTTGATCACCGTCAATTCTCCCTTCAATTACGCGGGTTACCGTGCCAACAAATTAGCAATGTCGTATTCATAAGATAGAGCCTCCAGGCTCCACATCAGGAGAACCCCGATGAGCAAATTTCTCGACCGGTTTCGTTACTTCAAACAGAAGGGCGAAACTTTTGCCGATGGACATGGCCAACTGCTCGATACTAATCGTGATTGGGAAGAAGGTTATCGCCAGCGGTGGCAGCACGACAAAGTGGTC
This sequence comes from uncultured Buttiauxella sp., assembly GCA_965119215.1. Lineage (GTDB taxonomy): Bacteria > Pseudomonadota > Gammaproteobacteria > Enterobacterales > Enterobacteriaceae > Buttiauxella. The sequence goes on from CBCPKK010000001.1 coordinate 476,293, forward strand.
CGTTCCACTCACGGTGTAAACTGCACGGGCTCCTGTAGCTGGAAGATCTATGTTAAAAGCGGCCTGGTGACCTGGGAAACTCAGCAAACCGATTACCCGCGTACTCGCCCTGATATGCCAAACCATGAGCCACGCGGCTGCCCACGTGGCGCGAGTTACTCCTGGTATCTCTACAGTGCCAACCGCCTGAAATATCCTTTGATGCGTAAGCGTCTGATCAAACTGTGGCGTGAAGCGAAAACGCTGCATGAAGATCCGGTGGATGCCTGGGCTTCAATCATCAACGATGCCGAAAAAGCAAAAAGCTATAAACAAGCTCGTGGTCGTGGTGGTTTTGTTCGCTCAAGCTGGCAGGAAGTGAATGAGCTGATTGCTGCGGCAAACGTCTTTACTGCAAAAACCTTCGGCCCTGACCGTATCGCGGGCTTCTCGCCAATCCCGGCCATGTCGATGGTGTCTTACGCATCGGGCGCTCGTTATCTTTCCCTGATTGGCGGCACCTGCCTGAGCTTCTACGACTGGTATTGCGATTTACCGCCTGCGTCACCTATGACGTGGGGCGAGCAAACGGACGTGCCGGAATCGGCTGACTGGTATAACTCCAGCTACATCATCGCCTGGGGTTCTAACGTTCCGCAGACCCGTACACCTGATGCGCACTTCTTCACCGAAGTTCGCTATAAAGGCACCAAAACCGTTGCGGTCACGCCGGACTACGCTGAAATCGCCAAGCTGTGCGACCAGTGGCTGGCACCGAAACAAGGCACGGATGCGGCAATGGCACTGGCAATGGGCCACGTCATGCTGCGTGAATTCCATCTCGATAACCCGAGCCAGTATTTCACCGATTACGTTCGCCGTTATACCGACATGCCAATGCTGGTGATGCTGGAAGAACGTGATGGTTTCTATGCCGCAGGCCGTATGTTGCGTGCCTCCGACCTGGTTGATGGTCTGGGCCAGGAAAACAATCCGCAGTGGAAAACTGTCGCGGTAGACAGCCAGAACGGTGAGTTGTTGGCACCAAACGGTTCTATCGGCTATCGCTGGGGCGAGAAGGGTAAGTGGAACCTGGAACAGCGTGATGGCACCAGCGGTGAAGAAGCCGAACTGCGCCTGAGCCTGCTGGGCAGCCATGACGACGTCGCCGATGTAGGTTTCCCATACTTTGGCGGCGAAAGCACCGAGCATTTCAGCAACGTTAAACTTGATAACGTGTTGATGCACAAACTGCCGGTGAAACGTATTCAACTGGCTGATGGTTCTACCGCGCTGGTGACCACCGTTTACGATCTGACGCTGGCAAACTACGGTCTGGATCGTGGCCTGGATGACGAAAATTGCGCATCCAGCTATGACGATGTGAAAGCGTATACCCCTGCGTGGGCTGAGCAAATTACTGGCGTTTCCCGTCAGAACATCATCCGTATTGCACGTGAGTTTGCTGATAACGCCAACAAAACGCACGGTCGCTCGATGATTATTGTCGGGGCGGGTCTGAACCACTGGTTCCATATGGACAGCAACTATCGCGGCCTGATCAATATGTTGATCTTCTGCGGTTGTGTAGGCCAGAGCGGCGGCGGTTGGGCACACTATGTGGGCCAGGAAAAACTGCGTCCGCAAACGGGCTGGACACCACTGGCGTTCGCGCTGGACTGGCAGCGTCCGCCACGCCAGATGAACAGCACCTCGTTCTTCTACAACCACTCAAGCCAATGGCGTTATGAGTCGCTGACTGCCGAAGAACTGCTGTCGCCGTTGGCGGATAAATCCCGTTACAGCGGCAATCTGATTGACTTCAACGTGCGCGCTGAACGTATGGGTTGGTTGCCGTCCTCACCACAGCTTAATACTAACCCGTTGCACATTGCGCAGCAGGCGAAAGCAGCAGGCATGAGCCCGGCAGATTTCACCGCGCAACAGTTGAAAAACGGTGATATTCGCTTTGCCTCAGAGCAGCCGGATGCGGGCAATAACCATCCGCGTAACCTGTTTGTCTGGCGTTCAAACCTGCTGGGTTCTTCCGGTAAGGGTCATGAGTACATGCTCAAATATCTGCTCGGTACTGAAAACGGTATTCAGGGCAAAGATTTGGGTAAAGAAGGCGGCGTGATGCCGGAAGAAGTTGAGTGGGTCGACAACGGTCTGGATGGCAAACTGGATCTGGTTGTGACGCTGGACTTCCGTCTGTCGAGCACCTGTCTGTACTCCGATATCGTGCTGCCAACGGCGACCTGGTATGAAAAAGACGATATGAATACTTCGGATATGCATCCGTTTATTCATCCGCTTTCTGCCGCTGTTGACCCTGCCTGGGAATCGAAAAGCGACTGGGAAATTTATAAAGCCATCGCTAAGAAATTCTCTGAAGTGTGTGTCGGCCATTTAGGTAAAGAAACCGACGTGGTGACGCTGCCAATTCAACATGACTCAGCCGCAGAACTGGCGCAGCCGTTTGGCGTGCAGGACTGGAAAAAAGGCGAATGTGACCTGATCCCAGGCAAAACCGCACCGCATTTGGTCACCGTTGAGCGTGATTATCCGGCAACGTACGAGCGTTTCACCTCTATTGGCCCGCTGATGGAAACCCTCGGTAACGGCGGTAAAGGTATTGCCTGGAATACGCAGTCTGAGATGGATCTGCTGCGTAAGCTCAATTACACCAAAACAGAAGGCCCGGCCAAAGGCCAGCCAATGATCAATACGGCCATTGATGCCGCAGAAATGATCCTGACGCTGGCACCAGAAACTAACGGCCAGGTTGCCGTTAAAGCCTGGGCGGCACTGAGCGAATTTACCGGACGCGACCACACGCATCTGGCGCTCAATAAAGAAGATGAAAAGATTCGCTTCCGCGATATTCAGGCTCAGCCGCGCAAAATCATCTCCAGCCCGACCTGGTCTGGCCTTGAAGATGAACATGTTTCTTACAGCGCCGGTTATACCAACGTTCACGAGCTGATCCCGTGGCGTACGCTGTCTGGCCGCCAGCAGTTGTATCAGGATCACCAGTGGATGCGTGATTTTGGCGAAAGCCTGCTGGTGTACCGTCCGCCGATTGATACCCGTTCGGTGAAAGGCGTGATGAACAAGAAGTCCAACGGCAACCCTGAGAAGGCGCTGAACTTCCTGACGCCGCACCAGAAATGGGGCATTCACTCAACTTACAGCGATAACTTGCTGATGCTGACGCTGTCACGCGGCGGCCCGATTGTGTGGATGAGCGAAATCGATGCCAAAGATCTGGGCATCGAAGATAACGACTGGATTGAAGTGTTTAACAATAACGGTGCGCTGACTGCGCGTGCGGTGGTGAGCCAGCGTGTGCCAGAAGGCATGACGATGATGTACCACGCTCAGGAACGTATTGTGAATCTGCCTGGTTCTGAAATCACCGGTCAACGCGGCGGTATTCATAACTCGGTTACCCGTATTAGCCCGAAACCAACACACATGATTGGTGGTTACGCGCAGTTGGCATACGGCTTTAACTATTACGGCACAGTCGGTTCAAACCGTGATGAGTTCGTGGTGGTTCGTAAGATGAAAGACATTAACTGGTTAGACGGTGAAGGCAACGACCAGAAACAGGAGAGCGTAAAATGAAAATTCGTTCACAAGTCGGCATGGTGCTGAATCTTGATAAATGCATCGGCTGTCACACCTGTTCTGTGACCTGTAAAAACGTCTGGACCAGCCGCGAAGGGATGGAATACGCGTGGTTTAACAACGTCGAAACCAAGCCGGGCACTGGTTACCCGACCGACTGGGAAAACCAGGAAAAATGGAAGGGCGGCTGGATACGTAAAATCAACGGCAAACTGCAACCACGCATGGGCAACCGTGCCATGTTGCTGGGTAAAATCTTCGCTAACCCGCATCTGCCGGGTATTGACGATTACTACGAGCCGTTTGATTTCGACTATCAGCGCCTGCATAACGCACCGGAAGGGAAGCATCAGCCGATTGCACGTCCGCGCTCGCTGATTACCGGGCAGCGTATGAACAAGATTACGGCAGGCCCGAACTGGGAAGACGATTTGGGTGGCGAGTTCGAAAAGCTGTCCAAAGACCAGAACTTCGCCAATATGCAAAAAGCGATGTACGGCCAGTTCGAGAACACCTTTATGGCGTACCTGCCGCGCCTGTGCGAACACTGCCTGAACCCGGCGTGTGCGGCAACTTGCCCGAGCGGTGCCATCTATAAGCGTGAAGAAGACGGCATTGTGCTGATTGACCAGGATAAATGCCGTGGCTGGCGCATGTGTGTTACCGGCTGCCCGTACAAAAAAATCTACTTCAACTGGAAGTCCGGCAAGTCCGAGAAGTGTATTTTCTGCTATCCACGTATTGAAGCAGGGATGCCGACTGTTTGTTCCGAAACGTGCGTAGGCCGTATTCGTTACCTCGGCGTGTTGCTGTATGACGCGGACGCTATCGAGCAGGCAGCAAGCACGGAGAACGAGAAAGATCTCTACGAACGTCAGCTGGGTATTTTCCTTAACCCGAACGACCCGGCAGTTATCGAGCAAGCGCTGAAAGATGGCGTGCCGCAGAGCGTGATTGATGCTGCGCAACAGTCGCCGGTTTACAAAATGGCGATGGACTGGAAGCTGGCGCTGCCGCTGCACCCGGAATATCGCACGCTGCCGATGGTCTGGTATGTGCCGCCGTTATCGCCAATTCAGTCTGCCGCTGATGCAGGTGAATTGCCGCACACCGGTATTCTGCCTGACGTGGAAAGCCTGCGTATTCCGGTGGAATACCTGGCGAACTTGCTAACAGCAGGGGACACCGCACCGGTTCTGCGCGCGTTGAAACGCATGATGGCCATGCGCCATTACAAACGTGCTGAAACCGTTGATGGCGTCCACGATATCAGCGCGCTGGAAGAAGTTGGTTTGACTGAGGCACAGGCGCAGGAAATGTATCGTTACCTGGCCATTGCTAACTACGAAGATCGTTTTGTGATCCCATCGAGCCATCGTGAACTGGCGGCAGATGCTTTCCCTGAGCGTAACGGTTGTGGTTTCAGCTTTGGTGACGGTTGCCACGGGTCTGACAGCAAATTCAACCTGTTCAACAGCAAACGTATTGATGCGATTGATGTGTCCAGCAAAACGGAGCCAAAACCATGATTGAACTTCTGGTCGTTTCCCGCTTGCTCGAGTACCCGGATGCTGACCTTTGGCAGCATCAGCAGGAACTTCGTGATGCATTAGCTGAAGGCAGTGCGCTCAATTTGCAGCAGGCCGCTCAGCTTAACGGTTATATTACGACGTTGTGCAGCGGCGATTTGCTGGATGCGCAGGCAAGCTATAGCGAATTGTTCGATCGCGGTCGCGCTACGTCAATGCTGTTATTTGAGCATGTTCATGGCGAATCGCGCGATCGTGGTCAGGCAATGGTGAACCTGATGAGCCAGTACCAGCAGGCCGGTATGGAAATCGACAGCCGCGAGCTGCCGGACCATCTGCCGCTGTATCTGGAATATCTGTCGCAGCGCGACGAAGCCGAAGCGCGCGGTGGTTTGCAGGATGTCGCACCGATTCTGGCGTTGCTGGCTGCTCGCCTGAAACAACGCGAAAGCGATTATGCCGTGCTGTTTGACGTGCTGCTTGGTTTATCCCAAAGCGATGTTGCAGTTGAGAGTGTACGCCAGCAAATTGCGGGTGAAGCTCGCGATGATACACCGCAGGCTCTGGATGCTGTCTGGGAAGAAGAACAGGTGAAATTTGTTGCAGAAGCGGGATGTGGTGAGTCTGAAATTAGCACTCATCAGCGTCGTTTCGCCGGGGCTGTCGCTCCGCAGTATTTGAATATCGGAGGACAGTAATCATGCATTTTCTCAGTGTGTTCTTCTTTGACATTTATCCGTACCTCTGCGGCACGGTATTCCTGGTGGGAAGCTGGTTGCGCTACGACTACGGCCAGTACACCTGGAAAGCAGGCTCCAGCCAAATGCTCGACCGTAAAGGCATGAACCTGGCTTCAAACTTGTTCCACATCGGGATTTTGGGGATTATCGCCGGTCATGCGTTCGGTATGCTGACGCCGCACTGGATGTACGAGTCGTTTTTGCCAATTGATATGAAGCAGAAAATGGCGATGATTGCCGGTGGTGCGTGTGGTGTGATGACGCTGGTGGGCGGTTTTCTGCTGCTTAAACGCCGTCTTTTCAGCCCGCGTATTCGTGCGACTTCTACCGCGGCGGATATTCTGATCCTTAGTCTGCTGGTGATTCAATGTGCGCTGGGCTTGCTGACTATTCCGTTCTCGGCTCAACACATGGACGGCAGCGAGATGATGAAACTGGTGGGCTGGGCACAAGCGGTTGTGACCTTCCACGGCGGGGCATCACAACATCTGGATGGCGTGGCGTTTATCTTCCGCGTGCATTTGGTGCTGGGTATGACGCTGTTCCTGCTGTTCCCGTTCACCCGTCTGGTGCACGTATGGAGCGCGCCGGTTGAGTATCTGACACGTAAATATCAGGTTGTTCGCGCTCGTCGCTGAGTGGCTTGTGCTTGATTTGAAAATACCTGGCTTCGGCTGGGTATTTTTTTGTCTGTTGAAGGGTGACGTTTTCTGTGGATGTAGAACGAATTTTCCCCAACGGGAATATGAAATATTGTGCGATTTGGATAGTTTGGGAGGTACTAAAGAG
>CBCPKK010000002.1:0-33208 GCA_965119215.1 uncultured Buttiauxella sp.
GCCAGGGGTATTACATATGGCTTTCGTGCTTGCCGCCTTCATCAGGAAGCGGGGCGCATCATACCAAATGAAGCGCCGCTGTAAAGCACTACTGTAAGAAAATGAATCGTTTGCCGTTTTTTTACACGTAACGTCGCAAAGCTAAACAATTCACTCTCAGACAGCTACAAAATAATGGTGCGATTACCGTAAACAAACACGCGTTGAGCCAGCACTTGGTACAACGCGCGGCTTAAAACGTTTTTCTCAACATCACGCCCGGCACGCATCATATCTTCTGCGGTATAGGTGTGATCGACGTGAATAACGTCCTGCATGATGATTGGACCTTCATCCAGGTTGTCATTCACATAGTGCGCCGTTGCGCCGATGATCTTCACGCCGCGCTCGTACGCCTGGTGATAAGGACGTGCGCCAATAAAGGCAGGCAGGAACGAATGGTGGATATTGATAATCTGATTCGGGAAGCGTGAAACGAAATCAGCCGTTAATACACGCATATATTTCGCCAGCACCACGTAATCAGGCTTATGCGCTTCAATGGCGTCCGCCATCTGCTTATCGTGATCTTCGCGGGTCAACCCTTCATGGCTCACCAGCTCAAACGGAATATCAAAACGCTCTACCAGCGTACGCAAAGTTTCGTGGTTACCAATGACGGCTGCAATGTCGACATCCAGGCCGCCATAGTTAGCCTTCATCAACAGATCGCCCAGGCAGTGAGCTTCTTTAGTAACCAAAATAACGACACGACGACGCCCCGCAGGCGTTAATTCACGCACTGAGCCTTCCGGTAATGCGCTATCTAAATCGGCCAGCAGAGTATTGTCGTTGAAAATGCCTTCAAGTTCGGTACGCATAAAGAAGCGCCCGGTGCGATGGTCAACAAACTCATTGTTCTGAACAATGTTCAGTTCGTGCTTGTAACAAATGTTGGTGATTTTTGCGATAAGACCCTTTGCGTCTGGGCAAATGGTACGTAGTACTTTTCGTTGTAATGCTTGCATTGCAGGGTGAGTCCTGTTGTACGTGTGTTTGCTAACTAATTTGTGCCACGGAGAATTATCTACCACAACACTTTTTATATTTTTTGCCTGAACCGCAGGGGCAGGGGTCGTTGCGACCAAACTGCGGGCGGGCTCCATCGACATAGTACCACTGACCGTTTTCCTTTAAGAAACGGGAGCGCTCGATAACCGCACTTTCCTCGCCCTGATCTTCAAAACGAGCAACGAAACTGACGAAACCTTCGTTTTCATCGCGACCGGCAGATTCTTCATATACGGTCAGACCTAACCAACGCGTGGTATCAAAACTTCGGGAAATATCGGATTTCAACGAAGGGCTGCGGGTCTGGGGATACCAGGTTGCAACCAGATAATCTGCATCCTGCATCACATAGGCACTGAAACGTGAACGCATAAGCTGTGACGGGGTTGGCGCGGACGTGTCAGCGCGTAGGTAAGGCTGGCAACATAAGCTATACTCCAGACCGCTACCACAAGGGCAAAGTTGCGACACAGCATCTCCTTTGGTTACAAAAATAGACAGCGTAAAAACGCTCTGTAGCGTTATGTTAACCGAGCAGTGACGACTTCGTCACGAGGTGTTAAACCGGGGAAGAAAGATCGAGGCGGAATGAGACAGGTAAAGATCGGCCTGGCATTAGGGTCGGGTGCAGCGAAAGGATGGGCGCATATTGGTGTCATTAATGCGTTAAAACGTGCAGGCATTCAGGTCGATATCGTAGCAGGTTGCTCGGTGGGTGCGCTGGTGGGTGCCGCTTATGCCAGTAATCGTTTACCGATGATGGAACGCTGGGTGCGTTCGTTCGGCTATTGGGATGTCCTGCGACTGATGGATCTTTCCTGGCGTCGTGGCGGTTTGTTACGTGGCGAACGCGTGTTCAATAACATCCGTAAGATAATCACCGAAGAAAGAATTGAAGACTGTGCGCTTCGCTTTGGTTCTGTTGCGACCAATCTAAGTACTGGCCGTGAGCTGTGGTTTACCGATGGCGATCTCCATCAGGCGGTACGTGCTTCGTGCAGTATGCCAGGTCTGCTTTCGCCCGTCGGGTACAACGGTTATTGGTTGGTGGATGGCGCGGTGGTAAACCCAGTGCCTGTTTCGCTGACCCGCGCCTTAGGTGCCGATATCGTTATTGCCGTCGATCTTCAACATGATGCGCATCTGATGCAGCAAGATTTACTCTCCGTCAATGTGACTACACCGATGGCTGAAAACCAGGTGCAACCTGATACCTGGCGCGGGCGGTTACGCGAGCAACTGGGTAAAATAACCACCCGTCGTGCCAATACCACGCCAACGGCTATGGAAATCATGTCCACGTCCATTCAGGTGCTGGAAAATCGTTTAAAGCGCAACCGTATGGCGGGCGACCCTCCTGATATTTTGTTGCAACCTTTTTGCCCTCAGATTTCCACGCTTGATTTCCACCGTGCCGCAGAGGCTATCAGTGCAGGGAGTTTGGCCGTCGAGAAAAAGATGGATGAGCTGCTGCCACTGGTTCGTTCTACTCATTAAAATGACGATTTTTACACGGCTTCAGGCAATTCTGACAGGCGGTGATTGTCATACCATGCCACTATTGATCTATCGTCAGTCAGGGGAGCGCACATGACACAGCCACTCGTTGGGAAACAGATTCTCATTGTTGAGGACGAGCCCGTATTCCGCTCTTTGCTGGAGAATTATCTTTCCTCTTTAGGCGCGATAATTACGGTTGCCGCAGATGGTGTGGATGCCCTGGAAAAGATGGCCCGTTTTGCTCCTGATTTGCTGATTTGCGATTTGGCTATGCCACGCATGAACGGGCTGAAATTAGTAGAGCACTTGCGTAACGAAGGTATTCAGACGCCAATACTGGTGATTTCAGCAACCGAAAACATGTCAGATATTGCTAAAGCGCTTCGCCTTGGCGTGCAGGATGTCCTGCTCAAACCCATTAAAGATCTAAACCGCCTGCGTGAAACGGTATTCGCCTGTCTCTATCCGAACATGTTCAATTCACGCGTCGAAGAAGAAGACCGGTTGTTTCAGGACTGGGATGCACTGGTCAGTGACCCGCAGGCTGCGTCTAAATTACTGCAAGAACTGCAACCCCCGGTACAACAAGTGATGTCACATTGCCGCGTGAATTACCGCCAATTGATAACACTCAACCAACCAGGGCTGGTTCTGGATATCGCACCGCTTTCAGAAAACGATCTCGCGTTTTATTGCCTTGATGTCACGCGGGCAGGGGACAACGGTGTGTTAGCCGCATTGCTATTACGTGCATTATTTAATGGTCTGTTGCAGGAACAACTTTCCCAGCAGCGCCAGCGTTTACCGGAGTTAGGTAATTTACTGAAACAGGTTAATCAGTTATTACGTCAGGCTAATCTCACCGGGCAGTTCCCATTAATGGTGGGTTATTATCATAGCGGGCTTAAAAATCTCATTCTGGTATCGGCAGGTCTCAATGCCACTTTAAATACCGGTGAGCATCAAATTCAGGTCAGCAATGGTGTGCCGTTAGGGACGCTGGGCAATACGTATCTCAATCAAATCAGCCAGCGGTGTGACGCCTGGCAGTGCCAGGTATGGGGTTCAGGCGGGCGATTACGTTTAATGTTGTCTGCGGAATGAGCATCTGAACGATTGAAAACATTTAGGTTTTCTCCCCTGTCATTGCTGGTGGTAATATCGTAAGTAACTGACTCGTATTTATCTTAAATTACCAACGCAACGGGTAAACAGCCGCAGATTTCATTTCTAAGCTGATATACTCGAGACGTTTTTTAATTGACTTGCAAGTGAAAACTTGAACAGTCCAGGAGATTTTTCAATGGCTGCCATTAATTCTAAAGTAAGAAAAGCAGTAATCCCCGTTGCGGGATTGGGCACACGTATGTTGCCGGCTACCAAGGCTATTCCAAAAGAGATGCTGCCACTGGTTGATAAACCGCTAATTCAATATGTTGTTAATGAATGTATCGCAGCGGGCATTACTGAAATTGTGTTGGTTACGCACTCGTCGAAAAACTCCATCGAAAACCATTTCGATACCAGTTTTGAACTGGAAGCGATGCTGGAAAAACGCGTTAAGCGCCAGTTGCTGGAAGAAGTTCAGGCTATTTGCCCTCCGCACGTGACCATCATGCAGGTTCGTCAGGGCCTGGCTAAAGGTTTGGGTCACGCCGTGCTGTGCGCGCACCCTGTTGTTGGCGATGAGCCAGTAGCGGTTATCCTGCCGGATGTGATCCTCGACGAGTTCGAGTCTGATCTTTCCCAGGACAACCTGGCTGAAATGATCAAACGTTTTGATGCTACAGGCCACAGCCAGATCATGGTTGAGCCGGTAGCCGATGTTACCGCTTACGGTGTTGTTGACTGTAAAGGCGTTGAATTGAACGAAGGCGATAGCGTGCCAATGGTGGGTATCGTTGAGAAACCTAAAGCTAACGTTGCGCCGTCAAACCTTGCTGTAGTAGGCCGTTACGTACTGACCGCCGACATCTGGCCGTTGCTGTCCAAAACTCCTCCGGGTGCAGGCGATGAAATCCAACTGACTGACTCCATTGCGATGCTGATGGAAAAACAGACTGTTGAAGCCTATCACATGAGAGGCGTGAGCCATGACTGTGGTAACAAACTCGGCTATATGCAGGCGTTTGTGGAATACGGTATCCGTCACAACACGCTCGGCGAAGAATTTAAAGCCTGGTTAGAAGAGACTGTTGGCGCGAAAAAGTAATTCATTTCAACGCAGGATAGAAAGATGAAAGTTACTGTATTTGGTATCGGCTATGTTGGACTTGTTCAGGCAGCAGTGCTTGCAGAAGTCGGTCACGATGTGATGTGCATAGATGTCGATGCGAAGAAAGTCGAAAATCTGAAAAACGGCGTGATCCCCATTTTCGAGCCTGGCCTAACGCCACTGGTTAAGAAAAACTTTGAAGAAGGCCGCTTGCAGTTCAGCATCGATGCTGAAATGGGTGTTCATCATGGTGAGATGCAATTTATTGCTGTAGGCACGCCACCTGATGAAGACGGTTCTGCCGATCTGAAATATGTCACTGCGGTTGCACGTACCATTGCGCAGCACATGACTTCCCATAAAGTTGTGCTCGATAAGTCTACAGTTCCAGTCGGAACCGCAGATAAAGTGCGCAGCGTGATGGAAGAAACGCTAAAAGCGCGTGGTGTGGATATTCCGTTTGATGTGGTATCCAACCCTGAGTTCTTAAAGGAAGGGGCTGCGGTTTCCGACTGCATGCGTCCTGAGCGCATTGTTATCGGTACTGATAACGATGACGTGGTTGACCTGCTGCGTGAACTTTACGAACCATTCAACCGCAATCACGACCGCATGATCCTGATGGATATCCGTAGCGCGGAGCTGACCAAATATGCGGCTAACTGCATGCTGGCGACCAAAATCAGCTTCATGAACGAGATTTCTAACCTGGCAGAACGCCTGGGTGCAGATATCGAGAAAGTGCGTATGGGTATTGGTTCCGACTCGCGCATCGGCTACAGCTTTATCTATCCTGGCTGCGGCTACGGTGGTTCCTGCTTCCCTAAAGATGTTCAGGCACTGATTCGCACCTCACAGCAGATTGGCTACACGCCACGTATTCTGCAGGCTGTAGAAGAGGTAAACCGCGACCAGAAGTTAAAACTCCCTGAGTTTATTTATCGTCACTTTGGTGAAGATCTGAAAGGCAAAACCTTCGCGCTGTGGGGGCTTTCTTTCAAACCTAATACTGATGATATGCGTGAAGCCTCAAGCCGCGTCCTGATGGAAGCGCTGTGGGAACGCGGTGCTCAGGTGCAGGCGTATGACCCGGAAGCAATGGACGAAACCCAGCGCATTTATGGACATCGTTCTGATCTGAAACTGATGGGTACTAAAGAAGCGGCATTACAAGACGCGGATGCTTTGGTCATTTGTACAGAGTGGCAAAGTTTCCGTGCACCTGATTTCGATGCAATTAAGAAATCACTAAAGCAACCAGTTATCTTTGACGGCCGTAACCTGTATGATCCTGAGAGACTCAGCAAGCGCGGCTTTGTTTATTATGCAATCGGCCGCGGAGCGTCCATCAATATTGTATAATAAATGAGGGTTGTATGAAATTTCTGGTTACCGGCGCAGCAGGCTTTATTGGATTCCATGTTAGCGAACGTCTGCTGGCGGCCGGTCACCAGGTTATCGGTATCGATAACCTGAATGACTATTATGATGTCAATCTTAAGCAAGCCCGTCTTGATCTCCTCGCGCCTCATTCTTCATTCCGTTTCGATAAAATTGACCTTGCCGATCGTAATGCCATGGCGGAATTATTCGCCACAGAGAAATTTGATCGTGTGATTCATCTTGCAGCGCAAGCGGGTGTACGTTATTCCATCGATAACCCTCATGCTTACGCGGATTCAAACCTGGTTGGGCATTTAAATGTCCTTGAAGGTTGCCGCCATAATAAAGTCGGGCATCTGCTCTATGCGTCATCAAGCTCAGTATATGGGCTGAACCGCAAACTCCCGTTCTCAACCGATGACAGCGTCGATCATCCAATTTCATTATATGCGGCAACCAAAAAAGCTAACGAGTTGATGTCACATACCTACTCGCATTTATATGGATTACCGACGACCGGTCTGCGTTTCTTCACCGTTTATGGCCCGTGGGGTCGCCCGGATATGGCGTTATTTAAATTTACCCGTGCGATTGTCGAAGGGAAGAGTATTGATGTTTACAATCATGGGCAAATGCGTCGTGATTTTACTTATATCGATGATATTGCCGAAGCGATTGTGCGTTTACAGGACGTCATTCCGCAAGCCGATACCGAGTGGACTGTAGAACAAGGAAGCCCTGCAACCAGTTCTGCGCCTTATCGGGTTTATAACATTGGTAATAGTAATCCAGTGACATTGATGGATTATATTACAGCGCTTGAAACATCTTTGGGTAAAGTCGCTCAGAAGAATATGTTGCCAATGCAGCCAGGCGATGTACTCGAAACCAGTGCGGATACACAGGCACTGTATGAGGTCATCGGCTTCAAGCCACAGACTGCCGTCAATGATGGCGTACAGCGCTTTGTAGACTGGTATAAGGCCTTCTATAAAGTCAGTTGATACTGACAGTCATATATGTGAAACGTGCAGTAAAACGAAGAGAGGAAGCCTGGCTTCCTTTTTTTGTATCGATTTTTTGTGGTAATTAAATGCAGAAAACAAAAATCCCGCCGAAGCGGGATTTAATAAGCAGCACTAAAAGCAAAACTTAGGCAATCAGGAAATCTTCCAGTTTCTTGCCTTGTTCTTCCATTGCTTTTTTGATTACTGCTGGAGTACGGCCTTGACCCGTCCAGGTCTTGTTTTCGCCGTTCTCGTCAATGTAATGATATTTAGCTGGACGTGCAGCACGTTTCGCTTTGCCTGCAGATTTAACCGCAGCCATGCTATTGAGCAATTCATTAGGATCGATGCCGTCAGCAATCAGCATTTCACGGTATTGTTGCAGTTTACGAGTGCGTTCTTCAATTTCTGCTGCAGCAGCATTATCTTCTTCACGACGTTCGGTAACAACAACTTCTAATTTTTCCAGCATTTCTTCCAGCGTTTCCAGGGTACATTCTCTGGCTTGTGCACGAAGAGTACGGATGTTGTTCAGAATTTTAAGTGCTTCGCTCATTTTAGTAATCTCAATCTTATATTGATGGTTGACCTGATGGGGTAATAATAGAGGCTTAAATTAAGTTCTGCAATAGGGATGAATGTAAGGAATTCAAAATTCCATAATATTTTGTCGATTTATAAACGGGTATTAACTTAAATTCTGCCTTGTATGTGGTGTTAACAAATCGTGGATAACTCACTTTTTCTACAACAACCCTGATAGTGCCAGGGGTTGTTAGCTGGCTAAATTGAGACATAACAGCATTAATGGTGAAATATCAACCTTTGGTATTATTGCCTGCAACGGTGAATGTTTTTAATAGATAATTATTATTAGTGATTCAATGACTCCCCCCTAATAACGTTGAAAATGCAGTAAACTCCGTAAGTTAAGTGCAGCGTGACGAGTATCAAACATCAGCGCTCGTCAGGCATTACGCGCTGAGATTTATATATCCGCCGGGTTTGTGCAGGAATTTTTCTTACAGGCATCAGGTAAGGGTAACTGAGCAACGGCTTATGATATAATCGGTGTTAATAATATTTACATTTTAACTCAGGCTAGCTGACCAATGGCACAACTCTACTTTTACTATTCCGCAATGAACGCAGGTAAATCCACGGCATTACTGCAATCCTCATACAACTATCAAGAACGCGGAATGCGTACACTGGTGTATACCGCAGAAATTGACAATCGGTTTGGCTCTGGAAAAGTGAGTTCGCGTATTGGATTGTCGTCACCTGCCAAGCTTTACAATGGTACAACCCAATTATTCAATGAAATACGTGATGAGCATCAGCGTGATGCCGTGCATTGTGTCCTGGTAGATGAATGTCAGTTTCTGACGCGAGATCAAGTGCTGGCGTTATCAGACGTCGTGGATGAATTAGATATTCCAGTATTGTGCTACGGCTTACGTACTGATTTTCAGGGCGAACTATTCGGTGGGAGCCGATATTTATTGGCGTGGTCAGACAAATTAGTGGAATTAAAAACTATTTGTTTCTGTGGACGTAAAGCCAGCATGGTGTTGCGTCTTGATCAGGAAGGCCGCCCGTATAACCAGGGAGAGCAAGTGGTTATCGGTGGTAATGAACGTTATGTGTCAGTTTGCCGGAAGCATTACAAAGAAGCGTTACAGAACGGCTCTCTACAGGGCATTCAGAGCGTATAAAAACAATCAGGAAGGGGAAGGGGTGACCCGTCCCTATCATCGCCGTGTCAGGTGTTGTGCGGCGATTTTAAAAAACAGATATAAAAAAACCCGCCGAAGCGGGTTTTTTATCAGGCGTTAACAATTAAGCGGTTTTCTTCGCTTTTTTGTCAGCTTTAGCAGCTGGAGCCGCTTCTTTAGCAGGAGCCGCTTCGTTGCCTTCTGAGAACTCACGTCCGTAGAAGGTGTCCAGCAGAATCTGTTTCAGTTCAGAGATCAGTGGGTAACGTGGGTTAGCACCGGTGCACTGGTCATCGAACGCATCTTCAGACAGTTTATCAACGTGAGCCAGGAAGTCAGCTTCCTGAACGCCCGCTTCGCGGATGGACTTAGGAATACCCAGTTCAGCCTTGATGTTGTCAAGCCATGCCAGCAGTTTCTCAATCTTAGCAGCAGTACGGTCGCCCGGTGCGCTCAGACCCAGATGGTCTGCGATTTCAGCATAACGACGACGCGCTTGTGGGCGGTCATACTGGCTGAATGCAGTTTGCTTGGTTGGGTTGTCATTCGCGTTATAACGGATAACGTTGGAAATCAACAGGGCGTTCGCCAGACCGTGAGGAATGTGGAACTGTGAACCCAGTTTGTGAGCCATTGAGTGACACACACCCAGGAAGGCGTTCGCAAACGCGATACCCGCGATGGTCGCAGCGTTGTGTACACGCTCACGAGCAACTGGGTTTTTAGAACCTTCGTGGTAAGAGGCTGGCAGGTTTTCTTTCAGCAGTTTCAGCGCTTGCAGAGCCTGACCGTCAGAGAATTCGCTCGCCAGTACGGAAACGTAAGCTTCCAGTGCGTGGGTCACGGCATCCAGACCGCCGAATGCACACAGTGACTTAGGCATATCCATCACCAGGTTGGCATCAACAATCGCCATATCTGGAGTCAGAGCGTAGTCAGCCAGTGGGTATTTCTGACCAGTTGCGTCATCAGTTACAACAGCAAACGGAGTCACTTCTGAACCCGTACCGGAAGTGGTGGTAACCGCGATCATTTTCGCTTTTACGCCCATTTTCGGGAACTTGTAGATACGCTTACGGATGTCCATGAAGCGCAGTGCCAGTTCTTCGAAGTGCGTTTCTGGGTGCTCGTACATAACCCACATGATTTTCGCAGCATCCATCGGTGAACCGCCGCCCAGTGCGATAATCACATCTGGTTTGAAGGAGTTCGCCAGTTCTGCACCTTTACGTACTACGGACAGAGTTGGATCAGCTTCTACTTCGAAGAACACTTCAGTTTCAACGCCAGCGGCTTTCAGAACAGAAGTGATCTGGTCTGCATAACCGTTGTTGAACAAGAAACGGTCGGTAACGATCATCGCACGTTTGTGACCATCAGTAATCACTTCGTCCAGCGCGATTGGCAGAGAGCCACGGCGGAAGTAGATAGATTTCGGAAGTTTATGCCACAACATGTTCTCAGCTCGCTTAGCAACGGTTTTCTTGTTGATCAGGTGCTTAGGACCCACGTTCTCAGAGATGGAGTTACCACCCCATGAACCACAACCCAGAGTCAGGGAAGGCGCGAGTTTAAAGTTGTACAGGTCACCGATACCACCCTGAGAAGCAGGGGTGTTAATCAGGATACGTGCAGTCTTCATTTTGTCGCCGAAGTGCTTAACGCGCTCTGGCTGGTTGTCCTGGTCGGTGTACAGGCAAGAGGTATGACCGATACCGCCCATCTCAACCAGTTTTTCAGCTTTAACGACAGCATCTTCAAAGCTCTTAGCACGGTACATAGCCAGAGTTGGGGACAGTTTTTCGTGAGCGAACGGCTCAGATTCGTCAACGTTGGTAACTTCACCAATCAGAATCTTGGTATCAGCTGGAACGGTGAAGCCTGCCAGTTCAGCAATTTTAGTTGCTGGCTGACCAACGATAGCTGCGTTCAGCGCACCGTTTTTCAGGATGATGTCCTGAACAGCTTTCAACTCTTTACCCTGCAGCATGTAGCCGCCGTGGGATGCAAAACGTTCGCGCACTGCGTTATAAGCAGAGTCAACAACGATAACTGATTGCTCGGAAGCACAGATTACGCCGTTATCGAAGGTTTTAGACATCAGGATAGAAGCAACAACACGTTTGATGTCGGCAGTTTCGTCAACAACAACTGGAGTGTTACCCGCGCCAACACCGATTGCTGGTTTACCGGAGCTGTATGCTGCTTTAACCATGCCTGGGCCACCGGTTGCCAGAATCATGTTGATATCTGGGTGGTGCATCAGGGCGTTAGACAGCTCAACAGATGGCTGGTCAATCCAACCGATCAGATCTTTAGGTGCACCGGCAGCGATCGCCGCTTGCAGAACGATGTCTGCTGCTTTGTTGGTCGCGTCTTTTGCACGTGGGTGTGGAGAGAAGATGATTGCGTTACGCGTCTTCAGGCTGATCAGAGACTTAAAGATAGCCGTTGAAGTTGGGTTAGTCGTAGGCACGATACCGCAGATGATGCCGATTGGCTCAGCGATAGTGATAGTCCCGAAAGTATGGTCCTCAGACAGCACACCGCAGGTTTTCTCATCTTTATAGGCGTTGTAGATATACTCAGAAGCAAAGTGGTTTTTGATCACTTTATCTTCAACGATACCCATGCCAGATTCGGCAACGGCCAGTTTCGCGAGGGGGATTCGAGCATCTGCGGCAGCCAGAGCGGCGGCGCGGAAGATTTTATCAACTTGCTCTTGAGTAAAGTTGGCATATTCACGCTGGGCTTTCTTGACGCGCTCTACAAGTGCGTTAAGTTCAGCGACATTAGTTACAGCCATAATGCTCTCCTGATAAATGTTAAACTCTTTTAGTAAATGAGCTGCTCGAGACGACAGTATAGTCAGCGGGCAACAGCTTGCGTAAAACACGTGCCACGACTATCCAAAAACTTCCCAAAACATCTTGCTGATTTACTAAAAGAGCCTTATCGAAAAACCTATTCATCGTGTGAATCATACGCTCTTCAGATGCATCCAAGAGTACTCACTTCTGAGTAGGTTTTTTGTGATGTAAATCACATTATTCTAAGGCTGACTCCATTCAGCATGACAGATTCAGGTTACTGATAAGTCTTTAAAATTTCCGTCACAGCAATAACGAAACAAATTACCATATTTTCAACATGCGGGTAACAATATCGTTTAATCTCGCATTTGCTAATAAAAGTAGTTATCTATGCTGCGAAAGTGCGTGGCGCCAGCACCGGTTTTCCATTACATTACGCCGGCCTTTGCTACTTTATTTGCGGAGTTTTGAGTGGCTCATTCCTTGTTCGATTTGCCAACCTATTTTAAGTTCTTTATTGGCTTGTTCGCGCTGGTAAACCCAGTGGGTATCATTCCTGTTTTCATCAGTATGACCAGCTACCAAACGGCGCTGGCGCGGAATAAAACAAACCTTACCGCGAATTTGTCGGTAGCGATTATTTTATGGACCTCGCTGTTCCTCGGCGACGGCATACTGCAATTATTCGGTATATCAATAGATTCCTTCCGCATTGCTGGCGGTATCCTGGTGGTCACCATCGCGATGTCGATGATCAGCGGTAAGCTGGGGGAAGATAAACAGAACAAACAAGAAAAATCAGAAAGTGCGATCCGTGAAAGTGTTGGCGTAGTGCCATTGGCCCTACCATTAATGGCAGGCCCTGGTGCAATCAGTTCCACCATCGTCTGGGGCACGCGTTACCATAGCTGGAATTATTTAGTCGGTTTTTCGATAGCTATTGCGCTCTTTGCTTTCTGTTGCTGGCTGGTATTCCGCCTTGCGCCATGGTTAGTGCGCCTGCTTGGGCAAACCGGTATCAACGTCATTACCCGTATTATGGGGCTGTTATTGATGGCTCTGGGCATTGAATTTATTGTGACAGGTTTGAAAACTATCTTCCCAGGGCTATTAAGTTAGTTCTGCTGAAACTTACATATGAAAAAGCAGAATAATGATTCTGCTTTTTTTTTGTTATTTTTCCATCAATAGCCTTTTTTTGTTCATTTTCTTATCTGATTCATAAGAAAATCTTTCATAAGAAAAAGCTTTGGAAACCGTGGATTAGCGGGCTCCATCGTTACCCGCTGTACATAAAACTGACAGTTGATTCGTTATTTAACTCACACTACACAATGATGCTTGCTGAGGCTTTATTGAGATGATATTAGTTAATCAAGCTGTCTTGCAGATGAATGTGCTAAAAAATAACCAATTGTTAATTTTTTGTGGATTGCGCCGTGGTGCCGCAACGGCACGGGGTTGTTCGTCGGATAATTACCGTTATCTCTTTATTTTTTAGAATGTTAACCCGATAACTTCTGCCTGTGTATGGCCTCGGGAAAACCGACTCTGTTTAGATAAAAGAGAAATGGTTAACAAATTTGCAAATTGTATTGGCGAGCATCAGGCGGTTTTGATACTTTCCGACCAACACAATTATCTGAAAAATGTTTCATTTACAGACGACTCATCAAATTCAACCTCAGAACAGGGTAGGTTGATAAAGAATCGACGGAGCAGGGCGCCACAAAGAGCGTCCCCCAAATAAAGTCGGTGATAGCAAGCAATAACAGCAGTAAAGCCTGGCAGCCGCATAACGCTCTTGCGCTGTTAAGGAACCCCAAGGGGAAGAGGCTGGCTTTCGGGTCAGTAATTATAATGAGTGGAGTATCAACACAATGTCCATCATCACAAAAAAAAGTCTGGTAGCAGTAAGTATTTTAACCGCGCTAATCGCTGGTAACGTCGCCAAGGCGGCAGATGTTCCAGCTGGTGTTCAATTGGCAGAAAAGCAAACGCTGATCCGTAACAACGGCGCAGAGCCGCAGTCACTTGACCCGAACAAAATTGAAGGTGTTCCTGAGTCAAACGTCAGCCGTGACTTGTTTGAAGGTCTGCTGATTACTTCCCCGGCCGATGGCCACCCGATCGCGGGCGTGGCAGAATCCTGGGATAACAAAGATTTTAAAGTCTGGACCTTCCATCTGCGTAAAGACGCTAAATGGTCCAATGGCGACCCGGTTACCGCGCAAGATTTCGTCTATAGCTGGCAGCGTCTGGTTGATCCAAATACCGCATCGCCATATGCAAGCTATCCGCAATACGGCCACATCGTTAACGTTGATGACATCATCGACGGTAAGAAAAAACCAAGCGAGCTGGGCGTTAAAGCCATTGATGACCACACACTGGAAGTCACTTTAAGTGAGCCAGTCCCTTACTTCTACAAGCTGCTGGTTAACCCGGCGATGTCACCGGTAAATAAAACCGCCATCGAGAAGTTTGGTGAAAAATGGACTCAGCCTGCGAACCTCGTTTCTAACGGCGCATTTAAACTGAAAGACTGGGTTGTTAACGAACGTATTGTGATGGAGCGTAATACCAATTACTGGAATAACGCTAAAACTGTCATTAATCAAATTACCTACCTGCCAATCTCTTCTGAAGTTACCGATGTTAACCGCTACCGCAGCGGTGAAATCGACATGACCTATAACAACCTGCCAATCGAGTTGTTCCAGAAGCTGAAAAAAGAAATCCCTGCAGAAGTTCATGTTGATCCGTACCTGTGTACTTACTACTACGAAATCAACAACCAGAAAGCTCCGTTCAACGATGCACGTGTTCGTACCGCGCTGAAACTGGGTCTGGATCGCGACATCATCGTGAATAAAGTTAAAGCACAGGGCGACCTGCCTGCTTATGGTTACACCCCTCCTTATACTGATGGCGCGAAACTGACTAAGCCTGAATGGTTTGGCTGGACGCAAGAAAAACGCAACGAAGAAGCTAAGAAACTGTTGGCTGAAGCGGGCTATACCAAAGACAAACCGCTGACTTTCGATTTGCTGTACAACACTTCTGACCTGCATAAGAAACTGGCTATTGCTGCCGCTTCTATCTGGCAGAAAAACCTTGGCGTTAACGTCAAGCTGGTGAACCAGGAGTGGAAAACCTTCCTGGATACTCGTCACCAGGGTACCTACGATGTGGCGCGTGCCGGCTGGTGTGCGGACTACAACGAACCGACTTCTTTCCTGAACACCATGCTCTCTACAAGCTCGATGAATACCGCGCACTATAAGAGCCCGGCATTCGACGCCATCATGGCTGAGTCTTTGAAAGCGACAAGTGATGAACAACGCAGCGCGGCGTACGACAAAGCCGAGCAGCAACTGGGTAAAGATTCTGCAATCGTTCCGGTTTATTACTATGTGAACGCCCGTCTGGTGAAACCATGGGTTGGCGGTTATACCGGCAAAGACCCAATGGATAATACCTATACTAAAGATATGTACATCATCAAACATTAATGGCAATTCGTGGGGTGGGGCTGAGTACAGCCTTGCCCCATCGTGTCTTATTACATACTTCTTAAAGGCACACGCCAGAAGGTACGGGCAATGTTGAAATTTATTCTACGTCGTTGTCTGGAAGCAATTCCGACACTCTTTATTCTAATAACAATTTCTTTCTTTATGATGCGTCTGGCTCCGGGCAGTCCATTTACCAGCGAGCGCGCGCTTCCGCCAGAAGTTATGGCGAACATCGAAGCGAAGTATCATTTAAACGATCCGATCACGACCCAGTATTTCAGTTATTTGAAGCAACTGGCCCACGGTGACTTCGGCCCTTCATTTAAATATAAAGATTATTCAGTTAATGATTTGGTCGCTTCAAGCTTCCCTGTCTCTGCCAAATTAGGCGCAGCCGCATTTATCTTCGCGGTGGTCTTAGGCGTTTTTGCCGGGGTTATAGCGGCACTGAATCAAAATACTAAATGGGATTATGCCGTAATGGGGATCGCCATGACCGGGGTCGTTATCCCCAGTTTTGTGGTCGCGCCGCTATTAGTTCTGATATTTGCGATCACACTAAAATGGCTACCCGGAGGCGGGTGGAACGGCGGTGCCATCCAGTACATGATCCTGCCGATGGTCGCGTTATCTTTGGCTTATATCGCCAGTATCGCGCGTATTACTCGTGGCTCAATGATTGAAGTCCTGCACTCTAACTTTATCCGCACCGCACGTGCAAAAGGGTTGCCGATGCGTCGCATTATTTTGCGTCACGCGTTGAAACCTGCACTGTTACCTGTGTTGTCTTACTTAGGCCCGGCCTTCGTCGGTATCATCACAGGCTCTATGGTTATCGAAACCATCTACGGTTTACCCGGTATTGGTCAGTTGTTCGTAAACGGGGCGTTGAACCGTGACTATTCACTGGTTCTGAGTCTCACCATTTTGGTGGGTGCGCTAACTATTTTGTTTAACGCGATTGTTGACGTGCTGTACGCCGTTATCGATCCGAAAATCCGTTACTGATACTGGAGTTCGCCATGATGTTGAGTAGTAAGAAAAACAGCGAGGCGCTGGAAAACTTCAGTGAAAAACTGGAAGTGGAAGGTCGTAGCCTTTGGCAGGATGCGCGTCGTCGTTTTATGCATAACCGCGCTGCGGTTGCCAGCCTGATTGTGCTGGTGCTTATCGCGCTGTTCGTGACTTTTGCACCGATGCTGTCGCAGTTTAGTTATTTTGATACCGACTGGGGAATGATGTCGGCCGCGCCTGATATGGTATCGGGCCACTACTTCGGTACCGACTCCTCAGGTCGTGACTTGCTGGTTCGTGTGGCTATCGGTGGCCGTATCTCGTTGATGGTTGGCGTCGCTGCGGCACTTGTCGCGGTCATCGTTGGGACATTATACGGTTCTATGGCGGGTTACCTGGGCGGCAAAACCGACTCCGTGATGATGCGCCTGCTGGAAATCCTTAACTCCTTCCCGTTCATGTTCTTCGTTATCCTGCTGGTCACCTTCTTTGGGCAAAACATCCTGCTGATTTTTGTCGCCATCGGGATGGTTTCCTGGCTGGATATGGCGCGTATCGTACGTGGCCAGACGTTGAGCCTGAAACGTAAAGAGTTCATCGAAGCCGCTCAGGTGGGTGGGGTTTCTACCGCCAATATAGTTGTTCGTCACATCGTGCCAAACGTACTGGGTGTTGTAGTGGTTTACGCTTCACTGCTGGTGCCGAGCATGATCCTGTTCGAATCTTTCCTGAGCTTCCTCGGTCTGGGTACGCAAGAGCCATTAAGTAGCTGGGGTGCATTGCTGAGTGATGGTGCGAACTCGATGGAAGTTTCACCGTGGCTGCTGATGTTCCCTGCGGGTTTCCTTGTCGTGACCCTGTTCTGTTTTAACTTTATCGGCGATGGCCTGCGTGATGCCCTCGACCCGAAAGATCGTTAAGGAGTGCCGCAATGAGCACAATTGAAAATCCTGCGGTGGTCACTCCACTGAGCCAGACTTCTGCGTTGTTAGACGTAAAAGATCTGCGCGTCACCTTCGGTACGCCAGACGGTGATGTTACGGCAGTAAACGATCTGAATTTCAGCCTGCGCGCCGGTGAAACACTGGGTATTGTCGGTGAATCCGGTTCCGGTAAATCGCAAACAGCTTTCGCGTTGATGGGTTTACTGGCATCGAATGGCCGTATCGGCGGGTCTGCTAAATTCAACGGAAAAGAAATCCTGAATCTGCCTGAGAGCCAACTCAACCGCCTGCGTGCGGAGCAGATTTCGATGATTTTCCAGGACCCAATGACCTCACTGAACCCGTACATGCGTGTCGGGGAGCAGCTGATGGAAGTGCTGATGCAGCACAAAAAAATGGGCAAAGCAGAAGCGTTTGAAGAATCTGTTCGCATGCTTGATGCCGTTAAAATGCCCGAAGCCCGTAAGCGTATGCGGATGTTCCCGCATGAGTTTTCTGGCGGTATGCGCCAGCGTGTAATGATTGCTATGGCACTGATGTGTCGTCCAAAACTGCTGATTGCGGATGAGCCAACAACGGCGCTGGACGTCACCGTTCAGGCGCAAATCATGACGTTGCTCAACGAGCTTAAACGCGAATTTAACACCGCGATTATCATGATCACCCACGATCTGGGTGTTGTGGCGGGGATCTGCGACAAAGTACTGGTGATGTATGCAGGGCGCACAATGGAATATGGCCAGGCACGGGACGTGTTTTATAACCCGGTGCATCCTTACTCTATCGGCCTGCTTAATGCGGTACCGCGTCTGGATGCCGAAGGCGAGGCGTTGTTGACCATTCCGGGTAACCCGCCAAACCTGCTGCGTTTGCCTAAGGGTTGTCCTTTCCAGCCACGTTGCCCGCATGCTATGGAAATCTGCAATACGGCTCCGCCACTGGAGCAATTTGGTGAAGGCCGCTTGCGTGCCTGCTTTAAGCCGGTGGAGGAATTAGTATGAACGCCGTAACCGAAGAGAAAAAAGTTCTCTTAGAAATTGCCGACCTCAAAGTTTACTTTGATATCAAAGATGGCAAACAGTGGTTCTGGCAACCGTCCAAAACGCTGAAAGCCGTTGATGGTGTCACGCTGCGTTTATACGAAGGCGAAACGCTGGGTGTGGTCGGGGAATCTGGCTGCGGTAAATCGACTTTTGCTCGTGCCATTATCGGCCTGGTAAAAGCAACTGAAGGCCGTGTGGCCTGGTTGGGTAAAGATTTACTGGGTATGAATCCGCAAGAGTGGCGCGACGTACGTAGCGACATCCAGATGATTTTCCAGGACCCGCTGGCTTCGTTAAACCCGCGTATGAACATCGGCGATATTATTGCTGAGCCGCTGCGCACGTATCACCCGAAAATGCCGCGTCAGGAAATTCGTGACCGTGTGAAAGCGATGATGATGAAAGTGGGCTTGCTGCCAAACCTCATCAACCGTTATCCGCATGAGTTTTCAGGTGGCCAGTGCCAGCGTATAGGTATTGCCCGCGCGCTTATTCTTGAGCCAAAACTGATCATCTGTGACGAACCTGTTTCGGCACTGGACGTGTCAATTCAGGCGCAGGTCGTCAACCTGTTGCAAAAACTGCAACGTGAAATGGGGTTGTCACTTATCTTCATTGCGCACGATTTGGCTGTGGTAAAACACATTTCAGACCGTGTTCTGGTGATGTATCTGGGGCATGCGGTTGAGTTGGGCACCTACGACGAGGTGTACCACAATCCACTGCATCCTTACACCAAAGCGTTGATGTCAGCGGTGCCGATTCCTGACCCGGATCTGGAAAGAAACAAAACGATACAACTTCTTGAAGGGGAGTTGCCATCGCCAATAAACCCACCGTCGGGCTGTGTTTTCCGTACCCGCTGCCCGATTGCGGGGCCAGAATGTGCCAAAACACGACCGGTGCTGGAGGGCAGCTTCAAGCATGCCGTTTCCTGTCTTAAGGTAGACCCGCTATAATCTCGCAGGGCTGGCATGATGCCAGCCCTTTTTACAGGCGAGGCTTTTTGTGACAGGGAAAAACATTTCTTTCCGACAGCGCTGTTATCGCATCTTATTTGATCAGCGTACCCGCTCCGGGCGCCGCTCCGAAGTGCTATGGGGCATACTGGCGCTGCTCAGTGTTATCACCGTTTTTATCGAATCCAGCATTGGTAATCAGGTTACATTCACGCCCTCTCAGTGGCGCTGGTTTATCGCCATCGAGATTGGCTTTACGCTAGTTTTCACCATTGAATATATACTGCGCGTCCTGACCTGGCCTCAGCCGGTACGTTATGTCTTCAGCTTCTGGGGTTTTATCGATCTGGCGACGATTTTGCCGCTCTATGTTTTGTGGCTTTGGCCAGAACTTGCCATTCACTATTTCTTTGCCTGGCGAGCCATGCGCGCCATTCGCGTTTTGCGCATCCTGAAATTGCTACGTTTAATGCCTGCGCTAAACAGTTTATGGCGTGCCGTGGTGAATGCGCGTCATCAGCTAATTCTGTTCTATTCGTTTATCGCCATTGTGTTAGTCACGGCAGGCGCGATGATGTATGGCATTGAAGGTGCGGTGAATGGTTTCACGAGTCTGGGTGTAAGCGTGTATTGGGCGGTGGTGACAGTAGCGACTGTGGGGTACGGCGATATTACACCGCATACGCCGTTAGGGCGGCTGGTGGCTTCGTTGTTAATCCTGATTGGCTACTCGGTCATCGCAATTCCAACCGGGATTTTAACTGCCCAAATGACGGCAGAATTGCAGCGTAAACGGCTTGAGCGAAAATGCTCGCGCTGCCATCAGCAGGACCATGAACCGAATGCGCAATATTGTAAATCGTGCGGGACGAAACTACCTGCAATAGGTGAGGAATAGCGCGGCAAAGCCGCGCTGTAACGCTTATTCGCGCCAGAGAATGTGGCAGAGTTTGTGGTCTTTTTCACGGCACAGCAGCACGCGTGCAAAGATATCATTGAGTTCACCGCCGTCGGTGTCGGCAAGGCCTATCACCACTTCGGCGAAGAAATCAGGATTCAGGTCAAAGTCCACATGCTCCTGCCAGTCTTCGGCAGGGTCAAACAGCTCAGCACCGCCACGTTCTTCGAACTGCAGGTTGAATAAAATCACGTCTGCCGGATCGAGGTTATCTACCGCCAGTTCAAGAAAAATATCGTAAGCCTGCTCGAGCGTTTCGTCTTCTGTCAGGCGGTTGTTCAGATCCATTTCCATGTCTATTTCCACTTATCGAGTGCTGATGCGCCACGTTTTACAGCAACGGGCTAAAGAAGTAAAACAGTCGCTCTACCACGCGCTGCCACATCGGGCGCTTGACCCACAAACGCTGGTCAACCAACCGTGAGCGGGAGATATAATCGTCTTGTACAGCGGCAAGATCGCTGGCAAAACCGGAGTCGTCGATAACCAGGGTTATCTCGAAATTAAGCCACAAACTGCGCATATCCAGATTCACCGTACCCACCAGGCTCAGTTGCCCATCGACCAGTACACTCTTGGTGTGCAGCAACCCGCCTTCAAACTGATAAATCTTCACCCCAGCAGCCAGCAGTTCGGTAAAGAATGCGCGGCTTGCCCAGCCCACCAGAACGGAATCATTCTTACGCGGAACGATAATGCTTACGTCGACGCCACGTTGTGCAGCGGTACAAATTGCATGAAGCAAATCATCGCTCGGCACGAAATAGGGGGTCGTCATAATCAAATATTCACGGGCAGCATAAACCGAGGTCAGCAGTGCCTGGTGAATCAAGTCTTCAGGGAAACCAGGGCCGGATGCAATGGTGTGAATAGTATGGCCTGTGGCTTCTTCAAACGGCATGATATTCGCGTCAGGAGAGGGCGGCAGAATACGTTTGCCGGTTTCGATTTCCCAGTCGCAGGAATAGACAATCCCCATCGCGGTGGCGACTGGGCCTTCCATACGTGCCATTAAATCGACCCATTGTCCTACGCCAGCATCTTGTTTAAAGAAGCGCGGATCGACGAGATTCATACTGCCGGTATACGCGATGTAATTATCGATCATCACCATTTTGCGGTGCTGGCGTAAATCCATGCGGCGCAGGAACACACGCATCAGATTAACTTTCAGCGCCTCGACAACTTCCACGCCCGCATTGCGCATCATGTTCGCCCACGGGCTGCGGAAGAACGCCACGCTGCCTGCGGAATCCAGCATTAAACGGCAATGAATGCCTCGACGAGCGGCGGCCATCAGCGATTCCGCTACTTGATCGGCTAAACCACCGGGCTGCCAGATGTAAAACACCATCTCAATGTTGTGGCGAGCCAGTTGAATATCACGAATCAAAGCGTGCATGGTTTCATCAGACGAGGTGAGCAACTGGAGCTGATTGCCTTTTACGCCACCAATTCCCTGGCGGCGTTCGCACAGCTGAAACAGGGATCGGGCAACTTCGCTATTATCTTCGGCAAAGATATGTTTGCAGCTTTTAAGATCGTTCAACCATTTGGCGGTGGAAGGCCACATGGCGCGTGCGCGTTCGGCACGGCGCTTGCCCAAATGCAATTCGCCAAACGAGAGATAAGCGATTATCCCGACTAGCGGAAGAATATAAATGATCAGAAGCCAAGCCATGGCGGAGGGAACTGCGCGACGTTTCATTAAAATGCGTAGCGTCACGCCGGCAATTAACAGCCAGTAACCTAAAATTATCAGCCAACTAACGACTGTATAGAAGGTTGTCATAGTTCAAAAATCCTTTAGAAACCGTATGCTTTTGAGTTTACGCACAACTGCCAGAGGTTGACACTAAAACTAATCGTAAAACGACTGGCCTGGAAAGAAGAAGACACTATAATGACGCGTCTTACATGCAACCAGAGTCGTAAAAATGAGGCGTAGTAGAACTGAGGTCGGACGGTGGCGTATGCTTCGTCAGACACAACGACGCAGATCGCGTTGGCTGGAAGGTCAGTCACGCCGCAACATGCGCATTCACGCCATCAGAAAGTGTCAGACAAACCGCCAACGTAATTCATTGCTGTTTGCCATTCACGATCAATGGGCGTCGTAAAGAAAAGGGCACCGCTTGCGGTGCCCAGTATCATTTTATCCAGGCTGTAATCCTCCCGCAAAATCTCGCTTATCCTTCTTTATAATCTCAAAAATACTCGTCCGTTTTTCGGTTGTCGCAGTCTAAGCCAAAGCGTCATTATCCTCTGCATGAAGTCGAAAACTGGGGAAGGAGCATGGAATTCAAGGCGCTGCATCAACAGAGTACGCCATTATTACTGGCTAATGTTTGGGACGTCGTCAGCGCCAGAGTGGCTGACGAATCTGGCTATATAGCGTTGGGCACATCCAGTGCCGCTATTGCTGAATCGCTCGGTTATCCGGATGGAGAAACACTCACATTCTCCGAGTTATTCAACGTCGTTTCCCGCATACGTAAATGTGTAAACTTGCCACTTTCAGTCGATATGGAGTATGGATACGGTGAATCTCCTGACGCGGTTATTGAGAATCTCATCGAGTTGGCTCATTCAGGTGTTGTTGGGGTGAATCTGGAAGATAGCCAGGTGATTAAAAATGTTCGTCATCTGGATGCCGCGTTAGATTTTGCCCGACGGATTCAAGCGATTAAGCAAGGGTTAAATTCAGCGAGAGCTTCTCTATTTATCAATGTGCGAACAGATACATATTTGCTTAATCAACCGAATATGCTGGAGGAGACCATTGTTCGCGGACAGTTATATGCCCAGTCTGGTGCTGATGGTTTCTTCGTCCCTGGCCTCACACAATTAGCGGATATCCGCGCGGTTGCACAGTCAGTACCGTTGTCGCTTAATGTAATGTGTATGCCCGGATTACCTTGTTTTGAACAACTAGCAGAGTCGGGTGTAAAAAGGATATCCATGGGGAATTTTGTGCACACTGTGCTTACACATAGACTACGAGACGTATTCCAAATTATTCAGCAGCAACAATCATTTTCCGAGGTGTTCAGACATGAAAGTGAATGATATTGCACAGTGTGATGCCTGGTATCATGCGCTGATTGCACGTGCATCGGACTATGCAGGTGTCTTTTTTGTTGGTGTAAAAACAACAGGCGTGTTTTGCATTTCTACCTGCCGGGCGCGCAAACCCAAACGAGAAAATGTCGAGTTTTACGATGACTTTACATCGGCATTGAATGCTGGGTTTCGCCCATGCAAGATTTGCCGTCCGACGGAGAATGCCTGCACAGCGCCGCCGATGGTTGAACAGGCAATCAGTCTGCTTCGTGTGGACCCAAAAGCCCGAGTCACGGACTGGCAACTGCGCGAGCAAAACATCAGCCCGGAACGAGTTCGCCGCTGGTTTTTACAAAATCACGGTATGACCTTTCAGGCCTATCAGCGGATGCTACGCGTAAATACGGCACTTCAGGAACTCAAAGGTGGGCGCACAACGACAGATGTCGCGTTTGACAGTGGTTATGAATCTCTAAGTGGTTTCGGATACACCTGTAAAAAAATCACAGGCCGTGCGCCCAGTGAAACCGCGCAAGTTATTTTGATTCATCGTCTCACTACGCCGATTGGCCCGATGTTTGTCTGCGCGACGGAGCAAGGAGTATGTCTGCTGGAGTTCGTTGACCGACGGATGTTGGAAAGTGAATTCAGTGACTTACAAACACGCCTGAAGGCAAAAATTATCGCAGGTGAGAACACTCATACTCGCCAGGCGGAAAAGGAGATTGCGGAATATTTTTCTGGTACGCGACATCAGTTCACGCTAACGCTCGATGCCCCTGGAAGTGTATTTCAGCAATCTGTTTGGCAGCATTTACAACATGTCCCCTATGGGGCAACCGATCATTATCAGGGACTGGCAGAAAAAATGGGTAATCCCGCAGCGGTGCGCGCTGTGGCGGGGGCGAATGGTGCTAATCGTATTGCGATTGTGATCCCGTGCCATCGAATCATTGGTAAAGATGGTTCGTTAACCGGTTATGGCGGTGGTCTGGCGCGTAAGAAATGGCTTATCGAACATGAACGGAAGTTTGGTGACGGGGCTTAACCAAAATAAAAAAGCACGACTCAAGATGGTATTGAAATCGTGCTTCTTTTAGAGAGTTCTTTGAATCAAAAAACTTTTTTGTACGGCTTGATCGCAACTTGCTTGTACACACCCGCAGCGTTGTAAGGATCTGCATCGGCCCAGGCTTGGGCATCTTCCTGTGAATCAAACTCGGCAATGACCGTTGAACCGGTAAAGCCCGCCGCACCTGGGTCGTTACTGTCGACGGCTGGCATTGGCCCTGCCGTTAACAGGCGACCTTCATCGCGTAAAAGTTGTAACCGTGCCAGATGGGCAGGGCGTACGGCCAGGCGCTTTTCGAGAGAGTCGGCATTATCTTCCGCATAAATGACATACAGCACGTGCAGCACTCCTTATAGAGAGGGGATATGTAAAATACGGTAAGTGAATGGCGCTAAGACTGCAATTGAAAGATAAACAAGATGTTAAATCACAGCGGTGAATGAGGGAAAATTCAGCGTCTGGCAGGGAAATGAGCAACTTTATACGATGCGTTGTTGAATATGATTGTCATTTGCATTTAAAATTAACGCCTGTTTAAGATACCTAAGCCATTATGACGTCAATGACCCTTGATTTACCTCGCCGCTTTCCGTGGCCGACCGCACTCTCTGTCGTGCTACATGGCGCTGTAGTTGCGGGGTTGCTCTATACCTCGGTACATCAGGTTATTGAGTTGCCAGCCCCTGCGCAGCCCATCAGCATCACCATGGTTGCCCCGTCTGAGCTGGAACCGCCGCAGCCTGAAGTTGTGCAGCCACCACCAGAGCCGGTCGCAGAACCTGAGCCTGAACCGATCCCCGAGCCGCCGAAAGAAGCGCCGGTCGTCATTCATAAGCCAGAGCCGAAACCAAAGCCAAAACCGAAGCCGGTGAAAAAGGTTGAACAACCGAAGCGTGATGTAAAGCCGGTTGAGCCGCGTCCGACAGCGCCTGTGACTAACACCGCACCTGCGCGCCCGGCACCGGTTGCAAACACAGCGCCCGTAGCGTCGACGGCACCGGTTGCTACAGGGCCGCGCGCACTTAGCCGTAACTCACCGCAATATCCTGCCCGCGCCCATGCGTTGCGTATTGAAGGCAAAGTGCGCGTGAAGTTCGATGTTGGCGCTGATGGTAGCATCAGCAATGTGACGGTGCTTTCCGCGCAACCTGCCAACATGTTCGAGCGTGAAGTGAAAATGGCGATGAAAAAATGGCGTTACGAAAGCGGTAAGCCAGGACAGGGCTTGATCGTCAATATTGTGTTCAAGATTAACGGCGGGGCAACGATGGAGTAACCAGACTCCTCGCATCGCAGCAATAAAAAACGGAACCCCATCGGTTCCGTTTTTTTATAAGAAGTGCCTACATAAACGTATAACTCAGGTTCACACCCACGCCATAATTGCGCCCTGGTGCGGGTTCGTAGTAGCGCCCGTTGCCTTCATTAACGATAACGGAGCCGACATACTCGCGGTCAAATAAGTTATCGACGCGTCCCCAGACATCCAGCAGCCAGCTTTCCTGAATGCGAAACTTATAGCCACTGTTGAGCGAAGCCACGGTGTAAGTCGGTGCCTGCGCAGTATTCTCATCATTGGCCTGAATATCACTCATATAACGCACGTCCGCTCCGGCATAGAAACCTTCTGGCGGCGCGTATTCAAGTGCGGCGTATCCCATATTGCGTGCGATACCAGGGATGCGATTCCCCTCGCAGCTATCGTCGCCACAGGCGTTGCTGCGGTAGGTGGCATCCAGATACGTCCACGCCATTTTTACCCGCCAGTCGTAACCCAACTGACTATCGGCAGAAAGTTCTACACCGCGACGGCGCGTTTCGCCCGCATTTTTGTAAGTGGTACGCCCGCCGCTGCTTTGGTCGGCGACAATTTCATCGTCGGTATCAGTCTGGAACAGCGCTGCGGTAAGTAAACTATTGCCAATGCGCGTTTTACTGCCAACTTCTACAGTATCGCTGGTGGAAGGTTTTAAACCGAAATTCAAACCAGACTGGCCGTTGTCACGATACGAAAGTTCGTTAATGGTTGGCGTTTCGAAACCACGCCCCGCCGACGCATAAACATTCCACGCATCAGTCAGTGCATACTTCAATGCCGCAGCAGGCAGCCATTTGTGATAGCTCGCGTCTCCGCTGTCATCACCATTTACGCCAGTGATGTATTGGTCATTAGAGTCGAAGTAAACCGAGCTAAAGCGTACGCCTGCATCAAGGTTCAGTTTGTAGGTAAGCTGCCATGCAGTTTGCAGATATGGGTCGACGTTCCACATCAGATTACGTTCGTCACGGCGCAAATCGCCTTTCTCGCCCAGCACTGTCGAACCATTTTCTACGACAAAGTTTTCATAGCCTTTGCGCTTTTCTGACATGGTTTCGTAATCAAGCCCGGTGGTGAACGTCACCGGAATGGACAGCAGATTGCCACGATGCGTCCAGCGCGAATCGATGCCCTGATAGTGACGAGACAGTTCAATTACACCGCCAGGATGCGTTGGGTTTAACTGCGGAGCGACGGGGATTGACTGATACTGCGTGGTTTCACGCACGCCCGCATACATCATTACGCTCAGGTCGTCGTTAGCCGTTAACTGGCGCTCATAACGCAGGCCAGCTTGAGTTTGCTTTGTTGTCTTGCGCGTATTGTACTGTTCGGCGCGTGGTGCCTGCGTTGGGTTATCGCGCCATTCCTGCTCGGTTAAACCGCCAGGATCGTTGGCATCAATATCTACGCTATTTAGCAGCAGCGTTAATTTACTGGCTTCATTTAGACGCACGCCTAGCTTCGCGTTGCCAAGATTTTTTTGTGCGCTGCTGTGGTCGCGATAACCGTGAGTAGTGAAGCGCGAAGCGGAAATAGCGTAATCGACATCGCCCGCTTGTGTGCCATCACCGGTTGCGCCTGTCGCCTTAATGCTGTTGCGCCAGCTTCCGAAACTGCCGTAATAACTGCTGGCTTCAAAGGTCGGCGGCTGTGTCCCGGTGGTGGTGGTGACATTAATTACACCGCCCGACGCATTGCCATACAGTGTCGAAAACGGGCCGCGTAACAC
The DNA here is from genome assembly GCA_965119215.1 of uncultured Buttiauxella sp. Classification (GTDB taxonomy): domain Bacteria; phylum Pseudomonadota; class Gammaproteobacteria; order Enterobacterales; family Enterobacteriaceae; genus Buttiauxella. The sequence continues at coordinate 27,308 of CBCPKK010000002.1, forward strand.
TTCAATGCTTTCAACGCTGTTGATATCGATATTCGAGGTTTGCCCCTGACCGTCAGGCATGGTGGCGGGAATACCGTCGACATACATGCGGATCCCGCGCACGCCGTAAGTCGAACGCGAGCCAAATCCGCGAACCGAAAGCTGTAAATCTTGCGCATAGTTCTGGCGATTCTGAACCTGTAGACCCGGTACGCTGCTCAGGCTTTCAGAAAGGTTAACGCGCGGTGCCGCCTGACGCATATCGTCGCCATTAACGACACTGACCGCGGCTGGCGTGTCCAGCTCGGAAACCGTGCCTTGTGTTGCGGTAACGACTATCGTGTCTTCGGCTGCAAGTACCGGAAGGGCAAAGGACGAAAGGGCCGGGACTAATATCAGTGGAAGAGAAATCTTTCCATAGTGCACAATTTTCATCAGACATTTTCACTGGTGGGAGCATTTTACGTTCCTGACGAACCATCTGGAACATTCAAGTGCGTATGTTAATACTTGTGAGGAATGTTTGAAAAGTGTTAACGGCACATAACGTTAACGCAAGTTTTTATCGCTAAAAGTGTTTTGCTAGTATTTGCGCGGCGGCGGGTTAGATTTTGTCAGCCAGAAAAAATATTTTTATTCTCCTGCATCCAGTTCGTTTCCTCGTTCGTATATCAGAGTGTGAGCCAACAACGCGCTCCTGACTCGATGAGGAAATAACCATGAACAGAATCCTTACTGCTGCGATCTCTACCTCGTTACTGTTTAGTGCCGCCAGCATGGCTGCCATGATGTCAGACTCCGTGATGGTAGGTGGCGCGGCGATGTACCCTTCGAAAAATATCGTCGAAAATGCGCTTAACTCGAAAGACCACACGACGCTGGTTGCCGCAGTGAAAGCCGCGGGTCTGGTCGATACACTCCAGGGCACCGGGCCGTTTACCGTGTTCGCACCCACCAATGCGGCATTTGCAAAACTGCCTGCTGGAACAGTCGAAAACCTGGTGAAACCAGAAAATAAAGCGATGTTGACCAGCATCCTGACCTACCACGTAGTGGCGGGAAAATACGATATGAAACAGCTCGAGAAAAAAATTAAAGAGGGTGGTGGCCATGCGGAACTGAAAACCGTGAACGGGCAACCTTTGTGGATAATGAGTAACGGCCCGCACAACATCCAACTGAAAGATGGCAAAGGCAATATCGCCAATATCAGCACTTACGACGTCAATCAGAAAAACGGTGTGATAGATGTTATTGATACGGTTCTGATGCCTAAATAAATCCTGTCTATACTCGGTGTGAGTGCGCGCGGCCTGCGTCCACTCACACCTCAATCAGGGCAGATATGGACAATAAGCAGGTTCAACAACAGGTAGTGCTGGTTCAGGCGATTGCTAATGGCGATCGGCGAGCTTTTGAACAACTTTATCGCCAGACTTCTCCGGCACTTTTTCCGGTAGCATTGCGTATGTTGCGCCGTTCGTCGTGGGCCGAAGAAGTCCTTCATGACAGCTTTCTTGCGGTCTGGAATCGCGCCGCAACCTATGACCCCGCATTCAGTTCCCCCATGACCTGGCTTACGCATATTGTGCGTAATCGCTGTATCGACTGGTTAAGAAGCGGCCCTGCGCGCAGCAGTGAACTGGAAGAAGAATTGACCGAATATACGCCGGTGACGAGTTATCAAAGTGATGAAAATCAGCATGATGATAAGCAAGTCGAGAAACTCACAGAGTGCCTGGCGCACTTGCCAGCGGATCAACGGCAAAGCGTGGTGCTGGCCTATTATCAGGGGATGTCGCACAGCGAAATAGCGAGCTGGTTACATCAGCCGCTCGGCACGGTAAAAAGCTGGGTTCGCCGGGCGCTGGACCACCTTAAGGACTGCGTAGGATTATGAAAAGCAGACAAGATATCGACAGTGCGTTAGCTGCACAGTATGCCCTGGGCACGCTGCGCGGGAATGCGCGTCTGCATTTCGAAAAACGCCTGGCGCAGGAGCTAGAATTGACGCAGATACTCGGGCGTTGGCAAACGTTGCTGGCACCGCTTGAAAACAACACTCAACAACAGATCCCGCCGGAGCGAGTATGGAAAAAGATACAGCTTAGTCTGCCGCCGCAAAAAACGACTTCATCATGGAACTGGAATTACCTGGGATGGGCGCTGGCTGCCGGACTTGCCGCTATTGTTCTGGTGCCATATTTCACCAGCCGCTCGCCAGAGCTGGCACCGCTGGTGGTATTAAACCGTAGCGATGCAGCAAAAGGGCAATGGATCGTCAATGCAGATAGCGAACGCAAAACGTTGCAGTTAGTTCCGGTGCAACCGCGTGAGATTGCGGCTAATAACAGCTTGCAGCTATGGGCGATACCTTCGGGAGCAAAACCGATTTCACTGGGACTGGTTAACGCCAGTCAGTCTACGCAACTCACCGTTGGCAACGTCACCCTGTCTCCAGGTACGACGATTGCTATCAGTCTGGAGCCGCAGGGCGGTTCACCGACCGGGCAACCAACAGGGCCAGTTATTTTTAGCGGGACGCTTTAAAGTTAATGCCGGATATCACTGACCCCACCCTGGCCCTCCCCGGACAAGGGGAGGGAACAGTGTACAGACCTGGCTTAATATCTTTTAGCTCCTCCACCTGGCAAGGTAGGGAGCTTAATATCTTTCAACTCCTCCACCTGGCAAGGGGGAGGTTGGGTGGGGGTCGTTAAGCAACGTCATCTTCTTTATGCGCCAACTCGTGCACCCGCTTACGTGTCCCAAACCAGCCCAACACCAGAATAACTGCAATCAACGGGATTGAAGCAATGGTGTAGGTTCCGTTTGGATAATCGAAGGCCATCAGTACCAGCACGCTGAACAAGAACAACAGCGTCAACCATGAGGTAAACGGCGCACCCGGTAATTTAAAGCTGACGTCGGCCGCTTTACCTTCTTTAATCGCTTTGCGTAAGCGCATCTGGCAAACCATGATGAACGCCCAGGAAGAGATAATGCCCAGCGAGGCGACGTTAAGCACAATTTCAAATACCTGCGATGGCACAAGATAGTTCAGCAACACACCAATCACATAAATTCCAAGCGTGACCAGAATCCCGGCATACGGGACTTGCTGCTTGCTCATTTTCGACATGAATTTGGGTGCCGAGCCGCCCATCGACATCGAACGTAAAATACGTCCGGTGGAGTAGAGGCCAGAGTTCAGGCTAGAAAGCGCCGCCGTCAGCACAACCATATTCATGATGTCGCCAATATACGGCACGCCAAGTTTAGAGAAAAATGTCACAAATGGGCTTTGGCCTGCCTGATAAGCAGTCCATGGCAGCAATAAAACCAGCAATGTCACGGAGCCGACGTAAAACAGGCCGATACGCCAGATAACGCTGTTAATCGCTTTCGGCACCATCGTCTGCGGGTCTTTACATTCCCCTGCGGCGGTGCCAACAAGTTCTATAGAAGCAAAGGCAAATACCACGCCCTGAATAAGAACCAGCGCGGGCAGCAGGCCATGTGGGAAGAAACCACCGTTATCGGTGATTAAATGGAACCCCGTTGTGTTGCCGTCGAGCATTTTTCCGCTGCCGAGGAACACTGTCCCGACCACCAAAAAGGCGACGATAGCGAGGACTTTGATCAGCGCGAACCAGAACTCCATTTCAGCAAACCATTTCACACCAATCATGTTCATGGTGCCGACAATGCCGAGTGCGCAAAGGGCAAACACCCATTGCGGTACATCACCGAATGCGCCCCAGTAATGCATGTAAAGCGCTACAGCGGTGATATCGACGATACCTGTCATCGCCCAGTTAACAAAATACATCCAGCCCGCGACATAAGAGGCTTTTTCACCGAGGAACTCGCGGGCGTAAGAGACGAAACTGCCGCTCGAAGGGCGGTGGAGCACCAGTTCACCCAGCGCGCGTAAAATAAAGAATGAGAAGATCCCGCAGACCAGATACACCAGCGCCAAAGCGGGGCCAGCCATTTGCAAGCGAGCACCTGCGCCCAAAAAGAGGCCGGTACCAATCGCGCCGCCGATGGCAATCATCTGTACCTGACGATTACCCATCGCCTTGTGATAGCCGGAATCATGCGAATTTAGCCAGCGCCGTTTAGCGGCGTGCTTCTCAGCTTCCGTTTTCTGTATTGTGTTCATGTTATCCCTGTCTCCTGGTTAAAAGTCCCCGTAACTGCCTGGCTTCTTATAATTTCAATGCCATAACACAACGGGTGCCAGATCCTATCCAGAAATGTTAAATGACGCTAATGTCTTTTGTCACAAAAACCAGGGATAACAAGCGATGGCTGAAAAAATAATCAGGCCATCGCTAAAAACAAAACACTAGCGGCGTACCCAGCTCAGCTCGTAGTGGTAGTGTTGTTTATCGAGCAGATACTCTGGCGAAACGCTCGGGCTCCAGGAATCATCACCACCTACGCCCATATGGAAACCATCCAGATTTAACCAACTACCCGCTTCTTCAACTAACAAATGACGATGTGAGGTTTCGCGCAATTGTTGCTGGCTAAAGCGGCTGATGTTGAAGTGGAAATTCCCACGCCAGAGATTGTCGCCATATTCAAGCTGCTGGGTATCGCAACGCAGGCCATTTTCGGTAGGGAAAACATACGGCGTATACAACTCACCAAGTGGCCGCTTCCAGCTGGCGAAAAGCGCGGATTGCTTGCGGTCAGGGTAGTTTTCATGTGGCCCTAATCCCAGCCAGCAGACGTCGGAATGAACTTGCGATAACTCACAGGTTAGCCCGATACGCGCAGGCGGTGGCGTTCCAAAAGCGACATCAACATCCACGCTAATATGGAGTGCGCCCTGGCAATCAATTCGCCAGTTCTTGTGGCTGAGAAACAACGTTTTACCATCATGTTTCCAGCTATGAATCGTGCGTATTAGCACTTCATTTGCCAGCGCTTCGGCTTCACAGCATTCCAGCTGTGACTCAAGTTGATACATTCCGGCGGCTTTCCAGCGCTCGACCCAGGCGTTCGGGTCAATTCGTGTTACTTCGCTAACGCCGATATCGTTATCCAGCGGCGCGCGGGTGAATTGATCTTGCAGTGGTTGTAGCAACGCTGGCTGTTGCGCTGTCCACCACTGCTCCAGTAATCCTGTTTCACGATTGAACTGCCAGTGATGCCGCCCAAGACGAATATCAAAATGGCAATGGCTGGTGGTTAGTTCGGGTGTTTCACCGTTAAAAGGCAGTGCGGTTGCGGTAAGAATGCCGGGAAGTTGCCATTGGTCCCATGCGTAAATATGCCCGGCTTCTGACCAGGGAGTTGCGTTAATTTGCTGCACTTTTACCGTCAGCCATACATCGCCACTGCGGGTAATCTCAGGCAGGGAGTCGAAGATAATCGTCTGCTTGCCTTCGGGGGTTATATCCAGCAGAACGTCACCTTCAGCGAGTATTTCTCCTGCGAGCGAAATCTGCCAGGTCAGGCGCTCGTTATCGCTGTGGCGGAACAAATACTCGCTGGTGATTTCCAGGCTTAAAGGCTTTTCTCGTTTCAATTCAAACTGGAAAAATTGTTGCGCTTGCTGAGCTTCGTAAAGGGCGGGATGCGGCGTGCGGTCAGCAAAAACCAGGCCATTCATGCAGAACTGGCGATCGTTAGGCTTATCGCCAAAATCACCACCGTAAGCAGAGAATGGCACACCGTTTTCGTCATGCTTAATCAAAGACTGATCAACCCAATCCCAGACAAAACCGCCCTGTAGACGAGGGTGCTGGCGGAATGCCTGCCAGTATTTGTGGAAGCCGCCAAAGCTGTTGCCCATGGCGTGAGCGTATTCACACAGAATCAGCGGGCGCGTTTCGTCCGGCATCCCGATCCACTTTTTAATCGACCATTTTGGTACGGCCGGGAAGGGCTGATCCTGATCGACAC
>CBCPKK010000003.1:0-572 GCA_965119215.1 uncultured Buttiauxella sp.
GTACAGGCCGTAGCGGTCGCACAGGCGATACCACAACGGATGGTTCGGATAGTGAGAGCAGCGCACCGCGTTGAAATTGTGCTGTTTCATCAGCAGAATGTCCCGCAGCATGGTTTCTTCGTCCATCACCTGGCCATTTTCTGGATGATGCTCGTGGCGATTGGTGCCGCGAATCAACAGCGGTTTACCGTTGAGTTTCAACAATCCCTGATGGATTTCAACTTTACGGAAACCGATATCATAGGCTTCCGCTTCGATCGTATTACCCAAACTATCCTGCAAAATCACCACGGCGCGATAGAGATTGGGTTCTTCTGCACTCCACAGCAAAGGGCGGACAACCGCTAATTTGAGCGTGGTTCGGTCACTATATGCGCCACGTTCATCAATAATCTCACTGCCTAACGGGTGCTGTTGCTCACCAATGCATTGCTCGCCTTGCCACAGTTGTACCAATATTTGTAATGCGCTCGCGGTTTCACCTTTCACCACCGCCTGCGTTTCCAGCACGGAGTGGCTAAAGTCTTCATTCAAATGCGTGGAAATGCGCACATCGCTTAACTGAATTGCAG
>CBCPKK010000004.1:0-176708 GCA_965119215.1 uncultured Buttiauxella sp.
GGTGATGCGGTTTTGCCCCGCGTGAAGCACATCGCTCAGGTCAAATTCAGACGGCAGGCGGCTGTCCTGCCCGTAACCCATCCAATTTCCATTACACCAAAAATGGAACGCCGAGTTCACGCCATCAAAAATAATGCGCGTCTGACCGCTATCCAGCCAGGATTGTTCAACATTAAATGTGAGCGAGTAACAGCCGGTAGGGTTGTCTTGCGGAACAAAAGGCGGGGTGACCGGAATAGGGTAGGTAACGTTGGTATAAATGGGCGCATCGAAGCCATGTATTTGCCAGTTCGATGGAACAGGCAAACGTTGTGCATCGGGTAAATCATGCTCAAGCCAGTTTTCAGGAACGCGCTCAGGCTGGGTGAAATAACTAAACTGCCAGTCACCGTTAAGGCTCTTGATGCTATCGGATACTGCATCGTCCCGAGCGGCAAACGCATCACGCCAACTGGCAAAGGGTGGATGTGCGGGCAGCCGGTTTAATTGTGTTACAGCTGGGTTTTCCCAGTCACGGCGGCCAAGAATTGCTGCCAGTGAGGCGGCGACAGTACCCGATTTTATTATCATGTTGGATGTCCCTTTACATTTTTGCGATGCGTTCACAATAGATGTTGAGCTGGCGGGCTGATTGCGTCAGAGCATTATCGATCATTTGCCCTGAAAAAAACGCTTTATAGTGAGTACATCAAATTTTAAGAGGAAGGGACGATGACTTTTGATCGACAGGCGTATTTTGCGCGCATTGGTTTTGATGGCGAAGCCACGCCGACGTTAGAAACTTTGCAACGTATTCATCTGATGCACAGCTGTTCTATTCCTTTTGAAAATTTAGATGTGCTGCTTGGGCGGACCATCAAGCTCGAACTGGACAACGTTTTTGAAAAGCTCGTCGTTGCCGGGCGGGGTGGCTACTGTTATGAACAAAATGCGTTGCTGCGTGCGGCTTTGCAGGACATCGGTTTTGATGTTGAGGACTTAGGCGGCAGAGTGCTGATCACTCAGCCACCGGAAATGCCGCCAAGAACTCATCGCTTATTATTGGTGACAATTAATCAGCAACGGTATCTGGCGGATGTCGGGTTTGGCGGGAAAACGCTGACTTCACCTTTGCGCCTGGAAACCGACGTTGAACAGCCGACAGCTCACGGCGTCTATCGGTTAACGCATCTGGAGGGTGATTACTTGTTGAGTCTCAAGCTGCAAGATGAATGGCTACCGCTTTATCGATTTGATTTACAACCGCAATATTTTAGCGACTTCCAGGTGGCTAACCATTATGTTTCAACGTGGCCTGAATCGCATTTTCGCCATCATTTAATGCTGTGTTTACACAAAACAGACGGTACGACGATGACGTTGAGCAACCGCCAGTTTAACAACGGGCAGCAGCGGCAGGAAATAAACGATGAAGCCGAGTTATATCGGATTCTGCAAGATGTCTTCGGTTTGCGCCTGGACCAGGCACCGCACGGCATAAGCCTTGATGCGTTTGCGGCTATCTGCCCAAAATGAATATTTGTTGAAGTAGTTTTAAAGGAGAACTGTTGTGCCGCATATCACTGTAAAACACTTTCCGCGTGAACTGACTGACGAGCAAAAAGAAGCGCTGGCCGCCGATCTTTGCACCGTACTCAAGAAGCATTTCAATTCAACAGATGAGGCACTTTCTGTCGCCTTAACCCCTGTCCAGAAAGATCGCTGGAAAGAGGATGTGTACGATAAAGAGATCGCACCGGCACTTGATACACTGGCTAAAAAACCGGGTTACAGCATGTAATTTCACAGCAGAGCCGCTCACTAACGGTGAACGGCTCTGCCTGGTTAGCTACTTGCTACGTCACCTAACAACACGGCGATACGCTTGCCGCCTTCGTTTTGTTCAAGAGCAATTTTCACGGCAATCGTCAGCGGTACTGAGAGTAACATTCCCACCGGCCCCAGCAGCCAACCCCAGAATATCAACGACAAGAACACCACCAGAGTCGATAAACCCAGCCCACGGCCCATCATGCGTGGCTCGATGATATTGCCAAACACCAGGTTGATTGCCAGATAACCGGCAATGACGACCAACGCGTCATACAGGCCACTGAACACCAGCACTTGCGCTACAGGAGGTATGGCCGCCAGAACCGAGCCGATGTTAGGTATGTAATTAAGTGCGAAAGCGAATAGCCCCCAGATAAAGGCAAAGCGCACTTCCAGCATGGCTAACATTATCCAGACCACTAGCCCCGTCACCAGGCTGATGGCAGTTTTCAGCACCAGATACCGGCTCACGCTGTCCAACGCGCGTTGAATGGCGACCATGCCTTCTACTGGTCGAGACATCAATTGCTGAAGTTTTACCGGTAATTGCGGCACTTCAATCAACATAAATACCACGGTCAGCAACAACAAAAAGATTGAACTCATGGCGTTTGAAAACTGAGTGATAAGGCCAGTGGCTAACGTCATTGCGGCGTTAGGATCGATGTATTTGACCAGTTCATCAACCGACACAGAAATCCCAACCCGCTTTAGCCACGGCTCCAGCGTTTGTAGTGGAGAAATTAAAGATGAGTTGTATTGCGGCAGCGTGCGCGTCAGTTCATTGAGCGTGGTTCCCAGATAAGCAAGCAGGACGGCCACCAGAAAGATAATCACCGAAATGACAAAAGTAATCGCCAGCACGCGCGGGATACGGATGCGTTCCAGACGCCTGATTATTGGGTTGAGGATGATGGCGATAAACAGCGCCAGAATAAAGGGTACAATGATATCGGCAGCCACTTTTATACCGACCAGAATGATGACTAACATCCCCAGCATAATGACTAATTTTAATCCACTTAACGTAATAATGGGTTTTGCCATTATTGCCGGTCTCCATCTCAATATTGTGTTCCTTAATTAATTACATAATACGGGCGCGGAAAGGATGAATACACCTTTATTTTCCGGCAGCAGAGCGTAAAGAATTGAAAAGGAGAGGCGGGTAAACCCTAAAATATGGTACAAATTCAGCGTGTTTGACTACTGAGGACAATTTACTATCCGCAACTGATGAGAAGCAACCTCGCGGATACGTTGTGAAAATTATGGACATTATGCTTACGAACAAGCTGTTCAGAACGTTAGTAACCCTTCAAGCCCCATCTTTCTGTGCTTCATTCTCGCTTTCCGGTGAACAACACTGGCGCAACGCGCTGTAGATCTGCCTTCCTGCGTCCCTGACTGGGATAAATAAACACATTTTTTATTCAGTTTGCCTGCTATTTTTAGCGTATTCGCAAGCTGTGGAACGGCTATTTTCTCTATCGGAGAGAAATCATGATCTATTGGATTTTATTAGCACTCGCTATTGTTGCGGAAATTACCGGCACATTATCAATGAAATGGTCGAGCGTCAGCGATGATAATCTCGGTTATATTTTCATGTTATTCATGATCGCCTTATCTTATATTTTACTCTCATTTTCGGTTAAAAAAATCGCACTTGGCGTCGCGTATGCCATGTGGGAAGGGATCGGCATTTTATTTATTACCTTATTTAGCGTCCTGCTGTTTGATGAGTCAATCTCACTGCTAAAAATAATCGGATTGACCACGTTGGTGGTGGGCATTGCGTTGATTAAATCCGGCACCAGCGCCCGGAAAACGCCAACGGTAACAGCCGCAAAGGAGTGTGAACATGCAGTCGTTTGAATGGGTTCACGCTGCGTGGTTGCTGGTGGCGATTGTGCTGGAAATCATCGCCAACATCTTCCTTAAACACTCTGATGGATTCCGCCGTTTTGGCTATGGCGTGTTATCACTGCTTGCGGTACTGGCGGCTTTTAGCGCATTAGCGCAGGCGGTAAAAGGTATCGAATTGTCAGTGGCTTATGCCTTGTGGGGCGGTTTCGGGATTATCGCAACCGTAGCGGCAGGCTGGATTTTATTCGGCCAACGGCTTAACCGCAAAGGCTGGATAGGGCTCGCGTTATTGCTGGTGGGTATGGTGATAATCAAACTGGCATAAAAGCAAGCCGCCGGGTAGCAATGCCCGGCGGTGCGATTACTGGTTGGCTAAACTCTGTAGCTGGTCACGAAAACCAGTAACCGAAATAGCGCGGTTATCGGCGCGGTAACGATCTTTGGCTGCGGGAGCCGAACTTTGCACCCCAATCAACTGCCAGCCATTATCCGTTTTTAGCATCAGCGGCGAACCGCTGTCCCCAGGCAACGTATCGCACTGATGCGAAAGCACCGTTTTTTGCGCCCAGCCGGTAATCAGGCAGTTGTTATGGGTGTAAAGGTCGTCAAGATGATCTTCGGGATAACCTGATTGCGTGACCTTCCTGTTCTGATCTTTCAGAGCCTGAGTTAACGCATCGCGGTCGCCTTCAAACAGGGGCAACGGCGTAATACCCGACGGCGGATTGTGTATAACAATCAAACCAAAATCATGAGGCGCCGCACCCGCTGGTACAATCCAACCGTCACCATCAGGTTTAAGACGACGGCCCAGCGATGACTCAACCCGGCCTTCAATGTCATGAATTTCGTAACGCCACTTCCCTTTATTAGAAATGAAACGCAGTGCGATAGCTTTATCAGGCGTTCCACGAGGGGGTTGCAGCAAACAGTGTCCGGCAGTCAGCGCCAGATGGGGGGAAATTAATGTCGCGGTACACAGATTACCGCTGGCCGTTTCGAGCTGGCCAATGGCATCCCAGGGTGGAGTCGCCGGGTCGGTGACTTGCGTGCGGTCATCCTTGCCAAAAAACAGCGTTTTGACGTCCGCAGCACTTTCGTCATCGGCATGGGTTAGGGCGGGTAAAAAGCACAGTACTCCTAACAGCATCACAACTTTTTTGCGCATATCACTCTCTGACGGGGCGATTAATTTTGATTGTTATATAAACCCAATGAATGGTCTAACTATAGACGTGTCGCACAGAAAGTGGGAGTGAAAAGTCATTAAAGCCAGAAGCTTAGCGTAATAATGCCGCAAAGAATGAGCAGCGTTAGGATGATTTCAAAACTATAGCGTCGCAACATCATCCTGACTCCGGAAGTAAACACCCGGTAAACCGGGTGTTTTTAGTGTGGCTATGCGTCCGGGTTTGCCCCGATAACCTTATGCTGCTGGCTGAGTTGCAGGTTTTGCTGCTTCAGTTTTTGCTGCCGGTTTTTTGTGATGTTTTTTAGCAGCCTGGGCTTTCTGCGCAGGTTTTGCCGCATCGGTTTTCTTCACTTCTTTTTTGTGTTTTTTAGCGGCCTGAGCTTTTTGCTCGGTAGCGGCTTTTTTGTGTTTTTTGTGGTGAGTGGTTTTTGCAGCAGGCGCTTTCGCAGCAGCGGAAGTTGCAGCAGGTGCAGGAGCCGCAGTAGTTTCAGCAGCGAAAGCAGCAGAAGACAGACCCATTGCAGCGGCAACAACCAGAGCTAATACTTTATTCATCTCGACATCCTCAGAATTTGTTTATGTTTGAACCCCACTGCGGGGCCGTTGAGATGAACTATAGACTTGTGGATCAAAGCCTTCAGTGAGTGATTAGTATCGACGTGTAACGCTTTGTACGAAGGGGAGCGGAGCTGGCGACAAATGCGAAGAAGATGTATTCTTACAAACCTCATAGGATTTTTCTTGTAATACTCTGACATATATCAAACGTAGCTATAAAATAGATTAAAAATAAACCCGTGTTTTGAATTACTCTTACCTCGCAGTAATAGTTCTATTACTGCATTTTCCAAGGAGTAATTAATGAAGCAACTACCTACGGTCTCCAGGGTTTCATTGGACGATCTCGAAAGTAAAAAAAATATTAAACCTATCATTGCTGGTGTTATTGCAACTATGATTTCTGCTGCAAGCATTCCCGCAATAGCTTCAACTGACACTAGCGTTGTGAAACCACTTATTAACAGTGAAGTTACAGTAAATACTAATACTACTAACCGTAATGCGGCTGTGATTCTTAATAAGCCTGCATTAGAAGGTGAAGCCTTCGCAGCACATTATAGTCATTCAAGTCATGCCAGCCATTCAAGTCATTATTCTTGTACGCCAGGCTCGACCTGCTAAAACTTATAGCCAGCATGTGCTGGCTATTTTAAATTAAAGGAGGATGTGTGAGTCCGGTTCATACAGGTAAAAATGATTTAGGTCAGTATGTTGCGATAGTTTTAGATAAGGCTATTTATAATGACCGCGCCATCATGAAAACATGTTATATGCTAACTGATGGGTATTATATTCACATAACTAGTTCGTCACCGGAACAATATATTGTCCATTTTTACTCAAAATTAGATTTACCTGATAACGAAAAAATGGATGTGTTTCCGATAAAACAGTTCCTCGAGGAGTTAAACGATAACCAATTACGCCAAATATTACTGGCAGAAACACAGACAGTGCATGAAGAAATCGTCAGGAAAGCTTTTGCCCCTGTGACTGAATTGGTCTCCAGAGAGTGCAGAGAAGATAAGCTCAATATCCTCATATCGGCTGTTTGATATGAAGATACAGTTGGCTTCAAGTTTCTACACCCAGGTATCAATTGAGAACATGCTGGAACAGTTTTCTGATTATCTGACAGGTAATTATGTATTCGATGACACGTTACATTTGAATCTGTATGTTCGGGATGAGTTTCATTCGCATCAAGCGGAAATTATAAACTCATTTTTGAATAACATTCTCGAATTAAGTATTCAGGAAAAAATCAAGAATGAGTGTTAAGTTCAAGTCGAAAGACGCATTTAGTTCTCCGAGTTATTCTCTTTTACCTTTTCGGTTTACTAAAATAGATGAAGATCAATATTTTTTATCAACGGATTATGGCGAGTGGCTAACTATCAACTCATCGATACTTAGAACATTGATGGTAAAAGAAAAAATAGCAGACGAACAAACTTACTTTCAATTGAAAGCAAGGCACTTTATTACGACTGATGGTACTAATACACAAGTTGATCTTTTGGCATCAAAGTACAAAACAAAAAAATCTTTTATCGAAAATTTCTCACAGTTACATATCTTCGTGTTAACTATTCGGTGTAATAATTCATGTGTATATTGCCAGGCTTCACGGAAATCCTGTCAGTCAGACCATAATTATTACGATATGAATGAAGAGGTTCTGGATAAAAGCATCGAACTGTTTTTATCCATGCCTTCATCTAAATTAACGCTTGAGTTTCAAGGTGGTGAATCCACTTTGACGATGCCGCTAATTAAAAAAGCCGTGCAGCGAGTAAAAGAAAAAAACACAGATAAAGATATTCAATTTGTTGTTTGTACCAATCTGTGTGAGTTAAGTGATGAAGATCTCGATTTTTTGATAAGCCATAATTTTTCGATTAGTACCTCATTGGATGGTCCTGAGGAGCTACATAACCATAATCGTAAATTTGGGCGTACCGGAGCTTATGCTCCGTTAGTGAATAATCTTAATAAAATCAAAGAAAAAGGTGCTTTTAGTCAGGTTAGTGCTTTGATGACAACGACTCGCCAAAGCCTTGAACAACATAAAGAAATTATTGATGAATATGTGCAACAAGGTTTTCGCAGCATATTCATCCGCGAGCTTAATCCCTATGGTTTTGCGCAAAAATACTTTCACAAAATTGGCTATGACTCAGCAACCTTCCTTAAATTTTATGAGCAATGTCTTGATTACATCATTGCGCTTAACAAGCAGGGCATTGCCTTTCGTGAGTCTTATGCCAGTTTGATTCTTAAGAAACTGATTACTCCATGGGCTACTGGGTTTGTGGACCTACAATCGCCATGTGGTTCAGGTTTTGGTGTCACTCTTTATAACTACGATGGAAGCATTTATCCAAGCGATGAAAGCCGCATGATGGCCGAAACAGGTGATAAGTACTTCCGCATGGGCAATATCCTTGAGAACACCCGCGAAGAGTTGTTCCTCGGCCCCGTTATGCAAAAAATTGCTGCTTCAGGGGTAAATGACAGCTTGCCGGTGTGTAGTGATTGCGCGTTCGCCCCATACTGTGGCGCAGATCCAGTGCGTCGTTATCAGGTGACAGGTTCAATTTATGGTCATCCTGGCAAAGATGAGTTCTGCGTGAAAAATAAAAGCATCATTCGAATGGTTGTGAAGAAGTTGATAGAGGCCGATCCAGAAACCAGAGAGATATTGTTGCAGTGGGGAACAAAATGAACATTGAGTCATCACTGAAAGACGATCTTTTTCTGTTTTGCCAGGCCGTTAAAATCTCCCATATGACACACTCAGTTATGGGTAGAGTGGTTGTAGAAGAAACTGATAACTCTTTAGAAAATATACTTTTCTTAGATTCTGAAACCATGATTGCTAACATTGGTTTGTTATCTTTCAAGGCAATCATATTTTCGATAAAACACCCACAGAGAAGTATGCTGGAATCAGCACTGAACTGCCCAATGATACAGGTCAGTGAAACAACTATTTTCACACCTGGCGATGTGGTCACTGTGAGTGTGAAGGGGCGTATTCATCGTAACTTTCGTGTTGCGTCCGGGAGCAATGCCTTTTTGGTGACGGAAACCTGCAATAATTTATGCATCATGTGTCCTCAGCCCCCTAAACCACAGTCAGTTGACGTTGAGGATCAAGGTGAGGCGCGAATAAATCAGATTCTCAATCTAATCGGGGAAGACCATATTCCTGAAACGCTCTGCGTTACCGGTGGTGAACCCACGATGTTAAAACAAGGATTAGTGAACATCGTTGAAAATATCACGAATAAAATGCCGAACACGCTTGTGCATTTGTTAACCAATGGTCGTTCTTTCTGCTATGAAAACTATGTCGCTGAGCTAGCTACTGCTGCGAAAGGGAACATGCTGGCAGGTATCCCATTGTTTGCGCATGTTTCTGAAATTCATGACTATGTGGTGCAAAGTCGTGGGGCTTTTGATCAAACCATGGCAGGGCTATTGAATTGCTACAAACATGGAATTGCAGTGGAATTAAGAGTAGTACTGCACAAACAAACCATCCCGTATCTGGTAGAGCTAGCTGAGTTTATTAGTCGAAACCTGTTTTTTGTTAAACATGTCGCATTGATGGGGATGGAGAACATGGGATTTGCAAAAATGAACCGTGAAGAACTACATATTGATCCATGGGATTACAAAGATACACTTTCACAGGCGACTAAAATTCTGAGTCTCTTTGGCATAGAGACAAGAATATTTAATTTGCCGCTATGTGTCGTGAATGGCGTCGATCATCCGCATTGTGCACAAAGTATTAGCGACTTCAAGAACATCTACAATCCAGTTTGTTCGGATTGCAGTAAGAAAGATATGTGCTGTGGTTTTTTTAGCTCATCAACAGAAAAATATCCGCTAACCCGCCATATTGCGCCTTTCCTTTAATCCTTATTTTCTGCCGGTGCAGCTTAAAACCATGTGCTGCACCGACAGCAACTTAAAGATAACGCGCTTCTAAATGCTTGCGGAAATACAATGGGTTAAGATCTTCACCGGTTGCGTTGGTGATAAGCTCAGAAGTGGTGAATCGGCTGCCGTGCTGCCAGACGTTCTGACGTAACCAGTCAAACAGTGGAGTGAAGTTTCCTTCCGAAATATCGCTTTCAAGCTGTGGCAATGCGAGTTTTGCAGCATTGAACAGTTGAGCGGCGTACATCGCGCCTAACGTGTATGACGGGAAGTAACCGAAGGCACCGTCAGTCCAGTGGATATCCTGCATGCAGCCGTTGCGGTAGTTGTCTTTAGTCGAAAGCCCCAGCCAGTGCTGCATTTTCTCATCCCACAGAGCGGGAATGTCTTCCACTTCTATTTCGCCATCAATCAGCGCACGTTCGATTTCGTAACGCAATACCACGTGAGCTGGATAGCTGACTTCATCTGCGTCGACGCGAATAAATCCACGTTCAACACGCTGGTTAACGGCGATAAAGTTTGCTGTTTCAAATGCCGGTTGTGCGCCGAAACGAGCCTTAACCATTGGCAAAAGCAGGTTAAGGAACTCTTTGCTGCGCCCTAATTGCATCTCAAAGAACAGGCTTTGTGACTCGTGGATCGCGGTAGAACGCGCCAGCGCAACAGGTTGACCGAGCCATTCACGCGGCAGATTTTGCTCATAGCGCGCATGGCCCGTTTCGTGGATAACGCCAAACAGAGCACTGACCAGATCAGCTTCATCGTAGCGCGTGGTAATACGCACATCTTCCGGCACGCCGCCGCAGAACGGGTGCGCGCTGACATCAAGCCTGCCGCCGTTAAAATCAAAGCCCAGCAGCTTCATGGTTTCCAGACCCAGCTCACGCTGGTCGTGGGTGGCAAAAGGGCCAACCGGCGTGATGACCGATTCTTTCGCTTGTTTATCGACAACTTTTTGCAGCAAATCCGGCAGCCAGGTGCGCAAATCCCCGAACAATACATCGAGTTTGGCGCTGGTCATGCCCGGTTCGTAAATATCTAACAGGGCGTCGTAACAGGATTTCCCTTTGGCATCGGCACGCAGTTTTGCTTCTTCACGCGTAACGCGAACCACTTCTTTCAAATTGGTCGCAAACCCTTGCCAGTCATTGGCTGGGCGCTGTGTCCGCCAGCCATGTTCACAGCGTGTACCGACCAGAGATTTTTCTTCTACCAGCGAGGCGGGCAGCAAAATGGCTTCCTGATACTGGCGCGTCATCTCACGCAGGTTGGCGCGCTCAACATCATTGAGATCTTCCTGAACGGCGGCCTGTAATAGTGTCGCAATTTTTTTATCAGTCAGAATTTGGTGCTGCAAAACGCTCAGTTCAGCCAGGGCTTCGCCGCGTGCGGTACTGCCGTTGGGCGGCATATTAGTGAACATATCCCAGCCAGCGATGGCAGAGAGATGTCCAAAACGAGAAAGACGTTGGAAGGTGCGGGTGAGGTGGTTGTAGTTTTGCTTTTCCATAGGGCCTCATCAAGGGATGGTTACGCTGCGAAAATAGCAAAAAGCCATCCCGAAAACGAGGCCGTAACGGAGTTAATGTGCGCGATGATGCAAACGCGTACCCACCAATAATGAGATGACTAACAGTGAGGCAATAAAACTGGCGACACCAGACCAGCCAAACTGATGCCAGAAAACGCCACCCAGCGTCCCGGCGATGCTTGAACCGAGGTAATAGCTGAACAAATATAACGACGAGGCTTGTCCTTTTGCGCGTTTTGCGCGCGGGCCAATCCAACTACTGGCGACAGAGTGGGCCGCGAAGAATCCCGCAGAAAACAGCAACATGCCCGCAAAGATAATTGGTAGTGGAGAGAAGACGGTGAGCACTAAACCCAGCAGCATCACTGCGGTGGAAAATACCATCACCGGGCCGCGTCCAAACTTTGCAGTCATCGCGCCAGCTTTAGGCGAACTCCAGGTGCCCGTTAAATAGGCCACCGATAATAATCCCACCACTGCCTGGCTTAAATACCACGGCCCCTGCATCAGACGATAACCGATGTAATTAAACAGCGTGACAAATGCACCCATCAACAAAAAACCCTGGGCGAACAGCAACGGCAAGCCCTGATCGCGCCAGTGCAGGCGGAAGTTGATAAACAGCGTTTTTGGCCGCAGGGAAGAAGGGCGAAAATGTTTTGAAGCGGGCAATATCTTCCAGAACATGAAGGCCGATGCCAGTGCGAAACAACCGATGGCGGCAACGGCAATGCGCCAGTTAAAGAAATCAGTGATCACGCCGCTTAACAGGCGGCCACTCATGCCGCCAATGGAGTTCCCGCTGATATACAGCCCCATCGAAAATGCCACCACGCTTGGGTGCATTTCTTCACTCAGATAGGTCATACCTACGGCGGCGACGCCGCTCAGCGAAAGCCCAATCAAGGCGCGCATCACTAAAATCCCATGCCAGCTGGTCATCATGGTGGAAAGTAGCGTACAGCTTGAGGCGAGCAGCAGCGCGGTGACCATCACCGGTTTGCGGCCAATCGCATCGGAAAGTGGCCCGGTAAATAACAGCCCAATTGCCAGCATCGCGGTAGAAACAGACAAAGAAATACTGCTGCTGGCGGGGGATACGCCAAATTCTTGCGATAAAACGGGCAATATCGGTTGCACACAATAAAGCAGAGCGAAGGTGGCAAGGCCTGCAGAAAACAGCGCCAGCGTGACGCGCATAAACTGAGGTGAACCACGTTTGATGTAAGTGACCGGCTGGGGGGAACGTCTTTCGTCAACATCCTGTACCGGGGCAGTGTCGACGAGGGTTGTACGGCTCAAAATGGGTCCTTAATTAAATCGTGAATGGCGTCTTATTTCAGAGTAGAAAATCGGGAATGTTCTGTCTAATATATTAATAATCTCAATTGATATGTTTAAAGTATGAATATTGAATTGCGCCACCTGCGTTACTTTGTTGCGGTCGCCGAAGAGTTGCATTTTGGGCGTGCTGCCGCGCGCTTGCGTATCTCTCAACCGCCGCTTAGCCAGCAAATTCAAATCCTTGAGCAGCAAATTGGTGCGCTTTTACTGGCGAGAACCAACCGCAGCGTGAGCTTAACGGCGGCGGGGAGTCAGTTCTTGCAGGATGCCCGGCAGATTTTAAGCCAGGTTGAGACAGCCGCCGGGCGCGCAGCCCGACTGCATCAGGGGGAAACGGGTGAGCTACGCATTGGTTTCACTTCGTCGGCACCGTTTATTAAAGCGGTATCGGACAGCCTGTCGACTTTTCGTCGCAGCTATCCTGATGTGCATCTCCAGATGCGTGAAATTAACACTCGTGAGCAGATAGCACCGCTAAACGATGGGGAGCTTGAACTCGGTTTGATGCGTCATACCCATCTTCCGGACACGCTCGCCTCGACTCTGGTTCTGCGCGAGCCGTTGCTGGCAATGGTGCACCGCGATCATCCGTTGGCTGAACGTTCGAAAATTTCCCTGCAACAACTGGCAAATGAGCCGTTTGTCTTTTTTGACCCCCACGTGGGGACAGGTCTGTATGACGATATTCTTGGCTTGCTGAAACGCCACGGTATTTCACCCTACATAACTCAGGAAGTCGGCGAGGCGATGACCATTATTGGCCTGGTGTCTGCGGGGTTGGGGGTGTCGATACTTCCTGCGTCATTCGAACGGATTCGAATATCGGATGTGGTGTGGCTGCCTTTAGAAGAACCGGAAGCGCAATCGGAAATGTTGCTGGTCTGGCCTAAGCATCGTGAGCGTTCTGCGGCAGCGCTACGGATCTCCAGACTGTTAACTGAATCAATAACGGCTTTGAAGGGTAACTAAAACGTCAGAATATGTGCGGTAAATCACAACCCTACCTAAATATTTGACTCCTTCACTTGAAGTGTTTCACCATAGCCCAAAGTTTATTTCGAAGCGCGAAAATAAAGGGAGTCGCAAGTGGTTGCTGATAGCCAACCGGGCCATATAGATCAGATAAAGCAAACCAATGCGGGCGCGGTTTATCGTCTGATTGATACCCATGGTCCGGTGTCGCGTATCGATCTTTCTCGCCTGGCGCAACTCGCTCCGGCCAGCATTACGAAAATTGTTCGTGAAATGATTGAAGCCCATCTGGTGCAGGAAACGGAAATTCAGGACCCGGGTAGCCGGGGCCGTCCTGCCGTGGGGCTGATGCTGGAAACGGAAGCATGGCACTATTTGTCCGTGCGCATTAGCCGTGGGGAAATCTCGCTCGGTCTGCATGATTTAAGCAGCAAGCTGATTGTTGAAGACACCGTTTCACTGGTCATTGAAGACTTGCAGCCGCTTATCGAACGGATAATTGCGCAGATTGACCAATTTTTTATCCGCCATCAGCAAAAACTCGAACGCCTTACCGCCATTGCTATCACCATGCCGGGCATTATCGACACCAAACGTGGCATCGTGCACCGCATGCCGTTTTATGACGTCTGCGATATGCCGCTGGGTGAGATCCTTGAAAACTATACCGGTGTGCCGGTGTATATCCAGCATGACATCAGCGCCTGGACGATGGCAGAAGGGCTGTTCGGCGCTTCAAAAGGTGCGCGTGATGTTATTCAGGTAGTCATAGATAACAATGTTGGCGCGGGTGTGATCACCGATGGACGCCTGCTTCATGCGGGCAGCAGCAGCCTGGTCGAAATCGGCCATACGCAAGTCGATCCTTTCGGTAAACTCTGTTACTGCGGCAACCACGGCTGCCTTGAAACCATTGCCAGTGTCGAGAGCGTGCTGGAACTGGCGCAGCTGCGAATGAGCCAGTCGATGGGCTCGATGCTGCATGAACAACCGCTGACGGTGGAATCGCTCTGTGACGCTGCGCTGAGTGGCGATCTATTGGCGAAAGATATCATTCTTGGCATCGGTACCAATGTCGGTCGCATTCTGGCAATTATGGTCAATTTGTTCCATCCACAAAAAATTCTGATTGGTTCGCCTTTCAACCGAGCCGCAGATATTCTGCATCCAGCAATAACCAGCTGCATCCGTCAACAGGCGTTACCGGCCTACAGCGAGCATATGATTGTCGAAAGCACCCAGTACAACCACCGTGGAACGATGGCGGGGGCAGCGCTGGTAAAAGACGCAATGTATAACGGTTCGTTATTGATTCGCTTGCTGCAAGGGTAATGTCATTGGTTGATCCACTAAAAATTGCGCTATCTCAATCTGGTCGAATCACTAATCTTTTAGACTTTCTCTCCTGAACTATTCAATTTTTAATCACTTTGAGCATTACCTTGGGAGTTAGTCATGCTTACGCGTTTCTTTATAACGGGTACCGATACTGCGGTCGGGAAGACTGTGGTTTCTCGCGCCTTGTTGCAGGCTCTTGCGGCCAGTGGCAAAAGTGTCGTCGGCTATAAGCCGGTAGCCAAGGGCAGTAAAGAGACGCCAGAGGGTTTACGCAACAAAGACGCGTTAGTTCTGCAAAGTGTTTCGAGCATCGAACTGCCTTACGAAGCCATAAATCCTATCGCCCTGAGCGAAGAAGAAAGCAGTGTTAGCCACAACAGCCCGATTAACTACTCGCTGCTGTCTGACGGGTTACAACGTCTGACCGGGCAAGTTGATCACGTTGTAGTTGAGGGCACCGGCGGCTGGCGTAGCCTGATGAACGATTTACGCCCGTTATCTGAATGGGTGGTTCAGGAGCAATTACCGGTGCTGATGGTCGTCGGGATTCAGGAAGGGTGCATTAATCACGCCCTGCTGACCGCTCAGGCGATTGCAAACGACGGCTTACCGCTGATTGGCTGGGTAGCGAACCGTATCAATCCAGGGCTTGCGCACTACGCTGAAATCATCGATGTATTAAGCAAAAAGCTGCCTGCGCCACTGGTTGGCGAGCTGCCTTATTTGCCGCGTGCAGAACAGCGAGATCTCACAAGCTATATTGATTTATCCAGACTTCGCGGTGCTTTGGCTGTAGACCGTTTGCGGGCGTAACCAGCGCGAAAGTGCAGAAGCAATCACGCACGCCACCAGTAAACCGGGGAGCATTGTAAACTCTCCGGTCATTTCACAGACCATCAGCGTGGACATAATCGGAGCATGCGTTGTGGCTGCCAAAAGCGTTGCCATTCCAGTGAGTGCCAGCAAAATTGCGACGTTATCTCCGCTCCACGTCCATAATCCACACCATTGACCCACGAACATTCCCAGCGCTGCGCCCACGAATAATGTCGGTGTAAATACGCCACCGGGTGCGCCAGAACCGCTGCTCGCCAGCACCGCCACCAGTTTGTAGACCAGAATCCCTGCCACGAAAAGTAGCGCCGGAGGCTGTGACAGAAACGATTGCACTACGCTGTAACCATTCCCCCAGACTAACGGCGTGATAAGCGATAACAGCCCAACCAGCAAACCACCCAACGCAATTTGCAGGGGAGGGATCAGATTCAGGCGCTGGAATAATTTGCTGCTTTGCGCCATTAGCCAAAGAAATAGCGGCCCGGCAAAACCGGCAATGACCCCGAGCGATGCCATCAGCAAATATTGGATGGGTTGCGGAGTGCCTAACGCCCGAACGGTATACAGCAGCGCTTGTTCGTCGTTCAGCAAATGGGTCATCAGCAACGCGCTGACGGCGGCAATCACCACCGGCCCGAGCGAGGCGAGCATTAGCGTGCCAAACAGAATCTCTGCGATAAACAAGCTGCCCGCCAGCGGTGCATGATAGGCGCTTGCCATCCCTGCAGCTGCGCCACAGGCGACCCATAATTTCCATTCATCTTTATGCGAGAAACGCTGCGCGAATACCGATGCGAAGACGGTTGCCAGCAACACCATCGCCCCTTCTCGGCCAATTGCACTTCCGCTTGCCACAACAATCAGCGACGCCGCTGATTTTACCAGGCTTGCGGATACATCCAGCCGCCCGTCACCGGTTTCGATGGCTTCCATGTAATCGGTTGGCGCGGAAGGGCGCTGGCGTGTGGCACGCTGCCAGCCCCAAAGCAATGCGCCTGCAAGCAAGCCGCCGAGAGCAGGTGTCAGTAAACGTCGCCACGGTGGCAATGCCGCAGCCGCCGCGACCAGGCTGCCGCTGTGATCGCCCAGGAAGACGCTTTCAAGAAAATACATCGACTGGCGAAATAGCCAGACGACGATTGCGGAGGCGATACCAATCCCAACGGCAAAAATAAGCCGTCGTAACATACCTTTCATGTCCGGGAAGTGGTGTAAGCGATGCATGAACAGTAGCTTAGCGGGAAAAGAGGTAACCGCAAAAGGAATAGATGCTTATCGATGCGGTCAAGGGTTGGGTGCGGCTTAAATGACCCCCACCCAACCTCCCTCTTCCTGAGCGATAGAGAATTTCGCCTTACGGCTGGTAAATATTCAATGCCCGACGAGTACGGCCTGAACTCAGGTAATCAGCAATGTAATCCTGCGAAATCTCGCCGCTGTATCGCCCGTCTTCATCGGTTATCGGCATCCACACCATATTGTGCTCGTAGAGTTTCGACAGCACGATACGCAAGTTATCTTCTGCACGCCCAGTCACGCGGAAAGGATGCAGTAACTCTGAGCATGAGCCTGCGGCACCACGCGCTTCCCGGCGTTTCACAAACCCCAGAGGTTTACCTTCACTGTCTACCACGGTAATCGAACGCATGTCGTTGTCATCCATTGTGGCAAATGCCTCCGGTAATGACGTGGATGCGCGGGCGGTGATAGTGGGCTGTTGGTCTGTTACATCACCAGCCTGAACCAGCAGCAGGCGTTTTAGCGTGCGGTCCTGGCCGACAAACGAGCCGACAAATTCGTTGGCGGGTTTGGCAAGCAACTCATCGGGGCTGGCACACTGCACGATTTTCCCCTGGCGGAAAACGGCGATACGGTCGCCTAGTTTCAGCGCTTCATCAATATCGTGGCTTACCAGCATCACGGTTTTCTTCAACTGACGCTGCATTTCCAGAAACTCATTCTGAATTGCTTCGCGGTTGATGGGGTCGACCGCACCAAAAGGCTCATCCATCAGCAGTACCGGAGGATCTGCCGCCAGCGCACGAATCACGCCGATACGCTGTTGCTGCCCGCCTGACATCTCACGCGGGTAACGATTGAGGAATTTGGTCGGGTCGAGCGCAACCATACTCATCAATTCGCTGGCACGTTCTTTACACCGGGCTTTGTCCCAACCCAGCATGCGCGGCACAACCGTAATATTTTCTTCAATCGTCATATTCGGGAACAGGCCGATTTGCTGGATAACGTAGCCAATATTGCGGCGCAGCGTCACGGTATCCAGCTCATTAGTATTTTTGCCGTTAATCAGAATGTTGCCGCCGGTTGGGGCAATCAGCCGGTTAATCATTTTGAGCGTCGTGGTTTTGCCACAGCCGGAAGGGCCTAGCAGCACACACATTTCACCTTCCGGGACGTTCAGGCTGACATTATCAACCGCATTAAAAGTCTGGCCGTTCTTCTGAACGAACTGTTTTGTGAGATTTTCCAGTTTAATCATTAGCGAATCCCCTTAGGAGTCAACACCAGCTGTAAACGGTGCAATAACCAATCAAGCACAATAGCCAATACACAAATCATGACCGCACCAGCAATCAACATGCGAATGTCGCTACTGCCGATGCCGTTAAGTAATAACAGACCCAAACCGCCCGCGCCGATAACCGCAGCAATGGCCATCACGCCAATGTTCATGACTACCGCAGTACGAATGCCGCCAAAAATCACCGGCAAGGCCATTGGGATTTCTACCCAGCGCAGACGTTGCCAGAATGTCATGCCGATACCCCGGCCCGCTTCACGCAGACCGGGTGGCAGGCTATCAAGCGCGGTGTGCGTGTTGCGTACAATCGGCAACAGCGAATAGAGGAACACGGCGGTGATGGCGGGTAATACGCCAATCCCTTGTCCGACCATTGAAAACAGCGGGATCATCAGGCCAAACAGCGCGATAGATGGAATAGTCAAAACGATGGTGGCGATACCCAACACCGGAGTGGCAAGCCATTTTTGGCGCACGATTAAAATACCCAGCGGTACGCCAATGACTATCGCCAGCCCTACAGCCAGCAGAACTAACCACAGGTGTTGAAGCGTCAGACTGCCGAGATAGCCAGCGTTATCAATCATATAATGCAACGTTTCCATGATGCCTCCTTAGAGCAAACCTTTCTGTTGCAGGAATTGATGAGCTACCTGCTGCGGGGTTTCATGGTCGATATCCACTTTGGCATTCAGCGTGGAGATCACGTCGTTGTTAAGCAAACCGGAGAGGGTATCCAGCGCGTCTTCAAGGCCAGGGTTAGCTTCAAGCGTCTCTTTACGCACCACAGGCGTGACAGCGTAACTTGGGAAGAAGCCTTTATCATCTTGCAGGACTTTCAGGTCAAAACCTTTTACACGGCCATCGGTGGTGTAAATCAGCCCGGCATCGACAAAGCCATCGCGCACGGCGTTATAGACAAGGCCGGGGTCCATCTGGCGAATCTGTGGTCGGTCGAGCGGCATATTGTAGGCTTGCTGCAACGGCTTCATGCCATCGCTTCGCCCGGCAAATTCCAGGTCCAGACCCAGCATCCAGTTGTTATCCGGGTCGGTCTGGCGGATGTGTTCAACTTTTGCCACCAGTTCGGACATGGTGTTGATATTTTCTTCTTCAGCGCGTTTGCGCTGCATGGCGAAAGCGTAGGTATTGTTCATATTCGCCGGTTTCAGCCAGACCAGACCCAGTTTTGCATCCAGCTTTTTAACGGTGTCGTAAGATTCCTGCGGCGTCATTCGTTTGTTGATGTGATTAAAAATAATCAGGGATGTACCGGTATATTCCCAGGTCATATCCACTTGTTTGTTGATCATCGCATTACGGGAAATTACGGTCGCAATGTTGGTTTGCGGCTTAATCTCGAACCCTTTTTTACGCAGGTACTGCGTGGTCATCGCTGACAAAATATGTTGCTCGGTAAAACTTTTTGTCGCGAGTACTATGGGGTCGGCTTTTGCTGTGCCTGCGAGCAATAACGTTGCGGTTAGTGCGGCTAGCAGCGGTTTAAACGGCTTCATAAATAGCTCCTTTTTATTGTTTTTATTTCGCGGTGTGGGGACTTAACGCACGTCCTAAACCGGCGAGCGCAACATCAAGGACAAGGGCAAACAGTGCCGTAGCGGCTGCACCTAAAATCAGCGTCGGGAAATCGTTGAGATAAATACCCGGGAAAATCAGTTCCCCGTAACTGCTGGCACCAATCAAGAACGCTAGCGGTGCTGTCCCCACGTTAATGGCGGTCGCAATACGGATGCCCGATAAGATGACAGGCCAGGCATTGGGTATTTCGACCTGACGCAGGCGCTGAAACTTTGTCATGCCAATCCCATTGGCGGCTTCAATCAGTGAGGGTGAAACGCCACATAAACCGGAGTAGGTGTTGCGAACGATCGGCAAAAGTGAAGCGAGGAACAACGCGATAATGGCCGGTTTGTCGCCAATACCAATGAACACCATCGCCAGCGCCAGTACGGCTAAAGGTGGCAACGTATTCCCGACATTAAATATTTGCATGACGTATTCGGCCCAACGACGCGCAGCAGGGCGACTGAGCAGAATCCCGCTTGGAACCCCGACCAACAGAGCCAGCGCCATCGAACTAAACACCAAAATCAAATGCTGCTGCCCCAGATACAGTAAATCTACTTTGCGGGCTTGTATTGTTTCGGGGCCAATTCCCCAGACGAGTAAACCGAGCACCACGATCAGTGCCAGCGCGCCTAAGAAAGAGCGCTTAACTAACGATGTATTTTGCATTGCTGTGTGTCTCCCTGGATGCCACGTTATAGGCCCTTATGGACCGCATGTTGTTATGCCTTGTGTCGGCAGGGTGTTTCGACCTATAGCAACGTAGTGGGAAGGATTCCAGTTTAGGGGGAAATTAATAGGCTAATGATTTATAGGGGAATTAATGCTTTGGCCTTGTGCCGCCTCGCTTGAAGGCGCTACGTAAAGAATTGTCTTAAAATGGCAATGATAAAGTTACACTGTAACTTTTACATGATGAGGCTAGGGTGTTTAGGAGGGGATAATGCCGGATGTCGCTGCGCTAATCCGGCCTACGAAAACCATCGTAGTGTGTAGCGTAGAGCTTCTCAGATTCTTAGAAATAAAGCTCTTTGCTGGCAACAGGGATCAGGATCCCTTCGCGCCAGTTAGCCAGGGTAATCTGTGTTAATTCGCCCAGCGCCAGGTAGAACGGATGTTCGGCATTGGCGATGAACAACTCCAGAAAACGATCGCTCCACGGCAGGATATGCCAGGCAAGCAGTTCGTCGACTTTCTGATACAGGCCTTCTTCGGCAAGCCAGGCTGCCAGCATCAGCAACAAACCGATATGGTCGTCCGGCTCGTTTGACTCTTGCTCGTTGGAGATGTCGTTCTTACGCATCCAACGGCGCAGTTCAAGCATTGAATCGCCAAACAGCACTTGTTCTTTATCCAGATAAACCGAGCCCCACGGCGAAGCCGGTAAAGCGTAAGGCCCAATAAACAGGCGCTGCCAGGCTTCGCTCAGTGATTCTGGTTCGTAATTGAATCCGTCAGCCATGCGTTGCGCGATAGCGGTCAATTCTTCATGCTGCACCGGCCATTGTTCGGCCCATACAGGATCGGCAAGACTGGCGTAAAGCTTGGCTACGTCCCGGCTGCTTGGCTCTTGATAAAACAGTGCGCCGAGCACTCTTCCTGTCAGGGCGATAGTCGCCATTCTTTGCTTCGTTTCAGACATCGTTCTTTTCCTTGTTGCGCGAATATGCGCGAGTTTTCCCGCGCATTTTGTACTAATTAACCCGCTACCGCCATGCCGACAGTCATATGCAGCCCGTAAAAGATCCCACGGCCAATACATTCACCCGCAACGATCAGGATAAAACCAATCAGCAAGCCGAGAGTTTTGGGTGGGGTACGGCGCGCAATTGGGCAAATCCAACAGCCCAAACCCAGCGCCAACAGTGCGATGCGCCAGACCTGAAGCGAAGCGTAGTCAGGAACCAATGCACTGGCATGTTGCACAGAACTTTGAATTGCCGCCAGTTCGCCGCCCTGCAACACGATAACCGCGATGGCGACAAACAGCGCCAACACGCTCAACGTTGCCAGTTTAGTGCCGTGGAACGAATAACCCACAGCCCGCAACAGCAGCGTTCCGAGCAATGGGCCGCCCAGCACGATGGTGATAAAGAAGCTCAGCGTCGTATAACCGTTATGCCAGGTTGGCACGGTATCAATCTGGTATACACGGGTCATCGCCCAGACAAAAACCAGCCCCAGAACCATGGTCGCCGCAAGCCACACCCGGCCAATCGCAACAGGCATCTTCTTCAACACGGCAATTAACCACCAGAAACCGCCCACGGCGAAGAACACCGAGCCGCTGGCAATTTCATTGCTTAACGCAGATTGCCCAACGCGATTGAGTGAGTTAAATGCGCGTAATGGTGAGCCGAGGTGCATGACCGAGGCAAGAAAAGCAACGCCCATCAGCACCCAGATAAAGAACATCGAACGGACAATTTTTTGCTGTAATTCGCTGTTATTACTGGCGCAGTTCCACGCCAGCCCCATCACGATTACCGCTCCAACAACGCACTGGCCCAGTACGGTAAATAACACTAACGGCCATTCATGCCATCCGCTTCCCATCTCACACCTCCTGTGGGTTTGCCAGATAACCGGTTTTATCCCCACATGGGCGGCTGTTGGCATTGGGTTTAATTACAATATTGGGTTTGGTGAAATGTGCAGATGGCAATGGCGCGATAGCCGCCTGGTTGCCATATTTTTTACGCAGTTCGTCAATCGGTGCCATATCCAGCGCTCGCAGTGGGCAAGATTCAACGCAGATTGGTTTCTTGCCTTCGGCGATGCGGGAATAACAGCCATCGCATTTCGTCATGTGGCCTTTTTCCGCATTGTATTGCGGCGCGCCATAAGGGCAGGCCATGTGGCAGTAACGGCAGCCGATACAAACGTCTTCGTTCACCACCACAAAGCCATCTTCACGTTTATGCATCGCACCGCTCGGGCAGACCTTGGTACAGGCCGGATCTTCGCAGTGGTTGCAGGCGATGGATAAGTAATAAGCAAACACATTTTGCTGCCAGACGCCGTTGTCTTCCTGCCAGTCCCCGCCTGCGTATTCATAAATGCGGCGGAAGCTGACATCCGGAGACAAATTCTTGTAATCCTTGCAGGCCAGTTCGCAAGTTTTGCATCCAGTGCAGCGGCTGGAGTCTATGTAAAAGCCATATTGGGTTGTCATCAGCTACTCCTTACGCCTTTTGGATGTCGACCAGATTGGTATGTTGTGGATTGCCTTTCGCCAGCGGTGAAGGGCGCTGCGAGGTCAGCGTATTGATGCATGAACCATGGTCGACGCGATCGCCGGTCATATTGGCGTCGTGCCAGGCACCCTGGCCCATGGCTGTCACGCCTGGCATGATGCGCGGTGTGACTTTTGCTGGAATCCGCAACTCACCACGGCCGTTAAACACGCGCACCATATCGCCGCTAGCGATACCGCGTTTTTGCGCATCAATCGGGTTCATCCACACTTCCTGGCGGCAGGCGGCTTTCAAGATATCAATGTTGCCGTAGCTGGAGTGGGTGCGGGCTTTGTAGTGGAAACCAAAAAGTTGCAGCGGATAGGTGCTGCGTTCTGGCGCATCCCAGCCGTCAAACGTTGAGGCATAAACGGGGAGTGGGCTGATGGTTTCGTCTTTTTCCAGCTCCCAACTGGCGGCGATTTTCGCAAGCGGGGCTGAGTAGATTTCGATTTTACCGGATGGCGTTTTAAGCGGATTGGCATCTGGATCGGCGCGGAACGCTTTATAAGCAACAAAATGCCCGTTGGGATCTTTGCGTTTATAAATGCCCATGTCGCGCAACGCTTCATACGATGGTAGCGCAGGGTCTTTTTCCAGCATCTTCGCGTAGAGATATTTCAGCCATTCTTCTTGTGTGCGGCCTTCGGTAAACG
This sequence comes from uncultured Buttiauxella sp., assembly GCA_965119215.1. GTDB lineage: Bacteria > Pseudomonadota > Gammaproteobacteria > Enterobacterales > Enterobacteriaceae > Buttiauxella. The sequence goes on from CBCPKK010000004.1 coordinate 23,435, forward strand.
TCTGGTAGATGTCCGATCCCAGACGGCGCGCTATTTCGCTGGTAATCCAGTAAATCGGTTTGCGCTCAAACTTAGGTTTTGTCGCAGGCTGGATAAAGATCAGATAGCCCATATTCCCGGCGTAATCATTGGGAATAATGTCTTCTTGCTCGACGGTCATTAAATCGGGCAGCAGGATGTCGGCGTATTTTGCCGATGATGTCATGAAGTTTTCGATGACTACAATCATCTCGCACTGTTTGTCATCTTGCAGAATATCGTGGGTTTTGTTGATGTCGGAATGCTGGTTGGTAATGGTATTTCCGGCGTAGTTCCAGATAAATTTAATCGGTACATCAAGTTTTTCTTTGCCGCGTACGCCGTCGCGTTTGGCGGTCATTTCTGGGCCGCGAGCGATGGCATCCGTCCAACTAAAGCAGGAGATTTGCGTTTTTACCGGATTGGTTAATACCGGCATACGCTCGATAGTGATGTTGTAAGTGGATTCGCGTGCGCCGCTGTTGCCGCCGTTAATCCCGACGTTTCCGGTCAGAATCGGCAGCATGGCGATTGCGCGTGACGTGAGTTCACCGTTGGCCTGGCGCTGTGGCCCCCAACCCTGAGCAATATAGGCCGGTTTGGTACTGCCGATTTCACGGGCAAGCTTTATGATTTTATCGACTGGAATACCGGTAATCGCAGACGCCCATTGCGGCGACTTTTCTACACCATCGTCGCCCTGGCCGAGAATATAAGCCTTGTAATGGCCGTTTGCGGGCGCGCCTTCCGGCAGCGTTGCCGACGCAATATTTGTCGAGGAACGGCTGGTCTACCAGGTTTTCGCTAATCAGGACGTGGGCGATACCGGCAACCAACGCGGCATCGGTTCCTGGACGAATCGGAAGCCATTCATCTTCGCGCCCGGCTGCGGTATCGGTATAGCGTGGATCGATAACGATCATCCGTGCATTTGAACGCTCGCGAGCTTGTTCCAGATAATAAGTAATGCCGCCGCCGCTCATACGGGTTTCGGCTGGGTTGTTGCCAAACAACACAACTAACTTGCTGTTTTCGATATCGGACGTGCTATTACCGTCGTTGCTGCCGTAGGTGTAAGGCATGGCGCAGTTAATTTGCGCGGTGCTGTAAGTGCCATAGTGGCTGAGAAAACCGCCGTAGCTGTTCATCAGGCGCGCAACCAACGAAGCGTACGGCGAAGAACGTGTGATATTGCCGCCTACGATCCCCGATGTGTAGTTAATATAAACCGCTTCGTTACCGTATTTCTCCACCGTGCCTTTCAGGCTTTTGGTGATGATATCCAGCGCTTCATCCCAGGAAATTCGTTCAAATTTCCCTTCACCGCGTTTGCCAACGCGCTTCATCGGGTAATTCAGGCGTTCAGGATGGTTGATGCGGCGGCGAATCGAGCGGCCACGCAGGCAGGCGCGGACTTGATGGTTGCCATACACATCGTCGCCGGTGTTGTCGGTTTCCACCCAGGTCACTTCGTCGTCACTAACGTGTAAACGCAGGGCGCAACGGCTGCCGCAGTTTACGGAACAGGCTCCCCAGACCACTTTATCTTCCGGAGTTTGGTTTATTCCAGCGCCCACCGCCGCGGCTGTGGCACGCAAACTAAAGGGCAGGGAAACACCGCTTACAGCAAGAGCCAGCCCGCTAATGGCGCTGGTTTTCATCAGGTTTCGACGGGTTATTCCGTCCGGGCAACATGGGTTCGACATAACTCACTCCATTACGCGTTATCTCAGGTTGGGATGTCATTGTTGTTTTTTTTGGATTAATGACGGCGCTGCGCAATATTGCTTATCAAGCGAATATTATCGGCTGTAAGGAGTTTTACTCATTTGGGGGTAGGGTTTGTTAACACGCGTCAAAGTTAGTGCTGACTTTTGAATGAAAGCTGAATGGGAGACTAGATAGGCAAAAACGGGGCTTTGCGCCCCGCTTAAATAATTACTGTGGTTCTGCGGTTGTCCCATCCTGAGTATTGCCGCCACTCATGGGATAGTTTCCGCTGCTGGTACGCGTATACAGGATTTTTTGCGTATCATTAGCACAGTGACCAACGACCTGTGCATCAGGTTTATCCGCCTGATCATTGGGAACAATCGTCAAACTAAATCCTGACTCAGGAACACCGTTATTAATAATTTTTTGCTGAATGTCTGCCTTAACTTTGTCGCATGAAGTCTGTGCGGCCAGTACGGGAGTGGCCGCAAGAACCAGACAGATACCCAGCCAGGTTGAACGTTTCATGGTCTTTTCCTTATATTGAGAGTGCACTATAAGAATAGTACCTTACGTGTAAATTGTTGTATTTGCTTATATCATGTCGTTACATTTCAAGTCGGGGAAAGGACTTACGTGAATAAAATCATTATCCTTTGTGCGCTGGCAGCCGCTGTTGCCGGGTGTGATAACCAGAACAATACGCTCTCCTACACACCAGAAATGGCGAGTTTCTCGAATGAATTTGATTTCGATCCGCTGCGCGGGCCGGTCAAAGATTTCAGCCAAACCTTGATCAACGAAAAGGGTGAGGTGATTAAACACATTGTCGGTTCCGTCTCCGAAGAAGGCTGTTTTAACGAGCTCGAATTTCACGATCTGGAAAACAACACCGGTGCGACTTTAGTGCTTGATGCCAATTATTATGTCGACTCGCTCAGCCGTGAAAAACGGGTAAAACTTCAGGGGAAATGCCAGTTGGCTGAGTTGCCGGGTGCTGCCGTCACTTATGAAACGGACGACAACGGTTTTGTGGTGGCCGCACATGGCAAAGAGACATCTGTTGTTTATAACTACGACTCTGACGGTTATCCGTTGGGTAAAACCACGAAAGTGCGTGATGACACCCTAGCTACCACATCGAAAACGGGCAGCGACAAAAAGAAAAAACTCGATTACACCTCTGAAAGCACGCTTAACGGCAAATCCATCGCGATGGTAAAGCAAACCTGTGATTACGATGGCCTTTTCAACCCGCTGGAATGTGTCCTGAATATCACCGACTCGAGCGCCAGGCCGCCAAAAGTCGAAAAGTACACCATCAAAAACAGCATTGACTACTATTGATATTCAGGCGAAAGCCTCATTTTGAAGGAAGCCGAATGAATTGGTTGCAGCGTCTGAAAATTGATACTTTTTTGCTGATTATGATTGGCGTCGTGGTCGTAGCGTCGCTGTTTCCCTGCGAAGGTGTTGTTAAAACAGGGTTTGAATACCTGACTACGGCGGCCATTGCGTTGCTGTTTTTCATGCACGGCGCAAAACTATCGCGTGATGCGATTGTGGCGGGAATGGGGCACTGGAAATTACATCTCGTGGTGTTTCTCAGCACCTTCGCGCTGTTCCCATTGTTGGGTCTGGCGATGGGCTTTCTTTCGCCAGCGATTCTTAATCAGCCGTTGTATATGGGCTTTCTTTACCTTTGCGCGTTACCTGCCACCGTGCAGTCTGCAATCGCCTTTACCTCGGTTGCGGGTGGGAACGTGGCGGCGGCTGTTTGCAGTGCCTCCGCATCAAGTATTCTCGGGATTTTCCTGTCGCCAGTTTTGGTCGGCGCACTAATGAACACACAAGAAGGCACCACCGACACGCTGCATGCGATTGGCAACATCGTGCTGCAACTGATGGTGCCGTTTGTGGTAGGGCATCTGTCGCGCCCGCTGATTGGCCGCTGGGTCGATAAACATAAAAAACTGATTAGCCTGACCGATCGCTCTTCCATTTTGCTGGTGGTGTATGTGGCATTCAGCGAAGCGGTGGTCGGGGGAATCTGGCAGCAGGTGAATGGCACGGCGCTGCTGGGCGTGCTGGGCTGCTCCATTGTCTTACTGGCGATTGTTCTGGTGATCAACACCTGGGTTGCGCGGTTTATGGGGTTCAATACCGCAGATGAAATAACAATTGTGTTCTGCGGATCGAAGAAAAGCCTCGCAAACGGCATACCGATGGCGAACGTGCTGTTTCCGGCCAGTGCTGTGGGGATGATGGTGTTGCCGCTGATGATCTTCCATCAGGTTCAACTCATGGTTTGCGCAGTGCTTGCACAACGTTATGCGAAAAAAACGGCGAAGGAAAAAAGAGAGCTTGAGTCAGTTTCCTGACCCAGGCTTTTTACAGTGACTAAGCGGCGCGAACCTTAGCGATCAGTGCCTGCTTTTCTGCCTCGCTCAGGAAGGCAATTTTTAAACCATTCTCTTGCGCGGTGCGAATGTGCGCCGCGCTCAAGCCCGCTTTCGGGGCTGCAACCTGGTATTCATGAATAATGTCTATGCCCTGAACAGCCGGGTCATCGGTATTAATCGTCGCCAGCACGCCTTTATCCAGGAACGTAATCAACGGGTGCTTATCCAGCGCAGCCACGGTGCTGGTTTGAATATTTGATGTCAGGCAGGATTCGATACCGATGCCTTGCTCCGCAAGGAAATCCATTAATGCTGGATCTTCAACGGCTTTCACACCGTGGCCGATACGCTCGGCACCCAGTTCACGAATCGCCTGCCAGATGCTTTCCGGGCCTGCGGCTTCACCCGCATGAACGGTAATATGCCAGCCTGCATCACGCGCACGGTTAAAGTGGTTCAGGAACAGGCTGCCTGGGAAACCCAATTCGTCACCTGCAAGGTCAAGCGCTGTAATGCTATCGCGATGGGCCAGTAGCGCATCCAGCTCTGCCAGACAAGCGGCTTCACCAAACGTACGGCTCATAATCCCAATCAAACGCGCCTCAACGCCGAAATCACGGCAGCCCTGGCGCACGCCTTCAATGACCGCTTCAACCACACCGGCAACCGGCAGGTTGTGGGTCATCGCCATGTAACCAGGCGAAAAACGCAGTTCGACATAATGCAGGCCGTTCAGCGCCGCATCCTCAATGTTTTCCCACGCTACGCGGCGACAGGCATCGAGATCGGCCAGAACTTTCACGCCCCAATCCAGTTTTTGCAGGAAGCTCACCAAATCCGGCGCGGTTTCTACGACTTGTACATGCGGGCGAAGTGCTTCAAGAGAATTTGCCGGAAGCGACAAATTAAACTGGCGGCCGAGATCGAGGATAGTTTGTGCACGAATGTTGCCATCAAGGTGGCGGTGCAAATCGGTTAACGGCAGGGTGGTATCAATCATGGTCGCACTCTTTTTTTGATTAAAGTGCGTAACATTATAGCACGGTGCCGTAAGCCATTAGAATCATAGATAATTCCCTTAAATTAAAAGTAGATAGGGGCATATTGGGGGCAATCATCCTAATTTGTTGTTAAGCATATTCACCTGATCAAGGTCCTTATCATTCATCCATTTTGCATAGACTTTATACACCATACTGGCATCGGTGTGTCCGAGTTGGCTTGAGATGAAAGAAGGGATTGCCCCAGCTGATATCCGGAAGGCCTTGCGACCGAGCGGGATGATCTGGAGCGTGCAGCAAAAACGATAGTTACATTGCCGCCCTCCTTAGTTAATATAAATAACACCATATTAACTAAGGGTATTGATGTGAAAAAGCTATTAGCGGTATGTGCCTTAACTTTATTTATAACCGGATGTGACGAACCCAAAATAGACGCAAGTTCGCAGGATTCGTTAAAGGCATCCATGCAAAAAGTCAGAGACTCTCTCCCTGATAACAAGAAAGATAAGTTCTCGGAATCTGCAGCTCTTGTATTGATGAATAACGTAGACGTGAAGGCGATTATGGCCGGCGCCTTTGCGGGCAACCCTGATGCTGTTGCACAGACCCAAGTGGAAAAAGGGCAGCAAGCTCTTAATGGCAAGACGGCAGATGAGATAATCGCTCAAGCGGATAGCATTAAAGTAGAAAGAGCAAAAAAAGAAGAAGAGCAGGCTCGTATTGAAATTGAAGAGCTAAAAACCAAACAAAGCAAATCCGAGGAAGATAAAAAGTCTTTAGATATGTTTACGGTAACAAAATCTCGCTTTTATCTACAAAATAAGGACTATGGGGCACCACAGCCAATTATTGAAATAACTGTAAAAAATGGCACTGACAAAGCGATTTCTCGCGCCTATTTTAAAGGGACAATTGCCAGCCCTGGTCGGTCTGTACCTTGGTTCAGTGATGATTTCAATTATGAAATTTCTGGTGGGCTGGAACCCGGAGAGGGTGCGGCCTGGTCATTGGCACCGAACATGTTTTCTGATTGGGCTAAGATTAACGCACCTGCAGATGCCGTGTTTACAGTCGAAGTAATTAAAGTTGATGGTGCTGACAAAAAAAGCCTATTTGATGGATCTTCTTTTACAGAAAAAGATCATGAGAGATTAGCTTCTTTAATAGCTAAGTATCCCTTGAAATAAAGACTGTTTAATCGCAGGCTTCGCATGTACTGCTGTCAATAAATAGTATTAACATTGATGGCTCGCAATAATTAGAATCAGCCCCGGCCAGCCCGGGGTTTTTCACATTAGCAGCAAGTGCCGCCATCGTTATATGTGGCCGCACCTAAATAGCTACGTTGCGCAAGTAAAAAGGGAGTTTCCTCCCCGTAAACTTATTGCAGTGACTTAATCGCCGCAATCAGGCGCTTCACACCTTCTTCAATTTTAACGCGTGGGCAACCGGCATTCAGGCGCACAAAGCCTTTACCTTCTTCGCCATAAGTATATCCCGGCATGATGGCGACTTTTTGCTGCTCGATCAGCGCTTTTTGCAGCGCATTATCATCAATGCCCAGCGGGCGTAAATCAATCCATGCCAGATAAGTTGATTCTGGTGGTTGCCAGTTGAGTTGCGCAAACTCGCTGTTCAGTGCGTCTGCCACATAGTGAAGATTACTTTGCAGATAGGCACGCAGTTCATCCAGCCACGGTGCACCTTCCTGGTAAGCCGCAATATGTGCGATGACCGCAAGAATAGCGGGGGATGACAGGCCGTCCTGGCCTTTGAGCACATTCAGATACTGCTGGCGTTCATCGGCGTTGTTGATCAGGCCGTAAGCCCCTGTTAGCGCAGGAATATTGAAGCTCTTGGAGCCTGACGTGAACAGCGCCCATTGGCCCTTGCCGACTTCACACCAAGGCGTATGCTGGTGGCCTTCCCAAACCATATCCATATGGATTTCATCGCTGATAACCCTGACTCCGTGGCGTTCGCACAGCGTTGCCATGGTTTCCAGCTCGTTGCGCGTCCAGACTTTTCCGGTTGGGTTTTGCGGGCTGCACAGCAGCATGATTTTGCATTCAGGTTTAGCCAGTTGCGCTTCCAGTGCCACCATATCGCACATCCAGCCACCGTCTGTTTTGTGCAACGACGCGCTGAATACCTGGCGTTTATTACCTTCAATGGCTTTATAAAATGCGTCATACGCCGGGGTATGAACCAGCACCGCGTCGCCGGGCGCTGACCATTGGCGAATAAGTTGTGAAACCATGTAGATAACTGACGGGCCGTACACCACCGATTCTTTATCAATCACACTGTTAAAACGCATCTGATACCAGTGCGCAATGGCACCGAGAAACTCATCGTTTTTCCAGCGGCTATAACCCAGCACGCCGTGAGCTAAACGTTGTTGGAGTGCGTTGAGAATGACCGGAGCGGTGGGGAAATCCATATCAGAGATGGTAAAGGGCAGGAGGTCGGCGGCACCAAAACGGTCTGCGACATAATCCCACTGGGTACACCAGGTTCCGTGACGGTCAACAGGAGTGGAGAAATCGAACATATCACCTCGCAACAAACGGGCGCCGCAGCGCCCGTTGTATTTTACGCCTGAGCAGTTTGCATCAGATGCGCCATTTCATCTTTCACCGACTGGACCTGCGGCCCAATCACCACTTGCAGATTATGCTGGTTGAGCTGCACCACGCCAATAGCACGTAGATTTTTCAGCGCCGCACTGTCTACCAGCGACATATCTTTCACTGACATACGCAGGCGGGTAATACAGTTATCGAGCGAGACAATGTTGTCTGCGCCGCCCAGTGCTGCCAGCATCGCCGGAACATTGTAACCGGATTTACCCACTTGACCGGCAATCGCTTTTTCAGCGCTGGTCGTGTTGTCGATATCGCGACCAGGGGTTTTGATATTGAAACGGGTAATCGCGAAACGGAAGATAACGTAGTACGCAACAAACCAAATCGCCGCCACAACCGGCACCAGATACCATTTGGTCGCCAGACCGTGCAGGATACCGAACACCACGAAGTCGATAATGTTGCCATCGGTGTTACCGATAGTCACACCGAGCACCGCCATAATCGTAAAGCCAAGACCTGTCAGCAGGGCGTGGATGAGATACAGAACCGGAGCGACGAACAGGAACAGGAATTCCAGTGGTTCGGTGGTGCCGCCGATAACGCAGGCAATCACACCGGAAATCAGCAGGCCTTTAATTTTATGACGGTTTTCAGGACGTGCGCAGTGGTACATTGCCAGCGCAGCACCCGGCAGACCACCCAGGAACGCAGGCATTTTACCCTGTGACAGGAAGCGAGTCGCGCTCTCAGAGAAACCGTGCACCGTTGGGCAGCTAAGCTGTGCCTGGAAGATAGTCAACGCGCCACTGACGCTATGACCGCAGACATCCATTGTGCCGCCTGCATCGGTGAAGCGAATCAATGCCACGAGGATGTGATGCAAACCGAACGGTAGTAACAAACGCTCGCCGGTGCCGAAGATCATCGGCCCGAAAATACCCGCGCTATTGATCATATTACCCAGTGCGTTGATCCCTGCGGCAAACACAGGCCAAATCAGTGGGATAACCAGACCAACCAGACCCATCACCAGCGTGGTGATGATTGGCACAAAGCGAGTACCGCCGAAGAACGCCAGCGCATCTGGCAGACGCACATTGTGGAAACGTTCATGAAGCAGGAAAACAATCACCCCGACAATCACCGCACCCAAAATACCGGTATCAATAGACTGAATACCGAGGATGCTTTGAATGTTGTTCGCCTTCAGAATCGCAGCGTCTGTCGTTGGTAGAATGCCTTTCGCGGTTAACCAGAAGTTCACCGCAAGGTTCATTACCGCGTAACCGACGAAACCGGCAAACGCAGCGACACCTTTGTTTTCACGTGCAAGCCCAAGGGGGATTGCGATACAGAACATGATTGGCAGGAAGCTAAAAGCAAACGACCCAACCTTGCTCATCCAGGTGAGTCAGGGTTGAAGTGTTTTTATTCTTTAATAACAGATGGTTGTAACTATGCAGTTTTTCTATGGGGCATCAGTGGGGCATTTTGTTCAAATGTCGCATTCAAAAGCCCTACTTGGTCATGGTTATTTTCGGTCATCCATTTACCGTAAACTGAATAAAGCATCTGGGCTGATGAGTGTCCCATCTGATGAGCCACAAAGTTCGGGTTTGCTCCAGCGGCTAGGGCCCAGCATGCAAAAGTATGTCTGGTTTCATAAGCCCTGCGATGGCGTATACCGGCGCGACGGAGAATTGACCTCCAGGCAGAATTAATCGAGCCCGGGACGTAGCACATAGTTTTCTTGCCATTCATGGATGTTACCGAAGGCGAGAAGATAAAGGTGCATTCGTCCGTTCTCTGTTTCTTATATTCTCGAAGGCTGACGCTAACATTGTGTGATTTCATCATCCTGGTCAGAGCCATCTGCTCTTTGAGCGCATCAATAGCAGGTTTGGTAAGTTGAATAGTCCTGATGCCTGAATTTGTTTTTGGAAGAGTGAAATTACCTTTTAGCGAATAATTCCGTGACACTGTAACAGTCCAGTTGGTAGTGTCCACATCCTCCCACGCTAACGCACTTAGCTCACCATGCCTTACACCTGTGTTAACTGCAAAAATCACCATATTGCGGAATTGCAAAGTAGGGCATGCTGCAAGCACGCGGTGATATTCGTCAGAAGTCAGAGGATCCGGATTGGGTCTTTCTTTCGCAAGCGGGGATATTCCTGCCATCAGGTCAGTGCCGACATAACCACTTTTGTATGCAAATCCCAGCATTCCACCAAGGCAAGCCATATAGCAGTTAACGGTAGGTACACTCCTGCCTTTTTTAGACTTGAGATTGCTACTTCGTCTGACTTTCTGCCATCCGTGAAGAAGCTCTTTTCTAGCGTTCAGAATATCCTCAGTATTTAAACTGCAAATGTTTCTATGCTCGCCAAGAGTTTCGATGGTGGTTGTTAGCTGGCAGTCGTAACGTCCCAATGTGCCCAGGCTGAGTTCCATTTCTTTCAGGCCAAGCCACTTCTTCTTTAGCTCGAGTAGCGTGATCTGCTTTCTGACTATCCCAAACTTTTCTGCATTAGCAGAGTTTGGAAATTGAGTCATAAAATTAAAAGTGCCAGTTTTGATGGCAAAGCACACCGAAGATCGCAACTCACCAGCCATTCTTCTGTTCTTAGGTGTATCAGGTACGCCTAGGTTTTCTCTGACGCGCTTACCCTGATAAATAAACCATATACGCAGCGATTCGCCATGAACCTCAACGCCTGTGGGATATGCAGCCATAACCATTCCTCTATTGATAAACCAGAGAACATTTAAGCAGATATCTTGCGGCGTTTCGCAGGACTTTGATGCTCAATCCAGTGATTGATCTCATCGCGGTTGTACATGATAGGGCTGTTCTGTTTTGGCGCCATATCCGGAGCGACATGGCGATAGTGCTTTCCTTCCATCCAGGTTGATCGGCGGGCATGCTGGATCATGTGTTTGGACATGCCGGTTGTAGCGGTTAACAATTCTTCGGTAACCCACTTATTTGGCACCAGTTGGAATATCTCTGACATAGCTTCCTCCGGACGTAAAAAAACCGCACTCGGCGGCTGGTAATATATGGTCTGTAATCTAAAAATTTACGCTGATTAGCTCACATGTAATCCGATTTAGGTTTTGTGGGTTATAGGTGAGCTATTTGGTGCGTGATGGTGGTGATGTGGGTTATTTATGACACTTTTCACCAGCGCGAGAAGATTGTGCTTTGGCAGTGCGACAGGCAACCCGCCAAAACTCGCCAAACAGGGTGTACGCACCAGTTAGGTTTGAGGCTGCATATGCGCCTAATTCACTATTAAGTTGAACTGCTCGCAGCATTTCAGGCGTCATTTCATCAGGCAACGTGTAAGGATTGCTTACAGGTTGGAGTTGCGGCGCACAGTTAGCGAAAGCGGCGCGCAAGCCTATCTTTATGTCCTCCAGGTCTTCGTGACCAATCCCGCCATCGCTCAATGCATTGTGAAACGCCATCGCCATATCATGAGTGATAGCGAATTGTTCGGGATTACCTGACGGCTTGAGTTGCGGCGCGGCATACAACAGAGTGCCAGGCTCAACGTTGACGTCCAGCCAGAGGAAATCTACCTTGCGCTCTTCTGTTGGGTGATTCCATGCCACAACCTCACCCACCGGCTGCGTGATGGCTTTACGGTATTCCAGTAGTTCGCGGGCCATTGCGGAGGCATCACCACATTGCACATGGTCTGTGTCTGCAATGAGAATTAATTCGCCAATGCTTATATTGCTCATAAAGCCTCCTTCATGCGGTTAGAGCGGCACACCAGCGCCCAAAAATTCATTTCGCAAATTATCGCTGCCGTTGTTTCAGCGCGACGACGAAATCCCAATTTATTTAATTTTCCCACTGACCGATTGCGCTGCCGCATTACCTTCCGCACATGCGCCGCCTGCACTTCATCGCGGCGCTGTTTTGATGCGTAAACACCTTTTGCTGGTATTTTACGTGCCTGCTTCTGGTAGGTGCTTAACAAGTCATGCACATCTGTTGATTTACCCATCATTCACTCCCTTCCACAGTTCCGCCAGCTGCGCGGATTGCTTCGATTGCATCCGACCTTTTAATCCACCCATGATGATTATCAGTTGCGCACCAAAGAATGCCATCTGGCAACTTAACGCATAGCGGCACTACTTCACGCATAGCGTCAGACTTAACGCATAGTGCTTCGAGTTCTGCGATACGCAATTGCGCACGCTTTAACTGCTCAGCCAGATGTTCAGCATCGAAGCGATTAACCCACTCACCCGCATCATCAGGAATCATGACTGGACGAACGCCGTTGATGTCGTGACCATGGCGCTGTTTGTATGTCTGGAACTTGCGTGGTGCTTCGAGTGATTTAGTCATTGCTTGCTCCTTTGCGCAGTTGCTGCACCTTCCCATCAAACAGGAAATCAATATAATCTATCGAATCTGCTGCCAGCATTGATTTGGTGAAGTCTTTAGCCTCAAGCCATACCTGCGCCTGGATGTTTGCGAATTGAATATCAGTGGCTGGCAAGGCGCCTGCGTGTGAATGCCAAAGTTTATGCATATCAGGGCCATCAAAAGCACCATCAGACTCATAGCCACGTAGCTCTTCAGCCAGGCAATCATTCATCGCTTTGATGGTTGCGTTTTCTACCGCCAGCGTTACCACCTGCCGGTTTAGCTCAGCATTGATTTCAGCAAGCTGATTAAGCGTTAGTCCGTCTTTCATTGTTCTTTCCTCAGTGCTGAGCGAATCTCTCTCGCTCTGATTTGGTTGCATATCGCCACGTAAAGCCACGATGCGACTTGGCGCGACCACTGATAGCTTCATTGATGCTGCCACGATTAAAGCCGGGCGCGTAATAGGCAGATGGGAAGGCCACTTGCTCACCGGTTTCTTTGTGGGTGCCGATAACTGGCTTTTGTCGGGCTTCTCGCTGTTTCATCAGCGCTCCTCCAGAGTTCCGTTAGCGACTCCCATCCAGTAAATGAGCTGTCGCCTGGTGTAGAGTGGAAATACCTTCTTTTCGTATTGGTCGAGGATGCGGAGATAGATTTCCTTCCTGTCATGTGCGTTCCGTGCACACTCTTTCTTCCATGCCGATTCAACTTCTCCCCAGCATTTACGACCAATGGCGCGAATAGCATTGCGTTCGGTGGCGTTCATAGTCAGTGCTGAGTAGCTTTAATGAATGCGTCGATGTGCCGGTTCTGGTCTGGATGCGGGAAGCTGTTTCGCTTCAATAGCTGCTTCTTTGTCAGCTCAGGTGTCTGCTTAAATTTGGTGTTGGCTGATGCGTCACCGGGGTTAACTTCTGTGTTGAATTGATGGCTAAGCATGCTCACGCTCCACGTATTCAGTTATCGCTTTACTGACCGTCTGGCTGAGGTTTTCTATATGCAGAACGAGCGCCTGTAGCATCTGTGCGTCTGAGGTGAGAATTTCGCGGTGACACAACTCTTTCACCAGGTGCTCAAACTTGGAGTAATAACGAGGTGCGCTAAGAGTTTCATTTCCGGCGTTATCGCCTGTCTTAATGGTTACCTTCTCGCGTAAAACGAGGTCGTTAGCAGTTCCGGTAATGACGTATTTACCGATTTCGATATTGAGTTTCATGCGTAATCCTTAGTCGCTGATGCGATGACCGAAGCGACGGGTTGGTGTTTGGATTTGATGGGGCGGGAAGGGTCGGTGTCAGCCGAGTTCGTTGATGTAAACTCCGGCCTTGATAAGTCGCGCGCGGCGCTTTGCTGCTTCGATGTTTTTCTCTTTCATGCCAGGGTGAAGATGTGACAGGCTTCTTTTGCTAACCAGAATGCTTTTGCCTGCAACCGGCTTAACCCGATTCCCGCCTACGCGATCAAGCGTGTAAGTCCTGTCTAGCTTCCTGCCTTCCAGTTTCACCCATTCGCTTGCTGATATAACCGCAGTGGCAGAGCCAGAAAGCAAGGCGCTACGTGCGTAACGGTTGAATGCTGGCAAATCCATTCCGAGCATTGCGGAAAGCTCTGAACCGGTTGCTGGCCCTTTACTTAGCCGCCAGCAAACCCGCTCTTTCATCCCTGAGTTATTGCACCCGCGCCGGTAGAAAATTAAGTGTTTCATCACTCACCGCCATTGGTCGCCAAATTTGAAATCCAGCAAGTCGAGTGATTCATCCATTTTCTGAATAAATCCGGGGATCTTCGTTTCGAATAGGTCGTGATACTCGTTGTCTTTGCTGATGATGATGGAATGCATATTTTCACGACGCATGCGGGGATCGTAATTGCTGAACCACCACTGGTCACACCCTGCAACCCACATGGAATACTGGACTTGTGCCATATACTCTTTTTTCACCGCATCCAGTCCACCAAGGCGAAATCGAACGTATTGTGATGACGTGTAGGGTGACTTCAATTCAAGCCCTCTGCCATCGCTGCACATGCCGTCAGGTGAGCATGCGCAGCGCATCGAATCGTCTTTGTAAAATATTGGGGGCAGTTCGGTGGTCACATCATTTTCGAACTCGAAAAGCATCCTTGCTGCTGCTTCGTGTTTTTTCCCCCAGAGTAGGGGGCGGGCTGGTATTTCATCGGGAATTGCGCCAGTACACACTTCGGCGATCAGCTCCATCATGTAGGTTTCTGCCACCCCTGACAGCAGGCCAGCATCCTTATCCCTTTTTGCCTTTGGCTCCGTCAGGATATCGCCAACCCGAGAGGCTGTAATGCATGCCAGGCGGCACTTCTTCCACTCGTCGCTTCCTTGCTCGATGCGGCCTACATCAAACCCGAGCCGCCTTGAGGCTATGTCATTGCTGAGCATTTGCAGCCTCCTTGTTCTTAAGTTTGCGCTCCATGCTTGAAATTAACTTTCCTGCCTCTTCGCTGGTCAGGTCTGACTGAGTTTCCACTTTGCGGCCAGTCAGTTTCTCGCAGGCCGTCATCAGATCCTCAAACGTGGAGTCGACACTGATAAGGATTTCGTTGATGCGATTGCTTTGCTCTTCCGTGATTTTGCTGGCGATCGCTGGCTGTTCCTGCTGAGGGATTACCTTCTCAGTTGGCTCATAGTCCTGAACCTCTTCGGCTAGTTGAATTCCTTTCAGTCGGTCGGCGTAGGCGTCACGCGCGCAGAACCCTAGTGCTCGCCACTGCTGCATGCGTTTTGGGTATGACTTCCACGGCCCATTTTTGCCCCACAGCCCCGCTGTTGTTGCGTCCGTTACGCTGAATGAGCCATTGAATGTTGCTATCGTTCCTGTCTGGAGCTTTCGGCTAATCCGGCAATGTGCTGTTTGCGTGGCTTCGTCATAGGTTTCTTCAAACCCTGCAAGATCAGGTGCGGAAAGAATAAGCGCTCGCAGCGCATCACCCCACACCGATGGTCGCCCGTTTATTACCGCAATCCCCTGCACGGATTGCATCGGCTGGAATCCAAGTTCCGCGCCCATCTGCATTGCAATAAATACATCGTCAGGCTTATTTCGGTATGTAGCGGGGGCGAACTGGCTGGATGCAATTGCAACTGCAAACTGCATGGCCTGATCAAAGCTTTGTGGTGCCAACATCATTGAATTGCTCACTGTAAGCTCCTGTTAATTTTCGCCTGGTTGGTTGCGATGGTTTCCGCTGCGTAACGCAAGAACTCTGCGGCCTTATCCTGAAAATCGCAGTCATCCATAAAGGCATGGCTGACGGCTTTCTTGTCTGCGCTCAGTGCTGATGTGAGCATTGACTCAAGCAGGCGAAGCGGAAGCTCTTTATCGAACTGCTCAGCAAGCTCCGATTCTTCCTCATCCTGAAGCACCTGTAGTGCCTCAGCGTCTTCGCGTCGATGCTCCTCACGGTCATGCATGCGATATGCGTTCATGCTTCCTCCTTCTGCGGCTCAGGTTTATTGCCGCCTAACATTTCTTTCATCAGCCGGATAAATTCATCTTCCGGAGGTAATTGCTGGCTCATTTACTTCTCCGGTACCACGGATGGTTAATTGCCGATTTCATCTCCTCACTTGCCTGTAGCCACATGCGCCCATCACCCAGATAGCGAGCGATTACCGCCTTGCTCTGCGCTGCTTTCAGCTTGTTGTGATCGATGCTTAACGAGGTTTTCATATCGCACCTGCCGGATTAGTGAAGAAGTCGATGAGCTTACGAGCGCCGGAGCGAGCCATGCGCGTCCATCGTTCAAGTTGAGTTTCGTTTAGCTGGAAAGCACCCATGACGGCGCTTCCCGCGATGGCGTACATCATGGGGTGTCCTTAAATTTGATTTGAATTAGTAGTTGATTTGAACGGGTGGCGTTACGCCTGAAACGAGTGCGTGGTTCTGATTTCTAGCAATGGCAATCACACAATCTTTTGCGCACTCCGGTGAAATACCAGCCTTGGTAAGAATGGCGATCACTTGGTTGTTGATGGTTTTCTGATGCTCGATATTTGCTGCTCTGGCTGCCGCTGCGTCAGCGATACGCTTTTCTTCTGCCAGGCGAGCCGCTTCCTTTTCATCTGCCTCACGCTTAATCCGATCCGCTTCGGCCTGTGCTTTACGTTTCTCTTCGGCGATAGCTTCCTGCTTATCGTGTTCGGCTTTCTGTGTTGCTGCTAACCGATCGGCCTCTGCCTTATTCGCTGCGTCGATGCGGTCTTGCTCGGCCTTCTGAGCCAGCGCAATTCGGTCGCGTTCTGCTTGCTCTGCCTGAGCCTTTAGCACGGATTCACGATGAGCTGCCTCTTCGCGCGCTCGCTTCGCCTCCTCCTCTACAGCTGCGCGGGCGGCGTTCTCAGCCAGGCGCTTCAATTCCTCTTCGTAAGCAATGCGCTTGCGCTCCGCTTCGGCCTTAGCTTCTGCGGCGTCGCGGTCGAATTTTTCATTGAGGAGGAGGGCGATTTCGTGGTCGGCTTCAAACTTCACCTGCGCGGCGGAATCGAATGCCGCGTTCATTTCCAGCGCTTCTTCGTGCCAGGCCAGCATTTGGTTTTCTGCTGCAATGCGCTCCTGTTCAACCTCCCACTCGGCGCGGGGTTTAAGGATTGCATCACGAATAGCGTCGCACTCATCGGCGAAGCGTTTTAACTCCACCTCAGCTGGCTTAACCGCTTCCTTTAGGCGCTTAAGGTAAGCTCTGCCAGGCTTCTCAATCGCTGTTTTGCTTGAGCCAACCAGCCGCGCCAGTGAACCGATGCGGTCACGGCCTTTCTTCGTGGTTACGTCCGGCACTTCCTTTACCATTTCCCTGATTTCTGCCAAATACTCTTCAAGACCATTCGGTGCGTACAGAACCGGAGCTTGTTCCGGCTTAATTTCAATGACTGCTAAATCCGTTACTTCGCTCATGTTCTCTCCTGTTAGGTTTGTGTTCATTCATCAGCGTTGACGCTCATGGATGGACGCAGGCGTAAAAAAGCCCGACGTTTTAGGTCGGGCAATAGGGACGAGGGGGTTCAGAATCAGCTTTACGGTAAAGCTGATGCGGAGGTTACTCGGTGGTTTCGCGCAGCAAGTCGATTTCTTCTTCAAGGCTTTCAATCTGCGCTGCCTGCTCACCAATGAAGTCGATAAGCCGCTCAACGCTTTCTGGGGTAAGCAGGTCTTGCCAGTTGCGTAGCGCTTCCATGCGATTGCTAAAGCTCATTGCGCAGTATGAGTGCGCGTTTTCAGCGTTCTTAAGCTGCATTTTTATTTCGTCGATTAAGTCTTCCATATCTATTCTCCTGTAGCCTTGCAACCGGACTGAATCACGCTGTAATTCCCACTTTTCTTTTCAGTGACCGAGAAATACTGGTTACTATTTATGCCTATTCCCCAGCTTGTCGACGTTCCATCATCAGGTTTCTTTTCTCGAATGAAGTGATTAAGAGCCACGGTCGCAGCCTCGATATCACTTTTCGATTTGACGCTAATCGTCACTCTCATCATTCACTCCAATCCGCATAAAAAAGGCCGCGACTAGGCGGTTAAGTCTTTCAGCTTTTGCACTGCTTTATTCACAACATCCATGCAGTCGATAAATTCATCAAGTTTGCGCTGCATTTGGCCTGCCGCTTGGCAAATTTCAAGCTTCAAGGGATTCAGCTTCTTGTTGAATACATCGTTTTCAGAGCGTGTTTTTTCTGCAACCTCTGCTGCTTTTAATAGTTCTTCTGCCTGCTTTCTGAGTTGCTCTGGGGTAACTGCTTCGGCTGTAGATTTGGTCATTTCACATTCCTCTGGTGATTTATGGTTATTAACGCGCTTGGCATAATCATCACCAATTTTCCATGAGCGTTCGTGTGTGGAGGCTTTAACGCATTCTTTGCAATAAGACTGAAGTCCATCGGGATTGGTGTTGTTGACGTAGAAGTCTTCCTTCCCTTTTTCGCTTTTACATTTTGAGCAAACTTTGGTTTTTATATTCTTCAGAACCTGATACTCGTCATTGCTTTGCGGGTAGCCATACTTTTTGTGCCTGAGAATAGTCACACCGTTAAGGCCGTTAACTTTCCTCGCCTTCACTATCAAAATGCTTTCCCTTGAACCAAGGAAATCAACCAGTTGCTTCCTTTCCTTTGCTGACAATTTGGCGAAGATGTCCACCTTTCTGGCAATGTCCGCAAGGCGAACACCATCAGGCATTTTCTCAACATAGTTTTTAACTTCTGCCATTGGCCGCCAGAGTTTTTGCGGTAAATTTGGCGTCATACCCAACTCCTCTACTTAATGATGTGAACCGCATCCTTACGGACTGTGCGATTACCTGCTGCATAAAGCGCCACCTGTGGCAAACAAGCACCGCCTGACTCTTCTTTAGGCTCACGCCAGTTTGGAGCGCGAAGAGCTTGCTCAACTCTGTTCTTGCAGCCTGTAATACCAGACTCCTCAGAAGCCCCTGGAGCGCTGATACCGAAAACCGTGTCGATGATATTGCCGATAGTGTCGCGCTCGATTGCCGCTGCTCTGCGGCGCTCATGGCGGCGTGTTTTAGCGTTGCCAGCAAATACAGACTGGCCGTAGGTGATAGTTGTCATATTTGCCTCCTGAAATGGTTTTGGTGGTGTGGTGGTTTTGGCACTGAGTCGCCACTCTCACTTACTTCCTGAGCGCCCTGTTTTCTGTATTGGCAAACAACTATCTGCCCAGCCGGTTTATCAGGTCTTATCACACTGCTAGCGTTGCACCTCGCTTGAGGACACCGCCACCACACCCCAAACCCATCTCGTTTGGTTGTTGTTTTCGCGCTTCAACAGCGCTCCAGTTAAGTTAAAGAGCATGCCACTCTGTTCCTTGTGGCTTACCAGCGCCCTGCTGATGGATATAATTTAAGACAACTTAAATTTATCGTCAAGTAAGATTTAAAGAAAACTTAAATAAATCGACGTGACTTAAATTTAATAGTTGATTAGTAGGGGTTTGAAAGGCTTGTTCGCTTGAAAATAATCGACGACTGGCGTTGGGGTGGTGGGGAAGGGGCAATAAAAAACCCGGATCGGAGTCCGGGTTGTTTTAAGTTACTCTGCGTCTAATCTGCAAATGTTAAAACAAAGATTGCCTTGATCATATCAGCCACTACAGATACAGCCATCATGATGCCAAAAACAGCCCAGGCTGTGGTGATATCTCCTTCGCCGGAGTAGGTATATCCATATGCGTCAGTTCTTGGGATATACGTTCCTCCAGAATAAAGTAGGTAGCAGGTCATAATGAACAAGGTAAATCCTGCAATTATCTGTAAGGCGTAGATTGAAAGTATGATGAATCTGGCTGGTCTATGAGTCCACGCCTGCGTCACTTTATTCGTCATTAATCTTACTATGGCTCCAGATGCAACCCCGTAAATTAATGAAATTACTATCATTCCAACAAGGCTACCGATGGCGTAACCGATCATTAAAATTCCCTCTAATATGGCTAAATAAGCCTTAATTTCGTCTCAACAGCAACGCCAATGGTTTTGCAATTCCCATTGATGGGGATGAGTGGCCACGCAGGATTTAACCCCTTCAAATATTTCTGTGATCCATCAATGATCAGCTTCTTGAATGTCGCCTCATTGGAGTCTGACAGCTTCGCAATCACCAGACTGCCATTCACCGGCTCCCTGCCTGTATCAAACAGAACGAATGTACCCTCTGGCACACTCAGGCCAACTGGTGCTGTCATCGAGTCGCCTTCAACTTCCAGCCAGAACGCATCACCCTGAATATGGGCATCAGACTCAAGCCATAGGTCGATATCTTTCAGGGTGTACGGTTCGCATGCCTCGCGCCATGAACCAGCCTGCACGCTGCTAAGGACGGGGTAATTCTTTCCTTTTACGTACGGAGCCACATATGAAAAATTGGATCCGACAATTTCACCATGCAACAAAAACTCAGGTGTACATTGCAAAGCCTTTGCTAATGACAAAAGGTTATCCCCTCTAGGCTCAGTCTCTCCTCGCTCCCACTGTGAAATTGCCACATTAGAAACGCCGACCATTTTGCCCAAAGCCGCCTGGTTTATTTTTAGTTCTTTGCGTCTCGCCTGAATGCGATCGCCCATAGTGAGTTTTTCCATAGTTAAGACATCTTAAATCCTCTTGACTTAAGTTTCCTTTAAGCGATAATTTAAGAGTTCTTTATTTTCGGAGCGAGTCCATGTTTAAAAAAGAAGTTATTGACCACTTCGGAACCCAGCGAGCGATAGCAAAAGCATTAGGAATTAGCGATGCCGCCGTTTCCCAGTGGAAAGAAGTTATTCCTGAGAAAGACGCCTACCGACTGCAAGTCGTTACCGCTGGCGCCCTGAAGTACCAAGAAGCTGCATACCGCGCAGCCGCCTGATTCACCCGCTCTTTACCAATCTATCCCGCCGTCAACGCGGGGCATCTAATTCAAGTGACTTGCTCACCGCAATGTCACGCAATTAACTAATTCAACTACGGAAAGTTTACGAAATGGAAGTAGCAAAACACAGCAAAAAGGTTCGTGACGTCGAGTCAGAACTCCGGTCCCGGCTGGTAACGATGGGGCAGGGCAACTTCGCAAAGATGGCGGGTTGGGCTGACTCAAAAGTGAGTCGCCTGAACATTCACGACATGGCGGTGACGTTCGTTCTTCTGGAAAAGGTATGGGAGACGAGCTTAATCAGGGAAGTGGCAAGGCAGGCTGTAGCAGCTGTGATGCCAGAAAAGAAAAAGTCGCTATCTGCGGTAACAGATAACGACTCTCAGATGACCATGAACTTTTAACTGGATCAATTCACAGGAGTAATTATGCCAGGTATTAATTCACTACACAATAAGGGGGCTGTAAAACATGGCCAGATCTAGAAACATCAAGCCGGGATTTTTTACCAATGATGACCTGGCTGAATGCAGTCCCTTTGCGCGACTGCTTTTTGCTGGTTTATGGACTGTAGCTGATAGAGAGGGGCGAGGAGAAGACCGACCAAAGAAAATTAAGGTTCTTGTTCTTCCTTTCGATAACGTTGACGTTGAAGACCTGATGAAAACCCTCAATGAGAGAGGGTTTATCCATCGTTACGATGTAAACGGAAATCGATACTTCCAGATTAACAACTGGAGCAAACACCAAAACCCGCACCATAAAGAAATAGCCTCTGTAATCCCATCACCACCAGAACACAAAGACACTGTTTGTGATGGGTATACCCCCCTGAGTAACACCATGCGGTCTGCAATAAAGAATCGTGATGGGGAAAAGTGCAATTATTGCGGTTCTACTCATGAACTTGAAATTGACCACATCACTCCAGTATCAAAGGGTGGGAACAGTAATGCAGAAAATCTTCAAGTGCTTTGCAAGCAATGCAACATACTGAAATTTAATCACTTAGTTAACCAAGAAGAGTGCATTAAACAAGGCAAGGTCGTGCTTGAGTCATGCATGAGTCATGAACAAACTATGGAGATCGCTTCTTGTCCCACTGATTCCCTTAACCTGATTCCTGATTCCCTTAACCTGATTCCCTTCAACACCCAAGCCGCTGAAGCGACTTGCGAGGAAGACGAAATTCCTGGTGAACATTCTCAGGAGAACGTGCATGAGATGGCAAGCCGCTACGCATTCGAGGGCAATGTCGTTCGACTGAATCACAAGGACTATGAATCCTGGAAGAAGCTGTTCCCCAGCATCGACCTGCCAGGCGAACTTCAACGGCTCGATATTGAGTTCTCACACGACAAGCCGAAGAACTGGTTCACGACTGCCAGCGCCAAGCTCAACTACCAGAACAAAAACGCGACCAAGTTTGCAGGTAAGCGACCAGCGACTGAAAACTTCAACACCAAAGACTACGGCGAAACCCAGATACCAAACTGGATGGAGGGATAAAATGGATTCTACCGAGAAAATTGCAGAAATCGAAAAGACCCTGGGCACGCTCTCCAAGCCGCCAGTAGTCATCGAAAATACCGAGGTGAGATTTGAAAGCGTTGAATGCCCAAAGCATGGCACCTTTGAGCAACGAACCAGATTCAGCACAAGCATGGTTAAGCTCTTCCAGCGCGGATCCCCATGCCCCTCATGCTTGAGAGAGGAAATTATCCAACTCAAAGCTGATCGCGAGCAACAGGGGCTGAGGATGAAGAATCAGCGCATTGGTGTTCTGCTTAACGATTTACGCATTCCAGAGCGATTCTCTAGCTGCACCCTGGATAACTACGAAATCATTTCCCCTGATTCAGAGCGCTGCCTGAAAGTCTGCAAGGCATACGCATCGAAATGGCCCGAGAGACTGAAACAGGGTGGTGGCCTGGTCATGTGTGGTAAGCCTGGCACCGGCAAGAACCATCTTGCTCTGGCGATTGCCAAGCATGTCATCAACGAGCACCAGAACTCAGCACTGTTCACCACGGCATTACGCATTGCCCGGCTGTTTAAATCCACGTGGTCAAAGTCATCCGAAATGACCGAATCAGACGCCATCCAGATTTACACGGATCCCGACCTGCTGATTATCGACGAGGTAGGCGTTCAGTTTGGCTCCGATACTGAAAAGCTAATCCTGTTTGAAATCATCAACACTCGCTACGAACGCATGAAGCCAACGATTCTGATTAGCAATCAGTCCCGCGAAGAACTGGCGGCATTCATCGGTGAGCGCGTCATCGACCGCATGAACGATGGTGGCGGCTGCACACTGGCGTTCACATGGGATAGCTACCGGTCGAGGGCTGCGTGATGGATTATAAAAAATTGAGTGACATGGAGTTAAATCTTCTCGTTATGGCATATGCGTTGCCGAAAAAAGAAGTTTTCCCTCACCCCCGTAACGAGCGAGCTGCTGCATACGAATTTTATCAAGGCCACTTCGTTTGCATGATGCCAGTCCAACGCGTCGAGGATAGTTACCACCTGATCCAGAAGCATCGAATAGCCGTTATTCCGCACGGGAAAACGCAGTGGATGGCATATCACGAAAGCGGTGTAAGCGTGACTGACAGAAAGCCTATTCGTGCTGCGATGATCGTTTATCTGATGCTGCAAACGGAGTGCTCATGACAACCACCAGACAACGCATACACCAGTATATCTCCGAACACCCCAACTCATCCGTGAATGAAATCGCTAAGGCTCTGGACACAAACCGCAACTGCATTAGCCCGCAGGTGTCGAATCTGTTCAAAGATGGATTGCTGATGCGCACGGGTAACCACCAGGAATATCGATACTCAAGTGAGCCGGTTGATGCTGCTGAGGAAATGCCAGTTCAGCACATGAGCGCTGATATGAATTTATTTAACAAGTTATTACGAGGGGTGCGTAATGATTGCCGCTAACTATACGGCGCATTTTTATTGCGACTGTGAAAACTGCAACTGCAAGCCTTTTCAGGCACCAGAGTCTGGTGAGTATGTCGGTAACTCCTGGGCAGACGTATCCAAAGTTGCGAGAAAAGATGGCTGGCGAATCAGCAAGGATAGAGAACGCGCTTATGCGCCCGGTCATAAAATTAAACGAGGTGCCGCATGACTGAAACAGTAGCCGTAAAGGTTGATGAGAGCCGCCGCGAGTTTGAAGCATGGTATTCGAAATTTTACAGCATCCCGGGTGATTGGATTATTGAGCATCGGCACTATGAGAGATATGTGCCTTATAGCTCTGGTATCGATTTGCAATGGATGGCATGGAAAGCCAGCCGCGCCGCGCTCGTCGTAGAGCCGCCAAAAGCTGAATTTTTCCTTGTGTGGGACGGAAAGAAACACAGCACCACATTCAGGGAGGCAACTGAGAGATACAGCGCAGTCCTCCGCGCAGCAGGGATAACCGTTAAAGGAGATAGCGATGGAAAATGAAAACACGGTGGACTTTGAAAAGTGGGTAGCCGATGAAATGGGACACACTACCGCTTACATCCAGCGGCGCCGCAAGCAGAACGCAGTCGGTGGCATCTACTACGACCACGAAGAGGTTCATAAGCGCTATCGTGCGTGGTGTGCCGGATTCAGAAATAAGGCCGGTATACCGGGATGGTGAATCATGAAGCAAACATACCTGCTTCGAAGCGAAGCAATCAGAAATAACGCCATAGACTCCATTCTCGCACTGCCCATCGACGACAAGTCACCCCACGAAATCCACGTTAAAGAACCCAAGCGCTCAAAGGCGCAGAACGACCGTATGTGGCCCATGCTACAGGACGTTTCACGACAGGTGCTTTGGCATGGACAGCGATTACCGCCTGAGGACTGGAAAGATATCTTCACCGCACTTTGGCTGAAAACGAAAAAGCTTGAGCAGCGAAGTGTTCCCGGTATCGACGGCGGTGTTGTGCTTCTCGGCGTTCGTACCAGCAAGATGCGAAAGGCCAACATGACAGAGCTAATCGAAATCATGTTCTGGTTCGGCTCTGAGCGAAATGTCAGGTGGAGCGACGATTCACGCCGCGAGTATGAGCTATTGCAGCGGTCGGGGAGAGAGGAATGCGCCAGCGAAAGAGCAGCATAGTCGCAGTAATGGATGCGTCCATATTCAAACCCACCAAACGTTCCCGCAACAAACCCAAGCCAATCCCAACCGAAAGCCAGGTGCAGACATTTGATTATGTCTACAGCCTCTTGCGCGCTAAATGGGATCGCATGAGAAGGACAAGAGCATGACCGACTATTCACAGTTATCAGATTTTGAAATTAACCACAGGGTTGCCAAGCTCATCGGCTTGAAACTTCAAAGCTCCGAATCACTTCTTTACAACACACAAGGCAAGTGGGAAATCTTTGACCCTTGCTGCAACCCGGCAGACGCATGGCCGATTATTCAGGTTAACAACATCTCCTTAGTCGCTCCCATCAAGCTAGATGTCAAGGGAGAGTGGATCGCCTATTTGTCATGGGAAAGTGACGAGTGCGTGCCTCATGTCAATCCGCTTCGAGCCGGGATGATTGCCTTCCTCATGATGAAGGATACAGAGAATGCTGACTCCTGAATCAATCACCACCTACCAGCGCAACAGCAACGCAGCAGCAGGATATTGCGCAGCGTGTACAAAGCCTTTGAAGCCTGGCGAAGTTTACGCATGTAACGATTGTGCATCTGACGCTTACGTTGAGTGCGACCCAAATTACCGAATGGAGGAAAGCGATGAGTGAGTTATTGCTCTGGTTTCTGATTGAACGCTGGCGAATCAAGCATGCAGTAAGAGATTGGATGCGAGCTGATGCGCATAAGCACAGGGAGCGATGCCAATATTATTGGTCGCTACTCGCCCGAAACTACTTTGGAATCCAGCGCTGCAAACTATCACGCCATGACCTGCAACGTATTTTACAGCTGAGAGGGTATGTCGATGACTGACAGGCGAAAGCTACCCAGGTCGCGCAATTGCAGAATATGCAAAAAGCGATTCAAACCATTAGCCCTGTATGAATGGTGGTGCTGCGAAGAACATAAAGACGAGCTAATCACCAAACTGGCAGAAGAATCGAAGCAGAAGCGAATACAAGCAGCAGAACGACGACGAAAGGATGAAGCCCAGCAGGAACGACGAAGTTTAAAAGTCCGCAAGTTAGCCCTCAAGCCAGATAGTCACTTCAAGAAACAAGCTCAGCAAGCCTTCAATCTGTTCATAAGAACCCGCGACCACGACCGTCCATGCATCAGCTGTGGTGAAACCAATCCACCAGATCTACACGGTGGCCAGTGGGACTGCGGTCACTTCAAAACGGTTGGCGCACACCCAGAACTACGATTCGAAGAGCTCAACGCGCATCGCCAGTGCAAGTCGTGTAACGCAGGTTCTTCCAAATACGCCGCCAAAGGTGCAACGGTCGCTCAGCAGTACGAAGCGAACCTGATTGCATGGATAGGGCAGGAGGCCGTTGATTGGCTCAATGGCCCACACGAAATGACCAACTACCGCCGCGATGACTTCATTCGAATCCGTGATGAATACCGGGAAAAGACACGGCAACTTTTAAAACAACAGGAGCAGGCAGCATGAAAACACGCGTTGCAATATCAGTAGCAGGTGCATTGATGTCGCATGGCTGGCAGGAGCCGATGATTGCCACCGTACCAGTGGAGACGGCTGGCTACTCATACCCGCTCACCAATAACCGTAGAACCGGTAAAGCAGCAGAGCGAAGGAAGGCTAAACAGCGTCGGAGGGCGAGACTGTGAAAAGTGAAGCCTTAGCGCAATTAGCCTTTACTCTCCGGCAGTCAGACCTCCGCAAAAAATATCTCAAGCCAGTTCAGTTAATTACCCCACTGCAAAGAGCCTGGGTGCGCTGCATGCTTGATATATGGGGCGTGAAGTATGGCGGCAGTGAAGGGCCAGACACAAATAAGAGCTCCGTCATCGGCAGATTGATGATCCGCAAAAACTGTAGCGACGAGGAAGCGAAGAGAATCATCAAGGTAGTCGAAGATTTGCATAAACAGGGATACAGCGGAACGGAATTATTTCTCAAGGCCCAGCAGATAGTTTTACTCAACTCAAAAATTAAACCTCTTCTCGAGCGCGCCAACGAACAGGAAGAGGCTGAATTGGTAGAAGCCGTGATGATTAAGCTCTTCAAGAGTGGCAACCCCATCCGTGCAGTAGCGATTAAATACTACTGCGACCGCAAATGCTCGCAAGATATCGCATACAAGATTACCGAATTAACCGGTATGCATATTGAGAACAGCAAGACGCGCGTCAAGTGGTGCATGAAACTGCTCGAGGCTGCTGTTTATCATGGCCTGAAACGTGAAATGGAGGTGATTCATCAACAAATTGCCGCTTAAGTTGAATATTCGATAAAAATAACTTGAAAACGTCACCTGAGCATATTACATTTCAGGTATGCTCAGGAGTCAAAGACGAAAGAGCGCGGTGATGACGAAATGAAGCATCACTAACAGAAAGCCACTTGGTTAACTCCGGTGGCTTTTCTCGTTTCTGCGCAACAGGAAAGAGTGCTGGGGAAAGATTCCTTTGACGCTAAGGCATTCCTCCAGTCTGGAGGCAGGAAGGCGACTTGATATGGTGCAAGCCCATCCAACACTCTTTTCGTTGTGATGAATGCGGTGGAGGGGCTTTGGGGCGAGCTTCTTGCCGGTTGCGTAGCTTCAAACTCTCTTTTCTGGTTCCCTCATAAATGAAGGAGCCATGCAGTAACTATATGAAAACATTAACGTACGATATTTAGAGGCTGCCATATGGCGGCCTTTCTTATTTAGCGCCAACCATCCAGCAACCAATCCTACTCATAGATAACGTGCCGTGGCATGGATGGCGCTTTCCCGATTACCACACAGCTCCCGCCCTAACGCGAGGAGAGGAACTATGAAGATGGACGAAAGATACAGTAACGCCTCATACGGTAGTGCTGGTCTTGCGGCGTTCTTCGCCAGCCTGTCATTACAGGACTGGGGCTTTATCATTGGCGTCGCATTTTCCATCATCCTCGGCGTCCTCACATACCGGCTTAATAAGCGGGAGCAGATGAAGCGCACGAAGATACTGCAAGACATTCTGAGTAAGACAGGCGTTAAAAACCCATCAGCCACAGCACAGGTTATTGCTGACCTTAGCCAGAAAGCGCCCAAGGAGATTTGAATGAATTCGTCTCTGCGTAACAAGCTGATCGGCGCGGCGTCTGCCGGTGCAATAGCGATTGGTGGTGTGCTTATCACTAACCAGGAAGGAGTTGAATACACTCCGTACCTTGATCCGGTTGGCATTCCAACAGTATGCGCTGGCGTGACCGGCTCTGATGTGGTAATGGGGAAAACCTACACCAAAGCAGAATGCGACAACCTGCTCTACAAGCACATGCTTCCAGCTGTTAAGGCTGTAGATAATTCGGTGAAAGTTCCACTGAACGATTACCAGAAAGCCTCGCTTTACTCCTTCACTTATAACGTAGGCGTGAGCGCATTCAAGTCATCAACGCTGCTGAAAAAACTCAACCAGGGTGATATCCCCGGAGCATGTGACCAGTTGCGCCGATGGACATATGCCGGTGGCAAGCAGTGGAAAGGGTTGATCACCCGGCGTGAAGTGGAGCGGCAACTATGCTACGGGAAGCCTTAGTCAAACATTGGCGAGCCCTTGCGGTGGCGTTTCTTATACTGCTGTTCGTTACGACTGCGAAGATTGCCAGAAGCAATTATGACAAGTACCAGGCCGAACTATCAACCAGCCAGCAATTGCGGAACGATAACGCCTTGCAGTCCAGCACCATCGCCACGCAAGCATTCCAATTCAACCGGTTCAATCAGATAGCGGATATAGCCGGTCAACATGCCATGAGTATTACGGCAGCCGCTCAGGAGAAAGAAATTGAATATCGAGTCATTCTCAAGAGTGAGCCGACCTGTAATCTCAATATTCCTGCTGCTATCTCTGGTCGGTTGCTCGAATACACGAACAGTTTACGTGCCAGCGCAGTGCACCCCGATACCGGCAAGTCTGACAGCGCCAGTTATGACGCCGCTACCTCCGGCCCCCTGACATATTGCCAGGCTGTTTTGTGGATTGATCCGTTACTGATGACGATTGATAAAGCAAATAGCCAATTAGCTGGCATCAGAGAAATCGAATCCTCCCGACAAGGACAGATTGAAAAGCCCCAATAAGGTGGTGATCGCAATCTTGCTGACGGGTAAGCCGTAAGTGAACTAGCCACTGCGTGAGCCGCTGCAAAGTTTGCGAATCTCATTGATGATTAAAAGCATATTCAAGATCAGTTCTGATGCTGCATTCAGTTGGGTTAAAAGCTCGGTCATTATTCCTCCAATAGGTTTGATTGTTCTATTGAAGTGGTTAAGTCTTTTCGAGCTATGAATGCAGGAATCGATGCCGTGTTTCTTCCTATTGTAGTTGCTAAGGAAGAATAGAGGTTTTGTCTCCTGTAAGAGACAAAATAACGAATCCTCCTCCCACATTGTGGGCGTGTGAGCCGACTCGTCTCCACGTAAACCCGTGACAGCATTAACGACGACTCAGCCTCCATTGAGGACTCCCTCTGACGAGTGTGCTGTATTCCACGTAACGAGTAATGCCGCGTGTTTTCCTGTTGCAGCAACCAGCAGGGTTTGAGCGCTCATGGTCGTCACTTCGAACGATGGCAGATGAATCGAAGCTGTTATACAGAGCCTTTTCACTGAGAAGGTTCGATATTGCAGAATGAAGTTACTGTGCACCCACGGGCAGAATCCACATTTATCAGGAGAATATTCTGTATGCCGCAGTACAACGTAACAGCCAAGAAGAAAGACGGAACTGTCTACGAAGGCATCATGACCGTTAAAGAGCCTCAACTGGTTAATGGTCTGTTCGCCGTGGCTAACAAGGATGGTGAGTGGCGCTACATTCAGCCGGATGAACTGAGCGAAATCCTGTTTACGCCGGTAGTGGAAGAAGAAACCAAGGAATAACAGTTATGGCAAAACCAGATTGGGAGGCCATCGAATCGGCTTACCGGGCTGGCTTGATGTCCATAAGAGAAATTGCCTCGCTACATGGCATCACTCACGGCGCTGTGAATAAGCGAGCAAAGCGTGATGGATGGGAACGTGACCTTAAGGCGAAGATAAAAGCCAAAGCTGACGCGCTGGTATCCAAACGCGAGGTATCCAGCAAGGTATCCACTGAAACGGCTACCAACGAACGGATACTGATTGAGGCTAACGCCGAAGTCATTGCCAACGTCCGCATGGAACATCGTGGCGATATTCGTCGTGCCAGGGCAATCACTAATGCTCTGTTTGATGAGCTTGGCGCTGAGTGTGCTGATGTCGCCGCTCTGGAAAAGCTCGGTGAGTTGATGCTTAACCCCGACGATAAAGGCCAGGACCGTCTGAATGAGATTTATCAGAAGGTGATAAGCATGCCGGAGCGCGTGAAGTCAGTTAAGGCACTGAGTGACGCACTGAAGAACCTCATCGGACTTGAGCGGCAGGCATACGATATCGACGGGCCGGAAGGCGACAACTCTGTTAAGAAACTTTCTGACCTGATGGATTCATTGTCTCAGGGGGCTTAATGAAACCTGAGCATCTCAAGTTACTGGCTGATAAAGACTGGCGGCTGAACAATCTCTACTGGATCACCGACAAAGAAGGCAAGCCGATACGCTTCAGGATGACGCCTGAGCAGCGCGAATACTTCGAAGGTATCCACACTCGCAATATCATCCTTAAAGCTCGACAGCTCGGTTTTACGACAGAGGTCTGCATCATCCAGCTTGATGCGGCGCTGTTCGAGTCTGCCAAGTGCGCACTGATAGCCCACACGCTGAACGACGCAAAGCGCCTGTTCCGCGAAAAGGTGAAGTACGCATACGACAACCTGCCCGATGAAATCAAAGCCGCTAACCCTGCAAGCAATGATTCGGCTGGCGAGCTGGTATTCAAGAAAGGCGGCTCACTCTACGTAAGCACCTCGTTTCGTGGCGGTACGCTGCGTTACCTGCATGTTTCAGAGTTCGGCAAGATATGCGCCAAGTATCCAGACAAAGCGCGTGAGATTGTCACTGGTGCGTTTGAAGCGGTATCAACCGGATGCTTTGCCACTATCGAGAGCACGGCAGAAGGTCGCGCCGGTTACTTCTTCGATTACTGCCAGACGGCTGAGAAAGCTCAGTTGCAAGGCAAGCGGTTATCCGCGCTCGACTGGAAATTCTTTTTCTTCTCCTGGTGGAAGAATCCGCAGTATGCAATCGACCCGGTAGAGTCATTGCCGCAGCGGCTGGTTGATTACTTTGCGGAGATGGAAGCCAAGCACGGCGTAGTCGTCAATGAGCGCCAGAAAGCCTGGTACTACGCCAAAGAGAAAACGCTCGGCGATGATATGAAGCGGGAATATCCGACCATACCCGCCGAAGCATTCCAGCAGTCAGTTGAAGGCGCGTATTACGCCAAACAATTCCGTTGGCTCTACACCAACAAACGCATTGGCACTCTGCCTGATAACTCACATCTACCGGTTCACACGTTCTGGGATATCGGCGTGGGTGACTCAACGGCTATCTGGTTCGTGCGAGAGGTTGGTGAAGAGTTCCACGTTATCGACTACTACGAAAACTCAGGTGAAGGCCTGCGCCATTACATGAAGGTGCTGAAAGACCGTGGCTATGAATACGGTGAGCACTGGGGGCCGCATGACATCGAAAACCGTGAGTTCGGATCGGATGCCAAATCCCGCAAAGAGTTAGCGCGGGAAGGTTACGAAATTGACGGTCAGGTTTACTCGATGACATTCAAGGTTGTGCCTAAAACTGGCGTTGATACCGGCATTGAGTCGGTGCGCGAAGTCCTACCCAAGTGCGTATTCGATGAAGATAAGTGCGCTGAAGGCATATCCCACCTCGAAGCTTATCGAAAAGAGTGGGACGACAAGCGCGGATGCTGGAAAGACAAACCGCTTCACGACAAAACATCGCACGGCTCTGATGGGTTCCGCTACTTTGCGGTAGCGAAGAACAACCGGAAGCAGGTCGGGGCATTCTATTTCTAAGGAGTAATCGCCGTGAGCGAACAAAACAACAGCCTGGAAATGGCTGTGAATAGCCTCGCCACCGAAATGCGGCGAAACAGCTACATTCAGGCCATTACCGGAATGTCTGGTAACACCAAGCGGCCAATGCTTTATCAGGAGTTCGGTTACCCGCAGCAGATAGAGTTCAATGACTTCTACCGGATTTACCGCCGCAATGCCGCTGGCTTTGCAGTTGTGCATCGCCTGCTTGATGGTTGCTGGCAGGACTTGCCGGTTATCGTTGAAGGTGAAGAGGCAAACGAGGCCCGCGAGACAACGGCATGGGAAAAAAATGTCACTAGGCTGATGAAGAAACACTGGGCAAAGGTGAAGGATGCTGACCGCCGAAATATGGTTGGGCGCTACTCTGCACTTTTGATTCAGGTTCGTGACAATCAGACATGGGACAAGCCGATTAACACGGTGCTCGTAAAAAGCCTGAAAGATAAAGCCCTGGTTAAGCTCATTCCGGTATGGGAACAACAGTTGACCGTCGCCGAGTGGGAGAATGATCGGTTATCTGATGATTTTGGACAGCCTAAAATGTTCAACTTCAACGAGATGCCTGTCGGTGATAACAAATTTGTTGGGCCAGTGCGCGGTGAGCCTGTGCATCCGAGTCGGGTGATCATCTTCTGTGAAGGCGCGGAGGATGAGAGTGCACTGTCTGGCATCCCGTTGCTTGAGTCTGGATATAACAAGCTGCTCGACCTCGAAAAAATCTCAGGTGGCGGTGCCGAAGGTTTCCTGAAGAATGCCAGCCGACAAATGGCCGCTGAGTTCGACAAGGAAACCGACATCGGAACCCTTGATGCCCAGGCTAAGAAAGCTGGATATGCAGACCTTGGCGAGGCAATGAATGACAAGTTCACTCGGCTTAACCGTGGCACCGACGCAGCAGCAGTGATGCAGGCAGGACGTCTGAATGTTCTCTCAGTAACCCCAGGCGACCCCGCGCCAACATGGACAGTCACCGCAAACGAACTGGCCGCATCGGTTCAGATGCCTTTTACCATCCTGTTTGGTCAGCAGACCGGACGCCTGGCGAGTGACGAGGATAAAACAGATTGGGCGATTCGCCGTAACGGTCGTCGCAATGGCTTCCTCACTGACCGCATCACTGAGCTACTAACCCGCTTCTGGCAAATCGGCATCATCGAGCCGCCAGCAGGCGAAGAGGTTACAGTCTCATGGGCTGATCTTCTGGCTCCGGGTGAGAAAGAGAAGATTGCCAACATGAAAGACATGGCGACGGTTGCGAAGGATACTCAGCAGGCCTATGGCACTCCGGCATTCACTGAGGATGAGATCCGCGAAGTTGGCGGCTATGACCCACTGCCAGAAGCTGAGAAGCCAAAGGGCGCTGATGAATCGGCGAAGAACATCGACCCGCTGACAGGTAAGCCAATTGAACAACCAACCGAAACCCGGCAGCCCGATAATACCGCGCAACAAAGCTGACCCGACTCAATCCTACCGCGCAGTAAACCGGATGTACCGCGACATCGAGCAACGCTACTACGACATCAAGGTTGCGCTGAAGCAGTTATTCGATATGCGTTTAACCGGGCGCGAACGGGCCAGTAATTCTCTGTTTGGCTACATCCTTGCTCGCAATGATAACAAGCCCGACACGCTCTACCAGGTGAACGCTGGAAAATACATCTACGACATGACGGCGGCGCAGTTAGCTGACTTGCTGCTGGTTGTGCAGACGATACTGGATGACCACTTGCTCGATGGTGGCAGCACTAACCTATGGGCGTTTGATTATGTAGCCGAGGAATATCAGCGCGGCACACTGAACGCTTACACCAATCTGTCGGTGCAATCGCCAATCTACGCCAGCCAGACGACGCTACAGCAGCTTTTGAGTACACCGGCATACCAGAATCAGGTTGCATCGGCTTTCGTGTCTACGTATAGCGACTGGAAGGGTGTTTCTGATAATGCGAGGGCTGATTTAGCTAATGTGATTGCTGATTCGATTGGCAGAGGTGTTAATCCGAGAGAAACCGCATCCATCATTAGTAAGCGATTAGATGTATCGATGTCCAAAGCAAAAACCATCGCCCAGTCAGAGCAAGTTGGTGCCTTAAGACAGGCGCAGCGCAATGAAACGGATTGGGCAAAGGATCGGCTCGGGTTGAACACGGCAATTCTCTGGTTATCAGCTTTAAAGCCGACAACAAGGGCGTGGCACCGGGCAAGGCATGGCAAAACGTACTCAACGGAAGAGGTTGCAGACTTCTACTCTCAGGGTGGCAACTCATATAACTGCTTCTGTGCCAACGTTCCTTGTCTGCTTGACGATGACGGTAATCTCTACAACGAAGGGCTGTCTGAAAAACTCGCTAAAGAGCGAGAGGATTGGAAACCATCAACTTAATCCACACAGGTCGCAAATAGCGGCCTTTTTTATTGCCTGAAATCCACCAATGAGGACTCAGCGTGAAGCTATCAAACATCCACGTTAAATCCTTGGCTATCAACGCTTCAAACATCTCAACGACCACTATCAACGGGCAGGAACACTACGTCATTCGTGGTGCGGTTCCCATCGTCGATGACATTGTGATGAACAGCGTGCTGTATCCGGCTGAGGAGATTAACAACAGCTACGCAACGATGGAACGGAAGCTCATGCCTCTGTCTCATCCGAAAGTAGACGGCAATTACGTCAGCGCTAACGACCCGCGCGCGGTGAATGAATATCACGTTGGGGCGTGGGCTCAGAACGTCAGTAAGGCTGGCGATAAAGTCGTGATGGACGTTTACGTTAACAAGTCCGTTGCTGATTCAAAGCCAGGCGGCAAGCGCCTGATTCAGCGCCTTGATGACATGATCGCCGGTAACAACGCCGAGCCAATTCACGTATCAACTGGCCTGCTGCTGAACAAAGAGCAAACGGCTGGCGAGTCGAAGGGGAAAAAGCACACCTCGATTGCCCGGAACATGCAATTTGACCATGTGGCCATCCTACTTGATGAGCCTGGTGCCGGAACGCCAGAAGAGGGCGTGGGGATGTTTGTTAACGCAGACGGAACCAGCAGCGATGTTGAATCAGTGAACCTGATTGATGCCGCAAACAGCATGAAAGATGGCCTGTTTAATAAGGCTAAGTTCTTCCTCTTCCACAACTCAGACGCTTCATTTGGTGAGATTCATCAAATGCTAAGCGATGCCATTCGCGCGCCACAAGGCAGCGATCTCTGGCGCTACATTGTCAGTGTTTGGCCTGACAAATTCATTTACGAGGAAGGGACAAAACTCTTCCAGCAGAAATACCTCATTGATGATGAGCGGGTGACGCTTGTCGGTGATGCGGTTGAAGTCGTGCGCAAACCAACTGAGTACGAAGTCATTAATAACGGAGAATTAAACCCGATGAAAAAAAAGATGATCGCCGCGCTCAATGCCGCTGGCGTTAAAACCGACGGGCTGACCGACGATCAGGTCTGGGATGCCTTCAACCAACAAGCGAAGAAACCCGCTGCAGACGATGAGGAAATCGACCCGGCAACCGGCAAGCCCAAAGTGAAAGCAGAACCTGCAACCAATCAGCAATTGCAGGACATGATCACTACCGCCGTAAACGCTGCAGTGAAGCCTTTGCAAGAGCAGTTGCAGACCAATGCCAACAAAGAGCTTGGTGAAAAACGTCAGGCTGTGAAAGCGAAGTTCCCGTTCATGACGGAAGCGGCGGTTAACTCACTGTCTGGTGACGCTCTGAACGAAATGTTTGCTCAGTGCCAGACGTCCACCGGTCTGAACGCTTCATTCCAGGGCAATAGCTCTCAAAGTGAAATCCTTTCCATGGAGGCACCTGAATAATGGCACTCGCACCCCGTTTTCATACCGTAATCGCGGGTCCAGCCCGCAAAAATGACCCTCAGGTCATTGAAGCACTGATGGCAGCAGCAGTTAAGCCAGGCTCACTGGTCATGCTGGATAGCACCGGGAAGTTGGCAGTACATGCAACTGCAGGTGGCTCTGGCGTGGCACTGGTTCTGCAGCATAACTATATCGGCGGTGGTGACATTCGTGACCTCGTACCTGCTGGCGATACCGGCGCGGCCATCATGTGCGAAGACGATGTTGACTATCACATGCTGGTTAAGGCTGGCGATGTGCTGCTGGAGAACGAAGGCCTGGTCTCTGCCGGTGACGGCACACTTGCCAAATCCACTACCCCGGCAACAGACATCGTCCTCTTCTATTCACGCGAGAAAATCACTGTTGGTGCCGAAGCCCAACTGGTGAAAGTCCGCAAATCAGGGAAAGCAACCGCATGATTATTTTCACCAACAAGCTGGTTACTGAGCATAACCAGATTAAACAGGCCTGGAATCAGCTGCTCATGCAGCGTGAGTCCTTCAACGTCAACCAGAACGCGCTCTCCGCTCAGTACGGCGGTGCGCTGGAAGTTAACCAGTCGGCGCTAATCTCCAAAGACTACTGGCGCGAAGTGGACAACATTACGACCCGAGTTTTCCGCAACGATGAAGGAAATGCGCTGCTTGATGACCTGCTCGGCCTTGGCACTCCGATCTCCATCGGCAAGACCGCCGCGCTGTATCGCACCTCAAGTGACGCCGGTAAAGTCCATCGCTCACTGACCGGTCAGGTTCCTGAAGAGCTGGATAAAGTCATCTACGACGAAGCAGGTGACCCGATTCCAATCTTTAACACCGGCTATGGCCGCGAATGGCGTGAGTGGAACGGCATGCAGTCCGAGAACCTCGATGCCATGGCTGACGATCAGGAAGCACATGTTGCGGCGATTCGCTCAAACATGGCTGACTACATGCTGACTGGTGACGCGAAAGTGAAGGTAAAAGGCTATGTCGGCGCGGGTATCACCAACCATGCCAACACTAACCAGGTGGATTTGAGCGCTTCAGGGCTGAACATCGACCTGACAACCTCAGCGCCCGATCAAACCGTTACGTTCTTCACTGGGCCGTTCGCCAAGCTGCTGGACGATAACTTTGTGCAGGAAAAGGTGAAGCTCTGGGTGTCTCCGGACATCATGCGCAACCTGAACAAGCCTTACTCTGACGCTGCTGGCTTCAAAGAAGGCACCGTGCTGGAGTATATCCTGCGCTATGGACGCATCGAGTCTATCAACCAGACCTTCAAACTGACGGGTAACCACTTCATCGCCTATGTGCGTAATGCGCAGTACATCAAAACGCGCATCGCCGCACCGGTTGGGTCATTCATGATCCCGCGCCAGAATCCGTTCGACAACTACAACACTCTGGTCTGGGGTGCTGTGGGTCTGCAGATTAAGCGCGACTTCAACGGCCGCTCAAAAGTGTTTAACGCACAGGGCTAAATTGACAGGGGTTTCGGCCCCTCAATGGTGATCGAATGAAATTACTACGAGTAGATAAGCGCGGGTGCTACGGCGTGATTGATGGCGTATTTGGTGAATTGCCAGTGGGTCATGAGTTTACCGCCGAAGCTGTCCCGGCCGCCTTCTCTGGGCGCGTGATTGAAGTAAGCGACATAGGCGAAACAGTATTGGAAGTGGCAACGCCGGGTGATGATGCTCCTGAGCAGCCTGAGCAGCCTGAGCAGCCTGAGCAGCCTGAGCAGCCTGAGCAGCCTGAGCAGCCTGAGCAGCCTGTAACCACGTCGAAAAAGGGCAAGTAACCATGGCGGTAGTGCAGATAACAGCCGAGCAGGTAAAGCAGCAGCTATCTGCACTCGGCTACACCATTCCTGACTTCATGATTGACGCGTACCTGTGCAAATTGGCAGGCATTCAGGATTGTCTCGACGCTGCTGGTTATGACGAATGTGACATCGTGCTGATTCAGGTTTACGCCGTCACGCTTATGGCTTTAACGGCGTACACGCAGCGCATTAAGTCGCAAGGTGCACCGTCTGGTGCGTCAAGGTCGTTTGATTACACTGGCGACGTAACCAATCTTCGTGACCAGCTAACTGCGCTGGATACGTCCGGGTGCACAGCCAATCTCCCGATTGATGTTGGTTCCAGCGTTGGCCTGTTTCTCGTCGTCGGTGGCTGCTGATGTGGAAGCTCATATCTGAGAGCCTGCCGAAGCCATTCGCTCGAGTCTGGGTGAAAACGGATACCGGGCGGGAAACCACTGGCTATCTGAAGTCTAATGGTGAGTGGGTGATCAACTGCGTGACCATTCGCGCTACGGGCGCAAAGGTTGAGAGGTGGAAAGAATGACCAATCGAGTGAAGAAAGCGAGCGATAACCGATTATCGTTCATGTGTCCTGGATGTGGCAGCCGCCATGTGGTGCAGGTTGGTGCTGGCAGCGGCCCGCGATGGGGATGGAATGAAAGCATGGATAAGCCGACGTTTACTCCCAGCGTTTTAGTTACTGGATTCACACCCAGTGATGACCCAGAAGAATTTGATGATGCCACGAAAGACAAACCATTCACTTGCCATTCATTTGTGACTGATGGGCAGATTCAATATTTGAATGACTGTACGCACAGCATGGCAGGGAAGACAGTCCCTTTGTCAGAGTTGTAGGAGGTGATTTATCTCATCCGCTGCTAGCTGGTCTTACAACAAGCCGTGCACCATCTGGAAAAAGCTCGGCATTAGTGAATCTGGAGATTCGCTTGGATTCGACGCGCCAATAACCATCATGTGCGACTACATTGGCGGCATTTCGGCAAAGCTCGGCTCAATGGGCAAGGAGATTGTGGTCAAAAACACTTTCTTTACTGCCTATGCGTTGGCTGAGGAAGGCGACTACATCCTTATCGGCACCAGTACCGAAGCCGACCCGCTCAATACCAAGGCCGACGAGGTCAGGGCGTCCACTCAGTGGAATGACACACTGGAAGGTCTGGAAGATGATTGGGCGATCATTACGGGAGTGTAGCCATGGGCGTTAAGGTGAAAGGCATCAGCCAGGCCAAGTCCAGCCTCGATAAGTTCATCGGAACCGTACAGGGCAAGAAAGCAGCCAGGGCGATTCAGTCAGCCATGCTAATTGGCTCTACTCAGGCTGCGCTTTACACCCCGATCGACACTTCAACCCTGCTTAATAGCCAGTTCAGAGAACTATCGGTAAACGGCACCATGATAACCGGCAGGGTTGGATACACGGCTAATTACGCTGTGTATGTGCATGACCCTAACGTGCCACAAACCTTCCGGCGCTCAACCGCACAGAAAGAGTTCCTGACCAAAGGCTTTGAGGATACGCGAGAGGCTATTAGTGCGGTGATCCGCAAGGAGATGAGCCTCTAAATATGGTACAATTTGATCGTGCCTAGGGTAGCTCCCGAAGAGGCGGAACGTAGACCGCTCTGGCACAACTAAATTCTACGATAAGCCAACTACGAGGTTTATATGCGAACAAATAATGATCTTACATCCGATTACGTAAGAGAGTGCTTTTCCTATAACGAAGAGGCAGGGAAATTAAGCTGGCTTCATCGTCCTAGGCATCACTTTAATTCCGACGCTACTTATAAAATTTTTATATCTAAATGCGCAGATAAGATCGCTGGCTGGGTGGCATCAGACGGATATTCAAATGTAAGAATCAATGGAAAGGCGTACAGGAGCCACAGGATAATCTGGCTAGTTCATTACGGAGAGTGGCCTAAATTCATTGA
Source organism: uncultured Buttiauxella sp. (assembly GCA_965119215.1). Lineage (GTDB taxonomy): Bacteria > Pseudomonadota > Gammaproteobacteria > Enterobacterales > Enterobacteriaceae > Buttiauxella. The sequence goes on from CBCPKK010000004.1 coordinate 62,718, forward strand.
TCACATAAATGGTGATATATCTGATAATAGGCTTTTAAATCTAAGAAATGTAAGTCAGTTGCAAAACTCTCATAACTCAAGCAGACCATCCACCAATACAACCGGATATGTTGGGGTGGCAAAGGTAAGTAAGGGTAACGGTTACAGAGCACAGATAATGTGCAATGGGGAAAGCATCCATCTTGGGCGGTTTGCTACTATTGAAGAGGCTGTGGACGCCAGAATTCAAGCGCAAATAAGATTAGGGTTCCATGAGAACCACGGCAGATAAAAACATCAAGGGTCGCTTAGGCGGCCCTTTTTCTTGGGGAGGTCTATGACACCATCAATGCATGAGAGGGTGAAAAGCCTGTTTGTGGCCGCGGGCCTAACAACTAATTACGCTGTCCAGACGCTTCTTTGGACTGATACGAAAGAAAGCGCTGGCAACACAATTGTTTTCCGACCAAATGGCGGCACGGCAATTCGGAATGACCTTGGGTCTGAGCATTACGTGCTTGTTGATGTGATTGGTGGGAAGGGGAAGAATTCAGCCACTGATATCCATGTCGATAAAATACTCGATTATGTCCAGTCCAAACCTATGGCTGATGAATGCGTAGGCTATATCCAGAATATTGGGGGAAAGCCATCTCCCATATTGAGTGAGGAAGGCCGCCTTATTTATCGCCTGCAATTCGGTTGCACTTACGGGGAGTAACCCCCACCAAACACTAACTAGCCACCTTCGGGTGGTTTTTTTATACCCTTAATACGAGGAAACGATTGTGGCTCAATGCGCAACGAGTAATGAAAAGCTGTTTGGGCGAGCAATCGTCCTTGAAGTAGCTGATGGGTGCGCCGATACGGTGCCTCTTGAGGCTGAATGGAAAGCACTGGCCGCTGGAACCTCAAAATCTTTTGATATGTCTCCAAATTCAGTTACTAGTGATGCCGATGATACGCAGGGCTTTGTTGAGAATATCGTCACCAATGCTGACTTTACCCTGAGCTTTGAAGGCGAGGTTCGTAAGCAGGACAAGCTAGACCAGTACGGCGTTGGTAAATTCATCAAGTACTTCACCGATGAAATCAAAGCTGCACGCCAGCCATCTCTTTGGGTTCGCATGCAGTTTGGCCCTGTAACCTTCGTTGGTTACATGATCATCAACGCCCTTAGCTCAGACGGTGGCACAAACGACATTGTGACTTTCTCGACAGAGTTCAAAGTTGCCGACGCAAGCACTGTAGAAGTTTCCGAGAACAATGTGGTGGCGGTGACAGGAGTAACGTTGACTCCCGCAACCAGTACTGGCGCGGCGGCTGGCACCAGTACATTTACCGTTACTGTAGCTCCGGCAGGCGCGACAAATAAAGAATTCACTATTTCCAGTACTGACCCGGCAAAAGCAACTGCTACCAAAGCTGGCAATGTTGTAACGGTGAATCGCGTGGCATCAGGAACCGCGCAAATTGTCGTGAATACCGAAGATGGAAACTTTGCAGCAATCCATACAGTGACGATTACCTGATAGTCATTTCAGGGGCTATCTATCGGTGGCCCCGAAAATGGCATTCAAGGAACCCATATGAAACCGTTAACAGATATTGGCGAAATGCGGCTCTCGGAAGCCAGAGAAGATGGGAAGGATTATTTCTTCAAGCCGTCTTTCGAGGCGATGTCGGCGGTCGGAACGCCGGAAGAAATTGTCAGTACATTCTCAACGATTCACGGCGCAGATATTCAGCAAATCATCGACAAGGTTTCCCAACTGCCAGCAACCTTGCCACAGCATATGCTAAATGCGCTATTCCAGATGCCGGGCGAAAAGATACTCACATCAGCCATGCATGTTTTGCGCTGCTGCTACAAAGGTCGTGATGATTTAACTCCGCTTATCGGGGAGTGGAAGGGGTGGAGCAACTGCGTTGTGTACCGACCCGGCGCACTGCCAAAAGAGGATATCATCGTGCTTGCCCAGCATTTGATGCAGCACGGAGTGGTTGGCAAGGCAAAGATCCGCAAGCTCCAGCGTCATGAGACCAATGAGTACTCGACTGAGTTTAAAGCTATCGATTACATCATAGCGGCGCGTAACCATTTTGGCATGAGCCGTGATGATGCAGCCGACTTAACGATGACCGAGTTTACCCTGCTTCTTGCTGCAAAATACCCAGACCAGAAAGGCTTCACAAAAGAAGAATATGACAGTGTCGCCGATGACTTCCTTGCCCAACAGGCTCGCCGAAGAGAAATGGCAGCACAACAACACTAACCAGCTCCGGCTGGTTTTTTTACGACCGGAGAAACTGAATGGCTGCCAATCAAAACGCTGGAAGCATAGTTTATGAAGTAGACATGGATCTGGCTAAGTTCCTGGCTGGGCAGCGTCAGGTTTCCGACAGCCTGAATGGTATGAATCGTGGGTTTGATTCCTCGACTCGCAGCATTAATAACGCAGAACGCAGCGCCAGCAGCGCTACACGGTCTTTTTCATCATTAACCAAAGTCGCAGCAGCACTGACCGCCGCGCTTTCAGTCCAGCAAGTTGCTCAGTACGCCGACGCATGGGTGACGGTCAACAACAAGCTGGCTAACGCCATTCGCCCGAATGAACAGCTGGCAGACGTTACACAGCGAGTTTTTGACATCTCGCAAAAAACTATGTCCAGCCTCGATGCGACCGCCGCTTTATATGGTCGACTCGAGAGGGCCACGCGTAGCACCGGAACCAGTACGGCAGACTTGGTAAAGCTGACGGAAACCATTAACAAAGGGCTCGCTGTGAGTGGTGCTACCACAGCGGAAGCAAGTTCCACCATGATTCAGTTGTCACAGGCGCTGGCTTCAGGTGTGCTCCGCGGTGAAGAATTTAACTCAATTTCAGAGAACGGTAGCCGGCTGGCTGTTGGCCTTGCTGAATCACTTGGCGTGACGGTAGGCCAGCTCCGCGCAATGGCGGCGCAAGGCCAGCTAACCACCGATGTTGTCGTGAAAGGGTTGCTCTCTCAGGGTGACCAGATTGCGAAAGAGTTCGCGAATACTGCAATGACAATGGGCCAGGCATTCACGATTGCCACAAACAATGTCACGAAATTCGTTGGTGAATCGTCCACCATAAAATCAGCATACAACGGCTTTAACAGTACCATCGTAACGCTGAGCCAGAACCTTGATACCCTATCAACGGTATTTATTGCCCTTGGCGCGGTGATGGGTTCGCGCTTTGCTGGCGCTCTTGCAATGGCTACCGCTGCGCAAGTTAAGAATGCTATTGCTTCGACAGCAAGTGCCAAGGCAGCAGAGCTTGAGGCTGGAGCAAAGCTTCGTCTCGCACAGGCTGATAAAAGTGCTGCTATATCCACACTTAATGTTGCACAGGCCAGGTTGAACACACTGAAGGTGACCAGTGCTGCATCTGTTGAAGAGGTTAAATTAGCTAGCGCAGAAGCAGCAACAATACGAACTCAAATAGCTCAGATTGAATCAGAGAAGGCACTGGAAACCGTTCGTCTTAAGGCGCAGATAACCGATCAGGGAAGAATTGCCACTGCTACGCGAATGGCTCAATTGCAACAGGCGTCGGCAGTGCTTACTACTAGACTTGCTGCAGCCGAATCGGCGGCGTCACAAGCTCGCTCTGCGGCTATAGTCACTGCGGAAGCGGAGGTGTCGGCAGCGCGAATGGCAGCCGCAACTGCAACGGGCGCAGCCACAGCGGCAAATGGTCGGTACATCCTGTCGCAGGAGGCGTCAGCGGTTGCTTCTAGGGCTGCCAGCGGCGCTATGGCATTAATTGGCGGGCCAGCTGGGGCGGCCGTGTTAGCAGCAGCTGCTGTTTATTATTTCTGGCAAAAATCAGAGCAGGCTAAGAAAGAAAGCATCGCGTTTGCAGATAGTCTGGATACCGTCATTTCAAAAATGAATGAGATGAACCAGATCCAATTGCGCGGGACGCTGGCTGATGTTGCAGACTCAATTAAGAACCAGAAAGATAACCTTGCAGATCTCGGTGAAGGCTTGGATGAGGCAAAAGCAAAAGCGGCCAATTTTCAGCGCCAGCTTGATGCCCTCAAAGGTTCCGAAGCACCAACATACGTTATCGCAGAGGCGCAGGAGCGATTAACAGAGGCGCTTCGTGAGGTCGATCGCCAGTCTGCAAAAGTTGACGCGGCATCGCAAAAGTTAGCAACTACGCAGCAGCGCCAGGCAGAAATACAGGAAACACTTAACAGAAAGGCAGAGGAGTCCGAAGCGGCATTTAATATCCTTGCCGAACAGTTAGCCGTCAAAATACCAAACGCCAGTAAAGCATCTATCGCTGCGATGGCGTCAACAATTCAGGTCATTGATGCACTAAACAAAAAGGCTAAAACTGTTGGTAAAGATGATAGCGAGCCCGCTCCATCTGCAAAAGCTCAGCAGTTAATTAAGAATGCAGAGCGCCGTCTGGCACTTTCTAAACTTGAAGGTGAAGCGAAAGCCAAGCTACAGGCTCAGTATGATGCTGAGGATGCTGGTATAGCGAGTGGAGACAAGCTTGTTGGGGTTCTGCAAGAGCAATATGCAGAGACCGAGCGCAATACAGCGGCCAGAAAAGAAAACACCAAAGAATCTAAATCAAACGCCAGTGCGCAGGAGTCTATAGCGCAAAAACTTGCCAGCCTGAAACAGCAATCAGAGTTGGCGGCAGGATCAACCAAAGACTTAAGCCGGGAGCAAGCAATACTGCGTGCCGAGCAATCATTGGGTAAGTCTGCATCTGCAGAGCAAATCCAGCAGGCGAGGGATTATGCAGCAGCGATATGGGATACATCAGCGGCACTTAAAGCCAGAAATGCCATCCCAGAACTGAAGGAAAATGCTGATTATTCCGCACAGAAATCCCAGCTCGAAATGCTCAAGGGCGCGAAAGATTCTAATGGTCAACTGCTCATTTCTCAGGAGCAGTACAGCCGCGAATCTGAGCGCATCGAGCAGGAGCACCAGGCAAACCTTGCCAAGATAAAAGCTGGTCAGGTTGTCACTCCGCAGCAGCAAGCCGTTGGCAGCGTTGACCCAGTTCAACAACTGGCTAACGAAAATGCCCAGAAGCTCGCTTTAATCCAGCAATTTGAAACCAACAAAACTCTGACTGAGCAGCAGGCCCTGGCACTTCGGAATGCGGCCAACACTCAATATGAGAAAGCTCGTACAGATGCCCAATGGGAGATATACCGCAACCAGAGCACTACTAATGAACTTATGGCTTCCGCTATTGATGGTTTCTCAAGTCAGGCGGCCAGTTCGCTCACGGGCTATATCAATGGCACCCAGACAGCAGCGGAAGCAACAGAGAACCTCGGTAATGCCATTCTGAACAGCGTCATACAGTCGCTTGTCGAGGTGGGCATTCAGTACCTTAAAAACGCAGCCATGGCGATGATTGCCGACAAGATGACGTCCAGTTCATCGCAGCAAGCAGGAGCTACTACAGCTGCTGCATGGGCACCTGCTGCTGCTGCCGCATCTATCGCAACTTTTGGTGGCGCTGCTGTAGCCGGTATTGCCGGAATGGTAGCTGCCTTTGCTATTGGGGCAGCTCTGGCAGGTAAGCGTAAGAACGGTGGGCCAGTATCAGCGGGTGGAATGTATCAAGTCGGTGAAGGTGGCATGCCTGAGATCTACCGTGCAAGTAGTGGGCGGCAGTTCATGATACCCGGTGACAATGGAAAGGTGATCAGCAACAAGGATATGCAGGGTAGCGGTGGTGGAAGTGGTGGCGTTGTTGTAAACATCAATAACTACACCAGTTCAACTGTGGACGCGCAGGCCACGTCTGATGGTAAAGGCGGGTGGACAGTTGATGCGTTCGTTTATGACATCAGCAACGGCGGCCCAGCAAGCCAGGCTATTGAGCAATATCACCAGGCCCCAAGGAAAGCGAGAGGGTAATTGTTGCGTTAACTTGCACCATGCATCTGATACCATTTGGAAAACATCAATTACTGGATATGGATATGAAGAAAATTTTGCTGGCGCTGGTCATTACCACGATGCTATCTGGTTGCGTTTATCGCAGCACCGCTCACGCAGGAAAGGATTTCGACGAAACCAAGTCATCCCAGATTGTTTCCGGTAAAACAACCGAAGCTGACATGCTGAGATTGCTCGGTGAGCCAATTAAAAAGGATGTGGTTAGCGATCATGAGGTGAAGTGGGTTTACGAATACGTGACCTCTAACGCCGCTGTTCGCGTGTTCAGCATGAAGCCTAAAGTTGATGTCACTAAGAAGACGCTTGAGGTGCTGATCCGCGATGGTGTTGTGGTAAACCATGCCCTTACCAACCCAGGCAAGACTCAGTACAAATAAAACAAACAACCATCAATAGACCTCGCTCCGGCGGGGTTTTTTTATGCCCGGAGAAAGGTAAATGGCAATTGCTTACCCAGACTGGCTCCCGCTGGCCCAGAAGCCGAAAACACCCAAGCCAGATACCGGCTTTCGCACTGACCTTCCTCAAGTTGGCGCGCCGATATTCCAGAAACTCACCGACGACCTGAAAACCGGATTCTCGCTGACATGGGTATTCACCCTGGCGCAGCACCGTGCATTCCTGCAGTGGGAGAGCAGCCCTAACTATCTGGATAAATCGAACCAGTGGTTCCTGATGCCGGTTGGAATAGGCTCTGGTGCGTACGGTGAGCCTGAAATGCAGGAGCTGCATTTTGTGGCGCGGCCGACATGGTCACAATCCGGATCGGTGTTCACATGGTCAGGCGATGTCATCTGCCGACAGTTGAAAAACTCCGATGATGATTACGCCGACATTATTGTTGAACTGCCGCCACCGTGGGATAGCTGGCTGGATATTGTCGTGACCGGTTACCCTGATAACCGTGACCCAGAGTCTTTGCCGAGGGTGCCGTAATGCAAACATTCAGAGAAATTAAAAGCCGCCGCCCGAATCGAATCCTCTACGACACAATCACCATCTACAGCCCGACCTTCGGATACATTCGCTTCGTTAACGATCAGATATTCCCCAAGACGCTTGGTGGAAATGTTTATCAACCATGTCGAATGGACATATCAGATAGCCAACAAAGCTCAACACCTGTTATTGCTGCGGGCGTTAAATTTAGTCGCATGGCATCTGATTTCAAGCAGAAGCTTAAAGAATGGAAGGGTTATGGCCGCATAACTCCGATTCAGTTTACCCGTACGCGCTTTGATGCTGCCGACCTAAATACTCCTATCAAGGCATGGACGCTATTTGTCAGCGATACCAGTCTGGATGCCAATGACGTCACTGTAGCGCTAACCATCAAGAATCCACTCAATGCCAACATCGCCATGCTCTATAACGTCGAAGAATTCCAGGGGCTACAAAATGCTTAAGGCTGAATTCCTTGAAAGGGTGGTTGGCATACCTTGGCATAACCGCGCCTGCACATTCGAAGCAGCTGATTGTTGGGGACTGGTAACGCTCTATTACCGTCACGTTCTCGGCATTGAGCTGCACCACTCGCCTGACTACGAAGCGGGTGAGGACTTCATGACGTGCTTTGAGGTTGAGGTTGTTTACTGGCGGCGGGCTGAGCACTTCAGCGACGGCGATATCTTCATTGCCTACTACGGCGCGCAGCCGGTGCATGTGGGGCTGATTGTCGATGGCAGGGCGCTACATAGCCGCGGCGAGAATGGCTGTGTCCGCTCTGACCAGATTAGAACTATCCAGAAATTATTCACCATGACGGAGATCTATTCGTATGCCGGTAATCGAAATACAGAGAGTGCCGGGGCTGCCGAAGCAACGGATGGAAGTGTCAGCGGGGACGAAGTTCAGCGAGTGGCTTGAAACGGCAGGCGTGCATTCTGATGTGCGGGCCATCATTAATGGTCGAGAACTGCAGGATGATGACGATGTCGATTTCACCATTAACGCTGATGACCGAATCATCATCTTTGACCAGCCCAAGAACGGTGGCCTTGCTAAAACCCTCCTCAATCCCCTCGAGCATTTCAACCCGATAAAATTCACGCAAAAGGTGATGGGCTCTTTCATTAAGCAGCCCAACGCTGGCGGCGCTGCAGGGCAAAGCAAAACATCACCGAATAACAGCCTCAAGGGGCAGACAAACATTGCCCGTAACGGCGAGGCTCGACCTGATAACTACGGCCTTATCCGCGCCTATCCCGACCTGATTCAGCAGGCCATCTTCGAGTACGTGAACAACAAGAAAGAAGTCACACAGTTCATGAACTTTGGCCTGGGTAAATATGACATCAACCAGATGCGCTACTCAGAAACTAACGTAGGCTCAATGCCGGGTGCGTCGTACACGATTTACCAACCAGGTGATGTGATTGCGACAGTGTACGAAGGGTATGAGTTCGACGATGTGGACGGGCAGGAAGTGCCGGGCAAGAACGAGGATACCGGAACGCCAGTTGAGACTGCCACCGCCACGACGATGATCAGCGGGAATTACGCTGGCGGCCAGATAGCAGTGAAGATAGTTAAGCAGGCTGAATTCGACTACTTCATGGGACTGGCATTGCCGCACGCTGTTTCTTTCGTTCTCAACATCACCTATCCGGTACCAGGCGGCACCAAGACGGAAGATGTGACGCTGTTTGCCAACCTTATCGGTGCGGTTGAATCAGATGATGGTGCTGTGATTGACCCGGTTTCTTACTACACCTTTACCTTCGACAGCATTAATGGTTCCAGTGCCTCGTACATCACGACTGCAACCATTAACACCACCAAGTTCATTCTGAATGACAATGCTGCGCTGATTGTCGGCCCGTTTTTCTCACCAATCGATTCCGATCAGCTCTGGGTTCACACAAGCTCTGGGCTAGGTGGTAACAGCGAAACTAATTGGCAGTTGCAAATATGGAAGGTGGACACTGATAACAATCAGATCCCCGGCACCACGCAGACCTTCACCTATCGGCAGACCACGCCTCATGACTCAACCAGCGAGACGTTTTATCGCACAGACAAGATAACGCCAGCCGCCGGGCGCGGACGCTACTCATTGTCATTCCAGCGAACTGACAACTCCAGTGATGCAAGCAAGCTGGAAGTTGAGGAAGTGCACGCTGTTAACGTCAGGTCTAACGTCAGACACCCCAACGACACCACAGCCATCATTAAGGTGCGCGCAACTGAGAATTCAACCGGGCGCGAGCTGAAATACAACGCACTGATTAACAGGTACACCATCAGCTATTCACTGAGCACGCAGACGGTCGACTACACGCTGCGCCCATCGCGCAGATTTGCCGATGCGGTGGCGCATACCTGGCTCGTTATGGGTGGTCAGCCAGAGAGCAATATCGACCTTTACGGCCTGTACCAGATTCAGGCTGAAATTGACGCCATAGACCCGCGCCTTGGTCGCTTTGATTACACCTTTGATGATGAAGATGTGTCACTGGGTGCTCGACTGCAAACCATCTGCGATGCGGCCAGTGTAACGGTGTCATGGGATGACGATGTGATGTCATTTACTCGGGACAAGAAACGAACCTCCCCCGCTACGGTATTCAACCGGAATAACACGGTAGAGGCTGGTTACTCGCTCAGCTACGACATGACGCTGCCTGGTGGATTTGATGGTGTCGAGGTGCAGTACCGCAACCCATCAACCAATAAGCAGGACTTCATTCGCTACCGCATAAGCAACGGAGCAATCGTATCCGGCGCGCCGGTGAAAGCGAAGAAGTTCGAGATGATGTATGTGCGAGATGCATTCCAGGCTAACGAGAGGGCGTTAAGAGAGTGCAAGCGCCTCATCTACTCACGAATGGCTATGAGCATAACAGCGCTGGCAGACGGGGAGTGGGTGGGCGTTGGCGACATGGTTCAGATTGTTGATACATACGACACCAACCAGCAATCAGGCTATATCGTTTCACGCATCGGTAACGCCTTCGAAACCAGCGAGCGGATTAACTTTGCTGGCTCAATGTTCGTTGTGGTTACGGACTATCTCGGCACGCCGACAGCCCGCTACCCAGCCCAACCTATCGCAGATACTGCATTCGGCTTCAGCGCTGCAATTCCGAATATCGAGCTCAACATCTATGACGGCATGAATGTGCAGTCACCGTCTCGCTACTTCATTGCCTCATCTGAGGAGTTGGATGCGACGCAATGGGAGATTACCGACAAGACTCCTGGCACTGATGGGACTACTGCATTAACCGTTCGCGAATATAGCGACCTGATTTACCCCTAAGCAACCTTTAAAACCAACTCCGAACCCGGCCATTGCGCCGGGTTTTTTTATGGAAAAATTATGACTACCACACCTACTCAACTTACAGTTCCAAGCGAAAAGCCCCAAGACCTGAAATTCAACGCAGGGAAAATTGACGAGTTTGTTACCTCGATGGGATGGACTTACACAGACCGATTCGGGAATAAGCATTACACGATAGCAGGGATTAACTATTTAGCTCAGCAGGTGATGAACGCTTTCGGTTATATCACTTTAACAGAAGTTGATTTCGACACGGGCGCTACCGTGTCCACGCCGAACGAAGTATTATTCAATCCTGCGGACAATTCGTATTACAAATGGACTGGTTCGTTTGCGCCTGGTGGGAAAGTAGTTCCTGAAAACTCAACTCCGGAATCAACTGGCGGGATTGGGCATGGTAAATGGCTGAGTGTTGGGGATACTGTTTTACGCAGTAATCTATCAAGCGCTGCTGATGGGCTTGGTGATGCTCTTATTGGAGTTAAGCAGCCATATGATAATGCCGTTGCAAGAACGCAGCATGATAAGAATGCTGATGTGCTTGATATTTCGGATTTTGGTGTAGACATAACTGGCGCTTCTGATGAGGGCAGTAAGTTACAACATATATTTAATGAGTTGGCCGCAGCAGGCAAGTCTATTCGTATGCGCGGTTCTGTAAAGACTACTATTAACCTAGATATACGGTGTAACGTGCTGTTTGAACAGGGTTTCAAACTAACTGGCGTGAAGCTAGAAACTGGACCACAGACTTATATTAATATTTTTAATCGCAATGTAGATGTAAGCCATATTGTCCTAGATGGCATTGTTATGTGTTTCTACCCTGTAAGTTCCACTACTACTGTTAGAAACAAAAGATGTATTACGTTTACATCCAACACGTTAGAAGACTCATGTGTTCAGGTGGGGGGTAATAACCTATCTGTACGTAATGTGTTAATTTCTAACAATACTTTTAAGAACTCTGGGTCACGTATCCCAACAGCAATTCGCCTAATTAATGTCTCAAATATTGAGGTGAGTTTTAACCTTATACAGGAGTATGGTAGACCTATTTATCAAACAGCAACCCGCTCTTTCTCTAACTACAATGTCAATATACACCACAATAATATGGTTTGTGAGTATGGTATAGCTCTTGAGGGTACTACTGCTTTTAGAGTTAGTAGGTTCACAATTAACGATAATGACATTGTTTGTGAAGTAAGGAATACAGCAACAGGTGGTCGGGATGGTATTGATGTAGTTTATGGTACCAGTGGTTTGATTACTAACAATAACATAAGGACAAATGGAAGAAACCTTAGACTGTCTAACACTAAGGCAGATGTACTGTTTAATGATATGACATCTAGCGCAACCAGTGCGTTCTCTGTATTGATGGCAAGTTGCTATGAGTCATCTTTTGTTGGTAACACTGTTTTCAATAACTCAACTGCTGAAATTATTGTTGTACACGTGCAGGATGAAGTTGGTGGGCTTTACCGGAGCAATAACATTCGTGTGGAATCTAATACAATCAAAGGATTTGGCAGGCTGATTCGTGTATTAGATACAAAGGATTATGTTATTATCAATAATAGATTAATCAGAACATCAAACAATGGTAATGCAGTTATTGTTGCAGATGGTACTAGTGACAGAGGTCAGGTGTATAGCAATGTGGTAGTTGGTCCTGCTGGGGTTGTTGTATCTAGTATCGGTGGAACCAACAATGCAACAACCTCTGCTGATACACTTCTGAGTGTTGCAGCTAACAGCAAGACCGTAACAGCCGTGGCGAATGGATTAGTTGATTCAGACTTGAATAATTCGAAGGCATTCATCTTCACTGTACAGGTATCTGATGTTCAACTATTACGTGCGGTATCTTCTACAGGCTCAGGAAATGCTAAAACCATATCTCAGTTTATGTCCGGTATCACTGGGGCAACTTTGGCATGGAATGGTACTGCCTTCCTATCCGAGATGTCTGGACCACCAGATATATTTGTGAATGGTGTGCTTCAAGATTCCTATGGTGCAGAAGACTATGTGTTCTACAGATCAGGGATGCTTATTGATTCCCAGAATAAACTCAGTGTTAGAGACTTCCAGTGTATTGGGGATGGGGATACCATAAACGATGGGACTGGTAATATGACCCTTCGTAATATGGCAGCAGCACAATCGGCTGAGGGGGCTATTCACAGTGCTTTCTTCCGTGCTCCTCTTGTTATGAATGGCTCAGTGTATGACCCTACAGTAACAGGTATTGTATCTTCAGAGTTGTTTAGCACAGCTCTAGATCCAAGAATAGCTATAGGACAAAAAGCTGATGGAACCTACGTTATTATTTGTGTTAATGGTAGAAACGCAGATGGGGTAAGTCCAGGCTGCACTATGCAGCAGCTAGCTTCTAAGTTTGTGTCACTTGGGTGTATTAACGCTATGAACCTAGATGGGGGAGGGTCAGCAACTTTGTGGTATAATGGTGTAGTTATTAATTCCCCATCAGGTGGCGCAGAAAGACCGCTGTACCATACAATGTATGTATAATAGATGCGCCTGGCTACGGTACGCCAGGCGCGTATTACTCATTTAATTATATATAAAATATTTCCATTGTCTTCTACAACATCTAAGTTAATGCTTGAGTGTACTTTACTCTTTTCGTTAAAATTGTTAAGACATAGGTTGTCACATAAATAAATAGGACGACCAAGAATGACTGATGTATAACTACTTAATATATTCTTGTTAAAGATATTTGGAGCGATTCGTTTTATGAAAGGAAATGCATTTTCGTAAAAGACAACTCCGGGCGGGTTCCGTAAAGCTTTTATATATTCCTTGGAGGGGGTTATCTTCGATGTCATGTTAGCATAACTATTAATCAAATTAACAGAAGTGTAATAATAGCTCTGGCTAAGCTTCTGAACCATAAAAAGCGAACTGCAAAAAATAAAAGATACTAGTATAGGTAAAATAAATAGAAAATTATTCAATTTCCTTAAATTAATCTCTTTATAAATAATTAATGCTGAAGCTATCATAACAAATGAAGATGATATCATAGCCCTGCTTTCTACAGGAGGTCTTTTTAGAAATAAAAGCGTGCCAATTGACAGTAAGCATATTAAAATAAATGCACTTATGGTAATCAATGATCTAACTACATCCCTGTCATTCACCCCTTTAATGATTAATAATATCACCGGTAGTATATAGAACATAAGGAATACCTTGCCCAACCCTCCAAAAAATAGATCATTAAATACCTCAAGATATGAATAAAGTTTTAACGGTATATTAACAATAAAATCTTTATCAATTTCAGACATTAGCTTCGTATAGGCACTTATATCTGACTCGTTGTAAATAAACATCCTGTAAATCGCAACTGATGCAATAACAAGTCCTAGTGTCTTTAATGCATCTTTAAGACACAGCTTAAATGACTTTCCATAGTACCTGTAATTGAATATAAAGTCTAACAATATGAATGCCATTGCTATATTTACAACAGACTGATAGATACCAATAGAAACAGTTAGTGCAATAATTTTTAAAATTGAGCATTTCATGATGCCGCCACTAAATCTATTTGAGAATATCGTTATTGCGATAGCGGCAGACATTGGAAGTATGTCAAACTGAAATGAATAGTTTGCAAGATAAAATGGCGATGTTATTAGTAATAGACTTATGCATACTTTAGAAAATAAATCACCAGATGGAATATATCTTTGAGATATGTAAGCTCCAGACAGAGAAAGTATAATCGATGATGCAATGGTGGAGAATGGGTTGATATTTAAAATCTGTCCATTACCAATGATATTCATAAGTATAGTAGAGAAGTATCTCCCATTATGATCCCATCCATAAGGATAGGGTGTTCTCATCCAGTCATCATTATATAGAAAACCACCAATCATAAATGGACTCATATAAATCAAACCAATTATAATTGTTATATAAATACACTTATTCTTCATTTGGTTTCCTTCATGATGTATTTTGGCCTTCTTTTCGTTTCAATATATATTCTACCTATATATTCACCCAAAACGCCTATACCTATAAGTTGTATGCCTCCCAGGAACAGGATAGAAACGAGTAGTGATGGGTAGCCTGGAACGCTGTTGCCAAAAAGAATCTTATCTAAAATCATCCATGAGCCATACAGAAAAGATATTCCAGCAACAAATAATCCGATATATATCCATATGCGGAGAGGAAACGTTGAGAAGCTTGTAATTCCTTCAAGCGCCAGGTTCCACAACTTCCAGCCATTGAATTTTGAATCACCGGCAACTCGCTCTGCGCGAGCGTACTCAACAACATCGGTATGCCCACCTACCCATGACAAAACGCCTTTCATAAAAAGGTTTCGCTCAGGCAAAAGTTTGATATTTTCCACCACCTCTCGTGACATTAGGCGAAAGTCTCCTACATTCTCCTCAATTTTAGGGTTGCTGATTTTGTTATGCAGCTTATAAAACCATTCAGCAGATTTACGTTTAAGTCGACTATCAGTAGATCGGTCTGAACGTTTTGCAAGCACCATATCAGCACCTGCCTGCCACTTTTCAATAAGATGAGGAATAACCTCAATCGGGTCTTGCAGGTCAACATCAATCGGAATAACGGCATCACCGGTTGCGTTATCCAGGCCAGCAAATAGCGCCGGTTCCTTACCAAAATTACGTGTAAATGATAGCGCTTTAACCTTGCTGTCAGAAATTGCCAAGGCATTAATAATCGCTTCAGTTGAATCTTTGCTTCCGTCATTGATGAATACGATTTCAACATCATGCTCTTTCAGCCCATCAAACTCGCGAACCGTTTTGTAGAAGATAGGTATTGTATCTTCTTCATTGAAGACAGGAACAACCAGGGAAATATTCACGCCTTTTCACTCCGGAAAACGATGAAATTAGAATATATAAATCCGCAAAAGAGGCTGATGGCCGAGAAGCCAATCATGGTAACAACTGGATGAATGTGAAGAACGTCAGCAGCCCAGCCTGTAGCGATGCTCAGCGCCCCCATAAAGCCAATGTACAGAAAGTATCGGGTAGGGGTCGCCTTGGCTTTGAAGGTGAATCTCGCATTCGCAAAAAAAGAGAATGTGACAGCCACGCAAAATGAAATGAAGTTCGCAACCGCCTGGTTGGTGTGCGCGACATAGAGGCACAGAGCAAACACAGCCCAGCTGATGGCAGTGTTAAATATGCCTACAGTAAAATATTTCGAAAATAGCTTAAGCATTTGTCTGTATGAGTGGTTTTTTGTAGTCGAGGAGTTTACCACCCAGGGGAAATCTGATCATCCATTGATCAACTACCAATTTGTAGACTACTGGATGCCTGCGTGGTGACGTGGATACTGAACGATGCCAGGAGTGGAGAGTTCTACGACGTGCCGGTGATGTGATGGGGCATGGATGGGGCAGAAATTTACCGCGAAACGATGTTAGTTCATGTCACTGAGCAAATCGTAACGCGGTAAGGTATTGGTAATTACCGCACTTCAATCCTATATCTAACCACTTCGAAAAAATAACCAATCCTTTCCAGGTGAAAATTAACTGTAGAACGGGATTACCTAATGCAGGGAGCAAAGTCACCACATCGTGGCTGCTTAACGAACTGCCGATACCGAGCATGATGCCGCAGAACGACAACAATGCCACTGGCAACATAAAGGTTTTGCCAAGGTTCTGAAAAAACTCCCAAAGCGTGATTTTTTGTGGTGTATTAGCCGCCATAACGACTCCTTGACCCTGGTTGATAAATGAGTAGTGGTACAAAACGAAGCGGATGATAAAACGTTTTACCAACCTTTATTGCGCGGTAGCTCACAGATCCTAAGCTCGGTAGAGTGCCTAATATACGCATTGAGATTAAACGTTTTATCACCGCTTTCGTTTTATGGAGGATTTGTCTCGGCGATGACGATTCAGGAAAAGAAAATCACAATTAACGAAGTTGCTGAAGCTGCTGGGGTTTCTGTGACAACGGTTTCGCTGGTGCTCAGTGGCAAAGGTCGCATCTCACCCGCGACCGGATTGCGCGTAAATGAAGCCATCGAAAAATTAGGATTTGTACGCAACCGGCAGGCGGTTTCCCTGCGGGGCGGGCAAAGCGGCGTGATTGGTTTGATTGTGCGTGACTTGTGTAATCCGTTTTACGCTGAACTCACCGCTGGCCTGACCGACGAGCTGGAAAAGCAGGACAAACTGCTGTTTCTGACACAAAGCGGCGCGCAAGGCCAACACATGCAACGTTGCTTCGATATGCTGGTCGCGCAAGGCGTGGATGGCATTATCGTGGCTGGTGCGGCGGGTCAGGGCGCTGATATGCGCGCGATTGCGGAGCAAAAAAAACTGCCGCTGGTTTTTGCCTCTCGCGCCAGTTACCTGGATGAAGCCGATATCATCCGGCCCGATAACATGCAAGCCGCGCAGCTTGTCACTGAACATCTGATTAAACGCGGGCATCAGCGTATTGCCTGGCTGGGTGGCGATGGTGCGTCGTTAACCCGCGCCGAACGCGTTGGTGGCTATTGTGCCACGCTGTTGCAATATGGTTTGCCGTTCCACAGTGAGTGGATAATCGAATGCGAACCAAGCCAGAAAAAAGCAGCAGATGCGATCACTACGTTATTACAACATAACCCAACTATTACTGCGGTGCTTTGCCACAACAGCACTGTGGCGATGGGGGCATGGTTTGGTTTACTGCGCGCCGGGCGGCAAAGCGGTGAGGGCAGTATCGACAGCTATTACGACAGGCATGTGGCGTTGGCCGCATTTGCAGAAGTGATGGACGACGAACTGGATGATTTGCCACTGACCTGGGTTTCAACCCCAGCCCGCGAAATTGGGCGTAGCGCCGGGCAGCGAATCATCAAAAGAGTACAAAACGATCAAGAAGAAACGCGCAGCCAGATCATGCCTGCGCGTTTGGTGATTCGGAAAAACTAAAAAGCCTCCCGTAGGAGGCTTCAAGACGGATGACTGATTTTTTTCGTAGGTCGTATTAGCACAGCGACATGCGACAACGCTGGCGAATTACTGGTGGGTGTCGCTTACGCTAACCCACCCTACAAAATCCTTTCTATTACTGCTGAGGAACAGCCGGCGCTTCCAGTTCAGGTGCTGGTGCGGCTTCTGGTTCGCCAGTGCCTGGCATACCAAACATGCCCAACAGGTCACTGAGGCTCATCTTCTGCCCGTTCAGTGTGACCTGGCCGTTAGCGTATTGCAGGCTGGAAACCACTTTGTTGTCTTCCATGGTTGTCACGCGGAACATTTGTCCCATCGCGGCCAGGCCTTTGATTTGCTGGTCAGCCAGCTTTGCGGCTTCGGCCGGTTGATATCCTTCAAGCTGCGCAACCTGCGTCATCAACTCAGTCGCCATATCCACTGGGATCACCAGTTTGCTGTCCAGCGATTTCACCACGCGGTTAAGCTGCTCTTCTGGCGTTGTTGCTTCACCGGTTGCAAGCGCTGGGTCTTTCAGGAACAACGAAAGGTTAAAGGTACTTTCGCCTTTCGCATTTTTCCAGCTCAGTGGTGCAACGGTAATCACCGGATCGCCTTTCAGCAGCAGCGGCAGGTTAGCGGCAAACAGTTCAACGATTTGTTGCTGATAAATTTCTGGGTTTTGCGCGACGGCAGGGTCAGCCAGCAGTTTTTGCGACTCAGCGTTATATTTCTGGCTAAATTCGTGCACTGCTGCACCATCAAGGTTACCGATTTTGAGCGTTAACTTACCGCTACCGATGTCCTTATTCTGAATTTTCAGTGAGTTCAGGGTGTAATCGATTTGCCAGGACAGATGCTTTTTATCTTCCTGAATTTCGGATTTGGCATCGATGTTAAAACCTTCAAACACCGCCATTTCTTTGCCTTCGATGGAAACGGCTAACTTCTCGATTGACGCTTTCTGGCTGCCGATGCGTTCGATAAATTCGCTACGCGAGCTGTTGCCTTCGGTTTTAATGCCGTTGAAGGTCATCTGCACATGCTGGCCGTATTGGTTGACGGTATTCACCAGGCCGCTTTCCGCTTCACCGCTGATAGCAATTTTGTCGCCCTGTCCGTCAACATCTGCCTTGAACTCGCCGCCGCTAAAGGCCACTTTCTCTTCGCCATTTTCATAGTTCAGAGGCAGTAACGAGATATCGGAAGACGTGTCGCCGCTGTAGCCAATACGGGTCTGAGCATCAATAAAGGACTGGCCTTTAGCAATATCAAACAATGGCTTAGTGGTTGGGGTGTTGACCAGAGTCGTGTGAACTGACGCCATGGAAGGCAGCAGGTTGAATTTTTTGAGCTGTGCGAACGGCAATGGGCCGTGATCGATAGTTTCGCTAAACACGATGCTTTGATCAGGCTTGAGGATGGCGCTCGTCATTCCCGCGGTAGGTTTGATAACCAACTGCATGGAGCTGTGGAACATGCCGCGGTGATAATCCTGGTAGCTTAGCGTCAAGCCAGCTTCCGGCGAGGCTTTGTTCAGTTCGGCATTGGCGTTGCTTATCATCTCTGCCATACGGCCTTCGAGCTGTTTACCGGTGTACCAGGATGCACCTGTCCACACCACGCCCAGAGCCACAATAACACTTACAGCAACCAGTGATTTTTTCATTCTGTAGTAGTCCATATTAAGAACATCTGCCGGTAGTCCTCCGGCAGACGATTGAAATGCCTGTGGGCATTTAAGAAAATTATTGCCTTGAGCTTAGCAACCTTGTCTTAAAAGGTCAGTAGGCTAGTGCAAAATCAGACTTTAGAATACACGCGCGCAACACGGCCTACACCACTGATGGAAACCGGTGATTCCTCAGCAGAAATAAAGGCTGACTCACCAGGTTTGAGTACCAGTTGTTGTTGGTCTTTGCTCAATATCGCTTCGCCTACGGTGCAGAACACAATGGCGGCGCTGGGTTGCGCGAGGTTGACTTGTTGGGTGCTGAGATCGTGTAAAGAGAACGCGAAGTCATCAACCGGAATAGGGAAGTCCAGTTCGTTGCCGTGTTTCTCAGGTTGAGTCAGCAGTTCAGCGGTTGGTTTTGGCTCAAACTTAACGTTTGCCACAAGCTCTGGAATGTCGATGTATTTTGGTGTCAGACCCGCGCGCAGCACGTTATCTGAGTTTGCCATGACTTCCAGCGCCACACCTTTCAGGTAGGCGTGTGGGGTTTCAGCGAACAGGAACATCGCTTCGCCCGGCTGCAATTTCACCACGTTCAACAACAGTGGCGAGAACAAGCCGCTGTCGTCCGGGTAAAACTCAGAAATCACACGGATTGTTTCCCACGGCTCGCCTTGTTGATTATTCAGAGCGGCTTTTAACACGCCCAACGCGCGGGATTTCTCTTCATTTTTCATGTTCAACAAGCTTGCAAAAAGCTGCGACAAACGCTCAGCATTCGGCTCTTGCAGGAAATGTGCGATGGCGGGATGTGCGCCGGAAACAGGCTGGAGCAAAGAAACGATATCGGAAAACTCACGGAAAGCGTTCATTGCAAGGAATGGCGTCAGTGCGAAAACTAGTTCTGGCTTGTGGTTTGGATCTTTGTAGTTACGCTCGGCTGCATCTAATGGAATACCTGCCGCATTTTCTTTGGCGAAACCCATTTCGGATGCTTTCTTGTTCGGGTGCACCTGGATTGAAAGGGGTTGATCGGCGCACAGCACTTTGAAGAGGAACGGCAACTCACCAAAACGCTCTGCAACGGCCTTGCCTAATAGCGCAGGCTTGTTAGCATCAATCACGTCACGAAGTGAACGCGGTTGGCCATTATCAAGAATTTTAGAGCTGCTTTTGGGGTGTGCACCCATCCATAGTTCCGCCATTGGCTGGTTTTCTGGATTTTCCACACCATAAAGTTCCGTTAACGCAGTTTTACTTCCCCATGCATAGTTTTGCACTGAGTTAATGAGTTTTTGCATTATCAAGCCCTGTTGTAATCTAGCTAAAGTTCCGACTATTAAACCAATTATCTGAGGGGAAGTAACCAGGGGAGTAAAAAGTCGTATTAGTCTCAGTTTTTGTTAAAGAATTGTATAAAATATTGGCGAGCTAAAAATAAATGTCGTAAGTGAGAGAACAATGTCGAATAAAGCCTTTCATTATCAAGATCCGTTCCCGTTAAAAAAAGATGAAACTGAGTACTACCTGCTAAGCAGTGATTATGTTTCAGTCTCCGAGTTCGAAGGGCAGGAAGTCCTGAAAGTTGACCCCAAAGCCCTCACGTTACTCACCCAACACGCCTTCCACGATGCTTCCTTTATGCTGCGCCCGGCCCATCAACAGCAAGTGGCCGATATCCTGAATGACCCGGAAGCCAGCGAAAACGATAAGTACGTTGCCCTGCAGTTCCTGCGTAACTCTGAAATTGCCGCGAAAGGTATTTTGCCAACCTGCCAGGACACCGGCACGGCGATTATCATGGGTAAAAAAGGCCAGCGCGTCTGGACCGGCGGCGGCGATGAAGAAGCACTTTCTCGCGGTGTGTATAACACCTTTATTGAAGATAACCTGCGCTACTCGCAAAACGCGGCGCTGGATATGTATAAAGAAGTGAACACCGGTACCAACTTGCCTGCGCAAATCGATCTCTACAGTGTCGATGGCGCTGAATACAAATTCCTCTGCATCGCCAAAGGTGGCGGTTCAGCGAACAAAACTTATCTGTACCAGGAAACCAAGGCGCTACTGAGCCCTGGCCGCCTGAAAGATTATCTGGTCGAGAAAATGCGCAGCCTCGGCACGGCGGCGTGCCCGCCGTATCATGTGGCGTTCGTCATTGGTGGTACTTCGGCAGAAGCAACGCTTAAAACCGTGAAGCTCGCCTCAACCAAATACTACGACGGGCTGCCAACCGAAGGGAACGAACACGGCCAGGCATTCCGCGATGTCCAGCTCGAAGAAGAGTTGTTGAAAGAGGCGCAGAATTTAGGTCTGGGCGCGCAGTTTGGCGGCAAATATTTCGCTCACGATATCCGCGTTGTACGTTTACCGCGCCACGGTGCGTCATGCCCGATTGGTATGGGTGTTTCATGTTCTGCGGATCGCAACATCAAAGCGAAGATCAACCGCGACGGTATCTGGATCGAGAAGCTCGAACATAACCCTGGCAAGTTTATTCCTCAGGAATTACGTCAGGCGGGTGAAGGTGAGGCGATTAAAGTTAATCTCAACCGCCCAATGAGCGAAATCCTCAAACAGCTTTCGCAATATCCTGTTTCCACACGTCTTTCCCTAAGCGGGACGATTATTGTGGCACGTGACATCGCCCACGCTAAACTCAAAGAGCGGATCGACAATGGCGAAGGTCTGCCGCAATACATCAAAGACCATCCGGTGTATTACGCAGGGCCTGCCAAAACACCAGAAGGTTACGCATCTGGCTCGCTTGGCCCAACGACCGCAGGGCGCATGGATTCATACGTCGATCTCTTGCAAGCCAATGGCGGCAGCATGGTGATGCTGGCAAAAGGCAATCGTAGCCAACAAGTGACTGATGCCTGCCACAAACACGGTGGTTTCTATCTTGGCAGCATCGGCGGCCCGGCAGCGGTTCTGGCGCAACAAAGTATCAAGAGCCTGGAGTGTGTCGAATACGCTGAGTTGGGGATGGAAGCCATCTGGAAAATCGAAGTGGAAGACTTCCCGGCCTTTATTCTGGTCGATGACAAGGGCAATGACTTCTTCCAGAAAATACACGCCTCCCAATGTACGCGATGCGTGAAGTAAACCTCTCAAGCCGCCTATACGGGCGGCTTTTTTAGCTCAAAGGAGAATGAAATGGCATCCAGTCGAATCGAAAAAGACTCAATGGGCCCGATCGACGTCCCGGCAGATAAACTGTGGGGCGCGCAAACTCAGCGCTCACTTGAGCACTTCCGTATTTCCACCGAAAAAATGCCGACGGCGCTGATTCAGGCTCTGGCGCTAACCAAGCGAGCGGCCGCGAAGGTCAACATGGATTTGGGGTTGCTGGCCACCGAGCGCGGAACGGCCATTATTCAGGCGGCCGATGAAGTGCTGGAAGGAAAACATCCCGACGAGTTCCCGCTGGCAATCTGGCAAACCGGCTCTGGCACGCAGAGCAACATGAACATGAACGAAGTGCTGGCAAACCGGGCGAGTGAGATCCTCGGCGGCGTGCGCGGCATGGAACGCAAAGTTCACCCTAACGACGACGTGAATAAGAGCCAAAGCTCGAATGACGTTTTCCCAACGGCGATGCACGTTGCAGCGGTGATTGCAGTGCGCGAGCAACTGATCCCGCAACTCAACGTACTAAAAGCCACATTGCACAGTAAAGCTGAAGCCTTCCGCGACATCGTCAAAATTGGCCGCACGCACTTACAGGACGCCACACCGCTGACTCTGGGCCAGGAGATTTCCGGCTGGGTGGCGATGCTGGAGCACAATCTCAAACACATTGAGAACAGTTTGCCGCACGTTGCAGAGTTGGCATTAGGCGGGACGGCGGTTGGCACCGGGCTGAATACACATCCTGAATACGCGGTGCGTGTCGCAAAAGAATTGGCTGAAATCACGCAACAGCCGTTTGTCACCGCGCCAAATAAATTCGAAGCGCTGGCAACTTGTGATGCGCTGGTTCATGCGCATGGTGCGTTAAAGGGACTTGCGGCGTCGCTGATGAAAATCGCCAACGATGTGCGCTGGTTATCTTCAGGGCCACGCTGTGGGATTGGCGAAATCGCCATTCCTGAGAACGAACCCGGCAGCTCAATTATGCCAGGCAAGGTCAACCCAACACAGTGCGAAGCCATGACGATGCTGTGCTGCCAGGTCATGGGGAACGATGTAGCAGTAAATATGGGCGGCGCTTCCGGTAACTTTGAGCTGAACGTTTATCGCCCGATGGTGATTCATAACTTCCTGCAATCTGTGCGTTTACTCGCCGATGGCATGGAAAGTTTTAACGAACATTGCGCGGTGGGTATTGAACCGAATCGTGACCGAATCGCGCAATTGCTCAATGAATCGCTGATGCTGGTTACCGCGCTCAATACTCATATCGGCTACGACAAAGCCGCAGAAATCGCCAAGAAAGCCCATAAAGAAGGGCTGACGCTGAAAGCATCGGCATTAAAACTCGGTTATCTGACTGAGGACGAATTCGATGCCTGGGTGCGCCCGGAAGAGATGGTTGGCAGCATGAAACAGTAAGTTTCGCCGCGCCTGTATCTATTCTTCGCAATACAGATGCAGGCGTGGGATCACCAGCTGCAGCGGCTGTGCATCCGGCTTATAACGATGGCGAATATTATCCGCATCATAATTCAGTAGCTCCCCCATATCCGGCGGCATTTCGCCGTTGTCAGGGTTACACAGCACCACAAGGGGTGAAGGGCAGGCATGTTGTACCTGCTTTTTGCGATCCTGATACCAGGCGCGAGCCACAGGCTGCACTTTTACCGGCCGTTTAATCTTCAGGCGCACATTATCTGACAGGCTGCTGATGGCGTTTAGCTCCCGCGTAATCTGTTCAGCCCATTGCTCGCGGGTGTACGGCGGCACGGCGCGATTAGCCATAAGGCTTTTTTCGAGTATTTCGATAACTTCGCGACGGGTGTAATTTTTGATGATTTGTTTATTCGCCCAGCCAAAGTTAAGCGTGGTGGGGTTTTCCAGCAGCGTGATTGTGCGATACGCGTTCAGAGTGATAAGCCCAGGAATATGGTGGTGAACCCACTCAAAGCGTTGCACGCTCGGCAAGCCCGACTCCACGCTGATAATGTTTTCAAAATCATGCTTGAGCTGGTTAATTCGACTAATCAGCGTTTGAGTTTGATTGCGTTCAGTATCATCGACTTGATAGCAAACGGCTCCAGGCAGGCGTACGGCGGCCTTGCTGCTGGTTTTTTCTGATTGTTGCTGAATAAACAAACGGGTGAAGTGGGCAAGGGTGGCCTGATGCGCCTCTTTGCCAACCAACTGCTGCACCTCGATTCTGGTCACGGCATCATGCTCTTTACCCTTATCCACGAGGGGTAGCGGAAAGACACGGCCAACTAACAATCTATAGCTATCGAGTTGCTCACGCAGTTGATGCAAGTCTCGCTCTAGCTCGCGAAAAGTGCCGTTCAATCGCTCAATCAAATCATACTCAGCCATTTGTTACCTCATTAGTTACAACATACTAAGAAATTTATAACACAGGGAGATGAACCTGACCACCTTCATTGCGATAGTCAGGCAGGGCGAAATTCAATTTTTAGCGGCGAGGAGTAATAGATGCCAGCGGCAAAGGGGACTCGGTTTTTATCGGCCAGCTAAAGCGGAAACGAGCACCACCCAGAGCGCCGCTGTCTACCACAACCGAACCTTCCATTGCCGTTGCGACAGAATGAACAATTGCCAGCCCGAGCCCGCAGCCACCAGTTGCGCGGTCGCGGCTAGGGTCGAGTCGAACAAAGGGTTCAAATACCCGTTCGCGTTCTTCAGCAGGAATGCCGGGGCCATCATCTTCAACCTGTAAAATAGCCGTCTGTTCATCGAGCCACAGGCTGATGCGTAGCTTCTCTTTGCTGTAACGAAGCGCGTTGTTGATAAGGTTATCCGTCACGCGTTCCATCAGACGTAGATCTATCAGGCCAAAATCCCCGGCGGGTGGGGTATCCAACAGGATATCCAGATGCGGGTGAATAATTCTGACATCGGCAATGTGTTCATCAAGCCAGCGCGGAACGTTAACACTCGCCAGTTGTAACTCAGTTTGTGGGCGATCCAGCCGTGCGTAGGTCAGCAGTTCTTCAATTAGCGCTTCCAGTTGGCCAATGTCGCGGTTTAGTGCCAGAGATTCAGCTTCAGTAAGGTTGTCACTCATTTCAAGGCGATAACGTAAACGCACCAGCGGAGTGCGCAACTCATGAGCAATGCCGTCTATCAGCAGCTTCTTACTGGCAATTTGTGCGTTGATACTGTCGGCCATCTGGTTAAAGGCGACACCTAAGCGTTCGAAACTTGAAGCGCTGTCAAAATGGATTCGTTCATCAAGGTGCCCTTTACCCAATCTTTGCGCCGCTGTTTCCAGCTTGAGCATGTCCTTCCAGTGTGGTCGCATCCAGATAAACACCGGGAAGGCGAGGGAGATGGCGATAAACGCCATCAGCGCCACATCCAGCAATCGCATCTGGTGTAAGAAAAAGAGATAAGGGATCGGGCCGACTGCCAGCACGTAATGGCTGCGAGGAATACGCTGAATAAATGTGTACTCATCGTCTAGCGCGACAATTTCCCCGGCACGCAGATGATGCATGGTCATTTCATCAAGTTTGAACTTTTCTATTGGCTCAATGTGGAGCTTGAAAGATAAATTCAGATCGAGATCTTTGATGGTGCGGTTCCAGTCGCGCGGGGGAATTTCCCGCAGTTCGCTGCGCATCAAATACAAAGAACTTTTCATTAAATCATCAAGCGACTGGCGACCGGCACGCTCAGCGGTAAATTTGTACACCAGGCCAACCAACATGGTCATGACCAGAAAGCAGACGAACAGCAAAAGATAGAACTGAATAAATAACTTTTTCAAAGAAAATCACCGGATTATCAGTTGGTTGAACGCTGCTTCCGGGTATTCAGAAGCGCTATGGGGACATGAGTGAATTAATTTTAGAGTTTTCATGCTCCATCTGGCGGCTATGAAAGCAGGGTTTGCCCCTGCTGACAATATCTGGCGCGTATAAGTGCGGTGTAATTAGTGAGAGAGAGCTTAAACCAGTGCTTCTACATTGGGATGCGGAGGGTTCTCAAAGATATCTTTTTTGTGTTGATCCGCCAGTAGCTGGCAGATGACTTTTCCCGGTAAAGGGCGGTAGAACAGAAAACCCTGGCAGAACTCAATTCCAGCCAATTGCACCTGTTCTAATTCTTTTTGGGTTTCAACACCTTCGATAAGAATTTCACATTGAACCACCATGCACAGTTTAACAACCTGTTGCAGGAAGCTAAATCCATCGGGTTTTGCCAGGCCAAGCACCATCGATCTATCGAGCTTTATCTTGTCCAGGGGATAACGGGTCAAATAGTGCAGCGTCGAATATCCAGAGCCAAAATCATCCAGCGCAATTTTGATGCCGCGCGAGCGCATATATTCCAGAACTTTGGCGACACGCACCGGCTCATGGATTTTTTGTGACTCAGTGATTTCAAATTCTAGCGTCCATCCGGCAGGGAGCGGTTTAGCCATCACCTTGTGAACAACGTGCAGCAACCTGTAATCGCTTAGCGTCTGCGGCGAGATATTGACTGACAACGTCATGTTATGGGCATCAGACATGTTCTCACGAACGTAATCCAGCGCATGTTCCAGCACCCAGAAATCAATCTCGGGCATCAGGCCGGTGCATTCATAATATTTCAGGAACGTCGGTGGCGTTATCTTCCCGCAATCGCCCTGGTGGCGGATAAGCACTTCGAGGGCGACAATTTTATTGTCAGATAGACGAACCTGCGGTTGGAAGTGGAGGATGAATTGGCCGCTGGTTTGCAGCTTTTCAATTTTCCGCTGAGCTTCAATGTAGCTATTTTCTTCAACAACGTGGCTGTAGTTGGGCACCATCTCAAAATCAGTCGGTTGATTGATTTTTATCTCACCGGTCAGCAAATCGAGATCGCTATTTTCAGACATCGGCTGCTTTAATGAGCTTTTGACGAAAGGACGATAAATAAACACGCCAAGGATTATAAGCAAAAGGTAGAGAACTTCGGAGCCAATCGAGTGCCCGCTGGCCAACCACACTTTAATCGGCCCCGGCGTTGACCAACTGACAATTTCAGAAATCCGCGGGATACCACCAAGGTAAGTTGCGCCGTATGCCACCAGGTAAGAGACTAACGGCGTCAGCACAAACGGAATAATCATGACCGGGTTCAGGACAATCGGGAAACCAAAAATCAGTGGTTCGTTGATGTTAAACAGCGCCATGGGTGCGGCGATGCTCAGCAAACGCCGATGCTGGCTTTTTTTCTGCATTAAAATGCAGATGATCAAACTCAGCGTATTGCCCGTGCCGCCAGAATTGCACCACATATCGTAGAAAACGGGGCTAAGAATATTAAGCGCACTATGCCCTGCATGCCAGTCACTAATATTTACTTTTGCCGCAGCGGTAAAAGCGACATCAATATCCATAAATAGATAGTAGCCATGAAGGCCGAAAAACCATGGCACGCTGCGCAGTAATACATACGAAATGCCGTGTAAAAAATCTGATGGATAAAAATAAATAGAAAGGTTGCTGAAAAAAGTCATCGCATTGTTTAGATAACCTTCAGCCACTAATTTTATAACACAACTAAAGAGAGCGATAATCCCGAGCGTGGTGAAAAAGGAAATAATCGTAACGTTATTGTTATCTTTCCATAGCCGAAGTTTTAGCAAATATTTACTGACAATCTCTTGTAATACATTGCCAATAATTCCGGAGGCCAAAGCCATGGGAATACTGATATCTAAGAAAAACTGAGCATTATCATCAAGGATTCGACGGAAAATCATCAGGGTGCTGATGTTAAGTGCGATGCAGTAGATTTGTGAAAGCCGGTTTCTCACAGCCCAGTGCACGGCGATATAAATGTTCATGACCAGCGGGGCGATCGCTAAGAAACCAATCTGCAACTGCATGAACCAGACGGCGGCTGCGTTGAAGCCTGCTGTTTCGCAGATGACCGAGGCGGTAATCACCAGCCCGCGAACAATCGACAGGGGAACAATAGCCATGGTGCTGGCAATAATGGCATGGGCATAGCGATTATTTAATAATCTGATTTGACTGTTATTTAAACGATACAACAGATTGTTGTTTAGCCACGCTCTTATCACACAATTACCTGAAGCCATTACGCTTATAAATGGGAATGCTAAATGATGTTTTTTCTACAATGAATCAGGCTGGTAATGTCCAAAATAAAACATATATAAAATGTTATTTGATGGGATTACGTTCTTCAAATACAGCTTGATAACAAAATAAACACACGATGATAATGAAAGTATTGTTTTTCTGAAATATTAATATGTTTTTCTTGTTAAGGTAATAAACAGAATGAAATCTATCATATCAGAAGTATTTATGACTATGTAGCGTGAGATTAAATTAAGCGTGCAGGCGAGTCCGGGATAGATATTCTCTATCACCGGAAACACGTAATTTACTGAGAGGTTTTCTTCTAAACTTCACTTTCCCAGGCATGAGGGGCGAACAGGTAGCCCTTATTGCGCACCGTTTTGATGCGGAACGGTTCAGTAGCGCTGTCGTAAAGTTTTTTTCTCAGGCGTGAAATAGCAACGTCAACGCTGCGATCCAGGCCGTCGTAGGTCACGCCGCGCAGGTTTTTTAGCAATGCGTCGCGGTCCATGATTTGCCCGGCGTGAGTCGCCAGTTCCCATAGCAAGTCGAAATCCGCAGTGGAAAGGGTGATGTTCTCAGCGCCAAGTGTGACCTGGCGGTTTACCGGGTCGATGCACAACGTGCCAAAACGCATCGCTTTGTGCGGTTTAAGCATGCTGGGGCTACTTTCAACGGTATGCTGCGCTGAAACACGCTGGCGCAGGTGAAGGCGCAAACGGGCCAGCAGAACGGCGGGTGGGGTGGTTTTGAGAATATAATCGTTAGCACCCATCTCCAGCGACAAGATATGGTTCATATCGCTGTCCAGAGACGTGAGTAGCACAATTGGGCCGTCCCATTGCGGACGCAAGTCGCGGCACAGCGTCATGCCGTCTTTGCCGGGTAACATTACATCCAGCAACACAAGGTCAGGGCACTCCTGCGCAATGGTGGCTTCAGCACGATCCCCACGGCTTTCGACAATTACATCAATGTCATGTTTGCCGAGATAAGCGGCAATTAACGATCCTACTTCCGGATCGTCTTCTACATATACGATTTTATTCATAGCCCAGCACATAGGATCAAAAGGGAAACATACACTGCTAAAGGTATTTACACCATAAATCACGGGTAAACAGATTTATCGAAGCGGGCGACCGCCATCGACGCAATGTGTTCGGCCAGTGACATATTGGCTACTCAGCAGATATTCGACCAGCGCAACAATCTCTTGTTCGCCTGGCGCTATTTTCATCAACGATTTGTTCAACGCCTGTTTGCGATACTCCGCATCGTCATTCTCATTGAACATGATCATGGCGGGTGCAATCGCATTCACTTTGACTTCGGGAGCCAGTTTGCGGGCAAACGAACGAGTCAAATTATCCAGCGCGGCTTTACTCGCGGCATAGGCGATATGCTTATCGCTTCCACGCTCAACGACATAATCCGTGAAATGAATAATGTCGGCACTGGCATGTCCGTGCCCACGCAGTAGCGGCTCCAGATAATGATTGAGCAGATAAGGCGTATTGACGTGAATTTGCAGCATTACCGCCAGAGTATCAGCCGGAGACGAGTGGGACGATTCCGCAAGCCAGGCGCTGGCGTTATGCAAAATGGCTCGTAGACCGTCGCAACGTTGCTTCACGGCATCGGCGAATTGCTCGATGCCCTGATTGGTTGAAAAGTCCCCGAACAGGCAAACTGCGCCAGCCTGCTCCAGTTCATCTACCGCCGGATAACGTGTGCGATAGCTGATAATGACCGGTTGCTGCTGAGCCAGAAAATGTTGAGCCAACGCCAGGCCAATTCGTTTACCGGCCCCGGTAATCAAAATGGGGCGTGAAGGTGAAACTTTCTCCATCGACGGCTCCTTGTGACTTATTTCACCAGCACCCATGTTGCAGGGAACGCGACCACCAGCATAAGGAAAATCACAGCCTTTTCCTTAAGATTAAGGTTGATGTCATGCGTATGCGTGCTGCGTGTATACATAAAGACTAATAAACCCGGCGCATACAGTACCACTGAAAGCAGCAAATGCATGGGGCCAGACGCATAAAGCAGCCATAAGCCATAGATACATGCGCCAAGACCAATAGCCTTGTGCAACGGACGGATGGAGACTTTCAACAAGAAGGCGCCGACGAGGAAGTAAGGAACCAGAATCATTTCTGACGCAATCGTCAGCAATGTGTTGTAGTCCGAACCGGTCAACCAAATCAGTACCAGGCAGATTTGTACGCTGATATTGGTGAGCCACAGCGAAGCCGAGGGCGCATTATTTTTGTTTTGGCGGGCAAAAATTTTCGGGAATGCTTTGTGCGTGGCGGCCAGAAACGGCACTTCGGCAGCCATAATCGTCCAGCTCAAATACGCGCCGCATACAGAAACAATCAAACCTGCAGCGATAATCACCTCGCCCCACGGCCCCATCATTTCTACCATCAAACCCGCCATCGACGGATTACGCATTCCGGCTAATTCAGGACGCGCAATGACACCAAGTGAAAGCAGCGTGACCAGCAGATAAACGCCTAAGGCTGCAATAACGGCAAGCAGCGTGGCGCGCCCGACATCATTTTTATTGCGCGCGCGGGCAGACACCACCACCGCACCTTCGACACCAATAAATACCCACAGGGTAATCAGCATGGTGTTTTTTACCTGCTCCCAAACCGGAACGCCAAGCGCAATTCCGCTGAAGTCGAGAGTAAAGGTAGAGAGTTTGAAGGCCATCGCCGCTAGCACCACAAACATACCTAACGGCAGCAGCTTGGCTAAGGTGGCAACCAGATTGATGCTGGCTGCGGTCTGTACGCCGCGCAGCACAAGGAAATGCACCATCCACAGCAGCACGGAAGCACCGATGATTGACTGCCAGGTATTGCCGTCACCAAACAGACGCAGTTCTGGCGTATCAGTGAAGAAACTCAAAGCCGAGAAAACGATAACCAAATACGAGACATTAGCGATTACCGCGCAAAGCCAGTAGCCCCACGCCGAAAAGAAGCCGATGAGTTCGCCAAACCCTTCACGCGCGTAGGTAAAAATGCCGCCATCTAAATCGGGACGCAAACGGGTTAACACCACCATAGCCAGCGCCAGCAATAAAATGCCAACCCCCGTAATGGCCCAACCGATCAGTAATGCTGCGGGACTCGCCACACTCGCCATGTTTTGCGGCAGGCTAAATACACCCGCACCGAGCATAGAGCTCAATACCAATGCAGTTAATGCGGCGAGGCCAAGCTTCTTTTCCATAGCAGTCCCGTAAAATTCAATTAAGACCCAGCATAATTATTATGCTTTTCTGCATAATAATGGTGGGTAACACTAAGGCGCGGGATTTTACGGAGTGTGAGAGCTGCTTGCAATGACATGAGCCATAAAATGCTCTGTGAGATAAAAAAAGGGCAGCTGAGCTGCCCATTTTAAGAATTATGACGAACTTAGAACTTACTTATACAGGTCAGCGCTGACTGTCAGGTTGCCACCACGTTCATCCCATTGGCGGGTAATGTGGTAGTACTTAGCACCTTTCTTAGCCGCACGTTTAGCAACCTGGTATGAAACCTCTGTGCTGCTGCCGTAGTGGCCGGTGAATTTCACGCTATCAAACGGAACCATTTGTGCGGCAGTGACTTTATTCACTTCCTGAATCTTGGTGCCATCCGGAAGCGTTACAGTGTAACGGCCACCTTGAGTGGTTTGCGTTTCAAAGAAACGACCTACATCAGAACTTGGGGTACTGGAGCTTGCAACGCCTGGGATCTCAACTTTAGCCGCTGCCGCGCCGCCTGCAGCCAGGGCTGCTCTACCTGCGTCAGAATCAGCCGGAATCACATCTGAGCTTTGCAGAACACGTTTCTTGGCATCTTTTTTATAGACGAAGGCGGTAATACGCTGGTTGCCACCAGAGTTTGCGTCAACCTGGCGCACGATAAAGAACGAATCTGCCCCTTTTTGTTTAGCGACGCGAGTAATTGCATCGTTAACTTCAGGCTGACTGCGATAAAAACCCTGGATTGTCACGGTATCGAACGGTTCAAGAGCATATGCTTGATCTTTCGGTAACTCAGTGACGCCGTTGATCACGCGATTAGACGTTTTCTCAGCTTTTGGTGCATCGGCGTGATAAACATCTGCGACAACGCGCCAGTTACCGCTGCCGCTGGCATCGTTGGTGTCCAGAACATAAAAAGAGGCAGCGCCCATTTTATCCGCACGACGCGAAACAGCATCGACAGCATCACCAATTGCATTAAAACGGCCAGTAATAGTAATGCGTTCGTACGGTTTAAGAGCAGCAGCTTGATCTGGGGTCAGTTCCGTTGCTGCCTGAGCGGACAGCGTAGTAAGGGAAATCAGTGCTGACGCCAGAAGGGTGTTCTTGAGCTTCATAAAAATAATCCTTCGCCTTGCGCAAAATGAATACAAATACCGCATTCTCTGAGGGTTACCTGTTAGCCGCGGATTATCGCATTGAAACACTACTACTGTCTGCGGCATTTTTACTCTGCAAACGTAGATCGCAGATATTTTTCATAACTAATATTTATATGTTAATAAAAGAGTGCTTTGACCAGTAAAAGCGGTAAAGCTTACAACTTAATTAGTTAATGTAATGTTAAATATGCAGTTTGCAGTGGCGCAGAATCGTGAGTTGGCGCGCCGATGAAGCGTATTATCAGGTATCGTAGGTGAAAATTAGTCGAAAAGAGCTGTCTTAGGGACTAAACGCTAAATTTTTACGATAATGATACAAATACTGTGATCCTTTTCTAGATCACAGGCGTTATTTTCAGTAGGTTATAAATAGTTTGTTACAGACGTATTTTTAATTGAACGGGTGACGGAACTGACGATTGCCAAGGCAATGTCTGACAAACCATCAACAAAAAAACAGATGGAAGGGAATACTATGCGTATTGGGGTACCAAAAGAGCGGTGGGCGGGTGAATCCCGCGTGGCAGCCACGCCAAAAACAGTGGAGCAATTGCTGAAACTGGGTTTCACCGTTACTGTCGAAAGCTGCGCAGGCAAACTGGCAAGCTTTGATGACGAGGCATTTGTGCAGGTTGGTGCGACCATTTCAGATACCGCTGAGGTCTGGCAATCTGACATCGTTCTGAAAGTGAATGCACCGCAGGACAGCGAAATCGAGCTGATGCGTGAAGGTTCTACGCTTGTGAGCTTTATCTGGCCTGCGCAGAACCCGGAGTTACTCGAAAAACTCGCTGCTAAAAATGTCACTGTGATGGCGATGGATTCAGTGCCACGTATCTCGCGTGCACAATCTCTGGATGCCCTGAGCTCAATGGCAAACATTGCGGGTTATCGCGCAATTGTTGAAGCCGCTCATGAATTCGGCCGTTTCTTTACCGGGCAAATTACCGCTGCGGGCAAAGTACCACCGGCTAAAGTGATGGTTATCGGTGCAGGTGTTGCAGGGCTTGCGGCAATTGGCGCGGCAAATAGCCTTGGCGCAATTGTCCGGGCATTCGACACCCGTCCTGAAGTGAAAGAACAAGTGCAAAGTATGGGCGCTGAGTTCCTTGAACTGGACTTTAAAGAAGAAGCGGGCAGTGGCGATGGCTATGCCAAAGTCATGTCCGAAGCGTTCATTAAAGCCGAAATGGAACTGTTTGCTGCTCAGGCTAAAGAAGTGGACATTATTGTCACTACGGCTCTGATTCCGGGCAAACCAGCACCAAAACTCATCACCCGTGAAATGGTTGACTCCATGCAACCGGGCAGCGTAATTGTCGATTTGGCCGCGCAAAACGGTGGGAACTGCGAATACACCGTTGCCGACCAGGTCACTGTTACACCAAACGGTGTGAAAGTTATCGGTTACACAGACCTTCCAAGCCGTCTGCCAACGCAGTCTTCACAACTTTACGGTACTAACCTGGTTAACCTGCTGAAACTGCTCTGCAAAGAGAAAGATGGCAATACCGTGGTTGATTTTGAAGATGTGGTGGTTCGTGGCGTTACGGTAATTCGTGATGGGGAAATTACCTGGCCTGCACCGCCAATTCAGGTTTCAGCACAGCCTCAGGCTGCAGCGAAAAAAGCAGCAGCACCCATCGAAGAGAAAAAACCTGTTTCACCGTGGCGCAAATATGCGTTTATGGCGCTGGCGATCATTCTGTTTGCCTGGCTGGCTAATGTCGCACCAAAAGAGTTCCTTGGTCACTTCACCGTGTTCGCTCTGTCGTGCGTGGTGGGTTACTACGTGGTATGGAACGTTTCTCATGCATTGCATACCCCATTGATGTCGGTGACTAACGCCATTTCAGGGATTATCGTCGTTGGCGCATTGCTGCAAATTGGCCACGGTGGTTGGGTTAGCGTCCTGAGCTTTATTGCTGTCCTGATTGCCAGTATCAATATTTTTGGTGGTTTCACCGTCACTCAGCGCATGCTGAAAATGTTCCGGAAGAACTAAGGGGTAACACATGTCTGGTGGATTAGTTACAGCAGCATACATTGTTGCCGCTATTCTGTTTATTTTCAGCCTGGCGGGGCTGTCAAAACACGAAACGTCCAAGCAAGGTAACTTGTTCGGTATGGCCGGTATGGGCATCGCGCTGGTTGCGACCATCTTTGGGCCTGAAACTGGCAACGTAGTCTGGATTATCGTGGCTATGGTCATTGGTGGTGCCATCGGTATTCACCTTGCGAAGAAAGTTGAAATGACCGAAATGCCGGAGCTGGTGGCAATTCTGCACAGCTTCGTGGGTCTGGCGGCGGTTCTGGTGGGCTTCAACAGCTACCTTGATCACGCTCCTGGTCTTGAGCCGGTTATGGAAAACATCCATTTAACGGAAGTCTTCCTCGGTATCTTCATTGGTGCGATAACCTTCACGGGTTCTATCGTGGCGTTTGGCAAACTGCGTGGCAAAATCTCCTCTAAACCGCTGATGTTGCCTAATCGTCATAAGCTGAATCTGGCTGCACTGGTGGTTTCTTTTGCCATGCTTATCATCTTCGTTCGTACTGAAAGCGTTGGCTGGCAGGTACTGGCGTTGCTGGTAATGACCATTATTGCGCTGATTGTAGGCTGGCACCTGGTTGCATCAATTGGTGGCGCGGACATGCCAGTTGTGGTTTCCATGCTGAACTCCTACTCCGGTTGGGCTGCGGCCGCTGCGGGCTTTATGCTCAGCAACGACCTGCTGATTGTTACCGGTGCGCTGGTCGGTTCTTCAGGTGCAATTCTGTCTTACATCATGTGTAAGGCGATGAACCGTTCCTTTATCAGCGTTATCGCTGGCGGATTCGGCACTGACGGTTCCTCTACCGGCGAAGACGACGAAGTGGGCGAGCACCGTGAAATCACGGCGGAAGATACGGCTGACATGCTGAAAAACTCTACCTCAGTGATCATCACTCCGGGGTATGGCATGGCGGTTGCTCAGGCGCAATACCCAGTGGCTGAAATTACTGAGAAGCTACGTGCGCGTGGAATCAAAGTTCGCTTTGGTATCCACCCAGTAGCCGGGCGTTTGCCAGGCCACATGAACGTTCTGTTGGCAGAAGCTCGTGTTCCGTATGACGTGGTTCTGGAAATGGATGAAATCAACGATGATTTCACCGACACAGACACCGTTCTGGTTATCGGCGCGAACGATACCGTTAACCCTGCGGCGCTAGAAGATCCGCGTAGCCCGATTGCGGGTATGCCAGTGCTGGAAGTCTGGAAAGCGCAGAACGTTATCGTGTTCAAACGCTCTATGAATACCGGCTATGCTGGGGTGCAAAACCCGCTGTTCTTTAAAGAGAATACGCAAATGCTGTTTGGTGATGCCAAAGCCAGCGTCGAAGCGATTCTTAAAGCTCTCTAATTTTTTAAAGAGTGCGAGATGCTTCTCAAAACCGCCTTTCGGGGCGGTTTTTTTACGTCTGCTTATCACTGGCATGAATGCAACGTTACATTTAACTATCTGAATCTATGGAAAAATAGTGTGGTAAGGAGAGGAGGGCAAAGCGTAAAATATGACCGGGTGCTGAAGCTGAATGCTTCGAACCCTGTGGTGAAAAGCAGACAGAAAAAAGCCCCGAGTTAGTTAAACCAACCCGAGGCCCTCTCATGCCTAGACCCCATGATAGTAGCCTCTTCATTTTGTGTTTGCAACGCAGGAGGCGAAGATGTCGTCAAAGAACAGGTTGTTCACGGTAATTGTTATCTGTTTGACAATTCTCATGATTATTTTTCTGGTGAAAGATTCACTGTGTGAATTTCACTACCGAAAAGGAGGCATAGAGATGACGGCATTTTTAGCCTGTCGAAAGTCGTAATCGCGAAGTTTTAGAGGTCAGTGGCGGGGGACTTCCCCCGCCACATATGGACATCTGGCATGAGATTCAGCACTCCACCCAACAAAAAGCCTTTCATTCATCATGAGCGGGCTTTTCTTTTACTGTGACTTACAGCAGCTATCGATTAATCGTCTTCATCATCATCGAGTTCTACGGGCGTTTGATAATCATCAGGCTTGATGACCAGTAAATCGCAGCGCAGGTGGTCGATGACTTGTTCAGCAGTATTGCCGAGGAATGCAGCGGAAAGCCCAGTGCGCCCAACGGTACCAAGAACCACGATGCCCGCTTGTAAATGCTCGGCGAGATCAGGGATCACTTCTTCAGGTAGGCCTTTTTCGACGTGTGTCATTTTCTCATCGATACCAAATTTTTGGCGCAATACTTTCATCGCAACCAAATGCTGGCCACGAATAGCATCGTTATAAACGCTCGGGTCAAAATCAGGCAGTTCGATGGCGATATTAATCGGGGTAATCGGGTAGGCACCGACGAGGTGGACTTCGGTATGGTTAACATCTTCAGCTAAGCGAATCGTCTCTTTAACCAGTTTTTCATTCAGCGCGTTGTGGTACTGCTCTTCACTGGCCAGATTAACCGCAACGACTGCTCGGCCACCTTCAGGCCAGGGTTTTTCATTAACCATCCACACCGGGCTTGGACACTTGCGCAGAAGATGCCAGTCGGTTGGTGTGAAAATCACGGCTTCCAGTTTATCGTGCTGGTGCGTCATTTTAAGCACCAGGTCATGACCACCGCTGATGACCTCCTGGATAATCGCTTCGAAGGGACGATTATGCCAAACCACTTTAATTTCAATCGGGATGCCCGAATCGATGTAGTGTTGGGCTTGTTCTTTAATCCAGGCCGCACGTTGGCTAATCACGCCTTTACGCATAGCCGTGCGTTCATCTGGTGACAGAAGGGTGGTCATTTCGTAGGAAAAATCATAGATAGGCAGAAACGCTTTGATCCTGCCACCAATCCGTTGATGCAAATAAACAGCACGCCGCAGGGCGGGTTGATCGTCCTGATTGGGATCTATCGCGACTAGCATGTTTTGATACTTTGCCATACAGGTCTCCTTACAACTGATTAACCACACTCTGTTAAGTAAGATTAACCTATATGTGTTGAATGAAACAGGTGATAAGCCTTTGCCGGATCAATAAAACAAGAAAATTTAGCGATCCGGCACAGGAAAAGAGGTATTAAGCAACGTTACGCGATTGACCCGCGAGTTGGGAAAGAATATCGATATTTTCGATAGTAATGTACTTTCCTTTTACCGCCAGCATGCCGCTTTTCTGGAAACGACCCAGCAGACGACTGATGGTTTCGACCGTCAGACCCAGATAGTTACCGATATCTCCACGCGTCATAGTCAGACGGAATTCCCGAGGGGAGAAGCCGCGCTGCGCAAAGCGACGTGAAAGATTGTAGATAAATGCGGCCAGGCGCTCTTCTGCATTCTTTTTGGAAAGCAGCAAAATCATATCCTGATCGCCCTTAATTTCACCGCTCATCAAACGCATCATCTGCTGGCGCAGGTTTGGCATTTTACCGGACAAATCATCAAGGGTTTCGAATGGGATTTCGCAGACCATCGACGTTTCCAACGCTTGTGCGAAACTCGGGTGCATCCCGGTTCCGATGGCGTCAAAGCCAACCAGGTCACCTGCCAGATGGAAACCGGTAATTTGCTCGTCACCTTGTTCGGTGATGGTGTAGCTTTTGATGGTCCCTGAACGAATAGCGTACAGCGACTTCAGCTCATCACCCGCCTTAAACAGGGTTTGTCCCTTCTGTATAGGCTTCTTACGCTCAATGATATTATCAAGCTGATCAAGCTCATGTTCATTGAGCGTGAAAGGGATGCATAACTGGCTGATGCTGCAATCCTGGCAATGGATAGCACAGCCGCCAGACTGAATGCGTCGAATAATTCGCTTTTCAGGGATCATAGATATGCTCGGGCCGTTATTGATATTGGTCAATTTTAACATCTTTTTCTTGAGCACGTAAGTATGATGAAAGCGCATTCAGAATATTACGGCCAATAAGACAGGGGTTATAGAGCTATCCTATTGAAAATAATGGGACTGTATCTAAGCTCCCATTATTCCTGGATGAATAAAGCACAAAACTCTGCGCTTATCAGCTATAAGAGCAAATATCCTTCATGGCGCAGTAACCATTCTTTACGGCTCACGCCACCGGCATAACCTGTCATGGTGCCATTGCGGCCAATCACGCGGTGACACGGAACCACCACGCTAACCGGGTTTGAACCATTTGCCGCACCCACTGCGCGAGCAGCGCCCGGCCTGCCAAGTTGTTCCGCCAGTTGCCCATAATGCATGATGTGACCGCACGGAATTGTACGCAGCGTTTGCCACACTTCGCGCTGGAATGCAGTTCCTGCGGTGGCGGTTGGGAGTGTTTCGATTACGGCCAAATCACCGTCAAAATAGTCGCGCAGTTTATCGCTCAACCCGTCAGGATTGGCACAAGCCACGCGCTGGTAACCGCTGACACCATAATGAAGACCCAGTAATTGCACCATTCTGTCGCTATGTTCTTCCCATTCCACTGCACGCAAATGGTATTGCTCATCGCAAATAATCCATAACGGCCCTAACGGCGTAATGATTTTGTCTTCCAGCAGTGTCAGCATTGTTCGCTCCAGTTAATTGAGGTGCGGGTAAACTCCCGGCCCAATAGGCAAGCCCACAAGATACCACGCCACCAGTAGCAGCAACCAGACACCCAAAAAGATGAGGGGGTAAGGTAATACTAAAGAGTAATAAGTCCCTAATTTGGCATCAGGTTTATAGCGTTGCAGGAAGCCTAAGAACAGCGGGATAAACGGCGAAACCGGTGCGAGTGGGATAACGGAAGAATCTGCCACGCGAAACAGAATTTGCGCAAATGCCGGGTGGAACCCCAACATCATAAACATCGGCACAAATATTGGGGCCAGAATGGACCAGATAGCCGAACCGCTGGCGATAAACATACACAAAAACGAGGACAGCAGGGCAAGGCCAAGAAACGCCGGAATGCCATTCAGCCCAGATCCTTCCAGCACATCCGTTAGCCCGACAGCCATAAATTTGCCCATGTTGCTCCAGTTAAACATGGCGACAAACTGCGCCAACGGGAACACCATCACGATAAAACCGGCCATCTCTTTCATCGGCTCAATCATTAACTGCGGCAAATCAGCCTGCCTGCGTATTTTTTTGGTCGCGATGCCATACGCCAGCGAAACAACGAAAAAGAACAAAATAATCAACGGCACAATGCCGCTGATAAACGGTGAAGGAATAATGGTGTCCTTAACCGGATCGCGCAGCAAACTGTGCTCTGGTACCAAAAGCAGGGCGATAATCGCAATAAACAGCAGCGCGACAATTCCTGTCACGCGCAAACCAAAGCGCTGTACATCATCAAGTTGCTGTAGCTTTTCTTTATTTTCGCCTTGCCATACGCCCAGTCGCGGCTCGACGATTTTATCGGTAATCAGCCCGCCGACGAACGACAGCACAACCACCGATACCGCCATAAAGTACCAGTTATCAATCACGCTAACGTGCATCGCGGGATCGATAGTGTGAGCGGCTTCGGTACTGATCCCCGAAAGCAGCACATCCGTGGTCACAATCAATAAATTCGCAGTAAACCCGCAACCGACACCGGCGATGGCTGCCAGCAAACCCGCAACGGGATGGCGTCCAACCGCGAGAAATATCAGTGCGCCCATTGGTGGCATAATCACCAGGGCTGCGTCAGAAGAAATATGGCTAAAAAAGGCAATAAACAGAACCATATAGCTGGCATAACGCGCACTAACATGCGACGCCATTTTCACCATCAGGCTCGGTAACAGACCGACACGTTCCGCAAGACCCGCGCCCAGCACCAGAGCCAGAATCGCCCCTAACGGCGCAAACCCGCTGAAGTTTTTAATCACATTTGGCAAAAACCAGTGTACGCCATCAGCGCTCAACAGATTTTTTACCTGAACCAGGCTGCCATCCGCAGGGTTGCGAACACTGACGTTAAACGCGGAAAGTACTGCGGTACTCACCGATAAAATCACAATCAAATAAACGAACAGTAAAAAAGGATGGGGCACTTTATTGCCAATTTTTTCTACCAGGCTGTACAGCTTGCCAGAGCCGGAGTGCGTGGGTATGGAGGACATACTCATGGACTTACCTCAGGTGATCATTGCGATGTTGTGTTGTTATTTTTTTATTTTAAAGGTGACGGTGTCACGCCTGCTGGTATCGGACACTGATAAGGACGCTCGGCGAGTTGTGCGTGCAACTCACTTTGACATGCCTCCAGTGTCTGCGGGCTGCTAAACAATTGCAGGGCGGTAGCCGCCATCACTTTGCCCGCATGCAACATCCCTTTATGTGCGATAGACGTGCGCCCCTGGCTGACCAACTGCCAGGTATGCAGCGGCGTTCCCACGGTAAAACACGGGCTGAAACATTGCGCGACAGGCACTTTCCAACTGACATCGCCGACATCCGTCGAGCCCGGAAGGATCTTGTCATTTGGCGCATAAGGCGCAATTTCGTCGATAAGTAACGTTTCACGATGGCGACGAGCAAATGCTTTCCCCTCATCATTCGAGGTATTAGCAATATTATTTAAGCTGTTTTGCAGATCGTTTTCAGTGAGCGTCGCACGAATCTTTTTGGCTAACGCCAGTTCTTCATCGTTCCATTCCGGCAAGCCCAAAGCCTGTAAAGCCTGATACATCACCCCTTCCAGATGGCGATTAGGCAGGTAATTTGAACAGGCCTTATCAAAACGCACATTAACCGATGTTTCTGTCATCAGCGCGGCACCTTCGGCAATTTTATTAATGCGTTCGTAAATATGCTGCGCCTGTCCCATCTCTGGGGCGCGAATCAGATATAACACTTCGGCTTGCGCCTGCACCACATTCGGCGAAATACCACCGGCGTTGGTGATGGCGTAATGCACGCGTGCTTTTTCGATAATGTGCTCGTTGAGGAAGTTAGTGCCGGTAGTCATCAACGTGACGGCATCCAGCGCACTGCGGCCCAGATGCGGCGAGTTTGCGGCGTGTGCCGCAATACCGTTGAAGCGATAGGCCACCTGAATATTAGCCAGCGAACTGGTGCTGAACATGCCCGCGTACGCTTCCGGGTGCCAGGTTACAGCGGCATCCACATCATCAAATAGCCCTTCGCGCACCATAAACGTTTTGCCCGAACCGCCTTCTTCGCCAGGGCAGCCATAAAAACGCACGGTTCCAGTGCCGCCGTACTGCTCAAGCCAGGCCTTCACCGCAACTGCACCAGCAAACGCCGCCGTGCCCAGCAAATTGTGGCCACAGCCGTGGCCGTTTGCCCCTTCGACCAGCGGATTAGGTGACGTTTCGCCTGAACACTGGCTTAAACCCGCCAGCGCATCGTATTCGCCTAACAGGGCGATAACCGGTTTTCCAGACCCAAAACTTGCCACAAATGCGGTTTCAATATTCCCCACATTGCGAGCCACACTAAAACCTTCTTCTTCCAGCGCGCAGGCCAGGCGTTCAGCAGACCAGTGCTCTTCAAAACGGGTTTCAGGGTGATCCCAGATATCATCGGCAATAGCGGTAAACTTGCCGCGTTTGGCTTCAATAGCATCATCGACAAACGGATAAATCGAACTCATTACACACCTCGCTGCCAGGGGAAATTAAGGGCGAGGCGAGCCAGCGTATTCACGGCAACCTCCATCACCAACTCATCAAAATCAAATTTCTCGTTATGATGTCCGGCACTCAATTGTGTACCGAACACCATGTAAGACGCTTTGCCGCCTTGTTCCTGAACGCGAGCCATCATCAACGTGGCATCTTCAGAACCGGCTGCACCTTTAACCGTATCAACCACTTGCGTCACGCCGTTCACTTCGCTTGCCTGCTGGCGAATAAACGCCACCCATTCTGGAGATGGCGCACTGTTAGTCGCAGCCCCCATTAGCTGCACGTCGGCTTCAATGCCGTACATGGTTGCCGTGCCGCGAATAATTTCTTGTGCACGGTCAAATACATAGTCGTTGATGACACTGGTTTCGCCACGGGTTTCAACTTTCAGCAATGCCTGGGCGGGAACCACGTTGCGCCCGCTCCCAGCTTGCAAAACGCCCACGTTCACGCGTGATGCGCCTGCGCTGTGCGGGGCGATGCTGTGCAATGCGAGTGCAGTTTGTGCCGCAGCGAGCAGGGCGTTACGGCCTTCCTCGGGTTTACCGCCTGCGTGGGCGGCAACACCGGTAAATTGCACATCAAATTTGGTGGTCGCCATAAAGTTATCGCTGCCGCACACCACTGTTCCGGTTGGGATGCCGGTGCCAATATGAATTGCGGTAAAGTAGTCGATATTGTCGAGTGCACCGGCGGCAACCATGGCACGTGCGCCGCGCGTGCCTTCTTCTGCGGGCTGGAAAATAAGTTTGATGGTGCCGTTTAGCTGATCGGCAAACTGTTGCAAAACAGTGGCGAGGCCAAGACCAATTGCGGTATGCCCGTCATGGCCACAGGCGTGCATCATTCCGGCATTGCAGGAAGCAAAACCCTCGGCAAACGGGCGATGCACTGGCTGTTGCATCTCGCCTAAATCAAGTGCGTCCATATCCACACGGAAAGCGAGCGTCGGGCCTGGGCGGCCGGTTTCAAGCGTGGCAACAATCCCGGTAAATCCGCCAGAAAAATGCGCCAGCCATTGCGGCAACGCACCTTGTTCGAGCGCACGTTGTTCTTCATGCGCCAGCACTTCCGCCGATGGCAAGCCCATTCGTGCGGCGTCATCCACCACATCACGGCCTAACGCGAGCTGATAACCTAATTGATGCAGTGTCTCTGCCACCAGAGTTGCAGTACGAAATTCCAGCCAGCCGGACTCTGCAAAGTGGTGAAAATCGCGCCGCCAGTGCTGCATGCGCGGAGCTAATTCATGTACTGCCATTTCTAGTTGTGACATACCCCATCCTGTAT
This sequence comes from uncultured Buttiauxella sp., assembly GCA_965119215.1. GTDB lineage: Bacteria > Pseudomonadota > Gammaproteobacteria > Enterobacterales > Enterobacteriaceae > Buttiauxella. The sequence goes on from CBCPKK010000004.1 coordinate 106,195, forward strand.
AAGCATCTTCTGTGATCAAGTTCACGCTGTGATAGTTTTTACTTATCACTGGGCGATATTTGGTAGATTTCGCCGTCATGGGATTACCCTGGCACAAGAGATTGAATTACAGTAGATGCCAAATTCTTTCAGCTGATAGCTAATGGTTATCAGGAGGCGATGTGACCTTCCAGGTTAAGCTCCATCAGATCCGCGCGTTCGTGGCTGTTACGCAAAGTGGCAGTATTCGCGGAGCCAGTCGGGCGTTAAATCTTTCCCAACCCGCGCTCACAAAGTCCATTAAAGAATTAGAAGAAGGGATGTCCGCACGTTTATTCATCCGGCGTAGCCAGGGCGTGGCATTGACTGAATGTGGCGAAAGTTTCTACCAACACGCACGTTTGATTCTGGAAGAGTTAAGGGCAGCGCAGGAAGATATTTTACAGCGCCAGGGGCAACTGGCGGGGCAAATCAACATTGGCCTCGGCGCCAGTATTTCGCGCACGCTTATGCCGCCGGTTATCACCTCGTTTCATCAAAAACATCCGCAGGTGAAAGTCCGTATCATGGAAGGGCAACTGGTTTCGATGATCAATGCGCTGCGCCAGGGCGAGCTGGACTTCACCATCAATACTTATTATCAGGGGCCGTACGACCAGGAATTTACCTTTGAGCGGCTGCTTGAAAAACCTTTTGCGGTGTTTGGGCGTGAAGGCCATCCGGCGATTAATGCCAAATCAATAACAGAACTGCTGCACTACAACTGGACGATGCCAACGCCGCGCGGCAGCTACTACAAACAACTGGAAGAGTTATTCCAAAAGCGTTCAGAAATGCCGAATGTCAGCGTAGTCTGTGAGACGTTTTCCGCCTGCATCAGCCTGGTCGCGCAAAGTGATTTTCTTAGTATTCTGCCAGCTGAATTGGGCCACGATCCGCTATTAGCACACACGTTGAAGCAGATTCACGTAATCGAAACGCTGCCGCAAGCCACGTACTACCTGATCCAGCGGCGAGACGTCACTCCGGCTCCGCTGACCACGGCGTTGATTAATCAGTTTCGTCGACAATGCCGCTAGGCATTATGCCGACTACTCGGTGATGTTTTGGGGAAGGGGCATTGCACTGATAATGGCCAGCCGGTTCTGATGGTTATCTTCATGGCCCCACAACCAGTCTACCTGCGCCCCGAGATCGGCTTCATTGCGAACAGACCGCAATTCGCACGTGATCATGTCATAGGCGTACAGGTGGCAGTTCGCATTCAGCGCCTCATACAGGCGTGTCATCCAGAAGTTCATGCCGTCATGGGTCTGGTGTCGGTCGGTTACCACGACGCTGAATTTTTTAAGCAAATAACCTGAGAATATTTTCCCAGGCAAATCACGTAACACGAGGCGATGAACTGGCTTTGGCGAGCGCCATATCAGGATCTGCGTCACCGGCATACAATTCAGGAATACGTCTCCGGTAATGATGACGCGGTTGTAGTAAACCACTTCATGGGTGAACGTATTAATCAACGCGAGTTCAAAATGACGGTAGGGAATACTTTCCAGACGGTCATCCACGCGAATCAGTTCATAGCCTGGTGGAAGAAGCAGAAAATCAATTTCATCGAGCACGTTCTGCGGGTGAAGCGATCCCAACAGCTCACGGTTTTTTTCGTCAACCGTCAACATGGCGAATGTTTTCTGAACATCAGCGGGGTCTAACAACTTCTGCCGCATAGGTATTCTCGCGAGTAATTTGAGCCGTGGACACTGTATCACAGCCTGTGTTTTCGTCGGTCGGATTAGCGTAACCGCATCCAACAAGAGCCCTTTATTTCAACAACAACGACAACTCTTGCGCCGCTTCCTGGAGTTTTGGCAGCACGCGGGTAAGCAATTCCTGTGCGGAAACTTGCCCCGAGTGAACGCCAACGTTCAGCGCGGCAACTACTGCACCATCTGGATTAACCAGCGGAACGGCAATCGAACGCAGCCCCATTTCCAACTCCTGATCGTTAAGCGCGTAGCCTTGCTGACGCACACGTTTTAACTCCTCGCGCAGCTTACTCACCGAATCCACCGTCTGCGGCGTATAGCGAATCATCGTGATGCGCCCAAGAAAATCGTTGAGCTGTTCTTCCGGTAAATAGCTCAGTAAAACGCGACCCATCGACGTTGACCACGCGGGCAGACGGCTACCAATATCTAAATCAATCGTCATGATGCGCGAGCTGGAAGCGCGGGCAATATACAAAATATCGTCGCCATCAAGAGTGGCAATCGAGCAGGATTCATTAAGCATTTCGCTTAAATGTTTGAGCACCGGCTGCGTGGATTTCGCCAGCGGCGTTGAGGCCAGATAAGCATGCCCCAGCGACAAAATGCGCGGGCGCAGTTGGTAGTTTTTACCATCATCGGCATAGACAAAACCGAGCTTGCTCAGTGTATACAAACAACGGCGAACCGCCGCACGCGGGATACCCGTTTTCTGGCTGATTTGTGAAATCGACAACTGCCGACGTTGCGGCGTAAAGGCCTGAATCACCTCCAGCCCACGCGCCAGTGAAGCCATAAAATTAGGGTCGCCTTTAAACGGATCGACTTCTCCCGTCGTCACTTCGTCACGTTGAATATCCATTCTGTTCTCCTGAAATTTTCGCCGTCGATCACACTCTGAAAACAAAGATACATGATGTTCGATAATCGCACCATATTTCGATTATCGCCCTTGACCAGCTTCGTTAACGGGGTCACATTTTGTTCGAACAAAGCAAACTTGTGCGATATACGCACACCCAGGAGCTCAGTGATGATCAACAAAAGTGTGGCCACGCTTGATGAAGCCGTCGCCGGAATATTCGACGGAGCCACCATCATGATTGGTGGTTTCGGCACCGCAGGACAACCCACGCACCTTATTGATGCCCTGATTGCTCAGGGAGCCCGTGACCTCACCATCATCAATAACAACGCGGGTAACGGCGAAGTGGGGCTGGCGGCACTTTTGAAAGCCGGACGCGTGCGCAAAATGGTCTGCTCTTTCCCGCGCCAGGTGGATTCACAGATTTTTGATGACCTGTATCGCCGTGGCAAAGTCGAGCTGGAACTGGTACCGCAAGGCAACCTCGCCGCACGTATTCAGGCTGCGGGTGCAGGTTTAGGGGCGGTATTCACGCCAACCGGCTACGGCACGCCGCTGGCAGCAGGCAAAGAAACGCGCGAAATAGAGGGCCGCCAGTACGTGCTGGAATACCCGCTGAAAGCAGACTTCGCATTAATCAAAGCCTACGAGGGCGATCGCTGGGGCAACCTGGTGTACCGCAAAGCGGCACGTAACTTTGGGCCGATTATGGCGACCGCCGCGACCGTAACCATCGCCGAAGTCAGCCGTGTAGTGCAGTTGGGCGAGCTTGACCCGGAAAATGTCATCACGCCGGGCATCTTCGTTCAGCGTCTGGTCGCCGTCGAAAACTCACTGGCACAAAGCGCATAAGGAGCCCAAAGGTGAAAAAATTAACCCGTGATGAAATGGCAAAACGTGTCGCTCGTGATATTCCCGAAGGCGCTTACGTCAACCTTGGCATCGGTTTGCCAACACGCATTGCTAACTACCTTCCGGCAGATAAAGAAATCTTCCTGCATAGCGAAAACGGCTTGCTGGGCATGGGGCCAAAACCGGCAGAAGGCGAAGAAGATCCCGAGCTAATTAATGCCGGAAAAGAGTTTGTCACCCTGCTGACTGGCGGCTGTTTTTTCCACCATGGCGACTCATTTGCCATGATGCGCGGCGGTCATCTCGATATCTGCGTGTTGGGTGCTTATCAGGTTTCCGCCGCTGGCGACCTCGCTAACTGGAGCACTGGCGCACCGGATTCTATTCCAGCGGTTGGCGGAGCGATGGATTTAGCCATCGGCGCACGGCAAGTCTTTGTGATGATGGACCACCTGACGCGCGACGGCGAATGCAAACTGGTGGAAACCTGCACCTATCCGCTAACCGGAATCGGCTGCGTCAGCCGCATCTATACAGACCTCGCAGTCATTGACATCACTGAAAAAGGCCCCGTTGTGCGCGAAATCTTCAATGGCCTGTCATTTGAAGAATTACAACGCATTACCCCGGTCACACTTAGCTTCGAACAACTGGCAGAAAGCGCGTAAGGAACTATGATGAATCAAGCATTTATCTGTGATGGAGTGCGTACTCCGTTTGGTCGTTTTGGTGGCACACTGTCCACGGTTCGTAGCGATGACTTAGCCGCACTGCCGCTAAAAGCCTTAATGGCGCGCCACCCGAATCTGGACTGGTCAGCGGTGGATGACGTGATTTATGGCTGTGCAAACCAGGCCGGGGAAGATAACCGCAACGTGGCGCGCATGGCGTTATTGCTGGCAGGAATGCCGGAAACCGTGCCGGGCAGCACCATCAACCGTTTATGCGGTTCAAGCCTTGATGCGTTAGGCGTTGCCGCGCGGGCAATCAAAAGCGGTGAAACCCAGTTGATGATTGCAGGTGGCGTGGAAAGCATGTCGCGTGCGCCGTTTGTGATGGGCAAAGCTGAATCCGCATTTAGTCGCAGCATGAAAATGGAAGACACCACTATTGGCTGGCGTTTTATCAACCCGCTGATGAAAGCGCAATACGGCGTGGATGCGATGCCGGAAACCGCAGAAAACGTGGCGACGGACTTCAACATCAACCGTGAAGATCAGGATGCCTTTGCATTACGCAGTCAGCTACGCACCGCGCGCGCTCAGGAAATGGGCATTTTTGATGACGAACTCATTCCCGTTTCCATCGCCCAGCGCAAAGGCGAAGCGCTACTGTTTACCCGCGACGAACATCCACGCTCCACTTCCATTGAGTCGTTGGCAAAACTAAAAGGCGTGGTTCGTGCAGATGGCACAGTCACCGCCGGAAACGCATCGGGTGTGAATGATGGCGCTTGTGCTTTGCTGCTCGCCAGTGAACAGGCGCTTAACACACATGGTTTGCAGCCGCTGGCACGTGTCGTTGGTGTGGCAACCGCAGGCGTTGCGCCACGGATTATGGGGTTTGGCCCGGCTCCGGCCGTGCGTAAAGTGCTGGCGCAAACCGGGTTAACGCTCGCACAAATGGATGTGATTGAATTGAATGAAGCCTTTGCCGCACAGGCACTGGCGGTGATGCGCGACCTTGGCCTGCCGGATGACGCAGAACATGTGAACCCGAACGGTGGCGCGATTGCGCTGGGGCATCCGCTTGGCGCATCAGGTGGCCGCCTGGCGATGACCGCCGCGTATCAGCTTAAGCGTAGCGGTGGACGTTACGCGCTGTGCACCATGTGTATTGGTGTCGGTCAGGGGATTGCACTGATTATCGAACGCGTTTAAGGAGCAGGCATGACACTGTTTACCCCGATGTTGCGGCATTCACCGTTGACCGAAATTTTCAGCGATGAAAACACGTTACAAGGGATGCTGGATTTTGAAGCGGCACTGGCGCTGGCTTGTGCTCAATGTGGCGTGATCCCCGAGTCGGCTATTAAGGTGATTTCTGCACAGTGTCAGGCCGACAAACTCGATGTGCAGGCACTAGCGCAAGCGGCTGCGGGTGCTGGAAACCTGGCGATCCCGCTGGTGAAACAGCTCACCGCCAACGTGAAGCAACAAGATGAACAGGCCGCGCGTTATGTTCACTGGGGCGCAACCAGCCAGGACGTCATTGATACCGGCCTGATTCTGCAACTGCGTGAAGCGCTTGATGCCAGCGAAACACTTTTCGAGCAACTGATCTGCGCTTTAACTCAACAAATTCAAAGCCACAGACACAGCGTGATGCCAGGACGCACCTGGATGCAACACGCGTTGCCCATCACTTTTGGCCTGAAACTGGCCGGAACGCTGGATGCACTTTTGCGCTGGCAGCAGCGTCTGCAAGAAATGAAACCACGTATTTTGGTGCTGCAATTTGGCGGTGCAGCGGGAACGCTCGCATCATTAAAAGAGCAGGGGATCACGGTATCGCAGGCGCTGGCAAACGCGCTGGCGCTTAATCAGGCCGACACACCGTGGCACAGCCAACGCGACAGATTACTGGAAGTTGCCGCCTGGTTTGCGGGCGTCAGCAGCACGCTGGGTAAGTTTGCCAGTGATTTTGCGTTGCTCATGCAAACCGAAGTCGCCGAAGTGGGCGAGCCTGTGGCAGAAGGGCGCGGTGGTTCATCCACCATGCCGCACAAACGTAATCCGGTGAGTTGCGCCGCAATTTTAACGGCGACAACGCGTATTCCAGGGCTAATGGCAACGATGTATGCGAGCCAAAATCAGCAGCATGAAAGGGCGCTTGGGGGCTGGCAGGCTGAGTGGGAAACGATCCCGCAGCTTGTTACGCTGGCGGGTGGTGTGATGCAAACCACGCTCGAATTACTGAGCGGAATGCAGGTGAATACCGCCAAAATGCGTGCGAATCTGGACATCACCCACGGCCTGATTATGGCGGAATCGGTCACGCTGGCGTTGGCAAAATCTATCGGCAAACAGGCGGCGCACCATCTGGTTGAACAGCTCTGCCACCGTGCGCTGGATGAAAACCAGCCGCTTGCGTTGCTGCTTTCGCAACATCCCGAAGTCACGCCGCATCTTTCTTCAACACAAATCGAACATTTGCTCGACCCGCAACAAGCCACTGGCAGCAACAGCGAGTTTATCAACCAGGTTCTGGCGCGGGCGGCACAACAAACCAGGAGGGTAAAATGAGCCTTTATTATCAACTGGAAGGGCCTGCGGGCGCACCGGTCGTGGTGTTATCCAATTCACTGGGCACCACGTTTGACATGTGGCAGCCGCAAATGGCGGCCTTGCTCGAAAACTTTCGCGTGCTGCGCTACGACACGCACGGCCACGGGCGCACCACGAAAAACGACAAAACCACGCTGCCGCAATTAGCGGAAGACGTGATCAGCGTGATGGACGACGCGGGTGTACATAAAGCGCATTTTTGCGGGATATCCATGGGCGGGCTCACCGGATTATGGCTGGCGCGCTTTGCACCAGAACGCTTTCTGTCCGTCACCGTTGCCAACAGTGCGGCAAAAATCGGCGAGCAAACCGGCTGGCTTGAACGTGCGCGAACCGTGCGCCACGAAGGGATGTCTGCTATTGCGAAAAGCGCGCCTTCGCGCTGGTTCACGGAAGATTTTGTTAAGCGTCACCACGCACCGGTAGACGCTTTATGCCAGAACCTGGCACAGAGTAATGCCGAAGGGTATGCATCCTGTTGCGAAGCCTTAGCCGCAGCCGATTTGCGTGCAGAAATAGACAAGATTTCAGTTCCGATACAGTTTATCGCAGGCAAATACGACCCGGTTACCACCGTTGCCGACAGCGAGTTTATGCACCAGCAGGTCAGCGGTTCGCACCTGGTTACGCTTGCGGCTTCGCATCTTTCCAGCATTGAAGATGCACACGGTTTTAACGTAGCGCTGCTCAACTTTATTCAACAGGATGACTGAGATGAAGGATGAAGAACATTATCAGCAAGGCATGGACGTGCGTCGTGCGGTTCTCGGCGACAGCCACGTTGACCGCACGTTGTCGCAACTCACGCCGCTCAATGAAGAGTTTCAGAACTTCATTACGCGCTACGCCTGGGGCGATATCTGGACGCGCCCAGGGCTTGAACGCCACACCCGCAGCATGATAACCATCGCCATGTTGATTGCGTTAAACCGTGAAGCCGAACTGAAAATGCACCTGCGCGCCGCGTTTAATAACGGGGTCACGCGTGATGAATTGAAAGAGTTGATTATGCATTCGGCGCTGTACTGCGGTTTACCCGCCGCTAACGCCACCATGCATCTGGCTCAACAGGTGTTTGATGAAATGGACGCTCAGGGATAGATAATGGAGGGTGTTGCTCACGCGGCACCTTCCAACTCAACCGGGAATCGACTTCCGAATAGACGCCAATAAGATTTGTGCCGCAGCAGACAACGGCGCATCCACCCGCGTTAAAATGCCAATCGGCTCTCCCGCACCTTGTGTCGCAACCGGCAACGAAGTCAACGTTCCCTGACGTAAATCCTCTCTCACCGCGCCAGACGGCACAAACCACACGTAGTTATAATCCACGGTCAGTTGGCGAGACAGCGAAGCGGAAAGCGTTTCAACACAGGTCGCAGGCATTTTACAGCCCTGGCTGGAAAGCAACGACTCGGCATTCTGGCGCGGAATCGTCCCTTTAGGGGAAACGACGACAGGCCACTCCATCACTCGACTAAGGGTAATGTTTTCGTGCAGCAGCGGATGTCCTGGGCGAACCACCAGCTTTAACGATTCGAGGAACAGCAGCTCATAATTCAGCCCGGTCATTAATTCGGGATCGGACATCCGGCCAATACCTAAATCCAGCTCGCCGGATTTTAACCCCGACAGCAGCATCGTGTTATTCATGGTCGCCACTTGCAGCGTGACATCACTTTGCTGCTTGTGAAACTGGCCGATAACTTTTGGTAATATGCCCAACGCCGCCGTCGGCAGCGCGCCTACACGAACCACCGTCGTGTTTCGCCCGTCTTTCTGATTGAGCGATTGCCCGGCGTGATTAAGCGCATCCAGCACCTTAACGGCGTGAGTCAGGAACTGCTCACCCATTAGTGTCATCTGCGCGCCAAGACGCCCACGGTTAAACAACCGCGTACCGGTTAACTGCTCAAGTTCATTAAGTGTTTTCGACAGTGCAGGCTGGCTAAGATTAAGTGTTTCAGCCGCGCGCCCCAGTGTTCCCTGTTGAGCGACAGCCACGAAAGTATGAAGATGGCGCAAGCGAATGCGCTGACTGAATAAACCGTTTTTTTCCATAACCTGATGTTAAAAACAGACCCGTAGCGCTGACAAGATAAGTTGTTTGATTTTGATAACTTGCTAGCAAAATTTCATTAACAATTTACGGTTATTGATAACATTCAGGAATGGGACCAGGCAAATTGGGGATTTATTGGGAAACGACCCCCTCCCAGCCTCCCCCTTACCAGGAGGAGGAGTTAAAGGCACCGGTCTGCTCCCTTCCCTGGCAAGGGGGGTCGATCAACCCCTACACATCAAAAAATACAGTCTCCTTCTCGCCCTGAAGATACACATCAAACGTATATATCACCTCGTCGCCACGCTTCTCGCGCTTGCCAATTAGCGTATTGCGCCGGACTTCCCACTCGATAAGATTCAACACCGGGTCGGTTTCGTTCGCGGCTTGCTCGTCAGAAAAATACATCCGCGTGTTCAGGCCAATATTAATTCCGCGCGCCACAATCCACAGATTCAGATGCGGAGCCATCATGCGTCCATCGCGTCCGGTGACCGCACCTGGCTTGATGGTGTCAAAACGCCACACGCCGCTGTCGAAGTCTGAACAGGTGCGTCCCCAGCCTCGGAAATCTTCATCCAGTTTTTTATCGGCTTGCTGATCCGCAGGGTGGTTATAACGCCCGGCGGCGTTGGCTTGCCATACTTCCAGCAACACATCTCTTACCGGCGTGCCAGAACCGTCAAATACGCGTCCTTCAACGATAATTCGCTCGCCCTGAGTGTGAGAGTTGGTCAGTACATGGCTAAAATTTTTCTCGAAAATGTTAAAACCGGCAGCTTGCGGAGCCAGGCCAATGTGCACATACGGGCCAGCGGTTTGCGATGCGGTTTCCGCTAAATAATCTTTCATCACACGGCTCCTTGAGTGCGGTTTTCAAACAGCGTGGCGCGTTGGCCGCGCAATACCAGATCAAAGCGATAAGCCAGGCAGTCGAGCGGCACTGCTGCGTGCGTGTCCAGCTCGGCAATTAGCGTGCGAATGGCGTCGTCGTTATTGATGGTTTTCACAATTGGGCACTGCTTGATCAGCGGATCGCCTTCGAAGTACATCTGCGTGATTAAACGCTGGGCAAAGGAATCGCCGGAAAGTGAAAAGTGAATGTGGGAAGGGCGCCAGTCGCTGGCCTGGTTACGCCACGGATACGGGCCTGGCTTAATGGTGCGGAAAAAGTAATAGCCGTTTTCATCGGTTAACACACGCCCACAGCCGCCAAAATTAGGGTCGATCGGCGCCAGATATTTATCTTTCTTATGGCGATAACGCCCGCCAGCATTGGCCTGCCACACTTCAACCAGCATGTTTTTCATCGGGCGACCAAAACCGTCGCGCACATAGCCGTGCACAATAATACGTTCGCCAATGGGTAAACCGTCTTTGGCGTAATTCATGATTAAATCGTTATCTAGCGGGTCCAAATCTTTCGCGCCAAATATCGGACCCGTGATTTCAGAAAGCGAGTTCTGCAAAGAGATCAGCGCATTTCGCGGCGAGCGTAACACACTGGTTTTATACCCCGGTGCGAAAGCCGGAGGATGGGAATCATAGTCGCGATGTACAAGCTCACGAGGTTGCCAAATTTGTGACATAGGGTGCTCCGAACAGGGGATGATGTTTTATGTTTTAACTATCGCCGCTGACAGTCTCAGTTAATAATTTGTTAAATTAAAGTGAATTTAAGCGCTGTCATTCATAACCTGTAGCTATGAAACGGGTAAATAAGATTACTTCTGGTGCGTGGCTGTAGAGTCGATCACAAAACAAAAATTCTTAGCCCAAAACCTCCGCATGTCGTCCTACTCTTTCAGCAATATTCACAGGAGTACGACATCATGGCGAACAACATCACGGCTGATGATATTCGGGAAAAATTTTCGCACGCTATGTCGGCGATGTACCAGCAAGAGGTGCCTCAGTACGGCACCTTGTTAGAGTTAGTCGCCGATGTGAATTTGGCGGTGCTAGAAAACAACCCCGATCTGCAACAGCGGTTAGAAAACGCAGACGAACTGGCGCGCCTGAATGTGGAGCGTCACGGTGCGATTCGGGTGGGTAAAGCGGAAGAACTGGCCACTTTGCGGCGCATATTTGCGGTAATGGGGATGTATCCTGTCGGTTATTACGATCTTTCTCAGGCGGGCGTTCCGGTGCATTCCACTGCATTTCGCCCGATTGACGATGCAGCCCTGGCGCGTAACCCGTTCCGTATTTTCACCTCGTTGTTACGTCTTGAATTGATTGATGATACTGAGCTACGAAACACCGCTGCGGCGATTCTGGCCGAGCGCGATATTTTCACTCCGCGTTGCCGTGCGTTGCTGGATATTTACGACCAGCAGGGCGCATTTAACGAAGAACAAGCCGATGAGTTTGTGGCGCAGGCGTTGGAAACCTTCCGTTGGCACAGCCATGCCACGGTGGACGCGCAAACTTACCAGGCGTTTCACCAGCAGCATCGTTTGATTGCCGACGTGGTTTGCTTCCGTGGTTGCCATATCAACCACCTGACGCCGCGCACGCTGGATATCGACCGCGTTCAGGCGCTGATGCCTGAATACGGTATTGCGCCAAAAGCGATTATCGAAGGCCCACCACGGCGCACGTTCCCGATTTTATTGCGCCAGACCAGCTTTAAAGCGCTGGAGGAACCGATAATTTTTGCCGGTGTTCATCATGGGACGCACACCGCACGCTTTGGTGAAATAGAGCAACGTGGCGTGGCGTTAACGCCAAAAGGCCGTGCCTTATATGACGAGTTGCTGAGTCTTGCGGGTAACGGGCAAGACAACTTTAGCCATCAGCAACATTTGCAGGAAGTTTTCAGCCGCCTGCCGGACAGCGATACGTTAATGCGCAGTCAGGATCTGGCTTATTTCCACTACCGTTTAACGCCAGTGGGTGAAATGCACCGTCAGGCGATTAAACCAGGTGATGACCCGCAACCGCTGATTGAGCGCGGTTGGCTGGTGGCACAGCCGATTATTTATGAAGATTTTCTGCCGGTCAGTGCAGCGGGGATTTTCCAGTCGAATTTGGGCGGTGAGGGTGGGCAAAGTAGCCACGGGCATTCCAGCCGGACGGCATTTGAAGAGGCATTGGGTGCGCCAGTGGCGAATGAATTTGAGTTATATCAGCAGGCGTGCGATCGCAGTAAACGGCGTTGCGGGTTGTTGTAGTCTGAAATAATATTTCAACAATTCGTTTACCTATTAAAAGGCCCGCAAATTAACATGCGGGCCTTTTAATTCAGACGTTAATTAGAACTGGTAAACCAGACCTAAAGCAACGACATCATCGGTAGAGATACCGTTGTCTTTATAGAAGTTGTCGTTATCGTCCAGCAGGTTGATTTTATAATCAACATAGGTGGACATATTTTTGTTGAAGTAATAGGTTGCGCCAATATCTGCATATTTAACCAGATCTTTGTCGCCACTATTGTTGTAAGTGGTATCGCCGTTATGGGTATTACCCAGATCTTTACCTTTAGACATCAGGAAAGATACGGCAGGGCGCAGACCGAAGTCGAACTGGTACTGTGCAGTCACTTCAAAGTTCTGAGTTTTGTTTGCTACGCCATCAAGGTCGCCGTATGGCGTCATATTACGGGTTTCGGAATACATGGTTGCCAGATAGATGTTATTAGCATCGTATTTCAGGCCAGCAGTCCATGAGTCAGCTTTGTCGCCCTGTGCATTCGTCATGGTTTGCTGATCGTTGCTACGGTCAGATGAGGCGTAAGCAGCACCTGCGCTGAAGCCCATACCCAGGTCATAAGTGGTTGATAAACCCCAGCCGTCGCCGTTTTCGTTGCGAACGTCGTTATCGCCATTACGGTTATTGGTGCCTTCCTGACCCGCACCCTTACTTTCATTTGCACCCTGGTACTGTGCAGCAACATTCAGGCCGTCAACCAGACCGAAGAAATCGGTATTACGGTAAGTTGCCACACCGTTGGCACGGTTGGTCATGAAGTTATCCGCCTGGCTGTAGGAGTCGCCGCCAAATTCTGGCAGCATATCTGTCCAGCCTTCCACGTCATACAGCACACCGTAGTTACGGCCATAATCAAATGAACCGTAATCACCGAATTTCAGGCCAGCGAAGGCAAGACGAGTCCATGACTGGTTGCCACTGGTTTCAGTATTATTCGCCTGAACGTTATATTCCCACTGGCCGTAACCAGTCAGCATATCGTTGATCTGAGTTTCACCTTTGAAGCCCATACGCACATAGGTCTGATCGCCATCTTTATTGGCATCGTCAGAGAAATAGTGCAGACCATCCACTTTGCCGTACAGGTCAAGTTTGTTGCCATCTTTGTTATAAACTTCTGCCGCATGAACCGAACCCGCAGCCAATAATGCTGGGATTAGAATTGCCAATGTTTTTCTAAACATGAGAACACCCTCTTATGAGTATATTTCTTATCAATTAATTGTTTACTAATTGTGCGAGACGACTAGTGAACTCATGCTACTCAGTAAGTTCACTTATACTCACAGGATAAATGTAACCAAAACGAATAATATAATTCAAAAGTATACGAATGAAATGAGCATTGATTTCATGAATGAATGTATTTAAATCATTATTAATTCGTATTTTAACTAAGATTAATTAATTGATAACGTGAAGGGGTTCGTTATATGCCAATAGCGTTCGTTATATGCCAATGCTGTAAATTATGATTTAGTCCGTCTTTTTTATCATTGTGAATGCCTTTAGCCTGGATTTATCCAGGCTTTTTTTTAACCTCAGTAAAATATTTTGTGACTTATATCCCATCGTTGACGGTTACATTTGGGAAAGGCTCAGAATGTGATCTTGTTCAGGGATTCTGAGCCAGAGAATAATAATTAAGCGGCATCCGCCAGAATAAACATTCCGTACGGATGGATCTCCAGATAGTAGTTATCGCCCACGTCAGGCTGCATACGCGTGGCGTTTACCTGCAACAGCAACGCCTGCCCATGCCATTCTACCGTCACTTCATATTGCGGCCCCATATAGGCCACATGGCGTACCACGCAACGTTGGCTTTCTGCACCGTGTTCGCTCAGCGTAATGGCTTCCGGGCGCACACCCACAGTGCCTTCCGTCTGCGTCACCGTTAACTGCGGCGGGCGCGGTAAACGGTAGCCGTGGATCTCGACAAAATCGCTGCCAAAGCGTGCCGGGAACACGTTAGCATCGCCCATAAAACTCGCCATAAAGCGCGATGCAGGCTGGCGATACAGCGTTTGCGGGCTGCCAATCTGCATGATTTCGCCTTTGTTCATCACCAGCACGGTATCGGACACCGCAAACGCCTCGCTTTGGTCATGGGTGACGTACAGCGACGTGATGTTGAATTGCTTTTGTAGCTCGCGGATTTTGTCACGCATGCTGCGGCGAAGATTGGCGTCAAGGTTACTGAGCGGTTCATCAAACAGCAGCACTTTAGGTTTGAGGATCAGCGCTCGCGCCAGCGCCACGCGCTGTTGTTGCCCACCGGAAATCTGATCAACGAAGCGGTCTTCGAAGCCGTCCAAATCCACCATCGCTAACGCTTCTTTCACACGCGTTTTAATCTCCGCTCGCGGCGTGCCGAGCATTTTCAACCCGTAGCCTACGTTATCGCCCAGCGACATATGCGGGAACAGGGCGTACGACTGGAACACCATGCAGATGTCACGTTGCTGAATGGAACGGTGCGTTACATCTTCGCCATCAATAAAAATCTGCCCATCGGACGGTTTCTCAAGCCCGGCAACCAACCGCAGCACGGTAGTTTTCCCACAGCCCGAAGGCCCAAGCAGCGTCACCATTTCACCTTTTGGGATCGCCAGATTAATGCCTTCAATGACGGTGTTATTGCCAAACCGTTTCGTGACATTGCGCAGTTCTACAAAATGAGGTTGTGTCATGTTTTACTCCGTAATCACGCGTTGGTTTTGGCTTTCGAACGCGAAATACGCGCTTCACCAATCAGCCAGTCAAAAATGAAAATAATGGTCAGCATTACGACGATAAGAATCGAGCCGTACGCAATCGCCACGCCGTATTCGCCATCTTCCACGCGGTTAAGAATGTAGGCGGTGGCGACGCGATTATCCGGTGTTACCAGGAAAACAATGGCGCTGACGGTGGTAATTGCTCGCACGAAGCTGTAAATCAGCGCGGACAAAATCGCCGGGCGCAGCAGCGGCAGCAGAATGTTGATAATGGTACGCATCGAACCGGCACGCAGACTCAGCGACGCCTCATCCAGCGATTTGTCGATTTGCCCAAGCCCGGCAATACCGGCGCGAATACCCACCGGCACGTTACGCATCACCATCGACATAATCACAATCGCGGCGGTGCCCGTCAGGTAAACCGGAGCACTGTTAAACGCCAGAATGTAAGACACGCCCGCCACGGTGCCCGGAACGGCAAAGCACAGCATAGTGGTGAACTCGATGGTCTTTTTGCCACGGAACTGCTGGCGAACCACAATCCAGGCAATCAACAGCCCGAAGAACGCGGTGATTGGGGCGGCGATACCGGCATATAGCAAGGTGTCGAGCAGAGAAGGCCATGCGCCATCGCTCATGCCCTGGCCGAACAGCTTGATAAAGTTATCGAACGTTAGCGTGTAATCAACACCCCAGTTCACGGTGAAACTGCCGTAGAAAATGCTGCCGTAAAGCAGGGCGTTAAACGCGATCCAGATACTCAGCAGGGCGATAACGCCCCACACCAGCGTGACCGGCAGCGGCTGCACATCGCCACGGTTGGACTTACCGGAAACCGTGACGTAAGAACGTTTCCCAATCCACATGTACTGAATGCAGAACACCATCAGCGAGAACAGCAGCAGGAACGCGCCGAGCGTACTGGCGGCCTGGTAATCAAGCTGCGAACCGGTGATGTAGAAATAGATTTGCGTGGCGAGCACGTCGAAGTTGCCGCCCAACACCAGCGGGTTACTGAAATCAGCCAGCGATTGCACAATCACAATCAAAAATGCGTTTGCTAGAGCCGGTTTTAACAGCGGTAAAAATACGCCTTTGAAGGTTTTCCAGCGCGTGGCGCGCAGCGTATACGACGCTTCTTCAAGGGAAGGGTGAATGGTTTTAATCGCGCCATCGAGGATCATAAATGCCATCGGCGTGAAGGCCAGAACCTGCGCTAGCCAGATGCCAGTAAAACCGTACAGCCAGTTGGTGTTGGTCAGCCCAAACCAGTCCACCATTAATTCGGTCACGTAACCTGAGCGGCCCATCATCAGCGTCACGCCAAGACCCACTACAAACGGCGGCGTGACGATAGGCAAAATAGAGAAGATACGGCCAATAATGGCGCTGCGTTTGGCGATGCGCGTGGTGTAAATCGCCAGCACCAGGCCAAAGAAGGTGCAGCCAATACCCACGGCAATCGACAGCGCGATGGAGTTGATAATCACCTGAATGATATGCGCATGGCTTAGCACCGCCATAAACGCCAGCGGGGCAAACTCGCCAGTATCAGTGGTGAACATCGGAATGAAAATCGCAATGCTCGGCCAGACAATAAACACGCCGATTAACGCCACAATAGCGACCAGCGAACCAATCACAAAACTGTCGCCGCCCAGCCATTCCAGGCGCGTCAGGGCGAGAGTGATAACCATGCCAAGCGCGATAAACAGCACGATGCTGGCGTAGCCCATACCGCGTTCGGTGACGGTTGCGCTGACCACAATAAAGGCCATGCAGAACAATGCCCAACCGGCATCGAAATAGTGACGCTGGCGTTTTTCTGGCCCCAGTTCGTTGAACGGGCGCAGCAATAACAGCGAAGGTAAAACGTACCACAGCAGACTGATGTTGATGCCAGACCAACTGTACGCGTCGAGCAGTTCTTCGCGAGTCGATTCAAACAGGCCGTAGTCCAGGCTCCAGCTTGGTAGCAGGGCAAAAGCCAGCCAGCAAAGCGCCACCCACCAGATAATAGCGTCCCGCATTCGCGGCGCGCGCAAAAGTAAAGTTTCAGACATAAGTGCCTCATCGGCCAAAAGAAAAAGAGAGAAGCAGGTGGCGTGACACCGTCACCTGCTGGTGGGTTAGTTACCCATCTTCACTTCGCTGACCCATTTGTTGATCAGCGCTTTACGCATGTCGGTCGCGCCGTATTTATCCATGTCGTAATTGATTAACTTCAGGTCGTCGAGCTTGAGCGACAGCGGCGAGCTTTCGGCGGTGGTGTTGGTCAGGATTTGATAAGACTTACCTTTTTTCCACGACAACTCTTGCGCTTCTTTGGACAGTACCCAGTCAACAAACAGTTTGGCGTTGTCCATATTGCGAGCGCCTTTCAGGATGCTGACGCCGCCAATTTCATAGCCGGTGCCTTCGCATGGGGAGATTAACTCCAGCGGTGCGCCATTCTCTTTTTCGAGGGAATAATCATGCAGGAAACCAATGCCAATAGCGGTTTCGCCACGGGCGGCGTTACGCGCAGGCGCAATACCCGATTTGGTGTATTGAGAGATATTACCGTTGAGTTTTTTCAGGTAATCAAACGCCTGATCTTCGCCCCAAAGCTGCGCGAAGGTAGCCAGTGCGGTATAGGCAGTGCCTGAGCTTTGCGGATCAGCCACCTGGATTTCGCCCTTATAAATTGGGTTGGTCAGGTCTTTCCAGCACTTCGGCACCGGCAGGTTTTTCTCTTTCAGGCGTTGGGTATTGACCCCAAAACCGAGAATGCCGATATACACCGCCGAGGAGTAGTTACCTTTACGCTTAGCCGGGTCCTGGAACTTCGGCATGATTTGCGCAAGGTTGGCAGATTTATACGGTGCCAGCAGATCCATTTCACCCGCCTGAGATTGCGGGTCCAGCGTACCGCCGTACCACACATCGGCCTGCGGGTTTTTCTTTTCGGCATCCACTTTCGCCAGCGTGCTGCCAGAACCGTTGCGGATAAACGAAGTTTTTACATCGTATTTTTCGCCGAACGCTTTGGTTTCTGTTTCACACATTTCGTTGGTAGCGCTGCAATACACCACCAGACGGCCTTTTGCCTGCGCGGCACCGGACAGGGTAGCCAGCGCAACACCAGCAGCAACCAGAGAAGAGAGCACGGTCAGTTTCATATTATTATCCTAAGTGTCCTGAGGTAAGGTGACTGCCGGGTCCATGGCACCAACACTCCTGTCCTGCGCGCTGATGCCCGCCATTAACAGCGGCATCAGCAAAAATCCAATCAGCGCGGCGGCGACCGTTAACAACGCGAACATCCCGGACCAGCCGTAACGCTCAATCACTTGCGACAGCGGCCATCCCGCCAGTGCCGCACCCAAATAGGCAAACAAACCCAAAAATCCGGTCACGCTGCCTGCCGCCTGTTTATGGCTGCACTCTACGGCGGCAAGGCCAATCAGCATCTGCGGGCCAAAAACAAAAAATCCGATGGCGAAAAAGCAGACGGCTAACAGCGCATAATGGTGAACGGGCGATAGCCAAAGTGCGGCGACGGAAACAAACAGCCCTAACGCAAACAGCAAAATCATCGGCCCACGCTGGCCGCGAAACAGTAAATCCGAGCCCCATCCGGCAAACAGCGCACCCAGTAACCCGCCCATCTCAAACAGCATCACCGTGGCGTTGGCGCTCAGTAAATTCACGCCGTGGCTTTCATAAAGCCAGATATTGCCCCAGTCGTTCAGCGCAATACGAATCAGGTACACCAGCACGTAACTCACGCCGAGCAGCCAAATCATGGGGTTTTGCAGCACTGTGCTGCGAAACATTTGCCACTGCGGCATTGCCGGGCTGAGCTGTTCCTGGCGCATTTCCAGCGGGTCATGCCGCCAGACGCCCACCGAAGGCAAACCCATTTCTTGCGGCGTGCCGGTTAAGCTGCGGCACAGCCAAATACCAATAATGATGCCGATGGCACCCGAGACAAATAACGACGCCTGCCAGCCGTACCACAGCGCCATCAGTGCAGAAATCAGCGGAACTGCCGCGCCACCAAGGTTGATGGAGGTATTCCAGCATCCCCACCAAAAACCGCGCTCGTTGCGCGAATACCAGTGCGTCAGCAATCTTGCGCAGGGCGGCCAGCCAAAACCCTGGAAAAATCCGTTCAGCGTCCAGATAACCAGTAACACGGGTAAGTTGCTGCCGAAGGCGAACAGGATATTCAAAATCCCGGTAGCCAGCAGACCCGCGCCCATAAACCAGCGTGCGCCCCGGCGGTCATGCCACAGTCCTGCGGCAAATTTCGACAGACCGTACGACACATAAAACAGCGTACCCAGCAGGCCGATATCGCTTTTGCTTAAATCCAAATCGACCTGCATAGCCGGAAGGACAAAGCTGACGCTTTTGCGCGTCAGATAAAAAGCGGCGTAGCCGACGACCATCGACAACAGCAAACGTGGACGCCAGTAACGATAATCACGACCAGGTCTTTGCTCGGAAATCATGGGATTCCTCCGGGTTGAAATGACTATAGAAAACGCGGAAACAAAGCGGATGAGACAAGGTTTTAGTCAACCAGGACTTTTTCCTGGTTATCCCTGAGTTTGTTGAAAAAGTGTGGGCAGGTTAACAATTACGCGGGTGCCGGACTGGCTTTCGAGCACTAAATCGCCCCCTAAAGCGCGGATGCGTTCGGCGATCCCTTGTAATCCGTGTCCGGTGTGGGTAGAGCCACTAAAGCCGATGCCATCGTCTTTCACTTCCAGGCGCACGCCGTCGGGTTGTTGAGTCAAAGAGATCTCAACCATGCGGGCATCCGCGTGTTTGCAGATATTGTTCAGTAGCTCCTGCACCAGGCGATACAGCGTAAACACCACTGGATCGCTGGCAGGCTGGCCGGGTAAATCGTAATGGAAACGGCAGGTAATTCCGCGCTCGGCAAAAGCAAATTCCTGCATCAGATGATGCAATGCTTTATCGAGCGAGATTTCGTCCAACACCGGTGGGCGAAGCTGGCGCAAAAGATGACGTGTAGAGTGGTGGATGCGCTGGGCAAGCTGATTGATTTGCTCGGCGGCAAGCACCGTCGCATCGCCGCTGGCGGTGCGTTTCACCAGCATCGACTGAATCTGAATCGCGGTAATGTTCTGGCCAATTTCGTCGTGCAACTCACGCGCCAGATCCTTGCGCGTGTCTTCTTCGGTATGCACAAGTTGCTCCATCAACTCGCGGCGAGCCTGTAATTCAACTTCCAGCCGTTGACGGTAACGATGCAGATTATTTGCCAGATGCTGCTGGCGGCTAATGGCAATCCCCAGCCCAATGCCCAGCAGCGCCTGGGTTGAGAGAAAAAGCTCCATCTCCATCAGCCCGTTAAACCCGCTGCCAATTTGCCGGGCAATGGTAATCATCATGCTGCCCAACAGCGCTGCCAGCACGCCGCCTTGCCAGCCAAATTTGTAGGCCATCACCACGTTTGGCAGAAACACCACAATCAGCAATAGCCGTTCGATCTCCGGCGACACCACCATCTGTGCGCCAACGCCAATGATGAAAAACAGGCTGCACCAGATAAGCAGCGAAGTGCGCAGCGGCGGATTTGGCGTTTCCTGTGCCAGCAGACTTTCCAGGTGTTGCTGGCGCAAGTATTCATAAATCAAATACACGAAGGGCGTTAGCACCACGCCACCGGTAAAGGCGGCCAGTAATGTTTGCGAGGCAGAACCCGATAAAAACGGAGTCAACGCCAGCGTATGCAGCAGCGCATCGCTGGTAATCGCCGCCATCAGCAACGACAATCTCTGCCAGTAAAGCGTAAAACGGTGCCAGTAATGCTGGACGAAAAGCGCCGGAATCGCGCTGAGGAACGGTGAAAGTAACATCACCGGCTCGGTCATTAACTGTTGCAGCCAAAGCCAGCAGAGCAGCCCAATAACCGGAATGAAAAGGGCGGGCCAGTAGCGGCGATGCAGCAAAATCAGCAGGGCAAGATGCACGCCCTGCGGTAACAGTAACGTGGCTTGTTGACCGTTATTGGTGAGGTAAAAACTGATTGTCCACAGCGCAAGCCAGGTCAGCCCCCAGGCGAAAATGATAAACAGCGATAACAGCAGATGCCGCCACGAACGAGACATTTAGCGCCCGGCTAACAGTTGGTGTTCAAGGGCAAAATGCACCAGTTCGATGGTGCTTTCGCATTGCAGTTTGCCGAGGATATTGGCGCGATGCACATGCACCGTTTTGTGGCTAAGGTTCAGCTGCTCGGCAATATGCTTAACGCTTTCGCCTTTGATCAGCAAATCGAAAACTTCGTGTTCACGCGGCGTGAGCACTTCCAGCACTTTGGCAGGTTGACCCGCATGGCGCAGTGCACGCAGGGCATCGGCACACAAATAATGCCCGCCCATGCCGACCGTGCGCACCGCTTGTACTAATTCTTCAGGGCCACAACGTTTGGTGAGATAACCGCTGGCACCGGCATCCAGCGCGCTTTGTACGAAGGCCGTCGTGTCGTAAATACTGAGGATTATGGCGCGGAAACCAGGGCGTTGCTGGCGCAGGCGTTTTAACAAACTCAGGCCGTTTTCGTCAGGCATGGAGACGTCGAGCACCGCAACATCGGGCTGGTTTTTTATCAATGCAGGGCAGGCTTCGGCGGCAGAACTGTACTGGCCCACAATCTCAATGTCGTTTTCAAGGCTCAGCAACTGGGCAAAACCGGAACGCACCACAACATGGTCATCAACTAAAGCAACGGCAATCATCATTTTGCTCGCTAAGGGGGAGTCTGGCGACATCATGCGGCTGAATCTATTCTGCGCAACGGCCATGTTGGGAATATGTTACAGAGGTAGCAAAAAGAACTTACCAGGTGTCAGATAAACGACCCCCTCCCGGCCTCCCCCTTGCCAGGTGGAGGAGTTAAGCTCCCTCCAGGTTAAGGGGAAGGTTGGGGTGGAGTACGAGCGAACAAACAATTCTACTCGCTCAACGTCAGCAAACTCTCCTTAAAAGCCTCAAGCCCTGGGCTTTCGTCACTGCCAGGCCGTAAAGCCAGCCGGTAACTGGCACCGGTTTTCACATGGCTTGCAAACGGCTGAACCAATCGCCCGCGACGTAAATCTTCTGCCACCAGCGTGGCATCGGCAATGGCAATCCCAAAGCCCTGAATCGCCGCGCTGATGGCTAAGTCCATGGTGTCGAAGTGTTGATTTTTATTCATAGCAGGCGCAGTGGCGGCATTTTGCGCCAGCCATAGCGTCCAGTCGGTGCGGTCGGGCGTTGGGTGCAAAAAGGTGAAGCGGCTCAGATCTTCCGTGGTTAAGACACCTTCCGGTAGCAAGTGCTGGCTCAAAACCGGCGTGAGTCGTTCTTCAAACAGCAATGCGCCGGTATTGTCTTGATTGCCAAAAATAATCGCGGCGTCGAAAGGTTCATTTTTGAAATTCACGCTGTGTTCCACGGTGGTGGTAAGCGCAACCTGGATTTCTGGCGACACGCTTTCCAGCTGCACCAGTTTTGGCACCAGCCAGCGCATGGCACAGGTTGGGGCTTTCAGGCGAATCACACTGGATTTAAGGCAGGCGTTGCTCGCCACGTTCAGCAGGTGCTCAAAGGATTGTTGTAATTCCGGCAGCAGGGCGCTGCCTTGAGGCGTGAGATGCAATCCGCGGGCGTGACGGTCAAACAGGGCATAACCAAGCCATTGTTCCAGCGTCGAAATTTTGCGGCTGACCGCGCCTTGCGTCAGACAGAGTTCTTTAGCTGCGCGAGTCAGGTTCAGGTGCTTCGCCGTCACCAGAAAAGCATCAATAGTATTGAGGGGGAAATTGCGCCGCATGTTAGGTTGCTCTCCGCTGAGCTATGAATTTTATGCATGGCTATTATGACAACAATTCGGTTGTGGTCGCAACCCGTTACAGTTTGAATAGTTATGCAAATCGCGCATTCACAGGAGCGGCCATGACTATGCAAACCCCGGTGCAATTTCGTTCAAAATTACCGGATGTTGGAACCACCATCTTTACCGTTATCGGCCAACTCTCGGCGCAACATAACGCCATTAATCTTTCCCAGGGCGCGCCTAACTTTTCACCCGACCCGAAACTTATCGCGGGTGTCACCAAAGCGATGCAGGATAATCATAACCAATATGCATCGA
The DNA here is from genome assembly GCA_965119215.1 of uncultured Buttiauxella sp. Classification (GTDB taxonomy): domain Bacteria; phylum Pseudomonadota; class Gammaproteobacteria; order Enterobacterales; family Enterobacteriaceae; genus Buttiauxella. The sequence goes on from CBCPKK010000004.1 coordinate 129,103, forward strand.
TGACCGGTTTCAGGCCGTTAAAAACCCTGATCGCGGAAAAGGTCGCAACGCTTTACGGTTCGCATTACGACGTTGATGATGAAATCTTAATTACCGCCAGCGCCAGCGAAGGGCTTTATTCCGCCATCAGCGGGTTAGTGCATCCTGGGGATGAAGTGATTTACTTCGAACCTTCTTTTGATAGCTACGCGCCAATTGTACGTTTGCAAGGCGCAACACCAGTGGCATTGAAGCTGGCACTGCCAGATTTCACGGTTGATTGGGATGAAGTGCGCGCAGCCATTACCCCGCGCACCCGTATGATCATCATTAACACGCCGCACAACCCAAGCGGGCAGGTGTTTAGCGCACACGATCTGGAAATGCTGGTCGCTCTGACGCGCAATACCAACATCATTATTCTTTCTGATGAAGTCTACGAACACATCGTGTTTGACGGCGAACGTCATCACGGCATGGCGACGCATCCGGCGTTGGCCGAACGCAGCGTTATCGTGTCGTCATTTGGCAAAACGTTCCACGTTACCGGCTGGCGCGTGGGTTATTGCCTGGCACCGGCTGAATTAATGACTGAAATCTGCAAAGTGCACCAGTTTTTGATGTTCTCGGCCGACACGCCAATGCAATATGCCTTTGCTGAATATATGGCGAACCCGGAAACTTATTTGTCGCTGGCGGCGTTTTATCAACGCAAACGCGATTTAATGCAGTCATTGCTGGCTGAATCGCCATTTGAACTGCTGCCAAGCGCCGGTTCTTTCTTCCTGTTAGCTAAATTCGATCATTTCAGCGATGAATCTGACAGTGAAATAGTAAAACGTTTAATTACTCAATATGGCGTGGCGACCATTCCGCTCTCCGCGTTTTATACCGATGGGACAGACAACAAGTTGATTCGTTTGTCATTTGCGAAAGATGAAGCTACGTTACGGGCGGGTGCGCAGGCACTTTGCCAGGTTAAGCCACGCTGATACGAGGTCATAATGAAAAAAGTTTATGCGTTAAGTTTGTTGGTTGGGATGTGTGCTTCATTTTCTACCTTTGCGGCAAGCGAAATGCGCTACGGCGTGGAAGCTGAGTATCCCCCGTTTGAAAGCCGTAACTCGGCGGGCGAACTGGAAGGGTTTGATATCGATTTGGGTAACGCGATTTGTAAAGCGGCCAGCCTGAAATGTACATGGGTAGAAACCTCGTTTGATGCACTGATCCCAGGCATTATGGCGAAGAAATTTGATGCGATTAACTCGGCGATGAATATCACCGAGCAGCGCCGTAAAAGCATCGATTTTACCCAGCCAATCTACCGTATTCCTTCGCAACTGGTGGGTAAACTGGGCAGTGGTATGGAAGCAACGCCAGCCGGGCTGAAAGGCAAAACCATCGGTGTGCTGCAAGGCTCCATTCAGGAAACGTACGCGAAAGAACACTGGGAAAAAGAGGGCGTAACGGTCGTGTCTTATAAAGACCAGAATATGGCATGGGGCGATTTGCTCAATGGCCGTATTGACGCCTCTTTGGTGATGTCTGCTGCCGGTCAGGCAGGTTTCTTGAGCAAGCCACAAGGCAAAGGTTTTGGCTTTATCGGCAAGCCGGTGAGCGATGACACTATTCTGGGCAGCGGCATTGGTTACGGCCTGCGTAAAGGCGACGAGCAAACCAAGAAACAGCTTGATGCGGCTATCGAAAAAGTCCGCGCTGACGGCACGATTACTGCGCTTGCGAAGAAATACTTCCCGGGTATTGATGTCAGTGTGAAGTAAGCAAACTGACCGACTAACGGCTCACATTGTTGAGCCGTTTTTTCATCGTATTCTCATGTACATAAAAAAAGTGCGTATCGCTGCGTAAAGGTCTGTGTCGGTGATTGGATTTGTTGTGAATTTTGTCTAGAGTGTGCGGTCGTAATAGTTGCAAAGTTCTGCCCAGGCGGGACGACATACATCGACAAAGAAGGACAATTTTTCAGGCATGAATCGCAGACGTTTTATCAAAGCCTCAATGGCTCTCGCCGCAGTTAGCGGCGCAACTTCATTTGCCACACTCTTTTCACGCGCGGCCTTCGCGTCAGAGTCCGAAATTGCCGATGGTCGCACCACCGCGTTCGATTTCTCTGTGCTCCAGTCAATGGCCCATGACCTGTCGACAAAACCGTGGGTCGGCAAACCGCGCCCGTTGCCTGACACGCTGGCGAACTTAACGCCGCAGGCTTACAACGCCATTCAGTATGACGCCGAACATTCATTGTGGAACAACGTGAACAACCGCCAGCTCGACGTGCAGTTTTTCCACGTTGGGATGGGGTTCCGCCGCCGTGTGCGCATGTTCTCTGTCGATCCTTCATCGCATCAGGCGCGTGAAATTCACTTCCGCCCAGAGCTGTTTAACTACAACGATGCCGGTGTCGATACCAAACAACTTGAAGGCCAGATTGATCTCGGTTTTGCAGGTTTTAAAGCCTTTAAAGCACCGGAACTGGCACGTCGTGACGTGGTTTCATTCCTGGGCGCCAGCTATTTCCGTGCGGTAGACAACACTTACCAATACGGGCTTTCCGCGCGTGGTCTGGCGGTAAACACCTATACCGATCAGCTCGAAGAGTTCCCGGACTTCACCTCTTTCTGGTTTGAAACGGCGAAAGCGGGCGACACCACCTTTGTGGTCTACGCACTGCTTGATAGCGCAAGCGTCACCGGGGCATACAAATTCACCATCAGTTGTGAAGCTGAACGCGTGGTGATGGATGTCGATAACCATCTGTATGCCCGTGAAGATATTAAACAGCTGGGCATTGCACCAATGACCAGTATGTTCGCCTGCGGGACTAACGAACGCCGCATGTGCGACACCATTCACCCGCAAATTCACGACTCCGATCGCCTGGCGATGTGGCGTGGCAACGGTGAGTGGGTCACGCGCCCGCTGAATAACCCGCAAAAATTGCAGTTCAATGCTTATACCGACAACAACCCAAAAGGGTTTGGTTTGCTGCAACTGGACCACGAGTTCGCCAATTATCAGGACATCATGGGCTGGTATAACAAGCGCCCAAGCCTGTGGGTTGAGCCGCGCAACAAGTGGGGCAAAGGGGCCATCGGCCTGATGGAAATCCCAACCACGGGCGAAACGCTCGATAACATCGTTTGCTTCTGGCAGCCAGAAAAGCCAGTGAAAGCCGGGGATGAACTGGAGTTTAAATACCGTTTGTACTGGAGTGGTCTGCCGCCAATTCAGTCGCCGCTGGCACGCGTGTACGCCACCCGCACTGGTATGGGCAGCTTCCCGGAAGGTTGGGCGCCAGGCGAGCACTTCCCGGAGAAATGGTCACGCCGTTTCGCCATTGATTTTGTTGGTGGGGATTTGAAAGCTGCGGCACCGAAAGGTATCGAGCCGGTTATCACCCTGTCTAACGGCGAAGCCAAACAGATTGAAATACTGTATGTCGAGCCCTTCAACGGCTACCGCATTTTGTTTGACTGGTATCCAACAGACGATTCCACCGACCCGGTCGATATGCGCATGTTCCTGCGTTGCCAGGGCGATGCTATCAGTGAAACCTGGCTGTATCACTACTTCCCACCGGCGCCGGATAAACGTAAATACGTTGACGACCGCGTGATGAAGTAACACTTGAGGCCCCGTTTAAAACGGGGCTTCTTTATTTAAGTTTCATCTGCTTACTGAGCATTTCTACAATATAGCTGTTCACCGACATGCGCTTTTCTGCGGCGGCAATGGCCAGGCGTTCACCAAAAGATTCCGGGTAACGCAGAGTAAATGTTTTAATCTTTTCTTCCCGTTCATAGGGATCAATACCGCTGGTTTTGCAGTCAGCGAGGTATTCTTTCAGCGAAATTTCGCCTTCTTGCATCAGTCCTTTTGCGCTGTCAGCGACAAAATCGCAATAGCCTGAAAGACCTAAAAACTTACCGCGAAAAAGAGCGATTTCTGGAACCCAGGTGATGAGAGCCGGTTGGCCGCAAATCACCATTGTGTTCGGGATTGAGTGTGAATCCGTCATGGTGTAACTCCAATACTTTCAAACCATTCTCGTAAATTGACGATGGCACCTTTGTCAGTTTCTGGCGACGGGTGAGGGCGATGAAAGCGTGCAATGCTGCCTTTTAGCAAGAAGCGTACTCGCGATCCCTTACCGTTACTGACTTCGCCACCCAGCGCGATGATCAACATTTCCACATCTTGCCATTTGACGTGGGTCGCCGTGGGTTTGGCAAATACCTGCTTTAACGTAGTTTGGTGTTTGTTTCTAAGGTAATCCTTTCCATATCCCATGAATCCTTCCGTGATGTCAATTTATGAAGTCATGCTAGCATATAAAAAAATGACGTCAATTTCTGACGTCATTTCTGGAACAGCCTTCAGGATTTGAATGAAATTTTGTGCAACGTTATTCCAGCGGCCCGCCGAGAATCGTTTCGCGCATCCCGGAAAGCACCCGTTCACCGGTTTCACTTTTCAGTTCTTCATACCAGCTATGGGTGATGTTCATGTCTTTGCCGTGGGTTACATCGCAGCGTTTACGCGCTTTGAGCACCAAATCTTTGACACGATATGCGCGTTTTTCCTGATAGCGCAGCAGCGCATCTTCAATGCCCAGCGAGTTGGTTTGCAGCGCAACCGCCAGCACAACGGCGTCTTCCATTGCGGCACAACCGCCCTGGCCGATATCTGGCGTAGTGCTGTGACCGGAGTCACCAAGCAGCGCCACACGCCCGCGAACAAGCTGCATAAATGGTTCGATATCATGAATTTCTATGCGATTGGTGGCGTCGGGGTTGACTGCGGAAATGAGTTTTTGTACCGGATCTGCCCAACCGGCAAAGTAGCGGGTTAAATCGGCTTTCACCGTGGTGCGATCTTCGGGCAGGCCTTTCTCCAGCGGTACATCAAAGAAGAAGTAAAAACGATTGCCCGATACCGGCATTAACGAAACGCGTTTCCCTTCGCCAACGAACGTTGTCCATTGGTTTGCTGGCGCGATAGATTCGTCAATTTCTACCAGCCCGTTCCAGTTAACATATCCGGCATAGCGGCGTTCTGTCTGGTGGCCGAGAACGTAAGGGCGAATCACCGAATGTGTGCCATCAGCGGCAATTAATACGTCACCCTCGGCGACATGGCCATCTTCAAAATAAGCTCGCACACCGCCATCGTATTCTTCAATACGCGCCACGCGCTTGCCAAACTGAATGTCAGCGCGACCATAGGTATCAATCAGCATATCTTGAAGTTCGGCGCGAGCCACGGGATAGGGGCGCTCACCGACACTTTTGATTAAAGGATCGAGACTAAAGCGCGTCAGGGTTTGGCCGTGGACAAACTCTTTGTAGGCCATAAATTCCATCGGCCCACCCAATTGCTGGAGTTGCTCTTTCATGCCAAGCCAGTTCAGACATTTCACGCCATTGGGCCAGATTGAAATCGCCGCGCCGACCGGTTTTATTTCTTTAACCGCCTCATAGACTTCCGTTGCAATACCACATCTTTTCAGGGCAATTGCCGCCGAAAGTCCACCAATGCCGCCGCCAATTATGATCGCTTTCATCTGAGTCTCCTTTGGGTTACAAAGATGTTAAGCAATATCTGTACCAGGGCGAGAACCCGCTCAGCGGCGGGGTGTGGGGCGTGTAGGACTTATTTGCACGACGCCAGGGAGCAGATGTGGTGCAAACGGGTTTTCTGCACCATTATTTTCCAGAAGACAAAACAGAAGGAGCGTTGCGTGCCAGGTTCTGAACAATGGAAAGATGAAGTGATTCAAATTGATGACCACATTTGGCTTCATTCAATTAATGAGCATTATGCGGATGAGATTTTTGCGCTGGTGCAAAAAAATAAGCCGTGGTTGCAGCAAGCAATGGACTGGCCGCAACATGTGCTATCGGTAGAAGATTCGCGTAAAATGGCGCAAGGAAATTTCCTGCTACATCATCGAAATTACGCGAAAATGTTTCTGATATTCCGTGATGAAAAAATGGTTGGCGTGCTTTCGTTTAACCAGATTGAGCAGACGAATAAAACGGCTTACATCGGCTATTGGCTGGATAAAGACGCTCAAGGGCAGGGGATTATTTCCCGCGCATTACAGGCGATTATTACGAAATACGCGAGTGAAGGCTTGGTTCGCCGTTTCGTAATTCGCTGCATTGTCAGTAACGCGGCCAGTAATCAGGTGGCGCTGCGCAATGGTTTCGCGCTTGAAGGCTGCCTGAAACAAGCCGAGTATCTAAAGGGTGAATTTCACGACCAGAACATTTACGGACGGATTGTGGAATAGGGGGCGTCAAAACACTCCATAAAATGGCGAGCGGGTAACACGTTGTTCGCCGTTAATATCTTTTATGCCGCGAATATGGATAAGCTCGCCGTCCAGGCCATCAACCGCGGCTTTATCGTAAATCTGCACATTGTTCTCGATAAGAACATTTCCGGTGACTCGCGCCTGGCCGTAAATCTGTACGTGATTATCGAGCTGAATCGGGCCGCCGATAAGCGTGGCATCGTCAAAAATATGCACCTGATGTTTCAGCACGCAATCGCCTTCAATCAGTGCATTGCCGTATACCTGCGAGGAATAGCGAATGGTGGGGATTTGGTCGTCGCCACGTCCGGCAATAATCCGCGCGTTATCATAAATACGCGCGCAGTCGCAGACCCAAATATTATTCTCGTCGTTGCCTTCAAGAATCGCCTGCCCGAAGATTTCAGCGCGGTGTTCAATAAACGCGTTATTGACCCGCGCGTTGCCGTAAATCTGTGCCTGATGCACAACCCGTGAAGCGTTCACGGTGGCGTTACCATAAATTTGTAGCAGCATGTCGCTGTCAGCAGTTAACCCACGAACTGCAATCACCTGGCTGCCATTAAGAATGCGAGCCGCATCGTAAATACGGCATTCACCGCTAACGAGCGATTGCTCAACAATACTTTGGCCGCTGACGTGCGCCTGGTGGCAGAGGGTAGAATCACCATGAATTTGCGCATCATCATTTACGCTTGAGCCGCCGTAAACCACGCTTTCACTGCCATAAATCCAGCAGTTTCCGTGCTGGCTGAGGTTATCTTCGTTTTCAACCCAGCCGCCGATTTGCCCGGTTTTCACATCGCTGAAATCACGCAGGGCAACGACTTGCCACAGTTTCACCTGCTGTTTTTTGCCATCGGCCAGATAATCATACAGCCGTGAATCACCCGTAAATTGATACTTGTTCATCGGTTTTATCCCAGCTCTTGTTTTCGCTCTGTTTAAACCGTAGCAGGTAAATCCGTTGATGGTGTTCTGCAAACGAATCGCATAAAATGCATCTAAAATACATTTTAAGATTTAAACGAAATGAATAAATCAGTGACCCGTACCATGCTCAATCTCCCCGCCGGGTATTTTGGCATGGTGCTTGGAACCATCGGTATGGGTTTTGCGTGGCGTTATGCCGCCACGATTTGGTCGGTAACACCGACAATTGGCGAGGCGTTTGAGAGCCTGGCGATTGCCATCTGGCTGGCATTAGTGGTGGCTTTTATTGTGCGCCTGGTGAAGTATCCGCAAACGGTTATCGATGAAATTCGTCATCCGTTGAAGGGCAGTTTTGTCAGCCTTTTCCCGGCAACGACCATGCTGGTTTCTATTGCCATCGCGCCTTACTTTCGGCCTTTAGCGGTTGGAATGTTTGTCTTTGGGGCGATAGTGCAACTGGCGTATGCCGCTTGGCAAAGTGCGGGTTTATGGCGCGGCAACCATCCGCACACCGACACCACACCAGGGCTATATTTGCCTACCGTCGCCAATAACTTTATCAGCTCGATGGCTTGCGGGGCGCTGGGTTATCACGATCTCGGGATCTTATTCTTCGGTGCAGGTGTGTTTTCCTGGCTGAGCCTGGAACCGGCTATTTTGCATCGCCTGCGCAGTGCGGGTGAGTTGCCCGAAGGCACGCGTACATCGCTCGGCATCCAGCTCGCACCAGCGTTAGTGGCTTGCAATGCTTATCTTAGCGTCAACGGCGGCCAGCCAGATTTTTTCGCCAAAATGCTATTTGGTTACGGGCTGCTGCAATTACTGTTTATGTTTCGTCTGATGCCCTGGTATCTGATGCAGCCGTTTAATGCCTCGTTCTGGAGCTTCTCGTTCGGTATTTCGGCGCTTGCCGGCACCGCGCTGCATCTGAGCCAAAGCAGCAACGACGGGCTTTTTACCGCGATTGCGGTGCCGCTGTTTATCTTCACTAATTTCATTATTGGCCTGCTGCTGGTGCGCACAGTTATCCTGCTTTATCAGGGTAAGTTGCTGCTGCGTGTCGAACGGCCTGCAAAAAGGACAAATTAAGATGCTTTCTGAAAATTATTACACCGAGAAATATGGCTTAACCCGTACCCATTCTGATGTGGTGAATGCGGCAACGATTGTGCCACTGGGCAAAACGCTGGATCTTGGCTGTGGCAGTGGTCGTAATAGCTTGTATCTGAATCAAAAAGGGTTTGATGTCACCGCCTGGGATAAAAACCAGATGAGCATCAGTAATCTGAATAAGATTATTGAAGCGGAAGGGCTTAAAAACATCACTACTGATGTGGTTGATATCAACACATTAAAATTCGACGGTGAGTACGACTTTATTCTCTCCACCGTGGTGATGATGTTTTTAGAGCGCAACACCATTCCGGGGCTTATCGCCAATATGCAGCGCTGCACTAAACCTGGCGGATATAACCTGATTGTTGCAGCGATGGATACTGAAGATTTCCCCTGCACCGTCGGTTTCCCATTTGCCTTTGCCGAAGGTGAACTGCGTAACTATTACGCGGACTGGGAATTGATTAAATACAATGAAGACGTCGGCGAGTTACATAAAACCGACGCGGAAGGTAACCGTATTAAATTGCGCTTCGCGACAATGCTGGCGCGTAAAATTTAAGCGGCAGGCCAGGCGCGGTTTTGCAATACCACGCGATAACCATCGTTATCGACAAACGTGCGCCCGGCGACATCCCAGTAAGGATTAAAACTATTGATGGTCAGAAAGCCTGCATTCAGCATCTGCTGGCAGGTTTTTTGCCATAACGCGTTGTCCGGGTAATACAACACCAGCAGGTCATCTACCGTGGCGGCGGGTTCAACCGGATGGCGGTGGCAAACGGTAAATTCCAGGTGCCAGCTTAAATCTTCACGCCCTAACATCACGCCGCTAAATCCATCGTGCTCGCTAAAATCACCTAACTCTTGCAAACCTAAACCCAGGCAATACATCTCTTTGCTTTGTGCAAGATCCGTAACCGGACGGGCAATGCGCAGATGTGGGACCATGTTTACTCCAGATTTATTTTGTCGTTTTTCGGACTCTCAATGTACGTCTAATTAGGTAATTCGTTGCTGATAATGGTGATGCAAAAAATGAAATTTCGCGAACCTTCTCTTAATTTTAAAAAATAGCATTTTTAATTTCATGCGTTTCATCATTTTTTTGCTATAACTGAAAGGCTTACATGCAATTTACAGGGATAACAAATGCGCACTTCTTTACTTGTTAAAGCCGCCTGCTTAACAGGCCTGCTAGCCTTGGCTGGTTGCTCATCTTCGGTTACTGCGCCAGAAAAATATTCTGGTTTCTTAAAAGATTATTCTGGTCTTCAGGAAACGAAATCCAGCACCGGGAAAACCGTGATGCGTTGGGTTGATCCCAACTTTAAGACAAGCAATTACGATAGCCTGGTCTACAACCCAGTAACCTACTATCCAATTCCAAAACCAAACACTCAGGTTGGCGAGCAAACGCTCTCTCAACTGTTGAACTACACCAACACCAAATTGAAGGCAGCAGCGGCAGAACGTATGCCACTGGTTGCTAAACCAGGCCCGCATAGCCTGATTTTCCGTGGCGCAATTACGGGCGTGGATAGCACCAAAGAAGGTCTGCAATTCTACGAAGTGATTCCAATTGCGTTAGTTGTAGCAGGAACGCAAGCGGCTACCGGCCACCGTACTATGAACACGAACCTGTACTTTGAAGGTGAGTTGATTGATGCGGCGACCAATAAACCGGTTATGCGCGTAGTACGTAAAGGCGAAGGTAAAAACGTGAGTAACGAAACGACCAAGCTGACTGTTGATACCCTGAAACAGGTTGTAGACGACATGGCGACCGATGCCACCATGTTCGATGTTGCTCCTGCTAAGAAATAATCCAAATGAAAAGGGAGCCTGGCTCCCTTTTTTACAGCTCTATGCCGCTCGCTTGCGCAATATCAATGCGCTAAACATCCCCGGTTTTGAAAACATCACCAAATTGCCCAGCAAAATCATAACCAGCCCGATAATGGCGTTGCTGTGCCAGACATAACCTTCATAAACCGTTGAAAGGCTCAATGCGACTAACGGGAACAGCAGTGTGCTGTATGCGGCCTGGCTTGCGCCGATGCGCCCGACAAGGGTGAAATAAGCCCCGAAAGCAATGACCGAACCGAAAATCGCCAGATAGAACAGCGAACCCAGGTAGCGCAGTGACAGCTCCGGCATAAACGAATCCCCGCGAACTAACGCCAGCACACCCATAATGACGGTGCCGTAAAACATCGCGTAAGTATTAGTGGAAAGTGTTTCAAGCCCACGGCGTTGATGGCGAGTGCTGATCATGTTGCCGAGTGAAAAACCAAACGTGCCAAGTGCGCTTAACCCGATGCCCAGCAGCAATGACGGCGCCAGTTGCGTGGCAACCAAATCATGCCAGAACAGGGCGATAACACCGGCAATACCGAGCGCGGCAGCCGGGAGCAAATTCTTACTTGGGCGCTGGCGGAAGAAAATCATGCCATTCACCGCGTTAAACAGCACCGCCATCGAGAAAATAACCGATTCCAGACCAGAGCTGATGTATGCGGCTGCGTGATAAAAACAGAAGAAATTGAAGCCAAAAACACATGCGCCCTGCAGCATACAGAACAAGTGGTCACGCAAACTAATACGGCGCAAACGACCCAACGCCAGCAGCACAACCAGCATGACGACCGCCGCCACAGCGAAACGCCAGAAAATTGAAACCGGCACCGACACCACGCCTTGCTGCATATAAATCGCAAGCCAGGTTGTGCCCCAAATCACCACCACCGAAATATAAAGTAATGCATTCATTTTGTTATCTCCCTAAACCGATGGCGGGATTATTCAGGAATGCACGGAGCGATGCTTTCATCTGCTTGCGTGGCTTGCATATTCTTGCGGTTTTTTTTGCGCGCTGGATTGTTAATGGCTGGTAACAGGTGCCGCCACTGCATACACTGTCAGCCCAACCTTGAAGGTAGTGCGCAATGACCCAGCAGTATCACGCTTTTGACAATCTTCGCCAGCACAACGCGGTGCTGGAAGATAACGTGCAACTGGGGTCTGGCATCCAACTTTCCGCGTGGTCAAACAGCCTTGATCGCGTCACGCAATGCAGTAATCACCACACGTTAAGCATGTATGTGAATGAGGGTTACGAAACCTATCAGAAAACATCATCGGGCTGGAAAAATGGCGGCGGGCCAGACCGTTTTTGCCTGATGCCCGAAGACAGCGAAACGACATGGGATATCCGCAATCAATTTTCGTTTGTGCATTTATATTGTACGGATGAGCATCTGCGCAATATTGCCGAGGAAATCTGGGATCGCAGCCCGGCGGCGCTTTCACTGGATGAGAAAATATTCAGCGACGACCCGCGCATTACTCAGTTGTATCGCCATTTTTTGCTGAGCAGCGACTGGAAACAAGCAGCGAACCACTTGATGTTAAGCACCGCATCTACGCTGTTGCTTACGCATCTGGTTCAGACTTACAGCAACGTGCAGTGGCGATTGCCGAATGTGCGTGGTGGATTGGCTCCGGTGGTGCTGCGGAATATTCAGGCGTACATAGAACAGCATCTTAGCGAGCCATTAACACTCACCGAACTGGCGCTGGAAGCAGGGTTGAGCGAGTTTCACTTTGCGCGCATGTTCAAGCAATCGACCCAACAAGCCCCGCATCAATATGTTATGCAGCGGCGTATGTTGCGGGCGCAAATGCTGGTGAAGAACAGCCCGTTGTCTTTGACGGATATTGCGATGGCCTGCGGATTTAGCTCAGCAAGCCATTTCAGCAACCGCTTTAAAGCCTCGATTGGCGTAACACCTTCGCAGCTACGCGCGACGGGTAAATGAGAACAGCGCGTAACAAATCCCACCCGCAACCAGCCCCCAAAACGCAGAACCAATTCCCAATAAACTGACGCCTGACGCGGTGACCAAAAAAGTCACAATTGCGGCATCACGCTCGCGCTCGTGATTTAACGCCTGATACAAGCTTCCGGCAATGGTGCTTAACAACGCAAGCCCCGCCAGAGTATGAATATAAGCGACAGGTAGCGCGGTGAGTAACGTGGTTATCGAACCACCAAAAATACCTGCCAGTAAATAAAATACCCCAGCCGCAGCGGCTGCCAGCCAGCGTTTTGAAGGATCTGGATGGGCTTCAGAACTCTGGCAAATTGCGGCAGTGATCGCAGCGATACAAATCGAAAACACACCGAATGGCGCGAGCAGCAGGGCAATGGCGGCGGTGACCACAATCAGCGGCGAAACAGGAATGTTATAGCCAGATGCTTTCAACGTGGCGACACCCGGCGCATTTTGCGACGCCATCGTGACAAGGAAAAAGGGAATCCCAATGCCCAGCAGGCTTGATAGCGTGAAATGCGGCGCGGTGAACTCTGGCATCACCATTGCGACCGGAACGCTGCCATTTTGCAGATTTCCGCTCATCACACAAACCACCAGGCCGACCACCATAGCAACCACAACCGCGTAACGTGGAGCCCAGGTTTTCGCCAGCAACCAACCGAGCAGCATACTGGCGCACAGCAAGAAATTTCCCTGCAACGAGGTAAACGCATCCAGACCAAAGCGCAGCAGAATACCTGCCAGCATTGCGGCAGAAAGCGTGGAGGGGATGAGGCGCATCAGGCGGGCGAACAGGCCAGTCACGCCGCATAATAAAATCAAAAATGAGGCGAAAATAAACACGCCGATGGCTTCATTGAGCGAATGGCCGGGCAAGCTAGTTGCGAGCAACGCCGCACCCGGAGTAGACCACGCAGTAAGAATTGGCGTGCGATACCAGATGGTGAGCGCAAGCGTACTGATACCCATGCCAATACCCAGCGCCGTCAACCAGCCCGCTATTTGTAGCGTATTAGCCCCCGCCGCTTCGGCTGCCTGCCAGATAATTGCTGCCGAACTGGCGTAGCCGACTAAAACCGCAACGAACCCTGCCAGTACCGTTGGCAACGGAATAGATAATGTGCGCATTTTTTCCCTTCTTATTTATCGCGTCGACGAACTATAGCATTACAAACCATTAACAACAGACGGGATGATGTTGAAAACTCTGCAAGTTCGTCAGGGAAAAGAGAAGGGGGAATTGGCTCACCCGGGCGGGAGAGCCATAAAAACACTATGCGGTTTCGCTACAGGATTCTTCTTCAACAGCGTCCTGCTGCGCGTAAGCCAGGTACTCCAGCGCTTTCTGGCGCTCCAGTGGGCGCGAGAAATAATATCCCTGCATATAAGGGATATCGCACTGCTCAAGCAGCTGGCGCTGTTTTTCAGTTTCCACGCCCTCAGCAATCACGCTGAAATTAAGGCTTTTGGAAATATTCATCATCGCCTGAACAATCGACAGGCCTTTTTGTTCTATGTGCTGAATAAACGAACGGTCGATTTTGATGTAATCAATATTCATATTCTGGATAACCGACAGGCTGGAATACCCCGTTCCAAAATCATCCACCGAAAACTTCACGCCGCGCTGCTGCAACTGGCTGACTTTCTCATTGATCATCATTTGTTCCGACTGGAAGATAGATTCAGTCACTTCCAGGTGCAGTAAATGGCCAGGGATTTCATAGCGTTCGATAACCCGTTTAACGTTATTCACAAAGCCTTTGTCGTAAAACTGAATCATCGAAATATTCACGCACATGCAGGTTTCAGCATTGCGTTTATGCATTATCGCCAGCGTTTTGCAGGCTTCTTCCAGCACCCAACTTCCCACCTGAACAATGCGGCCGCTTTGTTCCATTAAGGGAATAAATTCAACGGGGGAGATTTCCTGCTCCTGATAACGCCAGCGCATCAACGCTTCGAAACTGACGACTTCACCCGCCGCATTCACAATCGGTTGATACACAAGACGGAATTCATTGCGTTCAAGTGCGCCTTTCAGTGCCTCATTAAGCGTGATCTTGCGGCGCAGGTCGCGTTCCAGGTCGAGGTTGTAGAAAGCAAAACGCTCAGGATATTTGCCCTTTTGCGAATACATGGCGATGTCCGCCAGTTGAATCAGGCGCGTGACGGCGGTGTCATGTTCCGGGCCAACCGAAATACCGATGGTTGCGTTCAGAGTCACGGTATGTTCATCGAGTTTAATCGGCTGCGAAAAACAGTTGGTGATTTGCTCGGCAAGCAGGCTGGTTGATTCGTAGGTTTTATCTTTCACCAGCAGAATAAATTCATCACCGCCCCAGCGGCACATTATGGCTTCGTCATCATTACAACTTTTCAGCCTGGCACTTAACGTCACCAGCACTTTATCGCCAATGTTATGACCCAGGGTGTCATTAATATTTTTAAATCCGTCGAGATCGATAAAGAAAATGGAGAAATTCGTAATTTTGCGGTTGCGGAAATCTTGTTCGACGGCCTCTACTGCGGATAAAAAAGCACTGCGGTTGAACAGGCCGGTAAGAGAGTCTTTATTAGATATTTCATAGACTTCTTGCGTTCTTGCACGAATGGTTTCTTCCATGTTCGCCACCAACGTTTTGTTTCGGTAGCGTAATAAAATTCCTTCTTTTATATATTTCGCTGAACGCACGGAGGAGACAATCATAATGACAGTAAAGCAGATGCCGAGAATACCGAGGTTATGCTTGTAATGCTCCGGTTGCTCTATGAGCAAAATGGACATCGGCATCAGAATAATAATGTTGTACAGCGAGGAGAGCAGCAGGCTACCGGAAAGTACGCTGGTCGCGCCGCCTGCCATTGCGGCCAGTATCACATTGGTGGTGCTTAATTCTTCGATGGAAAATTGCGGATAAAAAACGACCGCGTACACGCTCCACAATACAGCGGTTAGCAAACAGCCACTGGAAAAGCGTAGTAGCCAAATCTTCTCTTTTTTATGTTCCGACTGGCTCCTTAACCACATTTGGCTATCCACTACTCGAATGCCAAGCAGCAAAGTCATGGCCAGCCACCAGGTGATTTTGGCGTGGAAACTCTGATCATCGATAAAAGTGAAAACCATTATGGTCGCGGCAATAAAGGTAATCAGAATGCCTGGTAATGAATTGGCGTATAAAAGCCGGATACCTTCCGAAAGGTAGAGCTTTGAATGTTCTGTGTTTTTTGTCATTTCCATTCATCTTAACTGAGCAATTCAGCGCGCTACCACTTCAGTAGGTCTAATATGATCACTCTTTGAAATTATTTCTTTGTAAGTGTAAATTAAAATTTTCCGTAATACACCGTTAATTCCTAAGGGATTTCAAGTTGTGAGGGTTAGCACGGGGCGCCATTCGTTACGGTCTATGCTTACGCCCTCATTCTGACTACAATAGCCGCCTTTCGCCCATAACACAGAAAACAGACCCATTATGCGCCTGCACGCCAATCATCTTGAATTACTCAGCCCAGCCCGTGACACGTCCATCGCCCGCGAAGCCATTATGCATGGCGCGGATGCGGTCTACATCGGCGGGCCTGGTTTTGGCGCTCGCCATAATGCCGGTAACAGTCTGCAAGATCTTGCCGAACTGGTGCCGTTTGCTCACCGTTATGGGGCGAAGATTTTCGTTACGCTGAACACCATTCTGCATGATAACGAGCTGGAACCGGCTCGCCGTATGATCCACGACCTGTATCAGGTCGGCGTGGATGCACTGATTGTGCAGGACATGGGCGTACTGGAAATGGATCTGCCGCCGATTGAAATTCACGCCAGTACCCAGTGCGATATCCGCAGCGTAGAAAAAGCGAAATTCCTCTCCGATGCAGGCTTCTCGCAAATTGTTCTGGCGCGTGAGCTGAACCTTAATCAAATCCGCGCGATCCATGAAAACGTCGATGCCACGATTGAGTTCTTCATTCACGGCGCATTGTGTGTGGCGTATTCAGGGCAATGTAATATTTCCCACGCGCAGACCGGGCGCAGCGCAAACCGTGGTGATTGCTCCCAGGCTTGCCGCTTGCCGTATACGCTTAAAGACGATCAGGGCCGCGTCGTGGCTTATGAAAAACACCTGCTGTCGATGAAAGATAACGACCAGAGCGCCAACCTGGCCGCGCTGGTGGATGCGGGCGTGCGTTCCTTCAAGATTGAAGGGCGCTACAAAGATATGAGCTATGTGAAAAACATCACCGCTTATTACCGCCAGTTGCTGGATGAATTAATGGAGCAACGTTCCGACCTGGTTCGCGCATCTTCCGGTGTGACTTCGCACTTCTTTATTCCTTCGCCGGATAAAACCTTCCACCGTGGCAGCACGGATTACTTTGTTAACGAACGCAAAATCGATATCGGTGCATTTGACTCACCAAAATATATCGGTTTGCCGGTGGGCGAAGTATTGAAAGTCGGCAAAGATTTTCTTGATGTCAGCGTCACCGATACGCTGAATAACGGTGATGGCCTGAACGTCTTGATCAAGCGTGATATCGTCGGTTTCCGTGCCAATACCGTGGAAAAAACCGGTAAAACCCAGTATCGCGTCTGGCCGAATGAAATGCCGGAAACGCTGAAAAACCTGCGTCCGAACCATCCGCTGAACCGCAACCTCGACCACGACTGGCAGCAGGCGTTAACCAAAACATCCAGCGAGCGCCGCGTTGCGGTTGATCTGGAATTAAGTGGCTGGCAGGAACAATTGGTGCTGACCGCGACCAGTGAAGAGGGCGTCAGCGTTAGCAAAATGCTGGAAGGGCAATTTGACGTAGCGAATAACCCAGAAAAGGCTTATTCCAACCTGCGTGATAGCCTGGCAAAACTCGGCCAGACGATGTATCAGGCGCGCAAGGTAGATTTGAATTTGCCAGCCGCGTTGTTCATTCCCAACAGCCAGTTAAACCAACTGCGACGCGACGTAATTGACGAATTAACCGAAGCGCGTTTGCAGCAATATCAGCGCGGCACCCGTAAACCGGTCAGCGTTCCAGCGCCGGTCTACCCGGAAGACCATCTCACTTTCCTGGCAAACGTCTACAACCATAAAGCGCGTGAATTTTACCAGCGCTATGGTGTGAAACTGATTGATGCCGCGTACGAAGCCCATGAAGAAAAGGGCGAAGTGCCGGTGATGATCACCAAACACTGCCTGCGTTTTGCCTTCAATTTATGCCCGAAACAGGCAAAAGGCTCCGTCAAAAGTTGGAAGGCTTCCCCGATGCAACTGGTGCATCAGGACGAAGTGCTGACGCTGAAATTTGACTGTAAACCGTGCGAAATGCACGTTATCGGCAAAATGAAAAATCACATCCTGAAAATGCCACTGCCTGGCAGCGATGTGGTGGCGTCAATTAGCCCGGATGAATTGCTGAAGACGATGCCAAAGCGGAAGTAATGGTTTAGTGGTGGATGTTGCTTCGGCACATCCACCTACATTTATACCTGCGCCCGTAACTGATCCACAATCCAACGTCCTGCGGGGCCAGGTGGTGTTTTGTTCGACCAAAGCACATCCACATCGATACGTTGCGGCCAGCCTGCAACGGGTAATTCCTGCAAAATATCGTGACCAAATTGTTCCACCAGCCAGCGCGGTAAAATCCCCCAGCCAAAGCCTTGTTCTGCCATTTCCAACAGCATCAGTAATGATGGTGACGACCACATCGGCCCGCCGCTTTTATTGCGTGTCGGGTCGGTAAAGGTGCTCAGGCAAAGCTGGCGGACGGTTTGTAGCGTATCCATCTCAACCGTTGGCAGGCTCGCTAACTCATGTTGCCGATGAATATAAATCGCCATTTCTGCGCCAACCTGTAAACGTGCGACCGTTACATCCACAGGGTAGCGGGGCTGTACACGCAACACGCCAACATGCGCACGGCCTATCTGAATCAGGTCGATAACGTCTTCATCTTCGGCAATCAAACATTCAAATTCGATATCCGGGAAGCGTTGCGAAAAACGCTGGAGAATCGACTCGTGATGTGCGGTTTGCCACACGTCAGACAGCACAAAACTCAGTCGTGGTTCCACGTTTCCGGCAAGGCGTACTGACACTTCATTGAGCCGTTCGCTGGCGGCCATAATCGACTGGATGTACGGCAAAACATGTTGCCCTTGCGCGGTTAACGCGGGCTGGCGACTTTGGCGGTCAAATAACGTCACACCCAAATCCGCTTCCAGATTGGCAATCGCGCTGCTCACCGTTGACTGGCTTTTTTTGAGCTTCCGCGCCGCAGCTGAAAACGATCCGGTTTCTACAGCCTGTAAAAAGGCTTCGAGAGATTCAGGAGAATATTTCATCATCTATCGCTTTTATCGATGGCTATTCACTTTAGTCTATCAGTAATAGCGATGATAATGCGTGGCATAGCCATATTGCTGTAAAAAAATTGGAGTGAATTATGCAGTCCCAAAAAAGATCATTTGCCGAGCGCATCCTGCATGCGGTGGGCTTTGAAGTTATCGCCATTGCGATTTGTGCGCCGCTGGCGGCGTGGATCATGGATAAGCCGTTGTTTCAAATGGGCGCGTTGGCGATCATGCTTTCGACCGTCGCCATGGTGTGGAACATTATTTATAACGCCGGATTCGACAGGCTTTTTCCGCTTGGGCAACAACGCCGTATGCCGCTGCGTGTGACTCACGCGCTCGGCTTTGAAGGGGGATTTATCCTTATTGGCCTGCCGCTGGCCGCCTGGATGCTCGACATAACCTTGCTTAAAGCATTTATGGTCGAGATCGGTTTCTTCCTGTTCTTCCTGCCGTATACCGTAGTCTACAACTGGTGCTACGACGCATTACGTGCCCGCCGCTTGCAGTCTGTAGCGCAAAGATAATCCCCGAACGCACCTGACCCTACCATCAAGTGATGGAATGTTTCGCCCCTTCTCCCTCTGGGAGAAGGTTGGGATGAGAGGGGGGGGGTTACCATACAGAACGTCATCAACCTGTTGCAGCGCCTTTGCAGGATGTCGAGTCACTGCGCCAGATGGGGGCTACGCTTTAGTTTTTCGCGCCACGATAAACAAACGTGGGAACAGCATCAGCACATTGCCATCCGTTTGCGGCGGATAAGCCTGCTGCAAAAGCTGATGATAACGCTCCAAAAAAACATTTTGCTGGATGCTATCTAACCCGGACAGATATGGCCGTAAACCGGTTGAACTCAGCCATTCGATAATGGCTTGTGCCGACGGCATAACGTGAAAATAGGTTGTGCGCCAGATATCCACCGTACAGCCTGCATTGGCCAGTAAATCGTAATATTCCTGCGCGGGTAACAGAGCTTCCCGTCCAGCGTCGGCGTTGCCTAACTCAGCCGCCACCTGGCGCATTAATATATGCGTCGGTTCCTGCCAGTTATCCGGCATTTGCACCGCCAGAACCCCGTTGTCGGCCAGCTGCGCCGCCAGATGCGGGAACAATTCCCGATGGTCACTCAACCACTGCAACGACGCATTCGCGTAAATCACATCTTGTTTTACCGCAGGCTGCCAGTGCGCAACATCAGCTTGCTCAAACTGGCAATCAGGAAGTGCTGCGCGCGCTTTTTCCAGCATAGCCGGAGAGTTATCGATGCCGGTCACTGTCGCGTGTGGGAAGGATTGATGCAGCAACGCGGTGCTGTTGCCGGGGCCACAACCCAAATCTGAAAGATGCAAAGCCTGCGGATGTTGAATGCGAGCGGCTAATTCTGCTGCCGGGCGGGTACGTTCTGCGGCAAACTGTAGATAAAGAGCGGGGTTCCAGTCCTGCATTGATTTCTCCTCAGGCTAAACTCACATTAAATCGGCGATGATTTAAGAAATTGTCGTCTCATACATTACGACAAAATACGCTAACGTGGTGGGTAAAATCTGGTAAGGAAAACCGTTATGAAAGTCACACGCAAACAGGAACGCATCATCCAGCTCACGCTGGACGGGTGGCGTCAGGAGGGGGTTATTGATGCTGCCGAACAACAACGGCTGCAACAAAACCTCTCGGTACAACTTTTCGACTGGCAACGGCTGAGCCGCTACGCCTTCTGGATTGCGCTGGCCTGCGTCATCATTGCTATTGGCAGCCTGGTCGCCGATGAATATTTAATGGCGTTACTTTTCAATTTTGGCTACGTCCCACGAGCTATCGGTTTAGTTGTTATTGCCACAGCATTTTATCTCTGGGGCTTTCGCCGCCAAAAATTCACGCCTGACAAACGCTACAGCAATGAAGCGATTCTGTTCCTGGGCGTGTTGTTCACGGCATTATTTTTATGGCAACTCGGGTTGGCGCTGGATAACGGTAGCGGAAACATTGCGCCGCTGTTCTTAAGCGGCTGTGTGATTTATGGCGCGATAGGCTATTTCGGGCGCTCAGGACTGATCTGGCTGTTTTGCCTGCTGGCGCTCGGCAGCTATTTCGGCACCGCGACGGGATACGCTTCCAGTTGGGGCATGTACTGGCTCGACATGAACTACCCGATTCGATTTGTGCTATTCGGCGGCGTGCTGCTTGCAGCCTGTTATCTGCTCAAAAATCCTTTACAGCACCGCAGTTTGTTTGGCGTCAGCAAAGCGATGGGGTTGTTGTACCTGTTTATCGCGCTGTGGATTTTGTCGATCTTCGGGAATTACGACCTGGATATCTGGCAAAGTGTGCGCCAGATTGAGTTACTGCACTGGTCGTTACTGTTCGCGGCAGCGGCTATCGCTTGTATATGGATAAGCCTGAAAACCGATGACGGCATGCTGCGCGGGTTTGGGCTAACGTTCCTCGGAATTAATCTCTATACCCGCTACTTCGAGCTGTTTTGGGACGACACCAATAAAGTGATTTTCTTCCTGTTACTTGCAATCTCGCTCGCCCTTGTCGGGCGTTACGCGGAGAAAATCTGGCGGCTTGGGGAAGGGCGTTAATTAATATATTTTGATTCACATTCGTAAGTTATTAACACCAGTCACTCTGTGGCTGGTGTTAATAAACAACAGAGGATTACAACATTATTTCGATATGCCAGCCGCATAAGCTTTCGCGGCTGCGATGGCTTTACCATCAAAAATATACTGCTCATAATTATCAGTAAGGCTTCGTACTCGATATATTTTCCACTTATTATTTTCCATTTTTAAATAGACATAGAGATGATTTTTCTTGTTGTTCTGTATTCCAATCCACACATCAACAACTTTCCCTCCCATAAAATCTTTTGCATGGCCAACTTTAAGCCCCAGAATCCATTCTTTTACATAGTCTTGTGCATACGCGAAATAATCCGCATCAATGATTTCTTGTTCATAAATTCCCTGAATCTCTTTCAATCGCTCAAGAGTCTCTTGTGCAACATAGTCCCGCATCTGGGATGAATCAGGAGAGTCCAAATGATTGTCACTGACGAAAGCATTCAGGTAGAACAGATAAAATTGCTCTACTCGACTCTCAGGTGTTTGAATGTGGCTAGAACATCCGGCTAGCGTAAGGCTCAGTAGTAACACAAGGGTGCGCATTAATATTTCCTGTATATTTGAAAAGCAGGATGTGCTGAGCGATAACCGGGGCCGCCCCACATGTCACGCTGACGGAAATCTGAATACCAGTTATTTCCATCGTAGATGGCCATATGTCCACTCGGATTTCCGCCAGCATAAGGTTGAATAACGACAACATCACCTTCTTTCGGGCTACTATTTGTACTAACCGGACGAAAACCTGCATTGCTGAGGAGTCCACCGTAGTCTTTCGCGTGGTGGGTGTTACCTATATTTATCCCACCTGCATTAATTGCTTTACGTGTGTACTCAGCACATCGATGCTGTGATGTTGCTCCAGCATGTGTTCTGGCATAAGTTGCAGCTGTACGTGTGTCCCATCCCATAAAATGTCCTATATCCGTTAGTCATAAATAATCCGTTGCCAATAGACTTTGTTTTTTAATGAATATATAGGGCGTAACGTGCCATAGATTTTTAATATATTTAACGTGATTAAATTCGAGGTGTTTATGGAAGGGATATCTGAGGATGCCAGTGGACACCCTCAAATATATCAATCGTATTTACGTTACAACGGTTTAAAAGTTAAATACCCAGCAATGCCACCGCCGCCATCTTTCGGGTGATGAGAACCTTCCATAACAGTGACAGACGGGAAGTCGAAAGGAGATATACCTTCAATACACGCGACATTCACGCCATATTGTTCGGGATTAGAACGGCGCTGGTGGAAGGTGTAAATACCACAAACCGAGCAGAAGAAATGCACGGCTTCCTGGGTGTTAAAACGGTATTCGGTGAGTTTGTCTTTGCCTTTGATAATCTCAATGCCAGACAAGGGAGCCGAGACAGCAATGGCACCGCGCATCCGGCAAAATGAGCAGTTACAGCGGCGGATAGTATTAAACCCATCGCTGAGTTCAACGGTAAATGCGACGGCACCACAATGGCATTGAGCAGGCATTTTTTTGTTCATAACAACCCCGATTCTGATTTTAACTCTCATCAGCTTAGTGTTTATGGGGTATTTGTCATCACTCCGAGGCTGTCATTTAGCGCCATCTTTTGCGAGGATAGCGCGAAATTTCCTGCTATGAACAAAAAGGGTAACGACATGGCTAAGCATCCTACTGGTAAGCACCTGCGTGCGCCGATCATTTTCAAAGACAAAAATCTGTTGGTTTATGTGGTGCGCGGTTCAAAAATTGAAGATATGCCAGCGGACGAAGACGAAGATTATCCTGGCGATATGCAGATGCTGATGCCGCAGTTAACCAAAGATTTCGATACGGAATTAAATGAAACGCTGGAAGAGTGTGCGTCGGGTGATGTGATTGTCTTTATGTGTACCACTGACATGATTTTTGAGTACGGTTACACGAAAATTAAAGCGATGCGCGCTGCTTAAATCAATAAGCCCCGGCTAATGCCAGGGCTTGTTCTGTTAGTTCCCGTAAAAAATCTCACCTCTCATTGCACGTAAAATTTTCCCTTCTGCGTCGGTAATCAACACATAATTCCCGCCCATATACGTCCAGTGGCTACCGGCCTCTGGTGCAGGCAGGTGTCTGATTTTCCAGGCATCAATCTGATAAGGCTTAGTGCGGTACAAATCTGGCACGATGTCGCCAATTTTAAATGGTTTGTAATCGGCGTGAAATTCCTGAATTTCAAAGGAAGAGGCTGGTGTTGCAGGCGCAGGGGCTGGAGCCGCCGCGGGTGCATCTGCAGCCTGAACAGAAAACGCCATTGGTAAAGAACCGGCCATCAGGGCCGCGGAAAATAAAAACACATTCAATTTACGCATACCTACTCCAAATACATTCATTTGCTGAACCTAAAAATAATGCCGTTATCTCTATCACGTTGTTTCGCGTGAGGTAATCAATTTTTCGTTACCTGAAGTAAATGTCTTACGGTAAGCAGCCGGTGTGGTTGATAACTTTGTACGGAAATGGTGGCGCAGGGTCGCCGCGCTACCAAAGCCAACAAGCTCGGCAATTTCGTCAATCGAGAAGGTGCTGCTTTCCAGCAAATCTCGGCTGCGAGTCAGGCGCACATTCAATAGCCACCGCGCAGGCGTGCTGCCCGTTGCCGCTTCAAAACGGCGTAAAAAAGTGCGCGGGCTCATGCCCGTAAAGGCCGCAAGCGACTCCACCGAATGTTCATCCGCAAGATGGGTTTGCAGATAATCAAACAGTGGGCTCAGGCGCTTGCTTTCATAAGCGAGCGGAACGGGCTGTTCGATAAACTGCGCCTGGCCGCCAACACGATGCGGCGGGACAACCAGCCTGCGAGCCACACTATTTGCCGCCGCCTGGCCGTAGTCACGCCGCACCAGATGCAAACTCAGATCAATTCCCGCCGCACTGCCTGCGGACGTCAGCACCGAACCGTTATCGATATACAGCACATCCGGCATCACCTGAATTTCAGGGTAGCGCTGCTGTAGTTTTTCGGTGTAACGCCAGTGCGTGGAGGCCGATAAACCATTAAGCAAACCCGCCGCGGCAAGCACAAACACGCCCGAGCAAATCGAGATAATCCGCGCCCCACGCGCATGTGCCGCCTGTAATGCTTCGCACAATTGCGGCGGCACCGGTTCATCGGCACCACGCCAGCCGGGTACAATAATCGTTCCGGCTTGCTCGAGTAATTCAAACCCGCCGTCGACTGCCAACCGTATACCGCCGGTAGCACGCAGTTCGCCAGGCTCGATACCCGCGACGGCAAAGCGATACCAGTTATCGCCCATTTCCGGGCGCGGCAGACCAAAGACTTCGACGGCCACGCCAAATTCAAAGATACACAGGCCGTCGTACGCTAATGCAACAACAAGAGGGTTTTGCAACGGAGGCGTCCATTAGTTTGTCATGATCTTAACGTTATCTGTCATTTCTGCCACACGTCAAGTCACGCGCTGCACTCTATAGTGATAGCTCACCATCATGAGGAGTCTTTATGAGTTACGTTACCGATCATCCCGCTGCTGCCCCTGAAATCGCCGCTGCTCATTTTCTCCAGCGTCTGAGCCTCGAAACAGACTGCGATGATGTTCACAGTGCAATGAAAGAGCAGGACATGGATTTTGTGCTGCTGCATGTTGTCGGTTCGCCGGATGCTTTTGCTCGCCGCCATATTCCAGGGGCGCTGCATTTGCCGCATCGTGAAATTTCCGTTGAGCGCATGGCGCAGTGGCCAGCCGATACTATTTTTGTCGTTTATTGCGCCGGGCCGCATTGCAACGGTGCTGACCGCGCAGCCTTAAAACTGGCGCGTCTTGGGCGTCCGGTGAAAATTATGATTGGTGGAATAACCGGTTGGGCGGACGAAGGATTTAGCTTTGCGTAAGCGGTGAATTCGCTATCTGCAGGCACTAACTGAGTGTAATCTTGGCTTCACTTTTGTGATGATTAAAGGAAGTAACAATGTCGATTTACAGCGAAACTAACGCACAGTTCATCCTCGGGTTAACTAACCTGTCTGCGATCCTTGATAAAGCGGCAGCCTGGGCGAAAGAGAACGGCAAATCAGAAGAAAGCCTGTTGCAGGCAGCACTTGCGGAAGACATGTACCCGCTGGTGCGCCAGGTACAAATCACAACCGATATGGCGAAACGCGGCGTTGCACGCCTGGCGGGTGTTGACGCTCCGGTGATGGAAGACAACGAAACCACCATCGAACAACTTCAGGCACGTATCAAAGCCACCGTTGAGTTCATGAAAGGGATCACCGATGAGCAACTCGATGGCGACGACGAGCGTCCAATCGTCGTGATGGCGCGCGAGCACGAACTGCGTTTCACCGCTCGCAGCTACGTGTACAAATTTGCTACGCCGAACTTCTACTTCCACTTCACCACTGCCTACGACATCCTGCGTCAGGCGGGTGTGCCGTTAGGCAAGCGTGACTTCGTCGGTCCAATCTTCTAAGACCGACCTGGCACCATAAAAACGCGCCCGTTAACTCAGTCGATAATAGCGGTTCGGGCGCAATTTCTCAGGCAGTTCTTCACCTTCATCCATATCCTGTAAATCCCGCTCAATGGTGTTGCAGATGGCGTCCAGCGGCAGATCGTTGTCTTCGGTGCCAAAGGGCTCTTCCAGCTCTTCTGCCAGGGTATCAAGCGAAATAAAGGTATACGAAACAAACACCGACAAGAATGGCGTCATGTAATGCAGGTCGCTCACCAGCGCAAACGGTAGCATGATGCAAAACAGATAAACGGTACGATGCAGGATCAAGGTGTAGGCGAACGGCAGTGGTGTGCTGGCAATGCGTTCGCAACCTCCGGCTACCGCCGACAAATCGTTAAGATGGTGATTCAGGCTGCTCCATACCACGTCAGAAATCAGGCCTTGCTTGCGTTTATCCGCCAGCCAGTCACCCATCAGCAGCAGTATGCGATTGCAGGGCGCGTGACTCTTCATCACCCACTGCAAATCTTCAGCGCTCAGGTATTTCTTTAACGTCTCTTCCACCGCGCGTTTGCGCAATGTCAGCCTGAGTGCGTGGCAAAACGCAATCTGCAAATTCATGAAAGTTTTAATCTGGCTTTCATGCTCGCCCAGCAGACTTTTTACCTCACGCAGAAACGAACGCTGGGTAATCGCCAGTTGCCCCCACAGCGTACGGGCCTCGTTAAAGCGGGCGTAACAGACGCTGTTTCTGAACCCCAAAAAGATAGCAATCGCCACGCCAAGAATACTGAACGGCGCAATTGTCAGTTTTAGTCCCAGCGTTTCATACCACGGTAAAAAGAAAATAACGCTGATGGACAGCGCCACATTCAGCAGCAGGCGGGAATAGATCTTTTGCAGTACCGAACCGTGCCAGACAAAGAGGCGGGTAAACCAGTGTTGATGCGGGCGAACAATCATAATCAGGAAGCTCAAAAACAGGACGCCATATTTAACGGCAAAGTGTGATGCAGATCAACTTTGATTTCACATGACATTAACAACATGAATTATTTTCAATAATCATGAAAGATCTTCGTTTGTCGTCACATTCGGCATCTGCCATTCTTCATAGCACAATAGCCATCCAGATGGCTAAATATTCGAATAATGAATTATCACCTTGCTAAATTAGTTAGCCAGGTCAGCGGAGAAATCACATGCCACAGTCATTGCCACATCGCACTCCTTTCCGTGCCGACATCGTCGGTAGCTTCTTACGCCCGGCCAGCATCAAAAATGCGCGCCTCGCCTTTGCAGCCGGTGACATCGACGCCAGCCAGTTACGCAAAGTTGAAGATGACGCTATTCGTGCCTCAGTTGAACAGCAATGTGCCTGTGGTCTGCATGTGGTGACGGACGGGGAATTTCGTCGCGCATGGTGGCATTTTGACTTTTTCGATGGCCTGCAAGGCGTGGAACGCTATGAGTCAGAGCAGGGCATCCAGTTTAACGGCGTACAGACCAAAGCACACAGCGTGCGCGTAGTGGGCAAACTCGGTTTCGGCACGCACCCGATGCTGGAAGATTTCCGTTACCTGAAAAGCATTAGCGGTGACGCGGTACCCAAAATGACCATTCCAAGCCCGAGCGTGTTGCACTTCCGTGGCGGACGAAATGCCATCGACAGCGCAGTTTATCCTGATTTAAAAGACTATTTTGACGATCTCGCCACCACCTGGCGCGATGCGATTCAGGCGTTTTACGCAGCGGGCTGCCGTTATCTGCAACTCGATGACACCGTGTGGGCTTACTTATGTTCCGATGCACAACGCAAAGAGATCCGCGAACGTGGCGATGACCCAGATCAGCTGGCAAAAATTTATGCCCAGGTGCTGAATAAAGCGCTGGAAGGGAAGCCAGATGATTTGATTATCGGGCTGCATGTTTGTCGCGGAAACTTCCGCTCAACGTGGATTTCAGAAGGCGGTTACGAGCCGGTGGCAGAAGTGTTGTTTGGTTCAGTTAACGTGGATGCGTTCTTCCTTGAATACGATAACGACCGCTCCGGTGATTTTGCACCGCTGCGCTTTGTGCGCCCTGGTCATCAGCAGGTTGTTTTAGGCTTGATCACGACGAAAAATGGCGAGCTGGAAAACCCACAATTGATTCAGGAACGGATTAACGAAGCGGCTAAATACGTCGATATCAACCAGATTTGCCTCAGCCCACAGTGTGGTTTTGCCTCTACAGAAGAGGGCAACAGCCTGACGCCAGAACAGCAGTGGGATAAAGTTCGCCTGGTGACAGAGCTTGCTGGCAAGGTTTGGTAACCAGCGACTGACCCCACAAGGGAGTCGAATGTTGCCTTTGCTCCTCCCCCTGACAACTGTCTCTTAGTCACATCTTTGAGCACAAGCGCTGGTGACATTCACTCTGCCAGTTTCGGGAGGGTTCCGTTCACCAGGCGATATGTGATTTATGCAGCTACCGAACCGGTGAACGTCCTAAGGGTGTTCTCCGTCACACCCTTAGGGATCCCGACTCCCGGCAATAAATCGCCGCAAGCGGTAAACCTCCATTTTTCCTCATTTTTAGGGTCGGTTGCGATTCGTTCCCGACGATCACAACCTCCAGCCGTTCCCGACGGCTGGCCCCTAAAAATGAGGGAAAATGGAGGCGATTTAAGCCGGACCCAAACCCCTCGCTTCCACTCTGCACTACTGTTTGTTCACGGTATCGCTTTAGGTTTTTTCAGCAACACAAACACAGCATAGTTTCCTGAATTCACAGCCACGCCCTTGTTCCCGGCTTAAATCGCCCCAGTTTTTCCCCTTCAGTCAGGGTTGCGTTGTCGGGAACAACGCAAGAGAGCGATCGTCTGGAACGAGTCGCGAGCGACCCTGAATGTTGGGGATAAACTGGGGTTTACCGCTTGCGGCGATTTATTTGCCGGGCGCCGGGGTCGCCAGGGGAGTGGCGTAACTCCCCGGGCACGTTCACCGTTAGCGGTGATTACATAGAAAAGCGGGTTATTTGGTGAACGGAAAACCTGCGCAGCTTACAGATCTCACCCTGATAGATTAGCCAAGTGAGATCTGTATAAGAGACAGCCCTGACAAGGGGGAGGCTGGGAGGGGGTCAGTCAGGCGAGGCACTAAGCGAGCTTAAACACCGCAACAGTTTCATTAAGCGCCTGCGACTGCTCTTTCAAAGACATCGCCGCAGCCGACGCCTGCTCAACCAACGCAGCATTCTGCTGTGTCACCACATCCATTTGCACCACGGCCTGGTTGATTTGCTCGATACCACGGCTCTGCTCACCGGTCGAAACCGCAATTTCTTCCATCAGCCCGGTCACCTGCTTTATGGCGTTAGAAATGCGCTGCATGCTTTCACCCGCACGGTTCACCAGATTGCTGCCGATATTCACCTGCTCACCAGAAAGCTCAATCAACTCTTTGATTTCCTTGGCGGCTACTGATGAACGCTGTGCCAGATTACGCACTTCACTGGCAACCACCGCAAATCCACGGCCTTGTTCGCCAGCGCGTGCGGCTTCTACTGCGGCATTCAGCGCCAGAATATTGGTCTGGAAAGCGATATCTTCGATGATGCTAATAATGTTATCGATTTTGCTCGAGCTGGATTCAATATTACGCATTGAATCAATCACTTCGCTAACAATCTCATTACCGTCGTTTGCGGCAACCAGCATTCCACTGGCCAGTTTATTTGCCTGACGGGAATTGTCAGAAGTTAGTTTTACCGTGACGGTGAGCTGTTCCATGCTGGCGGCAGTTTCACCGAGCGACGACGCTTGTTCTTCCGTTCGTGCAGACAGGTCGGTATTCCCTGCGGCGATTTCTTCCGAGGCATACGCCACCGTCTGGCTCGACTCGCGCACCTGGCCGATAATGCTCGCCAGCGACACGCGCATTTGCTCCAGCTCGCGCATCATCGCCCCAATTTCGTCATTGGCTTTGGCAACAATCGGCGTATGCAGCAGGCCATTGGCGATTTCAGTGCAATGCTCTTTGGCTTTATCCAGCTCTGTTAATACGCGTTTTTTCAGCAGCCAATACACCGCACCCAGAATCACAGCAAAGATCAGAGCAAAAATAGCGATGCTCAGCAGGCTTTGTTTGAAGCCAGATTGCGCATCTTTATTCAGCTGCTGCGCGTACTGTTGACGAAACGCCAGCAGCTTATCCAGCGCCACTTCAAACTGCTTATCCAGTTGCGGCAGGGTGGTTGTCACCAACGCACGAGCACGTGCAATATCATTGTCCTGGACGGCATCCAGCAACGGCTGCAAACCTTGCTCGCGATAATTCACAAATGCACTTTCATAAGCATCTGTCAGCACTTGTTCGCCGGGTTGTTTCGGTGCTTCAAGATAGGTACGGAACGCAGCGTTGGCCTTATCCAACACCGCCTGCGCACCTTTTAGCGCCAGTTGCGCTTGCTCGCTTGAACCTTGCTCACGTTCTTCTAACGCTTCCATGGCGCGGACACGCATGGTGCGGCTGTGGTTAATTGGGTCGATAACCGACAGCACCACACGAATTTCTCGGTTTACGTTATCCAGAGATTGGTTACTGCGGGTTAAGGACCAGATGTTGGAGGCGGTACTGGCTAAGAAAATAAGCAGTAACGTACTGAAAACTAAAATCGAAAAACGCCTGACGGACATGCAATACCCTTATGTTTGGAAAATGATCTGACTCGTTTCAGCCAGTGCTGATTGAGTTATCGGCAAGAGGCGCGGGATGTTTAGAGTGCGTTGATAGTCATATTTGTGTCACATAGCTGCTTTATACATTGGTGACCAAAATGAGTGACCAAACCTAAGGACACGAAACACCATGAAATTAAAACCTTTTGCGCTGTTACTAACCTCTCTATTCCCTCTGGCAAGCCAGGCGGCACAACCGCAGGTTGATCGTTACGTTGTCACCTTCCCGCAAGGCGACCATGTCGAATATAAAGGGACCTATGCCAGCAACTTCCCGGACGGTTTACCGGTTGGCGTAGGCTCCGGTCTGCAATTTGTGGGCAAAGAAGGCGATGCGCTGGTGTTCGCCACGGTGACGGATCGCGGCCCGAATGCCGACTCGCCAAAAGCCGGTAAAAAAGATTCGAAGATTTTTGCTAACCCGACATTTACCCCTTTGCTGATGACTATCCGCGTTGCCAATGGCAAAGCCGAGGCTACCGACGCACATGCTCTGCATGACGAAAATGGCCCAATCAGCGGCTTACCGCTGCCGGAAGGTCTGATTGGCGCGACCAATGAAATCGCTTTAAGCGATACCTTGCAGCAATTGTCGAGCGACAAACGTGGCCTGGACACGGAAGGTATTACGCCGGACGGCAAAGGCGGCTACTGGCTGTGCGACGAATACGGCCCGTTCATTATTAATATCGACAGCAGGGGTAAAATCCTCAAAAAATATGGCCCGCAGGCAGAACAAGGCGAGCAGGGCGTGGCGGGCGGTTTGCCGAATATCATCAAATGGCGTCAGGCTAACCGTGGTTTTGAAGGTATTACGCGGATGCCAGACGGGCGTATTATCGCCGCTGTGCAAAGCACGCTGGATATCGACGGGAAAAGTAAAAACACGGCGCAGTTTACTCGTCTGGTGAGCTTCAACCCGGAAACCGGCAAAACAGAAATGTACGGCTATCCAATTGATGTGGATGTCTATAAAAAAGCCAAAGACGCCAAAATTGGCGATATCGTCGCACTGGATAACAACCGTCTGTTGTTGATTGAGCAGGGCGGCGATAAAAACAAAACGATGCGCAATCTGGTGTATGTGGTTGATCTCAGCCAGGCCAGCGATTTGACTCCGTTCGACAAAGAAAAAGCCCCAGAATTTGATGACGCTGCACAACTGAAAGCACGTGGAATTAAACTGGCGGAGAAAAAAGAGATTGTTGATCTGCGTAAACTAGGCTGGCAGCAAGAGAAAGCCGAGGGCATGACGCTGATTGATAATCAAACCATCGCCGTGATTAACGATAACGATTTTGGCCTGCAACCGGTGCTGGAAAACCCGGACGCTGACGATAAAAAAGCGGACGATTATGAAGTGGATGGCAAAGGGCATCTGCTGCGTGACGGCAAAGAGGTCGCGACTAAAATCGCTTTAAAACCGCTGGAAAAACCTGAATCGCAAAACGAGCTTTGGGTTATTAAGTTGCCGGAAGCGTTGAAGTAATTTTTGTATGTCGGATTAGCGTTAGCGACATCCGACATTTACTTGATATTAAAAGACAATCACACCGATCCCCGCACCACCAGCTTCCAGTCCAGAATCTCATTCACGGTTTCGACTTCCGGGTTATCTATGCGCTCGAGCAGCAACTGCACGCTGCGCACGCCGAGTTGGTGCATGGGCTGTTCGATAGTGGTCAGCGGCGGGTGAGTCACTGCGCCAAACGGGACGCCGTCGAAACCCATAATTGCTACATCTTCCGGCACTCTCAAACCTTGTTCATGGGCGTAATGCAGCGCACCACCGGCCAGCGCATCGGAAATAGCAAACACGGCATCGGGCGGTTCGGGCAGGGTGAACAGTTCCGCCATCGCTTGCACACCGGCCTGGTATTCCAGGCTATCGGCATACACCACGGCTTGCCAGTTTTTGCCACAGGCTGCGCGATAACCGGCTTCTCGCTGTTGGGAATAGAGGTAACGTAAATCGCCGTTAATCAACGCGATGCGCTTATAGCCTGCGGTTGTTAAATGATCGACCGCCGCTGCCGCCGCTTTAAAATTATCAATCGTGACTGACGATGCCCGATATCCAGGGTCACCTTCACCACATTGCACCCACGGTGAATCACCAATTAACGTGGTCAGTCCTGGTAAACAACTGATGGCATCCATCGTGATCACGCCGTCGACCACTTTGCCGCTCAGCAGCCGTAAATAGGCTGACTCCCGCGTCAGGCGCGATTCGGAATTACACAGCAAAATGTGGTAGCCGTTTTTCTCTGCTTCTTCTTCAATGCCGCGTACCACACGGGCGCAGAAAGGATTGGTGATGTTCGACACCAGCACCAGCAACATACGGCTGCGCGAGGTGCGCAACTGGCGCGCCAGCAGGTTGGGTTGGTATTCACAAGCCTCAATCGCCGCCAGCACTTTGTCACGCGTGTCCGGTTTCACGGCAGGATTACCGTTCAAAACCCTCGAAACGGTCGCGGTAGAAACCCCAGCAATGCGCGCCACTTTATCTATCGACATGTTGATCCTTTGAGCGATCGGTTGAATTGTGAACCACATTCCAGATTTGAATTGATACTACCAAATAATTCATCAGCATGATGGAAACCCCGCTGAAATCGATTACATTTTTAATGATCTGTTAATGTAATCGATTACAAAAATAACCTCTTACCCTTAATCAATACCCTGTGTAGTGGAGGATTTATGTCTTCTCAGTCGACAGTTGGAGCACAAGTGGTGACCCATAAATGGGTGATCCCACGCCTGTCTTTAATGATGTTTCTCGAGTTTTTCGTCTGGGGTGCCTGGTATGTCACGCTGGGCGTGGTGATGGGCAAATACGGCCTGAGCGCATTAATTGGTGATGCGTATTCAACCGGGCCAATCGCCTCAATTTTATCGCCGTTCGTCCTCGGCATGTTGGTTGACCGATTCTTTGCCTCGCAAAAGGTGCTCGGCGTGCTGCACCTGATTGGCGCGGCGCTGCTTTGGTGGTTGCCGGGCATGTTTGAAAGCGGGCAGAGCGGTCTACTGTGGATAGTTTTCGCCTACATGCTGTGCTACATGCCGACCATCGCATTAAGCAACAACGTGGCTTTCCATAGCCTGGCAAACAGCGAAAAAGGATTCCCGATTGTGCGCGCCTTCGGCACCATCGGCTGGATTGTGGCGGGGCTGATTGTGGGCACCAGCGGCCTTTCAGACAGCACGGGTATCTTCACGCTGGCGGCAATCGCCTCCGTGGTGTTGGGAATTTACAGCTTCACGCTGCCAAATACGCCAGCGCCGGATCGTGGCAAACCGCTTTCAATGCGTGACCTGGTTTGTGCCGATGCGTTCGCGCTGCTCAAACAGCGCCACTTCATGGTGTTCATCATTTGCGCCACGTTAATTTCGATTCCTCTGGCGGCTTATTACGCTTACGCGGCACCGTTTATTTCAGCGGTAGGGTTTGAAAACGTCAGCGGTGTGATGGCATTCGGACAGATGTCTGAGCTGCTGTTTATGCTGTTGATCCCGTTCTTCTTCCGCCGCCTGGGCATCAAAATGATGCTGCTGATTGGCATGCTGGCGTGGTTTCTGCGCTATGCGATGTTCGCGCTGGGCATTACCGAAGAAACGCGCTGGATGATTTACATCGGGATCATTCTGCACGGGGTTTGTTACGACTTCTTCTTTGTCATCGGCTTTATCTATACCGACAAAGTGGCGGGCAACAAAGTGAAAGGGCAAGCGCAAAGCCTGTTGGTGCTGTTCACCTACGGTTTAGGGATGCTGATTGGCTCGCAAATCAGCGGCGCGGTCTTTAACCGTTCGGTCACTGCGCAAGGAGCTGAAGGGCTGCTGCAATGGCAACAGTTCTGGTGGATGCCAGCCATTGCGGCTGTGGTGATCGCCGCCATCTTCTTCTTCACCTTCAATTACAAAGAGGGTGAGCAGCATGGCAAATAAGCCGCTGCGCGTGCTGGTTGTGGGCTGCGGAAATATGGGGGCCGCCCACAGCCTCGCGTATCAGCATTTAGATGACTTTACGCTCTGCGGGCTGGTAGCCCGTGGAGAGTCCAAAACTCACCTGAAAACACAACTGGCGGCGGACATCCCGCTGTTTGATGATTTACAAGACGCCATTAAACAAACTCAGCCCGATGCCGTTTGTATCGCCACCTGGCCCGATAGCCATGAAGTTTTGGCATTAACAGCGCTGGCTGCGGGTTGCCATGTTTTTCTCGAAAAACCGCTCGCCACCACGGTGAGCGGGGCTAAACGCGTAGTGGCGACCGCTCATCTGGCGGGTAAAAAACTGGTGGTCGGATACATTTTGCGTCATCACCCTGCATGGCAGCAGTTTATTCAGTTAGCACACGGGCTGGGAAAGCCGCTGGTGATGCGCATGAACCTCAACCAGCAAAGTAGCGGGCGCGCGTGGCACACCCACAAAATGCTGATGCAGTCGCTTTCGCCGATAGTGGATTGCGGCGTGCATTATCTCGATGTGATGTGCCAGATGGCGCAATCCTGCCCGCAGTCGGTAAGTGCGATTGGCGTACGTCTGAGCGAAGAAATTGCCGCCGAACAGTTCAACTACGGCCAGTTGCAGGTGCGCTTTGACGACGGTTCTGTGGGTTGGTACGAAGCGGGCTGGGGGCCGATGATGAGCCAGACCGCGTTCTTTATTAAGGATGTGATTGGCCCGCAAGGTTCGGTATCCATTGTGGCGCGTGAAGCGGGCGGCGAAGGGCAATCCGCCAATGTTGAAGCGCATACCCGAACCGAAGCATTGCGCGTTCATCACGCGCAATTAAACGCGCAGGGTGAATTTGTGCATCAGGATGAATGGGTTACGGCGCAGGGCGAGCCTGACCACTTTGCGCTGTGCCAGCTCGAACAACAGTTTTTTGCCAATGCCATTCTGGAAGATAACAATCTTACGCTACATCAACAGCAGGCCATTGATAGCCTGGCGGTGGTGCTGGCCGCAGACCTTGCCGTACGTGAACAGCGCACGGTCTTGATTAAGGAGATGTTGTAATGAAAACCCTGAAAGGGCCATCCCTCTTTCTCTCACAGTTTATTTCTGATAAACCGCCGTTTAACTCACTCGATACGCTGGCCGCCTGGGCTGCGGGGTTGGGTTATAAAGCGGTGCAAATCCCTACGCATTTGCCACATATTTTTGATCTCGCCAAAGCGGCGCAAAGCCAGGAATATTGCGCGGAAATTCGCGGCGTGCTGGCGAACGTCGGGCTGGAAATCAGCGAACTTTCGACCCATCTGCAAGGGCAACTGGTTGCTGTACATCCCGCTTACGATGCGGCCTTTGCCGGTTTTGCTCCGCCGGAACTGGCGCACGATGCTACTGCTCGCCAACAATGGGCAGTGAATAGCCTCAGGCAAGCCGCTCGTGCCTCGCAAAATTTGGGGCTTACCGCCCATGCGACGTTTTCAGGTGCGCTGGCCTGGCCGTATTTTTACCCGTGGCCGCCGCGCAATGAACAATTGCTCGACGAAGCATTTCGCGAACTGGCCGCCCGCTGGAAGCCAATCCTCGACAGCTTTGATGAAGCGGGAGTAGACGTCTGTTTCGAACTACATCCCGGCGAAGATTTGCACGATGGCGTCACTTTCGAGCGTTTTCTGGCACTGGTAGGTAACCATCCGCGCTGTAATATTCTCTACGATCCAAGCCATATGCTGCTGCAACACATGGATTACCTCGGTTTTATCGATCATTACCATCAGCGCATTAAAGCCTTCCACGTTAAAGACGCCGAATATTTACCGTCGGCAAAAAGCGGTGTGTACGCCGGATATCAACCGTGGATTGACCGCCCAGGCCGATTCCGTTCATTGGGTGACGGACAGGTTAATTTCAACGCCATCTTCAGCAAACTTGCACAATATGACTATGGTGGATGGGCTACGCTTGAATGGGAGTGTTGCCTGAAATCAGGCGAAGCGGGCGCGCGCGAAGGAGCCAGATTTATCGCTGACCACATTATTCCGGTTGCCGATTATGCCTTTGACGACTTTGCGCACCGCGAAAGCGAAGCGTCTGCTGTACGTCGCATGCTCGGGCTGGAGGAATAACCATGAAACGCATTCGTTTAGGTATGGTCGGCGGCGGTGAAGGCTCATTTATTGGTGGCGTGCACCGTATTGCGGCGCGGCTTGATGATCAGTTTGAACTGGTCGCCGGGGCGTTTTCTTCATCGCCCGACGTCGCGAAACGCTCAGGCAGTTCGCTGTTTATTGATGACGACCGAAATTACGCAAGCTGGCAGGAAATGGCGAAACGCGAGGCTGCTCGCACCGACGGCATAGAAGTGGTGGCGATTGTCACCCCCAATCATCTGCACGTTCCGATAGCCAAAGTTTTTCTGGAACACGGTATTCACGTCATTTGCGATAAGCCGCTGGGCGTCACGCTTGCCGAAGCGCAGGAATTAGCGGTGGTTATCGACACCACAGGCCAACATTTTATTCTCACCCACAACTACAGTGCCTTGCCGATGGTACGCGAGGCTCGCGCCCGCATCGCCAACAGCGAAATCGGCGATATTCGCGCCATAGAAGTGGAGTATTTGCAGGGCTGGCTGAACGACCGCCTGGAATTAACCGATAACAAACAGGCCAGTTGGCGCGGCAATCCGGCATTAGCTGGCGCGGGGGCGATTGGCGATATCGGTACTCACGCCTGGCAACTGGCAGCGTTTGTCAGCGGCATGGAACCAGAAACAGTGCGCGGTGAACTGTTAACGCGCATTCCAGGACGTTTGCTGGACGACGAAGTGTACGCCGAAATGCGTTACGCCAATGGCGCGCGCGGGCGTTTGTGGGCAAGCCAGGTGGCACCAGGGTTTGAAAACGATCTGCGTCTGCGCATTGTTGGCAGCAGGGCGAGCATCAGCTTTCGCCAGCAACAGCCTGAAATTCTTGAAATTCATCCACATCACGGAAATAGTTACACAGTCACGCGTAATGGCGTTAATAACCACGACTCCGTGCGCCACCAGTGCCGAACACCAGCCGGACATCCCGAAGGATATCTGGAAGGATTCGCGCAAATCTACCGCGAGGCCGCCATCAAAATTCGCGGCGGTGATGCGCCGTGGTTGCCGGGCATCGAACAGGGTATTGCAGGCATGAAATTTATCGAGACGATTCGTGAAAGCAGCAACCGCGGCGGCGAGTGGCTGGCGTGGTAATCAATGCCACGTAGCGCGTCTTTCCATAAAGAGGAATAAATAATAGCGATACGTGCACCAGGTCGAGTATTCGCATAAAGGTTAGGGTGCTAAGTTGCTGCTGCGGTGAGTTATTAACTAGCTTTTTTATTTGTCCCCTCCGTTTTGGTCTGAACAAATGAGGAAATAATGAAAAAGCTGACGTTAAGTCTTATTACCTTAGCGCTCGCGGGTGTTTCAAACGCCGCGCTTGCCGATACCCTGCGTATGGAATGCCCGATCTCGCCTGGCGGTAAGGAATACTGCAACTACGTCAAAGACCGTTTTGAAAAACAAACCAACAACAAGCTGGAGTTCATCGAATTTCCGGCGGCATCTGACGAAAAGCTGGCACTGCTCCAGCAACTGTTTGCCGCCAAAGATGAAAAAGCGGTCGATTTATTCCAGTCCGACACCATCTGGGTGGGGCTGCTCGATAAGCAAACGCTTGATTTAACCGATGCGGTTGGGGACATGAAAGGTGATTTCTTCCCAGGCCCCTGGGCGAATGACACGGTGAACGGCAAAGTGAAAGCGGTTCCGGCTTATCTCGATACCGGCGTGCTTTATTACCGCAAAGACTTACTGGAAAAATACAAAGAACAACCGCCAAAAACCTGGGAAGACCTGACGCGCATCGCCACCAAAATCCAGGACGAAGAACGTAAAGCCGGGCACAAAAACTTCTGGGGGATGATCTTCCAGGGCAAATCGTACGAAGGGCTGACCTGTAACGCGCTGGAGTGGGTTGATTCCTTCGGTGGCGGCACGTTTATCGACGAAAAAGGGAACGTGACCATCAACAATCCGAAAGCAGCGGCGGCACTAGATATGGTTGCGGGCTGGATGGGTAAAATCACGCCGAAAGGGGCGTTAGGCTACAAAGAAGAAGAATCTCGAGCTGTATTCCAGAACGGCGACGCGCTGTTTATGCGCAACTGGCCGTATGCATATTTACTTTCGCAAGGGGCTGACAGCCCGCTGAAAGGCAAAGTGGGCGTGGCACCGCTTCCGGCGGGGCCTGATGGTAAATCGGCTAATGCGTTGGGCGGCTGGCAATGGTCTGTTAATGCCAATACCAAAAACAAAGATGCGGCAATTGCGCTGCTGAAAATTCTCACCGATGCGGATTCGCAAAAAATGCAGCTGAAATATCTCGGCTTCGCACCTACGCGTTCGGCATTGTATGAAGACAAAGCCGTGCTGGAAACCGCGCCGCATCTGACGATGTTTAAAGAGATTTTCGCCAACGCAGTACCGCGCCCGGCAACCGTCACCAAAAGCCAGTATCCGCGCGTCTCGAACGCCATATTTAACGTGACCTTTAAAGTGCTCAACGGCAGCAGCGACGGTAAAACCGCCGTGGCGGATCTGCAAAAACGCCTGGAACGCGTCAAAGGGAAGGACTGGCATTAATTGGCGCATTTAGGTTACCAACAGCGGCGTCGCCGTATCGCGTGGATACTGGTGGCGCCCGCACTGTTACTTCTTGCACTGGCGGCGGGCTGGCCGTTGGTGCGCACTTTCTTTTTCAGTTTCACCAACGCGATGCTCGACAACCCTTCCGAATACCAGATGGTGGGGCTGGCGAACTACTACGCCAGTAACAACGGGGACAGTATCGGCGTATTGGTCGACCCGCTCTGGTGGCAGGCAGTCGGTAACACATTATGGTTTACCGTGGTGTCCGTGGGCTTTGAGCTAGTGCTTGGCATGTTGCTGGCGCTGCTGATGAACCAGAAATTTCGCGGCCAGGGGCTGGTGCGCACCGCCATTCTGGTGCCGTGGGCGATCCCGACTATCGTCAGCGCCAAAATGTGGGGCTGGATGTTCCACGACCAGTACGGCGTGGTTAACGATTTGCTCGACAGAATTTTTGGCTATCAGGCGCATCTGGCGTGGATTGCCGAGCCGTCGCTTTCCATGTGGGCGGTGGTGATTGCCGATGTCTGGAAAACGACACCGTTTATGGCGCTGATGCTGCTGGCGGCGTTGCAACTGATCCCCAACGATTTGTATGAAGCCGCGCGTGTTGATGGCGCAAGCCCCTGGCAGCGCTTCAAACGCATCACGCTGCCGCTGATTATGCCCGCCATGATTGTGGCGCTGATCTTCCGCGTGATGGACGCCATGCGCATCTTCGATCTGATTTTCGTGCTGACCTCCAACAGCGAGGCCACCATGTCCGTTTCCGGATACGCTCGCGAGCAAATCATCTCTTACCAGGATATGGGCATGGGTTCGGCGGCGTCGGTGCTGGTGTTTATGATGGTAGCGGGCATTGCCGCCTGCTTTATCCGCGTCTCACGCTTGAATGAGAAGGAGAAGCGGTGATGAAAACCACCCGTCGGCAGCGCAAATTTGCTCATAAGCTGGTGATTTATCTTGGTGCGGCGTTTGCCGTGCTGTTCTGCGTTTTCCCGTTCTATTACGCCATTATTACCTCGCTGCGCACCGGACAGGAGCTGTTTTTACCGGCGTATTTACCGAGCGG
This sequence comes from uncultured Buttiauxella sp., assembly GCA_965119215.1. GTDB lineage: Bacteria > Pseudomonadota > Gammaproteobacteria > Enterobacterales > Enterobacteriaceae > Buttiauxella. The sequence goes on from CBCPKK010000004.1 coordinate 169,183, forward strand.
CTGGCACTGGCAAAACTACGTGACGGCACTGGTGGCGAACGGTATCGCCCGCAGTTTGCTCAACTCTGTGCTGGTGGCGACGATAACCGTCGGCATCTGCCTGCTGGTTTCCATTACCGCTTCGTTCGCGCTGGCGCGAGTGCAGTTTCGCGGGCGTAAATTCCTGTTGTTCACCATTCTGTGTGTCTCAATGTTCCCGCAGGTGGCGGTGCTGACGGGCATGTTTGAACTGGTGCGTTTTCTGGGTTTATACGATTCGCTCGGCGCGCTGGTACTTTCCTACACCACGTTTTCGCTGCCGTTCACCGTGTGGGTGTTAACCACTTTTATGAAGTCGATTCCCGTTGAACTGGAAGAAGCCGCGATTGTTGACGGGGCGAAAACACTGACCATTATTCGCCGCGTCTTTGCGCCCATTCTAGCTCCCGCGTTGGTCACCACTGGGCTGCTGGCGTTTATCGGCGCGTGGAATGAATTTATGTTCGCGCTGACGTTTATTATTTCCAGCGGCAAACGCACGGTGCCGGTGGCTATCAGCATGTTCAGCGGCGCGTCCACGTTTGAGCTGCCGTGGGGCAGCATTATGGCGGCGTCGGTGATGGTGACGCTGCCGATTATCGTGCTGGTACTCATCTTCCAGAAACGCATTGTCAGCGGGCTTACCAGCGGAGCGATTAAGGGATAACCATGGCGCAACTCGTACTCGATAAAATTCAAAAACGCTACGGCTCGTCATCTGAGGTGATTAAACCGTTGGATCTGGAAATTAACAGCGGTGAATTCGTGGTGGTGGTTGGGCCGTCCGGCTGCGGAAAATCCACGCTGCTGCGCATGGTGGCAGGGCTTGAGGAAATCAGCGGCGGCGAAATGCGTATAGACGGCGTTTGCGTAAACGATGATTCCCCGTCAGAGCGCGGCATCGGCATGGTGTTCCAGTCTTACGCGCTGTATCCGCATATGACGGTGTACCAGAACATGGCGTTTGCGCTGGAAATGGCGAAACTGCCGGTCAAAGAGATCGATGAAAAAGTGCGAGAAAGCGCGCGGATTTTGCAACTGGAACATTTGCTCGACCGGCGGCCGAAAGACCTCTCCGGCGGCCAGCGCCAGCGCGTAGCTATCGGGCGGGCGATTGTGCGCGAACCAAGCCTGTTTTTATTCGATGAACCGCTTTCAAACCTTGATGCCTCGCTGCGCGTGCAGATGCGTATGGAAATCGCCGCACTCCATAAACGTATCAACGCCACGATTTTGTACGTCACCCACGACCAGGTAGAAGCGATGACGCTTGCCGACAGAATTGTGGTGCTAAACCAGGGGCAAATCGAACAGGTGGGCACGCCGCTGGATCTTTACGATCGCCCGGCAAACGTATTTGTCGCGCAGTTTATCGGCTCGCCAAAAATGAATCTTATTCCTGGTGTGTTAGAGCGCGGGAATGAGCAAAGCTGCGAAGTCCTGCTGGAGAATCGCCAGCAAATTACGCTGCCAATAGCGGGGCAAGGTGAGGGGCAAGCGGTGCGACTCGGCATACGCCCGGAGCATGTCCAGTTAACCGAAATTGTTGATGCGGATATCGAAGGCGAAGTGCTGTTTGTTGAGCATATGGGCAACGAAACGCTGCTGTACGTGAACAGCGGTTACGGCAGCGAACCGCTGGTGATACGCCAGACGGAAAGACTGGAAATCCGGCCTGACCAACGCATTGGCCTGCGTTTGCCGCCGGAAAGTTGTTATTTGTTTGATGCCGAAGGGCAGGCTTTTGAGCGTGGTTTATTTTCCCCTGGGGGTAGGAGGGAGTAGAGCAGACTAGCGCTTTTAACTCCTCCTCCTGGCAAGGGGGAGGTTGGGTGGGGGTCACTATCGCTCAAGGCCGAGAAGTTTTCCGCATTGGCCGTTCGATCTTCTTATTTGTTTTCGGGTCAAAATAACGAATACGTTACTACGGTAGCGAACCGTGAGTGATGCGCCATACTGAAAGCTTTTAACGCTTTAGGATTGTCAGTCGGGTTAGCGCAAGCGACATCCGACAAACAAAGGAGGAAATGGTGGAAAAAAAAGGGTGGCACAATGCGGTGGTGTACCAAATCTATCCGCGCAGTTTTATGGACAGCAACGGCGATGGTATCGGTGACATCAACGGTATCATCAGCAAACTTGATTACCTGCAACAGCTTGGCATCAACCTGATTTGGCTCTCGCCGGTTTATCGCTCGCCGATGGACGACAACGGTTACGACATCTCTGACTACGAAGATATTGCCGCCGAATTTGGCACCCTGGCGGAAATGGAAACGCTCATCCAGCAAGCCAAACAGCGCGATATTCATATCCTGATGGATTTAGTCGTCAACCACACATCCGATGAACACCCCTGGTTTATCGAAGCGCTCAAATCTAAAGACAACCCATACCGCGATTTTTACATCTGGCGCAAACCTGCGGCAGACGGCGGCCCGCCGAACGATTTCCGCTCCTATTTCGGCGGCAGCGGCTGGGCGTTAGACGCAGCCAGCGGTGAATATTATCTGCACCAGTTTTCAGTACGCCAGCCGGATCTCAACTGGGAAAACCCCCGCGTTCACGAAGAAGTGCACGCCATGATGTATCGCTGGCTGGATAAAGGCATCGGCGGTTTTCGCATGGACGTTATCGATCTTATCGGCAAAGAAGTGGATAAGCAGATTATGGCGAACGGCAAAAATCTGCACCTGCTGATCCGCCAGATGAACCGCGCCACGTTTGGCAAAGGGGATTACGTCACCGTTGGGGAAACCTGGAGCGCCACGCCCGAAGACGCGCTGCTGTATAGCGGTGAAGAACGCGAAGAATTGTCGATGGTTTTCCAGTTCGACCACATCAAACAGTTTTGGGATGAACATGCCGGGAAGTGGCGCAGCAAGCCGTTTGAACTGATGAGCTTTAAAGCCGTTATCGAAAAATGGCAGACGGCGCTGGCGCACCAGGGCTGGAATTCACTGTTCTGGAGCAACCACGATTTACCGCGTGCAGTGTCGAAATTTGGTGATGAAGGCGAGTTTCGCGAACCGTCTGCCAAAATGCTTGCCACCGCGCTGCACTGCCTGAAAGGCACGCCGTATGTTTATCAGGGCGAAGAAATCGGCATGACCAACGTGCGCTTCGAAGATATTGCCGACTATCGCGATATCGAAAGCCTGAATCTTTATAAAGAGCGGCTGGCGGAAGGTGTCAGCCACGAAGAAATGATGCTCGGTATTCATGCCAACGGGCGAGATAACGCGCGCACGCCAATGCAGTGGGACAGCAGCCCAAATGCCGGTTTCACACGGGGAACGCCGTGGATTGCGGTTAACCCAAACTACCGTGAAATCAACGTGGCCGCCGCACTTGAACAGCCGAATTCCATTCTGTGGCATTACCAAAAGCTGATCGCGCTGCGTAAACATTATCCGGTGCTGGTTTACGGCGATTTCCAGCCGGTGCTGCCGGAACATCCGCAGGTGTTTGCGTGGCTGAGAACGCTGGGTGAGGAACGGCTGTTAGTGGTGAACAATTTCACCGCCGAACATCTCACGCTTGAGATCCCGCAAGCCATGCAGAACTGGCACGGCGAATGTTTGATCAGCAACTACGCGCCGCGCGACCAGTTGGCGGTGAGCCTTGAGCTTCAACCTTATGAATCTTTTGCTTTATTAATCGGGAGGTAAATGATGGCGAGCTGGTGGAAAGAGGCGGTGGCCTACCAGATTTATCCGCGCAGTTTTAAAGACAGCAACGGTGATGGCATTGGCGACCTGAACGGTATCACTGAAAAACTCGATTACCTTAAAGATCTCGGCATCGATCTGATTTGGATCTGCCCGATGTACAAATCGCCCAACGACGATAACGGCTATGACATCAGCGATTATCAGCAGATCATGGCGGAATTCGGCACGATGGCGGATTTTGACCGGCTTCTGGAACAAGTTCACGCGCGTGGAATGCGGCTGATTATCGACCTTGTGGTCAACCACACTTCGGATGAACATCCGTGGTTCCTGGAGTCCCGTTCTTCACGCGATAATCCAAAACGCGACTGGTACACCTGGCGCGACGGTAAAAATGGCGCAGAGCCAAACAACTGGGAAGGGATTTTCAAAGGTTCCGCCTGGGAATTTGACGCGCAAACCGAGCAGTATTATCTGCATCTTTTTACCCGCCGCCAGCCCGACCTTAATTGGGAAAATCACGATGTGCGCCGCGCCGTGTACGACATGATGCGCTGGTGGCTGGATAAAGGCATCGACGGTTTCCGTATTGATGCCATCTGCCATATGAAGAAAGATCCGACGCTGGCTGATGTGCCGAATCCTGACAATCTCCGCTACGTTCCGTCCATGAAAAGCCATCTTAACTACGATGGGTTGCTGGATTACGTCGATGACATGAGCCAGCAGGTGTTTCAGCACTACGATATTGTGACGGTCGGCGAGGTGAACGGCCTGAACGCACAGCACGCTGAAGAGTGGGTGGGCGAGCATCGCGGGCGTTTGAATATGGTGTTCCAGTTCGAACATGTGCGTTTATGGGAACCGGAAGCAGGTTTGCGCCCGGAACCGACTGTGCTGAAAAAAATCTTCACCGCCTGGCAGGAAGTGCTGGAAGGTAAAGGCTGGAATGCGCTGTATGTCGAAAACCACGACCTGACGCGTATTACCTCGCGCTGGGGCGATACCGAGCATCACTGGCGGGAAAGTGCGACCTGTATTGCGGCACTTTATTTCCTGATGCAGGGCACGCCGTTTATCTACCAGGGCCAAGAAATCGGCATGACCAATACCCGCTTTGAGGGGGTGGACGATTTTGATGATGTGTCAGCGAAAAACATGTGGCGCGAACTGGCAGCCCAGGGCAAAAGCGAAGAAGAGATTATCGCTTTCCTGACCAACACTGGACGCGACAATTCCCGCACGCCAATGCAGTGGAACGCGTGGCCGAATGCCGGTTTTAGCGATGCCAAACCATGGCTTAAAGTGAATGCCAACTTTGAGATGATCAACGTTGCCAGTCAGCAGCAAGACCCGGATTCAGTATTAAATTTCTATCGCGCACTTATCCAGTTGCGTAAACAGGAGCGAACGCTGATTTACGGGCGCTATGCGCTGGAGTTAGAGGAGCACGCGCAGATTTATGCGTATCGCCGTGTGCTTGATGGCCGCGAGTTTGTGGTGCTGTGCAATATGTCGTCGAAATCTGCCCGTTGGCCTGCCACAGATTTGCGCCTGGAAGGGGCGAAATGCGTGCTGGGGAATTATCCGCAGGTGGATGAAATTTACCGGCTGCATCCCTGGGAGGCTCGGGTTTATAAACTCAGTTAAGTTACCCTATTAATGCCGCCCACATATCACCTCACGGGCGGCAGTGCAATGTCCGTTTTCCTATCTTTTCAGTCAGTTAACCGTGATTCAGATCACCTTATGGTGCTAATGACTGCTCTATTTTCCTGTCTTTGAAAACTCTACCGACAGGAAAAGGAACAGCAGCATGGCATCTGATGGAACCCGCTTTACCTTCACGGTGGGAAGCACACCCGCAAACACATTCGCAGTGGTGAGTTTCCAGCTTTCTCAGTCCTACTCTTCATTATTTAATCTTGAACTCACTGTCGTATCCAACGATCCCGCCATTGAGTTTAAAAAAGTACTCGATCAAATGAGTACGCTCACCATCTGGCAGGGCGAAGAGATCAAGCGCCGTGTGCGCGGCATCGTGACCTGCTGCGAACAGGGCAATACCGGCAAACACCAGACGATGTACCACATGACGGTGCATACTGAATTTTGGCGCAGCGCCCAGCGGCAGAACTGCCGCAGTTTCCAGAATCTGGACCCCCGCACTATTTTCGATACCCTGCTCAGAGAGATGGGCATTCTCACCCATGACATGCTGTTGCGTCGCCCGCATCCAGCGCGTGAATTTTGCGTTGAATACCAGGAAACGGACTACGAATTTATCGCCCGCCTGGCGGCTGAAGAGGGCATGTTCTTCTACGAACAAGAGGATCTGGAAAATAATCTCCAGAAACTGATTTTTGCCGATGACAGTTGCGTGCTGCGCAAGCTGGAGCCGCTGCCCTATAACCCCAATGGTGCGAATGAATCCAGCCAGTATTGCATCAACAACTTCTGCCGCAGTGCGCAAATTCGCCCGGCGCAGGTCACCACGCAGGATTACACCTTTAAGGCACCGCTCTGGCCGGGCCAGTTTAATCACCGCCCCTCAAAGATGCCCAACCAGCGCGCGGTATATGAAGTTTTCGACTATCCGGGGCGCTTCAAGGACGCAGAGCGTGGCGCTGATTTTGCAAAATATCAGGTGGAGGGCTGGCGCAACAACGCAGATTTCGCCAGCGGCAGCAGCAACTCACCGCAGCTCCAGCCCGGGCGTTATTTTAAGCTGACCGACCACCCGCGCGATGATTTAAACGATTTGTGGCAGGTGGTGTCCTGTAAATTAAGCGGCAACCAGCCGCAGGCGCTGATTGGCAGCGAAGGCCAGGGGACCACGCTGACCAACCATTTTCACGTCATTCCTGCTATCCAGACCTGGCGTTCGCTTCCCCACCCCAAACCACAGGTCGATGGTCCGCAATCTGCCATCGTGACCGGCCCGCCAGGGGAAGAAATCTTCTGCGACGAGCACGGGCGTGTGCGGGTGAAATTTGCCTGGGATCGCTACAACAAAGCCGATGCCAACAGTTCGTGCTGGATACGCGTGTCACAGGCGTGGGCGGGGACAGGGTTTGGCAACATCGCCATTCCGCGCGTTGGCCAGGAAGTGATCGTTGATTTTCTGAATGGTGACCCGGATCAGCCCATTATCATCGGCCGGACATTCCACGTCAGTAACCGCGCGCCGGGCGACCTGCCGGGCAGCAAAACGCAGATGGCGATCCGCTCCCAGACCTACAAAGGTGAAGGCTACAACGAACTGATGTTCGAGGACGACACCGGCCAGGAACTGCTGTCGATGCATGCGCAGAAGGACATGAAGACCGAAGTGCTGAATGACCAGGCGCTTATCGTGAACCAGCATCGGGTGAAAACCATCAAGGGTAACGAGCTGAATACGATTACCGGCAACCGCACCAAAATCATCACCGGAAATGAAACGAATGCCATTAAAGGGTTCCAGGGCACGACCGTAAAAACCGGGCAATCCCTGGCGGTGAAAGGCAACGTTTCACACCTGACGGGCGGTACGCGTGTCGAGCAGGCGGTAGATACCATTCTTATTGGCTCAGGCACCGGCATCCGCCTGGAATGCGGCAGCAGTGCGCTGGAGTTGTACGCGAACGGCGCCATCATGCTCAGTGGCAAAACCCTGAATATCGCCATTGAGGGCGATGCAAAAATCAGTACCACAGGGGCACTGGCGCTCAATCCTTCAGCCCCAGCGATTGCGGCGGGCGTGCCGGGGGAAAGCTACAAAGCGAGCATACAAAGCAGCCTGGACAGCCTGTTCAACAAGGATGAGAACAAATAATGAAACCCTATCAGATG
>CBCPKK010000005.1:0-482489 GCA_965119215.1 uncultured Buttiauxella sp.
TGCCTTGTGGAGGAGTTAACTGCTCCCTCCCCTGACAAGGGGAGTGTTTAGACCGGGGACATGGTGAACACATGTTCGGGAACATAGTGAACACTTTTTAGCAGTGCTTACCCACCGTAATCGACCTGGTCTTCAGGTCGATTACGCCGATTTTCGTTTTATACCACCACACGCTGTAAATTCCATCAACTGTCTCTTCCTCTATCCCCAGCCGTTCTTTGATAAACGCCTTCCCGACGTGATATTCCTTCCCTTTAAGTGTCAGTCTTCCGCTGATATCGACTTTCCTTATCTGCATTTCACTCCCGTATTCCGCCGCTTTGGGCTCCGGATTATAGGCGTGCTGACTCGCGCGGTAGCGGCTGGAGGGGACGGATAACGCGATGCCTTCATGAGGCCGCTGCGTGTTATACATCTCCCGCCATTCATCCAGCGCCTGTTGCATCACCGGCAATGACGGGAAGTACCGCCGGGCCAGCAACTCCGCTTTCAATGTCCGGTGGAAACGCTCATCTTTACCCTGCGTCTGAGGGTGACAGGGCCTTGAATGGCTGACGCTTATTCCCTGACGCATCAGCCACAGTTCCAGCTGCGTCCAGACGCCACCCGCATGCCCCCACGGTGCGCCATTGTCCATGGTCATCCGTTCCGGGAGGCCATATTGTTCGAATGTGCTGATAAGTTTATCCTGTACCGTTTCACGCCGTTCATCATTACAGCCTTGTAAACACAGGGAAAATCGCGAATGGTCGTCCAGTACGGTGAGTGGATGGTAACGTCCTTCGCCGCAGGCAACGTGCCCTTTAAAATCCATCTGCCACAGGCAATTAGGATAAGGATGTTCGAAGCGCCCGGTTGCTGGCCGGACGGGGTCTTTGGCCGGAATAAGTCCATGGCGCGTCAGAACGGCGTGAACAGTGCTGACAGCAGGAAGCGTCAGGCCGAGGTCTTCGAGGCGTCGCTTAAGTTTACGGGCTCCCCAGGCGGGGTGCTGATGACGCAGTGAAACGATGCGTTGCTCAAGCTCAGCATCGGTATGTAAAAGCCTGGTGGCTGGGCGACGGGAGTGGTCGGCTAAGCCAGCCTCGCCTGTCGCCCTAAATCGGCGAAGCCACTTGTAGCCGGTGTTCGGGGCAATGTTGAAGTCCCGGCAAAGTGCGCGAAAATTAGCGCATTCCTGACAGGCCAGTAAAACAAACTCGTGACGTAATGACATGGTTGAAACCTCATTCCACGGCATAAGTACGTTCCTCACAGAAGTACAGATGCGTTAGTTTTAAGTGTTCACCATGTCTCCGAACAAGTGTTCATGATCTGTCCGGTCTAAACAGGAGGGTTGGGGTGGGGTCCGCATTACTCGACCGCAAACTCCTTCGCCAGACGGCTAACACCCAATCCGTTGATCTTCTTCACCTTAATTTGCACCGGAATGCGCTCTTTCATCGCCTCGACATGGCTTATCACACCAATGGTTTTGCCGCTGGCATTTAAGGTGTCGAGCGCATCCAGCGCGGTATCCAGCGTTTCGGTATCCAGCGTGCCAAAACCTTCATCAAGGAACAGCGAATCTATGCGCGTTTTATGGCTCACCAAGTCAGAAAGCGCCAGTGCCAGTGCAAGGCTGACCAGGAAGCTTTCGCCGCCTGAAAGCGTGCGTGTATCACGTACCGCATCGGCCTGCCAGGTATCCACCACCTGCAATTCCAGCGCTTCGCTGTCTTTGCGTTGCAGCAAATAGCGCCCGTGCAAGCGGTTGAGCTGGTTGTTTGCCAGCCACACCAGATTGTCGAGCGTCAGGCCCTGCGCAAATTTACGGAATTTGTCGCCTTCCTTCGAGCCAATCAGCGCGTTGAGATAACCCCAGTCTTCGACTTGTTGCTGGCATTCAACAATTGCCTGCATCAGCCCTTGTTGACGCTGGCGGTTTTCCGCATCGTGGCGTAGCTGTTGCTGAATTTGCCCCTGCTGCGTGGTGTTCTCGCGCAGTTGCTGATTACATTGCGCCAGTTGTTCCTGCAACAAACTCAGTTCTGCATCCACAGCCAGCGTTTCCGGGCGTGCAGCGTGATGTTCTGTCAATGCTTTTTCAGCTTGCTGGAAGAGAATGGTTTGCTGCTGATGCTGTTGCTCAAGCTGCTGTTTTTTCAGCTCGAGTTGGTAGCGTTCGCTTTCTTCCAGCAATGCGCCCCGGAATGTTTCTATGTCTGCAAACGGGCTGGCGGCCAGCGCATTCAGGAATTGCTCATTTGCCTGAGTAACGCGAGTTTCTTCCTGCTGGAGTTGCTGTTGCAGCGTCTGCCATTGGCTTTCCAGCGCAATACAGTCGCTATGCAGGTTATGCCAGCTCTGCAACGCTGAAATTTGTTCGCTTTCGGATAACGGTACAGGTTCGGTGCCGTCATCCACTAACGAGCTGAGTACGTTTTCCAGCGCGGTTAATTGCTGCTGCAAACGTGGAAGCTGTTCGTGGCGCTGTTGCCAGTGCTGCGATTCCTGTTGGCGTTCTGCCAGCCAGGTATTTTCTTCACCTGGAGCCGGATGCTGCAAACCGACATTTTCGAGCGCGGTATTTAGTGCTGCGCGCTGGGAAGCTATCTCCGCAGCAAGTTTGTTGTGCTGAACTCGTGCCTGAGCAAGCTGTTCTTCCAGGGCGATGCGCTGGGTGAGCTGATGTAATTGCTGCTCGCGCTGTTCTTCGCTTTCCAGCCACTGCTGAAGGTCGTCATCCGGCGTCAGTGCGAGTTGCAAACTGGCGCACAGTTGTTGCCAGCGCGAACGTAGCGCGGTTTCTTCTTCATCCAGCGCAGTGATGGCGGCAATCAGGTTTTCGCGCTGTTTGCGTTGGGTATCAAGCTGGCCTTTCATCGCAAAGCCTGCTTCCGCAAGGCTTGCCACTTCAAGTTTCAACGCCGCAAGCCGCTGCTGATTTTCACCCGGTTGTATCGCCTGGTAATCTGCTACCGCCGGATGCTGCGTTGAGCCGCACAGCGGGCAGGGTTGATCGGGCTGCAAATGGGCGCGTTCAGCTTCGAGGCTGACAATTCGTCTTTCCAGCTCGCAAACTTTTTCGAGATCACTTTCGTGCTGGCGACGTTCTTTATATTGCTGGCGTTTGAGCGCCAGTTCCGTATCACCCTGAGCAATCAGTTTTTCAAGCGTGGCGATATCTTGTTGCTGCTGCGTTTTACGCTTGAGAAGTGATGAAAGCTGCGGCTGCAACGTAGCAAGCTGCTGGCGCAGCGGGCGAGCAGCAATTGTCGCCTGTAAATGAGCACTCACTTCATCTGCATTGAGAGATAATTCAATGACCGGCAGCAGTTCGAGCTTTTTCTGGCTGGCTTCAATATCGCGCTGCAAAGTCTGGAGCCCAGACGCATCGCGCTGTTGCTGGCTAAAAGCCATGCGCCAGCCTGCCAACTCAGCGCCCCACAGACGATAACTGTCGTGAGTTTTCAGCCACTCCTGAAGCTGGGTATTTTCTTGCGTTAGTTTTGCCGCCTGGCTTGCTGCCGCAAGCCGTGTTTGCTGGCGGCGCACCGTGACCTGACGTAAGCGAGTATTCACTTCTTCTGTCTGAATACGCGTTTTTTGTAGCGTTACCTGGAGTTCTTGCAGGCGTTGCCAGTCAGGGCGCAGTTTTTCCGCAGGCTGTGCGCGAGTCAGTTTTTCTAATTGCGGAGCCGCTTCTTCAATGGCTCGCGTTGCTGCATTCCGCGCCTGCTCGGTTTGCGAATGGTTCTGTGTAAGTTGCGAAAGCTGGCTTAACCATTGTTGATGCTGCTGGAATTTTAGTTGTTCCGCGAGCTGTGCTTTTTCTTCTAAAGTAAGTGCCTGCAAACTCTCAGAAAGCTGCTGGCGCTGCTCTTCGCTCAACAGTGCAACACCTGCGGCCTGCGCTTGCAGATTTTCAAGTTGGATGCGCACATTTTTGTTGTTTTCGAACACGGCCGCAGAAACGGTGCCGTAAATTTCGGTGCCGGTCAGTTCTTCCAGCAACGAGGCGCGGTCATTGGCGCTGGCATTTAAAAATGCGGCGAACTGGCCCTGAGAAAGCATCATCGAGCGAGTAAAACGTCCGTAATCCAGCCCGGTTAATTTGGCCGTGATCTCAAGCTTATCTTTAACTTTATCGGCAACTATTTTGCCGCTGGCAACTTCCGCCAGTTCCACTCTTGGAGCTTGTAGATTCCCGTTTACCGCATTGCGCGCGCGGTTCTGGCTCCAGAATGCACGATACGCAACCCCTTTAACTTCAAACTCCACCTCCGCCAGGCATTCTGCGGTATCGCGTGTCATTAGGTCATTCTGCGACTGATTGACAGCATTGAGTCGCGGCGTTTCGTGATAAAGCGCGAGACAGATCGCATCCAGTAGCGTGGTTTTCCCGGCACCGGTTGGCCCGGTAATCGCAAACAAACCATTGCTGGCGAAGGGTTCGCGGGTGAAATCAATTTTCCATTCCCCTTTCAGGGAGTTCAGATTTTTTAACCGCAGGCTGAGGATTTTCATGCCTGTTCCTCCGTGTCATGCAGGCTCGTCACCGTTTGGGCAAACAGAGTGCGCAAGCGTTGGGCGCGTTCTTCCGTGGTTTCTTCCTGAACCAGGCGGCGCTCAAAAACTTCTTCCACCGTCAGTTCACTCAATGTTTCTTTGTGCTGCTGGGCGATAACGCGTTCTCGTTGTTCGCGGCTACGGCGCAGTAGCACCACTTCAACGGGGAGCGTTTCCGTGATCTGTTGAATATGGCGCTGTGAATCATGCAGATATTCATCGGTGGCAATTTCAATATCCAGCCACACTTTGGGCTCTGCGGGGGCATCTCGCCACTGCGCAAGCTGTTGTTCTATTTCGCTAAGCGAACCTTTGATAACCGCCAGAGGCTGGCTGATTGGCACATTCAGCGCGGTGACTTCATGAAGTTTGCCTTCCGTAAACTCAACCAGATAAACGCTTTTGGGCTTGCCCGTTTCATCAAAACTTAATGGGATGGGTGAACCGCTGTAACGGATATGTTCGGTGCCGCCAATCAATTGCGCACGGTGAATATGGCCGAGCGCGATGTAATCAGCGTCCGGGAAATGTTGTGCCGGGAAAGCATCAAGCGTGCCGATATAGATATCGCGTACCGCATCGCTTTTGGTCACGCCGACAGTGGTTAAATGCCCGGTGGCGATAATCGGTAGCTTCGCATCAGCACGTAAATCACAGGCCGCGCTGTAGCACTGCTGATAATGTTCGCTGATGGCTTCCATTAATGAACGCTGTTTTTCATGGCCGGACAAACCCGCCTGGCTGCTTTGAATGTCGCGTGGTCGCAGGAACGGTATCGGGCAGAGAATGGCACCTGGTTGCCCACTTTTAGTTTTGAGCACCATCGCTTGCTGGCTGGCATCATGACGCGCGCTGGCAATAACATGCGTGTTCAGGCACGCCATCAGTTCACGGGATTCGTTCAGGGTCGCGACGGAATCATGATTTCCCGCCAGCACCACAAGGGAACACCCCGTCGCCTGGAGTTGCACAACAAAGCGGTTATACAGTTCACGCGCATAGCTTGGCGGGGAACCGGTATCAAAAATATCGCCCGCGACAATGATGGCATCCACATCATGCTCGACGGCGGCTTTCAGCAGCCACTCAAGAAAAGCCTGGTGCTCCGGCCCTCGGCTTTTGGTATAAAAATTTTGACCAAGATGCCAGTCTGATGTGTGAATAATGCGCATGAGTTGTCCGTGGCTAAAAAAGCATGGTGCGGATTATAAAGCGGATAGGGCGTAACGGCATAACTCAGTGTCATAATTCAACGTGATGAGTCATCTGGTGGTCATGTTTTTCATAAATCTGTCATAAATCTGACGCATAATGACGGCGCATTGAAACAACAATAATTATTCCTTGAGCAGGGCGAATCATGGCGAAGCGTATTTTAGTCGTAGAAGATGAAGCTCCAATCCGTGAAATGGTGAGTTTTGTGCTCGAGCAAAACGGTTTTCAACCTGTCGAAGCGGAAGATTATGACAGTGCAGTGAATCTGCTTATCGAACCTTTCCCTGACCTGATATTGCTGGACTGGATGTTGCCAGGCGGTTCAGGTATTCAGTTTATCAAGCACTTGAAGCGTGAAGCACTGACGCGTGAAATACCGGTGATGATGCTGACGGCGCGTGGCGAAGAAGAAGACCGCGTACGTGGCCTTGAAGTTGGGGCCGATGACTACATTACCAAACCGTTTTCCCCGAAGGAGCTGGTGGCACGCATTAAAGCTGTGATGCGCCGTATTTCTCCAATGGCGGTGGAAGAGGTGATTGAGATGCATGGCCTGAGCCTCGACCCCTCATCACACCGCGTGATGGCGGGTGAAAACCCATTGGATATGGGGCCAACAGAATTTAAATTATTGCACTTCTTTATGACGCACCCGGAGCGGGTGTATAGCCGTGAACAATTGCTTAATCATGTGTGGGGCACCAATGTTTATGTCGAAGACCGAACGGTGGACGTCCATATCCGGCGGTTACGCAAAGCGCTCGAAAACAGTGAACATGACAGAATGGTACAAACAGTACGCGGTACGGGTTATCGGTTCTCAACCCGCTTTTAATTCCTTATCAGGAGAGTGACGCGTGCTGGAACGGTTGTCATGGAAAAGGCTGGTGCTGGAGCTGGTGCTCTGTTGCATTCCAGCCGCCATTTTAGGCCTTATTTTTGGCCATTTACCCTGGTTTTTATTACTGGCAGTCACTGGACTGCTGGTTTGGCATTTCTGGAATTTACTGCGTTTGTCGTGGTGGCTGTGGGTTGACCGCAGCATGACGCCACCGCCAGGACGGGGAAGCTGGGACCCGTTGTTGTACGGCCTTCACCAGATGCAGCTACGCAATAAAAAGCGCCGTAAAGAGCTGGGGAATCTGATCAAACGCTTTCGCAGCGGTGCGGAATCGCTGCCTGACGCTGTAGTGCTGACCACCGAAGAAGGGACAATTTTTTGGTGTAACGGTCTTGCTCAACAGTTGCTGGGTTTGCGCTGGCCGGACGATAACGGGCAGAACATCCTGAACTTACTGCGCTACCCCGAATTTACCCGCTATTTGTCACAAAAAGATTTTGCTCGCCCTTTGACGCTGGTGCTTAACAATGGCCGTCATCTGGAATTTCGCGTGATGCCCTACAGCGACGAACAGTGGCTGCTGGTAGCGCGAGATGTCACGCAGATGCACCAACTTGAAGGGGCTCGCCGTAACTTTTTTGCCAACGTAAGCCATGAACTGCGTACGCCGCTGACGGTGTTGCAGGGTTATCTGGAGATGATGCAGGACCAGACGCTTGAAGGGCCGCTGCGTGAGAAAGCGCTCGGCACGATGCGCGAGCAAACCTCGCGTATGGAAGGCCTGGTAAAGCAGCTTCTGACGTTATCCAAAATTGAAGCGGCTCCAGCGATGGTGCTCAATGAAAAGATTGATGTGCCGCTGATGCTGCGCGTGGTGGAGCGTGAAGCGCAAACCCTCAGCCAGCAAAGACAAACGCTTCAGTTTGATATCGATCCCACTCTGAAAGTATTTGGTAATGATGAACAGTTGCGCAGTGCAATCTCAAACCTTGTCTATAACTCGGTAAATCACACACCGGAAGGCACACATATTACGGTGAGCTGGAAGCGTGTTGCTGGCGGTGCGAGCTTTAGCATTACGGATAACGGCCCAGGTATTTCAGCAGAACATATTCCACGTCTAACCGAGCGTTTCTACCGGGTAGATAAGGCGCGTTCACGGCAAACAGGTGGCAGCGGGCTGGGGCTTGCGATCGTTAAGCATGCTTTGAGCCATCACGATGCGCGTCTGAATATAGAAAGTCAGCCAGGCAAAGGCTCGACGTTTTCCTTTGTGATGCCAGAGCGCTTAATCGTCAGTGAGAAAGTGGTTCAGGCAGAGTAGTTTAAACACAATCGTAAAAATAACTTTCCACAGGCCAGAATTCTGGCCTGTGTTTTTTTTGTTCGTTTGTTAATAAAAAATCCTTGAATGGTTATAATTTAACCGCATAAAAGACCATGGTCTTTTCTTATGAATAAACTAATCAACCAGCTTTATCGCTAATTAAAGGATATCAATCTGGTTTTTAGATCCCTTCTTGCCTTCAAACGCTATAAGCGTTTTAATTGCCGCCCTGTAGTTGGTAGACCGACTGGATATGAGTGGTAATTCAAACAACTATTCTTCTCCACCGATCCCGGAAAGGATTTTCCGCTGTCGTTACTGCCGATTACCGCTTTTATGCTGCGTTTACGGGCATGAAAATTTGAATACTTTCAACACCACACATCCACAGGCTGCAAATATTTTATGACCCATCATTTAAAATCTCGAGACATCCTCGCACTGGGGTTTATGACCTTTGCGCTGTTTGTCGGAGCAGGCAACATCATTTTCCCGCCGATGGTGGGGTTACAAGCGGGTGAACACGTCTGGATTGCGTCACTCGGTTTCCTGGTGACGGCTGTTGGCCTGCCGGTTCTGACTATCGTCGCCATCGCCCGTGTTGGCGGCGGTATTGATAGCTTAAGCTCACCAATTGGCCGCCGTGCCGGTGTGCTGCTGGCAACCATTTGTTATCTGTCCGTTGGCCCGCTGTTTGCCACACCGCGTACTACTACCGTTTCTTTCGAAGTGGGAATTGCGCCGCTGGTGGGGAGTAGTGAACTGGCGCTGTTTATCTACAGCCTGGTTTATTTCGCCATTGTTATCGCCATTTCCCTTTATCCGGGCAAATTGCTGGATACCGTCGGACATGTGCTGGCGCCAGTGAAAATTGTCGCGCTGCTGATTCTGGCGGCTGGCGCAATGCTGTGGCCTGCGGGTGGTATCAGCACGGCGACGGAGGCGTACCAAAATGCGGCGTTCTCTAACGGCTTTGTGAATGGCTATCTGACGATGGATACGCTCGCCTCGCTGGTGTTTGGCATCGTGATTGTTAACGCGGCGCGTTCGCGTGGCGTAACCGATTCCCGCCTGCTGACTCGCTATACCATCTGGGCTGGCCTGATTGCGGGCGTTGGCTTAACGCTGATTTACCTGGCGTTGTTCCGCCTGGGTTCAGACAGCGCGACGCTGGTTGCTGACCAGAATGCTAACGGTGCTGCGATTCTGCATGCTTATGTCGCGCATACTTTCGGTAGCGCGGGTAGCTTCTTCCTCGCAGCCCTGATTTTCCTGGCCTGTATGGTTACGGCGATTGGCCTGACCTGTGCGTGTGCTGAGTTCTTCAGCCAGTATCTGCCGCTGTCTTATCGCTCACTGGTGTTTATCCTCGGCCTGTTCTCAATGGTGGTATCTAACCTGGGTCTGAGCCATTTGATTCAGGTTTCTATTCCGGTGCTGACGGCGATTTATCCGCCTTGTATTGCACTGGTTGTGCTGAGCTTCACCCGTCCGTGGTGGCATAACTCATCGCGCGTTATTGCACCGGCAATGCTCATCAGCACCTTGTTCGGCATTATTGACGGCATTAAAGCATCGGCAATCAGTGATATTTTGCCTGCCTGGACTGCGCGCTTGCCGCTGTCTGACCAGGGCCTGGCATGGGTAATACCGACCCTTATCATGGTGGTTATTGCCATCGTATGGGACCGCGCCGCAGGACGACAGGTGGCTCACGCCGCCCACTAAAAATTAAAATTTTGTTTAACCACGGGGCTTTGCTCCGTGGTTTTTTTATTGTTAAGCAGGGTGTGGAATTAATGGAAAACGCTAATAAACTCAAGCGCGGCTTGAGTACCCGGCACATACGCTTTATGGCGTTGGGCTCGGCAATTGGCACCGGGCTGTTTTATGGCTCGGCGGACGCTATCAGAATGGCAGGGCCAAGCGTATTGCTGGCTTACATCATCGGTGGGGTGGCCGCGTATATCATTATGCGTGCGCTCGGTGAGATGTCGGTTCACAACCCTTCTGCCAGTTCATTCTCGCGCTATGCGCAGGATAACCTTGGCCCGTTGGCGGGTTATATCACCGGCTGGACCTACTGTTTTGAGATCCTGATTGTCGCGATTGCCGATGTCACCGCATTCGGCATCTACATGGGTGTCTGGTTCCCGGCAGTGCCGCATTGGGTGTGGGTATTGAGCGTGGTGCTGATTATCTGCGCCATCAACCTGATGAGCGTGAAAGTGTTTGGTGAACTGGAGTTCTGGTTCTCATTCTTCAAAGTTGCCACCATCATCATCATGATTGCAGCCGGTATTGGCATCATCGTGTGGGGGATTGGTAACGGTGGCCAGGCGACGGGCATTCATAATTTGTGGACCAACGGCGGCTTCTTTAGCAACGGCTGGGTTGGCATGATTATGTCGTTGCAGATGGTGATGTTTGCCTACGGTGGTATTGAAATCATTGGTATTACTGCCGGTGAAGCGAAAGATCCACAGAAGTCGATTCCACGCGCTATCAACTCTGTTCCGTTGCGTATTCTGGTGTTCTACGTGGGCACGCTGTTTGTGATTATGTCGATCTATCCGTGGAACCAGGTGGGCACCGAAGGCAGCCCATTTGTGCTGACCTTCCAGCATATGGGGATTACGGTTGCGGCGAGCATTCTTAACTTTGTGGTGATCACCGCGTCACTGTCAGCGATTAACAGCGATGTGTTTGGCGTCGGCCGCATGTTGCACGGCATGGCAGAGCAGGGCAGCGCCCCGAAAGTGTTCGCCAAAACTTCTCGTAATGGCATTCCGTGGGTCACGGTGTTGGTGATGTGCTGCGCGCTGTTACTGGCGGTGGTTCTGAACTACCTGATTCCAGAAAACGTGTTCCTGGTGATTGCTTCGCTGGCGACGTTTGCCACGGTGTGGGTATGGATAATGATCCTGCTGTCGCAGATTGCTTTCCGTCGCAAACTCTCACCTGAAGACACCAAAGCGCTGAAATTCCCGGTGCCGGGCGGCGTGGCAACCACGATGGTTGGGCTGGTCTTCCTGGTGTTTATCATCGGGTTAATCGGCTGGCATCCAGACACCCGCATTTCGCTGTATGTCGGCTGCGTGTGGATTGTCTTGCTGTTAGTTGGCTGGATGTTTAAACGCCGTCAAATACTCGCGGCAAGCGAAAGCAACTAACTCCAAAAAACCTCGCTCTCTGGCGAGGTTTTTACTTTATGGCATCCTGACCTCTCCACCCCCGCCTTCCTCCCCCAATAAAAATAACAATGAGGAGTGATACGCGCTTACGCTGTGGCAAGGTGGCGTCAATTAATTTTCTGGGGATGCGATTATGTTGAATGCCTGGCACCTTCCGGTGCCCCCTTTCATACAAACACGTAAAGATAAGCTGTACATCACGCTGTGGGTTTCGGGTGATGATTTACCGCAGCGTGTGGTTATGCGTTTTGAGAAAGATAACGAAGAAACCTCGGTACAGATGACTCGCCAGAAAGCGGCACCTGATGACGGTGTTGTGGCCTGGCGCGGCGTTATTGATTTATCAGAAGGGCAGCCACGCCGCCGCTACAGCTTTAAATTGTTGTGGCTGGATAAACAGCGCTGGTTCACGCCGCAAGGATTAGGGTCTATTCCTCCGGCGCGGCTTGAGCAGTTTGCTGTCGATCTTCCAGATGATGGCCCGCAGTGGGTGCAGGATCAGATCTTCTATCAGATTTTCCCCGATCGTTTTGCGCGCAGCCAACAACGCACGCCGGAACAGGATCAGGTCTATTACCACCACGCCGCAAAGCGCGACATCATTCTGCGTGACTGGAACGAACCGCTGGTTGCCGATGCGGGTGGCTCGACGTTTTATGGCGGCGATCTGGATGGTATCAGCGAAAACCTGCCGTATTTGAAGATGCTGGGCGTGACTGCGCTGTACCTCAATCCAATCTTTACCGCGCCGAGCGTACATAAATACGATACTCAGGATTATCGCCACGTTGATGTGCAGTTTGGTGGCGATCACGCCTTTTTACGGCTGCGAAAAAACACTCAACGCCACGGTATGCGTCTGATGCTCGACGGGGTGTTTAATCACAGCGGCGATACGCATCAGTGGTTTGACCGGCAGAAAACGCATGGCGAAGGGGCGAGCCACAATCCGCAATCGCCGTGGCGTGATTTTTACAGCTACAACGAAGACGGACACGCGCTCGACTGGCTTGGTTATTCCAGCCTGCCAAAACTGGACTATCAGTCATCTACTTTGGTTAATGAAATCTATCAGGGCGAAGAAAGCATTGTGCGCCACTGGTTGCGTGAACCGTGGGGTATCGACGGCTGGCGGCTGGATGTGGTGCATATGCTTGGGGAATCCGGCGGGGCGAAAAATAATCTCCAGCATGTCAGCGGTATAACCCGATCGGCGAAAGAAACTAAAGCCGATGCTTATGTGTTGGGCGAACATTTTGGTGATGCACGTCAGTGGTTGCAGGCGGATGCCGAAGACGCGGCGATGAACTATCGCGGTTTTACTTTCCCGATCTGGGGCTTCCTGGCTAACACCGATATTTCGTACGATCCGCAGCATATTGACGCACAAACCTGTATGGCGTGGATGGATGAATATCGCGCGGGGCTTTCTCATCAGCAGCAACTGCGCATGTTTAACCAGCTTGATAGCCATGACACGGCGCGTTTTAAGTCGATCCTTGGCAAAGATGCCGCTCGCTTGCCGCTTGCCGTGGTATGGCTGTATTGCTGGCCTGGTGTGCCGTGCGTTTATTACGGGGATGAAGTGGGGCTGGATGGCAACAACGATCCTTTCTGTCGCAAACCTTTCCCGTGGAATCAGGATCAGCAGGATCTGAGTTTGCTGGCGCTTTACCAGCGGTTAGGAAAAATGCGCCATAAGAGCCGCGCTTTGCGGCATGGCGGCTGCCAGGTGATTTACGCGGACGCTGATGTCGTGGTGTTTGCACGCGTTTATCAAAACGAAAGGGTGCTGGTGGCGATTAACCGTGGTGAGCAAATCGACGTAACGCTGCCGTGGAATCCGCTGTTAAACGGCATAACCTGGACACAACGCGAAGGTGAAGCACAGCTGGATAATCACCAGTTGTCACTACCCGCTGTTTCCGTTGCCCTCTGGCATAACCTCTGATTCTGTAACCGGTTTCCCTTTTCGTCAGGCGAGGGGGGAAACTGGTGCTATTCTTATTTCTCGTCCCCCTCATCAATACCATTCAGGCTAGATATTTCCAGCTCTCATGCCCTCTGGGCTAACTGATTCTGAGGAAACACTATGTCTATACGTGAACTGATCGACCCGACTAATTCCACGCTGATTTTCATCGACCACCAACCGCAGATGTCTTTTGGCGCTGTGGACCGAAGTATGCCTGACGTTTCCTGCTTTGATGGCGCTGGACGAAGGATTTGAAGTTTACGTGGTGACTGACACCTCGGGCGGGACTTCTGTTGATGCGCATGAACGCTCGATTGACCGAATGGTGCAGGCGGGCGCGGTGCCTGTTACCTGGCAGCAAGTGTTGCTTGAATACCAACGCGACTGGGCACGCAAAGACACCTACGACGCGGTGATGGATTTGGTGCGAGAGCACAGCGGCGCGTATGGCATAGGCGTGGATTACGCTTACACCATGGTTCATGGTGCGCCAGAACGGAAAGCCTGATTAATCGTTGCAGGATACTTCCTGCCTTCTGTTTTCTTTGAATCAGGAATAGCCCATGGCTGACAACAACACTGTCACGCTGGTGATTACCCACGCCCTTAAATCGGGCCAGGCTGCGCGTTATGAAGAATGGTTGGCGAAAATCATGCCTGCGGCGGCACGTTATCCGGGGCATCTTGGGGTGCATGTCATTCGTCCCACTGCCGGAAATGACGTGTACAACATCGTTATCCGTTTCGACACGCTGGAAAATCTCACCGCCTGGACAAAATCGGCTGAGCGGGAAGCGCTGGTCGATGAGATAAAACCGGCTCTGAGCCAGGATGACCATCTGGAAGTGCGCACCGAAACCGCTTTCTGGTTCACCCCGGAAACCCCAGCAGTTAAGCGCCCCGCGCAATGGAAGCAATTCCTGATCACGCTGGCGGTGATTTTCCCCAGCACCAATATTGTTCCGCGAATCACCGCTTTGTTTTTCCCTTCGCTCAAAGGCTCCCTGTCATTACATTTTATCAATGACGCATTAGTTGTGGCGTTGGTGGTGTGGCTATGGATGCCGGTAATGACGCGCCTGTTTGCGGGCTGGCTGAAAAAATAACACTTCACCGAGGAGAACAGGTTATGTCGCAATCTGCTTCATTAATTCTCACCAATGGTCAGTTTCATACTCTCAATAGCGAAGCCCCACTGGCGCAAGCCGTGGCTATCAAAGACGGAAAGATCGTGGCCGTGGGCAGTGAATCGTGGGTGATGAGTTTCGCTGACGATCAAACGCAGCGGATCGATCTCAAAGGCCATACGGTGATCCCTGGCCTTAACGACTCGCATCTGCACCTGATCCGTGGCGGGCTGAATTACAACCTGGAATTGCGTTGGGAAGGTGTGCCGTCGCTTGCAGATGCGCTGCGAATGCTAAAAGAGCAGGCCTTGCGCACGCCGTCACCGCAGTGGGTGCGCGTAATAGGAGGCTGGACGGAGTTTCAGTTTGCCGAGCGGCGTATGCCAACGCTTGAAGAACTCAATGAAGCGGCACCGGAAACGCCCGTTTTCGTGCTGCATCTTTATGACCGCGCGTTGTTAAACCAGGCCGCACTCAAAGCGGTGGGTTACACCAAAGAGACGCCAAATCCCCCAGGTGGCGAGATTGTTCGTGACCGGAACGGGAATCCTACCGGCATGCTTATCGCCAAACCAAATGCGATGATCCTGTATTCGACTCTGGCGAAAGGGCCGAAATTACCGCTGGAAATGCAGGTTAACTCCACGCGCCAGTTTATGCGTGAGCTAAATCGGTTAGGCGTCACCAGCGCCATTGATGCCGGTGGTGGGTTCCAGAATTACCCGGAGGATTATCAGATAATCGACCAGCTCCACGCCGATAAACAGATGACGGTGCGTATCGCCTACAACCTGTTTACCCAGCGTCCGCAGCATGAACTGGAAGATTTTGAAAAATGGACCGATATGCTGAAACCGGGGCAGGGGACGGATTTTTATCGCACTAACGGCGCAGGGGAAATGCTGGTGTTTTCAGCCGCCGATTTTGAAGATTTTTTGCAGCCACGCCCGGATTTACCTGACGGCATGGAACAAGAGCTGGAACGCGTAGTGCGCCGCCTGGTGGAACAACGCTGGCCGTTTCGCCTGCATGCGACCTATAACGAATCCATCAGCCGGATGCTGGACGTCTTCGAAAAGGTGGACCGTGATATTCCGTTTAATGGCCTGCACTGGCTGTTTGACCACGCGGAAACCATCAGCGAAAAGAATATCGAGCGTGTTAAAGCGCTGGGTGGTGGGATTGCGGTGCAGCATCGCATGGCGTTTCAGGGGGAATATTATGCCGCACGTTATGGGGCTGAGGCCGTTAAACAGACGCCACCAATAGCGAAAATGCTTGCCGCAGAATTGCCTGTCGGGCTGGGCACGGATGCGACGCGAGTCGCAAGCTATAACCCGTGGACGGCGCTTTACTGGCTGGTGTCCGGGCGTACTGTCGGCGGGGTGCAAATGTTTGACGAGAATAACCGACTATCGCGTGATGTTGCACTGGAGTTGTGGACGGCGGGCAGCGCGTGGTTTTCCAGTGAACAGGGCAAGAAAGGCCGGATCAAAACCGGGCAACTCGCCGATTTGGTGGTGCTTTCAAAAGATTTCTTCAACGTGACGGAAGAGGAAATCAAAGGGATTGAATCAGTGATGACGCTGGTGGATGGCAAAGTCGTTTATGCCGCAGGTGCGTTCACGTCACTGGCACCACCGCCGATTCCTGTGTTACCTGAGTGGTCACCGGTTGCTAACGTACCAGGGCATTATCGAACCGATCCGCCAGTAGCCGCAAAAGTGGGCATGGCTGCGCAGGTTCATCAGTGTTGCGGGAGCTGTAACGTGCATGGTCACCAGCATGATGCGGCGCGTAAATCGGCCATTCCAGTTTCTGACGAAGGGGCATTCTGGGGCGTGATGGGGTGTTCTTGTTTTACTTTTTGAGCATCGGCTAAAAACAGAAAAGGCCGCTTTCGCGACCTTTTCTTCAAAACGTTTAAGCGATTACAGCTTAGAAACGTTTTCGCTCAGGTATTTAGCAACGCCGTCTGGAGACGCGTTCATGCCTTCTTTACCTTTTTCCCACTGAGCTGGGCACACTTCGCCGTGCTCTTCGTGGAATTGCAGCGCATCAACCATACGCAGCATTTCATCAACGTTACGGCCCAGCGGCAGGTCGTTAACAACCTGGTGACGCACGATACCGGCTTTGTCGATCAGGAAAGAACCGCGCAGAGCAACGCCTGCGTCTGGATGTTCGATGCCATAAGCTTTCTGAATTTCACGCTTAATGTCAGCAACCATCGCGTATTTCACTTCACCGATGCCGCCTTTATCAACAGGGGTTTTACGCCATGCGTTGTGAACGAATTCGGAGTCAAAAGATACGCCGACAACTTCTACGCCACGTTTCTGGAATTCTTCGTAACGCTTGTCGAACGCAATCAGTTCAGACGGGCAGACGAAAGTGAAGTCCATTGGCCAGAAGAACACAACGGTGGTTTTGCCATTGGTGTGTTCTTTAAAGTTGAAGTTATCAACGATTTCGCCACTGCCGAGAACGGCTGCAGCGGTAAAGTCAGGGGCTGGACGAGTAACCAGGACCATATGTACTCCTGTTAATTTTGTTAAAGTGAGTGTTAACGCAACGGGGGGAGTATAGGGGCGGCAATCCCTCTAACTCAAGCATGCTGCGCCGATTAATCAGATAGGATTTACCTATCAAAAAATGAATATTCGCACAGCAGCGATCCAAAATAGCCCTTTTTTGTAAAAGGGCAAGAATTTAATCGTGAGCCTGGGATCGGCTACAAATTCTTTTGTTCTGCCATCACCATCATGCGTGGATAGAACTGCCAGAACAACTCTTCAAGTGCGTCATAATGCGTATCCAGATCAACCCATGAGGCTCGCAAAGCATCGAGTTTTGGTCTACGGCTAGCCATGCCGTTGAGAACATTAGCAATAAACGCCATGTCGCTATAGCGCTCCAGCCAGCGTTCATCCCACATGTATTGATTAAGATTGATAAAGCGTGGCGGGGTATCTTGTGCAAACGGTTCGATGTTTGCGCGCGCATAGGCCACAAATTCTGGAAGTGGGATGTTTGGGCTAAGCGTCTGCCAGTGACGTGAGACGAAATGATCCCACATCACATCCAGCGTAATCGGTGCGACACGGCGAGTCTCGGGGCGAAACCACTGGCGCGCAATCGCCACTTCCGGCAAACCATCGGTTAACACATCCACGCGGCGGTGCATGCGAATACCCGCCACCACATCGCCAGGAAAGCTGTCATCAGGGTTGCCACGGACAAAATCTGCCAGCAAATTCCCCAGAAGTGAACTGTCAGAAAGGCTGGCGAGATGTAAATGGGCGAGAAAATTCATAGTTACTTTGTCCGTTAATGGTTTTGCGGTGGCTTATTCCTTGCAGGGGAAGGCCCCTGGCACTAGACTGTAGCGCCTCTTTTTAAGTCTTGAGTTCTTTACCATGCGCGTTGCAGATTTCTCCTTTGAATTACCTGACTCCCTGATTGCTCACTATCCGCAGGCGAACCGCAGTTCCTGTCGTTTGCTGTCGCTCGATGGGCCGACGGGCAAGCTTGCGCATGGCACTTTCACCGATTTGCTCGATAAGCTCAACCCTGGAGATCTGCTGGTCTTTAACAATACCCGTGTGATCCCGGCGCGCCTTTTTGGCCGTAAAGCTAGCGGTGGCAAGATTGAAGTGCTGGTCGAGCGCATGCTGGATGACAAACGCATCCTGGCCCATATCCGCGCTTCTAAAGCACCGAAGCCGGGCGCTGAATTATTGCTGGGCGATGATGAAAGCGTACATGCCACAATGGTTGCGCGCCACGATGCGCTGTTTGAAGTGCAGTTTGAAGATGAGCGCAGCGTACTCGAGATCTTAAACAGCATCGGCCATATGCCGCTGCCACCGTATATCGACCGTCCGGATGAAGAGTCAGACCGCGAACTGTATCAAACAGTTTATAGCCAGAAGCC
The DNA here is from genome assembly GCA_965119215.1 of uncultured Buttiauxella sp. Lineage (GTDB taxonomy): Bacteria > Pseudomonadota > Gammaproteobacteria > Enterobacterales > Enterobacteriaceae > Buttiauxella. The sequence continues at coordinate 18,168 of CBCPKK010000005.1, forward strand.
TGGTGCCGTTGCGGCCCCAACTGCGGGTCTGCATTTTGACGAGCCTCTGCTGGAAGCGCTGCGCAACAAAGGCATTGAGCAGGCGTTTGTCACGCTGCATGTTGGCGCGGGTACATTCCAGCCAGTGCGCGTAGACAGCATTGAAGACCACATCATGCATTCCGAATACGCGGAAGTGCCGCAGGACGTCGTTGATGCAGTATTAGCCTGTAAAGCGCGTGGCAATCGTGTTATCGCGGTGGGGACTACGTCGGTTCGTTCGCTGGAAAGTGCAGCCCAGGCCGCTAAAAATGACCTGATTGAGCCATTCTTTGGTGACACGCAAATCTTCATCTATCCGGGTTATCAATACAAAGTGATTGATGCGCTGGTGACCAACTTCCACCTGCCGGAATCGACCCTGATCATGCTGGTATCCGCGTTTGCTGGTTATAAAAACACCATGAATGCCTATAAAGAAGCTGTCAGCTCTGAATATCGCTTTTTTAGTTACGGGGATGCGATGTATATCACGTACAATCCGCAGGCGATTAATGAGCGCCCAGGCGCGTAATCACTAAATTCTGCGCCGCCGGATAACCCGACGGCGTTTTTGTCTTAACCATCAGACTGTTTCTCTGATGCTGGAGGAAATGTGAAATTTGAATTAGATACCACTGACGGACGCGCTCGCCGTGGCCGCCTGGTGTTCGAGCGTGGCCCTGAATCTGTAAAATATACAGTTGAAACGCCTGCTTTTATGCCTGTTGGCACTTACGGCACCGTAAAAGGGATGACGCCGGAAGAAGTTGAAGCCACTGGCGCGCAGATTATTCTGGGTAATACTTTCCACTTGTGGCTGCGTCCAGGTCAGGAAATCATGAAGTTGCACGGCGACTTACATGACTTCATGCAGTGGAAAGGCCCAATCCTGACTGATTCCGGCGGTTTCCAGGTATTCAGCCTCGGCGACATTCGTAAAATCACCGAAGCTGGCGTGCATTTCCGCAACCCAATCAACGGCGATGCGATTTTCCTCGATCCAGAAAAATCGATGGAAATTCAATACGATCTGGGTTCTGACATTGTGATGATCTTTGACGAATGTACGCCGTATCCTGCTGACTGGGATTACGCGAAGCGTTCAATGGAGATGTCTCTGCGTTGGGCACAGCGTAGCCGCGATCGCTTTGATTCTCTTGAGAATAAAAATGCGCTGTTCGGCATTATTCAGGGTAGCGTTTACGAAGATTTACGTGATATCTCGGTAAAAGGTCTGGTAGATATAGGCTTTGATGGCTACGCTGTCGGCGGCCTGGCTGTAGGCGAACCGAAGGAAGACATGCACCGCATTCTGGAACATGTTTGCCCGCAAATCCCTGCTGACAAGCCTCGTTACCTGATGGGCGTAGGGAAACCGGAAGACCTGGTTGAGGGTGTTCGTCGCGGTATTGATATGTTCGACTGCGTGATGCCAACTCGTAATGCACGTAATGGCCACCTTTTCGTCACCGATGGCGTGGTGAAAATCCGTAATGCGAAGTATAAAGATGATACTTCTACGCTAGATTCAGAGTGTGATTGCTATACGTGTCGCAATTATTCACGTGCCTACTTGTATCATCTTGACCGTTGCAACGAAATACTCGGTGCGCGTCTCAACACGATTCATAACCTGCGCTATTACCAGCGTTTAATGGCTGGTTTACGCAAGGCTATTGAAGAGGGTAAATTAGAGCACTTCGTGAGTGATTTTTACGAGCGAATCGGTAAACCAGTTCCACCTTTGAATGTTGATTAATTTAATAATGAGGGATTTTTAATGAGCTTTATCATTTCTGATGCGGTTGCTGCTACAGGTGCTTCGTCGCAGGGTAGCCCGTATTCTTTGATTCTTATGCTGGTGGTTTTTGGTCTGATTTTCTATTTCATGATCCTGCGCCCACAGCAAAAACGTACCAAAGAGCATAAAAAGCTGATGGACTCCATCTCTAAAGGAGATGAAGTGCTGACTACCGGTGGTCTGGTTGGTCGCGTAGCGAAAGTAGCTGAAACTGGCTATATCTCTATCGCGTTAAACGACACCACTGAAGTGGTTATCAAGCGTGATTTCGTAGCTGCCGTTCTGCCGAAAGGCACTATGAAGGCGCTGTAATATTCGTTTTTCCCTAAGGGAACTACCGTGCTAAACCGCTATCCTTTGTGGAAGTACATCATGCTGATCGTCGTGTTTATCGTCGGTCTGCTATACGCACTTCCCAACCTATATGGTGAGGATCCGGCAGTTCAGATCACTGGCGCGCGCGGCGTCGCCGCCAGTGAGCAAACGCTGATCCAGGTCCAGAACATTTTAAACGAAGATAAAATCACCGCTAAGTCTGTGGCCCTGGAAGAGGGTGCAATTCTTGCACGCTTTGACAGCACAGATACGCAGCTGCGCGCTCGTGAAGCGCTGATGGGCGTACTGGGTGACAAATATGTTGTAGCACTTAACCTTGCTCCGGCTACACCTCGCTGGTTAAACGCTATCTCCGCACAGCCGATGAAACTCGGTCTTGATCTGCGTGGTGGTGTGCACTTCCTGATGGAAGTGGATATGGATACCGCTCTGGGTAAACTCCAGGAGCAGACCATTGATAACCTGCGTACCGATCTGCGCGACAAGGGCATTGTTTACACCAACGTACGTAAAGCTGATAACTATGGTGTAGACGTTGTCTTTCGTGACAGCAAAGCGCGTGATGACGCTATCTCTTATTTATCTCCACGCCATCGTGATCTGGTGATTTCCTCTCAGGGCAGCAACGCTATGCGTGCTGTAATGACGGATGCTCGCCTGAGCGAAGCGCGTGAATATGCTGTTCAACAGAACATCAATATCCTGCGTAACCGTGTAAACCAACTGGGTGTTGCTGAGCCTCTGGTACAACGTCAGGGTGCGGATCGCATCGTCGTTGAGCTGCCAGGTATTCAGGATACAGCGCGTGCTAAAGAGATTCTTGGCGCGACTGCAACGCTTGAGTTCCGTTTGGTTAACACCAACGTGGATGCTTCTGCTGCGGCTTCTGGCCGTGTGCCAGGTGATTCCGAAGTGAAACAGACCCGTGAAGGTCAACCGGTTGTCCTGTACAAACGTGTGATTCTGACCGGTGACCATATCACTGACTCCACTTCCAGCACCGATGAATACAACCAGGCTCAGGTGAACATTTCACTTGATAGCGCTGGCGGTAACATCATGTCTAACTTCACCAAGGACAACATCGGTAAACCGATGGCGACCCTGTTTGTGGAGTACAAAGACAGCGGTAAGAAAGATGCAACGGGCCGTGCAGTACTGATGAAAGAAGAAGAAGTTATCAACGTGGCGAACATTCAGTCACGCTTAGGTAACAGCTTCCGTATCACCGGTATCAGCAACCCAGCCGAAGCGCGTCAGCTTTCTCTGCTGTTACGTGCGGGTGCATTGATTGCGCCAATTCAGATTGTTGAAGAACGTACTATCGGCCCAACCCTGGGTATGGAAAATATCCAACAAGGTCTGGAAGCATGTCTGGCAGGTCTGGCGGTTTCAATCCTCTTTATGCTGTTCTTCTATAAGAAGTTTGGCTTGATTGCGACCTCAGCATTGCTGGTTAACCTGGTAATGATTGTCGGGATTATGTCCCTGATACCTGGGGCGACGCTGACCATGCCGGGGATTGCGGGGATCGTGTTAACCCTTGCCGTCGCCGTCGATGCTAACGTACTGATAAACGAACGTATTAAGGAAGAACTTAGTAACGGGCGCTCGGTACAGCAGGCTATCCACGAAGGCTACCAGGGTGCGTTCAGCTCTATTTTCGATGCCAACATTACGACGCTTATCAAGGTCATCATCCTGTATGCCGTAGGCACCGGGGCAATTAAAGGCTTTGCGATCACGACCGGTATTGGTGTGGCGACGTCCATGTTTACCGCAATCGTCGGTACCCGTGCCATCGTAAACCTGTTGTACGGCGGCAAACGCATCAACAAGCTGTCTATCTGAGGAGTGCGTTGTGGCACAGGAATATACTGTTGAACAATTAAACCACGGCCGTAAAGTTCATGACTTTATGCGCTGGGACTTCTGGGCATTCGGCATTTCCGGATTCCTGTTGATCCTTTCCGTGGTTATTATCGGTGTGAAAGGCTTCAACTGGGGCCTGGACTTCACCGGCGGTACGGTCATTGAAATCTCCCTGGAAAAACCAGCAGATTTAGACCTGATGCGTGAAGCATTGCAGAAAGCGGGTTTTGCTGATCCGCTGGTGCAGAACTTCGGTAGCAGCCGTGACATCATGGTACGCATGCCACCTGCTCAAGGGGAAACCGGCGGACAGGTGTTGGGTAGCAAAGTCGTTAGCGTGATTAACGAAGCGACTAGCCAGAATGCTGGTGTAAAACGTATTGAGTTTGTCGGCCCAAGTGTTGGTGCCGATCTGGCTCAAAACGGCGCTCTGGCGTTGATGGCCGCGCTGCTTTCCATTCTGGTCTATGTTGGATTCCGCTTTGAGTGGCGTCTGGCTGCCGGTGTGGTTATCGCACTGATGCACGATGTGATCATTACCTTGGGCGTGTTGTCGTTATTCCATATTGAGATAGACCTGACCATCGTCGCATCGTTGATGTCGGTTATCGGTTACTCACTGAATGACAGCATCGTGGTATCTGACCGTATCCGTGAGAACTTCCGTAAGATTCGCCGCGGCACGCCTTACGAGATCTTCAACGTGTCATTGACCCAAACGTTGCACCGTACATTGATCACTTCCGGTACCACTTTGGTCGTGATTCTGATGCTGTATCTCTTCGGTGGCGCGATGCTCAAAGGCTTCTCGCTGACGATGCTTATCGGTGTTTCTATCGGTACAGCGTCTTCTATCTACGTAGCGTCTGCACTGGCGCTGAAACTGGGCATGAAGCGCGAGCACATGTTGCAGCAGAAAGTAGAGAAAGAAGGCGCAGATCAGCCGTCGATTCTGCCTTAACCTTTAAGGTTTTGCTGAAAGTGAAAACCGCAGCCATTTATTGTGCTGCGGTTTTTTTTCGCCAGGGGAAATGAAGGCTGTTTACCAGAAACAAAAAAGCCGATCGGCAAATAGCGGATCGGCTTTTTTTACTGATTCAGACGCTTATCAGAAGTTGTAACCTACAACCAGATAACCACCCCAACCGGTAGAACGTACGCTGAAATCACCGTTACCGAAGTCCAGGCTTGCGTCGTCATTCCATTGACCACCGTTGTGCCAGTAACGAGCAACCACGGCATAATGGAAGTGATCGTAGTTCAGAGACAGGATGTGGCTGGAAGCGATAGAGTTGCTGGTGCGAGCATGTTTCCCGTTGTTGTCGTAGAAATTGTCGTCGCCCAGATCTGAACCCCAGTCAAAGTTGGTGAAACCGATGTAGCTCAGGTTACCGCCCCACAGGGAAGTAATCGGCACGAAGTATTTCACTTTGAAGCGGTAGCCATCCCACTCGTTTTCGTTGGATGCGCCATAGTTCTGCCACTGATATTTCGCATACACGTTCATGGACAGGCTCATTGGCAGGCCAGTGTCGATGTCGGTACCCAGACCCATGTACCAGGTGCTCTGGCGGCCATCTTTGTTGCGACCCATATCGTAGATATAGTTGTTAGCAACATACCATTCTTTGAACGGACCGAAAGCCAGGCTGGTATCGGTCAGTTTGTCGATAGAGAAACGCGGTTCAATTTCCATAAACAGCGGTGAACCGTGGTTCCAGATACCTTTCGCATCAGTGTTACCACCGAAGAATACTGGTGCATCAGCGTAACCGTAGAAATCAAACCAGTCTTTCTTAGCGAAAGCTTCGTATTCCAGGTAGGTATCGTTGCGGATTTGTGGTCCGAAGCGTGTGTGGTAGCTGCCCACAACGTTGACGCTTTGATGCCACCAATCAGAGAGGTATTCAGTATTTTTTGTATCTTCGGCCTGAGCCGTGAAAGAGCTTGAAAGCGCCAGGACGGTGCTAGCCGCCAAAATAATTTTTTTCATTTTTTATGCCACTGTTTTTACATGATTCCCGTGAGGGCAGGAGGTGAGTTCTCACCTGGCGTCATTAACCATTCAGCTGGTTTCTTATTGACGCGCCTATTATAGAAATCCCTGCTCACAAAAATATGTTTCATTTCACATTATCGCCAAGTGCGTAATCGATTGCGTTCACGTTTGCGCACATTAAAAACGGGCGAGATTCTACCTGCTTAATGAATTTAAGCAAATAGATGGTCAATGGTTACAAATATATGTGATTAAGATCACTAGATTTAATGGCTGACAGAAAGGGTGTTCATCGCATTACATTCGATGAGTTGTAACAAAAATCGCAGATGTTACTGAGGGTTACCCCCGCAGGCGCGAGGGTAACGGGTGATTATTGGGCCGGTAACGCCTGAGAAGGGTCGACAGGCTGAATATCGTGAATACGCACAAAACCTAATTGCGTTGGCGAAAGACCTGAAAGCAGCAATGGAACGCTGACATCACTCGGCGCTAACACACTCGCAGGTACATTGAATTGCTGTGACTGCACATTCACTTCCTGATAGTTATCCGTGGTGCCTTGAATTTGGCCCCACTCTACTTTGCCTGTGAAGGCAGGCAGCGGATCATTGGACTCGCCTTTGATAATTAGCATCGCACGGCTGCCGTTTGCTTCTGGAGTAATACTACTCAGGGACATCTGCAAATTGCCAAGCTGGCTGTTCAGGCGCGCAGGCGTTTTAGAGCCGGGTAACAAATAAACGCCGGTCGTTGATTTGGCATTCAGCGCATTTTGCTGGGTCAGCTTGATAGTTTGGTCACTGAGCTGCGTCATTTCTTTATTCAATGAGCCCACTTCGCTATGCATTTGGCGCACCTCAGTTTGTTGGGCGCAGGCGCTGAGGCTGACCAGGCTGGTAACCAGGAGAATTCTTAGGTAACTCTTTGTCATCGCTAATTTTTCCTTAAAGTATCGTCCTGATTTAAGCGTAGCTCTTTGCCAATGAAAAGTCATATTTCTCCGCGATGAGGTGGCGTTGCCTTTGTACTCCTGCCACTTCGCGGTAAACTATTGTTCAATTGAATAATCCTTCAGGACGCGCCATGCATTGCCCATTCTGTTTCGCAGTAGACACCAAAGTGATTGATTCCCGTCTTGTCGGCGAAGGATCATCCGTGCGTCGCCGCCGTCAGTGCCTGGTTTGTCATGAACGCTTCACGACTTTTGAAGTGGCCGAATTAGTCATGCCACGTGTAGTAAAAAGCAATGATGTCCGTGAACCGTTTAATGAAGACAAGATGCGTCGCGGTATTTTAAAAGCGCTGGAGAAACGCCCGGTAAGTTCAGACGACGTAGAGATGGCGGTCAACCACATCAAATCCCAACTACGTGGTACAGGTGAGCGTGAAGTGCCAAGCAAAATGATCGGCAATCTGGTCATGGAACAGCTTAAAAAACTTGATAAAGTGGCTTATATCCGCTTTGCATCGGTGTATCGCAGCTTTGAAGATATCCGCGAATTTGGCGAAGAAATTGCCCGCTTACAGGACTAATACCGATGTCGCTTGATGAAAAATTTATGGCTCGCGCAATGCAACTGGCAAAGCGTGGCCGCTTCACTACCATGCCAAACCCGAATGTCGGCTGCGTGATTGCTAAAGATGGTGAAATCGTCGGTGAAGGTTTTCACTTTCGCGCAGGTGAACCGCATGCGGAAGTTCATGCTTTGCGTATGGCCGGGGAAAAAGCGCGTGGTGCAACGGCATATGTCACGCTGGAGCCTTGTAGTCATCATGGGCGTACGCCGCCCTGCTGCGATGCCTTAATTGCCGCGGGTGTTTCGCGTGTTGTTGCCGCGATGCAAGACCCGAATCCGCAAGTTGCAGGGCGTGGTTTGTACCGCCTGAAACAGGCTGGCATTGATGTGAGCCACGGTTTGATGATGAACGAAGCCGAGGTGATTAACCGCGGTTTCCTGAAACGCATGCGTACCGGTTTCCCGTATATCCAACTCAAGCTTGGGGCGTCGCTGGATGGGCGTACCGCAATGGCGAGCGGTGAAAGCCAGTGGATTACTTCACCTGAATCACGGCGTGATGTGCAGCGTCTACGTGCGCAAAGTGCAGCGATCCTAAGCAGCAGCGCGACAGTTCTGGCAGATAATCCTTCATTAACTGTTCGCTGGAATGAATTAGACAGCGCGACTCAGGCGGTTTACGCCGAAGAAAACTTACGCCAGCCCACGCGCATTATTCTCGACCGTGAAAATCGTGTGGCGCCGCAGCATAAAATCGCCACGCAACCAGGGGAAACCTGGCTTGTACGCTGTAAGGCCGACGAGCAAGCGTGGCCGGATGGCGTTGAGCAATTTATCGTGCCAGAGCATAACGGCCATCTTGATCTGGTCGTGATGATGATGTTGCTGGGCAAACGTCAGATAAACTCCATTTGGGTGGAAGCGGGCGCAACGCTAGGCGGCGCATTGCTGCAAGCTGGGTTGGTCGATGAACTGATTGTTTACATTGCACCGAAATTATTGGGCAATGATGCGCGGGGTCTTTGTCACCTGCCAGGGCTTGAAAAATTAGCTGATGCGCCCGAATTTAGCTTTAGCGAAGTCCGTCAAGTCGGCCCGGATTTGTGCCTGCATTTGACGCAGCGATACGCCCGTTAGTAAAACGTAAGCAGCCGCTAAAAGATTATGATAAAATCCGCCCCCCTGCGGGGCTAAACAGAACCCGTAAAGGAAGATTATGAACATTATTGAAGCAGCCGTTGCTACTCCAGACGCTCGCGTCGCCATCACCATCGCGCGTTTTAACAATTTCATCAATGACAGCCTGCTCAGCGGCGCGATTGACGCCCTGAAACGTATCGGCCAGGTTAAAGATGAAAACATCACTGTGGTCTGGGTTCCGGGTGCTTATGAGCTGCCACTAGCGGCAGACGCACTGGCGAAAACCGGTAAGTATGACGCAGTGATTGCGCTGGGTACGGTTATCCGTGGCGGCACAGCTCACTTTGAATATGTTGCTGGCGGTGCCAGCAACGGCCTGGCACAAGTTGCTCAGGAAAGTGGTATTCCAGTCGCCTTTGGCGTGCTGACCACTGAAAGTATTGAACAAGCCATCGAACGCGCTGGCACAAAAGCCGGTAACAAAGGTGCAGAAGCTGCACTGACCGCGCTTGAAATGATTAATGTATTGAAAGCCATCAAGGCCTGATTTTTTGTAAGGGGAAATCTGTGAAACCTGCTGCTCGTCGCCGTGCCCGTGAGTGTGCCGTTCAGGCGCTTTACTCCTGGCAGTTATCTCGAAATGACATCGCTGATGTCGAATACCAGTTCCTGGCGGAACAGGACGTCAAAGACGTTGACGTTAACTACTTCCGCGAGCTGTTGATCGGGGTGGCTACTAACAGCGCGTATCTGGATGGGCTGATGAAGCCTTACCTGTCTCGCCAGCTCGAAGAGTTGGGTCAGGTAGAAAAAGCGGTTCTGCGTATTGCACTGTTTGAACTGGCTAAACGTGATGACGTGCCATACAAAGTGGCAATTAACGAAGCTATCGATCTTGCGAAAACCTTCGGTGCCGAAGACAGCCACAAGTTCGTCAATGGTGTACTTGATAAAGCTGCTCCGCAAATTCGTCCCCGCAAAAAGTAATCTTCTGGCCGGTTAATCCCGGCCTTTTCTTTATTTTATACCCTTTAGCATTCGAGTTGCAGGTAGGCGGCAAGGGAGCTTATCCCGATGAGCTTACTAAGGTAAGTGATTCGGGTAAGTGAGTGCAGCCAACACCCCTGCAACTTGAAGGATGACGGGTATATTCAGAGGCATAACGCATGGCATGCGGTGAGTTTTCCTTAATTGCCCGTTATTTTGATCGCGTAAGAAGTTCCCGTCGCGATGTGGAAACCGGAATCGGCGATGATTGTGCATTGCTGACGGTCGCCGAGAAGCAGCTACTAGCGATAAGTACCGATACGCTTGTTTCGGGCATCCACTTCCTGCCGGATATCGATCCTCGCGATCTGGGCTACAAAGCGCTGGCGGTGAATTTAAGTGATTTGGCCGCCATGGGCGCCGATCCGACCTGGCTGACGCTAGCCATTACCCTTCCTGAAGTCGATGAAAGCTGGCTTGAAGCTTTCAGCGATAGTCTGTTCGAACAACTCGACTACTACGATATGCAGCTGATTGGCGGCGACACTACGCGTGGCCCGCTTTCCATGACGCTCGGCATTCATGGTCTGGTGCCTGTTGGCCGTGCGCTCAAGCGCAGCGGTGCGCGTCCTGGTGACTGGATTTATGTGACGGGCACACCTGGCGATAGCGCCGCTGGCCTGGCTATCTTGCAGGATCGTTTAACCGTTGAAGATCCCACGCAAGCTGCATATCTGAAAAAACGCCATTTGCGACCAACGCCGCGGATCTTGCACGGCCAGGCCCTGCGCGATTTGGCGAGCAGTGCAATTGATCTTTCTGACGGGCTAATTTCCGATTTGGGTCATATTCTTAAAGCAAGCGAGTGCGGGGCGCGTGTTGATCTTGACGCTCTGCCATATTCCGAAGCCGTGAAAGCTAACGTTGACGCTGAACATGCGTTGCAATGGGCTCTTTCCGGTGGTGAAGACTACGAACTGTGCTTTACCGTGCCTGAGCTAAACCGTGGTGCGCTGGATGTTGCCATCGGCAATCTTGGCATTCCGTTTACCTGCATCGGTCAGATAGGGCCTGAGTCTGAAGGGCTACAGCTCCTGCAGAACGGCAAACCGGTAACGCTGAATTTAAAAGGATACGACCACTTTGCTCCGCTCTAAAGATGTGGCTAAAAGCCGTCTGAAGCTCAGCAATCCCTGGCATTTACTCGCTACGGGTTTTGGTAGTGGATTAAGCCCGATTATGCCGGGAACAATGGGGTCGCTTGCCGCAATCCCATTCTGGTATGGCATGACATTTTTGCCGTGGCAGCTTTATTCGCTGGTGATCATGGTCGGTATTTGTATCGGGGTTTATCTCTGCCACCAGACCGCGCGTGACATGGGCGTTCATGACCACGGCAGTATCGTGTGGGATGAGTTCATTGGCATGTGGATCACCCTGATGGCGCTGCCAACCAACGACTGGCGTTGGGTTGCCGCAGGTTTTGTGATTTTCCGTATTCTCGATATCTGGAAGCCGTGGCCGATTCGCTGGTTTGATCGCAACGTTCACGGTGGCATGGGAATAATGGTGGACGACATCATCGCAGGCGTTATTTCTGCGGGGATTATTTATCTGATTGGTCACCACTGGCCGATTGGTATTTTTTGATTTAATACGATCCTCTCCCTGAAAGGGAGAGGATGAAGTCAGTTACTTAAATCCGACCTTTTCATGCGGCTGGTAGACCGTCTCCAGCTCGGCAATATCTTCCGGTTTTAGCGTTAAATCTACCGCGCCCAGTAAATCATCCAGTTGATGCTCACGAGACACGCCAATAATCGGTGCGGCAATGCCCGGTTTACTCAGCAGCCATGCCAGCGCGACCTGCGCGCGGCTCACACCTTTGTCATCTGCCACATTCGCCAGCCGCTCGGCAATCAGCGCATCGTTGTCTTTGCTTGCGTCATATAGATTTTTACCTACCTCATCGGAAACTGAACGCGCAGTGGTATCGCCCCACGGACGGGTCAGTTTGCCACGAGCCAGCGGGCTCCACGGGATAACCGCAACCCCTTGCTCGTAGCACAATGGCAGCATGTCTAGCTCTTCTTCGCGATAAAGTAAGTTGTAATGATCCTGCATGGTGGCGAATCGTGCCCAACCGTGTTGATCCTGCAATGCCAGGGCCTGGGCGAACTGTGCGCTGTGCATTGATGAGGCACCGATGTAGCGCGCTTTACCCGCTTTCACCACGTCATTCAGCGCTTCAAGCGTTTCTTCAATCGGTGTGTTGTAGTCCCAACGATGGATTTGTAGCAGATCGACGTAATCTGTTCCCAGGCGGCGCAGGCTGTCATCTATCGAACGCATAATCTGTGCTCGTGAAAGACCTTCGGGCAAATCACCTACCTGAAAGTAAACCTTGGTGGCCAGGACTGCATCTTCACGGCGTATAAAGTCTTTGAGGGCGCGCCCGACAATCTCTTCGCTGCTACCGTCGGAATAGCTGTTGGCGGTATCAAAGAAATTAATGCCGTTATCGATGGCGTGTTTGATGATGAGGCGGCTGCTCTCTTCGGGAAGGGTCCAGGCGTGATTGCCACGGTCTGGCTCACCAAAGGTCATGCAACCCAGGCAAAGACGGGAAACCTTGAGGTCTGTTTTTCCTAACGTGTTGTATTGCATGGTTCCACTCCTGCTAACTAAGATTCTTTAAGCATAGCAGGAGTGGAGAAGGGAATTACTTGAGCCAGTCGCGGATCTTCGTTTCCATACCTTGTGCATCAAGGCCGATAGAGGCGCGAGCTTCTTCCTGCGTACCTTGCGGAATAAAGTAATCAGGCAAGCCGATATTCAGCACTGGTACCACTTTCCGGTTAGCCATCAGCACTTCATTTACGCCACTGCCCGCACCGCCGATGACTGCATTTTCTTCGATGGTGACCAGCGATTCGTGGCTGGCAGCCAGTTCCAGAATCAGCGCTTCATCAAGCGGCTTCACAAAACGCATATCAACCAGAGTGGCGTTCAAAGACTCTGCTGCGGCTTGCGCTTCCGGCAGTAATGTACCGAAGTTCAGCAGTGCGACTTTTTCACCGGCACGTTTCTTCACGCCTTTACCGATTGGCAGCGATTCCAGCGGCTGTAATTCAGCGCCAGTACCTGTGCCACGCGGATAACGCACGGCAGAAGGGCCTGCGTTGTAGTGATAACCGGTGTGCAGCATCTGGCGGCATTCGTTCTCATCACTGGGTGTCATGATGACCATTTCAGGAATGCAGCGCAGGAAGGAGATGTCGAACGCGCCCTGGTGGGTTTGCCCGTCAGCCCCCACAATGCCCGCACGGTCAATGGCAAATAACACGGGCAGCTTTTGGATGGCTACATCGTGAATCACCTGGTCGTACGCACGTTGCAGGAAGGTTGAATAAATCGCGACAACGGGTTTGTAACCCCCAATCGCCAGGCCTGCTGCAAATGTCACGGCATGCTGTTCAGCAATAGCCACATCAAAATACTGCTTAGGATACTGGCGTGAAAACTCCACCATGCCTGAGCCTTCACGCATTGCAGGCGTAACCGCCATTAATTTGTCGTCTTTTGCTGCGGTTTCGCATAACCAGTTACCGAAAATTTTCGAATAGCTTGGCAGGCCACCGGCCGCTTTTGGCAGCGTGCCGCTTTGCGGGTCAAACTTAGGCACCGCGTGGAAGCTAATCGGGTCTTTTTCAGCTGGGGCATAACCACGGCCTTTTTTGGTCATGATGTGCAGGAACTGCGGGCCGTTCAGGTCACGCATATTCTTGAGCGTGCTCACCAGGCCGATAACATCATGCCCATCAATAGGGCCAATGTAGTTGAAGCCTAACTCTTCAAATAACGTGCCCGGTACAACCATGCCTTTCAGGTGTTCTTCGGTACGCTTCAGCAGTTCTTTAATTGGCGGCACACCGGAGAAAACTTTCTTCCCGCCTTCACGCAGCGAGGAATAGAGTTTGCCGGAAAGCAGCTGTGCGAGGTGGTTGTTTAACGCCCCGACGTTCTCGGAAATCGACATTTCGTTGTCGTTGAGGATCACGAGCATATTTGGGCGGATATCACCGGCGTGGTTCATGGCTTCAAATGCCATACCCGCCGTGATTGCGCCATCGCCAATCACACAGACTGTGCGTCTGTCTTTGCCTTCTTTTTCGGCGGCGACGGCAATACCAATTCCTGCGCTAATTGAGGTGGACGAGTGGCCCACGCTTAATACGTCGTATTCACTTTCTGCGCGCCACGGGAACGGGTGCAACCCACCTTTTTGGCGGATAGTGCCAATTTTGTCACGACGGCCAGTAATGATTTTATGTGGATAAGCCTGATGACCGACATCCCAGATGAGCTGGTCGAACGGGGTGTTATACACGTAGTGAAGCGCCACGGTCAGTTCTACCGTGCCAAGACCAGAGGCAAAGTGCCCGCTGGAGCGGCTTACGCTATCGAGCAGGTAGCGACGTAACTCGTCACAAAGTTTCGGTAAGCTCTCTTTTGGCAACAGGCGTAGCTCAGGGGCTGATTCCACCAGTGCGAGGGTCGGGTATTTGGCAATATCAAAACTCATTAGAAACTCATCGTGGTGTTTACTCTTCATCCTTCAAGCCTCAGCCTGAATGCCAAAGGGTAAGTTAATAATTATTTATCACGTTGGATTATATAGCTTGCTAACGCTTCCAGTGCGGTGGTGTCCAGCGACTGGCTAGCCAAGCCTTCCAGCGCCCGGAGAGAATCCTGATAGAGATCCCACGCTTTGGTTTTGGCATTTTCTAGCCCCAACAGCGCCGGGTAGGTGCTTTTACCCAATTGCTGATCGGCACCCTGGCGTTTACCCAGTGTAGCGGTATCGCCAATAACGTCGAGAATATCGTCCTGAACCTGGAATGCCAGTCCGATGCTTTCAGCATAGCGGTCAAGCAATGGCAGGGCTGCACGGCCCACATCACCTGCGCTCAACGCGCCCAGACGAACAGCGCAACGAATTAACGCCCCTGTTTTATGGCGATGAATGCGCTCAAGGCTTTGCAGATCAACATGCTTGCCTTCCGCTTCCAGATCCAACGCCTGGCCGCCACACATTCCGGCAACGCCACTGGCTGTCGCCAGTTCTTTCACCATCGCTAATCGGTCAGCAATGGCGACGCCAGCCATAGGGGCATCACTTAGTATAGAAAACGCCAACGTTTGTAGGGCGTCTCCGGCCAAAATGGCGCTGGCTTCACCGAATTTGATATGGCAAGTCGGTTGCCCGCGACGCAGATCGTCGTCGTCCATGGCGGGTAAATCATCATGAATCAAGGAATAAGCATGGATACATTCTACTGCCGCAGCAGGCGCATCCAGCGTTTCTTGCGCTATACCGAACATTTCTCCGGTCGCGTAGACCAGGAATGGACGGAGTCTTTTACCACCAAATAGTGCGCCATAGTGCATGGCTTCAACCAGAGGAGTGTTCTGAAACGGCAGCGGCGCTAAAAAACGCAGCAGCGCATCGTTGGCCCGCTCGGCTCGGGCCTGCAACTGATGGTTAAAATCCATTTACTCGTTATCCGGGGTAAAAGGCTTGAGTGGGGCATCTTCGCTATCGTTTAGCAGGATTTGCACGCGTTGTTCCGCTTGTTGCAGTTTCACCTGACCTTGACGTGCCAGTTGCACACCACGTTCAAATTCATTTAACGCTTCTTCGAGCGCTAAATCCCCGCTTTCAAGACGAGTAACAATCTGCTCAAGCTCCACAAGCGCAGTTTCAAAGCTGGCCGGGACTTCGGTTTTTTTCGGCATAGTGAATGTCAGACTCTAATAATTTTTGCGACTCTGCCATGGTAGCGGAGTCATTTGTGTAACGCTATGGCAAGCTGTTAGTGATATACTTTTGCGCCTCGGATGCAGTGGCGCTATCGCCATTGCAGTTCTTTAAGTCTCCCAGCCCGCATGGTTTATCGTGCCTGGCTCACCAACGAATCATAGCCGCCATGAAGTTTATCATTAAATTGTTCCCGGAAATCACAATCAAGAGTCAATCTGTGCGCATACGCTTTATTAAGATGCTCACCGGGAACATTCGCAACGTTTTAAAACACTACGATGAAGATCTGGCGGTTGTTCGCCACTGGGACAACATTGAAGTTCGCGCTAAAGATGAAAATCAGCGTATCGCCATTCGCGAAGCGTTGACCCGTATTCCAGGTATTCACCATATTCTGGAAGTCGAAGATGTGCCGTATACCGATTTGCACAATATCTTCGAACAGGCGCTGGAGCTTTATCGCGAGCAGTTGGAAGGCAAAACCTTCTGTGTGCGTGTGAAACGTCGTGGTAAGCATGAGTTCAGCTCGATTGAAGTTGAACGCTATGTTGGTGGCGGTTTGAATCAGCACATTGAGTCAGCGCGCGTAAAACTGACTAAACCGGATGTGACTGTCAATCTGGAAATCGAAAACGACCGTCTGCTGCTGGTGAAAGGCCGCTATGAAGGTATCGGTGGTTTCCCGATTGGTACGCAAGAAGACGTGCTGTCGTTGATTTCCGGCGGTTTCGACTCGGGCGTTTCCAGCTACATGCTGATGCGCCGTGGTTGTCGCGTGCATTACTGCTTCTTTAACCTCGGTGGTGCAGCGCACGAAATCGGCGTTAAGCAAGTCGCGCATTATCTGTGGAATCGCTTTGGTAGTTCCCACCGCGTGCGTTTCGTTGCGATCAACTTTGAACCCGTTGTTGGCGAGATCCTCGAAAAAGTCGAAGACGGTCAGATGGGCGTGGTGCTCAAGCGTATGTTCGTGCGTGCCGCTTCCCGTGTTGCAGAACGCTACGGCGTGCAAGCGCTGGTGACCGGTGAAGCATTGGGCCAGGTTTCCAGCCAGACGCTGACCAACCTGCGTTTAATCGACAACGTTTCTGATACGCTGATTCTGCGTCCGCTTATCTCTCACGATAAAGAACACATCATCGATTTGGCGCGTGAAATCGGTACTGCAGATTTTGCCCGTACCATGCCGGAATACTGCGGTGTCATCTCAAAAAGCCCAACTGTGAAAGCGGTGAAGGCGAAGATTGAAGCAGAAGAAGCCAACTTTGACTTCTCGATTCTGGATCGCGTGATTGAAGAAGCGACTAACGTTGATATCCGCGAAATCGCCAATCAGACCAAAGAAGTGGTGACGGAAGTTGAAACCGTTGACGCATTTGGCCCGAATGACGTGCTGCTGGATATTCGTTCTATCGACGAACAAGACGACAAGCCATTCAAGCCAGAAGGCGTGACCGTTGCTTCAATGCCGTTCTATAAGCTGAGTACCAATTTTGGCGATTTGGACCAGAGCAAAAACTATTTGCTGTGGTGCGATCGCGGTGTGATGAGCCGTTTGCAAGCGCTGTATCTGCGTGAGCAAGGCTTTGAGAATGTGAAGATTTATCGCGCGTAATCATTGCCTTTCACTCCGGCTTAAATGACCCCCTCCCAACTTCCCCCTTGTCAGGTGGAGGAGCTAAAGGCGCTAGTCTGCTTTGCTCCCTCCCCTTGTCAGGTGGAGGAGCTAAAGGCGTTAGTCTGCTTTGCTCCCTCCCCTGACAAGGGGAGGGTTGGGGTGGGGTCTGTGAGATTGCCCGAGGGTGAGGGGAATGTTAGTAATCCCGGTAACTATAAATTCCCGCTGCCAACACCAGTTGTTGTGAAACCTCGTGAGCTTTTTCACGGCTCACCAGCAAATCAATAATCTTCAACGCAAAATCGATTGCCGTTCCTGGCCCCTGGCTGGTTAGCAGGTTGACGCGTGGGTCCCAGACAATGCGCTTATCTTGCCACTGTGATTCAGGGATAGTCTCTTTCAAGCCTGGAAAACCGGTCATATTCGCGACAGGGAATAGCTCGTGCGGAACGAGTACCGTACCGGCTGCGGCACAAATAGCGGCAACGATTCGGCCTGATAAATGGAACTGACGCACGGTTTCAACTAACAGCGGGCTATCGCGGAAGCACTCAGCGCCTTTCAAGCCGCCAGGCAAAACGATGATATCGAACTCGCCATCTGCTACTTCAACCAGCGGCGCATCCGCCAGTAGTTTTACCCCACGCGAGCAGGTAATGGTCAGATTCCCGTCACTGGCAACGCTCGCCGTAGTGACGCTGATCCCGCCACGCACCAGAAGATCGATGGTGGTAACGGCTTCTGTTTCTTCAGTTCCAGGAGCCAGGCAAACCAGTGCTCGAGCGCTCATATTCATTCTCCTTACGCTTTATCTGCTCATACAAGCGGCTGTTGACCGGCAAAGACAGGCCGTGGGCACGCGCGCGTTGTAGTAAATAACCGGTAATGTAATCAATCTCGGTATGACGTTGAACTCGCACGTCTTGTAGCATCGAGGATATGTTTGCGGCGGTGCTTTCGATAACGTCGCCGACATAAAGAAGCAGCGTTTCGGCCGAGGTATGATGGCCTTCACGTTCCATGACCTGTGCGACTTCGTGGCAGATTTCGCTCACTTCATCCTGATGATGACGCAATTCACCGTTCGGGCAATTGTAGAGCGCGGTGAGCGGGTTTATCACGCAGTTTACCGCCAGTTTTTTCCAGCTCGCGGCCATAATGTTGTTGTGCCAGGCCATCTCTGGCAGCGAATGATGCAGTATATCGGTGAGGAAACTATAATCGCTACCTGCCGCATTACCTGGCCCAATGTGCGTAGCGCCATGCGCGACATGAATAATGAGAGTACCATCGCGCCGCGCCGCATGCGTAGTGACACCCGATAAAAGCGGTTGGCGCAGCGAGAGCAACTCGTCGAGCGTCCCCATGCCGTTATGCAGCAGCAGAATCGGGCTGTTGGCCGGAAGTGTTGCTGCCAGCATTTTCACTGCGCCAGAAACCTGCCAGGCTTTCAGTGTCACCAGCAATAATTCGCTGCTGGCGAGAAAATCAGGGTCGTTAGCGGTAATGGTCTGATTGAACACGCTACCATCAGTATCCAGTACGTTGACATGACAAAAAGGCTGCGGCACTCGCAACCATCCCTGAACCTCATGTCCTTGCTTATAAAGTGATGCCAGCCAAAGTTGGCCGAGTGCACCGCAACCGAGCACGGTAATTTTCATTTTGCCTCCCCATCCGCCCAAAGCCGCAGATGTTTTGCTTAATCTATATTATACAGGGCTCTCTACTGCTTTAACGGGTTGTTTTGCTCGGCCCAGCAGGTATTATGCAACGCAACAAAAAGAGAGGGAGAAGAAAGCATGCCATCTTTTGACATTGTGTCTGAAATTGATATTCAGGAAGTGCGTAACGCGATTGAAAACGCGGAGCGTGAGGTTGCTACTCGTTTTGACTTCCGTAATGTACCGGCAACGTTTGAACTGAATGAGAAAAATCAGTCCATTAAAGTTGCCAGTGAATCTGACTTCCAGGTCAACCAACTGTTGGATATTCTTCGCGCCAAGCTGCTCAAGCGTGGCATCGAAGGGGCTTCAATTGATGTGCCAGAGGAATTTGTGCACAGCGGTAAAACCTGGAGCGTGGAAGCGAAACTCAAGCAGGGTATTGAATCGACTATCGCCAAGAAAATTGTGAAGCTGATTAAAGACAGCAAGACCAAAGTTCAGGTGCAGATTCAGGGCGAAGAGTTGCGCGTAACTGGCAAATCCCGTGACGATTTACAGGCCGCAATGGTGCTGGTTCGTGGTGGAGATTTGGGGCAACCGTTCCAGTTTAAAAACTTCCGCGATTAAGTTTTAAGGGGCGTTTACGCCCCTTTCACCAACTGCTCAATCTCAAATCGATTGGTCAGCTTGCTGTCTATCTTCACGTAAGCACTACGTTCCTGCGCAATAATATTCACGTCGCTCACGCCAGGCTGAGCCAGTAAACGCTGCTTTAGCGTTTCGTCGTTAGCCACATCTTCCGGTAACTCAACGCGCAAACTTGCCACATACGGTGGCTCTGTCATGGTGCTACTCACCAGTAGCCATACCATTGCCAGTAAAGCGCCAGCCAGGAAGACGGTCTGTGAATCAAATAAGCCGTCAATCCATCCGCCTAATGAACCGCCAATCGCTACGCCTAAAAATTGGCTGGTGGAATAAATTCCCATCGCCGTACCTTTGTAACCAGCCGGAGATTCTTTGCTGATAAGCGACGGTAAAATGGCTTCCATCAGGTTAAAGGCGAGGAAGAAAAGCTGAACGCCGAGGACTAACTCCCAGAAATGCGGGCCAGAACCCCACAACACAATTTCTGCAATCAGCAACAGTGCAACGCAGCCCACAAATACACGCTTCATACGGCGTTTTACTTCCGCATAAATAATAAACGGCACGACCGAAGCAAAGGCGATAAGCATGGTGCACAGGTAAATTTTCCAGTGCTCAGAGGCCGGGAACCCTGCTTGTTCGAGCTGGCCGGGAAGGGCGACAAACGTCGACATCAGCATAATGTGCAGGCACATGATGCCGAAGTTCAGTTTCAATAATTTCGGCTCCGCCAGTACTTTGCTAAAGCAGCCTTTCACCATGCCGGATTCGCGGTTTAGCACATGGCTTTTGCTATTGGGCACCACCCAAAGAGTGATTAATATGCCGCAGGTCGCCAGAATCGCAATCATCCAGAACAGCGCATTTAAACCCAGGCTGTGTGTGATGATTGGGCCGAGCACCATGGCGATGGCAAAGGTGATACCAAAACTCACGCCGATAAACGCCATGGCTTTGGTACGGTTCTGTTCCCGCGTTAAATCAGAAAGCAGCGCCATTACGGCTGCGGCAATCGCCCCGGAACCTTGCAACGCGCGGCCAAGAATCACACCCCAGATAGAATCTGAAAGTGCAGCAATTACGCTACCGAGCACGAAAATCAGCAAGCCGCCAATAATCAGTGGCTTGCGGCCAATGCGGTCGGAAAGCAGGCCAAAGGGAATTTGGAAGATGGCTTGCGCCAGGCCATAAATGCCGATGGCAATGCCAATCAGTGCTTCGCTTGCACCCTGTAGCGCCATGCCGTAAGTAGTAAGAACCGGTAGCACCATAAACATGCCGAGCATGCGCAGTGAAAATACCGTGCCTAAACCCCACGTCGCACGTAATTCGACGGGCGTCATTTTGTAATCGTTCATTACCACCTCAGATGAAAAGCAGGCCTTAGTGTAGTGCGTGGGCAAGGGAGGGTAAATGGCTGGTTGTTTAATAAATATTACAGTGCGGAATGATTGATGGCACTAATAAAAAAGGGCGCAATTGCGCCCTTTCAGAAGGTTCACGACTTACCAGACGTAAGCCAGCATATTGTGTGAATTTGGCACCATGAAATCGACCGACATCATCACGCTTAATGATGTGATCGCGACGATGGAAAAGACGAACAATTTGCGCGCCCAGACTTTATCGTCTTCCACTTTATAACCACGTAGTGCCATGCCCAACCACCAGACGCTAACCGCTGCGGCAACAACCAGATATTTATATCCAGCATAACCACCCAGAGTCAGCATCAGCGTAGCGACGGCAAACGCGATGATATACAGCGTAATATGGTTCTTCGCGACCGAAATCCCTTTAACCACCGGCAACACAGGAATGTTAGCCGCCTGGTAATCTTTAAAGCGGAAGATGGCAATCGCGTACGAATGCGGCATCTGCCACAGGCTAAAGATAGCCAGCAGGATCAGGGCACCGGTATCAAACTGACCGGTCACAGCACAGTAACCGATTACCGGTGGTGCTGCGCCTGAAAGGCTGCCAATCAGCGTGCCGTAAACGGATTTACGCTTCATGTACAGGCTATAAACGCCGACATAAACCACAAAGCCCATCACGCCTAACCACATGGCCAGCGGATTAGCACCAAACCACAGCAGCATGAAGCCAGCAATACCCAACAAGGTGGCGTATACCAGCGAGGTTTTCGGAGCAATCAGGCCTTTGACCAGAACCCTGTTTTTGGTTCGCTCCATCTTGCGGTCGATATCGCGGTCAATGAAGTTGTTATAGACACAACCCGATGCCACGACCAACGACACCCCCACAAGGGTGGAGATAAACAGGGAATAATCAATGCTGCCCTTTGAGGCCAGTAAAAATCCCCCAATGACAGAAATTAAATTGCCGAAAATAATTCCTGGTTTCGTTACTTGCAGGTATTGCTTAATCATACACGCCGCTCTTAGTGAACCATCATGTTCTGGTTGAGGTTCCACATAATCCAGATAGAGCCGACCACCAGAATGGCAATTATCAGCGCGGTAAAGACAAAGGCTACCAGGTTCCAACGTTCCTCAGAAGAGGTGTTCATGTGCAAGAAGCACACCAGGTGAACCAGAATCTGTACCACTGCGCTAACCAGTACCACGCCAAGAATGACAGCGTGGGATGCGGTTCCTGACATCACCATCCAGAACGGGATTGCCGTCAGGATGATCGACAGGATAAAGCCGGTCAGATACGTTTTAACGCTACCGTGGTGGGCGCCGCCATGTTCAGTTGAATGACTCATTACATTGCCCCCATCAGATAGACTACAGAGAATACGCAAATCCATACTACGTCCAGGAAGTGCCAGAACAAGCTCAGGCACATCAGACGAGTACGGTTAGCGCTGGTCAGGCCGCGGCGATAGACATGGAACATCATCAGCGCCATCCAGACCAGACCGGAAGTTACGTGCAGACCGTGAGTCCCTACCAGGGCAAAGAAGCCTGACAGGAAGCCGCTGCGATCCGGGCCGAAACCTTCTTTGATCAGGTGATGGAATTCATAGATTTCCATCCCGACGAAGCCCGCACCAAACAGGAAGGTCAGCGCCAGCCAGGAGATAACCTGGCTCTTGTTGCCTTTGTTCATGGCGATAATCGCCATGCCGTAGGTGATGGAGCTGAACAACAGCAGGGCAGTTTCAACCAGCACAAATGGCAGTTCGAAAATGTCTTTCCCTGCCGGGCCGCCGGCAGTGCCGTTCACCAGAACGGCATAGGTAGCAAACAAGCAACAGAACAGAATGCAGTCGCTCATCAGGTAGATCCAGAATCCAAATACCTTATTGGAGCCTGCATCGTGATGCCCATGCTCGTGAGCTGGGGCCTTAGCGTGAGTGAGAGTTTCAGTTGACATTTTTCAGCCCTGCTTTGGTAATTTCATCGAAATGCTGGTTTTCCAGTTTTTCGACTTCCGCAACCGGAACGTAGTAATCCACATCTTCGTCGAAGCTTTTTGCAATCCAGGTGATGATGATGCCAGCAAAGGCAACAATCGCCAGCCACCAGATGTGCCAGATCATCGCGAAACCAAACACGGTAGCAAATGCAGCAATAACCATGCCCGCAGCGCTGTTACGTGGCATATGAATCTCTTCATAATGCGTTGGCTGTTGGTACGCTTCGCCTTTCTCTTTCATTTCCCAGAATGCATCACGTTCGTGAACGTGTGGCAGGTGGGCAAAGTTGTAGAACGGAGGAGGGGAAGAAGTTGACCACTCAAGCGTTCTGCCACCCCACGGGTCACCGGTCAGGTCACGGTTCTGCTCGCGGTCGCGAATAGAAACGTAGAACTGAATCAGCTGCGACAAGATACCCAGTGCAATCAAGCCTGCGCCACAAGCTGCAACAACCAGCAGTGTGTGGAACTGAGGATCAATTTGCTGGCTCAGGCGACGGGTCATACCCATGAAGCCCAGCACGTACAGCGGCATAAATGCGACGAAGAAGCCGATGATCCAGAACCAGAAGGCGCGTTTGCCCCAGGTTTCGTTCAGCGTGAAGCCGAAAGCTTTTGGCCACCAGTAAGTCAGACCTGCGAAGCAACCGAATACCACACCACCGATAATAACGTTATGGAAGTGAGCAATCAGGAACAGGCTGTTGTGCAGTACGAAGTCAGCACCCGGAACGGCCAGCAGAACACCGGTCATGCCACCGATAGAGAAGGTGACAATGAAGCCAATGGTCCACAGCATTGCGGAGTTGAAGACGATACGGCCCTGATACATGGTGAACAGCCAGTTGAAGATCTTCACCCCAGTTGGGATGGCGATAATCATAGTGGCGATACCAAAGAAGGCGTTGACGTTCGCGCCGCTGCCCATGGTAAAGAAGTGGTGCAGCCAAACGATGAACGACAGTACGGTAATCGCGATGGTCGCCCACACCAGAGAGGTGTAACCGAACAGGCGTTTTTTCGAGAATGTCGCCACCACCTCGGAGAACACACCAAACACCGGCAGCACCAGGATATAAACTTCCGGGTGGCCCCATGCCCAGATGAGGTTGATATACATCATCATGTTGCCACCCATATCATTGGTAAAGAAATGGGTGCCAAGGTAGCGGTCAAGGGTTAACAGTGCGACGGTCACGGTAAAGATTGGGAATGCCGCGATAATCAGGACGTTGGTACACAGCGAAGCCCAGGTAAATACCGGCATTTTGAACATCGTCATGCCAGGCGTACGCATATTCAGGATAGTAACGAAGAAGTTAATACCCGTTAATGTCGTACCAATACCCGAGAGCTGTAGACTCCATATCCAGTAGTCGACGCCGACCCCCGGACTGTATTCAATCCCCGATAGCGGTGGATAGGCAACCCAACCGGTCTGAGCAAACTCGCCCACCCCAAGAGAAAGGTTAACCAATACCACGCCAACAACGGTGAACCAGAAGCTCAGGTTGTTCAGGAACGGGAAGGCAACGTCACGCGCACCAATCTGCAACGGCACGACAATGTTCATCAGGCCGATAACAAAAGGCATCGCCACGAAGAAGATCATGATTACGCCGTGGGCGGTAAAGATCTGGTCGTAGTGATGAGGTGGCAGGAAGCCTGCTTCCCCGGCGGAGGCCAGAACTTGCTGGCTACGCATCATGACGGCGTCGGCAAAGCCACGCAACAGCATGACGATGGCGAGAATCACATACATTACGCCGAGGCGTTTGTGGTCAACCGAAGTGAACCACTCTTTCCATAAATATTCCCACTTACCGAAGTAAGTGATAGCTGCAACTAGCGCCAGTCCCCCGACGATAATTGCGGCCACCGTAACCATGACAATGGGTTCATGGTATGGGACTGCATCCAGTGTAAGTTTTCCGAACATCGTATTATTCCTCGGCCCCTTAGTGAGAGGTTTCCGCGTGACTCATGTCCATGCCTTCCATTCCTTCGTGCGCTGCGTGCTCGCCTTCCGGTTGGGTCATGTCCATGCTCTTTCCGTGCCCCATGAATTTGTTAATAACGTCTTTAAACAAATCAGGTTTAACAGCGGAGAAGTATTCGACTTTGTTGTATTCGCTAGGCTGAGCCAGTTTCTCGTAAGTCGCCATATCGGTCATGACTTCTGGAGATTGTTTCGCTTTAGCGACCCATTGGTTAAAGGTGTCCATATCTGGGGTGGCGATAGCCTTGAACTTCATCCCAGAGAAACCTTTACCACTGTAGTTAGACGAAATACCGTCATAGGTGCCTGCTTCATCGGCAATCAGGTGCAATTTGGTTTGCATACCTGCCATTGCGTAGATTTGGCTACCCAGGCGCGGAATAAAGAAGGAGTTCATCACCGAGTTAGAGGTGATTTTGAATTCCACCGGGGTGTTGGCCGGGAAGGCAATTTCATTCACCGTAGCGATACCTTGCTCTGGGTAGATGAAGAACCATTTCCAGTCCATGGCGATAACTTCGATGGTCACCGGCTTCGCGTCGTGAACCAGCGGTTTGCTAGGCTCAAGAGCGTGAGTGGTTTTCCAGGTTAGTACCGCGAGGAAGATAACGATAAGGATAGGAATCGTCCAAACCACAGCTTCAACTTTGTTCGAGTGCGACCAGTTGGGGCTGTACTTGGCATTTGTGTTTGAAGCACGATACTTCCAGGCAAAACCGATAGCCATTGCGATAGCAGGGATAACGACTATCAACATCAGCCCGATAGCTGTCAGTATCAATGAACGTTGTTCCAGTCCAATTTGTCCTTTGGGGTCCAGAAGCGCAGAATCACAGCCACTAAGTAACAATGTGCCTGTAATTAATGCTAACCAGCCCAAACTTTTATTGTATTTCCTGAGTCTCATTTAACGACCTCAATTCCGGGGAGCTCTAATTGTCGTTTAAAGTGTGGAGGCATTTTACGGGAAGGTTACATTACTGTAAACATGAATGGCGTAGTGTCAGTGTGGTGTTACTGGGTTCTGCCAACAATGTCACATAGAATGCAACAAACTGTAAAATCTCGAGATAGCCCGCAGGCTGGCTGGGTTATAACGAAAACCCATGTTGCTATAAATAGTGCAGGGTAATTGGTATAACCAATCATTTTACTACACACATTGTTAACAAATTAGCATCAATTGATAAACGAATTGATCTACAAATTAAATTAACAAAAGGCTGAATCGGTTAAGGGCAGCGTGAAAATAATTTCCCTGCTAATAATGTAAAAAAGAGTCCTTGTCTTAAGTAAATAATTCACGGTGGAAATAACTGCGTGGTAATTGAACAATATAGTTACGCAGCGCAACTTGTTATTCTTTATTTACCTGGGCGTTTTACACTAAAGCTGTTTTCCGCAACGCCAGATAATCAAGCAATCCGCCAAACAAAATCCCGCCAATGGCAAACAATGCGCCCCATTCCAGGAACTGGATGTTGAACGACCAGTTTGTCAGGCCTGTGGCATTGGTAATCAGAACAACCAGCCATACGGCGAGAAGCGCACAACCCAACATTAATGCCCGCAGGGCAATGCGATAGGCCGATGAAAATTCGCTTCGCGGAATAAAACTATCGTTATTCTGGGTGTATTCCAGCGTCGTTTTGCACACTAATAGCAACAAGATGCCAGGAACGGCAGCAACAACGGAGAATAAGTAAAACGTTGGCCAGCCATGTGCTTCAACAAACCAACCGGCAATCGGCCCGACGTAAACGCGACCCACTGCGGATAACGCAGAGAGCAGGGCAAACTGGGTGGCGGAAAATGATTTATTACACAGCGTCATCAGCAAAGCGACGAACGCTGCGGTACCCATACCGCCACAGAGATTTTCAAAGAAAACGGCGGTTGCCATGCTGAACATCTGCTTATCGGTTACTGAGAGCATCCAATAACCCGCATTGGAAACCCCCTGCAAAATGCCAAAAATAAGCAACGCGCGGAACAGCGACAGGCGCTGCATGAGAATCCCACCGTAAAGTGCGCCAATAATTGTCGCAATCAGTCCCAGAGTCTTGTTCACCATACCGACTTCACCGGCATCAAAACCTACACCGCGAATCAAAAACGTGGTCGTCAAACTCATGGCAAATGCATCACCAAGTTTGTACAGCACGATAAGCAGCAGGATTAGCCACGCATTGTTACGGCCAAAGAAATCACGCAATGGGGCAACAACGGCTTGTTCAAGACTTTTGGGTACAGGTATTGCGTCTGTGGGTTCTGGGGCAAATAAGGTTGCGATGATACAAGGCAGCATTAATGCGGCCATCAGCCAGTACATTCCTTGCCAGCCGAGATATCTATCCGCGAGCCAAAGCGCCAGACCGCCAGATACCAACATCGCCAGGCGGTAGCCCAACACGCTGATAGCCGCACCCGTTCCGCGTTCTTCGGCAGGCAAAACATCGGTTTTCCATGCATCGAAAACGATATCTTGTGAAGCAGAGCAAAAAGCAATGATGACCGCGAGTGCTGCCATCCAACGCAACTGCGAGCCAGGTTCAAGAAAACCCATGCCTGCAATGGCAATCAGCAACAAAATTTGGGTGATCAGCAACCAACCACGACGACGCCCAAGCAATGGCGGCGTGTATCTGTCCATCACCGGCGACCACAGGAACTTAAACACGTAGGCCTGCCCGACAAGCGAGAAGAAGCCAATGGTTTTGAGATCGATGTTCTCAACCGTCATCCAGGCTTGTAGCGTGCCGGAGGTGAGGGCGAGAGGAAGGCCGGAGGCAAAACCTAAAATCAGAAGGATAGCTGATTTAGGTTGCTGAAAAAGACGTAGATAGTGGTTGGACATACTCTGCTCTACAGCCAGCCCGCATGACGCGGGCTGGTGGGGTATTGATTAACGCGCGTTCGCTTTAATAAAGTCGTGAACGCTGGTGTCCTGAGCCATATCAGCAATGGTATCGGTCAGTACGGAGTTCACCGCATTGGCAATATTCTTGTTGCTGGCCTGGAACGCACCTTCTACGTTGTAGCTGGAACGGTAGTTTTTGGTCATCTTGTTGCCATTTTTCGCCGTCGCAATAATCACGATATCTGCTTTGGTGGCGATGTTGTAACGAACGCTGCCCTGAGACACGTCAGCATACAACTGGTTTACGATGATTTGCAGGTCAACCGGGCTGTTTGGCCCAACCATATAGCCACGGGCAGTCATCTGTTTTTCCAGCACTTCTTGCAATAAGAAGCGCAGATCGCG
The DNA here is from genome assembly GCA_965119215.1 of uncultured Buttiauxella sp. Taxonomy (GTDB): domain Bacteria; phylum Pseudomonadota; class Gammaproteobacteria; order Enterobacterales; family Enterobacteriaceae; genus Buttiauxella. The sequence continues at coordinate 46,255 of CBCPKK010000005.1, forward strand.
AGATGGCGTCAGTGTAACCAGTTGGTTATCACGAGTGACTTTAGCCAGAGCCTGGTCTGTACGTTGGTCTGCACCGTTGATGCTAACCGTCACGCCCATCAGGCTTGGATCTTGCTGCGGCAAGCTGATAGTTGGGGAAACATCAATGGTTGTTGGTGGTGTTGCACAGCCGGCCAGCATAAAAATGGCAACCAACGGGAATAATAATTTTTTTAACATGTTCGCTATCTCAATGTACTCAAGGGGCAGGCAGATAAAAAATCACGCCATCATAACACTGCGATTGCCCAGGGGAAGTAGTTAACGCACGTAATTTCATCGCGTTGCGCTTTTCCTGAGCAGTTGCAAAGCTATCTGACCATTTTGCTCACAATAAGTGCCGTAATCACATTAAGCTACAGAGGCTTGGGTCCGAAATCAGGACGAAAGCTAAATTATTGTTGTAATTCCGTTATTAAAACGGCTAAAAGCGGCTAAGATCTAAAGGGATGAGTGGCATCTCTACGCAGTCGAGGAGAAAGTTCATGATGATGCGCGAGCAAATAGAATCAAAATTAAGGGCAGCGTTTGAACCCGTGTTCCTGGAAGTCGTGGATGAAAGCTATCGTCACAATGTCCCGGCGGGTTCAGAGAGCCATTTCAAAGTGGTTCTGGTCAGCGATCGTTTTGCGGGTGAGCGTTTCTTAAATCGTCATCGTATGATTTACGGTACTTTAAGTGCGGAACTCTCTACCACAGTCCATGCGCTGGCTCTGCACACCTACACCATAAAGGAATGGGAAGGGCTGCAGGATACAATTTTTGCCTCCCCACCTTGCCGTGGAGCAGGGTCAATCGCCTGAAGTTAACGTTCAGGCTTGCAACAGAGGGAACTTTTCCTTTATGTTGCGGTATATGAATCGTGTTTTATAAAACGGCCTGCGGGCCGTTTTGTTTTGTCTAAGATAGCCCTTGTTGTCCCAGGGCTTGGGCAATAAATCCAAAAGAACTGTGAAAAGGGCCGCAGCAACACTATGTTGCCGTTCTCGACTCACCTTGGTGATGCCGCTATAATGCTGCGTCTTATTTTTCGGAATGTCTTCGGGACGATTCTGACGACAGGGAATGTGATTCTGATTCAGAAGGCATCCCGGTTCTGTGGAGCACAAATGAGCGCTTCCAGAGTTGACCGAGCACTGTGATTTTTTGAGGTAACAAGATGCAAGTTTCAGTTGAAACCACTCAGGGCCTTGGCCGCCGTCTCACGATTACTATCGCTGCAGACAGCATCGAAACCGCTGTAAAAAGCGAGCTGGTCAACGTGGCAAAGAAAGCCCGTATCGACGGTTTCCGTAAAGGAAAAGTGCCGATGACTGTTATCGCACAACGCTATGGCGCTTCTGTTCGCCAGGACGTGTTGGGCGAATTGATGAGCCGCAACTTCGTTGATGCGATCATCAAAGAAAAAATCAATCCAGCTGGCGCACCGAACTACGTCCCAGGCGAATACAAACTGGGCGAAGACTTCACCTACGCGGTTGAGTTTGAAGTGTACCCAGAAGTTGAGCTGCAAGGTCTGGAAGCAATCGAAGTTGAAAAACCGGTTGTTGAAGTGACTGACGAAGACGTTGATGCAATGCTGGACACCCTGCGTAAGCAGCAGGCGACCTGGAAAGATTCTGACGCTGCTGCAACTGCAGAAGACCGCGTAACCATCGACTTCACCGGTTCAGTAGACGGCGAAGTATTCGAAGGCGGCAAAGCGTCTGATTTCGTACTGGCAATGGGCCAGGGTCGTATGATCCCAGGTTTTGAAGACGGTGTTGTGGGTCACAAAGCTGGCGAAGAGTTCACTATCGAAGTGACCTTCCCGGAAGACTACCACGCTGAAAACCTGAAAGGTAAAGCGGCTAAGTTCGATATCGTTCTGAAGAAAGTTGAAGAACGTGAACTGCCAGAATTTACTGAAGAATTCATCAAACGTTTCGGCGTTGAAGATGGTTCTGTTGCGGGTCTGCGTACCGAAGTTCGTAAAAACATGGATCGTGAGCTGAAAGGCGCTGTGCGTAACCGCATCAAGTCTCAAGCAATCGACGGTCTGGTTAACGCGAACGACATCGACGTTCCAGCTGCACTGATCGACAGCGAAATCGACGTTCTGCGTCGCCAGGCTGCTCAGCGTTTTGGTGGCAACGAGAAACAAGCGCTGGAACTGCCACGTGAACTGTTCGAAGAACAAGCTAAGCGTCGCGTAGTTGTTGGCCTGCTGCTGGGCGAAGTGATTCGTACCAACGAGCTGAAAGCTGACGAAGACCGCGTTAAAGTTCTGATCGAAGAAATGGCTTCTGCCTACGAAGATCCGGCTGAAGTTGTTGAGTTCTACGGCAAAAACAAAGAACTGATGGACAACATGCGTAATGTTGCTCTGGAAGAACAAGCTGTTGAAGCCGTTCTGGCTAAAGCGAAAGTGACTGAAAAAGCCACTACCTTTAGCGAACTGATGAACCAACAAGCGTAAGCATAATTTTTGGCATCATCGCCAAAATATTGCTGCATCAAGCCCGACACCTACTGGTGGCGGGCTTTTTTTATCAGTGACCCCATGAAAACCCATCAATAAAACGCAGTTTCAGGGTTAGCGTAACAAGAAAAGGTTGTTATGCTTGAAACAGGGAAAGCTCATCCCCATAAACATGGGTATGGCTATAAATTAGTATCCCTGACTGATAATCCGTCCAATTAAGGTTGTAGGGCGCGCAAGGAGCGTAGTCTTCTTTTAGCGTCTCAAGTAGAATCAGTGCATCAGGTATCGAAGGCTTAATTATTCCAGGAGACGGAAATGTCATACAGTGGCGAAAGAGATCAATTTGCACCCCATATGGCCCTGGTGCCGATGGTTGTTGAACAGACATCGCGTGGCGAGCGTTCATACGATATCTATTCCCGTCTGCTCAAGGAACGTGTCATCTTTATGACGGGCCAGGTCGAAGACCACATGGCTAACCTGATCGTAGCGCAGATGCTGTTTCTGGAAGCAGAAAACCCGGAAAAAGACATCTATCTCTACATCAACTCACCGGGCGGCGTCATTACCGCCGGTATGTCTATCTACGATACGATGCAATTTATTAAACCGGATGTCAGCACTATCTGTATGGGGCAGGCCTGTTCAATGGGTGCCTTCTTGCTGACCGCTGGCGCGAAAGGTAAGCGTTTCTGCTTACCAAACTCACGAGTGATGATTCACCAGCCGCTGGGCGGCTACCAGGGACAAGCGACGGATATCGAAATCCATGCGCGAGAAATCCTAAAAGTGAAAGCTCGTATGAACGAACTCATGGCGCAACACACGGGCAAATCTCTTGAAGAAATAGAGAGAGACACTGAGCGTGACCGTTTCCTCGCGGCAAACGAGGCGGTAGAGTATGGCTTAGTTGACTCAATCCTGACTCACCGTAGCTAACTCCCGAAAACAGTGGGCCGTATACTATAGTTGTAGTGACGGCCCATAGCGCGCTTACGATTGGCTGCGCCGTAGAATGGCATTTGTGCCGTCCTGTACGGTGCAAAGAAACAGAAAAGAGGTTTTACTGATGACAGAAAAGCGCAAAGACGGTTCAGGCAAACTGCTGTACTGCTCTTTTTGCGGCAAAAGCCAGCATGAAGTGCGTAAACTGATTGCCGGGCCGTCAGTGTACATCTGCGATGAGTGTGTCGATTTATGCAACGACATTATTCGCGAAGAGATTAAAGAAGTCGCCCCGCACCGCGAACGTAGTGCGCTGCCGACTCCGCACGAAATCCGTCACCATCTTGATGATTACGTCATCGGTCAGGAACAGGCTAAAAAAGTCCTGGCGGTTGCGGTTTACAACCATTACAAGCGTCTGCGTAACGGCGACAGCACCAACGGTATCGAACTGGGCAAAAGTAACATTCTGCTTATCGGGCCGACCGGTAGCGGGAAAACCCTGTTAGCTGAAACCCTGGCGCGTTTGCTGGATGTTCCTTTCACCATGGCTGATGCCACGACGTTAACCGAAGCGGGTTACGTGGGTGAAGACGTAGAAAACATCATCCAGAAACTGCTGCAAAAATGTGATTACGATGTGCAAAAAGCACAGCGCGGTATCGTGTATATCGATGAGATCGACAAAATCTCCCGCAAATCTGACAACCCGTCCATCACTCGTGATGTGTCTGGTGAAGGTGTGCAGCAGGCGTTGCTGAAACTTATCGAAGGTACCGTTGCTGCGGTTCCGCCTCAGGGTGGCCGTAAACATCCACAGCAAGAATTCTTGCAGGTTGATACCTCTAAGATTCTGTTTATCTGTGGTGGCGCATTTGCAGGACTTGATAAAGTTATCGCTAACCGCGTCGAAACCGGTTCGGGTATCGGCTTTGGTGCGACCGTAAAAGGTAAAGCTGAGAAAGCGACCGAAGGGCAGTTGTTAGGCCAGGTTGAACCGGAAGATTTGATCAAATTTGGTCTGATTCCTGAGTTTATTGGTCGTCTGCCAGTGGTTGCTACGCTGACTGAACTGAGCGAAGACGCGCTGATTCAAATCCTGAAAGAGCCGAAAAACGCCCTGACCAAGCAATACCAGGCGTTGTTCAATCTGGAAGGCGTGGATCTTGAGTTCCGCGACGAAGCGCTGGATGCGATTGCCAAGAAAGCAATGGCTCGTAAAACGGGTGCTCGTGGTCTGCGTTCAATTGTTGAAGGCGCATTGCTGGATACGATGTACGACCTTCCCTCTATGGAAGATGTCGAGAAAGTGGTGATTGACGAATCCGTCATCGACGGTCAAAGCAAACCATTATTAATTTATGGTAAGCCGGAAGCGCAACAAGCATCCGGTGAATAATTCGCCAAAATAACCAGTCGGTTAGTACAAAAAGGGGGATTTATATCCCCCTTTTGCTTTTCCTTCGTTCCTGGCATTGAATGCTCGGGAAACATCCCCATATACTGAATTACTTGTTGGTGATGCCATGATTCCTGTCATCCTTCAAGCGCAGGTGCGTGAGTTTATCGCCCCTGGAAACTTGAAGAATGAAGGGTATAAACAGAGGACGTCGCCCCATCACCAGGCGGACCTTAACTAAGAGAGAGCTCTATGAATCCTGAGCGTTCTGAACGCATTGAAATCCCCGTATTGCCATTGCGCGATGTGGTGGTTTATCCGCACATGGTAATTCCACTGTTTGTCGGGCGAGAAAAATCCATTCGTTGCCTGGAAGCGGCCATGGATCATGATAAAAAAATCATGCTGGTGGCGCAGAAAGAAGCCTCGACAGATGAGCCAGGTGTCAATGACCTGTTCTCAGTGGGAACCGTCGCATCCATATTGCAAATGCTGAAACTGCCAGACGGCACCGTAAAAGTGCTGGTTGAAGGGTTACAGCGTGCGCGTATCACCACGCTTTCTGATAACGGTGACCATTTCTCAGCTCAGGCTGAGTACCTGAATTCGCCAGCTATCGAAGAGCGCGAACAGGAAGTGCTGGTACGCACCGCGATTAATCAGTTTGAAGGCTATATCAAACTGAACAAAAAAATCCCGCCAGAAGTGCTGACATCGTTGAACAGCATTGACGACCCTGCTCGTCTGGCTGACACCATCGCCGCGCATATGCCATTGAAACTGAATGACAAACAGTCTGTTCTCGAGATGTCCGATATTAACGAACGTCTTGAATATCTGATGGCAATGATGGAGTCCGAAATCGATCTGCTGCAAGTTGAGAAGCGTATTCGCAACCGCGTTAAAAAGCAGATGGAAAAAAGCCAGCGTGAGTACTATCTGAATGAGCAAATGAAAGCGATTCAGAAAGAACTCGGCGAAATGGACGACACGCCAGATGAAAACGAAGCGCTAAAACGCAAAATCGACGCGGCTAAAATGCCGAAAGAAGCGCGTGAAAAAACCGAAGCTGAACTGCAAAAACTGAAAATGATGTCGCCAATGTCTGCGGAAGCAACCGTAGTACGTGGTTACATTGATTGGATGGTGCAGGTTCCATGGAATGCGCGCAGCAAAGTGAAAAAAGATCTGCGCCAGGCGCAGGAAGTTCTGGATACCGATCATTACGGCCTTGAGCGCGTGAAAGATCGTATCCTGGAATACCTCGCAGTCCAGAGCCGTGTTAACAAGCTCAAAGGGCCAATTTTGTGCCTGGTTGGGCCTCCAGGTGTAGGTAAAACCTCCCTGGGCCAGTCCATCGCTCGCGCGACAGGGCGTAAATACGTGCGCATGGCATTGGGCGGCGTGCGTGACGAAGCTGAAATTCGCGGTCACCGTCGTACTTACATCGGTTCCATGCCGGGCAAGTTGATTCAGAAAATGGCGAAAGTAGGCGTTAAAAACCCATTATTCCTGTTAGATGAAATCGACAAAATGTCCTCTGACATGCGCGGTGACCCGGCGTCTGCACTTCTGGAAGTTCTTGATCCAGAACAGAACGTGGCGTTTAACGACCACTATCTGGAAGTCGATTACGATCTGAGCGATGTGATGTTCGTGGCGACGTCTAACTCCATGAACATTCCAGCACCGCTGCTGGATCGTATGGAAGTGATTCGTCTGTCCGGTTACACCGAAGATGAAAAACTGAACATCGCCAAACAGCATCTGTTGACCAAACAGATTGAGCGTAACGCGCTGAAAAAAGGTGAAATCACGGTACACGACAGTGCCATTAGCGGCATTATTCGTTACTACACCCGTGAAGCTGGTGTGCGTAACCTGGAACGTGAAATTTCCAAACTGTGTCGTAAAGCGGTTAAACAGCTGCTGCTGGATAAAACGCTCAAACACATCGAAATCGACGGCGACAATCTGAAAGATTTCCTTGGCGTGCAGCGCTTTGACTATGGCCGTGCAGACAGCGAAAACCGCGTAGGTCAGGTAACGGGTCTTGCGTGGACGGAAGTTGGTGGTGACCTGCTGACTATCGAAACCGCTTGTGTGCCGGGTAAAGGCAAGCTGACTTACACCGGTTCTCTGGGTGAAGTTATGCAGGAATCTATCCAGGCTGCGTTGACCGTGGTGCGTGCGCGTGCAGAGAAATTGGGCATTAATCCTGATTTCTACGAAAAACGCGACATCCACGTTCACGTGCCGGAAGGTGCTACGCCGAAAGACGGTCCAAGTGCTGGTATTGCAATGTGCACCGCGCTGGTATCTTGCCTGACAGGTAACCCTGTTCGTGCTGATGTCGCAATGACCGGTGAAATCACACTGCGTGGCCAGGTTTTGCCAATCGGTGGTTTGAAGGAAAAACTGCTGGCTGCACACCGTGGCGGCATTAAGACTGTTCTGATTCCGGACGAAAATAAGCGTGATTTGGAAGAAATTCCAGACAACGTTATTGCCGATCTGGATATCCATCCGGTGAAGCGCATCGAGGAAGTTTTGGCTCTTGCCTTACAGAATGAGCCTTACGGAATGCAGGTTGTAACCGCAAAATAGTGACCTGACGCATATTCGGTTAATAAAATCAGAGCTGGCTAGTGAATTGTCACTTGCCAGCTTTTTTTTGTGTCGCTACTTTAGATCGCTGGCGATGCGTGTCATTCACAACGGATGTTGTAAGGGCATGACAGGCCTGATATAACTGCTGCGCGGTCGCACTTTGAAGGATACTGGTGCGATATAAATTATAAAGAGAGGAAGAGAAGAGTGAATAAATCTCAACTGATAGACAAAATTGCCGCAGGTGCTGATATTTCTAAAGCCGCGGCTGGACGTGCATTAGACGCTGTGATTGCTTCTGTTACTGAATCTCTGCAATCCGGGGAAGATGTGGCACTGGTTGGCTTTGGAACCTTTGCTGTTCGTGAACGTGCTGCCCGTACCGGCCGTAACCCACAGACAGGTAAAGAAATCACCATCGCTGCTGCAAAAGTACCAGGTTTCCGTGCTGGTAAAGCGCTGAAAGAAGCTGTTAACTGATTTCTCGTCCGTTTTTTAGGGCAAGGCAAGTAAAGTTAGGTCAGGGCGCATCGTTAGATGTGCCTTTTTTTATGGCTGATGGCTAATTTTGCGCATGTTTGATGATTTGAACCCATTTTCTTGTCACAATACCCGCCTGCCGCGCAGCGGTACAGCAGTACGCGTTTTCAGGGATGCCCATACAGCGACTGCGCTGGGTTTACCATTCACACTACAGTGGAGTGTTGTTACACCATGATGGACAATTTACGTACGGCGGCAAACAGCCTCGTAATCAAGATAATTTTCGGGATCATTATCGTGTCATTCATTTTGACTGGCGTGAGTGGTTACCTGATTGGCGGTAGTGCCAACTACGCCGCAAAAGTGAATGGCCAGGAAATCAGCCGCGGTCAGTTTGAAAACGCCGTTGCCAGTGAGCGTAACCGCCAGCAGCAGCAACTTGGCGAACAGTTCTCGGTACTGGCTGGAAACGAAGGCTACATAAAGCAGATGCGTCAGCAAGTGCTGTCGCGCATGGTTGATGAAGCGTTAATGGACCAATACGCCAAACATCTTGGCCTTGGCATTAGCGACGAACAAATCAAAGAAGCCATCTTTAAAGAACCTGCATTCCAGAACAACGGCAAATTTGATAACGCGCGTTATACCTCGATTCTCAACAACATGGGTATGACTCCGGATCAGTACGCGCAGGCACTGCGTAATCAACTGACCACACAACAACTGATTAATGCCGTTGTGGGTACTGATTTTATGCTGACCGGTGAAACTGATGAACTGGCAGCCCTGGTGTCACAGCAGCGTGTGGTTCGTGAAGCCACTATTGACGTAGCTGCCCTGGCCGCGAAGCAAGAAGCTTCTGAGCAGGAAATCAACGCCAGCTACGAGCAAAACAAAAACAAATACATTGCACCTGAGCAATTCAAAGTTAGCTACATCATGCTTGATGCGGCTTCCCAGAAGGTTGAAGTGGCGGATACTGATATCCAGGCCTACTACGACCAGCATCAGGAAGAGTTCACTCAGCCACAGCGCAACCGCTACAGCGTGATTCAGACCAAAACTGAAGCCGAAGCTAAAGCGATTCTTGATGATCTGAGCAAAGGCGGTGATTTTGCTGCACTGGCAAAAGAAAAATCTGCTGACATCATCTCTGCCCGCAAAGGTGGCGACATGGGTTGGCTGGAGCCAGGTACGACTCCTGACGAACTGAAAAACTCCGGTCTGAAAGACAAAGGTCAGTTGTCTGGTGTTATCAAATCTTCCGTTGGCTTCTTAGTAGTACGCCTTGACGACATTCAGCCAGCGCAAACCAAGCCGCTGTCAGAAGTGAAAGACGCTATTGCTGCGAAAGTGAAACAAGACAAAGCGGTCGATGCTTACTACGCGCTGCAACAGAAAGTCAGCGATGCGGCAAGCAATGACAACCAGTCTCTGGCAAGTGCAGAACAAGCTGCAGGAGTTAAAGCGGTTGAGACTGGCTGGTTTGGTCACGACAACTTACCTGCCGAGCTGAACTTCAAGCCTGTTTCAGATGCCATTTTCAATGGTGGTCTGGTCGGTGTGGGTGGGACTCCAGGCAGCAACTCCGACATCATCACCGTTGATGGCGACCGTGCCTTCATCGTGCGTATTGCGGAACATAAAGCCGAGGCTGTTAAGCCTTTAGCTGAAGTTCGTGACCAGGTTATCGCGCAGGTGAAACGCCAGAAAGCTGAGCAACAAGCAAAGCTGGATGCTGACAAACTGCTGAACGCACTGAAGCTGGGCAAAGGCGTTGATGAAATGAAAGCGGCTGGCTTGAGCTTCGGTGAAGCGAAAACGCTGACCCGCACAGGCCAGGACCCAATCAGCCAGGCGGCGTTCACTCTGCCATTGCCAGCTAAAGACAAACCAGTCTACGGCGTGGCTAATGACATGCAGGGCAACGTTGTACTGTTAGCGCTGGATGAAGTTAAGCCTGGTGATATGCCAGCAGAACAGAAAAAAGCGATGGTTCAGGGGATCACCCAGAACAATGCCCAAATTTCTTTCGAAGCGTTGATGGCTAATCTGCGCAAAGAAGCGAAAATTAAGATGGGCGATAGCATCGACCAGCAGTAACAATCTTCGGCGTTTCTCGCAGTTCACTGCAACGCAATGCAACATTCAAAGGCCGCTTTCGCGGCCTTTTCCACATTTGAAGATTGCCATTTGTGCCTGTTTTTTTCTCCCGTTAAGGTGGCTTCGCTGTCAACACACAAGGAGGAACAGCATGAACACAGGAATCAAACGTGGATTAAAAGTAATGTGCATCGCCGTGTCACTTATCGCGACAAGCGCGTGCATCCCGGCAACTGCCGCCCCCGCCGTTGTCAAAAACGATACGGCACAACAGCACAATGAAAAATCCCCTGTCACTCCCGTGACGACCGCTAAACCCAGCGATGCTGACGACGGTGTTGTGAGTATTAACACCGCAAGCGCAGAAGCGCTGGCACAGGCCATGAACGGTGTTGGCCTGAAAAAAGCACAGTCGATTGTGAGCTACCGGGAAGAATACGGCCCATTCAAGGCGTTGGAACAATTGCAGGAGGTGCCAGGGATTGGCAGTGCGTTGGTAGAACGCAATCTGTCTCACATTAAGCTTTAACGCTTAGTGCTCATGGCTCGCGTAGTCTAAAAAGTTTGCTATGCTGAATAACAGGTCATACCAGTTTGGTGTGGCCTGTTTACCTCACCTGAATATTAAAACTAAAGATAGGGTTCAGCGCTATGCAAACACAAATCAAAGTTCGGGGTTATCATATTGATGTCTATCAGCATGTGAACAATGCCCGCTACCTTGAGTTTCTCGAAGAGGCCCGCTGGGAAGGGCTGGAAAATGCGGCTGGTTTCCAATGGATGACGGCAAACAACATCGCGTTTATTGTCGTGAATATCAATATTAACTACCGCCGTCCGGCGGTGTTGGGTGACGTCCTGCGCATTGACAGTGCGTTACAGCAACTCAATGGGAAAAGCGGCGTATTAAGCCAGGTTGTGAAACTTGAACCGGAAGGTGAGATCGTAGCAGACGCGCTGTTGACCTTCGTTTGCATTGATTTAAAGACACAGAAGTCGGTTCCGCTGGAAGGGGAACTGCGCGAGAAGTTAGTACAGATGATGGAGTAACTGAAGGGACAGATTGCAGGGACAGGGAAGAAGGGGCGTGGCAGTCACAGACACCACGCCGCTGGATTACTTCAGGCCAGTTTTCTTTTTCATCGCTGCCATTACCGCCGGTTTATCCGCGAGATAATGATTTAGCCCGTTAGAGCGCAGGTTACAGGCAGCGCACTCGCCGCAACCGTCACCCTGAATACCGTTGTAACAGGTCAGAGTTTCTTTGCGGATCAGATCCAACTGCTTCCAGTAGTCAGCCAGCGCCCAGGTTTCTGCTTTATCAAGCCACATTAGTGGTGTTTCAAAACGGACATCACGGCCCATACCAAGGCTTACAGCGTGATTCAACGCTTTCACGAACTCATCGCGGCAGTCCGGGTAACCTGAGAAGTCAGTTTCACAAACGCCAGTGATAACCGCCTCAGCTTCAACCTGATACGCGTAGATAGCCGTCAGCGTCAGGAACAGAATATTGCGACCAGGAACGAAAGTACTGGGTATGCCATTTTCTTCTGGATCGTAGTCAGGCACAGGGATGTTATCGCGAGTCAGGCTGCTGACAGCCAGTTCATTGAGCAACGTCACATCCAGCACTTTATGCGCGCGCGCACCCAGTTTCAGTGCCAGTTCACGGGCAACATCAATCTCAGCACGATGGCGTTGGCCATAATCAAACGTCACACAGTGAACTTCATCATACTGCTGTAATGCCTGAATCAGGCAGGTTGTGGAATCCTGGCCACCACTAAAAACGACAACGGCACGTTTCATGAATCATCCTGTAGAACATGTAAAAAGATATGGTAACGCTTAGGCGACGTGGCTGCCCAGCTTCTTCACACCATTGTCGGTGGTGGTAACCACGCTTGTGTAAAATCAAACCAGCCCCAGGCATTAAGCTCAATACCATTTACCCCCGGTGGCGCGCTGATTTGGTAACGATAGTTAAATAGTGGCGACACTATCGCATCGCGCATTAACGTGCTGAACACTTCCTGCAACCCGCTATTGCGCGCATTCTCATCCGGGTGGATTTGCACATTATCCAGCGTTGCCTGCAACTGTGTGTACTGGTTTTCTGTCAGTACCGCGGGCCATAGCATATCGCTGCGTAACCACTGCTCCAGCGTATAAGCAGGTGCTTCGCCAATTAATCTGTCACCCATCATCAAATCGGCTTGCGCCAATGCTTCGCATCCCGCCCAGTTTTTTGCATCGTGGAACACAAGCGTGAGTTCGCAACCTAAATCGGCAAGGTGCGTTTTAAGTTGTTGCGCCATAACGTGTAATTCAACCGGCAGATGATAAACCAGCGTGAGTTGTGGCGGCAGCGTCACCGCTTCGCGTGATGTCCACTCTGGCATTTTCCAGCCGGGGATCATCTCGTGGCTTTGGGTGATCAGCGATTCGTCGACGGGCAGGCTTGCGATCAACTGATGCTGGTGGATGATCTGCATCAGAAAGCGAGCTTGCTCCGGCATCAAATTACGGTTCTGTTTGACTGCCAGATAACAAAAACCGAGGCTGATGCTATTGCTCACAGGCCGCAAATGTACGAGTTCATCTTGCTGACCAATGGCGATTTGTACCGGATGCAGGCAACTGGTTCCCAGTTCAGTATCGAATAATTGCGGGGTTATCCAGTATTCCACGGCTTTGAGCAGCGGATGGCTAAGATGATATGACTCGAAACTTTCAATGCGTACCAGATTCTCTTTAAAACTACCGATGCGAAATGGCCCACAGCCGACTTGAGTATCTTCCGGGTGCGCCAGGCGGCTGCAATAACTCGCCAGCCGGTGAGCCAGCCAATAATCCGGTGTATGCAAGACAAAGCGGATGCACTGCGTATGGGCAAGCTCAATGCTTTTCACGCTGACAAACAAACGCCGCATCGCTGGCAGCGCTAACAACATCATTAATCGTTGTTGTAACTGGGCCGTTTCAACCGGTTCGCCATTATGCCAGTGAAGGGTGGAACGGATAAAAAAGTTCCAGTTCAGACCATCTTCGGAAACTTGCCAGTGGTGAGCGAGATCGGGCTGTGGAGCTGCATTGTTCGAGACAAAGCGGGTGAGGCCAGAAAAAATCTGCCCAGCCAAATGCTGTTCAGCACGCCCTGGCAGAAATCCGGGTTGTAGTGTTTCCAGCGGACGATAATAAGGGATGCGCAAAGTTGGCGTGTCGTTCTGCCATTGGCCGCCGAGGAACGGTTGCAGCAGCTGGCGCAATTGTTCCGGTGCCAGTTGCGCCAGTTCAAGCGCATTCTGATGCTGCCCTTTGTGCAGCACCTGTTCCATCATCCCCGACCTGACGCTTTCCGGTGTGACCAAAAAGGTTAGCGTGCCGCGTTTCCCACGCCCCGACTGTGCATGCCAGGTCAACCAACCCGCATCTTGCAGTTGGTTCAACACCGTCCGCACATGGCGTTCACTGCAAAAACAGCGTGCAGCCAGCTCTGCGACGGTGACGAGTTGGACTTCCCCCGCTGAAGGTTGCCACAAACGCTGAAATTGGTTGAGTCGATTGAGTAGCCGCATGTATAAACCCGGAACAATTTTCAGAAAGTATTCACTATTAGTTCCGTATATGCCAGGTGATACTCTCAGCTGTGTTTTAGTCGTCACAAATCGGAGTGAATATGGCTCGTCTGGCTGCATTTGATATGGATGGTACGTTGTTAATGCCCAATCACCATCTGGGTGAAGAAACGCTGCGTACTCTTAACCGCCTGCGTGAAGAACGCCAGATAACGCTGGCTTTTGCCACAGGACGCCATGTTCTGGAAATGCGTCATATTCTGGGTTCGCTGTCGCTGGAAGCGTTTTTGATAACCGGCAACGGGACGCGTATTCACTCAACGGAAGGCGAGTTACTGCATCGGCAGGATCTCACTCCGGAAGCGGCGGAAACCGTGATCCACGGGCAGTGGGATACCAAAGCAAGCCTGCACGTGTTTAATGACACCGGCTGGTTAACGCAATATGACGTCGGTGAGATGCTTGAAGCCCACGTTTATAGCGGCTTTAGCCCGAAAATTGTCGATGTGAAACGCATACCGTCAGATGAAGTGACCAAGATTTGCTTCTGTGGCCCGCACGACGATCTTCTGCGTCTGAAAGTTCAACTGGAAGAGACTCTGGGTGAGCGTGCGTCTTTGTGTTTCTCGGCGGTGGATTGTCTTGAAGTCTTACCGACAGGCTGTAACAAAGGCTCAGCGCTTACTGCATTAAGCCAGCACCTTGGTTTGACGATGAAAGATTGTATGGCATTTGGCGACGCGATGAATGACCGCGAAATGCTCTCAAGCGTGGGTCATGGTTTGATCATGGGTAACGCGATGGCACAACTGAAAGCAGATTTACCGCATTTACCTGTTATTGGACATTGCAGTAAACAGGCCGTTTCTCATTATTTGACGCATTGGCTGGATACACCAAACCTCACTTATTCCCCCGAATGATAAGGCTTTAAGCCAGCCGGGCATTTGCCCGGCATTTTTTTATCTGTCTTACTCATCACCCGTTGAGAGATTCTCGCTAAGAAAATTCAGTTGCCCATTTAACCAATCCCGGACTATTGCATTTGCAGCTTTACTGGCATCAGCTTCAGTGAAATGCTTTTCAGTCTGTAACCACTTCATCGTTGTCTTACGCACTGGGTCTATTGCGGCAAGGACCTGTTCACGCTGTTCTGTTGGCCAGCTTTTTGCGTCCCATTCACGAAGCGTTTTTTCAGGATCGTCCTGTGACTGATTGGGGATCGGTTTTAGAAACTCTGTCGGAGATGCGGTCGCACGGAGCTTTAATATTGCCCAATCAGCATAACTGGCAAAACGGATGGTACCTGCGCCTTGATGGGCGACATCCATTACTGATTCCAGGCTCTTGTTCAGTTGTTTCCATTCGGGCTGGGTAAACAGATCGCCCTGTGGATCACAGATCGGTGCCTGACCGTCGCGTGATGATCCCCACAAGGCTCCGAAAGTTTGATAAGCCGCATCACCCTGGCGGGTGAAAATGAAGCAATGTACGTAAGGGCGCGACGGGGACTCGTTATATCCGGCTTGCTCGATGATCATGCGTAGAAAGGTAAGTACGGCCTCATCTCGCCCGGTCTTCGGGTCTTTTTCGATATCACTCAGCAATGATGCGGCAAACTTATCTTTTTTTTCTAAAGCACTTACTGCCATCTGATAGCGCTTTTGAGCCTCCGCGTTTGTTACACCGCTGGTGGGTTCAAATTGATTGAGATAGACCAACCAGGCTGAAGTCAGTGGGCCACGGTACTGTTGCAAAAGATAAGCTGCGTTTGCCGGTGAGGCTGGGATCTGCGCGATGATGCCATCAATTTTTAATGCAGCCTGATTCGCAATTGCTTGCAGATTGTCACTGCGTTTACGGAACAGATTTTCCATACAGGTTTCTTGCTGGGCAGGATTTTGCGTACAGGCATTACGCTCTTTTAACCAGGCACGCTGATCCTTGCGCAACTCAATCACGTCATCGTCAGGTAGATTTTCGATAGCTTCTTTATAGTTTTCGTTAAGACGACTATCCAGATCGCTCAGATTTTTGCTATCGCATATGGCATGTTCGACGTTGGTAGTCGCTTGCATGCAATCGAAAGAAGCCGCTTTCGCCGGTTGAATTACATAAAGTGTCGCCAGACTCGCTACGAGTAAAAAGCGCCTGCACGAGGGCTGACGCTGTAAATTAAAAATGGCTTGAAGTCGCAAGGTGAGTTCCTTTCAGTGTGCTTTCAGGCTGACAAGGATAACCCACCATTGGGGAAAAATACGGTTATTCGTGCGCCACCAGCAGATGATGAATCTCAGCACGCCACGGCTGCACATCACCGATATTCGCCTTAACCCATTCCTCGTTGTAATACGTTTCCAGATAACGTTCACCGCTATCACAAAGCAGCGTCACAATTGAACCGGTACGCCCTTCGGTACGCATACGCGCAGCAAGTTGCAAAACGCCCCACATATTTGTGCCGGTAGATGCGCCCACTTTGCGGCCCAGCATCGTTTCCAGCCACTGCATCGTGGCGATACTTGCCGCGTCAGGAACTCGCATCATTTCGTCAATCACATCCGGGATAAACGAAGGCTCGCAGCGTGGGCGACCAATCCCTTCGATTTTGCTGCCTATCGCGCTGCGCAAACTGCAATCGCGTTTCTGCCAGTAATCAAGGAACACCGAGTTTTGCGGATCGACAACTGCTAGCTGTGTCGGGTGGCCCTGGTAACGCAAATAACGCCCGATGGTGGCTGATGTGCCGCCGGTGCCCGCGCTCATGACGATGTAATCCGGCACCGGATGCGGCTCGTGCTCCATCTGGCGGAAAATGCTGTCGGCAATATTGTTGTTGCCGCGCCAGTCGGTTGCGCGTTCGGCGTAGGTGAACTGGTCCATATAGTGGCCGTTTAGCTCGCGCTCCAGCATTTCAGATGCCGCGTAGATTTCACACGCGCTTTCCACGAAATGACAGCGACCACCATAAAACTCAATTTGTTCCACTTTGCGTTTAGCCGTGCAGGCAGGCATGACGGCAATAAATGGCAGACCCAGCAGGCGAGCAAAGTAGGCTTCCGAAACGGCTGTTGAACCCGAAGAAGCTTCAATAATCGTAGTGCCTTCTTTAATCCAGCCGTTGCACAAACCATAAAGGAATAACGAACGCGCCAGACGATGTTTAAGGCTGCCCGTTGGGTGCGTGCTTTCATCTTTCAGATACAGCTGAATACCGGGGAAACCAGGCAGCGACAGGCGAATCAAATGCGTATCGGCGGAGCGTTGGTAATCGGCGTTAATTTCGCTAATGGCGTGGTTTACCCAGGTACTGGTCATGGTGATATCCGGTTTGTCTATTTGTGCTTAGATTAATGCAAAAGAAAGATAAAAAAGTTGCCTTTTAACCTTCACAAAGCATTCAATGGAGAAAATTTTTCTCCCTGAGGTCGCCATGTTAGATAAAATTGACCGCAAGCTGTTATCCTTACTGCAAAATGACTGCACCCTCTCTTTGCAGGCTCTCGCTGATGCCGTTAATCTGACCACCACACCCTGCTGGAAACGCCTGAAACGGCTTGAAGACGACGGGGTTATTCGGGCGAAAGTGGCGTTATTAGACCCGGAAAAACTCGGCCTTGGGCTGACGGCTTTCGTGCTCATCAAAACCCAGCATCACAGCAGCGAGTGGTACTGTAAATTCGTCTCGGTCGTTGAAGAAATGCCAGAGGTGCTCGGCTTCTGGCGAATGGCCGGGGAGTACGACTACCTGATGCGTGTGCAGGTCGAAGACATGAAACGGTATGATGACTTTTACAAACGGCTGGTGAACGGCATTCCTGGTTTAAGCGATGTGACTTCGAGTTTTGCCATGGAACAGATAAAATACACCACGGCTTTGCCATTAGAGCGCTGATTGACGCGCGCTGGCCCCCAATAGAATTTCATTTTTCTGCCTGACCGGCAGACAGTACTTCAGGAATCTGACTGCGTGCGATTATTTGCTCAATTAAGCTGGTACTTCACCCGTGAGTGGCGACGCTATCTCGGGGCGGTCGTCCTGCTTATTATCATTGCCATCCTGCAACTCGTGCCGCCAAAAGTGGTGGGCGTGATTGTCGATGGTGTCACCCAACAGCGCCTCTCAGGAAAAGACGTGCTGATGTGGATTGGCTTGATGCTTGTCATCGCGGTAGCGGTCTACATCCTGCGCTATGTCTGGCGCGTGTTGTTATTCGGGGCAAGTTACCAGCTTGCCGTTGAGTTGCGTGAAGACTATTACCGCCAGCTGAGCCGCCACCATCCAGAATTTTATCTGCGTCACCGTACCGGCGATTTAATGGCCCGTGCGACAAACGATGTCGATCGCGTGGTGTTTGCCGCAGGCGAGGGCGTATTAACGCTGGTGGATTCCCTGGTGATGGGTTGCGCGGTGCTGATCGTGATGTCTACGCAAATCAGTTGGGAACTGACGCTGCTCGCCCTGCTGCCAATGCCGGTGATGGCGATAGTCATCAAACGTTATGGCGACCAGTTGCACCAGCGCTTCAAACTCGCACAGGCCGCGTTCTCGACGCTGAATGACCGTACTCAGGAAAGTTTATCCAGTATCCGCATGATCAAAGCGTTCGGTCTGGAAGACCGCCAATCCGCGCTGTTTGCTGCCGAAGCCAAAGATGCCGGGGCAAAAAACATGAAGGTTGCGCGAATTGATGCGCGTTTTGACCCAACAATTTATATCACCATCGGTACGGCAAACCTGCTCGCGATTGGCGGTGGTAGCTGGATGGTGGTTCAGGGCACGCTGACACTAGGGCAGTTGACCAGCTTTGTGATGTATCTCGGCCTGATGATTTGGCCAATGCTGGCGCTGGCATGGATGTTCAACATTGTTGAGCGCGGTAGCGCGGCGTACAGCCGAATCCGCAGCATGTTAGCCGAAGCGCCGTCGGTGACTGATGGCGATAAAGAAGCACCGGCAGGTCGCGGCACAATAGAAGCCAATATCCAGGCGTTCCACTACCCGCAAACTGCGCGTCCAACGCTTGAGGATGTTTCGTTTACCCTAAAGCCGGGTGAAATGCTGGGGCTGTGTGGGCCAACGGGCGCCGGGAAAAGTACCATTTTGTCTCTTATCCAGCGGCACTTTGATATCGACCAGGGCGAGATTTGCTTCCACGGGATTCCGCTGGTGCAGATGCAGCTCGATTCCTGGCGCAGCCGCCTGGCCGTAGTCAACCAAACGCCGTTCCTGTTCTCAGATACGGTAGCCAGCAATATTGCACTGGGTAAACCGGATGCAACGCAGCAAGAAATTGAGCACGTCGCCAGACTTGCCAGCGTGCACGAAGATATCTTGCGTCTGCCGCAAGGTTACGAAACGGAGGTCGGCGAGCGCGGAGTGATGCTCTCCGGCGGCCAGAAACAGCGTATTTCTATTGCCCGTGCGTTACTGCTTGATGCGGAAATTCTGATCCTCGACGATGCGCTTTCTGCCGTTGACGGGCGCACTGAACACCAGATCCTGCATAACCTGCGCCAGTGGGGTGAAAACCGCACCGTTATCATCAGCGCGCACCGTTTGTCGGCGTTGACAGAAGCCAGTGAAATTCTGGTTA
The DNA here is from genome assembly GCA_965119215.1 of uncultured Buttiauxella sp. GTDB lineage: Bacteria > Pseudomonadota > Gammaproteobacteria > Enterobacterales > Enterobacteriaceae > Buttiauxella. The sequence continues at coordinate 65,476 of CBCPKK010000005.1, forward strand.
TGCAGCACGGCCACGTTGTACAGCGAGGAAATCACGATGCGCTGGCGGGTATGCCTGGCTGGTATCGCGACATGTATCGCTATCAACAACTGGAAGCGGCGCTGGATGATACGCCAGAAACAACGGTAGACGAGGAACCCGCCAATGCGTAAGTCAATACAGCAATGGCCAACCATAAAACGCCTGCTGGCTTATGGCTCACCGTGGCGTAAACCGCTCGCGGGTGCGGTCGTAATGTTGTGGATTGCGGCTGCCGCCGAAGTCAGTGGCCCGCTTCTGGTGAGTTATTTCATTGATAACATGGTGTCTGAACACCGGTTGCCGATTGCAGCAGTTGCTGGGTTGGCAACGGCCTATCTGTTGTTGTCTATTTCGGCGGCGGGGCTACATTACTGGCAGGCGCTGTTATTTAACCAGGCCGCCGTTGGCGTGGTGCAGAAATTACGCACTGACGTAATGGATGCCGCGCTGCGCCAGCCTCTCAGCACGTTTGATACCCAACCAGTTGGGCAGCTCATTTCACGCGTCACCAACGATACCGAAGTTATTCGCGATCTCTACGTGACGGTGGTTGCTACCGTTTTGCGAAGTGCGGCGCTGATTGGTGCCATGCTGGTGGCGATGTTCAGCCTTGACTGGCGCATGGCGACGGTGGCAATTAGCATCTTCCCGGCGGTTATCATCGTGATGTTTATCTACCAGCGTTACAGCACGCCAATTGTGCGCCGCGTGCGCAGCTATCTGGCGGATATCAACGATGGTTTCAACGAAGTCATTAATGGCATGAGCGTTATCCAGCAGTTCCGCCAGCAGGCACGTTTTGGCGAACGTATGGGGGCGGCGAGCCGTTCGCATTATCTGGCGCGTATGCAAACCCTGCGGCTGGATGGTTTTTTGCTGCGTCCTTTGCTGAGTCTGTTTTCTGCCATGGTGCTGTGCGGGCTGCTGATGCTGTTCGGCTTCACCTCGGTCGGCACTATCGAAGTCGGCGTACTTTATGCGTTTATCAATTATCTGGGGCGTCTGAATGAGCCTTTGATTGAACTCACCACCCAACAATCAATGCTGCAACAAGCGGTGGTTGCCGGTGAGCGCGTGTTCGAATTGATGGATGGAAAACGCCAGGATTACGGTAACGACAATCGCCCGCTGGAAAGTGGTCATATTGAAGTTGATAACGTGTCGTTTGCCTATCGCGGCGACCGCCTGGTATTGGAAAACATTAATCTGGATGTCCCGGCGCGGAGTTTTGTGGCGCTGGTGGGGCATACCGGCAGTGGGAAAAGTACGCTCGCCAACTTGTTGATGGGCTACTACCCGCTGACCAACGGAGAAATCCGTCTTGATGGTCGCCCGTTGGATACCCTGAGCCACAGCGTGCTGCGCCAGGGCGTTGCCATGGTTCAACAAGATCCGGTGGTTCTGGCTGAATCGTTCTTTGCCAACGTCACGCTTGGGCGCGACATCAGCGAAGAAGCTGTCTGGCAAGCACTGGAAACGGTACAGCTTGCGGACCTGGCGCGCACCATGAGCGAGGGGATTTACACTCGCCTGGGTGAGCAGGGCAATAATTTGTCCGTCGGCCAGAAACAGCTGCTGGCGTTAGCGCGAGTATTAGTGGATGCGCCGCAGATTCTGATTCTTGATGAAGCGACGGCCAATATAGACTCGGGCACTGAGCAGGCAATCCAGCAAGCGCTAGTTGCGGTGCGCGAGCACACAACGCTGGTGGTTATTGCGCACCGGTTATCGACCATCACCGATGCAGATACGATTCTGGTGCTGCATCGTGGGCAGGCCGTTGAACGCGGGACGCACAGTGAATTATTAGCCGCTCAGGGCCGTTACTGGCAAATGTACCAACTGCAACTGGCAGGCGAAGAACTGGCTGCGGCCACTCGCGAAGAACCTGCTACAGCTTGATGCACCAAAATCACGCATAAAGCCCAGGGGTATCACCCTTGGTGCAGAAGAGAAACGCATCATGCACTAAAATGGTGCGTTTTTATCATCTAAGAACTTTCTTAATCCCAGTCATCGTTATTCCTCTCCCAAAGATCCCCACTCCATACGGGTTAACAAGCTGAAAATGGCTGTTTTAAATTTTTGGCACGACCTTTGCTTTATCTAATTCGTGTTGTTGAGGCAATTACCCATTTCTGACTGGAGGGGATCTATGAAGCTGGTTACCGTGGTGATCAAACCATTCAAACTCGAAGACGTACGCGAAGCGCTGTCTTCAATCGGTATTCAAGGGCTGACTGTGACCGAAGTGAAAGGCTTTGGTCGCCAAAAAGGTCATGCAGAGTTGTACCGCGGTGCTGAGTACAGCGTCAATTTCCTTCCTAAAGTGAAAATTGATGTGGCAATTGCCGATGATCAACTCGATGAAGTTATTGATGTCATTAGCAAAGCTGCCTACACCGGCAAGATTGGCGATGGCAAAATTTTCGTTGCCGAGTTGCAACGAGTCATCCGCATTCGTACCGGCGAAGCCGACGAAGCTGCACTGTAATCGTCTTGCCACTCGTGAAAGGGATGGAAAAAATGAAAAAATTAGCCTCTATTTTAGGCGTTGTAGCCCTGGCACTTGCGCCATCAATTGCTCTGGCGGCACCGGCTGTGGCCGATAAAGCAGACAACGCCTTTATGATGATTAGCACCGCATTGGTGCTGTTTATGACAATTCCTGGCCTGGCGCTGTTCTACGGCGGCCTGATTCGCTCCAAAAACGTGCTGTCGATGCTGACGCAGGTTTCTGTGACGTTCGCTCTGGTTTGTGTGCTGTGGGTGGTTTATGGCTATTCATTAGCCTTTGGCACTGGCGGCAGCTTCTTTGGCAACTTCGACTGGGTGCTGCTGAAAAACATCCAGCTCACTGCGTTGACGGGTTCGTTCTACCAATATATTCATGTCGCGTTCCAGGGCTCTTTCGCTTGCATCACCGTGGGGCTTATCGTTGGTGCGCTGGCTGAACGTATTCGTTTCTCTGCGGTGCTTATCTTTGTCGTGGTGTGGTTGACCCTTTCTTACCTGCCAATTGCACACATGGTGTGGGGCGGCGGTTTGTTGGCAACACACGGTGCGATGGACTTTGCGGGCGGTACAGTGGTTCACATTAACGCCGCAGTTGCAGGCCTGGTGGGTGCTTACCTGATTGGCAAACGTGTCGGTTACGGTAAAGAAGCGTTCAAACCACACAACCTGCCGATGGTGTTTACCGGTACAGCTATCCTTTACTTTGGCTGGTTCGGTTTCAACGCAGGTTCTGCAAGTGGTGCTAACGAAATCGCAGCGCTGGCCTTTGTGAACACAGTTGTTGCAACAGCGGCAGCGGTTCTCGGTTGGGTGTTTGGCGAGTGGGCATTCCGCGGCAAACCTTCTCTGTTGGGTGCATGTTCCGGTGCTATCGCAGGCCTGGTTGGTATCACACCAGCGTGTGGTTATGTCGGCGTCGGCGGTGCATTGCTTATCGGTATCGTTGCTGGTCTGGCGGGCTTGTGGGGCGTGACACTGCTGAAAAAATGGCTGCGTGTTGATGACCCTTGCGATGTGTTCGGTGTCCACGGTGTGTGCGGGATCGTTGGCTGTATCATGACCGGTATCTTCGCAGCACCTGGGCTTGGCGGTGTGGGCTACGCAGAAGGCGTAACTATGGGCCATCAAGTTCTGGTGCAGTTAGAAAGCATCGGCGTAACGATTCTGTGGTCTGCGGTGGTCGCGTTTATTGGCTTCAAGGTCGCTGACCTGACTGTAGGTCTGCGTGTACCAGAAGAGCATGAGCGCGAAGGGCTGGATGTTAACAGCCACGGCGAAAACGCTTACAACGCATAATTCATTCAGTAATAAAAAAGGCGGAGCATTTGCTCCGCCTTTTTGCATTTAAACAGTGGGTTAGCTGCGCTTACGCATCACGCCTTCCTGCACTGTTGACGCAACCAACACGCCTTCACGCGAATAAAACTCACCGCGAACAAAACCGCGTGCGCTGGAAGCAGAAGTACTTTCCACGCTATACAGCAGCCAGTCATTCATGTCGAACGGACGGTGGAACCACATCGAGTGATCGATGGTGGCGATTTGCACGCCGGGTTCAAGGAAACCAACACCGTGCGGCTGCAACGCCGTTGGCAGGAAGTTAAAGTCTGAGGCATAACCCAGCAAATGCTGATGAACGCGTAAATCAGCTGGCATCTTGCCATTAGCACGCATCCACACCTGGCGCACCGGCTCATCGACATGTCCCTGCATCGGGTTATGGAACACCACCGGGCGAATCTCCAGCGGTTTTTCACAAAGGAATTTATCTTTTAGTGTCTGAGGCAGCAGTTTTTCAAACGCCATAGCGATTTCTGTTTCAGATTTCAGATTTTCCGGGGCAGGGGCCGCAGGCATGGTTTTTTGATGCTCAAAACCGGGTTCTGGCGCCTGGAAAGAGGCTGTCATGTAGAAAATAGGTTTGCCGTTTTGAATCGCCGAAACACGACGAGCGCTAAAACTATTACCGTCACGCAGTGTTTCTACATCATAAACAATCGGTTTTTGGCTATCGGCAGGACGCAAAAAGTAGCTGTGGAATGAGTGCACCAGGCGCTCAACCGGCACGGTTTCTTTGGCGGCATATAATGCCTGGCCAACCACTTGCCCGCCGAATACCTGACGTAAACCTAAGTCCTCGCTCTGGCCACGAAAAATACCTTCTTCAATCTTTTCCAGATTGAGTAATGCCAACAAATTGCTGAGCGCCTGACTCATAAAAAGTCCTCAATAAAATAAATAAAAATCGTGCAATTGGCCTGATTATAACAGGTTTCCAACAATCTCCACTCAGTGGCCCGACCTGACGATATGTTTCACTTTTGGGCAAAAATCAGTGATATGTGCCACACTTAGCATGATAAGTATGTTTAACCACTCATTACTCGTGGGCCTGTGGCCTGCTGGTGCATTGATAATAAGGAGAACAAATCAATGAAACTTGTGCACACGTTAAGTGGTTTAGCCATTGCCGTTGCGATGGTGGGATGCGCCCAGAAAAGTGCCGACATCCCAACGCCTGCACCTGCTGCAACAACGTCTTCGGCAGGGGCTACTGCACAGTCTGATATTGCGCAGCCTAACGTTTCCGGTACGGCATGGATTCGTCAGCGTATTGCGTTGCCGCCAGATGCTGTACTCACCGTGACGTTGTCTGATGCCTCTTTGGCCGATGCTCCGTCAAAAGTGCTGTCGCAGAAAGCCGTTCGTACGGAAGGTAAGCAATCACCGTTCAGCTTTGTGCTGCCGTATAACCCAGCGGATATTCAACCGAACGCACGAATTATCCTGAGTGCAGCCATTACGGTGAATAACCAGCTGATGTTTATCACTGATACCATCCAGCCGGTGATTAACGGAGGGGGGAATAAAGCGGATCTGACATTGGTACCTGTTCAGCAAACGGCGGTTCCAGTCCAGACTAATGGTGGTGCGGTAACAACCGTTCCGTCAACATCACCGACTCAGGTGAATCCTTCCTCAGCGATTCCTGCGCCAACGCAGTACTGATGATAAGCGCCTCTACGGAGGCGCCTCTTAGTAATTCCAGCGATAACGTTGCATTTCAATATACCCATCGCCAGAAACCATAATGCCTTCTGAAAGCAAGGCTTGCCGCTGGCGTTGTAGATCCGGTCCGGTCAGGGAAATCTGACCATGACGATTTACCACGCGATGCCACGGCAGCTTGCTTCCTTCAGGTAAACGCTTGAGTACGCCGCCCACTTGCCTTGCCGCACGCGGTGAGCCAGCCAGTCGTGCTACGTCGCCATAGGTCGTGACAAACCCTTCAGGAATAGCGGCAATAATCTGGTAAACGCGATGTGGAAATGAGTCATTGTTATCCATAGCAAACTCCATAACAGCCTGTGACTTAGGATAATCGTCGGAGATTAAACAAGGAAGAAAAACAGGGGTTGCGCAAGAAAGCAACACCTGACCGCGCCTTGCTTGCAATTGCCTGGGGCAACATGGATAATGCGCCAGCGCGTTAGGTAACTAGCGCTCTCAATGGGGGCCCTGTTGGTTCTCCCGCAACACTAATTTGTGAATTCGGTCAGGTCCGGAAGGAAGCAGCCGCAGCAGACGACGTGTGTGCCGGGATGTAGCTGGCAGGGCCCCCACCCAATTCAGCCTCCCGCTAAACTACCACTCTACGTAAATACTCACTCCCAGCTTGTGCCAGGTTATCCCAAATCGGTTTTAAACGTTCCAGAGCAATGCGCATTTGCGTGGGTTCTAGCGTAAACGGCAATCTCAAATATCGCTCAAATGCCCCTTCAGTCCCAAAACGTGGGCCTGCGCCAATGCGGATGCCGATAGACTCAGCGCTTGCAGCAAACACTGTTGCCAGTGGCTTTGGCAGTTCAATCCACCAGGATAAGCCGCCTTGCGGTACTACGGTAATTTTCCAGTCCGGGAATAATTCTTTGATTGCTTCACCGCAGGCATCTCTTCGCTGGCGTAGCATTTCACGACGTGCGGGCAAAAAATTGTCGGCTTCGTTAATCAAATTGATGGCCGCAAGCTGTTCAAGAACTGGCGAACCCAAATCTAATGAATCGCGGATTTGAATCAGCGACGCAATTGTACGAGCGCTTGCGCGAATCCAACCTAACCGCAAACCACCCCAGAAACTTTTTCCGGCAGAACCCAGTGTGATGACTCTGTCGGCATCGTCGAAAGCGGCCAGCGGAGGCGGCGGTGGTGCGTCGTACCACAGGTCTACCATGGTTTCATCCACCACAATGGTGGTACGTGTTCGTGCGGCTATATCAGCGATGGCTGCGCGTGTCGCAACATCCATGCAGCGCCCGCTAGGGTTATGAAAATCGGCAAGCAAATAGGCCAGACGCGGCGACGTTTGTGCAATGGTGGCCGCCAGGCCATCGGTATCCCAACCTTCTTCGGTCAGGCTTACGGGAACAGCACGGCATGATGCCCCTTTAATTGCCGTGAGCGCCATTGGGTATGTAGGATGATCCAGCACCACCCGATCGCCAGGGCCAGTCAGCAGGCGCAGAATCAGGCCAAAACCACTCAGGGCACCGTTTACGATCATAATTTGATCGGCATTCGTCGGCAGCCCTCTGTCTGCATAGCGTTGCGCGATCACACGACGTAGTTCAGGTAAACCTTGCTGATCGTAACCCGTGCTGCCCAGATGTTCTGGCAATGCAATCAGCGCATTTGCATAAGCCTGATGTATTTCTGGCCCAGCGGCGAGTGCGGCGGTCGAAAGATCCAGTGTTGCAGCAACGCCTGGCAGTGGTGAAACGGTTTGCCCGTTTTCCGGCAGCATAGTGACAGAACCGGAACCTTGTCGGCTTGCCAGATAACCTTCTTCACGTAGCTGCGATAGTGCCGTGGCCACCGTTGTGCGGCTAATCCCTAGCGCTGTTGCCAGTTCACGCTCGCCCGGCAGGCGGCTATCTAACGGCAAGCGACCATCTAAAATCAGTAACCGCAGCCCATCTGCCAGTTGCCGATAAACCGGCGTACGCGGTAAATCCTGATGCCAGTTTCCCAGCAGTTTTATCAGAGAAGATGAACCCGTTCTGCGCTGTGACATTGCAATCCACTTTGTAATAACTGGACCTTAATTTAAAGGCCATTTTGAGTGAAAGTATAGCCACAAAAGATCTCTGAGGTGAAGATAATGATCGCTCGTCGCTTGCTACAACTCTATACCGGGCTGGTGCTGTACGGTGTGTCCACGGCTATGTTTGTGCGTGCTAATTTAGGTGCCGATCCGTGGAATGTTTTCCATCTCGGCGTGGCGCGGATCTTCTCTCTCAACATTGGCATGGTGATGATCGTGGTCGGCGCGCTGGTGTTGTTGCTGTGGATCCCTCTGCGCCAGAAACCAGGGCTGGGGACAATTAGTAACGTGATTGTTCTGGGGCTTGCCGCTGATGCGGCATTAGCGTTAATGCCGCCGCTAGAGTCGGTTGTGGCACGCAGCATTTTGCTACTGAGCGCTATTTTGGTGAATGCGATTGCCACTGGAATGTACATCGGTGCGGGATTTGGTTCCGGCCCGCGTGATGGCTTAATGACGGGAATTAACGCCCGCACCGGTTGGTCAGTGCGCACAGTGCGTACCGCAATTGAACTGACGGTTTTACTTGCAGGCTGGTTGATGGGCGGGACATTTGGCGTTGGCACGGTGTTGTACGCACTGGCGATTGGCCCGCTAATCCAACTCTGTTTGCCTTGGTTTCGCATTCGCGCCCAGCCGCATAAAAAGCTGGTTGAACCGACGGCCGTACCCTAATGTTGTAGCCAAAACCCCCAATGGAAGAGGTCACGATGCACAGCAAAGTCACTAGTAAAGCGGCGGCATACTGGAATAGCCATCAGTTGGCAGAGATTTTGTCCCACTGCTTTGAAGGGTATCTGGTTCCTTTTACCATTGACGGTGAAACCTTTGCCTCGCGTTTTGGTGCCGAGGATATCAGCCTTAACGACAGCAAAGTCTGGGTGCAGGATGGTGAGCCAAAAGCGCTGGCGGTCATCGCCCGTCGTGGGCAAACCAGCCGCCTGGCTGCATTCGCCATTCGCCCTGAATTACGTGGCCAGGGATTCGGCAAACAGTTTATGCAGCAACTCATTGATGAAGCTCGTGCGCGTGGTGACCGGAACATGTGGCTGGAAGTTATTGTCGGTAACGATAGCGGGCTGGCGTTGTATGAACGTATGGGCTGTGTTCGCCAGCAGAAGCTAGTCGGGTTTCACGCGACCAGCCCTACGCAGTTGCTTGAAACTGGCGAGCTGCTGGAAATAGATCCGATCGTGATGGCAAAGAAAATGCTGGTCGATTCTCGTCTGCGGCTGCCGTGGTTAAGCGCACCTGAAACGCTCTATAAATTACCTGGCCGGGCATTTATTCTGGACGATGTAGCATATGCAATGATTGTCCCAACGCCACAACAACCCAGACTGCGCATGCTTTATGTTGATCCTGCTGCGCGTGGTAAAGGGCAGGCGAAAAAACTGCTCACATTATTACATGAACGTTTCCCTGGGCTTTCCACTGCGGGTTCCATTCCTGAGAAAATTGCACCGCTATTTTTGAGCTGCGGCTACCGTCAGGACCCCGTTACGCAATATGAAATGCTGCTCAAACTTTGAGCAGGCGGTTTTCATCCTCAACGACTAAACTTATCAATCGTAATCATCACGGGTGGAAATTATCTGCCCGTATTCCCCACACCGTGGAGGTTCACAATGAGTTATGTAGATGGTTTTGTCGTTGCTGTACCTGCAGCAAATAAAGAGGCGTATAAGCAAATGGCTGCGAAAGCGGCACCGTTGTTCAAAGAGTTTGGCGCGTTACGCATCGTGGAATGTTGGGCTGACGATGTGCCCGACGGCAAGCTCACCGATTTCCGTATGGCGGTGAAAGCAGAAGAAAACGAAGAAGTCGTTTTTAGCTGGATTGAATATCCGTCAAAAGAAGTACGTGACGCGGCTAATGCCAAAATGATGTCAGACCCACGGATGAAAGAGTTTGGTGAGTCGATGCCATTTGATGGCAAGCGTATGATTTATGGTGGCTTTGCGCCGCTGTTGGATGAGTGATTTGAGTCTGGCTTAAATGACCCCTTCCCGACCTCCCATGAAAAAGCAGAGGGTTGGGATGGGGTCAGAGAGAACAATCTACGCTAAATCCGCAATTCCCTTAACAACCCAAATGCCAGTTTCATATGGGCTTCGCTGACGATAAATGCCCGTAGCTGCTGCGTTTCATCATAGCCTTTGGCGATTAAACCTTGTGACTCGGCTGAAATTTGCCATTGCAAATCTGTGCGCTGAGTTTCGCCCGCCAGATGCAGCGGTAGCTCGGGTGTTTTCACTTTCACCAGCATGGCGGGCAGCGTCAGCCCATCGTTGGCACCAAGCAGGTTTTTGGCAAGCGTCATGGCGCTAAACTGGATCGGTTGCAGGAACGGCAGCACTTTACCGTCAATTTCAGCGCAGTCTCCCAGCGCATAAATATTGGCATCCGAGGTCTGTAACTGGCGATTGACCTGAATACCCCGGTTCACTGCCAATCCGGCATGCTGCGCCAGTCCGACATTTGGACGAAGCCCAATTGCAGCCACGACGGCATCTACGTCAATCATTCGCCCATTGCTTAACGCGGCATTGATTCCCTGCGGCGTTTTGCTCAGCGACTCCAGGCGTTGATTAAACACCAGTTCGACGCCCATTTGATTCAGGCGATACTGAAGGCGGGCGCTGACTTCCGCAGGCATCAGCGAGGCGAGCAGGCTGGAGGCGTTATCCACCAGAATGACCTGTTTTCCGGCGCGACAAAAATCCATTGCCAGTTCAGTCCCAATCAAACCGCCGCCTAAAATCATCACCCGACGGGCATCTCGCAGCGACGTTTCGCAAGTCAGAAACTCCTGCTGGCTGTTGAGCGTTAACATCAGCTCTTTTCCCGGAATCGGAGGCAGCAGGGCACTTGAACCGGTCGCCAGCACGAGTTTTTCATACGGCCATTGTTGGTTGCCGCACTTAACCAGGCGCTCGCGTGTGTCGATATCCGATACCCAATTGTTGGTATTTAGCGTCAGATTAAATTGCTCGGCAAACTCCCCGGCGCGTTGCCGGGTGAGGTCGTCTGCCCGCTGATTAAGACTGATGACGTGGCTGAGGTCGGGCTTGTTGTATTCATCCATGCTGTCGGCGGCAATCAGGCGCACAGGTACCTGTGCGTCATTTTTGCGGATGTTTTTAACGAGCTGGCGGGCGGCGAAACCTGAACCGATAATCACAATGCCGTGGCTCATTTTACCTCCGTTGCCAGCACATCAAATACGTCTTTTCCGAGGGCGCACTCAGGGCAGAGGAAGGTATCGGGCACATCCGCCCACGCGGTTCCGGGTGCAACGTCCTGCATCGGTTCGCCGGTTTCAGGATCGTAAATCCACTGGCAAACGCTGCATTGCATACGCGGGCCTAAATCAGCGCAGCTTTTTGCTTCGACAACGCTTTCTTGCGGTGCGAAAACGGATGTTGGGGCTAAAGGTGTGAGCGCCCACTGGCGGGCAATTTCGCGGCCATGCTCACGGCAAACTGCCAGCGCGTCGATATCCGGGCGCCATTTTGCTTTCAGGCTCAGCGACATTTCGAAACCGGCATCCTGCAGACGAGTTGAAAGACGGTCTACTGCGCCGCCGCTCCAGCCGTGGGAGCCGAATGCGCTGCCGCGTTTATTGCGAAAACGCAGTCCTGTCATCTCTTCAACCAGACCCGCGATTTTCGGCATCATCACGTTGTTCATGGTGGATGTGCCCACCAGAACGCCCTTAGAGCGGAACACGTTGGTCAGAATTTCGTTTTTATCATGGCGAGCCACGTTAAAGATTTTCACCCCAACGCGAGGGTCGGTTTCGTTAATGCCCTGGGCAATGGCGTCTGCCATCATGCGAGTATTATTGGACATGGTGTCGTAGAAAATGGTGATGCGATCTTCCTGGTAATCGGCAGCCCATTTCAGATACAGCTCAACAATCTGCGTTGGGTTATCACGCCAGACCACGCCGTGGGAGGTGGCAATCATATCCACCGGTAAATTGAAGCCGAGAATCTCGGTGATTTTTGGTGTGACCAGGCGGCTGAACGGCGTCAGAATATTGGCGTAGTAGCGCTGGCATTGCTCGAATAATTCAGTCTGATCCACTTCATCGTTAAACAAATGTTCATCGCAGTAATGCTGGCCGAAGGCATCGTTACTGAACAACACCGCGTCGCCCGTCATGTAAGTCATCATGCTGTCAGGCCAGTGCAGCATCGGCGTTTCAACGAAGATAAGCTGCTTACCGTTGCCAATATCCAGGCTGTCGCCGGTTTTCACCACATGGAAATTCCATTCCGGATGATGATGATGGCCGTTGATGGAGTCGATGCCGTTGGCGGTACAGTAAATCGGCGTATTGGGAATGCGTGACATCAACTCCGTCAGTGCACCCGCATGGTCTTCTTCTGCGTGGTTGATGATGATGTAATCGAGCGTATTCAGGTCAATTTCGCTTGCCAGGTTTTGAACAAATTCACGGCTGAATTTGTGGTCAACAGTATCGATCAGCACCGTTTTTTCTTCACGAATCAGGTAACTGTTATAGCTGCTGCCTTTCAGCGTTTTATATTCAGTGCCATGAAAATCACGGACTTCCCAGTCACGTTGTCCAACCCATTGAATATTGTTTTTAACCTGAATAGCCATTTGTCAGTACCTCAAAAAGAATAAAAAATAATGCTCGTATTTGATGTATTACAAACGGCGTGCCAACTTTTCATTTATTTGATTTGTAAGTGTTTTAATGAAATTTAATTAAGGGTGATTGTCATAATGACAGCGGCAATAAATGTCTTTTTGACAATCAAATTGTCTTTTTGACAACCAAGAGGTAAGTTAGCGAAATCGTTTTATGGAGCTGCTTATGAGCCTGTCTATTACTTCCCTTGCCAACATTGCTATTGACCTGCAAAGCGGCATTTCTCATCAGGATCGCTTTGCTCGTTTGATTCGTACTCTGCGCCAGCTTTTAGGCGGTGATGCCACCGCGCTGTTGCGATATGAATCCCGGCAGTTTCGCCCGCTGGCGATTGATGGTCTGGCGCAAGATGTGCTCGGGCGGCGTTTTGATTTAGATGAACATCCACGTCTGGAAGCCATTGCGCGGGCAGGCGATGTGGTGCGCTTTCCGGCAGACAGTGAATTGCCCGATCCCTACGATGGTCTTATTCCCGATCACACGGATTTAAAAGTGCATGCCTGCCTCGGTTTGCCGCTGTTTGCCGATCAAAATCTGATTGGTGCGTTAACCGTGGATGGTATGGACCCGGCGCAATTCGACCATTTCAGCGACGAAGAGTTACGTTTAATCAGCGTGCTGGCGGCGGGAGCGTTAAATAACGCCCTGCTGATGGAGCAACTTGAAAACCAAACGTCTGCTGTTGCAATGGTTCCAGTGACGACCCAAACCAGCAGCGCCGAAATGGTGGGGTTGTCCGCGGGAATCATGCAGCTCAAGAAAGAGATTGAGATTGTCGCGGGTTCGGATCTGAATGTGCTGATTACCGGGGAAACGGGCGTTGGCAAAGAGCTGGTAGCGCGAGCGATTCACAGCGGGTCGGCTCGGGCGGCAAATCCATTGGTTTATCTTAACTGTGCTGCGCTGCCGGAAAGTGTGGCGGAAAGTGAGCTGTTCGGCCACGTAAAAGGGGCGTTTACCGGTGCTATTCACCATCGAACCGGCAAGTTTGAAATGGCAGACAACGGCACGCTTTTCCTGGATGAAATTGGGGAACTGCCATTAACGCTACAGGCAAAATTGCTGCGGGTTTTACAGTATGGCGATATTCAGCGCGTGGGTGATGACAGCAGTCATCGTGTGAATGTGCGGGTACTAGCGGCAACCAACCGTGACCTCAAGCAGCATGTGCTGGCTGGGGAATTTCGGGCTGATTTATTTCACCGCCTAAGCGTGTTTCCGCTGCATGTTCCGCCATTGCGCGAACGGGGCGATGACATCACGTTGTTGGCTGGGTTTTTCTGCGAGCAAAGCCGCGTAAAAATGGGGCTAAAGCAGGTTGCATTAAGCGATGCTGCTCGTGAATTACTGCGCCGTTACGACTGGCCGGGGAATATTCGTGAACTGGAACACGCACTGTATCGTGCCACTGTACTGGCACGTTCTGGAAAACCCGATGGTGAAATCTGGCTTCAGCCACAGCATTTTCAGTTGGCAGATGCGGAAATTAAACAGGTTAATACACCCGTTGTGCCAGCGCTTGTCGTGGATAATTTGCGTGCCGCAACAGATGATTACCAGCGCCAGGTTATCATCAGCACGCTGGACGCCAACGCAGGCAACTGGGCTGCCTGCGCCAGGCAATTACAACTGGATGTCGGTAATTTACACCGCCTGGCAAAGCGCCTTGGTGTGAAGTAAATCAGGCAGTTGGCATGACTTTTGCCGGATGCTTAGCGACCCAATCGATAAACTTATCTTTCGACAGGGCTTTACTGAACAGCCAGCCCTGGCCGTACTGAACACCTTGTTTGCGTAACCACGTTGCCTGGCCGGGGGTTTCAATGCCTTCGGCTACCATCAGGATATTCAGCGCTTTCGCCATTTCAATAATATGCGGCGTGACGTTTTTATATTCGAGAGCGTCGACAAAAGACTTATCTATTTTCAGGATATCGACATCGAGATCCTGTAAATAACTCAGGCTTGAGTAACCGGTGCCAAAATCATCAATGTAGATTGCATGCCCGGCTTCACGATATTGCGCAATAATAGGGGCCGTAATTTTAGGGTCAGCAAAGCCACGTTCGGTAATTTCGAATGCGATTTGTCCCGGCTTGACCAAATAACGGGCAAGATAAGGGCGAATGACTTCAAGAATATGCAGGCTGCGCACATCACGCGTACCCATATTAACCGAAATATGGTGTAGAGGATGCTTATGCAGCCAGTCACCGAGTTCATGGAAGATTATCTCAATGACCTGTTCAGTTAATTGCGTGACCAGCCCCGTTTGTTCCGCCAGCGGAATAAATACATCCGGGTTTAGCATTGAACCATCTTGTTGCTGCCAGCGGATTAGCGCTTCAGCGCCAACACTTTCACCGCTTTGAAGATGAACAATGGGTTGATATACCACGCTAATTTCATGATTTTTAATCGCATCCATCAATCGGTAACGCGGGGATAATAACCGGCGCAGAACACGAATTAAGAAGCCACCCGCGGCCAGGCTGACAATAAGGCCAACAGGTAGCCAGATGAATAATTGCTGATACCAGGCTGTTGTCAGGGGTTCCATTGACGCCCAGGCAATCATTGCCAGACCGAGATTCTCATCCCGGCGAATGACAAAGAAATTGTCTTCACTTTGAAATTCTTCCGCGCCTTGTTCCAGAGGGACACGCCACGCCTCGGGGACATATCGGCTACTGCTGGCGATAAGCTGGTTATTATGCAGGCCAACCATCGCAACATTTAATGCGTAATTACCAAAAGGCAATACATCAATAAAGGACATGGGGTCGGTTAACGCAAGATGCGGCTCTTTGCCGATATATACCATTTTGCGCTGAAAACCAGGCGTAGAAGGAATGGTATACCATGCGCTAAAGCCATGAATCCCCTGACGATCGGGCTTGCCTAATGCGTCACCGTGGTTGAACGATTCCAGCGAACTACACAGAATACGACCATTTTGCTGGAACATAACTTCTTGCACATAGCGATATTCCAGCGCCACACGGCGCATGGCTTCAGTATGTGCATGTGAGCATATGCTGCCTTTATAGCGGTTAATATCATCAACAGCGGAAATAGCCTGGTCAATAACCTTGCTAGTCCGAAGCAATGCATGATCGGCAAACTCGCCTAAATCATCGTGAAAATCCTGTTCGGCATTACGATGGGCGATATAAACGCTTAATAAAATGGGTAACAAAACCGCCAGAATTAATACACCGCTTACCAGGCAGATGAGCTTTCGGGATGTCATTCTTTATAGACCCAGTTAAGAGGTTAGTTTTTATAATGTTTTTCTATAGATAAGGTTAGTCTATCTCAGCCTCATGCAGGATGTTATGTTTTACTTCAAGAATGAGTAGGATAAGGTCTGTAGGCCAGAAATGAAGAAAAAAGAGTTTGTTATCCAGGATCTGTTAAGCAAGATTTATCAGCATAACGATTTACAAAGACGAAAATTACCCCCGGAGCGCCAGCTTGCTGTGGAATATGACGTGTCGCGCTTCACTATTCGCAAAGCCCTGGAAAAACTGGTGAGTATTGGGGTCATTGAGATTATTCAGGGATCGGGGATCTGGATTAACCCACAGGCACGTAATAACCCTCTGGTTTATAACTCCATCACCGAAAAGCGTTTTGATCAGATGGCTTTTCGCATGGTGAATCTGCATAAAAAATTACCAAACAGAGAAGAACAGCAGGTATTTGGTCTGGGCAAAGATGACTATATCTGGCAGTTTTGCCGCCTGCGTTATGTCGATAATCAAAAGGTACAGATTGAGATTTCACGCATGCCGGTGCAAGATTTTCCCGATCTTAATCAGCAAGTTATCGAACAGTCGATTCAACAATATGTGCTCAGTAAAGGGTGTCGTATTTCACACTTGTTAACCAGCTACCAGGCGGTGGCAATTAACAAGGAGCAGGCCGTTTTGCTGGAGTGTAAAAAAGGCATCCCGGCGATGCATATCATCAACCGGGGGATACTCGAAGGGGGACGAGTATTTGAAATCAGCGATATCGTTGATATCAACTATTCCTGTACCTACGTCACCCCTTATAACCACGACAACTTAGCCTACCGGCAGGGCACTCAGGGCGTGTGAATCGCCCCGTTTGGTAAACGGCTTTGCGTCCATTCATGTGGGCGATATTCAACCGGGAAGGCTTCCGCTTTTTGCTGATCAAAACCGACGCCAATACCGGGTTTTTCAAGCGGATAAATATAGCCAAGCTCTGCAACCGGCGCGCCGGGGAATACCGATTCGGTATTAGGTTTATTCGGGATAAATTCCTGAATCGCGGCATTGTGCAGATGAATATTCAAATGCGTATTTACCGCAACACCTATAGGTGTCATGTCACCAGGGCCGTGCCAGGCAAGACGAACGCCAAACGCCTGGCAAAGAATCGCGAGTTTTAGCGCGGGCGTTATCCCACCAATTTGTGAAACGTGGCAGCGGATAAAATCGATGCGTCGATTCACAATCAAATCATGCCATTCAGCTGGATTATTAAAGAGTTCGCCCATGGCGAGTGGAACAGACGAGTGCGCGCGCACTTGTTCCAGCCAGGCGCTTTGCTGCGGTGGCAGAATATCTTCGATAAACCACGGCTGGTACGGTTCAAGCGCTTTTGCTAACTGCACGGCCTGCTGTGGGAATAAGCGTTCGTGCACATCGTGGAGAATATGGAACTGATTGCCGTATTTCTCGCGCAGCGCCTTAAACATCGCCACGGTATTAGCCATGTATTCATCCTGGTCGTAATAAGCCCCCGGCGTCGGTGTTTTAGTGGCGTGTAATCCTTGAGGCGTGCCGCCGTAAAACCCTAGCTGACAACGAATGTAGCGATACCCTTGTGCCAGCAGCTTGTCGACTTCCAGATACAACCCTTCCAGCGTTTCACTGGCGGCGTGGCTGTAAGCGGCGATGGCATCTTTCGATTTGCCGCCGAAAAGCTGATACAGCGGCATGTCCGCCAGCTGGCCTTTGATATCCCAAAGCGCCATGTCGACACCGGCAATGGCGTTATTGATTACCGGGCCGTTGCGCCAGTACGCGTTGACCGTCATCATCTGCCACAGGTCTTCAATGTTGTTTGCATCGCGGCCAATCAACAGCGGTTTGAGATATTCGTCGACCATGGTTTTTACCGCAAGCGGACGCTGCTGGAAGGTCGCGCAACCGTGGCCAATCACGCCTTTATCGGTGGTGACTCGCACGGTAATAAGATTGTGACGGTCGGGACGAGTAATAAAGCATTCAATATTTTCAATGATGGTTGGTTTCACGAGATAACTCCACAGACCGTGAGATAACAGGCTTCTGTTATTTACTATCACCTTATTTTTGAGTGCGGGTAAATCATTTTTTTTGCTTATTTTTATTGGTCAGGAAAAGATGCTTAGTGAACATAAAAACCATACCAATCTGTTTCTTTATGGTGTTTGGTGGCTTTGTTATTGGCTAATTGTGACGGTGTTCAAAGTTTATTGGTTTGTTTTAGTGGTGGCGATTCCCTACCATCACTGGCATTCAACACATAACAATAAGCAATTCTTTGGGAGTGACAGATGGGGACTCGTGATGCCATTAATAATATTATTCACCTTATAGGTGGTGCGGATAATATTAGTAAAGCCTGGCACTGTATGACGCGCTTGCGCTTCTCTTTGATTGACGAAAATAAAATTGATCAGTCGGCAATTAAAAAAATTCCCGGCGTGTTAGGCGCACAAATTCAGAGCGACCAATTCCAGATTATCATTGGTCCGCAGGTGAACACCTGGTACGAGCAACTGACCAACGTGCTGGATTCATCACCAGAGCAAAACACCGCACCGGCCAGCCAGAAGAAAGCGCGTAAAAGCCTGGTGTCGATGTTTATGGATACCGTATCGGGCGTGTTTGGGCCGATTGTTCCCGCTATCGCTGGCGCTGGGATGATCAAAGGTTTGCTGGCGGGGTTAATCGCGCTGAAAGTGATTTCAGCGAAAAGTGACACAGTGATTGTCATCGATTTGATTGCCAGCGGCGTGTTCTACTTTTTGCCGTTCTTCCTCGCCATCTCTGCTGCTCGTATTTTTAAAACCAATGAATACCTGGCGACTGCGGTTGCGGCCTGTTTCATGTATCCGTCGCTGATTGAAGCGGCAAAAATGCTGGCAAGCCATTCGCCGGATGCGGTCGATGCGTTCTATTTTCTGAACGTCATACCGGTTTCGGTATTTAACTACGCTTCAAGCGTCATCCCGGTGATTTTCTCGGTTCTGGCTTTGAGTTACATCCATCGCTGGGTGGATAAATTTATGCCGGACGTGCTGAAAACCGTCTTCACGCCGACGCTCACTTTGTTCCTCGCAGCATTAGTTGCGCTGGTGGTGATTGGGCCGCTGGGGATTTATCTGGGTAAAGCGCTGGCGTGGTTTATCGAAGGGTTGTTTGGTGTGTCTGCAAGTTTTGCCGGGCTGGTGGTGGGTGCGATTCGCCCCGTGGCGATTTTGACCGGTATGCACCACGCGATGACGCCTATCGCGCTGCAAAACTTTACTGACCGTGGCTACGACATGCTGATGCCGATGATGTTTATGGCAAACATGGCGATTGCCGGTTCCACTTTTGCCATCTGGAAACAGAGTAAATCGCGTGAAGAAAGGGCGGTGGTTTTGCCTGCGGCAATCTCTGCACTGCTGGGGATTACGGAGCCTGCACTGTTTGGCGTACTGACGCGCTACAAGAAAGCGTTTATTGCGGCCACTATCGCAAGTTCTCTTGCCTCGGCATTCATCGCCTTCTTTGGTGTGCGTTTGTATGGCTATATTTTATCGAGCATTTTTAGCCTGCCTGCGTATATCGGCCCGTATTTTATCTATGCAATCATGGGTGTTGTGCTGGCATTAGGATTGTCTTTTACGCTGACTACCGTGCTGGTGCGTGAAAAGGCCTGACAGTAAAAGGTGGATGATGAATCCACCTGTTTAATTAACGTCGGTGCGCGAGGCGGCGCACCAGACTATCGCCAACACTTTGAACCAATTGCACCATCGCGACCAGAATCACCACGGTGCCGACCATCACCTGATCGTTAAACCGCTGATAACCGTAGCGAATCGCCAGATCACCCAGGCCCCCCCCGCCAATCACACCCGCCATCGACGAAAAGCCAATCAGCATCACGATGGTTAGTGTAATTCCCGCCAGAAGGGCAGGGAGCGCTTCGGGGAGTAGCACTTTGCCGATGATATGCCAGACGTTCCCACCCATCGAAAGAATGGCTTCGATACGGCCTTTATCCACTTCATCTAGCGCGTTTTCTACTACCCGGGCAAAGAACGGGAAAGCGCCGATAGTTATCGGAACCACCGCCGCTGTGCTGCCAAGCGTGGTGCCGACGATAATACGAGTGAAGGGGATCAGGGCAATCAGCAGCACGATAAACGGCAGCGAACGCCCGACGTTCACTACGCTACCAATAATCTGATTCATCTTCGGCGCGGGTAGCACGCTATCGCGACGGGTAAGAAATAGCAGTATGCCCAGCGGTAGGCCAATAAGGACGGTAAACAGCGCCGCAAGGCCGACCATATAAAGTGTATCCAGCGTGCCATCAAGCAGTAACGGCCACAAATCTTCCCACGCTAAGCGACTTCGCATAAGACTCTCCCTGAAACGCCGATACGGCGTAAAAATGCCTGTTCAGCTTCATCTCCCGGTAGCAATGCCTGGCGCAGGCGAGAATAGGGTGTAGCCAGCAATTCGGACAGCGAACCGCTCTCTATCAGCCTGCCGTTTTCTAAAAGAGCCGCGTGATCGCAGATAGCTTTCACGACTTCCAACTGGTGGGTAATCAGCACAATGGTGACGCCCAGTTTCCGGTTGATGTCCATCAACAGCGCCAGCACCGACGCGGTTGTTTCGCTGTCTAATGCGCTGGTGGCTTCATCGCACAACAGAACATCAGGATGTGCAGCAAGGGCGCGGGCGATACCTACGCGTTGCTTTTGCCCACCGGAAAGCTGAGAGGGAAATGCCTGGGCTTTATCGCTCAGGCCAACCAGTACCAGCAATTCTGCAATCCGCTGTTGGCGCATTTCACGCGAGTACCCGGCTATTTCCAACGGCACGGCTATATTGTCGGCCACATTGCGGGCATGAATCAGATTGAAGTGCTGAAACACCATTCCGGTGCGCTGGCGATGGGTTTGCAGCTCCCGATGATTGAGCGTGGTGATATCCACACCCTTCGTCAAAATGCGACCCGACGTGGGCCGCTCCAGTAAGTTAAGGCAGCGAATCAAAGTACTTTTTCCCGCGCCGCTGCGCCCGAGAATGCCGTAGATTGCGCCGTCCGGCACAGTCAGCGAGACATCATCCAGTGCCGGTTGGCCTCCTCCGGCATACACTTTGCTCAGCCGCTCAAGGGTTATCATGATTGTGGGGCGGCGACCGGGATCACTGAGCCGTGAAACTGCTTACGAATAAATTCAGCAACCTGTGGGGATTGCAGATCCTTCGCCAGTTCTTTGATGCGTGGATCATTTGCCAGATTTGGGTTGGTGACCAGAATATTGGCGTAAGGGTTATGGCTGGCGCTTTCCAGTCCTAACGCATCTTTCGACGGGGTTAATCCGGCTTCCAGCGCGTAGTTACCGTTAATCACCGCGAGATCCACATCATCCAGTGAGCGCGGTAATTGTGGCGCTTCGATTTCAACAATCTTCAGCTTCTTCGGGTTACTGGCGATATCACGCGGTGTGGCCTGATTTTGTGCCGCGTCTTTAAATTCCGGCTTCAGGGTGATCAATCCGTTGTCCTGCAAAAGATACAGCGCCCGGCTTAAGTTGGTGACGTTGTTTGGCAGCGCGATAGTGGCGTTCTCGGGCACCGATTTTAGATCTTTGTATTTATGTGAATAAATCCCCAGCGGCTCGATATGAACGGTAGCGGCAACGGTGAATTTTTTACCCAGCGCTTTTTCCTGATCGCGCAAATATGGCACGTGCTGGAAGTAGTTGGCGTCAACATCGCCATTCGCCAGCAGTTCGTTCGCATTTACGCCATTGCTAAGCTCGATGATTTTTAATTTCAGATTCGGATCGAGTTTTTGCACGAAGGCGAGGATCTCGGCATGTGGCACGGGATCGGCGGCGATACGCAATGTTTCTGCGGCTTGAGCGCTAAAAGCCAGAGTCATAGACAGCGCGATCCCTGCCAGTTTAAAAGAGGCATTTTTCATGGTGTGTTCCTTTAATGTTTAAGCGATGAGTTCAGTGCTGTTACGCAAGACATCCGGGTAATAACGTTCCGCCACATCAGGATGCGAACGCAGGCGACCTTTTAGATAATTCCAGCCGACATCACGCAGCAACGGGTTGTGCGGGTCGCTTTCCGGCCCCAGGGCTTGTTGTGCAAGCGCGGGCGGCAGCGCATAAATCGGCACTACGGCATCTAATTGCGCGCCGAGGAAAAAGGCGATGGACTGGCGCTCATGCCCAGGCGGTGGGGAAATCACCCGATGCACCGTGGCGCGTAAATAGCCATTGGTTGCCAGCTCAAGCAATTCACCAATATTCACCACAAAACTGCCAGGCAAAGGGGAGGCGTCTACCCAGTTATCCGGCGTAACTTCAACCTGCAAACCCTGCTGTTGGTCTTGTAATAAAAAGCTCAGGAATCCCGAGTCTTTATGGGCACCCACGCCCTGATCCCCATGAGTGGCCTGTTGGCCTGGATAGCGGATCAGTTTGATGTGTTCATTGGGTTTATTGCCATAAAGGCTATCAAAGCTGCTGGCCGGGAGTTCCAGCGCCTGGGCAAAGGTGCGTAGCAGTTTTAAAGCCACGGCGGTCATTTCGCGTTGAAATTGCAGCAGGGTTGGTTTGAGCGTCGGTAAGGATTCAGGCCACAGATTTGGCCCTTGCAGACGAAGCCAGCCAGGTTGTGTTGCATCGACGGAAAGTGCAGGGCGTTCAGCGCCAATATCGAACTGTTCGCGCCAGTCTGGTTTACCACGAGTTAACTCGCTGGCGGCACGGTTATATCCACGAAAATGGGGTGAGTGAATCATGGCGACTTTTTGTTTTTCAGCGTCTGGCAGAGCGAAAAACTGTTGTGCTTCATCCTGAACCGCCTGTTGCAGTTCCGGGCTGATGCCATGATTAATCAGGTAGAAGAAACCGATATCACGAGCCGCGTGGCGCAGTTGTTCAAGAAATGCAGCACGGTCGGTTGCTGTGCCTTCAAGGGCTAAAAGATCGAGTATTGGCAATGCCTGGGTCGTTGTTCTGCTCATTCTGGACTCCGCTTAATTCAGATGTTTTCTCAATACGTTCTGATTTTTTTGCCCAACAACAACAGCGCTTACCCATGGTTTTATCCTTTCTTAATTGGTGTGGTGTTCGTAGAAATTACATTGCCGCAAGCGCGTCATGCCGCCCAATATTGTTATCTTCTAAGTTATGGCTGGGCAGGGTTCAATGCATTTGCGAATTGTGGCTAAGCGGGATTGTGCAGGAAGAGTTTCGACAAACAGACTTGCTTTTTTTTCGTTCATCTTTTATTTTATTAAAATGTTATAACATAACAATTTAAAGCTAAAGGGATAAACCATGAAGGTTCTGAATTCATTACGCAGTGCGAAACAGCGTCACCCGGATTGTCAGATTGTAAAACGCAAAGGGCGGCTATACGTGATTTGCAAAAGCAATCCGCGTTTTAAAGCGGTGCAGGGCGGGAAGAAAAGGCGTTGATACAAGGGGCTTTGGCCCCTTGTTTTGTCTGTGTCAGGTGTTATGCGCGGCCTAAAGAGAAGATATCGTAAAAGGAGAGCTCACCTTTTTTTGCCATCATTTTATGCAGCAGCGATTTGTGTTGCTCATCCACACTCGGGGAATGCAGGATTTTATCGATTAGTGTCGGGGGAACGTTGCGCGTGTTGTACCACTCGCCGTTGTAGCAAACGCGCAAATCCAGCACATCAATATCATCGTAACGATAGCGCGGGTTCACGTCGAAAAAGAAAAAGGCATTCAGGATCGCGAATAACACCACTAGCAACCAGACCGAACCCGCCAGCGTATCCGATTCCAGCATCACCCATAGCGTGGCAAACCAACCTATCCACATACCGACAAATAACCCCGGATGCTTGCGGATAAAGCTGATGCTAAAACGCGGGCGATTGTCGCGTTTTTCTTCGGCATTGAGTTGCTCGATGGTATCGGTGAGGAGGCGCTGAATTTCAGTCATGATGAGCCTTTTGAACGGGAACACTACAGGCAGAGAACTGTTATTTTAAGAAGCCCTGTAAAGGTAAAAAAGTAACAGTTCTGCCAAAAAAAACCATAACAGTTAGTGGTGGGGCAGCGGAACCATTTTAATCAATCGTGCTGGGTTTCCTCCAACCACCGAGTTTGCCGGAATATCTTTGGTGACAACAGAGCCTGCACCAATCACCACGTTATCACCAATGTTAACTCCGGGGTTGATAACCGCGCGCCCGCCAATCCAGACATTATTACCAATCGTCACGGGTTTTCCGAATTCAACGCCACTATTGCGCGTTTCGGCATCCAGCGGATGAGTCGCAGTATAAATATGAACACCCGGTGCGAGCATGCAATTATCACCGATGTGAACCGGACAAACGTCGAGGATCACACAGTCAAAATTAGCGTAGAAGTTTTTGCCGAGGAAAATATTGTAACCATAATCACAACGAAACGACGGTTCAATATACGCATCCCCGCTTTGACCTAAAAGTTGTCCAAGCAATTGCGCGCGAACAGCTTGTTCATCTGGGGCTGTGTGATTAAAGCGGTGAATCAAATGACGCGCGTAGATGCGATCATCTCGAAGCTGTTGGTCACCAGGGCGATAAAGTTCGCCTGCTATCATTTTCTGTTTTTCTTCACTCATGGCGATGCCTTAATAAATAGATCGGACACCCAATACCGTAAGCGATTAGTTTGTTATTAATGAGAGCGCTCTTTCCTTTTGTGACAATAATCACATTGTTAAATGCAATGATTGCCGGGAGCATTGTGTGTCACGCACAACTATACAGTCCATGAAATGTGGCTATTCGGTCACGATGTTAGTGACTTAATGAGGGATGATGCCCGTTCCCTGCAGGTACGACAACATGTCAGCTTGAGTACCCTAAAACGTAATAACGATTAAGCGGTATTAGCGGATAAATGACCATACAGAAGGCGGTATTTTATCGTATAGCTTATTCATGGTCAGTTCAGCCAGGCGGTGGTCTGCAGCGGAATAGAATACCGCTAATTCACTATCGGGTAATTCGTATTTATTTTTTTCAATTACGCGTTCTAAGGTATCAATTGTTTGGCAGCGTCGCAGACGCATCAAATAATCGGTCTTAGTTAATGGTTTTGTAGTCATGAAATCACCTTATACATCTTGTAATAGTTCTAAAAGGAGAGGCTTACAGGGTTAGCACGGCTCTCTGTGACGAAACATCGGAATAATCGATTCCCCGACTTGCGCCATTTCTGCAAGTCTTGCGCATTGATGCCATAGTTACTGAACAGCATAAATGTATCGTCCAAATATTCATCAATTTGTTCAATCAATTTACTCTCAGCATCATACTTAATTTTGTAATTAAGTGCGAAAGCAGCAATGTGCTCAATCAATTCATTCAACTGCAAGTTGATGGCTGATGTTGGATCATTAACCCAACCGTGATTACTCTCGCCAAGATTGGCTAAGCAGTCATGATACAGGTTTTCGCAGAGAAATTTAAGCTGCGCAATATCATGCCGTTTTGGTGAGTATTCGTCCATAATGCAGCCCCTTTTATCGAAGAAATTTGATAAACACAACGCGTTGGGGTGGACACACCTGGATGAGGTGGGGATCAATTACAACGATTATTCCATATACGTTTACTATAAATCAATCCGCATGAGATTTCCTTTCTCTATTACGAAAAATTACATTTACAGTAAAGCTGTTTACTCTAACGTAATGTTTATTAAGACTTTCACGTTTTTTAAAAGCTTTGTCTGATAAATTAACTTAAGTAACGGTTAAAGAAAATAGTTTATTTTCAATAAGTTAATTTTCTGTTGTTGTAATGAATGTGAAATGGGGCGTAATTTAATAAGCGTTTAAGATTAGTCCTAATAAATAAGTATGAATCCCTCTTAACTCTTCTGTCAGTAAATTTAAGAAATATCTTGTCATAACATTCAAGGCTAATCGCGGTTTTGCTGCAACATCTTGAAACCTTTCGTTGGAAAAGGCAGCGGCTATCAATATTAATTAATAGGATAAATCAGACTGCAGATATAAAAAAGGCCGCTTGCGCGGCCTTTTAATTGCAGTACGAATCTTACTTGTGATGCTCAACTGCGTGAGTGTGCTCAATGTCTTCAGTCTTACGGCTGAAGCGACGGCGAACCACCACGAAGAACACCGGTACGAAGAAGATAGCCAGTACGGTTGCAGTAACCATCCCGCCCATTACCCCAGTACCTACGGCGTTCTGTGCGCCGGAGCCTGCACCGGAGCTGATTACCAGTGGCATTACCCCGAGGATAAACGCCAGTGATGTCATCAGTATTGGACGCAGACGCATACGGACAGCTTCCAGGGTGGCTTCAACCAGGCCTTTGCCTTCTTTATCCATCAGGTCTTTGGCGAATTCTACGATAAGTATCGCATTCTTCGCCGACAAGCCAATGGTTGTCAGCAGGCCTACCTGGAAGTACACGTCGTTGGTTAGCCCACGGAACGTTGCGGCAAGCAGTGCGCCGACAACACCCAATGGAACGACCAGCATGACCGAGAACGGTATAGACCAGCTCTCATACAGTGCAGCCAGACACAAGAATACGACTATCAACGAAATGGCATACAGGGCAGGGGCCTGGTTACCAGACAGACGTTCCTGATATGACATACCCGTCCAGTCATAACCGATACCGGTTGGCAGTTTGCTGGCCAGTTCTTCCATCAGGTTCATCGCTTCACCGGTACTCTTACCCGGTGCAGCCTGACCAAGGATTTCCATGGAAGGCAAGCCGTTGTAACGTTCCAGACGTGGTGAGCCGTATTCCCAATGCGCCGTAGAGAACGACGAGAATGGCACCATTTGTCCGGTAGAGCCGCGAACATACCAGTTGTTAATATCACTTGGCAGCATACGGAATGGCGCATCAGCCATCACGTAAACTTTCTTCACACGACCACGGTCGATGAAGTCGTTCACATAACTACCGCCCCAGGCTGCGCCCAGTGTGGTATTGATGTCTGTGATAGAAACACCCAGTGCTTGCGCTTTTTCCTGATCGATATCGACTTTGAACTGCGGCGTATCTTCCAGACCGTTTGGACGCACACCGACTAACAGGTCAGAGTGTTTTGCAATTTCGCCAAACAGTTGGTTACGTGCCTGAGTCAGTTTTTCGTGGCCAAGGTTTGCCTGGTCAATCAACTGGAAGTCGAAGCCCGTTGCGGTACCCAGCTCAACAATTGCTGGCAGGTTGAACGCGAATACCATCCCATCCTGGATTTTTGAGAACTCGGCGCTGGCACGAGCAAGAATCGCCGGTACTTTGTTCTCTTTACCCGGACGCTCATCCCAATCTTTCAGGGAAACGAACGCCAGACCGGTATTCTGCCCACGACCCGCAAAACCGAAGCCGTTAATGCTAAATACAGACTTAACGTTAGCTTTCTCTTTTTCGAGATAGTATTTCGATACGTCATCAAGAACGGCTTGTGTACGTTCTTGTGTCGCACCCGCAGGCAACTGAGCCATGGTCAGGAACACGCCCTGGTCTTCATCCGGCAAGAAGGAACTTGGCAGGCGAATAAACAGGAAGGCCATACCCACCACAATCAGCAGATACAACAGCAAGTAACGACCGGTGCTACGCAAGATGTTACCGACGCTGTCGGTATAATGATGCGTGCTCTTCTCGAACATGTTGTTAAACCAGCCGAAGAAGCCTTTCTTCTCGTGGTGATCGCCCTTCGCGATAGGCTTCAGCAGGGTTGCGCACAGTGCTGGTGTCAAAATCAATGCCACCAGTACGGAAAGCACCATCGCCGAGACGATAGTAATAGAGAACTGACGATAGATTGCACCTGTGGAACCGCCGAAGAACGCCATCGGTATAAATACCGCTGACAGAACCATGGCGATACCGACCAGAGCGCCCTGAATCTGCTCCATTGATTTACGTGTGGCTTCTTTCGGCGGCAATCCTTCTTCCGCCATCACACGCTCAACGTTTTCTACTACTACGATGGCGTCATCTACCAACAGGCCTATCGCAAGCACCATCCCGAACATCGTTAGGGTGTTTATCGAATAGCCAAATATGGCAAGAATGGCAAATGTCCCCAGCAGTACCACCGGTACGGCAATCGTTGGAATCAATGTGGCGCGGAAGTTCTGTAAGAACAGATACATTACCAGGAACACCAACACGATGGCTTCAACGAGGGTTTTTACCACCTCTTTAATGGAAATTTTAACGAACGGTGTCGTGTCGTATGGATAAACCGCTTCCAGACCTGCCGGGAAGAACGGCTTCAGTTTTTCCACTGTTGCACGGACCGAGTTCGCGGTATCCAGGGCGTTAGCACCCGTTGCCAGTTTGATACCCAAACCAGATGCAGGCTGACCGTTATAGCGAGCGATAACGTCGTAGTTTTCACCGCCTAACTCAACTTTAGCGACATCTTTAAGCAGAACTCGCGAGCCATCTGTATTCACTTTCAGCAAAATTTTGCTGAACTCATCGGCTGATTTCAATCGCGTCTGAGCAATGATAGAGGCGTTAAGCTGCTGGCCTTTAACCGGTGGAGTACCGCCTAACTGACCTGCTGCAACCTGGGCGTTCTGCGCTTTGATGGCGTTAATAACATCAACCGGCGTGAGCTGGTAGTTGTTAAGTTTGTTAGGGTCCATCCAGATACGCATTGCGTACTGCGCACCAAACAGCTGTACGTCACCCACACCGTTAGTACGGCTGACTGGGTCTTTAATGGTGGAGCCAACGTAGTCCGCAATATCTTCCTGCGTCATGGAGCCGTCGGTGTTAATCATACCGAGGACCATCAGGAAGCTACTGGAAGATTTTTCTACGCTAACACCTTGTTGCTGTACTTCTTGCGGTAACAGCGGCATGGCCAGTTGCAGTTTGTTCTGCACCTGAACCTGCGCGATATCGGCATCAGTATCTGAGTTAAAGGTGATGGTTATTTGAACAGTACCAGAGGAATCACTGGTAGATGACATGTACAGCAAGTTGTCGATGCCGTTCATGTTCTGTTCGATAACCTGCGTAACGGTATCCTGTACCGTTTTCGCATCCGCACCTGGATAGGTCGCTGTGATCGAGATTGCCGGTGGCGCGATAGTTGGATACTGCGCGATCGGCAATTTCATGATCGCAAGCCCGCCCGCCAACATAATAATGATGGCGATTACCCAGGCAAAAATCGGGCGATCGATAAAAAACTTAGCCATGTCTTAACGGCTCCTGTTTAAGTTAAGACTTCGATTGTTCAGACTGTGCACCAGCGGCTGGTTGATCCTGGCCTTTATTTTCTGCCGCTACTTCCTGCACTTTTACCTGAACACCGGGTTTCACTTTCTGCAAACCGGTTACAATCACGCGATCGCCATTCTCCAACCCGCTGGTTACCAGCCACTTATCGCCGATAGCTTGCGCAGCTGTGATATTGCGCACTTCTACTTTGTCATCTTTACCAACGACCATTGCAGAGGCATCGCCACGTGGTGTACGAGTCACACCTTGTTGCGGAACCAGCAGCGCGTTTGGATTGGTACCTTCTTCCAGTTGTGCGCGAACAAACATGCCCGGCAGTAACGTTTTATCTGGATTCGGGAAGATGGCACGCAGAGTGATAGAACCGGTAGTCTGGTCAACAGTCACATCAGAGAACTCTAAGGTGCCTTCTTGTGGGAAGGTGATACCGTCGTTAGTCACTAATTTGACTTTAGCCTTGCCGTTTTCTTGTTTCAGTTTGCCGTCAGCCAGCTCTTGCTTAAGGCGCAAGAAATCATTGCTGGATTGGGTCACATCAACATAAATCGGGTCGAGTTGCTGAACAGTCGCCAACGCAGTCGCCTGACCGTTGGTCACCAGCGCACCCTCTGTAACAGAAGACTTACCAATGCGGCCACTGATAGGTGAGGTCACTTTGGTGTATGCGAGGTTGATACGAGCGGATTCAACAGCAGCTTTAGCTGCAACAACCGTAGCGTTTGCCTGTTGAGAATCGGCAAGTGCTGTGTCGTAGTCTTGTTGACTGATGTACTTAGTACCCAAAAGTTTCTGATAACGTTTAAGCGTCAGCTGAGCAATGTTTGCACTTGCCTGTGCTTTAGCGAGGTCGCCTTTGGCGCTGTCATACGCAGCCTGGTAAGTTGCAGGATCGATTTGGTACAGCGAAACGCCGGCCTGAATTTCACTTCCTTCTACGAAGTTACGCTTCAGGATGATGCCACTGACTTGTGGGCGAACTTCTGCAATACGATAAGCACTGGTACGGCCAGGAAGCTCTGTAGTTATTTGCAAAGGAGCACTTTTCAAAGTCACCACACCCACTTCTGGGGTATGCGGCGCACTCTGTTGTGTCTCTTTGTCATTACATCCTGTAAGCACTAAGCTGCCTGAGAGCATCAGAACGGCCGCCAGAGGCGTAAACCCTCTGTTTTTGTTCATATGTAAACCTCGAGTGTCCGATTTCAAAGTTGTTCAATGGATCAAAATGTCCACAAACCCATTGCTGCGTTTATATTATCGTCGTGCTATGGTACATACATTCACAAATGTATGTAAATCTAACTAGCGTACTTTCACCTACTTATGGCACGAAAAACCAAACAACAAGCACTAGAGACCCGCCAACATCTTTTAGATGTTGCAATCCGCTTGTTTTCCCAACACGGTGTTTCTGCAACTTCGCTGGCGGATATCGCAAAGGCGGCTGGCGTCACTCGTGGTGCAATCTACTGGCATTTCAAAAATAAGTCGGATTTGTTTAATGAAATCTGGGAGCTAACTGAATCCAGTATTGGTGACTTAGAGACTGAGTATCGGGCAAAATTTCCTGACGATCCACTTTCTGTTGTCAGAGAGTTGTTAATTTACATATTACAGGCAACCGTCGCTGATGAGCGCCGTCGCTCAATGACTGAAATCATCTTCCATAAATGTGAATTCGTTGGAGAATTGGCTGTTTTACAAGAGGCCAGACGCAAACTTTATATGGAAGGAAACGAGCGAATAGAGAGCAGTTTGCAGCGTTGTATTGACGCTGAAATGTTACCGAAAAACCTGCGCCTTTCTCACTCGGTTATCCTACTTCGTAGTTACATTACCGGCCTCATGGAAAACTGGCTGGTTGCGCCAGATAGTTTTGACCTTTATGGCCAGGCCGAAGACTACGTCGCCATTTTGCTGGAAATGTTCCAGACCTGCCCAACTTTGCGGGCGAACCCTCAATAGAAATGTGCTTATTCAGGTAAATCTGAACATAGTTGCTCAAGGTTTTTCCGAAAAGACGTGCTAATCTGACGGCACGTATTTCGTCTTTAACTCGCCATCCTTCGGCCTGTTCTCAAACACAGTCAAACTATGCCGCAACTCTTGTGTTCATTGTATTCACGTCGCCTATCCGCTCGGTTTTTGCTTATTGCCTTCGTCAGCCTGTTTTGCGTATTAGCGCAGCCAGTTTGGGCGCAAAAAAATAATAGCGATCTCCCGAGCCGTGATGAAATTCAAAACCAGCTCTCCGCGCTGAATAAGCAAAAGACGCTGTCTCCAAATGACAAACTCACGCTACAAGATCTCAATGAGACTATTGAGGTTTTAGATAAGATTGACCGGGTCAAGGATGAAACGGCAAAACTCCATCAGCAAGTTACGGAAGCGCCGAAAGTGCTACGTAAAGCGACGGATGCATTAAACGAGCTTAAAAATCGGAAAAGCGATCCCGTAAGTGAAGAGGCTGAAATCGAAGCGCTGAGTTTACGCCAGCTTGAAGCTCGCTTGAATGATTTACTGACTGAATTACAAAATGCACAAAGCGATTTAGCCACCTGGAACAGCCAGCTTATTTCACTGCAAACGCAGCCTGAGCGCGTGCAGAATGCCATGGCTATGGTATCGACCCAGCTTGAAACAATACGTAATCGCCTGAATGGTGTAACGCCCGGTGCTGCCGATTTACGCCAGAGCCAGCAAACATTGTTGTTAGCCCAGCAGACCTTGCTGAACGCGCAGTTGGATCAGCAGCGCGATAGCCTCAAAGGCAACACCGTTCTGCAAGATGCGCTGCAAAAACAACGCGACTACACCAACGCGCATATCAATCAACTGGAGGCAACCCTCCAGATCCTGCAAAAAGTGGCCAGTAGTAAGCGTTTAACCCTGACGCAGCAAACTGCACAAGACGCCATAGACTCTGAAGATACGGTTAAAATCCAGCAAAACCCGTTGGTAAAACAGGAACTGGATATCAACCATCAATTGAGCCAGCGCCTGATTGAGGCCACTCAGCATGCTAATGAAATGGTGCCGTCGAGTATCCGCATTAAGAACACGCTGGATCGTGCGCTGCAATCTGAACGTAACCTGAAAGAGCAAATTGCCGTATTGAAAGGCAGCTTGCTGTTGTCTCGTATTCTTTATCAACAGCAGCAGCAAAACATGCCGTTGGCGGAAGATACGGAAGACCTGACCAACCGCATTGCGGATATTCGTCTCGAACAGTTTGATGTGAACCAGCAACGTGACGCGTTGTTCCAGACCGACGATGTGGTCACCAAAATTGAAGATAGCCATAAAGCTGATGTCACACCGGAAGTCCACGATGCGTTATTGCAGATTCTGGATACTCGCCGCGAATTGCTCGACCAGTTGAATAAACAACTCGGCATGCAGTTAATGCTGGCAATCAATTTGCAAAACAACCAGCAGCAACTGCAAAACGTCACGAAATCGCTCGACCAAATCCTGACGGAGCAAATTTTCTGGGTGACCAGCAATAAACCGATGGATTGGGACTGGCTGAAATCACTGCCCTCTTCGTTACGCGATCAGTTTAAAAGCTCACATCTCACCTTTAAATGGCCGGATAACTCGCTAAAAGTTCTCGCGGTTTTACTGTTGATGATTCCGGCTCTGTTACT
The DNA here is from genome assembly GCA_965119215.1 of uncultured Buttiauxella sp. Classification (GTDB taxonomy): domain Bacteria; phylum Pseudomonadota; class Gammaproteobacteria; order Enterobacterales; family Enterobacteriaceae; genus Buttiauxella. The sequence goes on from CBCPKK010000005.1 coordinate 98,007, forward strand.
GGCAGGCATCATCCGCTGGCGCTTTAAAGCGATCGATCGCTATCTGGAAAAGCAGGCGAACCGCGTTGGGCAATTGCGTAATGACAGCCAAATGCTGACGCCAAAAGCCATCGCGTTGACGCTGGTCAAAGTGCTCCCCGGTGCGTTAATCATTTATTCCATCGGGCTGGCGTTTGCTGGCATGGATATGAACATCAGTGAAACGATGCTGGCGTTCTGTAAGCAGCTTTCTCTGTCCTGGCTAGTCTTTGGCTTAACTTACCAGGTGCTTTCGCCGGACGGCGTTGCCGTTAGCCACTTTAATATGCAGCCACAGTTGTGCGGCCATTATCGCCGCCAATTGGTACGCATCGGTTGTGCTCTGTTGCCGCTGTTATTCTGGTCGGTACTGGGTGAACGCTCTCCGCTGCACCTGGTTGAAGATGCGTTAGGCCAACTGGTTATCTTCTTCAACTTGCTGCTTATTACCGCGCTAGTCTTCCCGATGTGCCGTGAAAACTGGCGCAACAAAAATAACCATACCATGCAGTTGTTCACCGTCACGATGATGGGCGTGGTGCCTGTGGTGTTAATGGTGCTGACGGCAATGGGGTATTTCTATACTACATTGCGCCTTGCGGGACGCTGGATTGAAACCATCTACCTGATTCTTATCTGGAACCTGGTTTATCAGACCGTTTTGCGTGGGTTGAGCGTTGCCGCTCGTCGTATGGCCTATCGCCGCGCGGTTGCACGCCGCGAGCATCTGGTGAAAGAGGGGGCCGAAGGCGGTGAGCCGGTGGAAGAGCCTCCGCTGGCGCTGGACCAAATCAACCAACAAACCATGCGCCTGGCCATCATCGCGTTGTTCGCTCTGTTTGCCATCGTGTTCTACACCATTTGGTCAGATTTATTCGGGGTATTTGGTTATCTCGATAGCATCCAGCTGTGGAGCTATAACGGCTCTGAAGCCGGTGCCGCAGTGGTGAAAAATGTCACCATGGGCAGTCTGTTATTTGCCGTAATTGCCTTTGCCGTCGCCTGGGTTTTGATTCGCAACTTACCGGGCTTGCTGGAAGTGCTGGTGCTTTCGCGTCTGCAAATGCGCCAGGGCGCTTCTTACGCCATTACCACCATTCTTAACTACGTCATTATTGCTGTCGGTGCGATGACCATCTTCGGCTCGCTCGGTGTGTCGTGGGATAAATTGCAGTGGTTAGCGGCGGCCTTGTCGGTAGGTTTAGGTTTTGGTTTGCAGGAGATATTCGGTAACTTCGTTTCTGGCCTGATAATCTTGTTCGAACGCCCGGTGCGTATTGGCGATACGGTGACTATTGGTACTTACTCCGGTAGCGTCAGCAAAATTCGTATCCGTGCCACGACGATTACTGACTTCGACCGCAAAGAAGTGATCATCCCGAACAAAGCCTTTGTGACGGAGCGCCTGATCAACTGGTCGTTGACCGACACCATCACCCGCGTGGTTATTCGCCTCGGTGTGGCGTACGGTTCCGATCTGGATAAAGTGCGTGAGATCTTACTGAAAGCGGCGCATGAACACCCGAAAGTGATGCATGATCCTGAGCCGACAGTGTTCTTTACCACCTTCGGCGCAAGTACGCTGGATCATGAGTTACGTCTGTACGTGCGTGAGCTGCGCGATCGCAGTTACACCGTTGATGAGCTGAACCGGACTATCGATCGTCTGTGTCGTGAAAATGGCATTAATATCGCCTTCAACCAGCTGGAAGTGCATCTGCGCAATGATAAAGGCGATGAACTGACAGAAGTAAAACGCGATAACAATGGCAAAGCAAAGGGCGGCGATATTCTTCCGGCGCAGTAAAAATTAGCGGGAAGCGTTCTCTTCCCGCTTACGCAAAAAATCCTGACGGACAATCTCAAGCGCGGCGAGCGCGGTTTCCGTCGGGATTTCATGTTGTTCCAGCAGCATTATCAAATCGACAGCCAGTTTTACTTCTTCTGGTGCGTTATCCAGCGACATAGCGTTCATCTCTTTAATTTTTACTTTAGGGTATTAACTTAGCCCACGTTCCCGGCGTTCTATCGCTCGCTCAATTCGCGCTATCGCCTGGCGGCAGCGCTGCAGGCGGCCTTCCTGTGCGGCAATTTCCTTCTGAATTTTTTGTTGCCCGGCCAGTGTGGTTTGAATCGAAAGCTGGCTTTCGCGGTCACTAATCATACTCTGGAGGCGGCGCTCGTAATCCTGATGGGTAGAGAGCTTTTCATATAAGTTTTCGACAACCGGCGGCTGCGGATCGTTCTTACGCATCTTCAAGGTTGCCAGTTCACGCTGTAAAGCCGCAATTTGCGCCACCAGTTTTTCGGCAAGATAAGCAACTTGCTCCGTTTTACCGACTTTCACGCTAAGCTGTAATTGTGCGAGATTTGCCTGAACTTCGGTCAGATAATCTTTTAGTTGCGTGCTGTGAGTCGAAAATAGCTTACGATCAAAGCGTGCTTGCGAGGCGCGTTGCAACGATATTGGCGCAATGGCCTCCGCGAGTTCCGCGACGCGAGCATCCAAAGCTTGTAACAGCGAAGCGGTTTTCACAAAATGACTCTCCAGTATTGCACGTGTTTAAGTGCCAGATTATTGACGGAATAGGGAATGAAACGGACTATTTTAATCATCATTGGTTGGCTGGCGGTAGTCCTTGCGACAATAGGTGTGGTCTTGCCTTTGCTTCCTACCACGCCGTTTTTACTGCTGGCGGCCTGGTGTTTCGCTCGTTCGTCACCGCGCTTTCACCATTGGTTATTGTACCGCTCCTGGTTTGGCGGTTATATCCGCCACTGGCAGGAGCATCGTGCGCTGCCACCGGGTGCCAAACCCAGGGCTTTGATTTTCATCGTAATAACCTTTGCGGTATCTCTTTACCTGGTCAATATTCTTTGGGTCAGACTACTATTATTAATGATGATGTGCGCGCTGCTGTTCTTTATGTGGCGCATGCCGGTAATTGACGAAAAGCAACAAAAGCCATAAACCGCATTTGCGGTGGTTGCAATTGTTGGTGCCAGCCAGTAAATTCGACCGTTTTCGAGCACGGGATGACTGATTAATGAATCATCAATGGTTCACTTATTAACCTGTCACGTGCTTTGTTAGAATCATGTTTTTAGCAGGCATTAATTATGACCGCGACTGCGCAGCAGCTTGAATATCTGAAAAACAGCATCAAAAGCATTCCAGACTACCCAAAGCCTGGGATCTTATTCCGTGACGTTACCAGCTTGCTTGAAGATCCGAAAGCCTACGCCACCAGCATCGAATTATTAGTTTCACGCTTTAAAGACGCTGGCATCACTAAAGTGGTGGGCACTGAAGCGCGTGGATTTTTATTTGGTGCACCGGTTGCGCTGGAATTAGGCGTTGGCTTTGTGCCAGTACGTAAGCCTGGAAAACTTCCACGCGAAACTATCGCTGAAAACTACGAACTGGAATACGGCACCGATCAGCTGGAAATCCACGTTGATGCTATCCAGCCTGGCGACAAAGTTCTGGTTGTGGACGATCTGCTGGCAACCGGCGGCACCATTGAAGCGACAGTTAAACTGATTCGCCGTCTCGGTGGTGAAGTGACTGATGCCGCGTTTATCATCAATCTGTTTGATATTGGTGGTGAGCAGCGTCTGGAAAAAATGGGCGTGAAAAGCTACAGCCTCGTACTTTTCCCTGGCCACTGAGTTCCGCCTCACCTCTTCAATGTGAGAAGCCTCGCCCATCGGGTGGGGCTTATGTTAGCATTACCCCCCAATTCACACCCGCGATGTAGAGCCTATCTCGAATGAGCTACCAGGTCTTAGCCCGCAAATGGCGGCCACAAACTTTTGCTGATGTCGTCGGCCAGCAACACGTGCTGACTGCCCTGGCTAATGGCTTATCCATGGGCCGAATCCACCACGCCTATCTCTTTTCCGGGACGCGCGGCGTGGGTAAAACGTCCATCGCTCGCCTGCTGGCGAAAGGGTTAAATTGTGAAACCGGCATCACCGCTACGCCTTGCGGCGTGTGCGATAACTGCCGCGAAATCGAACAAGGTCGCTTTGTTGACCTGATTGAAATCGATGCCGCCTCGCGAACCAAAGTAGAAGATACCCGTGACCTGCTGGACAACGTCCAGTACGCGCCAGCGCGTGGCCGCTTCAAAGTCTATCTCATCGATGAAGTGCACATGCTTTCCCGCCACAGCTTTAACGCACTGTTGAAGACGCTGGAAGAGCCGCCTTCGCACGTCAAATTCTTGCTGGCAACGACCGATCCGCAAAAGCTGCCGGTCACTATTCTTTCTCGCTGCCTGCAATTCCACCTGAAAGCGCTGGATGTCGAACAAATCCGCCATCAGCTGGAACATATTCTTGGCGAAGAAAAAATCCCCAGCGAAACTCGCGCGCTGCAACTGCTGGCCCGCGCCGCAGACGGCAGCCTGCGTGATGCGTTAAGCCTTACCGACCAGGCCATTGCCAGCGGCGATGGGCAAGTGACGACCGCTGCGGTCAGCAATATGCTCGGTACACTCGACGACGACCAGGCGCTTTCGCTGATAGAAGCGATGGTGCAGGCCGATGGCGAACGCGTAATGAATTTGCTCAACGAAGCCGCCGGGCGCGGTGTTGAGTGGGAAGCGCTGCTGGTGGAAATGCTGAGCTTGCTGCATCGCGTGGCGATGGTGCAACTGTCTCCTGCCGCTTTAGGCAGCGACATGGCGGCAATTGAACAGCGTATGCGTGAACTGGCGCGCGTTGTGCCACCGGCTGAAGTCCAACTGTATTACCAGACCTTGTTGATTGGCCGCAAAGAGCTGTCCTGGGCGCCAGATCGTCGTATGGGTATTGAGATGACTTTGCTGCGCGCACTGGCGTTCCATCCGCGTAAGCCATTACCAGAACCTGAGCTGCCACGACAGGCACCGAGTATTCCGGTGGTCAATCCGGTTCCGGTTCGTCAACAGACGGCACCGCCGCAACGGCAAAGCGAAACACCGCTGCCGGACACCACAAGCCAGGTGCTGCAAGCGCGAACACAGCTCATGCGGCAGCAGGGAGCCAACAAAGCAAAAAAGAATGAGCCGGCAGCGCCAAATCTAGCGCGGCCGGCGGCAAAAAACTCCACCGCTCTGGAACGTTTAGCCTCGGTGACCGAGCGCATTCAGTCCCGGCCAGCAGCAATAGAAGAAAAACCTGCGCCGAAGCCAGAAGCTTATCGCTGGACGTCGCAAATTGTTTCTGATGTTGTGGAAGAACCGGTCGCGACGCCAAAAGCATTAAAGCGTGCGCTGGAACATGATAAAACGCCTGAACTGGCGCAGAAACTGGCGTTAGAAGCCATTGAACGCGATAGTTGGGCGGCCGAAATTAGCCAGCTGGTGTTGCCGAAACTTGTGCAGCAACTGGCGCTAAATGCCTGGAAAGAACAGGACGGCAACCGGGTTTGTTTGCACTTGCGCCCGGCGTTACGGCATTTGAATTCACCGTCAGCGCAGAAAACGCTGGTGGATGCGATGAGTGCTTTTAGTGGCGAAACTGTTGAGCTGACTATTATTGAAGATGATAATCTCGCACAACGTACCCCGCTGGAATGGCGTCAGGCTATCTATGAAGAAAAGCTGGCACAAGCGCGGGAAGCGATAACGACGGATAACAACATTCAGACGCTGCGCCGTTTCTTTGACGCGGAACTGGATGAAGACAGTATCCGACCTATTTGATAAACCGGTTACACCGGTTTGTTGTAAACCCTGATAGCCGTTAATCGTAACGTGCGATTAGTCGGCCCGAGCAAAAGAGAGAAGACTATGTTTGGAAAAGGCGGTCTGGGCAACATCATGAAGCAAGCCCAGCAGATGCAGGAAAAAATGGCCCAGGTTCAGGAAGAAATCGCCCAAATGGAAGTCACTGGCGAATCTGGCGCGGGTATGGTCAAAGTCACCATCAACGGCGCACATAACTGCCGTCGCGTGGAAATCGATCCAAGCCTGATGGAAGACGACAAAGAAATGGTTGAAGACCTGGTTGCTGCGGCCTTCAATGATGCGGCTCGTCGTATTGGCGAAGCGCAGAAAGAAAAAATGGCTGGCGTTTCCAGCGGGATGCAGTTGCCGCCAGGCTTCAAAATGCCATTCTGATGCACCAAAAAATGGCGATACTCTGTGTCGCCATTTTTGTTTTACTCCTCCTCAAACGCCGCATAACTCGCCACCAGAAAATCAATCAACGCCCTGACCGCCGGTAACTGACCGCGCCGCGAAGGAAACACCAGATGAATGACTTCCCGCCTTGCTCGCCATTCCGGTAATAAATGCACCAGGCTTCCATCTTGTATTTGCTTGTTAATCATCAATATTGGCAGTTGAACAATCCCCACACCCGCCAGTGCTGCTGCCCGTAGCGCAGTCATATCTGTGGTGACAAAGCGTGGCTTGTGATGAAGCGTCACTTCCTGATTATCCGGCCCAAACAGGCACCAGCGGTAAACCTGCTGTGGTTTAGAGAGCGCCAGACTCGGCCAGTGCTGAAGATCGGCAGGTGACGAGGGTTGGGAAAAACGCTGAACCAGTTCAGGACTGGCGACCAGGCACATCCCGCGATCGGCCAGTTTGCGCATCACCAGATCACTATCTTCCAATGGCAGTGGGCGAACCCGCACCGCCAGATCGACGTTTTCGTTCAATACATCAACCTGTCGATTTGTTTCCTCAAGCTGCACCGTAACCTGCGGATATAGCGCCATAAATCGCGCCAGCATCTGTGCAATATGCACATGCAGCAGGGCAATCGGGCACGTCAGGCGAATCAGTCCGCGCGGTTCGGCACGTAGCGTATTAATCGCTTCCTGCGCGGCTTCGGCTTCAATAATCATCGCTTTGCAGTGGCGATAAAAAATCTGCCCGGCCTCCGTCACCGTAAAACTGCGTGTTGAGCGCTGAATAAGCCGTGTCTCCAGGCTTTCTTCCAGCAGCGCGATACGGCGGCTCAGGCGGGATTTGGGAATACCGATTGCGCGGCTGGCCGGAGAAAACCCCCCGTTATCCACCACTTGCACGAAATACCACAGATCGTTGAGATCTTGCATCGCTATTGTCCTGTATATGGAACGCTGAGTTCATTTACCGAGTCTACCGGGCATTTCGTCTTATCGGTAAGCTTTATCCCAACAGAAATCGACACTCAATGGAGATAACGATGAAATCAATTCTTGGCGTTTATTCAGCACCGGCTTCCCACTGGGTGGGCGATGGTTTCCCGGTTCGCTCACTGTTTTCTTATTCGAAATTTGAAAAACAGCTCAGTCCATTTTTGCTGCTGGATTACGCGGGGCCTGCTGATTTTAAACCGAGTACCAAAGGGCAGCGTGGCGTTGATGTGCATCCGCACCGCGGCTTTGAAACCGTCACCATCGTCTACAAAGGCGAAGTGGCGCACCGCGACTCAACCGGCAGCGGAGGGGTGATTGGCCCAGGTGACGTGCAGTGGATGACGGCAGGTAGCGGTATTTTGCACGAAGAGTTCCACTCACCGGCTTTTAGCGAGAAGGGCGGTACGCTGGAAATGGTGCAGCTTTGGGTCAACTTGCCAGCGAAACACAAATCTGCGCCACCGAACTACCAGTCTATTACTGATGCGGATATTCCGGTCGTAGCACTGCCAGATAACGCCGGTCAGGTACGAGTGATTGCGGGTGAAATGGATGGCAAAAAAGGCCCGGCAAAAACTTTCTCGCCAATGCGTATTCTGGATATGCGGCTGAATGCGCAGAGCGTGACACAACTGACGCTGCCAGACGGCTGGAACACCGCGCTGGTGGTACTCAAGGGCACCGTGCAGGTTAACGGGCAGGAAGTGGTTCGTGAGGCACAACTGGTGGTGCTGGATGCGAAAGGTGAGGGCGTGATGCTTGAAGCCAATAACGACGCCGTTGTGCTGGTGCTAAGCGGTGAGCCGCTCAATGAGCCAGTTGTCGGTTACGGGCCATTTGTCATGAACACCCGTGAGGAGATCAAAGAGGCTATCGATGATTTTAATCAGGGGCGTTTTGGCCAAAAAATAGCGTAACAAATTCCCCTTGTGCGAGGCATCGCGCAGGGGGGATATCTTTTCCTATACCCGCCTGCGGGGCTAATGTTAGGCTATGACCCACTCTTTTTTCAGAAGTCTGAGCGATGCAAACCAGCCCTTTACTTACCGCCCTTATGGAATCCCTACGCTGCCTGCCAGGTGTTGGCCCGAAGTCAGCCCAACGTATGGCGTTTGCACTGTTGCAACGCGATCGCAGCGGCGGAATGCGCCTTGCTCAGGCGCTGACCCGCGCCATGTCTGAAATCGGCCACTGTGCGGATTGCCGTACTTTTACCGAACAAGAAATTTGCGCCATTTGCGCGAATCCGCGTCGCCAGGAAAATGGCCAAATTTGTGTCGTGGAAACGCCAGCCGATATCCACGCGATTGAAGCGACTGGTCAGTTCTCCGGACGCTACTTTGTACTGATGGGGCACCTGTCACCGCTTGACGGTATTGGCCCGGACGACATCGGCTTAGGGCGGCTTGAAGAGCGCCTGGCAACGGAAACCATCAAAGAACTGATTCTCGCCACCAACCCAACCGTTGAAGGCGAAGCTACAGCTAACTATATCGGCGACCTGTGCGGACAATATGGCGTAGAAGCCAGCCGTATTGCGCACGGCGTGCCGGTAGGCGGTGAGCTGGAAATGGTCGACGGCACCACGCTTTCGCATTCCCTCGCAGGCCGCCACAAGATTAATTTCTAAGCAGTCGCGGGGAGATTCTTACACTCCCCGCTTGAAAACCCTCTCTCTTATCCTCATATCACCTTCAACGTTTTCATCACCCCTGTATTTTGATTTTGTTGAGGTATCAATGACCATGAAAGGACAAGAGACTCGTGGCTTCCAGTCTGAAGTGAAACAACTTCTGCACCTGATGATCCACTCCCTCTACTCAAATAAAGAAATTTTCCTGCGTGAGCTGATCTCCAACGCCTCTGATGCGGCAGACAAATTGCGCTTCCGCGCGCTGTCTCAGGCTGATTTATACGAAGGTGATGGCGAACTGCGCGTACGTGTTTCTTTTGATAAAGAAAAACGCACTCTGACGATTGCCGATAACGGCATCGGTATGACTCGCGATGAAGCGATTGATCACCTTGGTACCATTGCAAAATCCGGAACCAAAGCGTTCCTGGAATCAATGGGTTCTGACCAGGCGAAAGACAGCCAGCTCATCGGCCAGTTCGGTGTGGGCTTCTACTCCGCGTTCATCGTGGCAGACAAAGTCACCGTGCGCACTCGTGCTGCTGGTGTACCGGCTGATCAAGCGGTGTTCTGGGAATCTGAAGGCGCTGGCGAATATACCATCGCGGATATCACCAAAGCCGATCGCGGTACTGAAATTACGCTGCACCTGCGTGAAGGTGAAGACGAGTTCCTGGACGACTGGCGTGTGCGCTCCGTCATCGGTAAATATTCCGATCACATTGCGCTACCGGTAGAAATCGAAACCCGTGAAGAGAAAGATGGCGAAACCATCCTCGGCTGGGAAAAGATTAACAAAGCGCAGGCTTTGTGGACGCGCAGCAAGTCTGAAATTAAAGACGAAGAATATAACGAGTTCTACAAGCATGTGGCTCATGACTTCACCGACCCGCTGGCGTACAGCCATAACCGCGTTGAAGGGAAGCAAGAGTACACCAGCCTGCTGTATATCCCGTCTCAGGCTCCGTGGGACATGTGGAACCGTGACCATAAACATGGCCTGAAACTGTACGTGCAGCGCGTGTTCATCATGGATGACGCTGAACAGTTTATGCCGAACTACCTGCGTTTCGTGCGCGGTCTGATAGATTCCAACGACCTGCCGCTGAACGTATCGCGTGAGATCCTGCAAGACAGCCGCGTGACGCAAAACCTGCGTAGTGCGCTGACCAAACGCGTATTGCAGATGCTGGAAAAACTGGCGAAAGACGACAGCGAAAAATACCAGACCTTCTGGAAAAACTTCGGTCTGGTACTGAAAGAAGGCCCGGCAGAAGACAACGCAAACCAGGAAACTATCGCCAAACTGCTGCGCTTTGCGAGCACACATGTTGATTCCTCAGCACAAACCGTGTCGCTGGAAGACTACGTGTCGCGCATGAAAGAAGGGCAGGAGAAGATTTACTACATCACCGCAGACAGCTATGCGGCCGCGAAAAGCAGCCCGCATCTGGAATTGCTGCGTAAGAAAGGCATCGAAGTCCTGCTGCTTTCTGACCGCATCGACGAGTGGATGATGAGCTACCTGACTGAATTTGACGGTAAACCATTCCAGTCCGTGAGCAAAACTGACGAATCACTGGAAAAACTGGCCGACGAAGAAACACCAGAAGCGAAAGAAGCTGAAAAAGCACTTGAGCCGTTTGTTGACCGTGTGAAAAACCTGCTTGGCGAGCGCGTGAAAGAAGTGCGTCTGACGCACCGTCTGACCGACACGCCAGCTATCGTCACCACCGACAGCAACGACATGAGCACGCAAATGGCGAAACTGTTTGCCGCTGCGGGTCAGGAAGTGCCGGAAGTGAAGTACATCTTCGAGCTCAACCCGGATCACGGGCTGGTGAAACGCGTTGCGGATACGCAGGACGAAGTGCAGTTTGGTGAGTGGGTAGAATTGCTGCTCGACCAGGCGCTGCTGGCTGAACGCGGCACATTGGAAGATCCAAACCAGTTTATCCGCCGTATGAACCAGCTGCTGGCTTCCTGATTTTCCCCCTAACCCTCTTCAGCAATGAAGAGGGTCGTGTGAGCGTTCTTAATCAACTAAGAGCGCTCACACCGTCCGGCTTTCTTGAGGTCAATACGCCTTTAATGGTAAGGTCATCGCCTCAAAACTCAATACACAAAAATCCAAACGAATGGGGAATTACGCAATGCGTATTATTCTGCTTGGCGCTCCGGGCGCAGGTAAAGGAACTCAGGCTCAGTTCATCATGGAGAAATACGGCATTCCGCAAATTTCCACCGGTGACATGCTGCGCGCCGCAGTAAAATCTGGTTCAGAACTGGGTAAACAAGCAAAAGACATCATGGATGCCGGGAAACTGGTTACAGATGAACTGGTTATCGCTCTGGTTAAAGAACGTATTACCCAGGAAGATTGCCGTAACGGTTTCCTGCTAGATGGTTTCCCTCGCACCATTCCACAAGCTGATGCAATGAAAGAAGCGGGCATCAAAGTGGACGTCGTTCTGGAATTTGCTGTACCGGACGAACTGATTGTTGATCGTATCGTCGGTCGCCGCGTACACGCCCCGTCTGGCCGCGTTTATCACGTCACTTACAATCCACCGAAAGTGGAAGGCAAAGACGACGTGACGGGCGAAGAGCTGACTACCCGTAAAGACGATCAGGAAGAAACCGTGCGTAAGCGCCTGGTGGAATACCATCAGATGACTGCGCCGCTGATCTCTTACTACAGCAAAGAAGCTGAAGCCGGTAACACCAAATACGCAAAAATCGACGGCACCCGTAAAGTGACTGAAGTTAGCGCAGAGCTAGCTAAAATCCTCGGCTAATCCGAGATTGATTTAAAAATACCAGGACCTGTTCCTGGTATTTTTTTACCCATTTTTTGCCCTTTCGCTGTAATCGGTTCTCCTCCCGCGCTTTTACGTTACAATTGTCAGCAATTTGCGGATAAGGAGTGGAAATGAATCAGGAAAAAGTGGGCATATTACTGGCGAACCTTGGCACACCTGATGCCCCCACTCCGGCTGCGGTAAAACGATATTTACGCCAGTTTCTCAGCGACAAACGCGTCGTTGATACTCCGCGCCTCATTTGGTGGCCGCTGTTACGTGGCGTGATCCTGCCGCTGCGTTCTGCTCGTGTTGCCAAACTTTATCAATCGGTATGGATGGACGAAGGTTCCCCGCTGCTGGTTTATAGCCGCCGTCAGCAGGCAGCACTTGCCGCGCAACTCCCTGGCACGCCTGTCGTACTGGGAATGAGCTACGGCTCACCTTCGCTGAAAAGTGCCGTGGAAGAACTGATTTCGTATGACGTAGACCACATCGTCGTGCTGCCGTTATACCCGCAATTTTCTTGCTCAACGGTGGCTGCCGTTTGGGATGAATTAGGGCGTATTTTTGCCGACTACCGCTCGCTGCCGTCGATTTCACTGATTCGTGACTATGCCGAGGACACTTCGTACATCAACGCGCTGGTGGCCTCGGTAAAACACTCTTTTGCCCAACACGGCGAGCCGGATGTGTTGCTGCTTTCCTACCACGGGATCCCGCAGCGTTATGCCAACGAAGGTGACGATTACCCGCAACGCTGCCGCGACACCACGCGTGAGCTGCTTTCCGCCCTCGAACTGCCGCCAGAAAAAGTGATGATGACTTACCAGTCGCGCTTTGGCCGCGAGCCGTGGCTAATGCCTTATACCGACGAAACGCTAAAAATGCTGGCTGAAAAAGGCGTGAAACACATTCAGGTGATGTGCCCAGGTTTCTCAGCCGATTGCCTCGAAACGCTCGAAGAGATGGCGGTGCAAAACCGTGAAGTCTTCCTCGAAGCCGGTGGCACCAAATATGAATATATCCCCGCTCTGAATGACGACCCGGCCCACATCGCGATGATGATGAACCTGGTTGCGAAATATCGCTGATCTCGCTTGAGGCCGTTAATGTGCTACCATTTCCGGCCTGATTAGCTACTTCCGAACAACATCATGAAATTTCCCGGCAAACGAAAATCCAAACACTATTTCCCTGTTAACGCGCGCGATCCTTTACTGCAACAGGTTCAGCCAGAAAACGAAACCGGCACTTCATGGATCGTCGGGATCGACCAGACGCTGGTGGATATCGAAGCCAAAGTAGACGACGAATTTGTTCATCGTTACGGTTTGAGTTTCGGCCATTCCCTGGTCATCGAAGATGATGTTGCGGAAGCGCTGTATCAGGAACTGGTGAAAAAAGATCTGATTACTCACCAGTTTGCCGGTGGCACTATCGGCAACACCATGCACAACTATTCGGTACTAGCCGATGATCGCTCTGTTTTGCTGGGTGTGATGTGCAGCAACATCGAAATTGGTAGCTACGCCTACCGCTATCTGTGCAACACCTCCAGCCGTACCGATCTGAACTACCTGCAAGGCGTTAACGGCGCGATTGGTCGCTGCTTTACGCTGATTGGCGAGCAGGGCGAACGTACCTTTGCTATCAGCCCAGGTCATATGAATCAGCTACGTTCGGACAGCATTCCTGAAGAGGTTATCGCTGGTGCTTCTGCGTTGGTGCTGACCTCCTATCTGGTGCGCTGCAAAGACGGCGAGCCGATGCCAGAAGCCACCATGCAGGCTATCGCCTATGCGAAAAAGCACAACGTACCGGTAGTCCTTACTCTGGGCACAAAATACGTTATCGCAGAAAACCCAGAGTGGTGGCAGGCGTTCATCAAAGAACATGTGTCGATTCTGGCGATGAACGAAGAAGAAGGGCTGGCGCTAACTGGCGAGATTGACCCGCTGCTGGCCGCTGATAAGGCGCTGGACTGGGTTGATTTAGTGCTGTGTACCGCAGGGCCGGTTGGCCTGTACATGGCAGGCTTTACTGAAGAATCCACTAAACGCACCACACAACATCCGCTGCTGCCTGGCGCGATTGCAGAATTTAACCAGTATGAATTTAGCCGCGCGATGCGCCATAAAGACTGTGAAAATCCGATGCGTATTTTCTCGCACATCGCGCCGTACATGGGCGGGCCGGAAAAAATCATGAATACCAACGGTGCAGGTGATGGCGCACTGGCGGCGTTGCTGCATGATATTACGGCGAATAATTATCACCGTTCTAACGTACCAAATTCCAGCAAACACCAGCATACCTGGCTGACGTATTCGTCTTTGGCGCAAGTGTGCAAATACGCGAACCGCGTGAGCTACCAGGTATTGAATCAGCACTCTCCACGCCTGACGCGCGGCTTGCCAGAGCGTGAAGACAGTCTCGAAGAGTCTTACTGGGAACGTTGATTTTAAAAAGGGTGGATGCTTATGCGTATCCACCCTATAAAAACTAACCCGACACCGTTTCCTGAACCATCGGCTTATCAAGCAATCCCATCATAGTATTCGCTATTTCTCGCTCACCCATAACCACCTGATTGGCACCACGTTCGGTGATGTAATCCACTTCGTCGTCATAATGGGCGCGGGCAATAATCTCGATGTCCGGGCATTTGGTACGTGCTGCCGCGACAATTTCACCCGCTTCGTAGCCGTTGGGTATCGTCAGTAATAACCAACGCGCGCAATCGAGATGGGCGATATTCATGATCTCTTCATTGGCGGCATTTCCCAGAACCGCTCGAATCCCGCGTTCACGCAGCTCATCAACCCTGCTGCGAGACGTTTCAATCACCACCAGTGGAATGCCCTGAGCCATGAGTTTTTCGCCCAGCAGACTTCCCACGCGCCCAAAGCCAACCAGCAGAGCATGATTACAAATATCGACCGGAATTTGCTTCTCGTCTTCGATGGCTTCTTCCAGCGTTTGCTCGTCCAGCGTTTCGGTTTTCTCGAGATATCTCTCAAGAATTGCGAACAAAATTGGGTTGAGCATAATCGACAAAATTGCCCCGGCCAGCACTAAATTTTGCCCGGTCTGCGGCAGTAAATTCAGCGCCATTCCCAGGCCTGCGAGAATAAAGGCGAACTCACCAATTTGTGCAAGGCTTGTGGCAATCGTTAATGCTGTACGTTGAGAGTGACCAAACAGGCGCACCAGGAAGAAGGCGGCCAACGATTTTCCGAAGATGATAATCGCCACCGTACCCAACACGGCCAGCGGTTCCTGAATCAGAATCATCGGGTCGAACAACATGCCGACCGAGACAAAGAACAGGACAGCGAAGGCGTCGCGTAGCGGCAGTGTGTCGTGGGCGGCGCGGTGGCTTAGCTCAGATTCATTTAGCACCATGCCCGCAAAAAACGCACCCAGAGCAAAGGAAACATCAAACAGTTCGACGGCACCAAAGGCAATGCCCAGCGCCAGCGCGAGAACCGCAAGCGTAAACAATTCGCGTGAACCCGTTGCCGCGCTACGTGCCAGAATCCACGGCACCACGCGGCGGCCAACTATCAGCATGATGGCAATAAACGCCACGACTTTGCCGATGGTAAAGCCCATATCAAGCGACAGCGATGCCAGGCCAACGTCCCCTTTTTCCAGCATTCCGGCAATCGCTGGCAGTAAAACCAGCGTTAATACCATCACCAGATCTTCAACAATCAACCAGCCAATCGCAATTTGCCCGCGCTGGCTGTCTATCAGTTGCCGTTCTTCAAGCGCCCGTAGCAGCACCACGGTACTGGCGGTGGAAAGACACAAACCAAAGACGATGCCGGTCATCAATGACCAACCCATCAACGACGAAAGCGCCATTCCCAGCAGCGTTGCCACAGCAATTTGGGCAATTGCTCCGGGGATGGCGATGGCCTTTACCGCCATCAAATCCTTCAAAGAGAAATGCAGACCCACGCCAAACATCAGCAGAATCACACCCAACTCCGCAAGCTCAGGAGCGAGTTTAGTATCTGCGACAAAGCCTGGCGTAAAAGGGCCGGCTAATACCCCAGCTAACAAGTAGCCCACTAACGGTGATATGCGCAGCTTATTGGCGAGCATACCGAGTAAAAAGGCCAGTACAAGGCCGCCGACAATGGTGGTGATAAGCGGGGTGGCGTGATGCATTCCGTCTCCTTTCGTAATGAATGTGATCCAAATTCCAATAATCTACTTTTAGTTTATGACAATTTTTTAGGCGATGTGTGTGTTAAATATGTGTTTTTTTAAGAAAAGGCGCATTTAGACAAAAATTAGTGTCTGAAGGGGGTTTTATACGTTTAATTTAGGAAAGAGTTGGCAGGGTATGGGTATAGCGAAGGGCCAGAAATATTCTCTGGCCCTTATAACTATGATTTATGGCGGTTATCAGGCAGGAATATGGTCAATATGCCGAGAAGCGGCAGGAAAGCACATATTTTATAGACTAACTCGATACTGGTATGGTCGGCCACCAGGCCTAATATCGCAGCACCCAAGCCGCCCATCCCAAAGGCGAACCCAAAGAACAGCCCGGAAACCATGCCGATACGTCCTGGCATCAGTTCTTGCGCGTAGACCAGAATGGCCGAAAACGCCGAGGCGAGAATAAAGCCAATGATGACTGTGAGTATGCCTGTCCAGTACAGCGAAACATAAGGCAGGAATAGGGTAAATGGCGCGACACCGAGGATTGAACCCCATATGACGTATTTGCGCCCAATCTTGTCGCCAACAGGCCCGCCAATTACCGTCCCTGCTGCTACTGCAAACAAGAATGCGAACAGATGGAACTGGGCGTTTTGCACGGATAAACCAAATTTGTGCATCAGATAGAAGGTGTAATAGCTGCTGATGCTCGCCATATAAAAATATTTAGAGAAAATCAGCACCAGCAAAACAGACACCGCCTGAATCACCTGTTTACGAGGGAGTGGGTTAACTATCGGTGCGACGGTTTTGCCTTTTGCCATGCGATGTTGCGCGGCATACCAGCGGCTGATTTGCAGCAAAACGATGATTGCCAGCAGCGCAGCCAGCACAAACCAGCCGACGTTACCTTTGCCGTAAGGAGCAATAATCAACGCCGCCAGCAATGGGCCTAAAGAACTACCAAAGTTGCCCCCGACCTGGAATAGTGATTGCGCAAGACCGTGACGCCCACCCGACGCCATTCGCGCAACGCGAGAAGATTCGGGATGGAATACCGAAGAACCCGTACCAACAAGCCCGGCTGCCAGTAACACCATCGGGAAACTCCCGGCCATCGCCAGAATAACTAAGCCGCAAAGTGTGAAGCACATACCAATCGGCAACGACCACGGCATCGGGTATTTGTCGGTGTAGTATCCTACCACCGGCTGGAGTAGCGATGAGGTCACCTGGAAGGTCAGCGTTATCATCCCAATCTGCACAAAGCTCAGCGAGAACTCACTCTGTAATAGCGGATAAAGCGCCAGAATAAGTGACTGAATCATATCGTTGAGCAAATGGGAGAGGCTGATTGCCCCAAGAATACCAAATGCGGTGCGCGCCTTTTTAGGTTCAGGCGACACGAGAGTCTGTTCCGAGATTGCCATAAATACCTGTAATAAATTGATTATTATGTTTTAGACCGATTCTTCGAAGGAATCGTGGGAAATAATTACCCTGCTAACATACCTGCACGAAAGAGTTGAATAAAGTCACAATCGTGAAAAGTTATTTGTCTATGCTAGTAGCAGTCTGCTATTGGTGCGGAAGTATTTATTGAATATGGAGATTTGCGATGAAGTTCGTAGTGAAAGGGGTGACCACTGCACTGCTGATGGCAGTCAGTCTGACCAGCGCATCTGCACTGGCCTGGGAAAAAGATAAAACCTATAACATCACCATTTTGCATACCAACGATCACCACGGTCATTTCTGGCGTAACGAACACGCTGAATATGGCCTGGCGGCACAAAAAACTCTGGTGGATAGCATTCGTAAAGAGGTTGCCGAGAAGGGCGGCAGCGTTCTGCTACTTTCTGGTGGCGACATCAATACCGGCGTTCCTGAATCCGATTTACAGGACGCGGAGCCCGATTTCCGTGGTATGAACCTGATTGGCTACGATGCGATGGCTATCGGTAACCATGAATTCGACAATCCGCTGTCCGTGTTACGTCAGCAAGAAAAATGGGCTAAATTCCCGCTGCTGTCGGCTAACATTTACCAGAAAAGCACCGGCGAACGCCTGTTTAAACCGTGGGCTATCTTCAAGCCACAGGGCATTAAAATCGCGGTTATCGGTTTAACCACTGACGATACGGCGAAAATTGGTAATCCAGAAAACTTTACTGATATCGAATTTCGTAAACCTGCCGACGAAGCCAAACTGGTGATTCAGGAACTACAATCCACTGAAAAACCGGACGTACTGATCGCTGCAACCCATATGGGTCACTACGACAACGGGCAGCATGGTTCCAACGCGCCAGGTGATGTAGAAATGGCTCGTAGTCTGCCTGCGGGTGCCTTGACGATGATTGTCGGCGGCCACTCGCAAAACCCAGTTTGTATGGCTGCGGAAAATAAAAAGCAGGTTGATTACGTGCCGGGAACGCCATGCGCACCGGATCAGCAAAACGGTATCTGGATTGTTCAGGCGCACGAGTGGGGCAAATACGTTGGCCGTGCTGATTTTGAATTCCGTAACGGCGAGATGAAACTGGTGCATTACCAGCTCATCCCTATCAACCTGAAAAAGAAAATTACCTACGATAACGGTGAAAGTGAGCGCGTGCTTTACACACCGCAAATTCCTGAAAACCAGCAAATGCTCTCGTTGCTGACGCCATTCCAGAATAAAGGCCAGGCGCAGCTGAATGTGAAAGTCGGCAGTGTAAATGGTCATATGGAAGGCGATCGCAGCAAAGTTCGTTTCGTACAAACCAACCTGGCGCGCCTGCTGCTTGCAGCACAAATGGAGCGAACCGGTGCTGATTTTGCGGTGATGAGCGGCGGCGGCATTCGTGATTCGATTGAAACCGGCGACATCACGTATAAAGACGTGCTGAAGGTGCAACCATTTGGTAATACCGTGGTTTATACCGAGATGACAGGCAAAGAAGTGACGGATTATCTGAGCGCTGTTGCGCAGAAAAAACCGGACTCCGGCGCTTATCCGCAGTTCTCGAACGTCAGCTTTGTGGCTACCGCCGCAGGTCTGCAAGACTTGAAAATAAAAGGTGAGCCGGTTGATCCTGCGAAAACCTACCGCATGGCGACGTTAAACTTTAACGCCACTGGCGGTGATGGTTATCCTGAAATCGATAAAAAACCGGGCTACGTGAACACCGGTTTTGTTGATGCCGAAGTGTTGAAGCAGTACATCGAAAAGAATTCTCCGCTCGATGTGAATGCTTACGAACCTAAAGGCGAAGTGAGCTGGCAGTAAGAGTATTTCCCTCCCCCTAACCCTCTCCAGGGTTGTCTCTTACGCAGATCTCACCCTGGTATTCGAACAGGGTGAGATCTGTAAGCTACGCTGATTTTCCGTTCACCAAATAACCCGCTTTTCCATGTAATCACCGCTAACGGCGAACGTGCCATGGGAATTACGCCATTCCCCTGGCGACCCCGGCGCCCGGCCAATAAATCGCCGCAAGCGGTAAACCCCAGTTTATCCCCAACATTCAGGGTCGTTCGCGATTCGTTCCCGACGATCGCTCTCTTGCGTTGTTCCCGACAACGCAACCCTGACTGAAGGGGAAAAACAGGGGCGATTTAAGCCGGGAACAAGTGCGTGGCTGTAAATTCAGGAAACTATGCTGCGTTTGTGTTGCTGAAAAAACCTAAAGCGATATCGTGAACAAGTAGTAATACAGAGTGGAAGCGAGCGGTTTTGGTCCGGCTTAAATCGCCTCCATTTTCCCTCATTTTTAGGGGCCAGCCGTCGGGAACGGCTGGAGGTTGTGATCGTCGGGAACGAATCGCAACCGACCCTAAAAATGAGGGAAAATGGAGGTTTACCGCTTGCGGCGATTTATTGCCGGGAGTCGGGGTTCTTAGGGGAGTGACGGTGAACTCCCCTAAGACGTTCACCGGTTCAGTGGTCACATAAATCACATATCGCTTGGTGAACGGAAACTTCCCGATACTGACAGAGTGAAGCCACCAGCGCTTGTGCTCAAGATGTGACTAAGAGGCAGGGCAAGGGGGAGAGGGGCGGGGCATTATTTCAACGGCAACAAAATATCCGTCTGCTGCGCGTGCTCGGGATGATTTTGATCCAGTTCCAGATAACGGAAGTAAACCGGGAAATCACGTAACTCCTCGCCACTTTGCGGCAACCACTGGCGATAAAGATAGTAAACGCTATCGCTGATTCGCTCATAGGCACCCACATGCCGAACTACCGCGCAACGGCCGCCAGGAATGGTTTTACTGATAACGCCATGCGTGTTCTCTGGAACCTGCCCGTTGGCTTCGGGGTTTAATTCACCGCAGACATCGAAACGAAACTCATCGCCAGGCGTTGTGTGCGGATCGTTCCACGGCACACCGTATGTGCCTTGCGTGGTGTAGTCTGAAAGGCCTGATGCTTTACGCCATTCGATAAACGCCGCGACTGTATTATTCACCCGCATCGGGTCGCCGAGATGTTCCAGTACAGCCACGTTAATGGGTTCGACGGTAATAATTTTCACATCCATAAACTCTCGCCTTAGCTGATTTTCCCGTCCGGGAAATTGAAAATGCACGTGCCAGTCAACCCAAACGGGATCTTTGCGAAACTCGCTGGGCGTCAGGCCGAAGGTATTTTTGAAGGCTCGGGAAAATGATTCAGGATTTTCAAATCCGGCATCAAGGGCAATGTTAATCACTCTTTCCTGCG
Organism: uncultured Buttiauxella sp.; assembly: GCA_965119215.1. Lineage (GTDB taxonomy): Bacteria > Pseudomonadota > Gammaproteobacteria > Enterobacterales > Enterobacteriaceae > Buttiauxella. The sequence goes on from CBCPKK010000005.1 coordinate 118,472, forward strand.
GGTCGCTCACCAACCGGAAAGAAGCCCTTTTCAGCCGCATCAGCGTGATATAACGGCTGATGCTTATTCCGCAAAACAGGCTGAACTGGCGATGAAAGTGAAAACGCGAAAAACAGGCGACGTCGCTGAGCTGCTCGACGGTTAACGGGCTGTCCAGATGCTGCTCAATATAGGCAAAGACTTGTTCAAAACGCCGGGTATACCGTTGGTGCTTTTCGCTATTCATTATTCCTCCCTCAAGGCGTTTACTGTGCCAGCGATAAGAAACCTCGTCCTGACCGAAATTGCTCTTTTGGGAGAAGACCTGCGTAAAACAGGTTAGTCGCGGCGGGCAATTTCAGCGAAAGTCGCATTCAGTAGTTTTGCGAGATCTGCCGCAGCCAGTTCAATATCCAGCCCGCGTTTTCCACCAGAAACATAGATGGATGAGAATGTTTGCGCCGGGGCGTCGATGACTGTCGGCAGGCGCTTTTTTTGCCCCAGAGGGCTAATTCCACCGACCAGATAACCGGTGATCCGCTGGGCAACCATAGGGTCAGCCATATCCACTTTTTTGGCTCCCAGCGCTTTCGCCACTTTTTTTAAATCCAGTTGGCCGGAAACGGGAGTCACCGCTACCGCTAACTGCTTCATGTCGCCATTAATGGCAACCAGCAGCGTTTTGTAGACTTGCTCGGCATTTAACCCGAGTTTGCGCACCACTTCATCACCGAAATTTGTTTCACTCGGATCATGGTCATAAGCATGTAACTGAAATGGAACTCGGTTTTTTTCGAGAAGTTTAACGGCCGGTGTCATGTGTCCTTCTTAGTGCTTTTGTCTGAAAAGCGCACAAATTAATAAACGGAGTGATAAGTTTCTTAAATATTATATTGTCACTTAATAGTGATAGCGTTAATCGTCACATTGAGCGACAATTCTACTTCTGGTCGTTAATTCAGCCAGAATAACAACAAAAATATACAAATTCCTCTTTGACGGGCCAATAGCGATATTGGCCGTTTTTTTATCTATTTTTCAACAACTCAGATAAATTCCCTTCGCCATACAAGTGCAGCGCACCGACCGCAACGACATAGCGCCCCGCGGGTAATTGTTGCAAAAATTTTTGCCACTGAAGGTTACGTTGACGCATAAGTACATCGTATAACTCATCACCAAATGTGTTGGGTAGTGAAACTTTTCCGCGCAGTGGCGGGGTTTCCATCCACCAACTGATCATGGTTTGCAGCAAACGTGCGTTGGTATGCCAGTGCTCGAGGGTGTCGGTTAGCAGCGGCATTCCGCCATCGGGTAATTGGGTGAGAATATCCACCTGATGTTGAGCGCCCTCCAGTTCAATCACCGGGATCGCCATGGCTTTTGCTGCCTCCAGCAACTGAAAATCAATCCCGTAATCAGCGCGTAAACCGAGGCGCTGCGCCTGATGGGCTTGCAGCACCAGCGCAATTTGCCACGCGGGCTGGTTATCAATTTGGCTCAGCGGGATGCCCAGTTCCTGGGTCAGCGAGACAACCTGCGCCCAGTCATCGGCAGACAGGCGTTGCTCAAGCGGGAGTTCATCGGGATTATGCGGGAAGGGCGAACCGCCTTCAGAAATATCAGCTTCGACAATCAGCGCGTCGGCATCTCTGAGCTTGTTGATGAGCTTATCGGACAGCGGCGCCATGTCGCGCGTGCCCATATGGATGCTGCCGACCAGGTGTAGCGAACGGTTGCCCGCAAGCGTGATATCAAGCGCAGGCCAGGGATATGTGGTTCTCGTTAAGCGGGAGAATAGCGTGCGAACTCTTTGCAACAGACCCATATAGCTGATTTCCTGGCTAAAAAGTCATGCTACCGCTGCGATGAGTCTGGTGCAAATTTCCCCACGCCAGATAGCGTGGGGAAGGTGGGTTAATCTTTCGGTTTAAAGCGTAATAAGCGGTTGGCGTTGCTGACCACCGTAATGGATGACAGCGCCATTGCAGCCCCGGCAACCACTGGGTTCAGTAGTGTGCCAGTCAGCGGGTACAAAATCCCTGCGGCAATTGGGATACCCAGCGTGTTGTAAATAAACGCCCCCACCAGGTTTTGCTTCATGTTGCGGAGCGTGGCTTTGGATATCGCCAGCGCATCAGCCACACCCACCAGACTGTGGCGCATCAACGTAATCGCGGCGGTTTCGATAGCGACGTCGCTGCCACCCCCCATCGCAATCCCTACTTCGGCCTGCGCTAAAGCGGGTGCGTCGTTGATGCCGTCACCGACCATCGCAACCTGGCGGCCTTGTTGTTGCAGGTTTTTAATCGCTTCGGCTTTGCCATCCGGCAATACGCCTGCAATCACTTCGTCAATACCTGCTTCTTTGGCAATCGCGTTAGCGGTAGTTGGGTTATCCCCGGTCAACATCACCAGGCGGTAGCCGTTACGGTGCAGGCGTTGCAATGCACTCACACTGTCTGCACGCAGTGGGTCACGGATGGCGAACAAGGCGACCAGTTTCCCGTCTATCGCCAGCAGAACCGGAGTTGCGCCACGGCTTGCCTGCGCTTCAATTTCTGCGGCCATCGGGCCGGTATCAATCTTCTGCTCGTCAAGCAGCGCTTTGTTGCCGAGCAACACCTGACGCCCTTCGGTTTCACCGCTGACGCCCAAACCATGCAAGGTGCGGAAGGCATTCACCTGCGGCAATTCAACACCGTCTGCTTTATCAAGAATAGCGCGAGCGAGCGGGTGGCTTGATCCTTGTTCCAGCGCTGCGGCAAGCCTTAACGCATCAGCCTCAGACCAGTCGTTATAAGTCACGGTAGTGACAACCTGCGGTTTACCTTCGGTCAGCGTGCCGGTTTTATCAAAGACGATAGTATCAAGCGTGCTGGCGCGTTGCAGGGCATCGGCATCACGCACTAATACACCAAACTCAGCGGCACGACCCACACCAGAAATAATCGACATCGGCGTTGCCAGACCCAGCGCACACGGACAGGCAATAATCAGCACTGTAGTAGCAATGACCAGCGTATAAACGATTTGCGGTGCCGGGCCGAAGAAATACCAGATTGCGGCACTAAACAGGGCAATCAGAACCACCACCGGCACGAACACCGCCGAGATTTTATCTGCAAGCTGGCCGATTTCAGGCTTGCTGCTCTGTGCCTGGCGCACCATTCGGATAATGCGTGAAAGCGTGGTGTGGTTGCCGGTTGCGGTGGCGCGGAACAGCACGCTACCATCTTGCACGACAGTCCCCGCATGAATAGGCTCATCGGTAGATTTTTGCTGCGGCACCGGTTCGCCAGTCAGCATCGCTTCATCAAACCAGGCTTCGCCCTGGGTAATTTCCCCGTCGACAGGCACACGGTCACCGGTTGTCAAACGCAGCACCATGCCTGCGGTCACTTCCGCCAGCGGTACGCTTTTTTCGCCTTCCTCAGTAACCACTCGTGCAGTTGGCGGCGTTAAATCCAGCAGGCGTTCCAGCGCTTTAGAAGAGCGTTGGCGAGCACGTTGTTCCAGCATATGCCCGAGGTTAATCAGGCCGATAATCATTGCGCTGGCTTCATAATAGAGATGGCGCGCCTCCATCGGGAAGTGCTGCGGCCAGATGTTGACGGTAATGGAATAAATCCACGCGGCACCTGTTCCCAGGGCGACCAGCGTATCCATGGTGGCAGTTTTATTAAGCAAACTGCGCCAGGCGCTGCGATAGAAATGCCCACCGGCGAACACCATCACGCCTAACGTGACAATGCCTATAGCCAGCCACAACGAACGGTTGTCGTCGGTGACCATCATATTGTCGCCGAACATTCCCCACACCATCACCGGAATACCGACGGCAAGGGCTAAAATCGCCTGCCAGCGGAAGCGCTTAACGGCGGCGTCTGCGGCTTCTTGTTGACGTTCACGGCGTTCCGTATCGTCTTCGATGGCTTCGGCACCGTAGCCGACGCTTTCAATCGCTTTAACTAAAGATTCGGCGGAGGCAGTGCCCATCACAAGGGCGCTGCGCTCGGCAAGGTTTACCCGTGCCAGGCTGACTCCGGGGACGTTTTGCAACGCACTCTGTACCCGGGTCACGCAACTGGCGCAGCTCATTCCGTTGATCAACAACTGTTGGCTATCGTCGTCATCAACGGTTGCTGCCGGAAGCTGTGGTTCGGCCGCTGTCAGTGCTTCCGACGGGGTTGATGACTCTGTCAGCGGATCAGACTTTGGGTGGCTAGCCGCCGTCGCGTCGTATCCAGCTTGTTTCACTGTGTTGATCAGCTCGTCAACGGACGCCGTGCCCGTTACGCTGGCGTGAGTTTGTGTCACTTCGGCCTGCTCAACGTCAGGGCGTTGTTCCAGGCTTTCTTTGACGCGTTTAACGCAATGGCCACAAGTCAGGCCATCAAGGTTTAAATCGATAACGTGAGACATCATCCGACTCCTGTATGATCGTAAGGATAAATATTGACCGTCGTAATTATTTCGATTACTTGTTATGAAGGTTAAACCTTCCATCAAGGGGAAGGTCAAGGGGTAAACATGAATATCAGTGATGTAGCCAAAAAAACCGGGCTAACCAGCAAAGCGATTCGTTTTTACGAGGAGAAAGAGCTGGTGACTGCGCCACTTCGCGCTGAAAACGGCTACCGTAGCTATACGCAAAAGCATCTTGATGAGCTGACGTTACTGCGTCAGGCGCGGCAGGTAGGGTTTAATCTTGAAGAGTGCCGTGAACTGGTCAACTTGTTCAACGACCCGGCGCGACACAGTGCGGATGTGAAAACCAGAACCCTGCAAAAAGTGGCGGATATTGATAAACACATCAGCGAATTGCAGGCGATGCGCCAGCATTTGCTCGCGCTCGCCGAATCATGCCCTGGAGATGACAGCGCAGATTGCCCGATCATCGACAATCTTTCGGGCTGCTGCCACCGCCAGTAACAAGTTTAAAGTGCCTTTACCTTCAACGTAATGCCTTCAACGGCGAGCACGACGATTTCTGTGCCAGCTGCTAAATCGCTATCTGCCATTACCGGCCATGAGCTATCCGCAACCCGCACATGGCCGCGGCCATTGACCAACGGGGCTTCCAGACGCAAACGCCTGCCAATAAGCTGGTGACCGCGCTGATTAAGCACTTCGCCCGGTTCTTGCTGTTTGCGCGTTGACAGCCAGCGCCACCACAAAAATGCGGCAACCAGCGTCAGAACAGCAAAGCAAACGCCTTGCCATTCCCAGCCTAACGGCACAATCCACACCAGCAAACCGGTCAGTACAGCCGCAACACCACTCCACAGCAAATAACCGCTGGCACCTAACATTTCAGCAGCTAACAACAAGCCGCCTAGCGTCAGCCAGAAGATGTGCGCGTGGGCAAACAGCAGGGCTATCATTTTTTACGCTCGGTACCGCTTTGCGCGATCAGTTCGCTAATCCCGGCAATAGAACCCATCAGGCTGGTAGCATCCAGCGGCATCAGCACCACTTTGCTGTTATTGGCCGAACCAATCTGTTGCAGTGCATCGGTGTATTTCTGGGCAACAAAGTAGTTAATTGCCTGAATGTCACCTTTGGCGATAGCTTCGGACACCATTTGTGTCGCGCGGGCTTCCGCTTCAGCACTACGTTCACGGGCTTCCGCTTGCAGGAATGCAGACTGACGCTCGCCTTCTGCTTTCAGGATTTTTGACTGCTTATCCCCTTCAGCTTTGACGATTTCAGCCTGACGGATACCTTCGGCTTCCAGAATATAAGCACGCTTAGTACGCTCGGCTTTCATCTGAGCATTCATCGCGTCAATCAGTTCAGCCGGTGGGCGCACATCACGGATCTCGATACGCGTGATCTTAATGCCCCACGGATTGGTGGCTTCATCGACAATATGCAGCAGGCGGGTGTTGATGTTGTCGCGCTGCGACAGCATTTCGTCCAGCTCCATAGAGCCGAGCACGGTACGAATGTTGGTCATGGTGAGGTTCATGATAGCCAGTTCAAGATTGCTGACTTCATAAGCGGCACGCGGGGCGTCGACGACCTGAATAAAGCATACGGCGTCGATGGCGACGTTGGCGTTATCTTTGGAAATGATTTCCTGGGAAGGGATGTCGAGAACTTGCTCCATCATATTGATTTTGCGACCAATGCGGTCCATAAATGGCACCACAAGGCTCAGTCCTGGCATCAGGGTTTTGGTGTAACGGCCGAAGCGCTCTACGGTCCATTGGTAGCCCTGCGGCACGATTTTTACCCCGGCGCCAACGATGATCAGCGCGACGAGGATCAGTACGGGAATGACGATTAGCATCAAAAAACCTCCATTGTTATTTTGATGTAAGTCTAACCCTTAACGCGGAAACATTCAGTGACTTCCCTGTCCTGAATCGTTCATTTTACTTAATACAGCAAAGAATAAATCTGGCGGCGATATTTAGAGGCCAGCGCGTCACCCGTTCCCAGGGCTGCGAGGATTTCCATCATGATTTTTCGCGCTTGCCCATCGGCAGCGCCCAGGTCTTTCTTCAAATGGGTAAACAGCAGTTCCAGCGCTTCTTCGTTACGCCCAACCTGATGCAGTTGCACCGCCAGTTGACCAGCCAGTTGTGCATTCGCAGGATCTTGCTCAACTTGCTGTTGCAGCAACTGGATCTCTGGCGTGTCTGCGGCTTGTTTGAGCAGATCGATCTGCGCAACCAGACCCAGATAACGCGTATCTTGATCCTGCAACGGAATGGTTTTCAGCACCGCTTCAGCATCTTCGCTGCGATTCAGGGCAATTTGCGCTTCCGCCAGCAACAGACCAATTTCGCTGTTCTGGTTGGAAAGCTGCCAGGCGTCTTTCAGTAACGGCAGCGCTTCGGCATGTTTGCCTTCTTGCATCAGCATCATCGCTTCTTGCGCTTTCAGTTCTTCCTCACGCGGCAGCACTTTTTCCAGCAGAGCACGAATCGCTTCTTCTGGCTGCGGCCCCTGGAAACCGTCCACCGGCTGCCCGTTCTGGAACAGGTAAACCGTTGGGATGCTGCGCAAACCAAACTGCGAGGCGACCATTTGCTCGGCATCACAATCCACTTTGGCAAGAATAAACTGGCCCTGATACTGTGCGGCGAGCTTGTCCAGAACCGGCGTTAACTGCTCACAATGCTGGCTACGCGCAGACCAGAAGTAGAACAGAATCGGTGTCGTGACCGATTGTTCCAAGATCTCGTGCATGTTCGCTTCGGTAATGTCGATATTGTATGGTGCAGACATAAATCAATTCCTTATAAAGATTTGCTTTTACATGGGGGTTGGCTATTCGCGCTTCAACTAACCACGTAAAATTTTATCCAACATGCGACCCGGCAACAGGCGGCGTAACCAGCTTAAAGCGTGGGCGACCAACGTGACCGGATAGCGTAATTTCGGTTTTGGGCTCTCAAAAGCATGGCGCACTTTTTCCACTACCGCTTCCGGGCCAAGGGTAAAGCGTGCGGCGATACCCGGATTTTCTACCGGTTTGTCTGATTGCGTCTGGTTTACGTTTTGCGAAAACTGGGTACGAATTGGGCCTGGCTCAATCAAACTGACTTTGATGCCGCTGTGATGCAGTTCCATGCGCAGCGCATCTGACCACGCTTCCAGCGCGTATTTGCTGGCGGCGTAAGCCCCGCGCCCCGGCGTTGCCACTAGCCCCATCACTGAGCTGGTCATCACAATGCGCCCTTCACGGTGCGGCAACATTGCGGGTAGCAACAGCATGGTTAGCTGGTGGGTGCCGAATAAATTGGTCGAAAATTGTTGTTCAAGCTGTTCGCGGGAAAGCGTTTGTAGCGGCCCATAAACCCCAAATCCGCCATTATTAAACAGCCCGTACAGACGATTATCCGTCAGCTCAATGACGTATGCCGCTGCGGTTTGCACGCTTTCGGGGGAGTCGAGATCCAGCAGCACGCCGGTAAATCCGCTTTGATTCATACGTTCGACATCTTCAGGCTTGCGGCACGCCGCCAGAACGCGATAACCCTGGCGCTTTAAATCTTGCGCGCAGGCAAGGCCAATCCCGCTGGAACAACCTGTAATTAAGACGGATTTTTGCATAACTTTACCCGAGAGGTACCCCGATTGTTCATGAGTCGTGGTTAACTGTTGTGGTTAACTAAAGGTGCCAGACGGGAAGACATCCAGTCGGCGATAAACGGTTGAGCATCACTGTTCGGATGTATACCGTCATCCTGCATCCATTGCGGTTTTAAATAGACCTCTTCCATAAAAAATGGCAGCAGAGGAATAGCAAACTCTTTGGCAAGTTGCGGATAAATAGCGCTAAACGCTTCATTATAACGACGCCCGTAGTTTGCCGGCAGACGTATTTGCATCAGCAAGGGTTCAGCGTTTGCCGCTTTTACATCGTTGATTATCTGGCGCAAACTTTTTTCGATGGCTTGTGGCTGAAAACCACGCAGACCGTCGTTGCCGCCCAGTTCAATTAATACCCAGCGAGGCTGATGCTGTTTCAGCAGTGCCGGTAACCGTTCCAGCCCTTGTGGCGCGGTGTCGCCACTAATACTGGCGTTCACGACTTTCGTATTTTGCTGGTGCCATTTTGCACCCAGCAAGGCAGGCCAGGCCGCTGTTGCCGACATCCGGTAACCGGCGCTCAGGCTATCGCCCAGAATCAACAACGTGTCCGCATAGGCGGCACGACAGGTCAACAAAGCCAGAAACAGGAAGGGCAAATGCCAGCGGAAAACATTGTTGAAGTTCATCATCTTAGTAAGTCCGTAGGAACTGGGGAACATCAGCTCTCCATCCTTACCGGAGTTGAGCTGGTTGTCAAACCGGCGCAGACCATCGCGCTAATCGGTGAATCAGGTTCGGGGAAGTCTACACTACTGGCGATTCTGGCAGGGCTTGATGATGGCAGCGAAGGGGAAGTCCACCTCTGCGGCCAGCCATTACACAGCATGGATGAAGAAGCGCGAGCGGCGCTGCGAGCGAAACACGTCGGTTTCGTGTTCCAGTCATTCATGCTGGTACCCACGCTCAACGCGCTGGAAAACGTCGAACTTCCGGCTTTGCTGCGTGGCGAAAACGACTCATCCAGCCGTGCGCAGGCCAAAGCATTACTTGAACAGCTTGGTTTAGGAAAACGCCTGGATCACCTTCCAGCGCAGCTTTCGGGTGGCGAACAGCAGCGTGTGGCGCTGGCTCGCGCGTTTAATGGCCGCCCTGGCGTGTTATTTGCCGATGAACCAACCGGCAACCTCGACCGTCACACTGGCGATCGCATTGCAGATTTACTCTTCTCTTTGAATCGCGATTTCGCCACCACGCTCATTCTTGTGACACATGATGAACAACTCGCTGCCCGCTGCGACCGCCGCTTACGTTTGCGTGAAGGTCAATTGTGGGAGGAAGCATGATTGCCCGCTGGTTCTGGCGCGAATGGCGCTCGCCATCATTATTGATTGTCTGGCTGGCATTGAGCCTGGCGGTGGCGTGCGTGTTGGCGCTGGGCAATATCAGCGACCGCATGGAACAGGGGCTGAACCAGCAAAGCCGTGATTTTATGGCAGGTGACCGCGCACTTCGCACTTCGCGCGAAGTGCCGCAAGAATGGTTGGAACAGGCGAAAAAAGACGGCCTGAAAGTCGGTAAACAACTGACGTTCGCCACCATGACCTTTGCCGGAGACACGCCGCAACTGGCATCGGTAAAAGCGGTGGATGATGTCTACCCGATGTACGGCCAGCTCGACACCGATCCGCCGGGGCTGAAACCAGAGCCTGGAAGCGTGCTGCTGGCACCGCGTTTAATGGCGTTGCTGAATCTTAAAGTCGGCGACACGCTTGACGTTGGCGACACCACATTGCGCATTGCAGGTGAAGTCGTTCAGGAGCCAGATTCGGGTTTTAACCCGTTCCAGATGGCACCGCGCTTAATGATGAACCTGGCCGATGTAGAAAAAACCGGTGCCGTTCAACCGGGCAGCCGCATCTCATGGCGCTATAAATTTGGCGGTACGCCGCAACAGCTCGAAAAATTCGAAAACTTCCTGCTACCCAAACTCAAGCCGGAACAAAAATGGTACGGCATGGAGCAAGATGACGGCGCGCTGGGGAAATCCCTTGAACGCTCGCAACAATTCTTGCTGCTTTCAGCACTTCTGACGCTGCTGCTGGCCGTGGCTGCTGTCGCGGTGGCGATGAACCATTACTGCCGTAGCCGTTACGATTTAGTCGCTATCCTGAAAACGCTTGGGGCAGGGCGCGCCGCACTTCGTAAGTTAATTATCGGCCAGTGGCTGATGGTCTTAGCACTGGCGGCCATTACCGGTGGCGCAGCCGGGCTGGTCTTTGAAGCTGTGCTGATGCGCTTGCTGAAACCCGTTTTGCCCGCAGCACTACCGCCCGCGAGCCTGTGGCCATGGGTATGGGCTGTTGGTTCGATGGTGGTGATCTCGCTGCTGGTGGGCTTGCGTCCTTATCGTTTATTACTGGCAACGCAGCCGCTGCGTGTTTTGCGCCGTGATGCGGTGGCAAACGTCTGGCCGCTGAAAATCTACCTGCCAATTATCGCGATAGTGGTAGTGGCGCTGTTAGCCCTGTTGATGGGGGGAAGCACGCTGCTGTGGGCGGTGCTGGCAGGAACGGTGGTTCTGGCGGTGCTGTGTGGCGTTGTCGGCTGGGGCGTGTTGAAGCTACTGAAAAAGCTGACGTTCAAAAACCTCGCCCTGCGCCTGGCGGTAAACCGCTTGCTGCGCCAACCGTGGGCAACGTTAAGTCAACTGGCTGCTTTCTCACTGTCGTTTATGTTGCTGGCATTATTGTTGGTGCTGCGCGGGGATCTCCTCGACCGTTGGCAGCAACAACTGCCGCCAGAAAGCCCGAACTACTTCCTGCTGAACATTGCCACCGAACAGGTTCAGCCCGTGAAAGAGTTTTTGGCTGAACACCAGATTATCCCGGAATCGTTCTACCCGATTGTGCGCGTTCGCATGACCGCGATAAACGGTAAATCCACCGAAGGTAATCCTGATGAAGCACTGAATCGCGAGCTTAATCTGACGTGGCAAAGCCAGAAGCCGACGCATAACCCCATCCTTGCGGGCACCTGGCCACCAAAAGTGGGTGAAGTGTCGATGGACGAGGGTGTGGCAAAACGCCTGAAAATCAAACTGGGCGATACCGTCACGTTTATGGGCGATACCCAGGATTTCTCGGCAAAAGTGTCCAGCATGCGTAAAGTTGACTGGGAAAGCCTGCGGCCTAACTTCTATTTCATCTTCCCGCCGGGTGCTCTGGATAACCAACCGCAAAGCTGGCTGACCAGCTTCCATCTGGAAGGTAAAAATGGCGTGTTAACGCAGCTTAACCGTGAATTTCCAACCGTTAGCTTGCTGGATATTGGTGCGATTTTGCGCCAGGTCAGCCAGGTGCTGGAGCAAGTTAGCCGGGCGCTGGAAGTGATGGTTGTGCTGGTCACGGCTTGCGGTGTCTTGCTGCTGCTGGCTCAGGTGCAGGTCGGTATGCGCCAGCGCCATCAGGAACTGGTTGTCTATCGCACATTGGGTGCCGGAAAACGCCTGCTGCGTACCACGCTGTGGTGTGAGTTTGCGGTATTAGGTTTGGTTTCCGGGCTGGTCGCCGCAATTGGCGCTGAAACCGCGCTTGGCCTGCTGCAAACTCGCGTGTTTGATTTCCCATGGGAACCAGACTGGCGCTTGTGGGTGATTTTGCCAGTTAGCGGCGCGGTGCTGTTGTCGATTTGTGGCGGATGGTTAGGTGTGCGCTTGCTTAAAGGTAAGGCGCTGTTCCGCCAGTTCGTTGCCTGATTTTTAATCTAACTGTGGCGGGAAGCACGTGAGCTTTCCGCCCTGTTTACTGCAACTTCGCAAAGTTTTTCATCACTCTTGCGAGCAGCTTCGAAGTCTGTAATTCCGCCTGGAATCCCACCGATTTTACTGTTGACTTATCCAGTGCTGATAGCGTAATTAGTAGGCATTCGGTTCAGTATATGGCTGAAAAAGAAACGCCCCCGAAAGGTGTACCACCACCTTCCGAGGGCTGACCACAAACGTTAACTGATTAGGAGTAACGCTATGGCTAACGCCGATAGTAACACACACGCTCGCCCTGAAATCACCCCTCTACAGCCCGCATTTGCGGACAGCATCGCAACCCTGCTTAAAAAACCGCAGGGCGCAGCAATGGATCTCTTCCTGGTGCTGGATATTTGCCAGCAGTACGCAGATGGTTTAATCGAAAACAATAATCACACTGAATGTATGGCGCTGTGCGGCCGCCTGCTCGCCGGGCTGGAAATACTAAAAAGCGCGCTTAAAGCCCCGCTACCCAATTATTTAATTGAGCAACTGACGTTGAAAGACACAGCTGTTGATGAATACCGCAGCTCGCTTTCAATCGAATCTGAAACACTACGTGAATATTGCGTGGCATTGACGATCACCCTGCTAAATCATCAGGATCTGCCGGAACAAAGAGAGCATATGATCGGGATCTTATGCGAGATGATTTTTGTGCTGTCCGAAGATTTAAAAGCGCCGAGATTTGTTCGAGCGTCTGATGGATTGAAGATGATCGAGGGCGCGGCTTTGCCAGGGGTGCATTGATTAAACGTTAGGTTTAAAAACCCCTTTCCTTTTACGGAAGGGAGGGGATTGAGTTTCGGCTATGAGGGAGGAGCGGAAGTTATCTCTGAACTGCCTTGTAAAGATTTTCCGTTAGTAGCAGCGAAGACTCACTAATTCCTATCATGATTCTTTTTTTAAAAGAAATTACTATGATTCATTTACTTTTATTAAATGTCTTTTGGTTTTAAAGTCTATTATTTTGGCTACATCTGATTTGATGCAGTATTTATTATAGTTGTGAAATCTAATTTTATCTAGAAAGCTGGCATCATTGTATTCACCATTAAGTATGGCTCTTTCAATAAACCTCTCAGCCCAATAGTCTTTTCTGTACATTTGTTCCCAGTTTGTATTTCCTCCATTGAGAAATGTTACTGTTTTACCTAATATTGCCTGGCATACATGTTCAATATCCTTTATGCTTATATTCTCTATGTTTTTTATGTCTTTACGCCTATAGGAATATTTACCCTCACGGAGCAATAACATTTTATCACTATGATTTTGTGTTATGTGTAATTTTCCAATGGCATCCTCGTAACCAAATGAATAAATATCACTTAAGGCATTTTTACAGTAAATGAAGTTTCTAAGAGAGACGTAAAGAACATCATACAACCACAGTTTACCAACTAATGTATCCGGGTACCAAACTATCTCCTTAATGAGATTAGATGTATTTATGAGAGAATCTTCAATTTTTTCTTTTTTTGGACGATACCCTCTAAAAGAATTAAAAATTTTTTTGTCACCATCTAAATATTTTGAATCAATATCCAGATGTGTTAGAAAAAGTGAACCTTTCTTACTCATCTTTTTTATGGTATTCAAAGAGTAGTACATTATATCGCCATGCACTTTCTTTAAAATCGAATAATTTGGTGGACTTCCTGACCAAATGCATACCAAATCCCTGTCACTATAAATATTTGTATCACCACGGGCAGCAGAACCGCACTCAAGGATTAAATAAGACATTATCTTACAATCCTTTTGACAATTATTGCAGTAACAACAGCAAACCATATCATTGAGATAAGAAGGAAAATTATTGTAATTGCCATAGGTATGGTTTCGAATTCAGGTCCAATATCACCATATCCAACGGTTGTAAATGAAACAACCGAAAAATAAAGGGCCTTAAAGAAACTTTTCTCATGTATTTTAAGATGCCCATCGATGATGTACGCAAAGCTACTGATCATTATTAAAGTTATAATTAATGCATTTTTAATTCCATAACCATAACCTAGTATGTAATCATATAAAAGACTTGTAAAAAACTTCCTTAATTGTCGTTTTTGCCCGCGTAAAAATTCATATCGCCTATAAAATTGAAATTTTTTATCAGCTTGCATTGCAAATTTTTCTTGATGCATATCCTTTGAATTTTTATAAAGAGATTGGAAAAGCCAAGCATTAACATTTGCCCAATGCCAGTGCCACATCCATGAAAATTTAAAAGAAACTGGATCTATATAAGTTGTTATGAATTTTGTTTTATAAAAACTACACTCTGAGAATGAGCATTTATGAAATTCACAGCCATAAATTTCCCCTCCATTAAATGAACAACTTATAAAAGAGCATCCTATAAATGTATAACCATTAATATTTGCTTGAGAAAAAATACACTTTTTGAAGATTTTATTTTTGACCCTTAATTCTTTTTCGTTTGTGATTTCATCAGGAAAACAAATCTGTGATAACTCTATCTCATTAGAGTCAAGTTTGTTTATAAAAAGTTTATTTGAGATGTGTTCATTTATTTTGGGCAGCGGTACATGGTCGCGTTGTTGCCAATTCCATACTCGAGTTAACGTTTCCTTAACAGCGCTCCAAACTAAACATATTTTTTTCATATATTCATTTATAATCAGTGTGTTAGTGTGATTTTTATGCAATGAGTTTTATACGACGTGTTCATTATATGGATAATATCATACTAAATTATGTTAACAGATAGCCACTTGCAAAAATATATGTTGAGTTACTTCCGCTCCCGGCACAAACCCGCCACTACAAACCGGAAGCAGTACTGCAGAAAAAATCATTTTATCTTGCTACGCAGCCAGGCTTCCACCTGCTGGTAATCCCCGCGGAAGACGATATTGTCTGCTTTTTTGCTCAACTGGTAGCGATACATTGGGTCGTAATATTCTTCGAGCAATGGGGCGAGCCAGGCCAGATGCCCGTCAACAGAACCGGTTTTACGTTGTAATTCCAGCGCTTCATCCAGGCGTGCTGTAAATTGCGCAAAACGCTCCATGCCCAGACGGCGGCGAATGGCGAACAGGCCGTGATGTAAATATTCGCCGTAATTCTGCCACGCGGTTTCTTCATCGTTGATCGACAAAAATGCAGCGCTCATTTGTTCGAAATACTCAATTTTTAGCCGCTCTAAGCGTTGATCAAACGGATCGTCAATCACCACAATCGGCGAGCGCAACATTTGTTCTCTGAAACATTCCGGGATATGGCGTGAGCCAATCATGCGGCCTTCATCTTCGACCACCCAGGTCACTTGTGCGCCGTCACTTTTCTTGAGTAATGACACGGCCAGGTTGTTTTCAAAGTTTGTCTGCGATGGTTGTTCGACAATCGTGCGGCCAAATGACGAGCCGCGATGATGCGCTAACCCTTCAAGATCGACACCTGTTGGCAGCGAGCGGATCAGAATGGTTTTGCCGCCGCCGGTATTACCGCTGACGAGGATCATCGGCCAGCGCGAGCGCGACTCGATAACGTCCATCGCATAATGGCGCAGCGCTTTATAACCGCCTTCAACCAGCGGATAGTCAACGCCTGCTTCGCGTAGCCATTCCTGAACGAGGTGAGAGCGCATACCGCCTCTGGCGCAGCACAGATACCCCTGCGGATTCTTGCGACATTGTTCAAGCCACTTCTGCAAACGTGCTTCACGGATTTCGCCATTAACCAGGCTATGGCCTAATTCCACCGCCGCTTCCTGCCCGCGTTGTTTGTAGCAAGTGCCCACTTGCGCACGCTCATCATCAGACATCAGCGGTAAATTCAGCGCGGCAGGCATTGCCCCCTGGCTAAATTCAACCGGAGCACGCACGTCGATAAGCGGGATATCAGCGCGCAGCAGATGTTCATAATTTTGAGTATCAGGACGAGCGTTTTGCATACATAAACCTTAAAGCGAGTGAGGCCGAAACGCCGTGGATTGTGCGCCTTGAAACGAAGAAAAGAAAGGAGGGCAGGGATTTGTGCGGTGGATAGGGGTTATCCACCGCATGAGTATCAGGCCAGTTTGCTCTGCGCCCAGGCAATGCCGCTGGCATAATCCGCTGGCAACAATGGCACAATTGCTTCAAGCGTTGCGCTCAGGCGGTCGGTATCGCTGTCGTTCAGGTTGAGATGGCCCACTTTGCGCCCGGCGTGAACGTCTTTGTCGTACCAATGCAAATGCACTAATGGCAGTTTTAGCCAGTCGTAATTCAGATCGGTGCCGATAAGGTTGATCATGACTGACGGTGAGTTAACCACCGGCTGTGGCAACGGCAGGTCAACAATCGCGCGCAGGTGCAATTCGAACTGGCTGATAGACGCGCCGTTTTGCGTCCAGTGACCGCTGTTATGCACGCGTGGTGCGAGCTCGTTAATCAGCAATCCGGTTGGCGTGATGAAACACTCCATCGCCATCACACCGACATAGTTCAGCTCATGCATGATGGCTGAAAGCATCGTTTCAGCCTGCTGCTGTTGCTCAACGTTGGCGTGTGGGAAAACGACGCTGGTGCGAAGAATCCCGTCCTGATGCAGGTTATGCGTCAACGGGTAAAACACCGTTGTACCGTCATGCCCACGCGCGCCGACAAGAGAAACTTCACCAGAGAAATTAATGCCGCGCTCAACGATACACTCGCCATAGCACTCATCGGGTAGCTGATCGGTTTCGTTGCTGCGTAAACGCCATTGCCCGCGTCCGTCATAGCCACCGACGCGGCGTTTCACAATCGCCAGTTCGCCCAGGTTCTGGAATACATCAGCCCATTCGTCGCGGCTGGAGAGCAATTGCCACGGCGACGTCGCCAGTTCAAGCTTATCGAACAGCTGTTTTTGGGTCAGACGGTCGGCAATTATCGGGAATACATCACGGTTCACAAACGCATTGTGACGAGCCAGTTCGCGGGTGAGCGCGGTTTCAGGCCAGCGTTCAATTTCAGCTGTAATCACACTTTGCGCAAATGGCACCGCTTCGGGTTCAGCGTCTAATCCTACGGGATAAACGGCGATGCCCAGCGGTTCACCCGCCTGGCGTAACATTCTGCCTAACTGGCCGTTACCCAGTACGCAAACGCGTTTCATGCATCACCCCGAGGATCTGGGTTATCCAGCACTTCATCGGTTTGCGCCTGACGCCAGTTTTGCAGGCGTTGAGTGAGCGCCTGGTCATGCAGTGCGAGGATTTGCGCAGCCAGCAGGGCGGCGTTGGCGGCACCCGCTTTACCAATCGCCAGCGTACCGACCGGAATACCACGCGGCATTTGTACAATGGAATAGAGACTGTCCACGCCGCTTAACGTAGCGCTCTGGACTGGCACACCCAGAACGGGAACCAATGTTTTCGCTGCTATCATGCCCGGCAAATGTGCAGCACCGCCCGCGCCCGCAATAATCACCTGATAACCGTTGCTGCTCGCTTGTTCGGCAAAGCTGAAAAGTTTATCGGGAGTGCGGTGTGCGGATACCACTTCAACATGGTGTGGGACATCAAGTGCGGTGAGAATTTCTGCGGCAAACTGCATGGTAGCCCAGTCACTTTTGGAACCCATGACAATGGCGATACGCGCCGGGGTCTGGTTGGAGGACATGCGTCTCAAAACTCCTGTGGGTATGCAAACATCACCGAACGTGGCTCGAACGGTCAGAAGGGCTCAGAGAATAGCATGAACATAGGGCAAGGAAAACGGTTGCGTGGTTAACAAGGCAGCAAAAAGAGGTGATTTTGTTTAAAACGGAAAAGGAATTAACTCGACATCTTCGGCGGTCACTTTAATCATCGAACCTTCGCTATGCCATGCGCCAAGTACGCAGCGAAACGCAGGTTTGCCATTAGCCGAAAGCGAGTGAATTTCCGGGCGATGAGTATGCCCGTGGATCATCCATTGCACCTGGTGGCGGGTGAGGACGTCGATAACAGCTTGCGGATTCACATCCATAATCGCCATTGATTTGCTGCTGTTAGATGCTTTGCTGTTGGCGCGCATTTTGGCGGCCACGCGTTTGCGGATAAAAAGCGGCAGGGCGAGGAACAAACATTGTAGCCAGGGCTGGTGGACTTTCTTGCGGAAGGCCTGATAACCGTGGTCGTCGGTGCAAAGTGTATCACCATGCAGCAGCAACATTTTGCGGCCATACAGGTTTAGCACTTGTTCTTCCGGCAGCAGCGTCATTGCGCTTAAACGAGCAAAACGTTTGCCGAGCAGAAAATCACGGTTGCCATGAATAAAGAAGCAGGGCACACCGGAATCAACCAAATCTTTAATGGCTAAAGCTATTTGGCGGTGCAGCGGCTCGGGGTCGTCGTCTCCAATCCAGGCTTCAAACAGATCGCCAAGAATATAGAGTGCATCGGCCTCACGCGCGGTGCCCGCCAGAAAACGCAGAAAACCGGCGGTAATCGCCGGTTCTTCTGAACACAGATGTAAATCTGCGATGATAAGCGTCGCCATGGGGCGAATTATTCGCTTACGGTTACGCTTGTGATAACCACGTCTTCTTTAGGAACGTCCTGGTGCATGCTGCTGCGGCCAGTGGACACGCCTTTGATTTTATCAACAACGTCCATGCCTTCAACCACTTCAGCAAATACGCAGTAACCCCAACCTTGCATGCTTTCGCTGCTGAAGTTCAGGAAATCGTTGTCAGCGACGTTAATGAAGAACTGAGATGATGCAGAGTGTGGTGCCTGAGTACGCGCCATTGCCAGCGTACCACGGGTGTTTTTCAGACCGTTGTTCGCTTCGTTTTGAATGGTGTCTTTGGTCTCTTTCTGCTTCATACCCGGTTCAAAACCGCCGCCCTGGATCATAAAGCCGTTGATCACACGGTGGAAAATGGTGTTGTCGTAGAAACCTTCGCGGCAGTAGTCGAGGAAGTTTTTAACAGTAATCGGCGCTTTATCATCAAAAGTTTTGATTACGATATCGCCGTGATTAGTATGAAAAGTAACCATGCTGTGTATCCTATATTAGTCAGACAGTGTTCAGGCAGACGGTGCCATGACACAAGGTGGTTGTTATAGCATAACTGCACCTGTTCATCACCTTGCAAAGCGTGCTGCTTCCGGACGGAATTTTAAGGTAACATATAGCCTAATATCGACTACACACGCTTATATGGAATCCCCTGATGTTAAAAATCTTTAATACAATGAGTCGCCAAAAAGAGGAATTCAAACCTATTCATGCCCCAGATGTTGGCATGTACGTGTGTGGTATCACCGTTTACGATTTATGTCACATCGGCCATGGCCGTACTTTTGTTGCTTTCGACGTGGTGGCGCGTTACCTGCGTTATCTCGGCTACAACCTGAAGTATGTGCGCAATATTACCGATATCGACGATAAAATTATCAAACGCGCCAACGAAAATGGCGAAGATTTTGTCGCGCTTGTTGACCGTATGGTGGCTGAAATGCACACCGATTTCGACGCGCTGAATATTTTGCGCCCGGACAGCGAGCCACGTGCGACCAAACATATCCCAGACATCATCGAAATTGTTGAACAGCTTATCGCGCGCAATCACGCTTATGTTGCCAGCAACGGTGACGTGATGTTCTCCGTCGAATCCGATGCCGATTACGGCAAACTTTCCCGCCAGGACCTGGATCAATTGCAGGCCGGTGCGCGCGTAGAAGTCACGGCAGACGTTAAGCGTAATCCTATGGATTTCGTGCTGTGGAAAATGTCCAAACCTGGCGAGCCAAGCTGGTCATCCCCGTGGGGTGAAGGCCGTCCTGGCTGGCACATTGAATGTTCAGCGATGAACTGCAAACAGTTGGGCAATCATTTCGATATTCATGGCGGCGGTTCAGATTTGATGTTCCCGCACCACGAAAACGAAATCGCACAGTCAACCTGTGCGCACGGCGGCGAATACGTCAACACCTGGATGCACTCCGGGATGGTGATGGTCGATCGTGAAAAAATGTCCAAATCTCTGGGCAACTTCTTCACCGTGCGTGACGTGCTGAAGTATTACGACGCCGAAACCATTCGCTACTTCCTGATGTCCGGCCACTATCGTAGCCAATTGAACTACAGCGAAGAAAACCTGAAACAGGCGCGTACTTCGCTGGAGCGTTTATACACTGCGCTGCGTGGCACAGACGCCAATGCGCAGCCTGCGGGTGGCGAAGCGTTTGAAGCCCGTTTCCGCGAAGCAATGGACGATGATTTCAATACGCCAGAAGCCTACTCCGTGCTGTTTGATATGGCGCGTGAAGTGAATCGCCTGAAAACAGAAGATTTGGCTGCGGCCAATGGCCTGGCCGCTGCGTTACGTCAGCTTTCTGCGGTACTGGGCTTGCTTGAGCAAGAACCAGAAGCATTCCTGCAAACCAGCGTACAAGCCGACGATGGCGAAGTGGCTGAAATCGAAGCGCTGATCAAACAGCGTAACGATGCCCGTCAATCCAAAGACTGGGCGCTGGCAGACCAGGCCCGTGACCGTCTTAACGAAATGGGTATCGTGCTGGAAGATGGCCCACAGGGTACGACCTGGCGTAGAAAATAGTCATTATTTAGTCAGATAGAGAAAAAGCGGCGTAAGCCGCTTTTTTTATCAGCTATTATATTGGCTACAAGAATACAAGAGGGTTTATTCATGGGTGCGGTAAATAATCAGAGCGGCGATGCGGTCGGTCACACCATTTATCCTCCACGACCGATGGCTGAAATTGCGATTTTGCGGCAGGCACTTTCTACGCCAGGAACGGAACAGACTTTTCATCCGCGAGATGAAATTTATGCCATTAACGGAAATGAAAAAAACCTCTACTTATTTGCCGAAGGGGTGTTCACGTTTATCCGTGCCAACGATGGCCTGGTTTTGTCGTCTGTACGAGGTGAGCTGGTTTACGGTATTGCCGAATGTTTACGGCCTCGCGGGGGCTGGTTTCTGAGAGTTGAAAATACCTGTCAGGCGCGAGTTATCCCGGCCGAAAAAGCATTTGAAGTTTTTACCCAACAGCAGTTATGGGAACCTGTGGCTCATCTTCTGGCCTGGTTTGTGCAGATGTATTCCTTACGCGAAGAACATCTGGTCGGCGTGACGGCGTATGTGATGATCCGCAGTAAATTACTGGAATTGCATTCACTCCCGCCTGATTCACGCAGCGGGATTAACGTAGCAGATTATATTCAGGAACGGACTCAACTGGCGCGCAGCACAATAATGGCGATTCTTGGCGAATTACGCCGCGGAAGTTACGTTGAGATTAAGCGCGGGAAGCTTGTGGATATTAAACATTTGCCAAAAGAATATTAAAAAAATGGCCCATCAAGCGATGAGCCATTTTTTATGACGGACAGAACTACGAGTTACGAATCAAATAATCAAAGGCGCTCAGAGAGGCTTTAGCACCTTCGCCGGTCGCAATAATGATTTGTTTGTACGGCACGGTAGTGCAGTCGCCCGCAGCAAACACACCTTTCACGGTAGTTTCGCATTTCGCATCAATGATGATTTCACCCATGCGGTTGCGCTCTACGCTACCTTCCAGCCAATTGGTGTTTGGCAGCAGACCTATTTGCACAAAAATACCCGCCAGTTCAATCTCATGCACGCTTTCGGTAACGCGATCTTTATACTGCAAACCGGTTACTTTCGAGCCGTCGCCTTTCACTTCCAGCGTTTGCGCGTTCAGAATAATGTCGACGTTTTTCAGGCTGCGAACTTTATTCTGCAAGACCTGGTCGGCTTTCATTTCTGGGGCAAACTCCAGCAAAGTCACGTGTTCCACGATACCCGCCAGGTCAATTGCCGCTTCCACGCCAGAGTTACCGCCGCCGATAACCGCCACACGCTTGCCTTTAAACAGCGGGCCGTCGCAGTGTGGGCAATAGGTTACGCCTTTGGTGCGATACTTTTCTTCGCCCGGCACGTTCATGTTTCGCCATTTTGCACCGGTCGCAATGATAATGCTGCGTGCGCTCAGCGTGGCACCGGATGCGGTTTGAATCTGGTGTAGCCCGCCTTCGGTTTTAGCCGGAATCAGCTTGCTGGCGCTTTGAGTGTCGATAACGTCTACGTCGTAATCGTCAACGTGGGCTTTCAGTGCGCCCGCCAGTTTCTGGCCTTCGGTTTTCGGCACGGAAATGTAGTTTTCGATATCAACGGTATCTAATACCTGGCCGCCAAAACGTTCGCCCATCAGGCCGGTACGGATGCCTTTACGTGCGGAATAAACCGCTGCTGCCGCGCCCGCTGGGCCGCTGCCGACAATCAATACATCGTAAGCCTCACGTTTGTTCAACGCTTCTGCCGCACGCTTTTCTGCTCCGGTATCAATTTTCCCCACGATTTCGGCAAGTGTCATACGTCCCTGGCCGAATTCTTTACCGTTGAGGAATACCGCAGGCACGCCCATTACGTTGCGTTCCTGAATCTCATTCTGATAAATGCCACCGTCAATCGCGGTATGGCTGATGCGCGGGTTCAGCACCGCCATCAGGTTCAGCGCCTGCACTACGTCAGGGCAGTTATGGCATGAAAGCGAGTAATAGGTTTCAAAATGGAAATCGCCGTCGATCTCGCGGATTTGCTCAAGCAAATCTTGCGATTCTTTCGACGGATGTCCCCCGGTCTGCAGCAATGCCAGCACCAGAGAAGTAAATTCGTGGCCGAGTGGGGAACCTGCAAAACGCGGCCCCTTATCAGAACCTGGATTGGTAATTAAAAACGACGGTTTGCGCACCGGCAAATCGTTATTAATGCTGAAAGAAACTTTGTCTGATAACCCCGCAATCTCTGCCAGCAGTTCCTTTATCTCGGTTGATTTTGCACTGTCGTCCAGCGTGGCAATCAACTCAACAGGTTTGGTTAATCTCTCAAGGTAAGCCTTGAGCTGGGTTTTCATGTTGTTGTCGAGCATGTGTCATCTCCCTGATGGCGAGAAAAATCGGCAGCAAAACGCTGCCGATAAATGAGAAATAGTGCGGGTGACTTAGATTTTACCGACCAGGTCTAAAGACGGAGCTAATGTCGCGTCGCCTTCTTTCCATTTAGCCGGGCAAACTTCACCTGGGTGAGAAGCAACATACTGAGCCGCTTTCACTTTACGCAGCAGGTCTGATGCGTCACGGCCAATACCTTCGGCAGTCACTTCGATAGCCTGGATGATGCCCTGTGGGTCAACGATAAAGGTACCGCGGTCAGCCAGGCCTTCGTCTTCACGCATGTTCTCGAAGTTACGAGTCAGTGCGCCAGTTGGGTCGCCGATCATCGCATATTTGATTTTTGCGATGGTGTCAGAGCTGCTGTGCCACGCTTTGTGGGTGAAATGGGTGTCAGTGGAAACAGAGTAGATATCCACGCCCAGTTTCTGGAATTCTTCGTAGTGGTCAGCCACATCGCCCAGTTCAGTTGGGCATACAAAAGTGAAGTCAGCCGGGTAGAAGAAGAAAACGCTCCAGCGACCTTCTACATCCTTCTCGGTAACTTCAATGAATTCACCGTTTTTAAAAGCGCTGTTTTTGAATGGTTTGATTTTTGTATTAATTAAAGACATTTGTACTTCCTCCGTTTTGCGATGGGAGAAAGATACCCAATATCGTTGTAAGGCTCTAATGGGTAAGTTGTATTGAATTGATAAGTAATACCTAACAAGCGAAACGGCAGACATAAAAAAAGCCACCCGTTGCGGGGTGGCTCTTCATGTTGCGCGTTACAATTCCACTTTAAAAAATCATAACAGCGGCGGGATTAAATCATTGATGCGTCGGATGGGTCAATCTACGCAATCGTTGTATTAACGATGATTCTGATAGTTATTAGCTATCAGCGTTACGTTTTAAACACGTACAATTCCGAAATACAGCACACTTTTGTGTCAGAGAAATTGCAGGAGTGTGACAACAACGCTAGATTTAGCGCTCAGATATTATTGAGTACAGCTTTGCGCCATAGCGCGCGTTAATTTCGAGGGTTTGGCGTTGTCGGAAATGCTTTCAATTGTGTTGTTTGTCGCAGCCATTGCCGTGTACGCCGTTAAAGCAGGTCGTAACGCCTGGTGGTTTAGTGCCATCCTTCTTATGTTGGGTCTGTATATTGTCCTGAACGTGACCTTTGTCGCCAGTAACTACTTTACCGGCGAAGGGATTAACGATGCTGTGCTTTACACCCTAACCAGCAGCCTTACCGGGGCAGGGATTGGAAAATACATTCTGCCTGGTATCGGGATCTTTGTTGCTCTGGTCGCCGTTTTCGGGGGCTTAACCTGGATTTTACGTCGCCGTAAAGGGCACCCTCATCATTTTGGTTATAGCCTGTTGGCGCTGGTTTTTGCCGTGGCCTCTGTGGATGCATCACCGGCATTTCGCCAGGTGGCTGAACTGGTAAAATCACAAACCCGTTCTGGTGATTCTGATTTCGATGTTTATTACAAAGTCCCGCAAGGCAACATTAAAAACCCGAAACTGAATCTGGTTTATATTTATGGCGAAAGTCTTGAACGTACTTATTTACAGCCAGAGTTTTTCCCTGATTTAGCACCAGAATTAACCGGGCTTAAAAACGAAGGAATAGATTTCAGTCATACCGTGCAATTACCGGGTACTGATTACACTATTGCCGGAATGGTTGCCTCACAATGTGGTATTCCGTTATTTGCACCATTCGAAGGTAATTCCTCGGCGTCGATGTCGAGTTTCTTCCCTAAAAATATTTGTCTGGGCGATATCCTGAAAGCCTCAGGGTATGAAAACTATTTTATGCAGGGTGCAGACCTGCGCTTTGCCGGTAAAGACATCTTTTTGCAGTCTCATGGCTTCGAACATATGTACGGCGCGCAAGAGTTGAAAACCATGGTCGCCGACCCGCAGTACCGCAATAACTGGGGCTTCTACGACGACACCGTGTTAGATGAAGTCTATGAAAAGTATATTGAACTGTCGAAAGCGAACAAACGCTTCTCACTGTTTACGCTGACCGTTGATACGCACCATCCGGACGGCTTTATCTCGAAAACCTGTAAACGCCGCAGCTATAAGTTTGATGGCAAAGAAAACCAATCGTTTAGCGCAGTTGCCTGTAGCCAGGAACATATCGCTGCGTTAATCGAAAAAATAAAGGCATCACCGTATTTTAAAAATACCGTCATTGTCGTGAGTTCCGATCATCTGGCAATGAACAATACCGCCTACAAATATCTCAATCAGCATGAACGTAATAACCTGTTCTTTATTATTCGTGGCGATAAACCGCAGGCGGATTTAGTCCCGGTAAAACGTAGCACCCTGGATAACGGCGCAACAGTTTTAGATGTGCTGGGCGGTGATAATTATCTTGGGTTAGGGCGCAGCAGTTTATCCGGGCAGTCGATTGCATCGGTATTTCTTAACGTTAAAGAAAAGGTGATGGAGTGGAAACCGGACGTTATCGACCTGTGGAACTTCCCGAAAACCATTACCCAATATGAAATTGACCAGAAGAAAAATACTTTTAGCTACTCTGGCGCACATTTCAAAATGCCACTGCTGCTGCGTATTCTGGATAAAAAAATCGAGCCGTTGCCTGAAAGCGAATATTCAGCCCCGTTGCGCTATCAACTGGCTGACTTTAAAGAAAATGATAAATTTATCTGGGTCGATCGCTGTTTCAAAATGGCGCGTTTGTGGGAGCCCAAACTGGCACTATCCACCGGGCTTTGCGTGGCTCAAGGGCAAACCGGCGGCCAGCCGTCAGTGCGTTTAATTGAACAGCAGCAAGAACAGCATGCGGTGCAATTTGCGCAGCAAGATATCGACAAAGCGCGTTTTAAAAAGAATGTCGCATTGTTGAAAGTGGACGAAAATGCCATTCGTTATCAGGCCGATAGCTTTATCTTCAACGTGCCGGGTGCGCCGCAAAACGTGAAAGAATATGCCGGGATTTCGCGGCCGGAAGATTGGGGCCGTTGGTCAAATGCCAACCTGGCGCCGGAAGTGAAAATTGAATACGCTGAACCACTGCCGGAAAAATTCGACCTGGTGATCACAGCCAAAGCATTTGGTCCGAATATCGGCCAGCCGGTGCCGGTAAAAGTGGGAAACCAGCAGCAGACGTTAACGCTTGGCGAAGAACTGAGCACCACGACGCTGCATTTTGAAAACTCGGAACGCAGTAGCCTGCTGGAAATCATTCCACCGCAGCCGCAGTTATCTAATGAAGGCAATATTCTTGGCCATGAACCGCGCAAGCTGGGGATTGGTATGGAGGATATTAAAGTGGTGCCGGGAGTTTAAGGGCTTCCCTTCCCCCTCTCTCCTGGGGGCTGGTGAAATTAACTCTGTCAGTGTCGCAGACGACACTGTTCTCACGGACCCCACCCCAGCCCTCCCCTTGTCAGAGGAGGGAGCCGACAGGCACTTTTAGCTCCTCCACCTGGCAAGGGGGAGGTTGGGAGGGGGTGAGGGCGTCCGTACTTACAAAATACCTTGCCCCAACATCGCATCGGCAACTTTTACGAAGCCCGCAATGTTCGCGCCGCGCACGTAATGCGTTTGCTTATCTTCACCGCCGTAGTTCACACAGGCTTCGTGAATATCCAGCATGATGTGATGCAGACGGATATCAACTTTCTCCGCCTTCCAGCTCAGACGCGCCGCGTTCTGTGCCATTTCCAGGCCAGACGTTGCCACGCCGCCAGCGTTAGCCGCTTTACCCGGTGCAAACAAGACGCCCGCATCCAGGAAAAGATTGGTCGCTTCGATGGTGGTCGGCATGTTTGCGCCTTCCGCCACAGCTTTCACACCGTTGGCAATCAGCGTGCGTGCGGCTTCTGTATCCAGCTCATTTTGTGTTGCACAAGGCAGCGCGATATCAACCGGCACGCTCCACGGCTGCTGGCCTTCGAGATATTGCAGGCCAAATTCTTTCGCGTAATCGGCAACACGTCCGTCGCGGCTGGCTTTGATTTCCGTCAAGCGAGCCAGTTTCTCGGTGGTGAAGCCTTCTTCATCGACAACGGTGCCGTTGGAATCAGAGGCTGTAACCACACGCGCACCCAGCGATAGCGCTTTTTCAATAGCGTATTGCGCCACGTTACCGGAGCCGGAAACCGCAACACGCATCCCTTCAAAGCCCAGGCCATGACGTTGGAGCATTGCATCGGTGAAATAGATGAGGCCGTAACCGGTCGCTTCCGGGCGAATCAGGCTGCCGCCAAACGACAGCCCTTTGCCCGTGAACACGCAGGCGGTGTTATTGGAGAGTTTTTTCATCATCCCCGCCATAAAGCCCACTTCGCGCCCGCCAACGCCAATGTCGCCCGCAGGCACATCGGTATCTGGCCCCAGATGGCGATACAGTTCAATCATCAGCGCCTGGCAAAAACGCATGATCTCGCCTTCGCTTTTACCTTTAGGGTTAAAGTCGCTGCCGCCTTTGCCTCCGCCCATCGGCAGAGTGGTCAGTGCGTTTTTGAAGGTTTGTTCAAAACCTAAGAATTTCAGAATCGAGAGATTAACGGACGGATGGAAACGCATCCCGCCTTTGAATGGCCCAATCGCGGAGCTAAATTGCACACGCCAGGCGCGGTTAACCTGCACCTGATTTTTGTCATCAACCCAGGTGACGCGGAACTGAATCACACGCTCAGGTTCGACTAAACGCTCCAGCAGCGCTGAACGGCGGTACTGAGGATTCTGTTCCAGAAACGGCCACAGGGTGGTCATCACTTCGCGGACTGCCTGAGCAAATTCTGGCTGGTGTGGGTCACGCTGTTGTACGCAGGAGAGGAAAGATTCGAGGGAAAGCGAGTTTTCCATAGATTGAGAAGTCCTTGTTATAAGTAATGTTGTAGATGTGTTGTGTTCTTTCGAATATAACATTCACTTATTACTTAGCCGCAAGCGATTTCTTTTTATTATCCCTCAAGCCTTATTAGCGTTATTAATTGCGCTGCGTCACCTTTCCATATTGCTACGAATGTGTCGCCTTTTTGATATGGCCCAAGTGAATGATTTAAGGTCAGACTCAGGTGTTGGTCATCTATTTCATTCAGCGATGCTGCTGAAAAATCAAAGTAACGCCCGACGTGGCGAAACAAGGCCTTGAATAAACTTTCTTTGGCGGAAAACACCAGCGTTAATGCGTAATTAAACGAGAAGGGCGAAGCGCTGATAAGCTCTTTCTCCGCACAATCAATAATGCCGCCATAGATTTCTTCGGCAACGTGCGGTGCGATAATGTCTGCATAATCAATGCCAATTCCCGTGCGCTGCAATGGATTGTCAGTAACGACTGTCGCCAGCGCCACATTGCCACTGTGAGTGATACTGCCGGTAAATCCTGGCGGCCAACAGGGTTCGCGGTGTAAACCAATACCGGGAATATAATCCTTTATTCCATGAAATTTCAGAGCCTGATTTGCCGCGATCCGGCCTGCCAGATGTTCGGCTTTACGCTTATTCACGGCATGGGATAAACGATGATGGTGAGGAAGCCAAACCAGATCTTCGGGCTGAAAAGTTGCGGCGTTAAAATCCACGCGATAAACGTGAATATCAGGGAAAATATCGAATTGAGAAAGCTGATGTTCCATAGTAAAAAGGGAGGAGAAAACTCTCCCCCCGTCCATTTTTAGAAATGGGTATTCACACTCACATAGTAAGTACGACCGGATTCGTTATACGTTTCGGCACCTGCGCCATACATATAACCCGCGTCACCGCCTGTGGTTTGGGCATTACCCGCACGCCAGTGGCGTTTGTCGAACAGGTTATCAATACCTGTCGTCAGGCTGACATTTTTGGTCGCATCCCAGGTTCCGCTCAGGCCAACAATGCTATACGGGCTAACTTCGTTGGTTTCAGGTCCTGTCGCCGGTTGGCCTTTGTAGTTGTACTTTTTCGGCTGCTGTTTGCCGTACCAGGTAAAGGTCGATTGCACAGAAATATCCTGACGAATCTGCCAGCTCACCATCGAGTTCAACGTATATTCCGGAATAACCGACAGGCGTTCGCCGGTTTCTTTGTTCTTACTTTGCAGCATATAAGTGACGTTGTTGGTCCAGTTTACGGTAGTCGAAACCGGCACGTTCAATGTCCCTTCAAGACCTTCAACAACGGCTTTAGGAATGTTTTCCCACTGATAAATATCCGTTTTGGTTTTGCCTTTAGAGGTCTGGCCGATTGGCGCGTAACCCGCTTCAATTTTGTCGCGGTAATCGTTACGGAACCAGGTCACGCCTGCGAGCCAGCCGTCACGTTTGAACTCCAGGCCGATCTCTTTGTTGATGCTGGTTTCAGCTTTAAGGTCATCATTACCCATCATGTAGCAGCCCACGCCGGTGCCGCTTGCGTAGCAACCCTGGCCTTTGCTGTACAGGATGTAATTCGGGTTGGTTTGATACAGGCTCGGCGCTTTATACGCCTGGGCGATACCCATTTTCAGGGTGAAGTCGTCGCCCAAACCTTGAGACAGGTTCAGCGACGGGCTCCAGTTGTTGCCCACGATGCTGTGGTGATCAAAACGCACGCCTGGCGTCAGCATGGTGCTGTCTGTCAGCTCCATGTTGTTCTCGGCAAACAGCGAGAAGATTTCTGCCTGAGAGTACGGACTACGGTTAGTGCCGCTTGAGCCAGGAATGTCGCCGCCCATAAAGGTCTGATTGTTCGAAGACAGATCCTTCATTTTCTGCTGGTTCCACTCCGTACCCAGCGTCAGGTTCTGGTTGAATACCAGATCAATCGGGATATTCACTTCGCTGTGCAGCAGCACGTCGCTCAGGTCGATATCACTGAATTTATCGCTGGAGAAAATCCCTTCGGTGCCACCGGCCAGGCCTTCTTGCATACGCGAGTTACGCGTGTGCTCGTACTGTACCCAGTTGCTGGTGGTCAGGCCGGTGTCCCAGCCGCCGTTCCAGGTCAGCGAGTAGCTCTGGCGATACAGACGGTTAGTCTCTTTGCCATAGTTATCTTTCACAATCTTGTTGGTATTGGTGTTCTGGGTATCGCCGGAATACAGGTTGCCCTGGCGGCTGTAGCCCGCTTCCATTTCCAGTGATTGCATTGGCGCAAAGTCCCAACGCACCACGCCGTTAATATCTTTGTTAATCACGCCTTCACGACCGGCTGGCAGCGTATCGGCGTAAATACCGGTACGTTCAGACTGATGGCCCTGGTTGATATCCCACGCGTCGGCCTGGGTTTTATCAAGGTTGCCATACAGGCGGAAGCTGAAATCCCCGCCCAGCGGGCCGTTCAGGCTAAAGTTGGTACGCTTGGTGGAGCCTTCATCTTTATGCTCTGGCGCATTCAGATAAGTGTTCCAGGAACCATGCCATTCATTGGTGCCTTTTTTGGTGATGATGTTCACTACACCACCCGCAGCGCCGTTACCGTAACGTGCAGCGGCTGGGCCACGAATGACTTCAATGCGTTCAACCATTTCTGGCGGAACCCAGCTTGCATCGCCGCGTGTATCACGTTCGCCACGCCAGCCCAAGCGCACCGAGTTACGGCTGCTTACGGGTTTACCGTCGATAAGAATCAGGGTGTTTTCCGGGCCCATGCCGCGAATATCAATCTGACGGCCATTGCCGCGCTGACCGCTGGTGGAGTTACCGGTCAGGTTTACGCCGGGCATAGTACGGACGATTTCGGAAATATCACGCGCCGGTGGGCGCTTTTTCAGTTCTTCAGCGGTGATGGTTGAAACGCCCGGAGCCTGTAAATTTTGCTCGGCTGCGGTCACCACTATGGTGTCATCATGTTCGAGGTTTTGTGTGTCGTCGCTGTTTGTCGCCCCGGACTGAGCCGTTGCTGATGCCGTTTGTTCTGCTGCGAAGGCAGGTTGAGCGACACCGTATATTCCCAGATTAATCAGCATAGCGAGGGAATAGTTAATTTTATTATTCATTATGGCAGCCTGCTTTTCCGCTGAGCCCGGTGTAATTCCATTCCCTAAAGGGAGCGGGCACAGCATGGATTTCACTTAGTGATACCGAGATCTGTCCGGCATTCGCCCCGAAATGAGGGATTAGTGCGTTCAAGCTCGGCAATTTATTGTTTTTGCGCCCGGAATCGGGTAGCCCAAGCGCGGAAATACGCTATTGCAAATGCAAATAATTATCAATAGTATTATCAATATATTTCAGCTTTATTGATCGTTATCATTAATTTCATAGGGTTATGTGCGAGTGACAATTTTGCTTACAGGAAGTGAGAGCTGGTGGCAGGAACAACAGGCGCAGGGCATCCCCCTCGTGACTTGCGAAAATAACGATCAGTGTGCAGTGACTTTCTTGTGGCGTGACCCGCAAGGCAGCGAGCAAACCTCTCAGGTCAAACGGGTATGGGTTTATGTCACGGGCGTCACCGACCATCACCAGCGTTCCCGTCCAAAAACTATGGAACGCGTGCCAGGAACGGATGTCTGGCAATGGCAAACCCGCCTGAGCGCGACCTGGCGCGGCAGCTATTGTTATATCCCATCGACCAATGAAGACGATTTCCCCGCCGCCGCATTTGAGGGGGGCGTACCAGAGCCTATGGCGCTGCGAGAAGGTTGGCGAAAGCTGCTGCCGCAGGCGATTGCCGATCCGCTCAACCCTGAAAGCTGGCTCGGCGGGCGCGGGCACCCGATGTCGGCGTTGCATCTTCCTGATGCGCCAAAACAAGCGGGCTGGGACAAACCGAACACGCCTCATAGCGCGCCGCTCTGCATCACCTGGCAAAGCCATCTTCTGGATAATCAACGTCATGTCTGGATATTTTCTACCGGTGACGCGCAGCCGGAACAGCGCCCATTAGCGATTCTGCTCGACGGCCAATTTTGGGCAGAAGGAATACCGGTGTGGCCTGCGCTACAGGCGCAAACGGACGCCGGAGAATTACCCCCGGCTGTTTACGTGCTGATTGATGTCATCGACGACACGACACGCAGCGACGAACTCCCGTGTAACGCGCAGTTCTGGCAGGCGGTGCAGGAAGAGTTATTACCGCAGATCCGCACGCTTATCCGCTGGAATGAAAATCCAGAAACTACCGTGGTCGCCGGGCAAAGTTTTGGCGGGCTTTCCTCGCTTTATGCCGCGCTCCACTGGCCGGAACAATTTGGCTGCGTGCTGAGCCAGTCCGGTTCGTACTGGTGGCCACGTCGTGAGAACAACCAGCAAGGCGGGCTGCTGATACAGCAACTGGAAGAGGGTTTTCAGTGCGACAAACCGCTACGCATTTATCTTGAAGCAGGGGTCAGAGAACCGCTCATTCATCAAGTAAATCAACGCTTATATCCCTTACTACAACAAACACAGCAGCAGCTTTTCTATCGTCAGGTTGACGGTGGGCACGATGCGCTTTGCTGGCGTGGCGGTCTGATTGATGGGCTAGCCTGGCTCTGGAAAGCATCTCATTGACAGGAGAGATATATGGAATTTAGCAACCCCTTTGATTCGCCACAGAGCCGTTTTTTCATCCTTGAAAATGCGCAAAAGCAGTTCAGTTTATGGCCTGAACATTGTGCATTGCCTGACGGCTGGCAGGTTATTTGCGAGCCTGCATCCAATGAAGAATGTAACCGTTGGCTACTCGACAACTGGACGCAGCTACAACCCGCAACTTTTGCAAAATCAGGGGTGAGCTGTGAGTGAATTATTGATGGCACCAGATCTGGAACAACAGCTCGAAACTATCCCGTTAGACACCCTGCCGTTAGTCGCGGCGCAGCCTGGCATCTGGATGGCGGATCAACTCTCGCCGCAGGAAAATGCCTGGAGCGTTGCGCATTACGTTGAAATAGTAAACGGCGACATCAATGAAGCGCTGCTGTGCAAGGCGATAGTAGCAGGCATGAAAGAGGCCGATACCCTTTGCATGCGCTTTGGTGAAGTGGACGGCGAGGCGCGCCAATGGGTAGATGCCAGCGCATCGTTTACTTCGCCGCTTTGCCGTGACCTACGTGACGAAGCCGAGCCAGAAGCCGCAGCGTTAGCCATTATGCGCGACGATCTCGAGCAGGATTTACGCATCAGCAGCGGTAAACCGCTCTACCATCATCAGTTACTTCGCATCAGCGAAACGCGCTGGTTCTGGTATCAGCGCTTTCACCATTTAGTGGTCGATGGCTTCAGTTTCACTGCAATTACCCGCCGAATCGCCAATATTTACAGCGCGTATTGCCAAAACCAAACGCCGGAGCCCAACCCATTTACCCCGTTTAGCGATGTGGTTGCGGAGTACGAGCAATACCGCGAAAGCGACACATGGAAACGCGATGCCGCGTTTTGGGTCAGCAAAGCAAAACAACTGCCGCCGCCAGCCACGTTATCCACACAACCGCTGACCGGCCAGGGTTCCACCACGCAACTGATTCGCCAGTCGCTCAGTTTTGATAACGCTGATTTCCACTCGCTGGTGGAGATCGCTCGCGCTCACAACCTGACAGCCGCTGATATGGCATTGGGTTTGGTGGCGCTTTGGCTCGGGCGACTAAGTGGTCGCGCTGATTATTCAGCCGGGTTTATCTTCATGCGCCGCATGGGTTCCGCAGCACTTTGTGCAACCGGGCCGGTGCTAAACGTGCTGCCGTTTGGCGTGCGAATCGAACCGAATTTTACCCTTGCTGAACTTGCGGCAAATCTGGCGAAAGAGCTAAAAGGTATTCGCCGTTATCAGCGCTACGATGCGGAACAAATTCAGCGTGATTTGGGGAAAGTCTCAAGCGGTGAGCCACTTTATGGCCCGGTGCTGAACCTGAAAATGTTCGACTACCGCCTCGATTTCAATGGTATCGAAGGCATCACGCACCAGTTGGCTTCCGGCCCGGTGCGCGATCTGGAAATTGCGCTGTACATCAGCGAACAAGGCGACTTCTCCCTTGAAATGCTGGCAAATTCACAACGCTATGATGCGCAGATTTTGCAGCAACACATCGCGCGTTTGCCGCTGCTTTTACGCCAGTTTGCGGGTAATCCCGCATTGCGCTGTGTCGATGCACAACTGCTTCACGCGCCGGAAATCGAACTTCTGGAACGCGTGAATGCGACGCAAACCGATGTGCCCGCAACCACGTTAAGCCATTTGATTGCGGAACAAGCCTGGCGTACGCCAGACGCCCCCGCGCTTGCCGATGAAAACCATCAGTTTAGCTATCGTGAAATGCGCGAACAGGTACAGGCACTGGCAGGTGAGCTTATCGCTCGCGGCGTGAAACCGGGCGATGTTGTCGCCGTGGCGCTACCGCGCTCGGTGTTTTTATCGCTGGCATTGCAGGCCATTGTTGAGGTGGGCGCAGCCTGGTTGCCGCTGGATACCGGTTATCCCGACGACCGTCTGCATATGATGCTGGAAGATGCCGCGCCGCGATTGCTGCTGACTTCATCCGAACAATTGCCACGTTTTAGCGCCATTAACGGCCTGCAAACCTTCTGCTATCAGAGCGTATTGGCGATGGATAATCTGCCGGAGCTCGAGAATCGCTCGGCTCCAGAACATACGGCTTATGTGATATTCACATCCGGTTCTACGGGGCGTCCGAAAGGTGTCATGGTTGGGCAGCAGGCTATCGTTAACCGGTTGTTGTGGATGCAAAACCACTATCCGCTCAATGGCGAAGACGTGGTATTGCAGAAAACGCCGTGCAGTTTTGATGTGTCGGTATGGGAGTTTTTCTGGCCGTATATCGTTGGTGCGCAATTAGTGATGGCACCGCCTGAATCGCACCGCGACCCGGAAGCGTTGCAGCAACTCTTTGCCCGGTATCGTGTGACCACCACGCACTTTGTTCCGTCGATGCTAGCGGCTTTTGTCGCGGCATTAACCGACGACGATGCGATTGCAAACTGCGCCACTTTGCAGCGTGTTTTTTGTAGCGGTGAAGCGCTGCCAACCGAGCTTTGTCGACAGTGGGAAACGCTGACCCATGCGCCATTACACAACCTTTATGGGCCAACCGAAGCTGCGGTGGATGTCAGTTGGTATCCGGCATTTGGCGAGGAATTGGCTCGCGTAACGGGCAGCAGTGTGCCGATTGGCTGGCCTGTGTGGAATACCGGTTTACGCATTCTGGACTCGGCAATGCGCCCGGTTCCTGTGGGGATCGCAGGCGATCTGTATCTCACCGGCATTCAACTGGCGCAGGGCTATTTATCCCGCCCGGATCTGACCGCCAGCCGCTTTGTCGCCGATCCTTTTGCTGCGGGCGAACGAATGTACCGCACGGGTGATGTGGCTCGTTGGCTGGATAACGGTGCGGTGGAATATTTGGGGCGCAGTGACGATCAGCTAAAAATTCGTGGTCAGCGTATTGAATTGGGTGATATCGACAGGGCATTACAAGCGCTGCCGGATGTGGCGCAAGCCGTCACGCATGCCTGTGTACTGAATCAGGGTGCGGCTGCAAGCGGTGGTGATGCCCGTCAGTTGGTCGGTTATCTGGTATCGGCAACGGGCCAGGCATTGCCCGTCGATGCGATGCGTGAACAACTGAGCGCAATTTTGCCTGCGCATATGGTGCCTGTTGCACTGGTTCAACTGGATGATTTCCCGCTGAGCGCTAACGGCAAACTGGATCGCAAAGCATTGCCGTTGCCTGAACTGGCATTGCGGGGTTTGGGGCGCGCACCTGAATCGAGCCTGGAAAAAGCCATTGCTGACTCTTTTGCCCAGCTATTGGGCTGCGAAATTCAGTCTGTTGATGATGACTTCTTTGCCCTCGGCGGGCATTCATTGCTGGCGATGCGCCTGGCTGCGGATTTACGCCGCACGCTCGCAAGGCCAGTCACCGTTGGGCAAGTCATGGTTGCGTCGACAGTCGGCCAACTTGCCGAAACCCTGACGCAAGAGCACAGCGAAGAAGAAGCTAGCCGTGCAGGTTTTGATGCAGTGCTGCCATTGCGTAAAAGTAGCGGGCCAACGCTGTATTGCTTCCATCCGGCGTCCGGTTTTGCCTGGCAATTTAGTGTGTTGCAGCGCTACCTCGACCCGCGCTGGTCGATTACCGGCATTCAGTCTCCGCGCCCAACGGGCCCAATGCAGCAGGCCGAAAACCAGGCGCAAGTTTGCGAAACGCATCTGCAAACCCTGCGCGAACTTCAGCCGTATGGCCCGTATTACCTGATGGGATATTCGTTAGGCGGCACGCTGGCGCAGGGTATTGCAGCGCGGCTCGAAGCGGCAGGGGAAAAGGTAGCGTTTTTAGGGCTGTTAGATACCTGGCCGCCAGAAACGCAAAACTGGGCTGAAAAGGGCGCGAACGAACTTGATCCGACTGTTCTTGACGAGATCAACCGCGAACGTGAGGCTTTTGTTGCAGCCCAACAAGGGCAGGCATCAGACGCCTTATTCCAGGCCATTGAAGGCAACTACGGCGATGCGGTGCGTTTGCTAACCACAGCGCAAAGCGTGCCATTTGGCGGCAAAGCGACGTTGTTTGTAGCAGAGCGAACGTTACCGCAAGGAATGGACCCGCAAAAAACCTGGGCACCGTGGATAGCCGAACTGGATGTGTTCCGTCTGGATTGCGCCCATGTCGATATTATTTCCCCAAATGCTTTTGTGGAGATTGGGCCGGTGTTGCAGAGGGTATTAGCAATTACGGAGTGATTTAAAGCGTTTTTGTAGGGCGGGTAAGCGTAGTGCACCCGCCAGGAGCCGAATGAAATGGTGGATGTCGCTTACTGCTCATCCACCCTACAAAAGCCTCAGCTACGCCCTAACGGCACCACCAACGGCGTATGCGCCACCGGATCTTCAATAATCATGCAACGCAGGCCATAAATTGCTTCGATAAGCTCTGGCGTGACAATTTCTGTTGGAGCGCCTTCGGCCACAATCTTTCCATCTCGAAGCGCAATTAAGTGCGTGGCATAGCGGCAGGCCTGGTTCAAATCATGCAGCACCGCGGCAAGCGTAAAGCCTTGTTTTTGGTTCAGATCGCGCAGTAACTCGAGCAAATCAATTTGATGGCTGATATCAAGCCAGGTTGTCGGTTCATCAAGCAGCAGAATCGAGGTTTCTTGTGCCAGCACCATGGCAATCCAGGCGCGCTGCCGCTGACCGCCTGAAAGCGTGTCGACAGGTTGATCGGCTAAGTCTTCAATGTTCGTTGCTTTTAACGCCCGTTCTACTGCCTGGCTGTCTTCTTCCCGCCAGCGGGAAAACATCGGCTGGTGCGGGTAACGCCCACGAGCCACCAACTCTGCCACGCTAATATCGCCCGGTGCGCTGGAGTTTTGTGCCAGCAATCCCACACGTCGCGCCACTTCTTTGGTCGCAAAACGATGGATTTCATTACCATCCAGCCACACCTGGCCGCTCATCGGTTTCATCAGGCGGCTTAACGTACGCAGCAGCGTCGATTTTCCGCAGCCGTTGGGGCCAATAATGGCGGTGAACTTGCCGTCCGGAATGGCAACGGTCAGGCAGTCGGCCACCACATGATTGCCATATCCCAGCTTAAGCTGTTCGCCATGCAGGCGCGATGGAGCAGAGATCTGGCTCATTTCTTACGGGACTCCTGAATCAACAACGCAATAAGATAGATGCCGCCGAGGCTGACGGTCACCACGCCCACCGGCAACTGATACGGCATGAAAAGTTGCTGGGCGCACAGGTCAGCCCCAAGCAGCAAGGCTGCGCCGCATAATGCCGATTGCAATAAACCCCAGCGCGAAGTGCCGCTCAGACGGCGCGCGATGTGCGGTGCCACCAGTGCGATAAATGAAATTGGCCCAGCTAATGCGGTGGCGGCAGCGGTGAGAATAACGCCGGTCAGCATCAGCATCAGGCGGGAGCGCTCAACCGAAACGCCGAGCGCACAGGCGCTGTCATCGCCCATCTCCAGCAAGCGCATACGGCGCACCAGCAAACCGCCCGCGACCAACGCCAGCAGCATTAATGGCGCGGCAGGGAAGATTTTCCCCCACGTCAAACCGTTCAGCGAACCGGCATTCCACAGGCCAGCAGAAATAGCGGTTTCCAGCGAGGCATGCAGCAAAAGCCAGGTGTTAAAGGCGACCAGCATGGCTCGCACGCCGATGCCAATAATGATCAGGCGGAAGGTTACGATACCGTTGCGCCAGGCCAGCAGCCAGACAATCAGCGCGGTAATGATGCCGCCAGCCATGGCGGATGTCGCAATCGCGGTCTGATGTTGGCCGAACAGCACCATTGCAATTAGCACGCCGCTCCACGCTCCGGTGTTAAAACCCATCACATCCGGGCTGCCGAGTGGGTTGCGCATTAACGACTGGAAGATTGCCCCGCTAACGCCCAATGCCGCGCCGATTAACAGCGCCATCACCACACGCGGCAAACGCCATTCGACCACCACCAGTGAGATATTGCGCGGCGCGGAACCGGAGAGTGCGTCAATCACCTGGCTTACGGTAAGCGGCAGCACGCCACTTCCCAAACTCCATAAACCCAGAGCGATGCTGAGCAACAATAAAAGCAGGCTGACGATTAACAGGCGAGGGGAGAGGCGGCTCATAATCCGGCTCCTTTGCGTTGGCGGCGCACCAGATAAATCAGCATCGGCGCACCAATAAACGCGCTAACCACCGAAACGCGCAATTCGCCAGGGACCAACATGCGGCCAATAATATCGGCGAAAAGCAGTAATACAGGCGTGGCGATTATAGTAACGGGAAGTGACCAGCGGTGATCGGCACCCACCAGCCAGCGCGACAGATGCGGCATCATCAGGCCAATAAAGGCGATGGGCCCAACGGCTGCCGTGGCGCTTCCGCATAGCAATGTAATGGCTATCAAACCCAGTAATTGGGTGCGCGCGACTTTACTGCCAAGTGCGGTGGCGGTATCGGTGCCCATGCTCAGGCTGTTAAGTGAGCGGCTGATAAACAGCGCAATCGCGCAGCCAGTAAGCACCGGTAACACAATAATTTTTAACGTTGAAAGAGTGCGAATATCAAGCGTTCCGGCTTGCCAGAAACGCAGTTGGTCGTACACAACCGGGTTCAGTAGCGAGATGCCATTGCTTAAACCTTCAAGCACCGCGCCAAGCGCCACGCCTGCCAGCGTTAATCGAACCGGGCTAAGTTGCCCGCCGCCCTGGCTGCCGGTAAACGCCACCACTAATGCGGCAAATAATGCGCCAGAAAACGCCAGGCCAAGCAGGGCGAGCGGCGAGGAAAGACTCCAGACTGCGGCACCCAACACAATGGCAAAACTGGCTCCGGCATTCACGCCAAGCAGGCCGGGGTCGGCGAGTGGATTGCGAGTCAGGGTTTGCATCAGCGCACCGGCAAGGCCAAGAGCGCCTCCGGCGAGAATACCCGCCAGCGTGCGGGGGAGGCGTGCATCGAGCACGATAGTGCAATCCGCACTTTGGCACTGGCCGCTAAGCGCATCGAAAACGACTTCAACAGGCAGTGATTTCGCGCCTAACAGCAGGCTGAGTGTTGCCATTAAAAGCAGCAAGAAAAACAGGATAAGCAGAACGGATATCCGGGAAGCCGACATAGTGTTACCTGATACAAATTCCATGTAAAATTTAATGATAGTTATTATCATTATCACTCTTATTTGTTTATGTTAGCATGAGCCGCCTCGCACCCGGAAAGAAAAATTCGCTTTAAGGCCATGTAATGAACCGCAATTCTTTGCTGCTAAATCTCAGTTTACTCAAGACTCATCCCGCTTTTCGCGCCGTTTTCCTCGCCCGTTTTATCTCCATTTTATCTCTGGGGTTACTGGGCGTTGCGGTGCCGGTACAAATTCAGACGCTAACGGGTTCCTCGCTGCAAGTGGGGTTAGCGGTAACGTTAACGGGCAGCGCGATGTTTATCGGTTTGATGATGGGGGGAGTGCTGGCAGACAGGCACGAGCGTCGTCGTCTTATCTTGCTGGCGCGTTCTACCTGCGGCGTGGGTTTTATTGGCCTGACAATTAACGCCGCCTTGCCGGAACCCTCGCTCGCCGCGATTTATCTGCTTGGCGTGTGGGATGGCTTCTTTGGCGCACTCGGCGTGACGGCGCTTCTGGCCGCTACACCTGCGCTAGTCGGGCGTGAGAATTTAATGCAGGCGAGCGCAATTACCATGCTCACTGTGCGCCTCGGCTCAGTGATATCGCCGATGATTGGCGGGCTGCTGCTGGCATCGGGCGGCGTGGTGTGGAACTACGCGCTGGCTTCCGTCGGCACTTTTATCACCTTAATTCCCTTGCTGAGTTTGCCGAAACTGGCACCGCCGCCGCAAGCGCGTGAAAACCCGCTGCTTTCGTTGTGGAACGGGCTGCGTTTCCTGGTGGGTCATCCGATTATTGGCGGTATCGCGTTAGTTGGCGCGTTGCTGACGATGGCGAGTGCGGTGCGCGTTCTGTATCCAGCTTTGGCCGGGCACTGGCAGATGAGTGCGGCACAAATTGGCCTGATGTATGGCGCGGTTCCGCTGGGGGCTGCCATTGGCGCATTAACTAGCGGGCGTATCGCTCATCACGCACGGCCTGGTATGGTTATGCTGGCGAGCGGTGTCGTGTCGTTTATCTCGATTGGCGTGTTCAGCCTGATGCCCGTCTGGGGTCTGGGGCTTGCCTGTCTGGCGCTGTTTGGTTATCTCAGTGCCATCAGTTCGTTGCTGCAATACACCCTAATTCAAACGCTGACACCTGACGGGATGTTAGGGCGTATTAACGGTTTGTGGACGGCGCAAAACGTGACCGGCGATGCTATTGGTGCGGCAATTTTAGGCGCGATGACGGTGGCGTTAACGCCTGTTGCGGCAGCCAGTTCCGGTGGTTTTGCGTTAACGTTATGCGGGATTGTGTTGGCGATTGTGCTGGTGCAGCTGCGGCGTTATCAGCAGCCGCAGGCTGCTTAAATGACCCCCTCCCAGCCTCCCCCTTGTCAGGGTGAGGAGCTAAAAGCGACGGTCTGCTCCCTCCCCTTGCAAGGGGAGGGTTGGGGTGGGGTCCGTAGCGACATAAACTACTGACTAGCAAACAACTTACTCATACGAGCAAGTATCTGAGTGGCACTGTAATAATCCAGACGGAATGTTTCGGTGCCTAGCGCGTAAACCTGCTTTTTCTGCACCGCAGGAATATGCGCGAGCAGCGGGTTGTTTTCCAGTGCCGTGGCGTCTTTCTCGTCGCTGGCGAACAGGAACAGGCTCTCGCCGTTCAAACCCGTCGCAAGGTTTTCACCACCTAGTTGCACGATGTCGTGGCGTTTTCCCATGCTCTTGAGCGCAGGAAGGGTCGCAGGCAACGTTGATAACGTGAAACCAAGCTGCTGAAGTAATTTCCCCTGTGCGGATTCAGTTGTCCACAAGTTAGCCGAACGCGATGCCGGAGTGTAAACCAGCGCGGTAACGGGCTGCGGCGGTAACGTCATATGCATTTTGGCTTCGCTCAGTTGCTTATCAAAGCTGGAAACTCTGTCGGCTGCTTGCTTTTCGTGGCCTGTAATTTCACCGAGTTGAGTCAGTAATTCCTGCCAGCTTTTATCGTCGTAATTAATCACCAGCGTCGGTGCGATTGCGGATAACTGGTCATAAAGAGCGATAGCGGAATCCCCACCGGTAGCGCTGACCAAAATAAGATCGGGCATTTGCGCGGCGACGGCTTCGGCGCTGGCTTCGCCAATATATAAACGCTGAATGTTTCGTGCTTTAGCCACATCCCCCCACTGGCGCAGGAAACCTTGCGAGTCTGCCATACGGTTACCCGGCGCTGTTGCGCCGCTTGCGACAATCGGTGCATCAATTGCCAGCAGTGAGCCGGTTAATGTCACGCTGGTGGAAACAATCCTCTGCGGTGCCTGTTCAAGCGTGTGTGTGCCACGGCTGTCAGTGATGGTTCGTGGCCAGTCGGCTGCGTGGGCAAGGCTGCTAAGAGCCAATAATACCAATGTGGGGATAGTTAAAAAAAATCGGACCTTTGTTGACAGCATGTTCTTTTCTCTTTACGTTACGACACCGAAAAGCAAATGATAATCATTATTACTATCTTTTGTCATGTTTTAACGGAGGACGCATGGAAACGTTACTGGCGCCGCAGTCACAAGAAAAACAGCTAACCCATTGTGCAGATAGCTTTTTCTTTATGTCGCCTTACCGCAGTTTTTCGACAAGCGGCTGCTTCGCTCGTCTGGATAGCCCGGCGCTTGATGGCGCAAATCCCCATGGTCACCTGCAAACACAGCTTCGCGAAGCGTTTGAAAATGCCAAAAAGCACGGCATCGAGAAGCCCGTTGTTGTGGGTGCAATCCCGTTTGATCCCCGCCAACCATCAGCTTTGTTTATTCCTGAAAGCTCGCAGACGTTTTCGCGCGCGCAGCGCCAGATTGATGCCAGCCAATTTATTGCGGGTAAACCGCTAAACATTGCGGCTCGCAAAGCGATTCCAGAACAAGAACAATTTATGGAGATGGTGGCGCATGCCGCTGCCGCAACCGCGCAGCCGGATATCGACAAAGTAGTGCTCTCGCGCCTGATTGATATTGAAACTGATGCGCCTGTTGATCTTGATGCGTTGCTCAACCACCTGATCAGCCAAAACCCGACCAGCTATAACTTCCATGTACCGTTGCCGGATGGCGGCTCGTTGGTGGGTGCCAGCCCGGAATTATTGTTACGCAAATCCGGCAAGAATTTCAGTTCGTTACCGCTCGCAGGTTCAGCGCGACGCGATAAAGAAAATATTCAACGTGATGGCGAAATTGGCGCGCAACTGCTGCGTTCCACTAAAGATCGTCACGAGCACGGCCTGGTGACCCAGGCGATGCAAAGCGTATTGCAGCCGTACAGCCAATATTTAACGCTTTCCGATACGCCAGAACTGATTACCACGCCGACTTTATGGCACCTCGCCACGCCAATTTACGGCCAGGTCAAAGACAGCCAGGACAACGCACTTTCGCTTGCCTGCCTGCTGCATCCAACCCCTGCATTAAGCGGCTTCCCGCATGACGTAGCGCAAAAACTCATTGCCGAACTGGAACCGTTTGACCGCGAATTATTTGGCGGAATTGTCGGCTGGTGTGACGCCGAAGGTAACGGCGAGTGGGTCGTAACGATTCGCTGCGCGCGAGTGGGTGGCAAACAAGTGCGCCTGTTCGCGGGTGCGGGCATCGTACCTGCCTCGTCACCGGAATCAGAATGGCGCGAAACTGGCGTAAAACTTTCCACCATGCTCCACGTATTCGGACTTAATTAAATGGCGATTCAATTCACTCGCTGGCCAGCGGATTTGGCTGCGCGTTATCGCGAGAAAGGTTACTGGGCGGATTTACCCCTGACCGACATTCTTACCAGTCATGCTAAAAATGATGCGATTGCGCTGATCGATGGCGAGCGCCATTTCAGCTACCGCGAACTGGAACTGGCAGCCACGCGCCTGGCGTGTGCGTTGCAGCGCCGTGGCTTAACGTCCGGTGAAACCGCGCTGGTTCAGCTTGGCAACGTGGCGGAACTTTACATCACGTTATTTGCGCTACTGAAAATCGGCGTTGCTCCGGTTAACGCGTTGTTCAGCCATCAACGCACTGAAATGGAAGCCTACGCGCAGCAAATCGAACCGGTGGTGCTGATTGCCGATCGTAAACACAATTTGTTCGCTCACGACGATTTCCTGGATACGCTCTGCCAACAGAACCCGTCGCTGCGTATGGCGGTTTTGCTCAATGAAAACGATCGCGAACGTTCGCTGAGCGCGTTTATCAACGAGCCGGAAGATAACTTTGTTGCTACGCCGTCAACAGCCGATGAAGTGGCTTTTTTCCAGCTTTCTGGCGGCAGCACCGGCACGCCAAAACTGATCCCGCGCACGCATAACGATTACTACTACAGCATTCGTCGCAGCGTCGAAATCTGTCGTTTTGATACCAACACGCGCTTCCTGTGCGCGATCCCTGCGGCGCACAACTACGCGCTGAGTTCGCCGGGTTCGTTGGGTGTGTTTTACGGCGGCGGGCGAGTAGTGCTGGCAAACGACCCGAGCGCCACGCTGTGTTTCCCGCTTATCGAACGCCATCAAATTAACGCCACCGCGCTGGTGCCACCGGCTGTCAGCCTTTGGCTACAGGCAATTAGCGAGTGGGGCAGTAATCAATCCCTTGAATCTTTAGAGCTGTTACAGGTTGGCGGCGCACGTTTAAGCGAAGCCCTGGCCGCACGAATCCCGGCAGAAA
This sequence comes from uncultured Buttiauxella sp., assembly GCA_965119215.1. Lineage (GTDB taxonomy): Bacteria > Pseudomonadota > Gammaproteobacteria > Enterobacterales > Enterobacteriaceae > Buttiauxella. The sequence continues at coordinate 162,408 of CBCPKK010000005.1, forward strand.
TTGGCTGCCAGTTACAGCAGGTATTTGGCATGGCGGAAGGGCTAGTGAACTACACGCGCCTTGACGATGACAACGAACACATCTTCAAAACTCAGGGCAAACCGATGTGCCCGGACGATGAAGTTTGGGTGGCTGATGAAAACGGTAATCCGCTGCCTGCGGGCGTGGTGGGCCGCCTGATGACGCGCGGGCCATACACCTTCCGTGGCTATTATCGCAGCCCGGAACACAACGCCAGCGCCTTTGATGCCAACGGTTTTTACTGTTCCGGCGATCTGATTTCTATTGCCGAAGATGGCTACATCACGGTTCAGGGGCGCGAAAAAGATCAGATCAATCGCGGTGGGGAAAAGATCGCTGCCGAAGAGATCGAAAACCTGCTGCTGCGCCATGAAGAGATAGTTCATGCCGCACTCGTTTCGATGGAAGACAGCTTATTGGGCGAGAAAAGCTGCGCGTTTATTGTTGGCCGCCGCCCGTTCCGCGCCGTGGAAATTCGTCGCTATTTGCGTGAGTTGGGCATTGCCGATTTTAAGCTGCCGGATCGCATCGAAATTGTAGAAAGTCTGCCGCTGACCGCAGTGGGCAAAGTGGACAAAAAACGTTTGCGCCAGTTGATTGCTGATAAGCAACTGGCTTGTTGATTGACGGAGAAATTATGGCTATCCCAAAACTGAACGCGTACACCTTACCGACGGCTGCCGACATCCCAGAAAACAAAGTGAGCTGGGCGTTTGAACCTGAGCGTGCGGCGCTGCTGATTCATGACATGCAGGAATATTTCATTGATTTCTGGGGTGACAATTGCCCGATGATCCAACAGGTTATCGCCAACATTGCCGCCCTGCGTCAGTACTGCAAACTGCATAATATTCCGGTCTATTACACCGCTCAGCCTAATGCGCAGAGCGATGAAGACCGCGCATTGTTAAACGACATGTGGGGGCCTGGTTTAAACAAGCATCCTGAGCGCCAGAAAGTTGTCGCTGAACTTGCACCGGACGAGCACGACACGGTGCTGACTAAATGGCGTTACAGCGCGTTTATCCGCTCGCCGCTGGAACAGGCTCTGAAAGAAACCGGCCGTAACCAACTGATTATCTGCGGTGTGTACGCCCATATTGGCTGCATGACAACGGCGACCGACGCATTTATGCGTGATATCAAACCGTTTATGGTGGCCGACGCGCTGGCAGATTTCACCCGCGAAGAACACATGATGGCGCTGAAATACACCGCAGGCCGTTCAGGGCGCGTGGTGATGACCCGCGATTTGCTACCAGAAACTGCGCCACAAAATAAACAGCAGCTGCGCGAATTAGTGCTGCCGCTGCTGGATGAATCCGACATCCCGGAAGACGACGAAAACCTGATTGATTACGGCCTCGATTCGGTACGCATGATGGCGCTTGCGGCGAAATGGCGCAAAATTCACGCGGATATCGATTTCGTTATGCTGGCGAAAAACCCGACCATCGACGCCTGGTGGGCGTTGCTGTCACGGGAATCGCAGGCATGAATATCGGCTTTAATGGCAAACGCGTCTGGGTAACCGGTGCGGGCAAAGGTATTGGTTACCACACTGCGCGGGCATTCAGCGAAGCTGGCGCGACGGTGACGGGTTTCGATGTGGCATTCCCGCTGGAAGACTATCCGTTTACTACCCAAACGTTGGACGTAGCCGATGCGGAACAGGTGGCAGACGTCACCAAACGCATTCTGAGCGATGAGCCGCAACTGGATGTGCTGGTCAATGCGGCGGGTATTTTACGCATGGGTGCTACGGATGCGTTAGCGCTGCAAGACTGGCAGGACACCTTTGCGGTCAACGTTGGTGGCGCGTTCAATATGTTCCGCGCCGTAATGCCGCGCCTGCGCGAGCAGCGTAGCGGGGCGATTGTGACAGTCGCTTCTGATGCTGCGCATACTCCGCGCACCGGAATGTCTGCCTATGGCGCATCGAAAGCGGCACTGAAAAGCCTGGCGTTGACGGTTGGTCTGGAACTGGCACCGTTCGGCGTACGCTGCAACGTGGTGTCGCCTGGTTCGACCGATACCGACATGCAACGCACGTTGTGGACATCGCCGGATGCCGAACAGCAACGCATTAAAGGTTTTCCGGAACAATTCAAACTGGGTATTCCGCTGGGCAAAATTGCCCGTCCGCAGGAAATCGCCAGCACCATTATGTTCCTTGCCTCACAACACGCCAGCCACATCACTTTGCAGGATATTGTGATTGATGGCGGCGCAACGCTAGGAGCCTGAATGAGCATCTGGAAACGGCAACTCACGCTTGATGAGCTAAACCGCACCAGCGCGGGAACCCTGGTTGAGCACCTCGGCATTATCTACACGCGCATTGACGACGAAACTCTTGAAGCGGAAATGCCGGTGGATAATCGCACTCAGCAGCCGTTCGGTTTGCTGCATGGCGGCGCATCGGTAGTGCTGGCGGAAACGCTGGGGTCGATGGCAGGTTTTCTGACGACCACGGAAGGGCAGTGCGTGGTGGGAACCGAGATTAACGCCAGTCATCATCGCGCTGTGGCATCGGGCAACGTGCGCGGCGTGTGCAAGCCGCTGCATCTTAGTAAGACTTCCCAAGTCTGGGACATTGCCATTTTCGATGCACGTGGCAAGCGTTGTTGCACCAGCCGTTTGACGACGGCAACGCTGGGGTAACTGTTGGTGGTGGAGGGCGTTTGCTTATCCACCGCACAACGCTTATTTGCTCTGACGCTCTCAAATTTTGCAACTCTGTTACCCTGCATTTCCCTCGCAAAGTGATCCCCTTAACAAGCTGATGTAAAGACCTGGTCAAACCACTGTATTATAACGTTTCAATATTGTTAAATCCGCGTGCTTGCTCTAGAACAAAACGGTAATACCGTCTACCTCTGGCTCTACACATGGAAAACAAATATGAATAATCCAGGGAAACACCTCATATGGGCTGTGCTTGCACTGATAGGTGCATTCGCGCTCGGTTACATCGCACTCAATCGTGGTGAACAGATAAACGCATTGTGGATTGTGGTTGCCTCAATCTGCGTTTACCTGATCGCTTATCGTTACTACGGCCTGTTTATCGCTAAACGGGTCTTAACCGTTGATGCCACTCGTATGACGCCAGCCGTGCGCCATAACGACGGGCTGGATTACGTTCCAACCGACAAGAAAGTGCTGTTCGGTCACCATTTTGCGGCCATTGCCGGTGCGGGGCCGCTCGTTGGGCCAGTGCTTGCGGCGCAGATGGGGTATTTGCCGGGGATGCTCTGGCTACTGGCTGGTGTGGTGTTGGCCGGTGCGGTACAAGATTTTATGGTGCTGTTTGTCTCAACCCGTCGTGACGGGCGTTCGCTGGGTGAACTGGTGAAAGAGGAGATGGGCAACACGGCGGGCGTTATCGCGCTGGTGGCCTGTTTTATGATTATGGTTATCATCCTGGCGGTGCTGGCGATGATCGTGGTGAAAGCGCTGACCCACAGCCCGTGGGGCACGTATACCGTGGCGTTTACCATTCCGCTGGCGCTGTTTATGGGAGTGTATATTCGCTATCTGCGCCCCGGGCGCATTGGTGAAGTGTCGGTCATTGGCCTGGTGATGCTGATTTTCGCCATTATCTCTGGCGGCTGGGTGGCGGAAAGCCCAACCTGGGCACCGTACTTTGACTATACCGGCGTACAACTGACGTGGATGCTGGTGGGCTACGGATTTGTCGCCGCTGTGCTGCCCGTCTGGCTGCTGCTGGCGCCGCGTGATTACCTCTCAACCTTCCTGAAAATCGGGACTATTATCGGGCTGGCGATTGGTATTTTAATCATGCGCCCAACGCTGCAAATGCCATCTCTGACCAAATTCATTGACGGTACTGGCCCGGTCTGGACCGGCGACATGTTCCCGTTCTTGTTTATCACCATCGCTTGCGGCGCGGTTTCTGGCTTCCATGCGCTGATTGCTTCTGGCACCACGCCAAAAATGCTGGCTAACGAAAACCAGGCTTGCTTCATCGGTTATGGTGGCATGTTGATGGAATCGTTTGTGGCGATTATGGCGCTGGTTGCGGCCTGCGTTATCGACCCAGGCGTGTACTTCGCGATGAACAGCCCAATGGCGGTTCTGGCTCCGGCTGGCACCACTGATATTGTGGTGTCTGCGGCAAGCGTGGTCAGCAGTTGGGGCTTCCACATCACCCCGGATACGTTGACTAACATTGCTAACGAAGTGGGTGAGCAAAGTATTATTTCCCGTGCCGGTGGCGCTCCAACGCTTGCGGTAGGAATGGCGTACATTCTGCATGGCGCGCTTGGTGGCCTGATGGATGTCTCGTTCTGGTATCACTTCGCTATTTTGTTCGAAGCGCTGTTTATCCTGACGGCGGTTGATGCCGGTACGCGTGCGGCACGCTTCATGCTGCAAGATTTACTGGGCGTAATTTCTCCAGGGCTTAAACGCACCGACTCGTTACCTGCGAACTTACTGGCAACGGCACTTTGCGTGATGGCGTGGGGTTACTTCCTGCACCAGGGCGTTGTTGACCCACTCGGCGGTATCAACACCTTGTGGCCTCTGTTTGGTATCGCCAACCAGATGCTGGCAGGTATGGCGCTGATGCTGTGTGCAGTCGTACTGTTTAAGATGAAGAGACAAAAATACGCGTGGGTGGCACTGGTGCCAACCGCCTGGTTGCTGATTTGTACCCTGACTGCTGGCTGGCAAAAAGCCTTCAGCCCGGATACCAAAGTGGGCTTCCTGGCTATCGCTAACAAATTCCAGGCGATGATCGACAGCGGCAATATTCCGGCGCAATACACCGAGTCGCAGCTTTCTCAACTGGTATTTAACAACCGTCTGGATGCCGGCCTGACCATCTTCTTTATGGTGGTTGTGGTAGTGATTGCTCTGTTTGCGATTAAAACCGCGCGACAGGCGCTGAAATCTGACCATCCGACCGTGAAAGAAACGCCTTACGAGAAGATGCCAGAAGACGTTGAACAGATTGTTGCGCAGGCTAAGAGCGCGCATTAATCGGTTTAAATGCCCCCCTCCCAACCTCCCCCTTGCCAGGGGGAGGAGTAAAAGGCGTTAAGCTCCCTCCCTTTGTCAGGGGGAGGAGTTGAAGACGTTAAGCTCCCTCCCTTTGTCAGGGGGAGGAGTTGAAGACGTTAAGCTCTCTCCTCTTGTCAGGGGGAGGAGTTGAAGACGTTAAGCTCCCTCCCCTGGCAAGGGGAGGGTTGGGGTGGGGTCTGTCTGAACCCAAATTAACCGCAGGAGGCACTATGTTCGACACTCTCGCCAAAGCCGGTAAATATCTCGGCCAGGCGGCTAAACTGATGGTTGGCGTACCGGATTACGACAACTACGTGCAGCACATCCGTCTGACTCATCCGGAACAAACGCCGATGACATACGAAGAGTTTTTCCGCGAGCGTCAGGATGCGCGCTACGGCGGCAAAGGCGGCGCTCGCTGCTGCTAACCTAAGGAATCTGACATGAATCAAGCGGTATCTGTCACCCTGTTAACGGGCTTTCTGGGCTCGGGGAAAACCACGCTTCTCAACTACTTTCTCGCCCATTCCGACAACCAACCCGTCGCTATTCTTGAGAACGAATTTGGTGCTGTAAACATTGACGGTGCGCTGCTCAGGGGCGGCGAAAACGTCAACGTTGTGGAGTTAAGCAACGGCTGTGTTTGTTGCAGCGTGCGTGGGGAATTCACCGCAGCGTTAAGAGAAATGCTGGATAAACGCGCGGCGGGCGAACTGAATTTTGAACGTCTGATTGTCGAAACTACCGGCCTTGCCGACCCCGCGCCCATCGTCCAGACTTTTTTTGTTGATGAACACCTGCGCGACGCGTTGCGCCTGGATGCGGTGATCGCTCTGGCCGATGCTGAACATATCTCGCGCCAGCTGGATGAACATGCCGTTGCGGCATCGCAACTGGGTTTTGCCGATCGAATCTTGCTCACCAAAGCGGATCGCGTTGACGATGAAACAAAACAGCAGGCGCTGGAACGTATTCATCGGATCAATAACAAAGCCGATCTTTTTGAGATCGTCAACGGAGAATGCCCGGCTGATCTCTGGCTCGATCTTGATGCTTTTGAACTCACCGATAACCTCGAAACGGCGGCAGGGTTCCGCGTTATCCGCGCTGATGTAGACCATCCTGTCAGTTTCCAGCCGTTCCGTAAAACTGCGGCAAAACGCTCGTGGGATGATGCCATTCAGGCGCACGTATTTGATGCTGGCATGTTAGATGTGAAAAAAATTGGTGCGTTTATGGAAAGCTGCATCGCGCGTTTTGGCAACGATATGCTGCGTTATAAAGGCGTGCTGGCGATTGCCGAACATCCGCAACGCCTTATCGTGCAAGGCGTACATAAAGTGGTGGGTTTTGATTATGGCTCGGCCTGGCATCCCACCGAATCACGCGTTTCACGCCTGGTGGTGATTGGCCGTTATTTGCCGATTGACGAGCTGCGTCGGGAATTTGCTGCAACGGCTATCTAAGTGATAAATCAGGGATGTGATCTTAAGCACGGTTTTCATCCCTGATGAATAAAGCTGTTGTGTGAAACGAAGCAGTGTGTTTGTATGAAATCCGACGTAAAAAACGCGTAACTCATATTCAGGACCCAAATGACTACATTCACTCGCAACTCAAGCCTACTACTAACCGCGCTACCAGCCGCGGTGGTCGTCGTGCGTGTGGTGGTGGTCGTCGGCAATGCGCCGTAGGGTCTGAATCAACGCATCGATTCCAAAACCCCGCCGGCGCAAACCGGGCGGGGTTTCTTGTTTTAGTCCCCCGGCCAAAAGCGAAACGGCACGAGAAGAAGGACTGGAGCATGGCAATTTCGGAAAACCCATCGCAAGCACACCGTATTACGGGCGCACAGTTAATCGTGCAACTGCTTGAGCACCATGGCATTGACACCATCAGCGGTATTCCCGGTGGCACCGTTCTGCCGCTCTACAACGCACTTAGCCAAAGCAAAAAAATCCGTCATATTCTGGCGCGCCACGAACAAGGCGCGGGCTTTATGGCACAGGGCATGGCGCGTACTCAAGGCAAAGCCGCCGTGTGTATCGCCTGTAGCGGCCCAGGAGCCACAAACCTGGTGACTGCCATTGCCGATGCACGCCTCGATTCCATCCCGCTGGTGTGCATTACCGGCCAGGTGCCGAAATCAATGATTGGCACCGATGCGTTCCAGGAAGTCGACACTTACGGCATCTCCATTCCCATCACCAAACACAACTACCTGGTCCGCGATATCGCTGAACTGCCGCAGGTCATCTGCGATGCATTCCGCATTGCTGAATCTGGCCGCCCAGGCCCGGTATGGATTGATATCCCGAAAGATGTACAGACCGCTGAAATTGACATCAGCGAGTTGCCGCCTGTTTCCGTACATACCCCTGCGCCACAGTTTGAAGCCCAGCAAATTACCGATGCCGCCGCGATGATTAACCAGGCTAAGCGCCCGGTGCTGTATCTCGGTGGCGGAGTTATCAATGCTCACGCCAACGCTCGCGTACTGGCTGAAAAAGCCAACCTGCCAACTACCATGACATTAATGGCGCTCGGTACTATTCCGGCAAAACATCCGTTATCGCTGGGGATGTTGGGCATGCACGGCGCGCGTAGCACCAACTATATTTTGCAGGAAGCGGATTTGCTGATTGTTCTGGGCGCGCGTTTCGACGACCGGGCGATTGGTAAAACGGAAGAATTTTGCCCGAATGCGAAAATCATCCACGTTGATATCGACCGCGCAGAGCTGGGTAAAATCAAACAGGCACACGTTGCGATTCGTGGCGATGTGGGCGAAGTGCTTGAACAATTACTGCCAAAAATCGACGCTCAACCGCGCCAGCAGTGGCTGCAACAGGTTGCTGGCTTGCAGCAAGAATTTCCCTTCAACATGCCAGGCGCAGACAACCCGTTAACGCCATACGGCCTGATTAAAGCGGCTGCGGCGTGCGTGGATGACAACGCGATTATCACCACCGATGTAGGCCAGCATCAAATGTGGGTGGCACAGGCGTATCCGTTGAATCGCCCGCGCCAGTGGCTGACTTCCGGCGGGCTGGGAACAATGGGCTTTGGCCTGCCTGCCGCAGTGGGTGCCGCATTAGCGGAACCCACGCGCAAAGTGCTGTGCTTCTCTGGCGACGGCAGCATCATGATGAATATTCAGGAGATGGCGACCGCAGCGGAACACAATCTGGATGTGAAAATCATCCTGCTGAACAACCAGGCGCTGGGGCTGGTGCATCAACAACAAACGCTGTTCTACCAACAAAATGTTTTTGCCGCGACCTACTCGGGGCAAACTAACTTCCTGAAAATTGCCGAAGGTTTTGGCCTGGCGAGTTGCGATTTAAATGCCGCAGAAAACCCACAGCTTGCGCTGCAAGAAGCCATTTCACGTCCTGGCCCATGCCTGATTCACGTCCGCATTGATGCCAGCGAAAAAGTATTCCCGATGGTGCCGCCAGGCGCTGCCAACATTGAGATGATTGGAGAATAATCCATGCAACAACTAACCGTTATTCTTGAACTTACGGTACGCAACCATCCGGGCGTGATGTCTCACATTTGCGGCCTGTTTGCTCGCCGCGCCTTTAACGTAGAAGGCATTCTCTGCCTGCCGCTTCCACAGGGCGACCAGAGTCGAATCTGGCTACAAGTGGCCGACGACCAGCGCCTTGAACAAATGATCAGCCAAATCGACAAGCTCGAAGATGTGGTGCAAATCCGGCGAGATGCCGAGGGCGCAGGGGTGTTTGGGAAGCTGACGGCTTTGGTGCAGTAATTAGATTTAACGGTGGATAAACGGCCTGGTTTATCCACCTAATTTCAATGTTTGCTACCCACCAGCACTAAACGCTGATGTCACTTTGCAATTGCTCAGCAATCTCACTCATCTGCTCCGCCGAACCATGCCCTATCACCATAAACATGTGGCTCGGCGTTGCCCAATAAACAATGTTCATGCCTAGCCGTTGCTCATTTTTAGGTGCCATCGGCTTGCCAGATTGTCGCGTGATACACAGCGCAAGCGGGCCGCTCGTAGCGTCAAGCCAGGTGATTTGCGCAATGCGTTGTTCGTCATAAGCCAGCACGCGAGCATTTTTCAGTGTGGCATTTGGCAAGGTAAGATTTACTGCGGCCAGTGGCACACCCAGTCCAGTTCCCGTGCTTTGCAACTGCGCTTCTAACGCTTGATTCGTCGGCGTTTCGGCAAGGGTTTCTGGCGTATAAAGCGCCATATATTGAGCCACTAATTCGCGCCAGTTTTCTTCGGGCTGAGAAAAGTGCAGGAAAGTACGATCGCCAATCACGCCGAGCGCCAGAAAACTTACCGCAGCGGCAATCAAACTGCGCCGTGATATAGCAAGGGGTGCTGGTGGGTTAAGATGGGATTGCAACTTAGCCAGCGGCGCGGCTTCCAGTAACGGTTCAAATGCCGCTTTAAACGGCATATTGGTGCGCTCGAAAAACGCCAGACGTTTTACCAGATAATCGTCGTGGCTAAGTCGTTCTTCCAGCTCCGCTCGTTCATACGTGCTGAGTTCGTTATCCAGATAGGCCACCAGCAGTTCATCCGTGTTCCCAGAAAAGCTCATGATTTGTCTCCTTTCATCTGCGGGGTATCAGGTTGAATAGCCGGATCCCGAGCCAGCGTCAGGCGGGCAGTGGCTAATCGACTCATTACCGTGCCAAGCGGCACATTCAGCACTACGGCGGCTTCCTGGTAGGACAACTCTTCTACGTAAACTAAAAACACCGTATCGCGCTGCGCTTCGGGTAAACGGTTCACGCGTTTCATCACGTCGTTAGACCAGATAGGATCTTCGCTATTTCCCGTACCTGTGAGTTCATCAACATCCACAAAACCCTGACCGCGGCGAATCAGCTGCGCACGAACTTCGTTAAGCCAGATGGAATGCAGAATGGAAAACAACCAGCGATCCATTCTGCTGCCCGCAATAAACTGTGCGGAGCGCTCAAGTGCTCGCACGCAGGTGGCCTGAACTAAATCGTCAGCAACATCCCGCCGATGGCTTAGCACAAGGCCGTAGCGCCACAGGCGGGGGAGATATTGCGCGATTTGCTGGCGTATCGCTTCGCTGCTGATTTTCGCCTCCAGGGGCAGTCAGGTCAGGATTCAGGATGGCCGTCGATGGCGGCTGACAGGTCGCGATATTCTTCGCAGTTTGTCCCGCACAGGGTTTTAATCGCGGCAAGCTGTTCGCGGGCAAGATCGGGACGGTTTTTGATCATGTACGCTTCACCCAAGTATTCGCGGACTTTCGGATATTTAGGATCGAGCGCGACAGATTTTAAATAATAGCCGATCCCTTCATCAGTATGGCCCAGCTTGCGAGTGGCATATCCGCGATAGTTCAGCGCTTCAGCAGTGTTGGGATCTTTCAGGGTATTGAGCATATCCAGCGCTTCCTGATAGCGCTTATCTTTTGCCAGCGCATAGGCATAGTCAGTACGCGCCTCGTCGCTAATCATCCCGCCTTTATCCACCATGCAGGTTTTGGTTTTAGCGTCGTAAATTTGCCCTTTTGGACAAGTCGGCGGTGTGGGTTCATCACTGCTGCCGCCCATCGCCTGAGCGTAGCCGGATAACAGCAGAAAACTGGTTGCAACGACGGGTAACAGACGAGAAATAAAACGCTTCATGATAGTGCCCTCACTGTGTTCGGTATGCAGTGAACACCTGAGCGGCGGGATTTATTCGATTTATTTTTGTGCCGTGGAAGAAAGGCCGCAAAGTATAAACATCCTTTCTAACTTCGTTCTTGCTTTTCCTCAACCTGTAATAGATTGCTGCGGTAAGTAGTCACCTCACTCAAAAAAATCATTGATCAACGTGGTATAAAAGCTACAATCGAGAGGTTTCAAGGATGAATATTATTAAATTCTTCAAGCTGAAAAACGGTAGGGTTCCGTTCAATGAATGGTTAAAAACGTTAAGGGACGCGCGGGCTAAAACAAAAATCGTCCGGCGTATTGACCAATTAACGCTCAATAATCCTGGCGATCATAAGCCTTGCAGGAATGGCGTCTGGGAAATGCGTATAGACGAAGGGCCTGGCTACAGGATCTATTACGCGCATGAAGGCAAGAACACTTACTTGCTATTGCTCGGTGGTGATAAACGCAAGCAACAGGCGGATATCGACCAGGCTGTTGCATGGTGGCAAGAATATCTGGAGTTAAAAAATGCAATTTAATGAGTTCGATAAAACAGTCATCGAAATGCTTCAGGAAGATCACGCTTTTGCCGTTGAATACATGAAAGAGGCGTTTGCGGGTCTTGATGAAGAAAACGGTGAGGTACTCTTCCTACTGGCGTTACGTCGTCTTGTCGAAGCGCGCGGCGGGTTTAGCAAGATTGCAGCTGAAACAAAACTTAATCGTGAAACACTTTACAGAACGCTTTCTGAGCGTGGTAATCCCACAATCAGCACTACAAAAAAAATCATAAATGCGGCTGGAATCCACTTTGCCGAGCTAACGGGATAAGTGAAATGCTCGCCACGTTCTCCATAGCGAGCCACTCATTGGCTAAAACCCAACCGCCATACCTTCTGGCGAAAGAATATCTTTCAGACCTTCGCGTACCAACAAATCAGGGCTGATTTCAGCGATGCTTTTCGCGCCGGTCAGCGTCATCGCAACGCGCATTTCTTTCTCGATTAAGTTCAGCAGATTGGTAACGCCAGCCTGGCCATGCGTTGCCAGGGCGTACAGATAAGCGCGACCCAGCAACACGGTGTCGGCACCCAGGGCAATCATGCGCACCACGTCCAGACCGTTGCGGATTCCGCTGTCGGCAAGGATCGCGATATCGCCTTTTACCGCATCGGCAATGGCGGGTAGGGCGCGGCACGACGAGAGCACACCGTCGAGTTGGCGGCCACCGTGGTTAGAAACCACAATCCCATCGGCACCAAAACGCACTGCGTCTTTAGCGTCTTGTGGGTCAAGAATGCCTTTGATGATCATCGGGCCGTCCCAGAACTCTCGTATCCACTCCAGGTCACTCCAGGAAATAGACGGGTCAAAGTTGTTTGCCAGCCAGCCAATGTAATCTTCCAGTCCTGTTGGTTTTCCCAGATAGGCGGAGATATTGCCTAAGTCGTGCGGGCGACCGTTCAGACCCACGTCCCACGCCCATTGTGGATGCGTTACTGATTGCCAGTAACGGCGCAGCGCGGCATTTGGCCCGCTCATGCCAGAGTGTGCATCGCGGTAACGAGCGCCAGGCGTTGGCATATCGACGGTAAATACTAGCGTTGAGCAGCCCGCCGCTTTGGCGCGCTCCAGTGCATTGCGCATAAAACCACGGTCTTTCAACACGTAAAGCTGGAACCACATTGGGCGGTCAATCGCCGGGGCAACTTCTTCAATCGGGCAGACGGACACGGTGGAAAGTGTGAACGGAATGCCTTTGGCTGCGGCAGCTTTGGCCGCCTGCACTTCACCGCGACGGGCGTACATACCGCACAAACCCACGGGTGCCAGCGCAACCGGCATCGAAAGTGTTTCGTTGAACAGCTTGGTTTCCAGACTTAATTCAGACATGTTTTTCAGCACACGTTGCTTTAATGCCACTTGCGCCAGGTCGTCAACGTTGCGACGTAGCGTGTGTTCGGCATAAGCCCCACCGTCAATGTAATGGAACAGGAATGGCGGCAGGATGCGCTGTGCGGCGGCACGGTAGTCAGTTGCAGCAGAAATAATCATGGATTTTCGTCCCTTATTACGTCGGTGTCTTCATCCGGCAAGCGGTTAATTCGCACTTGCCGGGCTTCGTCTTCATGCAGGTTTTTGATGGTGGTATGGACAAACCCGAGATGTGTTTTCGCGGCTTTACGCGCGCGTTCCGGGTCGCCTGCCAGAATGGCCTGCAACAGTTCGTTATGCTGTTCGGTGAGCCCGGCGAAAATGGCCGGAACGGTGTACATGCGTTGGCGGCTGTGCATCACGGAAGATTGCAACAAGTCGAAAAAGCCGCGCATGGTCTGGAGTAGCACGATGTTGTGGGAAGCTTCGGCAATCGCCAGATGAAATCGCACGTCGGCTTGTGCGGCTAGATCGGGGTCGTCGCTTTCTTTGAATTTTACTGTCGCGTCAAAACAGGCGATGAGTTTCTCTTTGTCGGCGGGAGTTGCGCGCATCGCGGCGTACCAGGCGGTGCTGGCTTCTATTGCGTGGCGGGCTTCTAAAATGTCGTAACGGTAATTGGGGTCGTCTTCAACCAGCGTTTTGAGCGGCTGGACGATACGTTGTTCTGACCACGGCTGGACTTCGTAACGCACAAACGTCCCGCCACCGCGACGGCTAATCAGCACGCCTTCGCTAATCAGTTTTTGGATGGCTTCGCGAAGCGATGAACGCGCGACGCCCATCTCCGCCGCCAGTTGGCGTTCAGCGGGCAATCGCATGCCCGCCTCCAGTTTACGTTCGTTAATCAGCGCCTTAACGCGTTCGACAAGATGGTCAGCCAGGCGCGGTTGTGTCGTCATCAAGGGATCATCCAGGTTAAGACGTAAGCCTGTAGCGTGGTGATAACGCCTACCATGCAGGTGAAAATCAGGCTGTGTTTCACGGTAAAGCGGAACAGGTCGGACTCTTTGCCCACCAGGCCAACGGCGGCACAGGCGATGGCGATAGACTGCGGCGAAATCATCTTACCGGTGACGCCACCCGTGGTGTTTGCAGCTACCAGCAGCAAGTCCGACACGCCAATTTGTTGTGCGGTTGTTGCCTGTAACGCGGCGAACAAGGCGTTTGACGAGGTATCAGAACCGGTCAGGAACACGCCCAGCCAACCCAGGAATGGCGAGAAGAAAGTAAAGGCATGTCCGGTATGCGCCAGTGCCAGAGCAAGTGTTGCCGAAAGGCCGGAATAGTTGGAGATAAACGCGAACGCCAACACCATCCCGATGGAGTAAATCGGCAGCGCCAGTTCTTTAAGCGTTTCACCGAATGTCTCGATAGCCGCTTTGGGTTTCATGCGCAGGTAAACAATGGAAATGAGTGCGGCAACCAAAATCGCGGTGCCAGTTGCGGAGAACCAGTCAAATTTGTAGACCGCAGCGTAAGCCATGCTTTGCGCGACAACTGGTGGCATTTTGGCGACCATTTTGTCAAGGAACGGCACGGAGAAGTTAAATACCCAGTCAGCCATTGCACCACCTGGAGCAAACAGCGCTTTAAACGGCGGGATACTCCACAGCGTGACGGTAGCGGTCAGGAAGATAAACGGCATCCAGGCACGAACAACCTGGCCCATCGTGTAATTTTTACGAGCCAACGTTTGGTCGGTAACAGACGCCCCGATATCACCAAAACGGAAGATGCGAACCGGCTTCCAGACGCGCAGGAAGGCGGTCAAACAAACCAGTGAAACCAGCGAGGAAATAATATCCGGCAGTTCTGGGCCTAAATAGTTTGAGCTAAGGAACTGCGCGACGGCGAATGAACCGCCCGCGACCATCACGGCAGGCCACGTCTCTTTAACGCCGCGCCAGCCATCCATAATCGCCATAATCCAGAACAGCACGATAATCGTCAGGAAGGGCAACTGACGGCCAACCATCTGGCCGATTTCAAAACTGTCCAGCCCGGTGACCTGGCCTGCAACAATAATCGGAATCCCCATCGCACCAAACGCGACGGGCGCGGTGTTGACTATCAGGCACAAACCGGCGGCATACAGCGGGTTAAAGCCGAGGCCAACCAGCAGCGCGGCGGTAATGGCTACGGGCGCACCAAACCCTGCGGCACCTTCAAGGAATGCTCCGAACGAGAAGCCGACAATCAGCATTTGCAGGCGCTGGTCTGGCGTAATGGAAAGAATCGATGAACGGATAATGTCGAACTGCCCGGTTTTCACCGAGATTTTATAGACGAAAACGGCGGCAATAATAATCCATGCAATGGGCCATAATCCGTAGAAGAAGCCGTACACCACTGACGACAAGGCGCGGTCAACCGGCATGCGATAGAAAAATAAGGCAACGAGTAACGCCAGACCCACGGTAATGGTTGCGGCTGTGTAACCCTTCATGCGCAGCTTAATCAGTGCGAAGAAGAAGAAAATAATCGGAATAGCGGCGATAAGGCTTGATAGCCAGATGTTACCAGCGGGGTCGTAGACTTGTTGCCATGCTTGCATGCAAGACGCTCCAGAACGTGATGTGCTTATTATTTTTCGCTTTATTGGTCAGACCAATCTGGCGATATAGGGTAAACAATACGTAATGGTTAATCTTTTGTTAATTAATGGCAATGAATGTGTTGGTTAATTGTCATTATTCGTAAATCAGTCACGTTTTTGACTGGATTGGTAGGACCAATATTTGAAGGGCGGGGAGGGAGTTGGTGGGAGTACCCTCTCTTTTTACAGAGAGGGTGGAAACAATCAGGCTTTCAGTGTCGCCATATCAATCACAAAACGATACTTCACATCGCTTTTCAGCATGCGTTCGTAGGCTTCGTTGATATCCGGCATGTCTATCATTTCAATATCAGAAACGATGCCGTGCTCACCGCAGAAATCGAGCATCTCCTGGGTTTCTTTGATGCCACCAATGCAGGAACCGGCAACCGAGCGGCGGCCCAGAATCAACGGCAAGGTGCTGACCGGTGGCTCAATTTTGCCCAGCAACCCCACGTACACTAACGTTCCGTTCAGTGTGAGCGTCGGCATATAAGGGTTGATGTCGTGGTCGTACGGTACGGTGTCGATAATCAGGTCGAACTGATTCGTCACGGAGGCCATTTGTCCATCATCAGTTGAAAGCACGATGTGATGCGCGCCCAAACGGCGGGCATCGGCCTCTTTGCTGGCAGAACGCGTGAACAGCGTCACTTCTGCACCCATCGCGTTAGCCAGTTTCAGCGCCATATGACCTAAACCCCCCAGCCCGATAACCGCCACTTTACTGCCTTTTCCCACATTCCAGTGGCGCAGCGGTGACCAGGTGGTGATGCCTGCACACAGCAGAGGGGCGGCACCTTTCAGATCCATCCCATCAGGCATTTTCAGCACAAAATCTTCAGAGGCGACAATAGCTTGTGAATAGCCACCGTAGGTTGGCAGGTGATCGTGGCGATCGACACCGTTGTAGGTCTGGATGTTGCCTTCTTCGCAATACTGTTCAAGCCCTTCCTGGCAGGGATGGCAGGTGCGACAGGAATCGACCATACAGCCAATTCCGGCGTAATCACCCGGTTTGAATTTCGTCACGTTGCTGCCCACGGAGGCCACGCGACCGACAACTTCATGGCCAGGCACCAGCGGATAACTACTGAAACCCCAGTCGTTGCGTGCCTGGTGCAGGTCTGAATGGCAAACGCCGCAGTACATTACTTCAATGACTACATCGTCAGGACGCGGTGCACGTCGCATAAATTCGTAGGGAGTAAGGGGAGCTTGCGCGGATTGAGCCGCGTATCCGAGCACTTTCATCGTCATGTTTGTTCTCCGGATTGAGATACTATTTTTTGTATTGATCGTCGCTGACGTGTTCCATCCACTCGACGGGGCTGCCGTTAAGTGATTCAGCAATCGCGATATGCGTCATGGCGTTGTCAGGCGTTGCGCCATGCCAGTGTTTCACCCCTTCAGGGATCCAGACGATATCACCTTGATTAATAGGACGGATCTCGCCACCCCATTCCTGCAACCAACCGTGGCCATGCGTAACGATCAGCGTTTGACCCAGCGGATGAGTATGCCAGGCGGTGCGTGCGCCAGGTTCAAAGGTGACAGTAGCACCGCCGGTACGTGCAGGAGGAGTGGTCTGGAAAGGTGCATCAATACGGACTTTGCCGGTGAAGTAACTTTCCGGACCTGACTGAGAAGGTTGGGAACCTGCCTGGATAATTTTCAATTTTTCTTCCACTTTTCTCTCCATTCGGCATTTGCAGCCGGGGCTTAAATGGACAACATCGACTTTGAAGTATAGGAAACCTCTCCCGGCTTGCCGTGTTATCCGAAAACAAGACTCTATCGCTAAAGGCATCAGGTGATTAGCCCGCAAAATGAGAAAGGAGCTATGAGCTGAGTTCATGAATCGGCGTCGCAGCGTTGTACCAACTGAGATTGGAGAATGCGGGTGGAAAGTTTAGGGCTACGCTTTGCGGAAATAGCAGGTGAGTATGCGGTGGATTTGATTTTCAAGGCGGGCGAATAGCCATTAATAAAGTTTGTTCTTCTTACGTCTAAAGAGGAACAAACCTTATGCGGCATTAAATGAGCGGATGAATAGATAAATTGCGTAGGTAGTATTCATTAAAGTTCGAAAAACCACTTTTCTTCGTCGCGATCTGTTTATGATGGCTCACTGTTTTAATCGATATCCCTAACTTGTCAGCGATACTCTTTTGCGGCATTCCTTCCAGTAGCAATGACATCACTTCAACTTCGCGATGAGAATGCGTATTACGATAATAAAAGTCAGAGTTTAACTTTGAAACTTTTTTATTACATTGCATCAATATTTTTTCTAATTCATTAATCTTGACTGTTGGCGGGATTAGAACCCCATTAGGTGAAAAGTCGTTTGATTTTAAAACGTAGAAAACATGTTTTTCAGCGATGAAATAGTTTGCCGTATTAAGATCGCCTTCTTGTTCTTTGAGTTGAATCAAAAGGTCATACAATCTACTGTTAGGTAAGTGTTTAACTGTGAAGATAACATTCGGATATTGAAAGGACGATATCAGTTCCTCCACGCCAGGTAATAAATAGCTATTATCGCTGAGGATATAAATGTTTTTTACTATGCGGTTTGATGGGGTTGTCACACTATAAATCCTTTTAATAAAATGCGTTGATAATGTTTTTTTGAGTTTTTCATTTTCATTTTTATTTAGTGAGGTGTTAACGTAACTGTGTGAATGACTTTAGCATGTATTACAATTAAATAAATCGCCTTTGGTCGTTAGCTTTTATTAATAATATGTTTACTGTGGGTAATTATATTTGTATGTCAGATACTTTGCGCATTGCACTCATGTTATTAGTCTTAAAATAGATAAATAAATTCACTTTGCAGCCCAGATTTCGCAATGCTCGCGCATTAACTCAGTCAGCAGGCCTCCTTGGGCAACAAACTCACGAATACGCCGCGTATCACTGTCGTTATTGCGCACGTAACCTTCAATCGCTTCTAAAGCGGATGTTGCGCGAAGTTGTGCTGCATAAGGCGCTAGCGTATCAAGCAGCGGCAGAATATCTTCCGCCAGCGTACGTTGTTCGCTGGTACGCACATCGGTCAGAATCCCATCCATACCAAAGCGGCAAGCCTGAAAACGGTTAAAACGATACAGCAAATAGTCTTCTGAACGCGGTACAAAAGGGCGTTCGCTAAGCAACCAATGAGCCAGCGCCTGAATAAATCCGGCAATGTTTACCGCACGAGAAAGCGTAAGCGGCGTATCCATCACGCGCACTTCGATAGTGCCAAATTTCGGGCTTGGGCGAATATCCCAGTGCAGATCTTTCATTGACTGGACGATGCTGCTGGACTCAAGGCGTTGATACATCCACTTAAATTCTTGCCAGTCACCCACGAAAGGGGCAGGGCCATTGTCCGGGAAAGCGGAGAAGATATTCAGGCGCGACGAGGCATACGTGGTGTCCGCGCCCTGGATATACGGCGAGGATGCTGACAGTGCTATGACGTGCGGAACAAAGCGCGATAAGCCATGCAGTAAATAGATAGCATCTTCTTCGTTTTCACATCCGACATGCACATGCTGGCCAAATACCGTGGCCTGTTTCATTAAATAGCCGTACAGCTCAAGCGTCTGGTTATAGCGTTCGCTCTGGCAAACTTCCTGGCGCTGCCATTTTTGAAAAGGATGCGTCCCGCCGCCGCAAATGGCCAGATGATGTTTGCTTGCCGCGTCCAAAACGTGTTGGCGCAACTGGGAAAGTTGAGAATTAGCCTGGGCGATGTCGGCACAGACGCCAGTTGCGATTTCCAGCATGCTTTCGGTGATGTCATGTTTGACTTCACCTTCGGTCGCCGTGCCTTTCAGGGAGTCAATCAACAGCGACGAATCCTGGCTAAGGTCGTTGGCTGGCGGATTGATTATCTGCATTTCCAGCTCAATACCGAGGGTGTAAGGATCAGAATGAACAAAATCACTTAAAGGCATACTGAAATCTCGCTGTTCTAACATTCCTGAATTCAGTATAGCCAGCCGCTGAAAAACTACGCTAACTTTAAACTCTTTTATCTGTTTATTATCACTAAGAATTATCCACCATACCTGAATGCAATGAAAATATTGTAAAGAATATTCAAGGAATTAAAACTGACTTTGCAGTTGCAGATGGAAACATGACCCATCATGATATGCACTGCTTAGGAAGGAGTAATTATGAAAGAATTGGGGTTATTTTTGAGTCATTTTGGTGTTGTCCTTGACCCAACAATGTCAATATTAGTGGTTCTGGGTATTATCGTTATATTCTCCCTGGTGGTGCATTTTATTCTGCATAAAGTAGTGCTGCGAACCTTTGAAAAACGTGCCAGATCCAGCCAGCATCTGTGGTTGCAAATTATCACAGAAAACAAATTGTTCGACAGGATTGCGCTCACGCTGCAAGGCGTTATCGTTAATATTCAGGTCATGCTGTGGTTGCAGAAAGGCAGTGATATCAGCACGATATTGATTATCTGCGCGCAACTGTGGATTATGTTGTACGCCTTGCTGTCATTGTTTTCCCTGCTGGATGTTATTTATAACGTCTCACAGAAGTTTACTATTATGTCGGATATTCCCCTCAAAGGGATATTCCAGGGCGTAAAATTAATTAGCTCAATCGTGATTGGTATCATGATTGTTTCAAGGATAATTGGTCAATCGCCAGCCATTCTTATCAGTGGCTTAGGCGCAATGGCCGCGGTTCTGATGTTGGTATTTAAAGACCCGATTCTTGGGCTGGTGGCCGGTATTCAGCTTTCGGCAAACCGTATGTTAAAGCTGGGCGACTGGCTGGAAATGCCTAAATTTGGTGCCGATGGTGCGGTAACGGATATTGGCCTGACTACGGTGAAAGTGCGTAACTGGGATAATACCATTACGACTATTCCTACCTACGCGCTGGTTTCCGACGCTTTTAAAAACTGGAGCGGCATGTCGCAGTCCGGCGGTCGCCGTATTAAGCGCAGCATTAATATTGATACCACCAGTATTCATTTTTTATCAGCCGAAGAAATTGCGCGTTTGCATACAGCAAGGTTATTGAAACCTTATATAGATACACGTAGTAAAGAAATTGAAGACTACAACCGCACGCATAATAGTGAAGGTGGTTCAGTTCTTAACGGGCGCAGCATGACTAACGTCGGCACATTCCGCGTTTATCTGACTGAATATCTGCAAAACCATCCGCGTATTCGCAAAGACATGACCTTAATGGTTCGCCAGTTAGCGCCAGGTGCGGAGGGTTTGCCAATAGAAATTTATGCCTTCACCAATACCGTAGCGTGGCTGGAATATGAAGCCATTCAGGCCGATATCTTCGAGCATATATTTGCTGTAATTGACGAGTTTGGTTTGCGTATTCATCAGGCGCCGACCGGCAATGATATCCGTTCGATAGCGACACTGCTCAATCGCTAATCCTGCCATTCAGGCGGTTAATTACCGCCTGAAACTCAACGCTAAGCATCCCTCTCAATCGAAAACCAGCGCTTCCAGACAAAGCGGATCACGAAGTATTCGATGGCACCTAACGCCAGGAACCACAGGCAGAAAATGATGGTGTACAGCTGGTTCATATCCAGCAAATGGAACATCGCGATCAGTTTTTGTGCCAGTTCGAGGGTCAGCGCTGGGGCTGGCAGCAGCAGGCAGGAAAAGAAGGCCAGCAGCAAAATGCCGCCAGCCGTCATCAGGGTTTCGAGAGGATGTTTCATGTCATTGTTACGCCGGAGTTAAAAAACTAACGGCATTGTCCGGGAAAATAACTGCTGATTCAAATCCCCGGCGGTAAATTCGCCGGGGAGCGGAATGATTACAGCCCTTCGGTGCTTTCTTTCTTCGCTTCTTTGGCAACAACGGCGCGATACCAGCGCGGATGGTGTTTCTGCGCCCAGCGGCGGCTAACTTTGCCGACGATCATCCCTTTTATCGAGCCCTTAACCCAGAACGCCATATACATATGGATCAGGATGGCGTGGATCAGAATGATGGCGACAGTCGCGTGAATCAGCAGGCTGTAGCGCACCAGTTCGATGGAAAAGTACGGTGCAAAATAAGGCCGCCAGATAATCACGCCGGTCACCAGCAGCACGAAAATCATGCTCATAATGGTCCAGAACATCATCTTCTGCCCGGCGTTATATTTGCCGACATCCGCCACTTTATGTTCGTTGCCTTTCAGCACTTCAACAATATTTTTAACCCACGGCCAGTCCTGCTTTTCCGGGATATTGTGATGCACGAAACGCACAAACATAAACATCAGCGCCACGAAGATCAGCACGCCGAAGAACGGGTGCAAAATACGCCCCATTTGCGGTGTGCCGAAGGTTTCCGTCAGCCATTGCAACGTCGGGAAGAACAGCGCGATGCCCGAGAGCGACACCAGGAAGAAACAAATCACCACCGTCCAGTGGCAGGCGCGGTCGATAAACTTCGTCCTGACAATGGATTTGCTCTGCTTAATCATGATGTTCCTCCTCGTCTTCATCCACCTCTTCGTTAGGCCCGATACCGATGTAATGGAAAATCAGCCCGGCAAACGTGGCGATAAAACCTGCTGCCGATAACGGTTTGAGGATGCCTTTCCATAGGTTGATTGGCGTATCAATTTTCGGATCTTTTGGCAGATTGTGGTACAGCTCCGGTTGGTCGGCATGATGCAAAACGTACATCACATGCGTGCCGCCAACCGCTTGCGGATTGTAGAGCCCCGCATGTGGGTAGCCGCGTTTTTGCAGCTTCGCCACGCGTTCGTCGGCCACTTCCAACATCTCTTTCTTGGTACCAAAATGAATCGCACCGGTCGGGCAGGTTTTCACGCAGGCAGGCTCCTGGCCTACGCTTACGCGGTCGACACACAGCGTGCATTTATAGACGCGGTTATCGTCTTTATTCAGGCGCGGAATATTGAACGGGCAACCGGCAATACAGTAGCCGCAGCCAATACAATGTTCCGACTGAAAATCGACGATGCCGTTGGCGTACTGAATGATGGCACCGGCAGACGGGCACGCCTTCAGGCAGCCCGGATCTTCACAGTGCATGCAGCCATCCTTGCGGATAAGCCACTCCAGCTTGCCGTTTTGCGTGGTTTCGCTAAAGCGCATTAGCGTCCAGGATTTGGCGCTCAAATCGGCGGGATTATCGTAAACCCCGACGCAATGACCGACTTCATCGCGGATGTCGTTCCACTCCGAACACGCCACCTGGCAGGCTTTGCAGCCAATACAGCTTGAGACGTCAATGAGCTTGGCGACTTCTTCCTTGAAGTCACGTGCTTGCGGCGGCGGCGTGAAGCCGTTAGTAGCCGAACGCTTGATAATATCCTGAGATTGCATGGACATGAGTTCGCTCCTTACGCCTTCTCAATGTTGACCAGAAACGCCTTGTACTCTGGCGTCTGCGAGTTGGCGTCACCGACTGACGGCGTCAGGGTATTGGCGAGGTAGCCTTTACGCGCCGTGCCTTCAAAGCCCCAGTGCAGCGGAATACCGACGGTTTCCACTTCCTGCCCGCCTGCATTCAGCGTTTGCAAACGCTGCGTCACCACCGCCACCGCACGAATAAAGCCGCGCTTGCTGCTGACTTTCACCCAATCGCCGTTGGCAATGCCCTTTGTTTTCGCCAGCTTCTCGCTGATTTCCACAAACTGCTCTGGCTGCGCGATGGCGTTAAGCCGCGAGTGCTTGGTCCAGGTGTGGAAATGCTCGGTCAGGCGATACGTGGTGCCGACATACGGGAACTGCTCGCGCTTGCCCATACGTTTAGCATCGGCTTCGTACAAACGCGCGGCCGGGTTCGAAACCACATTCGGGTGCAGCGGGTTAGTGCCCAGCGGCGTTTCAAACGGCTCGTAGTGTTCAGGGAACGGGCCTTCCGCCATTTTGTCGATGGCAAACAGGCGGCCTAAACCTTCCGGCTGCATGATAAACGGCCCGACGCCGCTGCCAGGAGGCGAGGTGTTGTAGTCCGGGATATCGTTACCGACCCACTTCACGCCGTTCCATTTGATCAGCATCCGTTTCGGGTCCCACGGATTGCCTTGTGGATCGGCAGACGCGCGGTTGTAGATAATGCGGCGGTTAAGCGGCCACGCCCACGCCCAGCCCAGCGTATTGCCAAGGCCTGACGGATCGGCGTTATCGCGGTTCGCCATCTGGTTGCCTTTCGCCGTCCAGCTACCGGCATAAATCCAGCAGGCGGAAGCGGTCGAACCGTCGTCACGCAGCAGCGCAAACGAATCCAGAAGCTGGCCTTTTTTTGCCAACAGATTGCCGGTTGGGTCGTAGAGATCTTCCAGCGCGTAGCCGTTGTTCTCTTTGGCGACTTCCTCGGACTCCGGGCTGTCCGGCAAATCGTAATGCCAGCCCATTTTCAACAATGGCTCGGCACCTTTACCGCCTTCGGTGCGGTACATCTCGCGTATGCGATGATAAATTCCGGCCAGGATTTCACCGTCGGTGCGTGCTTCGCCTGGTGCGTCAGCCCCTTTCCAGTGCCACTGTAACCAGCGCCCGGAGTTGGCAATCGAACCGTCTTCTTCGGCAAAACACGTCGAGGGCAGACGGAACACTTCGGTCTGAATCGCCGCCGGATTAACGTCGTTCATCTCGCCGTGGTTCTGCCAGAAGTTAGACGTTTCAGTGACGAGCGGATCGATAATCACCAGATATTTCAGCTTGCTGAGGCTGGCGACAATCTTGTTTTTATCCGGGAACGACGCCACAGGGTTAAAGCCCTGGCAGATGTATCCGCTGACTTTGTTGCGGTCCATCATGTCGAAATACTTCAGCACGTCGTAGGACTGATCCCACTTCGGCAACCAGTCGAAGCCCCAGTTATTTTCTTTCTGCGCATCGTTGCCATAAAACGCTTTCATCAGGCTGACGAAGAACTTGGGATAATTACCCCAGTAGTTCACCTGGCCTGGCAGCGTGGCTTTTGGCGTGTTGGCGGCAAGATAGGTTTCAAGCGTGGTGTGTTTTTCAGACGGCAGAGTCAGATAACCCGGCAGGCTGGTGGAAAGCAGACCCAGGTCGGTTAAACCCTGAATATTGGAGTGCCCGCGCAAGGCGTTCACGCCACCGCCTGCCATGCCCATATTGCCGAGCAGCAACTGGATCATCGCCATAGTACGAATGTTCTGCGCGCCCACGGTGTGTTGCGTCCAGCCCAGCGCGTACAGGAACGTGGTGGTGCGGTCGGCAGCGCTGGTGGAAGCCAGCACTTCGCAGACTTTCAGGAAGTCAGCTTTTGGCGTGCCGCAGATGTGTTCGACAACTTCTGGCGTGTAGCGGGAAACGTGCTCTTTGAGCAGATTCCATACGCAGCGCGGATCGCTCAGTGACTCATCGCGTTTGGCATAGCCGTTTTCATCGAACTGATAGTTCCAGCTCGTTTTATCGTACTGGCGTTTATCTTCGTCGTAGCCGCTAAACAGGCCGTCATCAAAGCTGAAATCGTCGCGCACCAGCAGGCTGGCGTTGGTGTAATGCTTAACGTATTCGGCGTTGATTTTGTTATTAGAAATCAGGTACAGCAGCACGCCCGACAGGAAAGTAATGTCGGTGCCGGAACGAATCGGCGCATAAATATCCGCCACCGAAGCGGTGCGGGTAAAGCGCGGATCGACCACAATCAGCGTGGCGTCGTTGTTGTTTTTGGCTTCCATCGCCCAGCGGAAACCCACCGGATGCGCTTCAGCGGCGTTGCCGCCCATCACCATCACCACGTTGGCGTTTTTGATATCAACCCAGTGGTTGGTCATCGCACCGCGACCAAATGTTGGAGCAAGACTTGCTACCGTTGGTCCGTGTCAGACGCGCGCCTGGTTATCTACCGCTAACATGCCCAGCGAGCGGACAAATTTTTGTGTCAGCATGCCGGTTTCATTGCTGGCCGCCGACGCACATAACATGCCGGTGGAAAGCCAACGGTTGACCGTAACGTCCTGCTCGTTCTTCTCAACGAAATTGGCATCGCGGTCGTCTTTCATCAGGCGGGCGAGCCGGGAAAAAGCGTCTTCCCAACTGATGCGCTGCCATTTATCAGAACCTGGCGCGCGGTATTCCGGGTAACGCAGGCGGCTTTCGCTGTGGATATAATCCAGCAGGCCCGCACCTTTCGGGCATAACGCACCCCGGTTGACCGGATGATCCGGGTCACCTTCAATATGGAAAATGCTGGATTTGGCGTTTTTCGAGCCATCGCCCAGGCTATACATCAATAATCCGCAACCTACGGAGCAGTATGTACAGGAATTGCGGGTTTCTTTGGCGCGCAACAGCTTGTAATTGCGCACCTCCGCGAGTGCCGCTTTGGGTGCAAATCCCAGAACTGCGGCGGTTGTCCCTGCCATCCCGCCGGCACAGATTTTGAAAAATTTTCTGCGACTGACGTCCATCGTAACCTCATTGTTATGACGTATGAATGGCCGCGAAAATACCAACAGTAGCTGATGGGTTATTGAGCAAAATCAATTCGCTAAGCATTGGGTAAAGAACCGCTACTTAATGAGTAGAAGGGCGATAATTCGGGTAACCACAAAGAGAGTGTGAATATAGACTTAACAACAGCGCGGCAACTTGTGATAAAAAAACACATCAAAAAAATAAGCTGTTCCGCAAATATCTCAACATCATAATCAGGACCCATAATGTTAAAAATTGCCAACACCCAGGTCATTTACGCCATGAGCCGCGAAAACACGCCAGTGGCGACGGTTTCGAGCAATACCGATGTCAGTTTTGCTACCTGCGACTGTTTTTCTGACCAGATCCAGACGGCAGATGCCGAATTTAACCAGCTCGACTGGCAGCGTATAAACCCTGCGACTGGCCCCGTTTTTATTACACAAGCGCAGCCTGGCGATGTGCTGAAAGTGGAAATTAAAAGCATCACTTTGCGTGGCAATCAGGCAGTAATGGTGACGGCTCCACAGCTTGGTGTGATTGGCGATGAACTCACGGAGCCACGCATTTTAGTGGTGCCAATTGATAACGGCGAAGCGCATTTACCCGGCGGCGTGCGTGTGCCGCTAAATCCAATGATTGGCGTAATTGGTGTGGCACCTGCGGGCGAGGCAATTTCTTGCGGCACACCCGATAGCCACGGCGGCAACATGGATTGCAAAGTCATCACCGCAGGCAGCACGCTGTATTTGCCGGTGAATGTCGAAGGGGCATTGTTTGCACTCGGCGACTTACATGCGGCAATGGGCGATGGCGAAGTTTCAGTTTGTGGCCTGGAGGTAGCGGGGGACGTAGTAGTGAATCTCAGCGTGATTAAAAACCGCAAACTGCCCACGCCGATGCTGGAAAATGACGAAACAATCTTTACTCTCGCATCAGCATTAACGCTCGACGATGCCGCAGCGCTCGCCACGCGCAACATGGCGCACTTTATTGCCGACAACACGGATATCTCGCTGCCGGACGCCATCAACCTGCTGAGCATTACCGGTGATTTGCAGATTTGCCAGGTCGTCGACCCGCTAAAAACCTGCCGTTTCGCCCTGCCAAAACGTGTCGCGGAGCAGTTGAAACTGAGCATTTAATCCCGACACAACAAATCCTGATAAATCTCCGCCAGCATTCCGCCTGCCGCAAACTGCTTTTTAATCCACTGGGTGACCTGCCCAGTGGCCGCGTGTTGGGTGGCGAGTAGCATGCGTGAATCCTGGCGCGGGTTGTTAATCTGGCGCGTAACCAGCAGGCCGCTTTCCTGGGCTTCGCGCACCATGTAGCTCGGTAAAAAGCCGACGCCTTCGCCTAAAATCTGGCACTGGCATTTGGTGTTGAAGTCCGGCACCAGAATCGCCTCTTGCCCGTGTAGCAACCATCCCACCTTTTTATTCAGCGTCAGCGCGGTGTCTTCGACCATGATATTGGGATACAGGCGCAACTGGCTTTCGGAAATCGGTTCCGGCATAAACGCCAGCGGATGCGTGGGGGCGATGGCAAATTCCCAGCGAATAGCGCCGATTTCGGTGTAGTCGATGCCGCCGCCGTCGAGCAGCGTATCCGGTGCGCCAATCGCGATATTCGCCTGGTTATTGATAATCGAATCCCACACGCCGTTGTACACCTCGGTGGTAATCGTAATCAGGCAGGTGGGGAACTGTTTTTTGAGAATTTGCAGCAGCTTCGCGGTGTGGCGCGGGGTATACAGCAGCTGATTGATACAGATGCGCACCTTCACCTCAATACCTTGCGAGATGGTATCGACGCCGCGTTTGATGGCATGGAAGTCGTTAAGCAGCTCGGTCGCCTTGCGATAGAAATAGTAGCCGGATTCGGTCAATTCAATGCTGCGGGTATTGCGTATAAACAGCACCACATCGAGATAAGTCTCTATCCGCTTGATGGTATAGCTGATGGCAGACGTGGTTACACCGAGCTCAACCGCGGCTTTGCTGAAACTGGCGTAACGGGCAGCAGTGGTAAAGGCGTGGAGGTTTTCTTCGGTGAAGATGGAGTTCATTACGCGATTTCCTTTCTTTCTTGTCGGATGTCGCTTCGCTAATCCGACCTACAAAACCGTTACCTAACCGTAGGTCGGGTAAGCAATGCGCACCCGACATCGCATTGTTGAATGTATTTGTAATTCTTATGATCCCGGCCGCAGTCTTGAACCATATTTAACACTGCCGTTACAACTGATTTGAAGAGTATCACACTTCTTGAATCCCGTTTTTCCCGCTTTCGACAAGGGCTCACGGCTATCTGACTAGTCGGTACTAAAGTGTTGAGAAAACGGTTTTATCATAGGCAAAAGATTGCGCTGAAGCACATTTTGCTCACATTATTGAAATCTATTCAACAATGCTGTCATTAACGATGAATGATTTTTAAACGGATGTTAAAGCGCTCAGAGTGTTGCTATTCTCAATTCATCGGAAATAGCAAAGTATGGGAGTATGGATATGTCTCAGAAAGAACTCATTGCAGAATTTCTAAATGCAGCACAAGTTGGGCATCTGGAAAATCTAAAACAATGCCTCAGTGATGGCGTGGAGATTAATGCCACTAATCGCCAGGGGCGGACCGCAATTACACTTGCTAGTCTGCACAAAAAATATGATTGCGTTGAGTATTTAATTGAAATCGGCGCTGATATCAATAAGCAAGATGAAACCTGTTTTAACCCATTCTTACTCAGTTGCCTGAATAACGATCTGACATTATTGCGCCTGATTTTACCGGCAAATCCTGACCTGAATGTTTTATCGCGCTTTGGTGGTGTGGGTATTACCCCGGCTAGCGAAAAAGGCCACGTTGAGATTGTGCGTGAATTAGTGACGCGCACGGAAATTAACGTCAACCACACCAACTTTGTTGGTTGGACACCGCTGCTTGAAGCCATTGTCCTCAATGATGGTGGCGTAAAGCAGCAGGAGATCGTCAAGCTGCTTTTGGAGCACGGCGCGAACCCGCACATGACCGACAAATACGGCAAATCACCTCTATTCCTTGCCCGCGATAAGGGCTACCACGAGATTGCCGAACTGTTAGTGAACGCCGGAGCTTAAACACAGGAGATGCACTATCGCCGACCATTTTTTGCGGCAGTGCCTCTTTGCACAAACGGCAGATATCACCTTTTTTGAACCAGATTTACAAGGTGATACAACCGGTTATGTTGAACAGGTGTTTTCCAGGGCAGTCAATATTCACCTCCCTGAAAGACAACAGATATTCACTTTGTTGAGTACTGACTGTGATAACGGGCCGAACAGCTGCCGTTTAGCGCTTGAGCATTGTCATCACGCATTCCAGCCCGGCGAACGGGTCAGTTTTCACAGTAACGGCATTCATATTGGTACGGATAAACGCATCGATTTTTCGCGCTGTACACGCTGGCAACCCGATGCACCGTATTTAACGCAAGCCAGAATAAAAGAGACAGACTGGCAAAGCCTTGCGCAAATCACACAGGCCAGTGTTGAGCAAAGCTCGTCATTATTTTATTTCCGTAGCGGCAATATTTTTTATCAAGAAATGAGCCGTTTGTTGCAATTACACCGGATGCAACTCATTGCTGCATTACGCACAGGGAATTGCGATGCTATTGAAAATGAAATAACCGGATTATTAGGTCTGGGAATTGGATTAACGCCATCAGGTGACGATTATCTGGCGGGGCTAAGTACATTTTTATTTGTCGATGGGCATCCGGCAAGAAAATATCGCAATGTTTTTATTTCCGTACTGGAAAGAGAAAAACATAAAACCACGCTGCTTAGTGCAATAACGCTGCGCGAAGCTATTGATCAACGCTATCGTGAAAGCATTCATGATTTTATTAATCAAGTGGTCAATGGTGATTTAAAAAATATTCAGCAGCCGATTAACGAAATTAAAAAAATAGGGTCGAGTTCAGGATGCGACATGCTTTGCGGCATGGCGGATGCCTTCGCTTTGACCCGATATGACGGAGAAAATCATGTCGACCAGGATTGTAATTAAAAAGAACACCTATTTTGATTCTGTTTCACTGATGTCCATCTCAACCAAAGCGAACCAGCTTGAAGGGGTCGAGCAGGCGTTTGTTGCGATGGCAACCGAGATGAACAAAGGGGTACTGAAAAACCTCGGCTTGTTAAACGACGAGCTGGAACAGGCCAAAAATAGCGATCTGATGATTGTCATCAAAGGCGCAAGCGATGCCGCAAACGAAGCCACGCTTGAAGCCATAGAAGGGCTATTTACCCGCAAAGATGACGGCGGTTCGCGCCACGAAGCCCGCTACGCCACACTCAGCAGTGCGCATAACAACATTCCTGATACCAACCTCGCGGTGATTTCGGTCAACGGCGCATTTGCGGCCCGTGAAGCGCGACAGGCACTGGAAAACAACCTTAACGTAATGCTGTTTTCCGATAACGTTTCGCTTGATGACGAACTGGCACTCAAGCAGGTCGCGCACAGCAAAGGGCTGCTAATGATGGGGCCGGACTGCGGCACGGCGATTATTAACGGCGCAGGGCTGTGCTTTGCCAACTCGGTGCGTCGCGGTTCTATCGGCATTGTGGGTGCCAGCGGCACCGGTAGTCAGGAATTAAGCGTGCGTATTCATGAGTTTGGCGGCGGTGTTTCCCAACTTATTGGTACGGGCGGGCGTGATTTAAGCGAGAAAATTGGCGGCATAATGATGCTGGATGCCATCCAGATGCTGGAAGATGACTCGCAAACCGAAGTGATTGCGCTGATCTCCAAACCGCCAGCTCAGGCCGTGGCAGAAAAAGTACTGGCGCGTGCGCAAACCTGCCGCAAGCCAGTAGTGGTTTGTTTCCTCGGAACAGGGGAAGCACGCGAAGACGAACCGGGTTTGCAGTTTGCGCATGGCACCAAAGAAGCCGCGCTGAAAGCCGTTCTGCTGACCGGTATTAAAAAAGAATCGCTGGATTTACATCCGCTCAACTGGCCGCTTATCGAAGAAGTGCGTGCCCGTTTGAAACCAGAGCAGAAGTACATTCGTGCGCTGTTCTGTGGCGGCACGCTGTGTGATGAAGCCATGTTCGCCGCGCTGGAAAAATACCCGGACGTTTACAGCAATATTCAGCCAAACCCGGAATATCGCCTCAAAGACGTCAACGTCAGTGTCGCGCACACCTTCCTCGATTTTGGTGATGACGATTTCACCAACGGCAAACCGCACCCGATGATTGACCCCACCAACCGTATCAGCCGTCTGTTGCAGGAAGCGCGTGACCCGGAAGTGGGCGTGATAGCGATGGATTTTGTGCTGGGTTACGGCTCGCATGAAAACCCAGTCGGCGTGATGCTCGACGCTATCAAAGAAGCGAAAGCCATTGCCGCTCGTGATGGGCGTCATCTGGAAATTTTGGGCTACGTGCTGGGCACCGACCAGGATACCCCTTCGCTAGAACAGCAATGCCAGATGCTAACGGACGCAGGCGTTATCTGGGCAAGCAGCAGCACCAACACCGGCCTGCTGGCACGCGAATTTGTCTGCAAGGAGAAAGCACAATGAGTTTATTCAACCAACCCCTGAACGTAATTAACGTCGGCATTGCGATGTTCAGCGACGATTTGAAAAAGCAGAACGTACCGGTAACGCAACTGGACTGGACGCCACCGGGCCAGGGAAATTTAGCCGTCGTTAAAGCTCTGGATGCGATTGCCGCAGCAGGTCTTGCTGAAAAAGTAGCGGCAGCAAATAAACTTGCCGTTGAGCGCATCATTCAGTCCCAGCCCGTTTTAGTGGGTTATGATCAGGCGATTAACGTGGTTCCTGGCATGACGCGCAACACCATTCTTCACGCCGGGCCGCCGATTACCTGGGCAAAAATGTGCGGTGCCATGAAGGGGGCTGTGACTGGTGCGCTGGTCTTTGAAGGGCTGGCGGCGAATCTTGAAGATGCAGCAGATCTGGCGGCTTCGGGGGAAATCATTTTCTCGCCATGCCATGAACACGACTGTGTGGGTTCGATGGCGGGCGTGACGTCTGCCTCCATGTTCATGCATATCGTCGAAAACAAAACCTACGGCAACCGCGCCTACACCAACCTCAGCGAGCAAATGGCGAAGATCCTGCGCATGGGGGCCAACGACCAAAGCGTAATTGACCGCCTGATCTGGATGCGAGACGTGCTCGGCCCAATGCTGCGCGATGCGATGAAACTCGCAGGTGAAATCGATCTTCGCTTGATGCTGGCGCAGGCACTGCATATGGGTGACGAATGCCACAACCGCAATAACGCAGGCACCACGCTGCTGATTCAGGCGCTGACGCCGTGGATTATTCAGACCAACTTCACCGTGGCGCAGCAAAAAGAAGTGTTCGATTTTGTCGCCAGCAGCGACTACTTCTCCGGCCCGACGTGGATGGCGATGTGCAAAGCGGCAATGGATGCGGCGCACGGCATCGAATACAGCACCGTGGTCACCACCATGGCGCGCAACGGCGTGGAGTTTGGTCTGCGCGTTAGCGGCATGCCAGGCCAATGGTTTACTGGTCCAGCGCAGCAAGTGATCGGCCCGATGTTTGCAGGCTACAAACCGGCAGATTCCGGTCTGGATATTGGCGACAGCGCCATCACCGAAACCTACGGCATTGGCGGTTTTGCCATGGCGACGGCTCCGGCGATTGTTGCGCTGGTGGGTGGCACAGTGGATGAAGCTATCGATTTCTCGCGCCAGATGCGTGAGATAACGCTCGGTGAAAACCCTAATGTCACTATTCCGTTGCTGTCATTTATGGGCATTCCGACCGCCATTGATATTACGCGTGTCGGCAACAGCGGCATTTTGCCGGTGATCAACACCGCCATTGCCCACAAAGACGCGGGTATCGGCATGATTGGTGCCGGGATTGTGCATCCGCCGTTTGAATGTTTTGAGAAGGCTCTGCTCGCCTTTGGTGAGCGTTACTCTTTCTAAGGGAAACACCGATGACAAACATAAAGCTTGAGTGGAAACGCGGTGACTGGGCGGCCTATTTCGGGTTAATGACCAACAACCTGACTAACTTGCTGACCATGATGGGGTTGCTCATTTTTGTAGTGGGTATCCCGACTGAAATTGTTTATGGTCGTATTGCGCCGGCCTTCGGGCTGGCGGTGCTGGTGGCGAGCATTTGCTACGCCTGGTTTGGCCTGCAACTGGCCAAAGAGACAGGGCGAAAAGATGTCACCGCGCTGCCTTCTGGGCCAAGTGCGCCATCAATTTTTACCGTCACATTTTTGGTTCTGATGCCGGTCTACCAGCAAACGGGCGATGCCGAGTTTGCCATTCAGATTGGCCTGGTGTGGTGTTTTGTTGAAGCGATGATTCTGGTGGGCGGTTCGTTTCTGGGCGAAACCATCCGCAAGATGATCCCGCGTACCGTTCTGCTTTCCTGTTTGTCCGGTTTAGGGCTGCTGTTGCTGGCGATGAACCCAATGTTGCAGGCATTTGAAGCCCCAACGGTTTCGTTCATCGTGCTGCTGCTTATCTTCATCAACTGGTTCGGTAAAAAGCCGATCTTTGCCCGTATTCCTACCGGTTTATTACTGCTGGTTGCCGGTACTGCGCTGGCGTGGATTTCTGGCCTACAAAGCCCGGAAGCCATTAAAGCGTCGATGTCATCGTTTGGTTTTAACCCGCCAACGATTCATGTCGATAGCTTCTTGCAAGGTTTGCCGCATGCGCTCCCGTACCTGGCATCGGCGGTTCCATTGGGTCTGGCAAACTACATTTTTGACCTCGAAAACATCGAAAGCGCCCATGCGGCGGGTGACGAATACAACACCCGTAAAGTGATGCTGACCAACGGCCTGGCGTCCACACTCGGTTGCCTGATGGGGAACCCGTTCCCGGTCACGGTGTATGTCGGCCACGCGGGCTGGAAAGCAATGGGTGCCAGCATCGGTTATACGCTGGCGTCGGGCGTCACCATGTTTATCGTCCCGTTATTCGGTTTAGGCGCGTTCATGCTCGCCATTATTCCGATGACCGCCATTGTGCCGATTCTGGTGTTTATTGGCGTGGTGACCGCCAACCAGGTGGTGCGCGAAACGCCGAAGATAGAAGTGCCGGTGATCTTCATCTGCCTGTTCCCGTGGATAGCTAACTGGGCGCTCACCATGGTGAATAGTGTGATGGCCGCAGCAGGCACCTCGGCTGCGAAAATCGGCCCAGAAGCACTGGCGCACAAAGGCGTGTTCTATCAAGGACTGGTGCATTTGGGCAACGGCGCACCGCTCGCCAGCATGTTGTGGGGATGCGTGGCTATTTTCGCCATTATCAACAAGCCATTACGCGGCGCGGTTGCGGCAGCAGTCGGTGCGTTGCTGGCGCTGTTTGGCGTGATTCATGCCCCGGTAGTCGGTTTCGCGCAGGGCAGTTCGATGATGTTCGTCACCGCGTATCTGATGATGGGCGCGATGTTTGTTGTGAAGCATGTGCTCGACAGACGTGAAGCGGCTTCCCAGGCTGTAGCTCCTGTTTCTGAGAGCTAACGACCCCCACCCAACCTCCCCCTTACCAGGGGGAGGAGCTAAAGGCACCAGTCTGCTCCCTCTCCTGGCAGGGAGAGGGTTGGGGTGAGGGCGACCGTACTTTAAAAGGAATAACAATGAAACAGCTCGTGGTAGTGGCAATTGGCGGCAACAGCATCATCAAAGATAACGCCAGCCAGTCAGTCGAACATCAGCAAATTGAGGTAAAAGAAGTCGCGGAATCCGTTCTGGCGATGCTGGCCTCGGACTACGACATCGTGCTGACTCACGGCAACGGCCCGCAGGTTGGGCTGGATTTACGCCGCGCTGAAATTGCCCATGAAAGAGAAGGGCTGCCATTAACGCCGCTCGCCAACTGCGTTGCAGATACCCAGGGCGGCATCGGTTATCTCATTCAACAGGCGCTGAACAACCGCCTGGGGCGCAGCACCGATAAAAAAGCTGTCACCGTTATCACACAAGTGGAGGTCGATAAAAACGACCCTAACTTTACCCATCCGACAAAACCGATTGGCGCGTTCTTTAGTGAGCAGCAGTGCGAAGCGTTGAAAATCGCCCATCCTGACTGGCAATTTGTGGAGGACTCCGGGCGCGGTTACCGCCGTGTGGTGGCTTCCCCAGAGCCGATTCGCATTGTTGAAGCCGATGCGATAAGCGCGCTCATCAAGCAAGGTTTTGTGGTGATTGGCGCAGGCGGCGGTGGCATTCCGGTTATCCGCACTGAACAAGGCGAATACCAAAGTGTTGATGCGGTCATCGACAAAGATCTCTCAACCGCATTGCTCGCCCGCGAAGTAAGCGCTGACATCCTGGTCATCACCACGGGTGTAGAGAAAGTGTGTATTAACTTCGGTAAGCCGGAACAACGTGCGCTGGATGAAGTGACGGTCGCGCAAATGGAACGCTTTAGCGAAGAAGGCCATTTCCCACCGGGCAGCATGTTGCCGAAAATCACCGCCAGCCTTGCGTTCCTGCGCAATGGCGGCAAACGCGTTGTCATCACCACCCCAGATAAATTACCCGAAGCCCTGCGTGGCGAAACCGGAACTCATATTGTTAACGCCTGAGAGCGGGAGAACTCGATGAATAATGCTGAAAAAAGTCGCCGTGAATTTTTAAGCGGCGGCGGCAAAGTGGCGGCGGCCTGCGCACTCTTTGGCGCAACCGGCTCTATGGCGTATGCTGCAAAACCTGCATCCACAGCCTGTGAGACAGACAATCGCATGAGCGCCATTAAAGAATCACACTATTACCTCGACAACGTTCTGCTGGAGGCGGGGTTCCGCCGCGACGGGCAGAATATCGTGGGAACGGAAACCGAGCTGAAAACGCTGGAAATCAAAGATGGCGTTATTGCGGCGTTGCTCGCAAATAAACAACATCCTGATGCCACGCTTGCGCATTACGATGCGTCGGGAAAACTACTGTTACCGGCGATGCGCGATATGCACATCCATCTGGATAAAACGTTTTATGGCGGCCCGTGGCGCGTACATTCCCGCCCGGCGGGCACCACCATTCTGGACATGATTGCCCTTGAGCAAAAACTGCTGCCTGAGCTGCAACCGGTCACCCAGGAACGTGCGGAAAAACTGATTGATTTGATTCAGTCGAAAGGCTCAACCATCGCCCGCAGCCATTGCAACGTCGAACTTGTTTCCGGGCTGAAAAATCTGGAAAACCTGCAGGCGGTGTTAGAGCGCCGGAAAGCGGGTTTTAGCTGTGAAATTGTCGCTTTTCCGCAACACGGCTTACTGCATTCAGACTCGGTTCAACTGATGCGCGATGCGATGCAAGCGGGTGCTCACTACGTTGGCGGGCTTGACCCAACTAACGTTGACGGCGCGATGGAAAAGTCCCTCGACACCATGTTCCAGATTGCCATCGACTACAAAAAAGGCGTGGATATTCACCTGCATGAAACCAGCCCAGCGGGCATTGCCGCCGTGAATTACATGGTTGAAACGGTTGAGAAAACCCCTGAGCTGAAAGGCAAGCTGACCATCAGCCACGCGTTTGCGCTGGCAATGATGAACGAGCAACAGGTTGATGACATCGCGACGCGCATGGCGGCGCAACAAATCACCATCGCGTCTACGGTGCCGATTGGCACAATGCATATGCCGCTCAAGCAGTTACAAGAGAAGGGCGTGTTTGTGATGACCGGAACGGACAGCGTTATCGACCACTGGTCGCCGTATGGCCTGGGCGACATGCTGGAAAAAGCCAACCTGTATGCGCAGCTGTACGTGCGCGTCAGTGAATTGAATCTTTCACGCTCGCTGGCGATTGCGACTGGAAACGTGCTGCCGCTTAACGACAAAGGCGAACGCGTGTGGCCAAAAGCGCAGGATGAAGCGAGCTTCGTGCTGGTGGATGCTTCTTGTTCTGCCGAAGCTGTAGCGCGTATTTCGCCGCGCACCGCGACATTCCACAAAGGCAATATGGTTTGGGGCGGGCTGAAGGCTTAGTGCGTTGTAAGATATTCAAGTTTCTTCCCGGCACTTTGTTGTCGGGAAATTTTTCGCTTCATGTCCCTTTTTCTGGTTTCCTTCAGAGTTTTCTTGCAGAATTGTTCAGTAACAATATAAATTGTTCACCACGCATAATTTACATGCGATTTCATTTAAGGTTCCCTTGAAATGCACGCTAAAGCAAAATTCATTTTCTGGATTATTCTTTTTTTATACGTAGTTACTTTAGTTTTTGCTACTTATGTTGGAGTTTATCTTACCTATATTGCAATACCACTGATCGTGCTTTCCGGTATCGTAATGAAAATGACTAAACCAAAAAACCGGCCTGAAACAGTAATGGACTCAACAGTCAGAGAACTGGGTGGCGTTGTTACTTCTACAGCAGATGGCGTTAGCAATGTAATGAAAGGTGTGAATATCTCACTGCGAAATTATAACGAGAAAAATAATCTCATAAGGGAGAGAACGCAAAAGTTACGTACTAAAATGCATAGTTTACAGTGTACGAAAATTGAACCTGAAGTTGCATTTAGGTATGAAAAAGATGATGTGCAACGAGCGATATACAAAAAAAAGATTGATGAAATTGATCTTGCAATTGAATTAATCGAGCTTGAAATTGAGAAAATAATCAAACAGTGTGAAATAGAGATGAGTCATGCTGTCGGCAAAAGCCAGAGTGATTATTGATTTCTGGGGTAGTACAATATTGTAAGGCTTTAGGCCCAAAACCATGATTATAGTTAACCGTAGCAGGGACCATAACTCTGAGCAAGGGACATCTCCCACTTCGCAGAACCAATATACACATGAGCAATTACAAAGCCTGACCGATGCTGAACGGTTAGATGTGTTACGGGAATTCTGGGGATGTGCAGGGAGTAAACTTGATGTATGGGGTAGGCTGATCGTTGTTGGCCCAGTTGATAATCGCTTCGTAAAACTAACCGAAGTACGTAGTGTCCGGGATAATCATTTTTTGACTTATCCTGGTGATGTTGACCTGAAAATTATTGAGCGGGGGCTTTATATTCCGCAGAAATATGCAAATGAATTGATTGAGTTAGGTCTTAAATATATTCAGTGCGAGGCTGAGCTTGCCCCTGAAAAAGAACGCGAAAAACACAATAATCCGCTGCATGTTAATGTAAAAATTGGTTCGGCCACTGAATTAAAAGAGCTGCCTATTTCCCTCCGTGAACAATTGTTTGAGACGGAAAATGCTTTACTGCTTAACGAAGCGGTATACGAGCATTATGTTGGATTAAAAAAGCAGGAGGTTGAAGAGCTGGAAGTGTCGCTGAAAGCTCAGTTAGAGACGAGCACAGGTGAAGCCAAAAGCCAGTTGGTTAATGTGCAATATCAACTCGTTAAAGTACAAGACAAACAGCATATGCTTTTACAAGAAAATAGCCGTCTGGAAGAGACAATCAGCCTGCTTCAAAGCAGTCAGTCTGAAGAGGCAGAAAAACTTATTGTGTTATTAGAAACTCAGGAAAAAGCAGAAAAAAAGATGTCACAACACCTCGCACGCTTGAAAAACTATATTGAAGATAAAGCAACACTTCTTCGTCAACTTGAGTTTATTGATGCAGAAGAGTTTGAGTCACTGCTTACACGCCAACCTGAGGAGCGAGAAGGTCTCCAGTTCATGAATTTTGACCAGGATTTGGGGCGCGATTATAAGCAGGCAGTTTCGTATATTCAGGCGTATTTACTGGAGCAGGATATTATTTACCCACGTCATGTGCTTGAGAATTTTTTTGCTCTGCTACGCACCCAAGATTTAATTGTGTTAGCTGGAGATTCAGGTTCGGGTAAAACAAACCTAGTCCAGTCTTTTGCGCAAGCAATTGGTGGAGTCGCAAAGATAATACCTGTGAAGCCAAATTGGACGAGTTCGGAAGATTTACTTGGTTACTACAATCCGTTGGAAAAAAAGTACCTAGCGACGCCATTTTTGGAAGCATTAATTGAGGCTAAAAATCACCCAGAAGTACCTTATCTTATCTGCCTAGATGAGATGAATCTTGCTCGTGTGGAATACTATTTTGCAGATTTTCTGTCAAAACTAGAACAGCGAAATGAAGTGCCAGAAATTGTACTTTTTTCCGATAATGAGTCTGCACATGTACTGTCTGAATTGAGTCAGGTCATGGAGATAATTCGCGGTGCTAAGGACAAGTATCAGAAAAATGATGTGGTCAATTTTGTCAGACTTTTGCAGGATGAGGAACTGAATGCAGAGTTGCGTAGAGCTTTTGGGTTTAGCGATCAAGACTCACTTATAAAATACCATTCTGATATTAGGCGTATGTTAGCCGGAGTGATGAACACCCCCTCTTCAGTCTCTTTTCCGCCGAATGTGCGTATTATTGGTTCCATTAATATCGATGAGACAACTCACTATTTATCACCGAAAATTCTTGACCGTGTACATGTCATGAAATTTACAAGCCCGCTGTTGACGGACTGGCAGACGATTATTGATGAAGTTGAAGGTTATGAATTTGAAAGTGTGGATAAACCGCTACGACTCGATATTAACGATCTTGGGTTGCGGGAGCCTTATCCAAAGTTTGATCAGAATGACCCGTTTTGCCGTCGTTTTGTCGAATTGAACCGCGAATACTTTCATCCAATAGGTGTAGAGTTTGGTTTGCGAACCATACGTCAGGGGTTGAACTTCATCAAAGTGTTCTCATCCTTCAATCAAGACAATGATTTAGCCATTAATAACTTTGTGTTACACAAAGTGCTACCGAAATTAACTTTCGATGGTAACAAAGAAATTTCTGGTGTGACAAAACTCGATTTACTTTTTGGTTTAGCTGCGAATCTTGATAATACTTTGCAATTTGATGTACCGCTTGATGATGCTTTTTCGGTAAAAATATTATTACAGGCGATAGCTAATAAAGCAAAAGCTAACGACGGTATCGTCAACTACTGGGCGTAATGTATGAGCAGTGTTCTGGAAGCTAAATATATTCATATTATCTGGCAAGATAAAATAAATGCCCGAAAAATCGTCGAGTCGTTAGACGCTCTTGAATTGGAAAGTGTTGATGATAAAACAGTCAAGGTTGAGATAGTTAACTACAGCAGAATTGAACATGGCAGCCAGGGGCAGTTTGCTATTCGTCTGGCAAGCCATTCTAGTGATGTACCTCGCTTCCTTCTGGAAAATGGCTCTACACTCGACATGCACCCTGTTGTCGATCCAATAACTGGACAGCGTTGGTGGGTAGAGGGTACAAAGTGGGATAATCAGCGTGAACGCTGGTTATCAGATATTTACCGTGGGGTGGGTCAGGTAACAATTCAGATGGGTGCGAATATATGTATTGTGAATATTTCGTCATCTACCTTTAGTCTGCAGCAACTTGATAGCTATTTGCAGGATTTTCGCAATGACTTCTGGGAGTTGATCCTAGATGAGTCGAGTTATATTTCAGGCGCGGCAAAACAGAGCCAATATAACCTTGTCGGTAAATCAATATTACAGGCAATACCTGTGTTTATTGCTGCTGTCGACAGGGTTTTGCAAAAACCAAAAGTAGAACTAAAAGAAGTTCAGTCGCTGAAACCT
Organism: uncultured Buttiauxella sp.; assembly: GCA_965119215.1. GTDB lineage: Bacteria > Pseudomonadota > Gammaproteobacteria > Enterobacterales > Enterobacteriaceae > Buttiauxella. The sequence goes on from CBCPKK010000005.1 coordinate 202,711, forward strand.
TACCGTGAAGTCAGGCCGGTACCACGCACATTTATGGAGTTATCGACCCGTGGACCATCCAAAATGCTCACCAGCAGAGCCTATAAAGAGAGTCTTGATGTGCCAGAAAACCGCTATGCGCATTATGCTGTACTCAAAGTTTTTCAAATCATAAAAGCACTTCATACCATTGCTAGCAATCAATTTATTTCATTGGAACGCAGTCTGGAGACGCATCAATCAAGGTTAAGACAGTTCTCTGTTCATAAAATTATTAATGAAGATGTGGTTATGTACGACTTTCGGGATAAAGAAAAAAGGCTGATTTCTTTGAAGAACGTTCTGGAAGTTGAAGTGCCTATAAAAAATCGTGAACTGGAACGCTTAGTCCATAAGCAACACTCATCGATACAGTTGACTTATTCTGGTGAGCGTATTACGTCTCTAATCGTTATTCCAACAGGTCGTGCAAACTTTATGCGGGAGAAACCATTTTTCGCGAATATAAGATATCACGCCAAAGACCTATGGTTTAAGCCTGCGAATAGTGGGTGTGTTACGGTTGATTTTGGTTTCTTTAGTGAATATATTAACACCGATTTTGAATATGAAATTCATGGTGAAATTGAAAGAAAAATAACTAATGGAGAAAAGGGGGTAAGGTATGGTTTTAAATTACATGCGGTTACTTCTATCAGAATAAGACGTTCTAAAAGCTATGTGAACCTGAAAAATAGAATAGATAAAGATGAAAAACAGATAAAAATACTCCAAGCCAAAAAATGGACTAGACCGTTAACTCAGGATGAAAGTGAGCAGCAAAGACGTGAGGTTATCGCGCTTGAAAAAATGATTGAGTTAATCGAAAAACGCAAAAAAAACGTGCAGCTTGTGAGTCTTGAATTGACGCCTAAGTTGCCGGTTTTGCGTGCAGCATTAAGCTTATTTAAAAAAGAAAAAATCGGGTTGGATGCGCGCTTACCTAATTCAATGGCTTATGTCCAGAACCCATCATATCAAGGGGTTCACCGTTTTTTTACTGTCATTAAAGATCAGGCAGGTATCAATGATGATGAGATTCTGATGGCGTTGGATAGAATTGATGATATTGGCCTGGTCAATATTTCTATGCTATACGAGCGCTGGTGTCTACTACAAATAATTAAAGTCCTAAGGTTCACCTTTCACTATCAAGCTGAAATTGGGTGGAAGCACAAATTAATTGCGCAAGTGTTTACTCAAAGAAAAAATATCACTATCAACTTTGAACACACAGAGCTTAAACGAAAATTACAGTTGCATTATGAAATGGAATTGGAGACTGGTAGACGGCCAGACTTTATTCTGGATGTTATCGCAAGTAGTGCTAAGGATAATTCTGAGCAGAAAAAACGTTTCGTTATGGATGCGAAGTTTTATCAGGATATAAATAGTAAGCGCCATGGTGGCTTGGGCCGTGTTATTAACGAACTTTATCAAAATAAAGACTATTCACAGGGTGGGGCTAATGCGGTTTTTGTTCTCCATGCCACGCCATCCTCGCAGCCTGTTAGAGCAACGCCGCAAGATTGGGCAAAAGACCATTATTACGGTGAAGTCCCTTTGTTTGATTGGGACGAATCTTTTCCCAGACATCAATATGGTGGGATTTTCCTTTCCCCCGTTGAGAATCGCGGATATCTGGATGCTTTACAGCGTGTGCTTGGATTGTTTTTACAGTTCAGTATTGAAAGTGAGCAGGTAGATAAGACGCAGGACGGAGCACTACCCAAATTTGCGTGTTTCTGTCTAGTGTGCGGTTCGTCAGATCTCAACCACCGAAACAGCCCAAAAAATAAGTATGCATGGTGGGTTACTTGTAATGAATGTCACCATTTTACTACCTATAATTACTGTGCAGGATGTTATAAACGGTTAGTTAAAAACGGTGAATATTGGACTTATCACGCAATAGAACCGCTTAATGCGACGAATATTAAATGCCCTTCCTGTGGGGATTTGCTGTGAATCACCTTGTTTCCCGGCACTCCATTGCCGGGAGTATTGAGCTAGCTACGCCAGAACGTTCTCGAGAACAGAATCAGTACCGGATAAATCTCTAGTCGGCCCAATAACATGGCCGCACACATCAAGTATTTTGCGCCGTCACTCAGTGTGCCAAACCCTGCCGCCGTTTCACCAAATCCCAATCCCATATTGTTAATACAGGCCGCGACGGTGGCAAACGACGTTAACAGGTCGTAGCCCATCAGATTCAGCGCCCAGATAAACAAAAAGGTGCAGGCAATGTAGAGAAAGAAAAAGCTCCACACCGAACGCAGCATTCTGTCGTTCACCGGTGTTTTGCCTACGCGAATGCTCATCACGGCGCGTGGATGCGCGAGTTGATGAACTTCATGGCGGCTTTGCTTAAACAACACCAGAAAACGTAGCGCTTTAATCCCGCCGCAGGTGGAACCCACGCAGCCACCAAAGAAACTGGCTGAAAGCAGCAAAATGATGGTGTGTACCGGCCAGGAGGCGTAATCGCCGGTTGCCAGGCCATTATCGGTGATCATCGAGCTGGTCAGGAAAAAGGCATGCACAAACGACGCGGGCAGGGCGTACATTCCCGCTCGCCACACTTCAAGGGTGATGATTAAAATCACGACGCTGGCGACCATCAGGAAGAATCGCAGCTCTGCACTTTTCAGAAAAGGCTTGATGCTGCGACGCCCAAGGGCAACAAAATAGAGCGTGAAGTTAATCGCCGATAGCAGCGAAAACGCTCCGGCAACCAGTTCAATCGCGTAGCTGTCGTAAAAGCCGATGCTCTCTGTGCGGGTGGAAAATCCGCCCAGTGAAACGGTGGAAAGGCCGTGACACAGCGCATCAAAGAAAGGCATTCCTGCAAGCCAATAGGCAAGGGTGCATGCGCCACCCAGCAGCAAGTAAGTCAGCCACAGGCTTTTCGCGGTGTCAGCAAGGCGCGGAGTAAGGCGTTCTTCTTTAAACGGCCCTGGCATTTCGGACTGATAAAGTTTCATGCCACCAATACCCAGCAGGGGCAGCACCGCCACGGCAAGAACGATAACACCTAAGCCGCCGACAAAATTAAGCTGCGCCCGGTAATAGAGAATTGATTTAGGCAAAGCGGAAACATCGTTAAAAACAGAGGCTCCGGTCGTCGTTATGCCCGAAACGCCTTCAAAGATGGCATCGGCAAGCGACACGTTGTAGCTGTCGTCCAGCCACAGCGGCATTGCGCTGATAAGAGAAAAAAGTAACCAAAACAAAACGATGATGATAAAACCATCACGTGTTTCGAGCTGAATATTTGAACGTCCGGTCAACGCCCAACAAACGCTTCCCACGGTAAAAGTGATGATAAAAGTATAAAGAAACCCAAACAGGCTGCGCTCTTTCTCGACTAATGCCAGCAACATTGGCGGGATCATCGTCAAACTGTAGAGAACAACCAGAAAGGCGCAAAGGTGAATCACGATTCTAAAGCGTGTTGATATAACCATCTGTGGTAGCCAGATACCCGCGTTATCAATCAGGTAGGATGGCAAAGTATAGGGTATTTCTGGTGGGAATAGCGACTTAGGCTTGGCCTGGCAGAAGGTCTTATTGAATGGGCAACGCAGGGCTGCCCATTTTCACTTAACCAGAATGAAGATTATTTCTTCTTATAAACGTTGGCTGTGGCGTGAATTTTTTTCTCAGTATCTGCAGACGTTACCACGTAGAACTGGCCGCCAAGGGCATCCGCTTTTTTAGAGAGTTCTTCTTTTGCGTCACTGGGTGCCATTTCGCCATCAGTGACAATGGTGCCTACTTCTACATACTGATCTTTGTGGTCGTTAAACGCTTCCTTAGTTAACAGCTCCGCAGACATTGCGCTAAATGACACCGCACCCAAAGCAATCGTTGCAAAAATGACTTGCGCTATCTTCATGATGAACCTCATTTTTGATGGTGGACAGAACGTGTTTTCCTAACACTAACACTATGGTCCAGTTCAACGATTCTCGCCAATTTTGCGGACAAACAGCCCGCGACTCATCATCGTGGCTTTAAATTTATCTTAAAGTTGTTTTTTTTATGAGATTAGTGGCGTAGAAAAAAACCAAAACATTATTAAACATTACCAATAAGGATAATATTATACAAAAAAAACTGATTGATATAACATTCAGCCCATTCAGGGTGTATCCCAATCGATATAATATTTCGTGAAAATAAATGTTACGCATATGAAAAACATCCCACCTCTTAATTACGATATCATTAAAAATGAGTGGCAGTTGTTAATTAATAAGACAAGCACAACAACTCATCAAATTCTCACTGCGCTCACGGATGAAGAGATCGCGCAACTGGTTGATGCGTACTATCAATATATGCTTCTGGATGAGAAGGCGCAGTTATTTCTTAGCACCACTCAGGTCGAAGATCGGCTGAGTGCCAGTATGAACAACTGGTTGCGTAAAGTTCTGGGCAGTTCATGCGAAGATTTATCAGAGTTAGTTGCGCATCAGCGTAACGTGGGTGAGGTACATGCGCGCATCGGTCTTCCTATCGACCTGGTTGCCCGCGGTGCGCGGAAACTGAAGTATGAGTTATTTCAGCTGTTATTAAACAAACCACAGCTCACTTCTCAAGAAATTAATGAAGCCATCTTTTTCAGTGGGATGGCAATAGATTCAGCGATTGAAATTATGACCATCGCCTTTACGCCATCACACCAAAAAATAATGCACGATCAAGAGCATTTTCGTCTGCTCACGGTTTACGATGATATGAGTGTCGAACGGGAGCGCCAGGTCGGCGCACTTAAAAACTGGGAAAACCAGTTTATTTATAATATCGCGACTGAACTGCCACTCGAAGAGCGGGTGTTATTAAGTGACTCTGAGTTCGGCTTATGGTTTGCCCACAAAGGCCAACATATTTTCCGGCAGCCTGATCTTATTCAAAAAATTGATTTTCTTATACAGAAGATTGATAAACGTATTACTTCAGAGTTTTCACAAGAATCATCAGGTACATTTGGGCGTATTCAACTGCTACGACTGTTAAGGCAGGATGTTGAGCAGGTTAATATGATCCTTAGTGCCATATTTGAAGAAATAGTGAAAAGTGAGAACGGCAAAGATCCTTTGACTAAGTTGCTCACCAGGCGCTTTATCCCGACAATTATGCGGCGTGAAATTGCGTTATCTATCAGCTCCGGTAAACCCTTTACCATAGCGCTGCTGGATATCGATTTTTTCAAGAATATTAATGATAACTACGGTCACAGTGTGGGTGACAGCACGCTGAAAAATATCGCTGTCTGGTTGCATGAGCATGTGCGCAGTAGTGACTATGTTTTCCGCTACGGTGGGGAAGAATTCATGATGCTGCTGGTGGAAACCACGCTTTCACAGGCACAAATTATGATGGAAAGGCTACGCGGGTATATTTCCAGCCAACTGATTGAAGTGGATGTGAATACCTCGTTTAGCATCACTATCAGTGCTGGGGTGGTCGAGTTTGATAATCATCCGGATTACCAAAGGCTGATCAATAAAGCCGACCAGATGCTGTACCAGGCAAAAAATAATGGCCGCAATTGCATTGAGAGTTATCCATTCGGAATGGATAACTCTCTTTAATTAAGCGCTAAGTTATTATGGAGCGTAGTTGCTGGTTTATTTTAACCCACAGGCCTGTCTATTTCGACGGGCTTAGTGGCATTCTATATTCAATCATGCCCGGTTTTTCGCCAATCCAGTTATACAATTTTTGGGCCGTTAAGTTGGTTTCCTGAGTATGCCAGTATAGTCGGGCACTTTGGCGGGCCTGCGCCTGCTGGTTTACATACTCAATTAAATACTTACCAATTTGTTTACCACGGGCCTGCTGAGTGACAAACAGATCTTCCAGATAGCAGTAATCATTCACCGCCCAGGTTGAGCCATGAAAGAGATAGTGGACGAAGCCTAAAATCGTCTGGCCTTCTCTGGCAATCGCGCAGTAGGTTGGGGTGTCGGTATCAAAGAAGCGTTTCCAGGTGGTTGCCGTTATCTCATCGGATATCTAACCGCGTAAAAAGCGCAGGGCCGTTTGAGTTTGCGGCTGATAAGTTTGTTGAACTGACATCATGTTAGTGATCTCCGATGAGTTATGAATATCACCATTACCGGAGTTCCTGCACTCGAGGTGGTGGCGCTGATGAGAGTAGGAAACCGACCTCAAAGGATATCGGCTAACCCGAAGGTTTTTAGGTAGCAAGCTGAATTTTTGAGCTTTCATCGTTGCATTTCTCTGCTGCGAGGGTGCTCGCAAAATGTGAATTTATGGGTGAAGAAAAGGGTATTCACCCTTTCGCCAAAATTTCAAGTTCGATTACGGACATGTCTTTCGCTTTGCACTGTCCCGCAATAAGTCAAATATAGCCTTGGGCTATAACATGGACAGAATGGCATGAGCGACATTGTTTACGTGAAAATGCTCGGTGAGCGGCAAGGGGATATTTCCGCTGGTTGCGGGACAGAAGCCTCAATAGGAAACCGATATCAGTTAGGGCATGAGAACGAGATATTTTCGTTTGGTTTGTCTAATGGAATGTCAGGAACGGGGGCGGGGTTTAATTTACATGAGCTGAGTTTCAGTAAGTTGATCGACAAAAGTAGCCCGTTACTTGGGCAGAGTATTTCGAACAACGAGAAATATTTTCTGGAGTTTAGCCTTTACAGGATAAGTAAATACGGACGGTTGGAGAAGTATTACTACATCGAATTACGTGGTGCAACACTAGCGAGCATCACGACGAACTTCTCGAGTAACAATCTCGATACGGAAGTCATTTCGGTGCGCTATGAGTACATTTTGTGCAAGCACTTAATAGCAAATACGGAATTTAGTTATTTTACGCTTCCGGCGGATTATAACAGCCTGTTTAGCATTCAAAATCCTATCGTGGCTACACAACATTTTGAGACACTGAACGGCAAGGGAGTTGGGCGCTTATTGGCAGCGGGTGGATTATATAACGGGAATGTCGAGGGATTCAGGAAGACAGCGGAACAGCTTGGCGGTGATGCGACTGCTGGGTATGAGCAGGTACTTAATGAGACAACAAAAGGCATAGCAATCGCGGCCGTTTCGGTCGCTGCGGGATTAGGACTAGGGAGGCTCAATGCTGCGAGTGACATAGGGCAACTGGAGAAATTAGTCCAGGAAAAAAGTATTATTCCTGAAGGTAAAACTACACTGGAAGCTAATGGGAAACAGTTTTCGATTGATGCACTGTCTCAATCAGGGCTCAGAATAGATCCAGCGGCCAAGACTGGTAGTTTCACCGTAGCGGGCAGAGCATTACAAAAACATGGAAGTCGTGAAGGAAGCGTATATCCTGTAGCTAAAGGTACTCCGGTGCAAATTAATGAGCAGGGGCAAAAAATGCTGAATTCAATTATAAAAGTACCTGATGTAACGGTGCGAAATGGAAATCGTTTCGGTGGTTTTGATGTTATTTCTGTCGATGGAAAGGGATCTCGGTTTGATGTGGATGGTAATTTTAGAGGGTTTTTGGAGCCTTAATTATGAATAATAAAAATCAACTTAAAATTGTTATAGCTAGTGATATTGATTACGAAAATCTGATCGCTGAAATTTATTGTGATGGTGAATTTATTGCCCTTTTGCAGCAGGAAGAGGGTAAAGAACAGATGAAGGTTGAATTCACGCCAGGGGGGAAGCCAGTTAATTTTGATTTTCTTCAGAATGCACTGGTTGAAGCTAAAAAAGCCTTGCTCGGAAAGCGTTGAATGCATTTATAAATCTGGAGAGTTCAGTTTTCAGGTAGCCAGTACAAAGAATTATGTACTGGCTACCGGACATTATCACTAAGAAGTTATCTGCTCCGTCACAGGCACAACACCCGCTTCTTTCTGCGATTTACTGGCCTGTTCTTCGCGATATTTCAGGTTATCCCAGATACGGAAGAACGGGTAATACATCACCAGCGAAATCCCCAGATTGACGATTTGCAGCACCGAACCGGAAATATGTCCGCCCGTTGCCAGGTATCCGCTGACTACAATTGGCGTAGTAAATGGCAATGCAATTCCTGCCGGTTTGGCGACCAGACCGGTGGTCATCGCGACATAAGAAACAATCACTAAGACTACTGGCGTGAGGATAAACGGCACCACCAGGTACGGGTTCATCACGATTGGAATGCCGAATACCATCGGTTCGCTGATGTTAAACAGGCTGCCAGGGGCGGCGATTTTACCCAGCTGTTTCATCTGGACGCTGCGGCTGCGGATCAGCATGAAAATCACCAGCCCTAACAGGGCACCGGTGCCGCCAGGGGCAATCCACAAATCATAAAACTGCTGCGTGATGATGTGCGGGATCGGCAGGCCATTCTGAAACGCTTCGAGGTTTTCTGACATGTTGCTCAGCCAGACCGGGCGGATAAACACCAGCACGATGGTGTCGCCATGCAGGCCCAGCATCCACAAAATTCCAATCAACAATACCGAGATAATCATGCCTGGCAGCGAACCGCCAACATGGCTCATCGGGATGCCAACCAGGTCGGTGATCATGGTGTTGATATCACCAAACGGTGTGGCTTCAACCAGCAGGCGCAGCGCCAGAACAACCGCCAAAACGCAGAAGCCGGGGATCAGTGCCAGGAAGGATTTTGCCACCGCTGGCGGTACGCCTTCTGGCATGCGGATAACCAGGTTACGGGCGTTGATAAAGCGATAAATTTCGGTTGAAAGCAACGCGATAAGGATTGCGACGAACAATCCCTGGCTGCCAATCTGGCCCATCGGCATCACGCCTTTTACCAGTTGAGCCGCGCCGCCCGCAGCCGGGGTAAACATAATGTGCTGGGGGATGGTCATAATAAATGCCACCAGGGAAACGGCTCCGGCGGTCAGCGGGTCAATGGTGCGGTATTTTTCTGCCAGGCGATAAGCGATACCAAAGGCGGAGATAATCGCCATGATGTCGTAGGTCGCCTTGACCGGATACAGCACTTTTTCCTGCCAGGTTGGGCCGAAAAACTCGCTCATCATTTGCGCATAACCCGGTATCGGCATATAGGCAAAAATCAGGAAGAACGAGCCAATCAGCATAAATGGCATATTAAGGATGATACCGTCACGCACCGAGAGCACGTGTTTTTGCCCGGCGATTTTTAGCGCGGTCGGCAGTACATATTTTTCGATAATCGATTTGTTCATAGACACAGACACCCCCTGCCCGGATACGGACTGACCGATCCGGGTATTATTATTGTTTTGGTGAATTGCTTATTTATTTGCCGAACTGCGGCAACCACGCTTTGTTGATGCTCAGAACTTCTTCTACTAATGCTGAAGCCAGATTCACATCGGCCACCAGCGGGTTTGCAACCAGCGCCAGTAACGCTTGTTGCTTATCGCCATGCACGGCGGCTTCAATGGTCAGGCGTTCAAAATCTTTTACCTGCTGCGTCAGGCCATTCATCAGCGGTGGCAGTTTGCCAAATGCCAACGGATGCGCGCCCAGTGCGTCAATCAGGCAGTTTGTTTCAATGACTGCATCGTCCGGCAAGCCCTGAATCGCGCCGTTGTTGGCGGTGTTAACCACCATTTCCACTCCAAGATTGTTATGCAGCGCGTCAATCAATTGCACCGCCACTTCGGAATAGAATGAACCGCCGCGCTGGCTGAGCTCTTCCGGTTTTTTATCAAGATTCGGGTCGGCGTACAGTTTGAATAATGACTCTTCAACTTTCATGACCTGCTCGGCGCGTGTGCCTTTGGTCGCAGCGTCAGACAGTTCGTCTTCCAGCATGGTGCGCGTTTGCCAGAAGTAACGGTGATAAGGGCAGGGGATGGCACGCAGGGCGCGCAGCATGTCGGCAGGCCACGGTATCGCTTTAATGTTGTTCATGGAAAGCTGCTCGCCATCGCACAGCATTTCGATCACTTCGTCGGTGGCGTCGCGCCCGTCAGCCAGAACTTTGTGTACCCAAACCATATGATTCAGGCCCGCAAAGCGCAGTTTCACAGCATCGTGTGGCAGTTTCAGCATGTCGGCAATCATGTGGTGCATCGTCACCGGCACGTTACACAGGCCGATAATTTTTGCTTTGCTGTTGCGCGATACCGCTTCCGTCACAATACCGGCCGGATTGGTGAAGTTGATGATCCAGGCATCTGGCGCGAGGCGTTCCACTCGATGGGCAATATCGAGCATCACCGGAATAGTGCGCAATGCTTTGGCAAAACCGCCCACGCCGGTCGTTTCCTGACCGAGCAGTTTGTGGCTTAAACCTAAGCGTTCGTCGGCGGCGCGAGCGGGAAGTTGCCCAACGCGTAACTGCGTTAAAACAAAACTGGAGCCTTTGATGGCGTCGTCGGCATCAAAATGAACCGAGACTTTCACCGTCTCCAGCCCGTTACGGTCGAGCATGCGGCGGGCTAGCGCGGCGATAATATCAACCTTCTGGCGACCCGCTTCCACATCAACCAGTGCCAGCTCCGTTATTGGCAGTGAAGCGTGGCGCACAATCAATCCTTCAATCAATTCTGGGGTGTAACTGCTTCCCCCACCAACAACGGTAATTTTCATGCTGTTCTCCGCGGCGTTAAGCCATAAGGGCAATGGCTTTATCCAGTACGCGATCGCCGCGCATGGTGCCGTAATCCATCATATCGATCATCGCAACAGGCAAGCCGCGCGGGGTGGCAAGCTCAGTCAGGTGCTGTAATTCGTACTGCACCTGTGGGCCAAGCAACACCACATCGGCATGGTGCATTTGGCTTTCAATTTCTGAAACCGGGAAGGCGTCGATTTCGACTTCCAGCGAACGCTTTGCGGCTTCAGCACGCATTTTCTGTACCAGCATGCTGGTGGACATCCCTGCGGCGCAGCACAACATAATTTTTTTCATTACAACTTTCCTCGTATTTGAAAACATATTTCATACATTAGCCGTTTTATTTAGCATGTATGAAAATTATTTTCATGAGTGTGATCGCGGTTGGATTATTGTTTTGCGGCTCTGTGGCGCGGTAAAAATGTGATCTATACAGAAATAATAGATATGTGATAGGCAGAGGCAGCCGTGAGCGAGCCTGTACAGACAAGATGGATTGAAAAATAATTTCAAACATTTATGATGCTTTTAACGAGCAGAAAATGCCGAAATCAGGACACCTCCCGTTATGGATATTGTTTACCAACTGGTGCATGGGTTATCTGGACTGCCCGCGCAAGAATCGCGTCTTGCACGCTTTTTCCTCGACAACTTCGCGCAGATACCCGAAGCGACGATGGAAGAATTAGCGGCAAAGGCAGGCGTTAGTCCCGCCACATTGCAGCACTTTGCCCGCAGCATTGGCTGTGACGATATCAATGATTTTATCGGCCAGGTGCGCCATCAACAGCAGGAAAATAACCTGCATATTCCGGCGGCACCGATGCTGGGTGATGCCGCCTGGGTTGATCCGCGCACATTGCAGAAACTGGCTAACAACGCCGGTATCGGTAGTGACATTCTCGACCGCTTCTCGCACTCGATTGGCCGCGAAAATAGCGCAGATATTGTTGGCCAGATCCGCAATCGGCTGTCTGATTTCAGCCAGCAGGAATCGCGCGTGGCGCAGACCATCCTTGATGATGTCTCTTTTGCCGCGTCAGCTACCATCGACCAACTGGCTACAGCGGCAGGCGTCAGCCCCGCGACAATTACGCGTTTTGCCCGCGCCGCAGGGTGCGACGACATTCGAGATTTGCGCATGAAGCTGGCGCAATCCAGCACTCCCGCGCCTGTCGGCGATATGCCTGCACCGTGGCGCGAAAAACTCAACAACGTACAAAGCGCGTTAAATTCACAGTTATGCGAACTGCAACCGTTAGCCATTAATCAGGCCATCGATCGGCTAAAACAGGCGAAAGCGGTGCATATTTTCAGCGCCAGCGCGGCGGATACCCCGTTTGCGAGCCTGCTGCAATATCGCCTGCTGACTCAGGGATATCCGGCCAATATTTGCCAGGATGCCGCGCTGATGAGCATCACCGCATCTATGCTCGGCACAGGACAAGTGCTGGTAATTTTCGCCAGTTCCGCCCCAGAAAATGCCCTGATTGCGGCAGCGCACCAGGCGCGTTGGCTGGGCGCGGAGATCATCATCATCGGGCAAGATGGCGGCACGCTGGTTCATCGCGAAGATATTCACTTGCCGTTGAAAGAGCCGCGCTATGGTTCGCTGTTAGTGATTGATTTGCTGTGCGAAGGGATAGATGGTTGATGTTGGTTCGGTTTAAATGACCCCCACCCAGCCTCCCCCTTTCCAGAGGGAGGAGCTAAAAGCGCCAGTATTTCCCTGCCTTTCCAGGTGGAGGAGCTAAAGGCGTTAAGCTCGGGTTGGGGTGGGGTCTGTTACGCAATGTGCTAAAAAGCCGTCTCCAACGTTTCCAGTACGTTGTACTCGTCATCGATCAAAAACAGCGCTTTCCATTTGTCGAACGTCAGGCAAGGGTGGGAAGTGCTGAACACCAGAATATCCCCCACTTGTACGTCCGCGCCTGGCTTGAGTTTCAGCATCGCGTGTTGGTCCATAATGCCGGTAGTTTCTATGGCATCAGGCACGAACTCTACCGCTTTACCTGCACGATAATGCGCGACGGGTTGCGGTAATCCGGCGTCAAACGCGCTGTCTCGCTTGCCGAAGTTCACAATGGCACGGTCGTTTTCTGGCACCGATTGCACCATCGCAATCAACTCCAGTGCAGAGACTAAATCCCCGCCTAAATCGCAGGCGACTTTGTCACGCGCCATCAGCTCGTCCTGCGCTTCCTGATAAATTCCACCGTCGTGGGTGATGTAACAACCAGGGCGGATCACCACGCGGCAGTTTGCCGGTTTTTCCGCTTCCAGCCAGACGTTGCATACCACGTCGTACCAGACCGAGCCCGCACCGGTAAGAATAAATTCGCCCTCTACGTACTGTTCAAGCTGGCAGGCGAGGGCTGCGGCATCACGCAGTAAGGCTTCTACTTTTGGCTGCGGATTTTCGCCGTGCAGCACACCTTCGTACAGTTCCAGCCCGCGTAAACGCAAGCCAGGCAACGTCGCAATAGTTTCTGCTAGTGCCAGTGCTTGTTGCGTGGTGCGGCAACCGCAACGCCCGCCGGGTACACCCAGCTCAAGCAAAATGTCTAACGTTTGGTTTTTGGCGTTAAAGAAGTCGGAAAGCGTTTTGGCGTTGGCAACGCTGTCTACACAACACAGGAAATCGACGTCCTGATAGTGTGCTTTTAACTGCGACACGACTTCCATATTCGCTTTGCCGACCAACTGGTTAACCATCAATACGCGTTTTATGCCGCTCACCATCGCAATGCTGGCTTGCCAGGCGCTGCCGACGCCCACCGCCCAGGCACCGGCTTGTTGCTGCTGCTGGAAAATCCACGGCGTCATGGTGGTTTTGCCGTGTGGCGCCAGGGAAACGCCGCGCGTGTCTGCGTAGCGCTGCATCCACTGGATATTGTTCTCTAATGCCGCTTTTTTTATCACGGCTGCGGGCAAGCAAACATCTTCATTAAGGATGTTGGCAGGGGTAAACATAGGGGCGGATTTGTGTGGGGCGAGGTTACTATTCTGGTATTTCATAACATTATTCCTTTGATTTTATCTTTTACTTCATGACGGATATCATATTTAAATCAATGAAAATTATAGTGATTATTTGTGTTTTAGCTATTCAATGAATAAAAGTATCATAAATTCATATGCATTTTGCGTAGTCTTCCACTGTTTTTTACGCTTGTAAATGGTTAACTTTAGTCCAGAACATAACGGGGGTAAGGAAGAGATGAAGTTCGACTATCTGTTCAGGAATGTCACAGTCATTGATGGTAGCGGTGGCGCGGAATATCGCGCTGATGTTGCCGTGCAGGGCGATCGTATTGCCCAAATCGCACCGGCGATTAGCGGCTCGGCTCAGCACGAAATTGATGGCACCGGCCGCGTACTGGCTCCAGGTTTTATTGACGTCCATACCCACGATGACATTAACGTTATCCGTATGCCGGAATACCTGCCAAAAATCAGCCAGGGCATCACCACGGTGATTGTCGGCAACTGCGGCATCAGCGCGGCGACGGCAACCATGAAGGGCAGTGTGCCAGACCCGATGAATTTACTCGGTGAGGTAGAGCACTTTATTTACCCAACGGTTGCCGCCTACGCGCAGGCCGTAGAACAGGCTAAACCTGCGATTAACGTCGGCACGCTGATTGGCCACACCGCGCTGCGTAACAATCATATGGATGATTTGTACCGCGCAGCCACCGAAGAAGAAATCGCCGGAATGCGCGAACAGCTTCGCCTGGCGTTGCAGCAAGGCGGCTTAGGGTTAAGCACCGGTCTGGCCTATGGCAGCGCGTTCCAGTCCACTACCGAAGAAGTGATGGCGCTGGCCGAAGAGTTAGCGGCGGGGAAAGGTATCTACACCACCCATTTACGCTCTGAATTTGAACCGATTCTGGAAGCGCTCGACGAGGCGTTTCGCATTGGTCGCCACGGCAAAGTGCCGGTTGTGGTTTCGCACCATAAATGCGCCGGGGCAAAGAACTGGGGTCGCACAATCGAAACGCTGAAACTGTTCGATAAAGTGCGCGAACAGCAGGATGTTTCCTGTGATTGCTATCCGTATTCTGCCAGTTCCTCGACGCTGGATATGAAACAAATTACCGAAGATTTCGACATCATCATTACCTGGTCGGAACCGCATCCTGAAGTCGCCGGGCAGACGTTGAAACAGATTGCGCAAAGCTGGTCGCTGTCGCTTCAGGAGGCAGGGAAATTACTGATGCCTGCTGGCGCGATTTACTACAACATGGACGAGCAGGATGTGCGGCGCGTGTTGAGTTACCCGGTGACAATGGTCGGTTCCGATGGTTTGCCGAACGACCCGATGCCGCATCCACGCTTGTGGGGCGCATTCCCACGCGTGCTGGGGCACTACAGCCGCGACGAGAAATTGTTCCCGCTCACGGTGGCTGTTCACAAGATGACGGGCATGTCAGCGGCGCGTTTCCAGCTTCCCGAGCGCGGATTGGTGAAATGCGGCTACTATGCTGACCTGGTTATGTTCGACCCGGAAACCGTTCGTGACGTGGCAAGTTTTAGTGACCCTCAGCAGCCTGCCGCCGGTATCGAAGCCGTGATGGTGAATGGCGTGATGAGTTATGGTCGTGATAAACAGGTTATCGGGCGAGCCGGACGGTTCTTGCGTCGATAGTATTCATTAGATAAGGAGCAGCAATGAGCATTAAACGTTATGGAGTGGGTGGCAGCACCGGTACGGGCGGGCAGCGTCTGCCATTTGCTAAAGCGGTGGAAGCGGGCGGCTGGCTGTACGTTTCCGGGCAAACTCCGATGAAAGACGGTGAAGTGGTCGAAGGCGGCATTATCGAGCAATCCCGCCTGGCGATTCAGAACTGCGTGGATATTATGGAAAGCGCGGGTTACACCCTGGAAGATGTGGTGCACGTGAAGGTTTTCCTGACCGATGCACGTTATTTTCAGTCATTTAACAAAGTGTTCAGCGAATTTTTTGCCGACCATCCGCCAGCTCGCGTGTGCTGCGTGGCTGACCTGGTTGTCGATTGTAAAGTGGAAGTGGATTTGACCTGTTATCGGGCTGACCGAGGCTAATTTTATTCCGACCCTCTCCTGATAAAGGGTGAGGGTATAAACAAATATTTATTAAATAATAATCGGGACATTCCATGAAATGTGCCAACGGGTTTTCTGCGCTCTTTTTTCAGGAAGCCATTTTATCTTAATTATAATCTGGAAGTGAGTTATGAATAGTCATGTCTTTTTGATCGGATTCATTATTTATGCTCTCGCCATGATATGGCTGGGTTGGTATGTCTCGCGTAACCAAAAAAATGGCGATGATTTTTTATTAGGTGGCCGTTCTCTCCCTATGTTCTTAACGCTAGGATCTACAGTCGCGACGATGGTCGGCACCGGTTCTAGTATGGGGGCAGTCGGCTTTGGCTACAGTAATGGTTGGGCAGGGATGCTATATGGTCTTGGTGGTGCGGTGGGTATTTTGCTGATGGCATGGTGGTTTGCGCCGATGCGTAAATTGCGCTTTATGACCATGAGTGAAGAGTTGTCTTATTACACAGGTGCCAGCCACATAATAAAAAACATTGTCGGATTGCTTATATTTATTGCCTCAATTGGTTGGCTGGGGGCACATATTCTTGGTGGGAGTATGTATTTATCCTGGGCTGCAGGAATCGATATGACGGTTGCAAAAATTATTATTGCACTGGCATTTGCGATTTATGTCGTTATCGGGGGGTATTCTGCTGTGGTCTGGACCGATACCATCCAGGCATTAATTTTATTCTTCGGCTTTATTTTGATGGCTGTTCTGGCCGTGGTGCACGTTGGCGGCTGGAATATGATTGAACATGCCATGGACCCGAAAGCGATGAGCTTCCTTGCTATAGACAAATTAGGGGTTCTCCCTGCCTTGTCTCTGGCGATGGTCATTGGTGTGGGTGTGCTGGCAACCCCGTCCTACCGCCAGCGTATTTACTCCGGGAAAGATGTTTCATCTGTGCGTCGTTCGTTTGTTTATACCGGCGTGCTGTATCTGTTCTTCTCCATTCTGCCTGCCATTATCGGCATGGCGGCGTTCACCATGAACCCGTCACTTGAAAACAGTAATTATGCGTTCCTGTTTGCCACCAGTTTCCTGCCGAGCATGCTTGGGTTGGTTGTGTTGATTGCCGGTTTGTCTGCCACCATGTCCTCGGCAAGCTCTGATGCCATCGCTGCTGTTGCCATCATGATGCGTGACCTGTACACCATGGTGACAGGAAAAATGCCGCCGGAAAATAAAGCCATCACGCTTTCACGCTGGATGCTGGTGTTTGTGATAGGCCTGGCACTGCTGTTTGCCCTGACGTCTAACGACATTATCAGCTACATCACGAAGATGATTTCTACCTTGATGTCCGGGCTGTTTATCTGCTCGATCCTCGGGCGCTTTTGGCTGCGATTTAACTGGCAGGGCGCGCTTGCCGCAATGATCAGCGGTGCGATTGCCTCTGTTGCCGTGTTGGTTAACGCAGACTGGATGGCGTACTGGGGCAACCCTTGCATACCGTCTATCCTGGCCAGTTTGGGCTGTGCGGTCGTCGTCACTCTGGTGACACCAGCCAGCAAAATGAGCCGTGAAGAAGCGCTGGAAATGATCACCCGCGAACGTGAAAGCCAGCCGGATGCCGCACCGGTGCCGCTGGGCAAACGTGCAACGGAGGACGCACGATGAGCGAGAATTATATCGCCATCGACTGGGGCTCCACGCACCTGCGTGCCTGGTTATATCGCAACGGGCAGTGCGTGGACAGCCTGCAATTGCCTTACGGCGTTAGCCGCCTGGTTGAGCAAACTGCTCGTGAAGTGTTCGATAAATACATTGAGCCGTGGCGCAAACGTGAAACTCTGCCCGTGGTGATGGCCGGAATGATTGGTAGCGATGCGGGCTGGCAGCCCGTGCCGTATCTGGCGTGCCCGGTGTTGCTGCATGAACTCAGTGCGCAGCTTTATGAAGTCGCACCTGAGGTGTGGATTGTGCCGGGTCTGAACACCGAGCGAAACGTGATGCGTGGCGAAGAGACGCAGTTGCTGGGTGCGATGCAGTTGGCTCCCGCCGCTTGCTACGTTCTGCCCGGCACGCACAGCAAATGTGTGCAGGTAACTAACGGCGCGGTGAGTGGTTTTTCCACGGCGATGACCGGCGAACTGCACCATGTGCTAATGAACCACTCGCTGATTGGCAAAGGGTTGCCGGAACAAAGCGAAGACCCGGTAGCGTTTCAGGCTGGCGTGCAATGCGGGCTGGATTCTCCCTCGCTTGTCACCCACCTTTTTGAAGCGCGTGCATTGCGAGTGCTGGGTGAAGTACCGCCAGAATCCGTTAGCGAATGGCTTTCTGGCCTGCTAATTGGCGCAGAAGTCGCGGCAATGGATGCGGTAGAAAGTGTAACGCTGGTAGGTGGTGATTCACTTTGCCAGCGCTATCGCCAGGTATTTGAAAAAGCTGGAGTCACGGTCAGTGAAATCGCGGGTGATACCGCGTTCCAACAAGGGATAAGGAGCATTCTCGATGCAAGATGCTAAACCGTTGGTCGCCATTTTGCGCGGCATTCAGCCTCACGAAGCCAACAGCCATGTGGCGGTGTTGATTGAAGAAGGGTTCCGCTACATTGAGATCCCACTGAACTCGCCGGACTGGCAGCAAAGTATCCCGCAAATGGTGAGTCGCTACGGCGACAAGGCATGTATTGGCGCGGGAACGGTGTTGAACGTCGAGCAGGTCGATTTTCTGGCGCTGGCGGGTGCAAAACTGGTGGTTACGCCGAATACCAATCCGGCAGTGATTCGCCGAGCGGTTGAAGCGGGAATGCTGGTTTGTGCAGGATGCGCCACCGCCAGCGAAGCCTTTACTGCGCTGGAGGCCGGTGCGCAGTGGTTGAAGATTTTCCCGTCATCAGCGTTTGGCCCAGCCTATATTTCTGCGCTTAAAGCCGTGCTGCCGCCAACCGTGCCAGTGCTGGCGGTGGGGGGCGTGACGCCGGAAAACCTGCACGAATATCTGCAAGCCGGTTGCGCTGGTGCGGGGCTGGGTAGCGATTTATATCGGGCTGGGCAGGGTGTGGAAACCACGCGGGCTCAGGGGCGGCGGTTTATGGCGGCGTTTGGTTGACCCCCTCCCGACCTCCCCCTTACCAGGTGGAGGAGCTAAAGGTGCCAGTCTGCTCGCACCTCTGAAACTGTCTTTTATACAGGCCTCACTCAGGCATTCGAGTGGGAAGCTAAAGGTGCCAGTCTGCTCCCACCTCTGAAACTGTCTCTTATACAGGCCTCACTCAGGTATTCGAGTAGGAAACTTAATGTCTTTGAGCCCCTCCACCTGGCAAGGGGGAGGCTGGGTGGGGGTCATTAAAGCTGGAACCTCCCGACACTGAGGAGATGGCGTTACTAATCCCCCAACGGCTGCCGATCCACGCCGCCACGGTGGCTGTCCAGCGCCAGCTTGATGCGGCGCAGGCGGTCTTTAGCCTGGTTTTTATTTGCCATCGCAAGCTCCGTTGCTAACACATCCACCATCGCTAACATCGCGTAGCGTGAAGTGCTCGGCTTAAAGATGTAGTCGTTTTCGCGCACGATCAGCGGCAGCACGATATCGGCGTTTTCTGCCAGCGGTGAATTTTGCGGCGTGATGGCGATAACTTTTGCGCCGTACTGCCTGGCAATCGCGGCACTTTCAATGATTTCTGGCGTATAGCCACCAAGTGAAAGCGCAAGCACCACATCGTTTGGCGAAACCGAAGAGCACATCATCCTTACCAATAAACCATCGCTCTGGCTGACGACCGGAAGACCAAGACGGAACAGGCGGAACTGCACTTCCTGCGCACAAATCGTGGAACCGCCCCCCATCCCGATAGCCAAAATTTGCCGTGTGTCACTCAACCATTCCACCGCTTTTTTTAGCGATTCGGGGTTTAACGCCCGGCGGTTAATATCCAGCACGTTAATGATAGTTTCGTAGATACCCTGCACGCCTTCCAGATCCGGCACATCCAGAATAAAGCGTTGCCCCACTGCCAATGACTGCGCCAGTTTCACTTTTAATTCACGGACGTCTTTGCAGCCAATGGCGCGTGCAAAACGGGTGATTGATGCCTGGCTGGTATCGGTAAGCCGCGCCATTTCTGCAATGGGCAAAGTCGCGGCAGATTGCACATCATCGAGAATAAATTGGGCGATACGCTTTTCGGTGGCGGTGAGCTCCACAAAGCGGTCGGTGATACAGGAAATAATGTCGATGGAAACTGGCATGGCGCATCCGAAGAAAATGATAAAAAGTGCTGGTACTTTGTACCATAAAAATCATTAGCTGTGGGATTGACGCTGATTTATACAAGAAAAGACCCGCGTTTGGGGCGCGGGTCTTTAGAGGCGTTACATCAATTTTGCGGGGCTGTTTTAGTGCTATCCAGCGTTTGTTCATCGGCTTTAATCGAGCCGCTATTCGCCGCCCAAACACCTTCCTGGGTTTTGGTGATGGCTTCATGCTGGCCGTTCAGGTTTTGCCCCATAGGAGCGATATGCGTGTTTTCAGTACCGCCGCTGTTATCTGCCCACGGAATAACAGGGTCTGCTGCGCTGGCAAGTAAAGGCAAGCAGAGTGCACCGGCAAGCAGCGCGTATGTGACTTTTTTCATTTTTCTCACCTGCTGAACATATCAAAGGAATTGCCGGTCTGCGGATGACCGATTTCTCCGGCTACGGTGATTATTTTAATCCGCTTTCAGGATAGGGTTTTTACCAACGGTAAAGAGGCGTGTCCGTCTGTCACACCTGTTGTAGGGAAATAATAGAAAATTTAATAAGTTATCCGCTTGGCTGCTGTTTCATAAGAAATGATTTGTGCGCTAATTATGATGATTGATATCTATCCGCATGGCTTACATAACAGGCTGTAAACAGGCATGACGCGCCATAGCCACCAGATAGCGAAAGGGGACTAAAGTTAACCAGATACCTTTGTTATCGCGGCGTTAGCGGAAGGAAAGCAGCATGTCGGTAAGTCACGATTCAGAAGAAAAAAAACAGACCAGCATGACTATGCTCGCCGGTGGCGCGCTGGGTGTGGTGTTTGGCGATATCGGCACCAGCCCGCTGTATACCCTGAAAACGGTGCTGCTATTATCGGGTGATGCGCCGACACCAGAGGTGATTCTGGGTTTGCTGTCGCTGATTTTCTGGGCGCTGGTCATCGTCACTTCGTTAAAATATGCCATGTTTGCGATGCGCATTGATAACCACGGTGAAGGCGGCATTCTGGCGTTGATGGCTCTGCTGGTGCGCAGGAAAAGCCAGCGGCCGATAGTGATTTTTGCAGCGTTGTTCGGCGCGGCACTCATATATGGGGATGGGGCGATCACTCCGGCTATTTCGGTGCTTTCAGCGCTGGAAGGATTGAAAATCATCCTGCCTGAATCCAGACCTTTCATTCTGCCCGGCACCGTGGCGATTCTGGTGACGTTGTTTGCTATTCAGCCACTAGGTACAGCGCGCATTGCGAAAGTATTTGGCCCCGTAATGGGGCTGTGGTTTGCCACTATCGCCGCGCTGGGGATTTGGGGCATCGCACAATATCCCTCCGTATTAATGGCGTTAAATCCGCTGTATGGCATCCGGTTTTTATTCTCCAATGGCATTGTGAGTTTCATGGTGTTGGGGGGCGTATTTTTGTGTGTGACAGGTGCGGAAGCGCTGTATGCCGACATGGGCCATTTCGGTAAAAAACCTATCTGGATTGCCTGGTTTGCGATTGTATTCCCGAGCCTGTTATTAAATTACGCAGGTCAAGCAGCGCTTATTCTTTCTGGCGCTGATATTAGCCAGAATATCTTCTTTCGTTTATGCCCACCGATTATGCAAATTCCGCTGGTGATATTAGCCACCCTTGCGACGATTATTGCCAGCCAGGCCATTATTAGCGGGGCATTCTCGATGACGCGGCAGGCTATTCAATTAGGATGGTTGCCGCGTTTGCATATAAAGCAAACCACAGAGGAAAGTTACGGGCAGATATATATCGGCTCGATTAACGGATTACTGATGTCAGCCACAGTGTTTTTAGCCGTCTTTTTTAAATCGTCAGATAGCCTGGCTGCGGCATACGGTATTGCGGTGTCGCTCACCATGATTATGACTTCTGGTCTGCTGTTTGTTTCCATGCGTGAAGTCTGGCGCTGGAGCCTGCCGTTAAGCCTGCTGGTGGCGGGCATTTTCACCCTCGTTGACCTTAGCTTCCTGATTGCCAATATGGCGAAGGTACAAGACGGCGGATATATCCCGCTGCTGCTGGCGACGGCGGTTTATGTGGTGATGCTTATCTGGCATCGCGGGGCGGTTGCCGTAGCCGCAGCAATCAATGAGAAAACTGTGCCGGTGGCTGATTTCATGGCGGATATTAACGCCCGCGAGATCCCCAGAATCCCCGGCACCGCCGTGTTTCTTACCCGCACACAAAACGGCACGCCCGCAGTGATGAAGTGGCACGTGAAGCGTAATGGATCGCTGCATGGGCATATTCTGGCGCTCAGTATTGTGATTGATAATGTGCCGCGGGTTGATCCGTCCGAGCGCTTAAGGGTAGAGAAACTCTATCCCGGATTTTGGCGTGCGACGGCGCTCTATGGGTTTATGGAACGCCCTAATATTCCCTTGTTGCTGCGTTACCAGGAAATCCAGCATTGTCATTTAGATCTCGAAGAAGTGACCTGGTACATGGGTCATGAAGTGATTGTGAAGCGCGAAGGAGGCTCCGGTTTACCCGCATGGCAGCGCAATGCTTTTGCCATCATGGTGCGTAACAGCGCGCATGTGACGGATTACTACTATTTGCCCAGCGATCAGGTAGTGGGAATTAATCGTATGGTGCCCATCTGAAAGAAATATTTTGCCAAAAATAATTACTCGAGATATACATTTATTTAACCTAAATTTCACATTTGTGGGTGTTTTTACAATATCTCACATCTGTTTAACCCACATAAATTCTGTTGAATTAAACATTTTTTGCTTATTTTTAGTGGGTAAGTGTTCCGCAAAGCGGCCTGACCCGCATTTGAGGAAGCCTTGTGTATGAAGCCGAGATTATGTCCGTCTAAAATTACTGTTGCTGTATTTGCTGCTTTAAGTTCCCCGCCAATCTTATTATTTCCTTTTCCCACAGTGGCTGTAACGTTGCAGGCATTTAATCCGGTAGATAACGATGGATTAGTTCGCAGCCAGACTGTCTCTGGTGGCAGCGTTATTGACCTGACCGGCAATCAACTTTTTCAACCGGGTATTGATGGCTCGGTGAATACCACGCTGGGTACACTGCAAGGCATGAATCGTATTGTTAACGATCATGGCGTGATTGGCGCTAACCGCCTGGATATTGGCCCGGCAAACTTCGGTATTACTATTCCAGACCCTACAACCGGCGGTAATACTACGTTTCAGGTTTATAACCCGGCAAGCCTTGTCGCGCTGGCTCCCATCGATAGCAACACCACTGTTGCCGACGTGGTGAATGTACAGGATAACCAGTACATCAATACCCGCATTGCCGATGTGAATACCGGCGGAACGCTTAATGTGAATATCGGCCAGGCTAATTCGGCGGCGAGTGCAGCAACCAACGCCTGGACGATGGCCGCCAAACAGAGCATTTTGTTTGATGTTGATGGCAGTAGCGGCACGGATTCCACGCTGAACTGGAATTCGAATAACCGTATTACTTTTTTTGGCACAGCTGCTGATCCGAACGTTCCACGCCAGTTAACGGTACAAAACCTGATCACTTACAATGGTGCTGTTTCGGTTCAGACGCTGGATAACACAGTGAATAATTTCAACGTCACCGATGCCGCAGGACTGAAAAGCTACAACGACTGGCTAATCACGCAGCTCAAATCAGGCAATCTGGATAAGAGCACTTATCTCAGCAACTTCAATAAAGCGTTCACCCGAACGAACAACACCGTTGATTACAACATTTCGGCAGATGACCCGAATGATGATGTCGCCCAGCCTATCGGCGACCGTGTGGTGATCAACGCCAGCGGGGCCAATGCCAAAGTGAACGTTGCGGCGGGAAAAACGCTGGAAGTTATCGGGGCAAACGGTGGGGCGATTCGGGGGACTAACGGCGCGGAAGTGACCGTTAACGGCAAAGTCAGCAGCTCCGGCTCTTTGGGTTCAGATGGCTCAGTGCTGAATCTTAATGCCAGCAAAGGCACCAACAACGGCGTCATCAATGGCGGTTTTATCAACCAGGCGAATGGGACCGGCGTCAGTTCGGCGGGGTTTGGTTCGAACGGCGTTCAGGTACAAAACGGCAGCACCTTTGATAACAACGGGATTGTCAATTTCGCCACCACTGGCGGCACCACATCGGCCATTAATCTGGGCGCAAATTCGGTAGCGAATAACAGCGGTAATATTAACGTCGGAGTCAATGGTTCCAGCGCTAGCGGCACCACTAATGGCGTGCTGGTGGGGGATGCGACAGCCTCGTTTACGAACAACGTCGGCGGCACGATTTACCTTGGGCGCGGGCCGCAAAACAAGCTAACAGACAACACCGCAGATACCGCGCTAAACCAGAGCGGATTAACGGCAGGCGTGCAGGTTACCAGCGGCGGGAGCGCGATAAACAACGGCAGCATCGTGCTGGGTTCGCGGGTGCAAAATGGTGCCGGGATGTTCGCCAATGGCGGCACCGGCATCACCATGCTCAACAATGGCAATATCGACGTGAATGGCCGCGCCACCACCATTCCCCGTGAAAATATTGCGATGTCGGTGGTCAATGCCAGCGGCAATATCAATAACGTAGGTACCATAAATCTAACTGGCGTGAATGCTACCGGTGTGAAAGTGGTGGCCACGCAGGGCAATACGGCTTCCGCCAGTTCTACCGGCACGATTAACGTGGCGGGGGGGGCCGATTCCAACAGCGGCACGCGCAACTACGGCGTTTGGGTGGAAGGCCAGGGCACAACGGGCACGGCTTCCGCCACGGTTGATGGCCCAATTAATTTGACCGGCAACGGGGCCATAGGCGTTCATGCTCGTGGCAATGCCACGGTGGATATCGCCCCTGATGCGGTGCCGACTTTCAGCCTGGGCAGCAATCAAATCGGTTTCTTCGCGTTTGGCCCGAACGCCAAAATCAATACCATCGGCAATAACTCTTTTAACGTGACCACCGCCGGTTCAACGTTGTTTCGTCTCGAACAGGGAGCCGACTTCGACGGTACTGATTTAACCGTTACCTCGTCCGGCGATAACTCAGTCGGTGTTCTGGGAACGGGCACTGGCGGCACGAATATTGTCACCCACAACGCGACCTTTGAGGTTTCGGGTAACGC
Source organism: uncultured Buttiauxella sp. (assembly GCA_965119215.1). Taxonomy (GTDB): domain Bacteria; phylum Pseudomonadota; class Gammaproteobacteria; order Enterobacterales; family Enterobacteriaceae; genus Buttiauxella. The sequence continues at coordinate 227,710 of CBCPKK010000005.1, forward strand.
CGCGACAGGTATCGTGATTGAAGGAGGGGCAATCGGAACTATCGATGCAGATACCACCATTAATCTTTCCGGCACCAATGCGGTGGGCGCTATCGCCGATGGGCAAAAACACACTCTGGCGGGGGCAAACTCCGGCTCAGCGTCGCCAAATACCACACTGACTTCCGCAGCGGCACTGACTTCCGCGCAAAACGGTCTGACGGGATATATCGCACGTAACCGAGCATCGCTGACAAACTCTGGCGATATTACCTTTACCGGTGCCGGAGCAACGGGGCTGCGTGTAGAAACGGGGGCAAACGGTATTAACACCGGCAACATCGCCATTAACGACGGCGGCACCGGTATCGCCGTGAATAGCGGCACCAGCGGGCTGAACACCACCGCAACGACCAGCGGCACCATCGACGTTAACGGCGGCAGCATTGCCAGCCGTAGCCGTGGCGTGAGCGCTAACGGAACCAAAGCTATTGCGACGTTGAGTAACGGCTCGCTGATTAATCTTAATGGCGTTGGGGCGATTGGTGCGGACGCCCTGAATGGCGGGACGGTGAATATTTCCAGCTCGGCAACGCCGACGTTCAGTAACACCGATCAGATTGCTTATCGCGCAGTGGGGGCGGGCTCTACCATCAACAGCGCCACCACGGTGCTGAACGTCGATACCGACCGTTCGACGCTGTACCGCATTGCCGATGGCGCGGCATTGACGCTGGGCAACGGCTCGTCGTTAACCGCTTCGGGAACTGACAGCAAGGCGCTGGTCAGCGCGGGAATTAACGCCACGATTAATACCTCCGGTTCGAAAATTTTCGCCAGCGGTAATGGGGCGCGCGGCGTGACGGTAGAAGGTGGCGCGCTGGGTAACCTGGATTCTGCCAGTGTGCTGACACTCACGGGTGCCAACAGCATTGGCGGTGTGTCTGACGGGCAAAAACATGAGTCGGACGGTTCTATCGTTACCGCGCCTGATGCCTCAACCACGCTCACCAGCGCCGCTTCATTGGTGGGCAGCGCGACCGGAGCCATTGGTTATATGGCAACCAACCTGGGGAATGCGATTAACAATGGTGTTATCGCGTTAAGCGGTGCGGGCAGCATCGGCATGGACGCGCAGCTGAACAGTAAAATCATCAACAATAAAGAGATAACCATGACCGGTGCTGGCAGCACGGGCGCACGTATGGTGTCCGGCGGTATGTTCACCAACAACGGCACGGTGCACGTCACGCAGGGCACAGGCATTGACGCCAGCGGTGGCGGTACATCGGTGGCGCGCGCAGGGAATGTCACGGTTGATGATGGCGTTGCCGGTGTTCGTATCGCCAACGGCACGCAGTTGGTTCTCAACGGTGATGACAACAACATCACCAGCGCAGGAACGGCACACGGCGTGTTGCTGGATACCGGCGCTGCCGGATTTGCGATGAATAACACCACGCTTAACATTAACGGCACGGGCAACGGCATCGAAAACCGTGCCGAAACGGGTAACGTCACGCTGCAAAATGCGACCATTAATATTGCCAACGGTAGCGGGGTTCGTACCGCAACGGCATTTGATCCGGCATCTACTTTGCAGGTCAACGTAACCGGTTCGGGGACGGGTTTTAATTTCACTCAGGCCGATTCAGCCACAACGTCTGGCGCATTAACGCTGGGTGAGGGTTATGTATTTAATGTCTCTGGCGCGGGCGGTACCGGGATTAACGCCAATACCACGGGCGATGTTATGACATCGGCAACCGTCAATATTACTAACGCCGCAGGCGGTTCCGCGCTGGTGGCTGGCAATGCAGGCGTGGTGCTCAATACCGGCGTTCTGACCTCTGCAAGCCTTACCGCGCCGGTGGTTGACCTCAGCAACGGCACCACGGCACGGTTTGAAAACCGTGGCACCATCACGCCGTCTTCGGCAAGCGCTGTCGCGGTATTAGGCAGCGGGGGAAATGACGACGTATTGCTGACATCCGGCGACGTGTTTGGTGAAGTTAATACCGGTGCAGGCGATGACACGCTGACCTGGAACGGCGGCACGCTGGACGGTGCTATCTCATTGGGTGCGGGCAATGCGAACCGTGCGTATATCAACAACACCGATTTGTCCCGCACACGGCACATCATCAGCGGGATTGGCACTGATAACGAAGTCAATTTCTCGCAGATTGTGGCGCGGGGCGGCTCCTTTGATACCGATGACCTGAACCGTGGCGTTAACCTGGGTAACGGCTGGAATGTAATTAACTTTGTTGATGGCACGCAATGGGAGCTGACGGGCAACCTGAAACTGGCGCACAGCAACGTGAATATCGACAGCACTTCAACGCTGTTTGCCGGTAATGGCGTCAACGCGACCATCATCGGTGGGGAAGATAACTCGGCGATTGTCACCAATGCGGGCTTAATCGACCTGACTAACGGCAGCGGTTCGCCGGGCAACTCACTGACTATCGACGGTTCGCTGGTGTCGGATAACGGCACGGTGAAAATGATCACCAACCTGAATGAAGGGGGCGTGCGAGGCAATCAGTTCACCGATTCGCTGGCCGTTGAAGGCAATGCGCAGAGCGGGACAACAGTGCTTGATGTGACGCCAGCGGATGTCAGCACCGGCAAATTAACTGACCTTAACCATTCATCTTCAATGGACGCCTACGAAGGTATTTCCCTCGCGCAGGTGGCGGGCAACGCCAGCAGCTCGAGCTTTGCACTTAAAGGCGGTTATCTTGCCGCTGGGCCGTGGCGTTATGACCTTTATAGTTTTGCGCCGGGTTCCAGCGATGCCAACCAACGCAAAGTAGCCGGAGGCATTAACAACACGTTCTGGGATTACCGCGTAGGCAATGCGTATGTCTGCGAAGGCTCGGAGTGTAATCCGGTTGTGGAACCGGCGGCTGTCACGCCGACCATTCCTGGCACACCTGAACAACCGGCAACGCCGATCGATCCTGCAAGCCCACCGTTGACCAATGCACCGGATGACGGTTGCGTGGTTAACGGCATCGATAACTGTGCGCCGGGGCGTCCGGCGGTGACTCCGCAAGTACCTGCGTATATTTCAGCACCTGTCGCACTGGCCTATTACAACGCGTCGATTATTGACGATCTGCATAAACGCCTCGGTGAACTGCGGCATGAACAAAACCGCCCGGACGGTATGGGTGGGGAGATGTTCCTGCGCTACATCGGCTCGAACATGACGTACAAATCCAACGTTAGCTTCAAGCAGTTTGGCTACGATTTCGATATGGATTACAGCGCGTTACAGATTGGCGGCAACGTACTGCGACTGGATGGCGACAAAGACAGTTTGCGCGGCGGGGTGGCATATACCCGCGGTAACAGCCGTATGCGGCCAAAAGCGGCGGACGGGTTCAGCTCCACGACGTTCGACAGCAATAGCGTCGCGCTGTACCTGACCTGGCAGCGGCAGAACGGCTTCTATATGGACGGCGTTTTGTCATTTGATAATCATCACGGGAAAACCGATATTTCTCGCCAGCAAGATGTCGGCTCGCCAAAAGCGAAAAGCTGGAGTGCTTCGCTGGAGTCTGGCTATCCGTACCGTTTCGACAACGGTCTGAAGCTGGAACCGCAGGCACAGTTGATGATCACCCGCATCAATATGGATAACTTCACCGACAAAGACAGCACCACCGTGAATTATGAGGATTACAACCAGACCATTGGCCGCGTAGGGCTGCGCGCCGACCGAACCTGGCTTGATGACACCGGGCGGCAATATACGCCGTATCTTCGCGCCAACTATTACCGTGGCTGGGGCGATGAAGCGAAAACCACCATTGGTGCGCAAAACACCGATATCAGCCAGACGTTCACCAGCGGCAAGTTTGGGCAAATGGGTGAGCTGGGCGGCGGCGGAACCATCACATTGAAAAATGATTTATCGCTGTACGCCGAAGTGGATTATCGCAAACAAATTAATAGCAACGGAGCCAAGGGGTGGGGATATACAGGCGGCGTGAGATGGCAATTCTAATTCCCTGAATCAGGGTATATATCATTTAATTATTGTTGATGCCTTTTGGTTTTTAAGGCGATGACCATCAGCCTGATATAGTCGTTTGAATAGACATTGAGCGGCTATTTTAAAAGGAAAAAACGTGAAATTACGGACTGGGATGATGGTGTTGCTGGCGGGATTATTGCTGGCAGGTTGTGATCAGAAAAGTAGTGATGCAAAGCATATCAAAGTAGGCGTGATTAACGGCGCTGAACAGGATGTGGCGGAAGTTGCTAAAAAGGTCGCAAAAGAGAAATACGGTTTGGACGTAGAGCTGGTGGGCTTTAGCGGCTCGTTATTACCTAATGATGCCACCAACCACGGCGAGCTGGATGCTAACGTCTTCCAGCATCGCCCGTTCCTTGAGCAGGACAACAAAGCGCATAACTATCATCTGGTTGCGGTAGGTAACACCTTCGTGTTCCCGATGGCGGGTTACTCGAAAAAAATCAAAACCGTTGATCAGCTGAAAGACGGCGCGACGGTCGCGATCCCAAATGACCCAACCAACCTGGGCCGCGCGCTTCTGCTTCTGCAAAAAGAAAAGCTGATTACCTTAAAAGACGGGAAGGGCCTGCTGCCAACTTCGCTGGATATCGCGGAAAACCCGCGTCATCTGAATATTATGGAGCTGGAAGGGGCGCAGTTACCACGCGTGCTGGACGACCAGAAAGTGGATGTAGCGATCATCAGCACCACTTACATCCAGCAAACCGGGCTGTCGCCGGTGCATGACAGCGTATTTATCGAAGATAAAAACTCGCCGTATGTGAATATTCTGGTGGCGCGTGAAGACAATAAAGATGCGGAGAATGTGAAAGAGTTTCTGCAATCCTATCAGTCGCCTGAAGTTGCCAAAGCGGCCGAAACCATCTTTAACGGTGGTGCAGTGCCTGGGTGGTAATACCTTTTTTAGCATCTAAAAGCGCTCACATCACGGGGCGCTTTTTTATTTTTAAGCCAAAAGGGTGACGGTCGCTGAACTGGGGCTGCACTATAATGGTTTAACAACTCTGAATATTTCTAAAATCCCGAGCTGTTTCATCGTGTTAAATACCCTTACCCCTCTGTGGTTTCTCTATTTTTCACATCAAGTGTATGTTAATAGTTACCAATGGTAATTATGTGTAATTTGATTTATTTATCCATGTTATTACAGGTGCATTCGTAGGCAGACAATCTCCAACGGAATGATAAACATGAAAAAAATTATTGGTTTTGCTGTTTCGCTCACGCTGCTCTCCGGTTCAGCTTTTGCCGCCTCCGCTCCAGATTGTGTGAAAGTTGATAAAGCGCAAATCGAAGGGTTGTTTGATAAGTGGAACGAATCGTTGAAGACGGGTAATGCGAAGACGGTTTCTGAAAACTATCTAAGCGATGCGGTTTTACTCCCAACTGTATCCAATAAAGCCCGTTTGACCGACGCCGAACGCGTTGACTATTTTGAGCATTTCCTCGAGAAAAAACCGACCGGGAAAATTGATACCCGCACTATTCGACTGGGCTGTAATAAAGCCATCGACACCGGTACCTACACCTTCACCTTTGCGGATAAATCTACCGTTTCAGCGCGTTATACCTTCACTTACGCATGGGATGGTAAAGACTGGAAAATCTCCACCCACCACTCTTCTGCAATGCCTGAAGGTTAATAATAAAAAAACCGGCTGCTGGGCCGGTTAAAATAGGACAAACGTTTTTCACAGGGGAGTGCGTTTACCTGCATCCCCTACAAATTATTCTAATAGCTGTGGTGTTCTGGCTGATGTAACAGATGGTCTATTGAAGGTGATAACGCCGCATGATGTTCATATCCCGCCGTTGATGCCATAACCGGAGCCGGTGCTACCGGCACGTTAAGTGCGTTACTGTGGTGATCATCCGCCACAATCAGTTGGCTAACATCATCGCTACCTTTTTCGAGTTCCGTCGCTAAAGCGCTGAGATCTATTTTATCCGCCTCATGACTATGTGTAATAGCGGCATCCGCACTTTTACCTTGATTCACTTTGCCTGCATGCAGCAGGGTATCCATATTGAGATCGTTATTCTCATGATTGCCGAGAATGCTCGCAGAATATTTGTGATGCACATCGGGTACGTTGTGAGCAGCAGCAAGATCGGCTGCATGATGTTGCGCTGAATTATCGTCAGCAGCAGGCGCCGGAGGCGGAGCCGGGTCATGATGCTCATAAGTGCCGTGGCCGGTAATAATCGGTTTATCATCACCATGAACGCGTATCGTAATATGATCGTCCCATCTTGATCCGTGTCCTGAACCGTCGATAACATATTTCCCGTCATCCCCAACGGTATAAACAACTTTATCCCCGTCCATAATTTCAGTGCCTTTAGGCAACCCTTCAAGCGTTATTTTGCTTAAAGAATCTGATGTATTATCGTCAGTCAGCGTTGCGGTGACATCGATAATATAATCGTGTGCGGCAGGGGGCGGTGTAACGTGTTTAAGCGTTGTATCGGCATCTGATGCGATATGCGTTTTACCATCACCAAAAATCACGCCTTCAATCTGATTACTGCTTTGCCCAAAGTACGAACCATGTTGCCCATCAGCATTGGTGTAGGTAACTTTGACGCCATCGAGAGTGTTGACGTTGTGATTACGGTTATCGGTTTGATGCGAAGCCTCTGGCGTGACACCGGCTTCCGTCTGCACAAAAATATAATCTTTATGGCTGTCGGCACCGCCTTGTGGCTGGGTATTACCATGCACAGAATCCAGATCCCGGTGGTTGCCATCCTGGATATAGCCACTGCCTTTATGCACCACGAATACGTCAGAATAAGAACTATCGCCACCCGGATTACCGTTGGAATAATGCATTATCTGATGATCAGGATCGGCACAGGTAGGCTCTTTATCACCTTCGCTTAACCAGATGCGAACGTCCTTTCCAATAGCGACAATTTTGCCATCCTTCACATCGAATCCATCTGGGGCCTCACTCCCCCCGTTAACTTTGATGACATCAGATCCTGATGTATCCGGTGGGACTTCGCGCAGATCAATATTGACATCCACATGAGCGGTATGCGTTGCAGGAGTCAGAACGCTGGCTGGGACTGTGTGTGTTGCCGGCGTCAGAACGCTGGCCGGAACGGTATGTGTTGCTGGTGCCAGAACACTGGCTGGAACGGTGTGCGTTGCCGGTGTCAGAACGCTGGCCGGAACGGTATGTGTTGCTGGTGTCAGAACGCTGGCCGGAATCGTATGTGTTGCCGGCTCTGCCGGAGTCAGCTGGGTGAGCGGCATTGGCGGTTCAGCCGGAGTCAGCTGGGTGAGCGGCGTTGGTGGTTCTGCCGGAATCAGCTGAGTGAGCGGCGTTGGTGGCTCAGCCGGAGTCAGCTGGGTCAACGGTGTTGGTGGCTCTGCCGGGATTAGTTGAGTGAGCAGTGTTGGCGGCTCTGCCGGAATCATCTGAGTGAGCGGCATTGGTGGCTCTGCCGGAGTCAGCTGGGTCAACGGCATTGGCGGTTCAGCCGGAGTCAGCTGGGTGAGCGGCATTGGCGGTTCAGCCGGAGTCAGCTGAGTGAGTGGCGTTGGCGGTTCAGCCGGAGTCAGCTGGGTGAGCGGCATTGGCGGTTCAGCCGGAGTCAGCGGGGTGAGCGGCGTTGGTGGCTCAGCCGGAGTCAGCTGGGTGAGCGGCATTGGCGGTTCAGCCGGAGTCAGCTGGGTGAGCGGCATTGGCGGTTCAGCCGGAGTCAGCTGAGTGAGCGGCATTGGTGGCTCTGCCGGGATCAGTTGAGTGAGCGGTGTTGGTGGCTCAGCCGGAGTCAGCTGGGTCAGCTGTGTTGGTGGTTCAGCTGGAATTAGCTGGGTGAGCGGCGCAGGCGATTCCGCAGGGATCAACTGAGTCAGAGGTGCAGGTGGTTCAGCCGGAGTCAGTTGAGAGAGCGGCGTTGGTGGTTCAGCCGGAGTCAATTGGGTGAACGGTGTTGGTGGCTCTGCCGGAGTCAGCTGGGTGAGCGGCGTTGGTGGTTCTGCCGGAGTCAGTTGAGTGATCGGTGTTGGTGGCTCTGCCGGGATCAGTTGAGTGAGCGGTGTTGGCGGCTCTGCCGGAGTCAACTGGGTCAAAGGTGTTGGCGGTTCTGCCGGAGTCAGCTGGGTGAGCGGTGTTGGCGGTTCAGCCGGAATCAGCTGAGTGAGCGGTGTTGGCAGCTCTGCCGGAGTCAATTGGGTGAGCGGTGTTGGCGGCTCTGCCGGAGTCAACTGGGTCAAAGGTGTTGGCGGTTCTGCCGGAGTCAGCTGGGTGAGCGACATTGGCGGTTCAGCCGGAGTCAGCTGAGTGAGCGGCATTGGTGGCTCTGCCGGAGTCAGCTGAGTGAGCGGTGTTGGTGGTTCAGCCGGAGTCAGCTGGGTGAGCGGCATTGGCGGTTCTGCCGGAGTCAGCTGGGTGAGCGACATTGGCGGTTCAGCCGGAGTCAGCTGAGTGAACGGCATTGGTGGTTCTGCCGGAGTCAGCTGGGTCAACGGTGTTGGTGGCTCTGCCGGAGTCAGCTGGGTCAGTGGCGTTGGCGGTTCAGCCGGAGTCAGCTGGGTGAGCGGCATTGGTGGTTCAGCCGGAACCAGTTGGGTCAGCGGTGTTGGCGGTTCAGCCGGAGTCAGCTTAGAGAGCGGCATTGGTGGTTCAGCCGGAATCAGTTCGGTCAGCGGAACAGTATTTGTCGCCGGGGTTAGCTCGGTAAACGCGACAGTCTGCGTCGCCACGACGAGATCGGTCGCCGTAATATTTTCCGTCGCTATCGGGTCTTGAGCGTTATTTTCTGGATTTCGGGCGTCATGAACCGGGGGATTGAATGTATCAAAATGGATAATGTCTGGAGCGGTTGAACCTGGCCCTGCTGTTGGAAACCCTGCGGTTGGTGAGATTATCTGTCCGGTTAAATCTAACTGAACAAGAGTGTGTCCACCGCCGCCGCCTTCAATATTCACTGGGGGTTCATTACCCGCAGCCGTTGCTTCTAATGTGTGCGTGGGGTCAGCACCATCGGCAATTGCCTTTTGTGCGGATGCGATATCCAGGGTGTTGTGCTCTGCGCTATTTACCGCGTGCAGGCCCTGTTCAGTCCAGTGGCTATTACGCCCGAGGTCAAGAGTTTTACCATCAGGTAGAGAGACGCTAACCGCTCCGCTGTCTCCGGTGACAATTTCTTCACCGCTGTAGATCCTGTCACCTTCTTTTAAGAGACGTTGCGAGCCGTCTGCTTCGACTACATAAACCTGACCGATGACTGCTCGAATTACCCCGAGTAAATTACTCACAGAACCCTCTCTGAATATTGTTATTTTTATAAATGCATAAATTAACTAAAAAGTTAATGGCATCATTATTTCACTCGAAAAACATCACCAGTAATACCCATTAATGGACATTGTTTTCTGGTGCGTATTTATAATTATTGAAGTGAAATAGCTACTGGTGTTGTTGCCAAAGATATGGCTGAGCGCTAAATATAATAAAAAGACAGTGGGAATGAAATGCTTTCTACCAAATATTTAGTTAAGGTTTTGAATGAAGGTTTTAAACTGGACCAGTTAATACAAATTAATGACTGCCGACTGATTTGTTAATTTGTATTATGGTTTATGTTAAGCACCGTTGCGGTTTTATTCAGAATAACGTAGTGCGTCAATCATGAGCGCAAAAGCGGGTGGGTGCTGTTTGCGGCTCGGGTAGTAAAGGTAATAACCCGGGAAGGATGGGCACCAATCTTCCAGAATTTGAATCAGTTCCCCGGATTTCACGAAGTCCTGAATTGTATCTTCTGGTACACAGGCAATACCAAATCCTGACAGCACCGCATCTATTCTTTCTGATAGCCGATTAAACGTTAGCTGCCCTTCAACCCTGACACGCAGCGGTTTGCCTTCTCGCTCAAACTCCCAGTGATACAAGCCGCCAGCGGTGGGTAAACGCATGTTGATACAGCGATGGTTCTGCAATTCATGCGGTGTTTGGGGCAACCTACTTTCTGCGAAATAGGCAGGCGCACCGACGATTGCCATGCGCATATCCGGCCCGATTTTCACGGCCACCATATCTTTATCGACACTTTCACCCAGGCGTATACCCGCATCGAAGCGGCCATCTACGATATTAACGAAACCATTATCAACGACTAATTCGACATTAATTTCCGGGTATTCCCGTAAAAATGGTTTTAGTTTTGGCCACACCAGGTTACGTGCTGAGTGCTCCCCCGCCGAGAGCCGTATATTGCCTGATGCGGTGCCGTTCAATTGAATAAGGGATTCCATCTCTTGCTCAAGATCGGCAAGGCGAGGTTCAAGGCAGGCAATAATTCTTTCGCCCGCTTCTGTAGGGGCGACGCTGCGGGTAGTTCGGGTCAAAAGGCGTAAGTTTAAACGTTGCTCTAGTGCTTTCATGGCGTGGCTGAGTGCTGATTGCGAAACGCCCAGTTTTCCCGCCGCTTTGGTAAAACTTCGCTCTCTCGCCACAACAAGAAAGATCTGTAATTCATTGAAGTTTTCTTTAAGCATTGGGTTTTCCTTATTAAGCACGACCACTGCACTTATGAAAGCAGTTCATAGACGCAATCATTTTAGCCCCATTACTGAGATTAATGGCAATGGTTATCCTGTATTCATCGTAAGTTTTTAATTTAAACAAAAGGCTTTCTATGAAAATCCTTATTGCAGGGGCAACCGGTAGTGTTGGTCTTCATGTTGTGAAAACGGCAATTGAAATGGGGCATCAGCCCAGAGCGTTAGTCAGAAACCGCCAGAAAGCTAAATGGTTACCTCGTGGTACAGACGTTTTCTATGGTGATGTTTCAATGCCTGAAACATTAATGGACGTGGTGAAAGATATCGACGCCGTGATTTTCACTCTGGGCTCTGATGAGCAGGGGCGTATTGGTGCCCGAGCAATTGATTACGGTGGTGTGCGCAACATTATTAAGGCGCTTAACGGTACGCGTGTCCGAATTGCGCTAATGACGACAATAGGCGTTACCGAAAGGCTCGGAACATGGAACCAGCGTACAGAAGTACATGACTGGAAACGGCGCGCCGAACGCCTGCTTCGGGCAAGCGGCCTTCCTTACACCATCGTCAGGCCGGGGTGGTTTGACGATGAGCATAAATTGCTCCTGCTCCAGGGTGACCGCAGGCATGCCGGAACACCGGAAGACGGTGTTATTTCACGGGAACAAATTGCCCGCGTATTGGTATCAGCACTAACTAATGATGCCGCAAAAAATAAAACGTTTGAGCTGGTGGCTGAACGCGGAGAAGAACAAGCGGATCTCACACCTCTGTTTGAGGCATTACAAATGGATAATCCTAAAAACGTAGATGGTATTTTGGATATGAATAATATGTCGCTTGCCGATGAGCCTGATTGTATTGTCAGTGAATTGAATGCGCTGAGCTATTCCTGAACTATACGTCCCAGGTTCCTGGTGGGATGTGAAGCGTGATGTGGAGCAGGGGCGACTGACAGTGCTGTTTTCAGAGAGTTTTATTAGTTTCAGCCGTCATGACAAAAAGCAGATCGGCCTACAGTTTTTTTACCCGCAGCGGCGTTTTCAGCCTTTGCAGGTGACTGCATTTAGCGAGTTTTTCATCAACTGCCTGGATAATGAATAGCGGATTCAGAACTGTTTTGTTTAGATAAATAAAACAATAAATTCTCTTTCTTCTTCATCCGTCTAAATTATTTATCCGAATTTGATATCAGGGTATTCGCTGGCAATGCTTGCGCATGCGCTTTATCGTTAAGTCCCACTCATGGATGCGCTCATCAAGGATCTTTTGTTGGGTTTGAATCTTGCTCGTAATTTCTGCACTGCCCTTCTGGCACTGTGGGTGTAATTTGCTGCAAATACTGGATTGTTCCAACGATCTCCGATTTCCGTGCATTGTTCTGGAATGCAGAAACCACACGTACTGCCTCAACAATTTCCGTCAAATTTTGGCTGATATCAGCCAGATGTTTTTGTGCCAGCACTGCAGAGGCAATGTTCAATAACACACCGGCATTCACAAGTTGAATGAATTTGTCAGGATATTGAAAAACCAAACTTGCCAGTGTTGGCTATGTAATCGATCAGCAGATCAATATCGCCTTTATCCGCGTTCAGCAGTAGTGTAACCAGAGCCTCATCACCCTGGATATCTATCTCGCTCATGAAAATTTCTCTGCGATGTTCATAGCCGTAAGCCATTAAAATCCACGTATTCCATCAATAAACGTATCAATTACACAGCGTATTCGTTCATGGACGCGTGTGCGGACCGTTTTACGTTCCAAAAATTTCGGCGGCCAGGTGAGAGTATCGGCAACTTGATCTTCGCATGGGGGTATCTCATTTCATTGAACGGGCATCTACCCCAAAATGTACCCCCGCATGGGCGTAGATTTTAATAGATGATAGAAGACGTTGAAATACAGATTTAGGGCTATGTTACTTGATTTTATGGGGTTTTGTAGACTTGGGAAGACGGTAGGAGAAGCGAAAATGGTACGCCCTACAGGGCTCGAACCTGTGACCTACGGCTTAGAAGGCCGTTGCTCTATCCAACTGAGCTAAGGGCGCACTGAATCCCTTTCGGGAGCATTGCGGACTCGGATTATACGGTCAGTACCTTTCTAGTCAATGGCTTTTCAGTTACCTGCGCGAGAATTGAGCATAATCGCTAACAATGCCTGACAGCGAGCCGCGCTTCTGACAAAATAGAAACAATCCCCTCCCTTTTTGATTACAGACGGAATCCTCTGACTGATGGCAGCAAAGATTATTGACGGTAAAACGATTGCGCAGCAGGTACGGCTTGAAGTTGCTGAAAAAGTGAAAGCCCGAATTGCCGCTGGAAAACGAGCCCCAGGACTTGCTGTTGTGCTGGTTGGCGAGAACCCTGCATCGCAGATTTATGTGGGTAGCAAACGTAAGGCTTGTGAAGAAGTGGGCTTTATTTCCCGCTCATACGATTTGCCCGATACCACTTCTGAAGCGGAGCTGCTTGCGCTGATTGATACGCTCAACGCAGATAACGAAATCGACGGTATTCTGGTGCAGTTGCCGCTGCCTGCGGGTATCGATAATGTGAAAATTCTGGAGCGTATTGATCCGGACAAAGACGTTGATGGTTTCCATCCATACAATGTGGGCCGCCTGTGCCAGCGTTCGCCACGTCTGCGCCCTTGTACGCCGCGTGGCATCGTGACGCTGCTTGAGCGTTACAATATCGACACTTACGGCCTGAATGCTGTGGTGATTGGCGCATCCAACATTGTTGGCCGCCCGATGAGCATGGAACTGTTGCTGGCTGGCTGCACTACCACGGTTACGCACCGCTTCACCAAAAACCTGCGTCAACACGTTGAAAACGCGGATTTAGTGATCGTCGCGGTCGGTAAACCTGGCTTTATTCCAGGCGAGTGGATCAAGGAAGGGGCAATCGTAGTAGACGTAGGAATTAACCGTCTTGAGAGCGGTAAAGTGGTCGGCGACGTAAATTATGATGAAGCCGCCGTCAAAGCCTCGTATATTACGCCGGTTCCGGGTGGCGTTGGCCCAATGACTGTCGCCACTCTTATTCAGAATACCTTGCAGGCTTGCGAGGAATATCACGATGTCGATGGAGAGTAATATGGCGACCTTCTCATTAGGTAAACACCCACACGTTGAATTATGCGATTTGCTGAAGCTGGAAGGCTGGTGTGAAAGCGGCGCGCAGGCAAAAGCGGTGATTGCCGAAGGGCTGGTGAAAGTAGACGGTGTTGTTGAAACCCGCAAACGCTGCAAAATTGTTGCTGGTCAGACTGTTGTTTTTGAAACGCTGAGCATTACGGTTCAAGCATAATTACGTACCGATAACGGCCTGTCATCACGGGCCGTTTCTTTTTCATCATTCTGGTTTATTTCTCTATTCTCACCCACCAATCTACGCACCCAGTACCTACCTACAACTCGAATGCTAACGAGTATAAAACCTGCTCAACTTCAAATATTTGATAACAGTATGGCTACAACGTAGATTTTAGTTGCCCAGAAAAAAACGTTTCGTCAGTATAGGTAGAACGTTCTACTAGAACGTTCTACCTACCATAAAAACGCGTAAATGCAGAAAACGCGATGGCGGCGTCAACATCAGGGGATTGTCCATGAGTTTGTTATCAAGCGTTACAAAATCGTTATCTAAGTTGTCGATGATAGGGCGTGCATTAATGCTCCCTATCTCACTGTTACCGGCTGCGGGCCTGTTACTGGCCTTTGGCGATAAATTCCATTTACCGCTGATGATGAATGCGGGCGGGGTGATTTTCGATAACCTGCCAATGCTGTTTGCGATTGGTTCGGCGGTGGGGCTGGCTGCGGAATCGGGTATTGCTGCGCTATCGGCGGCGGTGTCTGTTTTTATCATTAACGTCACGATTGGCACGGTGATGCACATTACGCCGGAAATGGCGGCATCGGGTGGTAAATACGCCATGGTCGTTGGCATCCCGACGTTGCAAATGGGCGTCTTCGGTGGCCTGATTTCGGGCATTCTTGCGGCGTGGTGTTACAACAAATTCCACACCATGCAGCTGCCTGAATTTCTCGGTTTCTTCTCCGGTAAGCGTTTTGTTGCCATCGCAACGGCATTTTTATCGTTCCTGCTTGGAATGGCATTGCCGTGGATTTGGTCATACATCCAGTCAGGGATTGATTCGCTGTCGGTGATCGTCAATGGTGATAACCAGGCGCTTTCGACCTTTATCTTTGGCCTGGTTGAGCGTGCGCTTATTCCGCTGGGTCTGCACCATATCTGGTATCCGTCATTCTGGTATTCGTTTGGTGAATACACTACGACGGCAGGCCAGGTGATCCATGGCGACCAGACCATCTGGTTCAAAATGCTGGAAGAAGGCGTGAAATCCTTTAGCAGCGACAGCTACCAGAATGCGGGCAAATTCATGCAGGGTGAATTTCCGTTGATGCTGTTTGCACTGCCCGCTGCGTGTCTGGCGATGTATCATGAAGCCAACACCAAAAATAAGAAAATCGCCTTCGGTATTTTGTTCTCAGCGGCGCTGACCTGTTTCCTGACGGGCATTACCGAACCGGTTGAATTTACCTTTATCTTTGTTGCGCCCATTCTTTATGTATTCAACGCGATTATGGCTGGCTTGTCTTATATGTGTATGTATCTGCTGCATGCGCACATTGCCAAATCGTTCTCTGCGGGGATGATCGACTACATTTCCTTTGGTATTTTGCCTTCGTTCAACGGTTACCAGACCAACTTCCTGTCCGCCGTGATTGTCGGTGTGCCGATGGCGTTTATTTATTACTTCACTTTCCGCTTCGTGATTCGCCGTTTTGATGTGAAAACGCCGGGGCGTGCAGATGTGACTGCCAATGCGAACGATAAAACTGACACCGAACTGGCTGGCGATATTATCGGCCTGCTGGGTGGCGCGGAAAATATTAATTCCGTGGGTTCCTGCATTACGCGTTTGCGCCTGGAAGTAGAAAAAAGTGAACATGTTGATAAAGATGGTCTTAATAGCCTCGGTGCGCGCGGCGTAGTATTTGTAGGTGACTCGGGGATTCAGGTGATATTCGGAGCCAGAGCACAATTTATTGCACAGACAATGTCGACGATGATTGGCAAGTAGATAAGTTATTCATATCCTTGAAGCCCCCTGTATGTTTACAGGGGGCTTTATGGTATTGATAACACGGTAATTTGGTGCAAAGGAACAGGATGAAAAAGGTCAATATTATTGATGTGGCACAACTGGCTGGAGTTTCTGTCTCCACCGTTTCGTTGGTGCTGCGCCAAAAAGGAAAGATCTCGGAAGCAACCATCGACAAAGTTAATGCTGTGATTAAACAGCTTGGCTACGTTCATAACACGGCTGCGGCAAATCTGCGTTCCAGTACCTCAAACCTCATCGGCCTGATTATCCGGGATTTTAACGATTCCTTTTGCGTCAACGTGATGGCAAGCGTAGTGCATTATCTTGAAAAACAGGGATATATGGTTTTTCTTGGTCATCCACAGGGCGACGAACAACAACTACAGCAGTGCTTAACTTCGTTCGCCCAGCAAGGGGTGGCGGGGGTGATTTATCTGGATGCCAACCACCGCCGGGCGTCCATACCACCGCTGATTGCAGAGTGCCCGCTACCTACCGTAATCATTGCCGAATCGACGGTAAGCAGCGATCGGGATGTGATTGGGCGAGATAATCGCCAGGCCGGAAACCAGGCGACACGTTACCTGCTTGATAAGGGTCATCGAAATATTGCCTATTTAGGCGGGACAGCGACAAACCTGATGCGAGAAGAGCGTTTGCTCGGTTACCGCACCGCACTTGCGCAATACGATTTACCCTTTCGCGAGGAGTGGGCTCCTGTTTGCGAAAATGATACGGAGACTGCGGCACGTTTAACACGGCAGTTGCTTGAAAAAAATAGCAAAATCACCGCCATGCTGTGCCATTCGCCGTCAGCGATTATTGGCTGCCTTAATGGGATTCAGCAGGTAGGACGAACTGTCGGGAAAGATGTGTTTTTAACTCAGCAGGTTTCGTTGATTGGCTTTGAAGACATGATGCACATTAATTTAACCTCGCCACGGTTTACCTATGTTTCGTCGTCCAGCGAAGAAGCGGGCCGACAGGCAGCAACGTTGATTGTGAATAAAATTAAAACACCGACGTTGCCGTCACAAAAAATCATTATTTCCGGGGAGTTGGTTCAGCGGGAATCTGCGTAACGATTGCGTGAAAATCAAGGTAAAGCCTACCACTGTATAGTGGTTCTATAATGCAAAAGTTTTTCGTTTTTTTAGGGGGGTATTTCCTGGTTATTTGTTTTAAATTTATGTAGTAAATGTTTTGGTTAAGTTAAATTAAAATATCATATACATCCAATTTGAATGAAACATTAATTATTGTTATGTATTACAATTTTTCTTCAGTGAGGAGTAACATAGCATGTTGACTAATCATATTTAATTTACCCACTAAATGCGTAGCGTGCGGGATGACATTCCCGACAGCGTACAGGAATCTATGTATATGTCTGAGAATGAAAGTTCACCTTTTCAAAGCGGCAGCCTATCGTTAGAGCAAAAGTTAGACCGAGCTCGTACAGAGCTGCTCGATCTAACCGCACGTAATAAGCTTCTCAATATTCCACGCACTAAAACGGCCAAACAACTCGAGATTGTTGATGAACGTTCTGATGAAATTTATCGATTGCTAGTCGAAGAGGGGAAAGCGTTTACTTTCCTACCTGGTCGAGCGGGAAAGGAAAGTGACGGAATAGAAGATAATGATACGGACATGGGGGATGAGGAAGTTGATGAGCAGACATATGACTTCAATGAAGATTACAACAGCTCTGTACTAAAAGCAGAACATCAAGACACAAAGCTTCAAACCCGCTTGACACCTAAAGGTCTGCAGAAACGTTTACTTGACTTGCATCATGATTCCAGAATTCTTGAGGAGGATCAGGGTGTAAACATACTTTTTTTAACTCTGGGTTCGCTTAAATGGATAGATCCAAACAATAAAGAAAACATCCGTTACGCGCCGATAGTTCTTTTACCCGTCTCACTTGAACGTGGGAATGCCAGAGATAGATTTAAATTAAAAATAAGACAAGATGAAATTATCCCTAATTTATCGTTAGAAACTTATTTAGACCGGGTGCATGAAATTATTTTACCTGAAATGAATATGGATGATAATTTTGATATTTTAGATTATATGTCTAATATTGTCGATTCTGTTGCAATAAAGAAAGATTGGGAAGTATTAAAGAATGACATTACGCTAGGTTTTTTCTCATTTTCAAAATTTCTTATGTATCGAGATCTTGATCCTGCAAATTGGCCTGAAAATGAACGTATAACCGATCAGCCAATTATTCAATCTCTGATGGTTGATGGATTTGGCTACAGTGATGATCTACTCCCCGATGATACGCCAATAGATCCATTTATTTCACCTCGCGATATGCTTCATATCATGGACAGTGATACTTCCCAAACATTGGCTATTCATGATGTGCGTAAAGGGAAAAGTCTTGTAATCCAGGGGCCGCCTGGGACAGGAAAGTCTCAAACTATTGCTAATATTATTGCGTCGGCCATAGCTGATGGTAAAACGGTCCTCTTTGTGGCTGAGAAATTAGCAGCACTTGAGGTAGTAAAACGCCGTTTAGATCAGTCTGGTGTTGGCGATGCTTGCCTGGAACTACACAGCAACAAAGCTAACAAGCGTGGCTTTCTTGAGGAGCTGAAGCGAGTTTGGGAACTCGGTTCTCCAAGAGGTGAATTTCCAGATGTGCTGGTAGAAAACTTAACTGCTGCAAGGGATTCCTTAAACCAGCATCCCGTGCGGCTCCATGAAGTTTATTACCCTTCAGATCTCTCGCCATACCAGGTTATGGGACATCTGGTTCGTTTGCGTCAGTCAGGGCAAGCTCCAACAAATTTTGAACTTCATGGCTTTGAGGAATGGAGTCAAAACGATTTTGCGAAACGAATTGATTTAGTCAAAGAGATTGTTGAGAGAATTACGGATATTGGATTACCCGATAATCACCCATGGAACGGTGTAAACCTTGAAGAAATATTACCAGTTGAAGTTGAACGGTTAATTTCTCGATTAAGCAATGTGCAAGCGATGGTCGCACAGTTGCAATCGGATACTAATTGTCTTAGTGAAAAGCTCGCTATCATTCCAGTACCACTCATATTTTCAGAACTGGGGCGATTAGTACATATTGCTGAGTCGGTAGTTGACGCACCTGATATTTCTGCTGAAGCTTTAACCTCTATTGACTGGCAAGAAAATATAACTTCCGTTAAAAAACTTATTGATAGCATCAGGCGATACCAAGATTCTTATCAAGAGCTAGAACAATACATTGTTGTAAGTGAATTAGAAATGCCAGTAGTTGAACTGGATAACG
Source organism: uncultured Buttiauxella sp. (assembly GCA_965119215.1). Taxonomy (GTDB): domain Bacteria; phylum Pseudomonadota; class Gammaproteobacteria; order Enterobacterales; family Enterobacteriaceae; genus Buttiauxella. The sequence goes on from CBCPKK010000005.1 coordinate 246,701, forward strand.
AACTAGCTAAATTGCCTCAAGATTTTAATTCAAAGGGATTTATAGCATCACGGAATTTATTGAAACCCTTGCAGAAACTATCTCAAGATGCGATGCGGTTGCATGAAGAGCTCGGTACTCATGAGGGATTCAGTTCTATTCAGGAAATAGAACGACTTATCGCATTAGGGGAAAGAGTTTCTGCTGCCCCGAATGCATGCCCGGATGCCTTCATTGCTTCTGTTTGGGATCATGGTGTAGAGAAAGCTGCTGAATTAGTCGATTCGATAGCAACATTCGATACCATATATAACGCAATTAGTGACAAGATTAATGAATCGTCCTGGGAAATGGATTTAGTTATAGCCAGAAATCACCTTGCAAGCCATACCGGGATTTTTCGCTTTTTCAACTCTGACTGGAGAAAGGCGAAAGCGTTAGTCGGTTCTCTCCTTAAAAAACCGGATCAACCGATACCACAACAAATAGCATTGCTCGATGAACTCATTCGCGGCCAGGTAGCGAGAAAAACAATCAAAGAAAACAATGAGTTTGGTCGTTCAGCTTTTGGAAGTGATTGGCGAGGAGAAAAAAGCGATAGTACTTCTTTGATGGCTCTCGTTGAATGGATGAGAACGTTGCGTGGCGTTGGAGTGGAAGCTCGGCAATTAGCGGGTCGTCTTGCAGATCGTGAAGGTATAAAGCTTCGAACCCAACAATTAAATATATTGCTACAGCAAGTCAGACTAGAGCTAGATACGCTCTGGCATGCCTTTGGACTCTCACCCGAAGAGTATTTTTCGAATCAATTGTCTATCTCTCGCGTACCTTTAATCTTCATCGAGCAGCGTGTACAGAAGCTGAATTGGATCGATGAAATATCGAGAAAGGTTCTGATCAATCCACCACTTCGTATTGATGAACGAAGCCAGCTAATACTAAGAATTATAGAGCTTCAAGAACTGGCTTCTCAGATCCATTCTGAAAAGATGATTGGTGAAAATGCGTTTGGTATTCAATGGAAAGCACAATCATCTGATGTGAAGATACTCAGTCATGCGTACGACTGGATTGAACAATATTCAGATTTACGCTTTGTTGCCGCGAAAATTACAGATCGCACCGCAGTGCTTTTATCGGCAATAGCTGCTGTGGATTCCGGCAAGCAAATCTCAGATCATATTCTTCTGATTGCGGAAGAATTGCGTTCCAAACCTGAGTTGCTCTTCGGGGTAGCAAGCTTTGATCAATTATCGTTTAATTGTGTTGCTCAAAAGCTACAAACCTGGATATCCCATTCAGAACAGCTTTCTAAATGGGTTGCATACCGCCATCGTGTTTCTTTAGCGCACCAATTTGGTCTGGGTGAGGTCGTAGCCAGGCTAGCCATTGGGCAACTCAACCTCGATTCCTGCCTCTCGTCGGTGGAAAGAACATATTACGAATCTTTGTTAAGAACAATGGTCATGAAAGAACCCGAATTAGCACGTTTTGATGGAGAGTTGCATTCCCGTCAGGTGGCGGGCTTTGCTGACCTCGATCTTAAACGAATCAAGGCTGCAAGCCTTGAAGTCGTGCGGGCACACCACAAACAGATCCCATCAAAAAATGCCGGTTTTGGTCCCATTGGGATTTTGCGTTCCGAGATGGTGAAAAAAAGAGGGCATATGCCTATCCGGCAATTGATGTCGAAGGCGGGATCGGCAATTCAAGCACTAAAACCAGTAATGATGATGAGCCCATTATCCGTTGCTCAATTCCTGCTCCCAGGAAAACAGAAATTTGACCTTCTGGTTATGGATGAGGCTAGCCAGATACAGCCCGTTGATGCTATTGGTGCCATTGCACGTTGTAAACAAGTTGTCGTAGTGGGGGATGAGCGTCAACTTCCACCGACGCGCTTCTTCGCCAAAATGACTGAGTCAGTGAATGATGATGACGATGATGTCGCTCAAGTTTCTGATATTGAAAGCATACTTGGGTTGTTTGTTGCGCGGGGTTTACCGCAACGAATGTTAAGATGGCACTATCGTAGTCGACATGAATCTTTGATCGCCGTTTCAAATACTCAGTTTTATGAAAATAAACTCTTTATTGTTCCTAGCCCTTACACTCAGGAAGCAGGAATGGGGTTGCAATTCCGGCATGTACCAGAGGGCTTTTTTGAAACAGGGAAAGGCGTTAATGCTGTTGAGGCTAAACAAGTCGCTTTGGCCATAATGGAACATGCTCGTAAGTATCCAGAGCAGTCGTTGGGTGTAGCAACATTTTCCGTTTCACAGCGTAAAGTGATCCAGGATGAACTTGAACTATTGCGACGATTGAATCCTGATTTAGAGGAATTCTTTAACGCCCATCCCAGCGAACCATTCTTTGTCAAAAACCTTGAAAACGTCCAGGGTGATGAACGCGATGTCATTATGATATCAGTCGGTTATGCACGAAATGCTCAGGGCTATATGGCGATGCGTTTTGGACCTTTGGGAGCAGAAGGTGGGGAGCGTAGGCTTAATGTTTTAATTAGTCGTGCAAAACGACGTTGTGAAGTTTTCGCTTCTATAACTGATGAAGATATCGATTTAGAACGCGCGAAAGGTAAGGGAGTGTTTGCCTTCAAACTCTTTTTACAATATGCCCGAACAGGTCGAATCTCTTTAGCCCAGCGTACTGAAAAAGAGATGGACAGTATCTTTGAAGAACAGGTCGCTAATGCGCTTCAAAACGCGGGTTATCAGGTTCACCCTCAAGTCGGTATTGCAGGATTCTTTATTGATATAGGGATTGCCGATCCCGAAATGCCTGGTCGCTATTTGTTAGGGATTGAATGTGACGGTCGCGCCTACCATTCTTCCCGTTCTGCGCGCGAGCGAGATCGCTTGCGTCAGGCAGTGCTTGAAGATCACGGATGGATTATTCACCGGATTTGGAGTACTGATTGGTTCCAGCGTCCAGCGGAACAATTGCACCGGACGCTATTGGCAATTGAGTCAGCTAAACGCGAACTGTCTGAACGTGCAGAGCACACTCAGCAGCGCACTCGTGCGGTACCAGTAGACATCATCACGGTTGATAGAGGCCCTGTTGTCGAGATTGGACTGGTAGACGCTGACGTTGTGGCGGCAACAACGGAAGATTACATCGAAGCCACCCCGGTGGGGCACCTTAACTATGAACTGCATGAAACACCATTAGGTATTCTTACAGAAATAGTTGAACAAATTATTGAAACTGAATCTCCTGTGCATTTTAGTGAAGTTATTACTCGAATCAGAACTGCCTGGGGATTACAGCGCTCAGGAGCAAGGATTGAGGCGGTAGTAAATAGAGTAATCAATCTTGTCTGTAATAAAGGTGAAGTTACCAGAGATGGGCAATTTTTAATTCACCAAAAATCGACTATTTCTCTGAGAAATCGGCAAAACGTCAAATCGTTGGGGCTTCGAAAGATTGAAATGCTTCCCCCAAAAGAAATTGCTATTGGTGTTGCTCAAGTGGTTAAGAACAATTTGGGGGCAACAGATGACGAGATTGTCGTATCAATTTCAAGAATGCTGGGTTTTAAATCAACCAGTAGTTCTTTGCGAAAAACAATAGTAGACGTGTTGGATAATCTTATCGACGAAGGTCTTTTTGTACGGGAAGACGCATTGGTGTTAGAAAATAAACTAGCCGTTGAAGCTGAGTAATCCAGAACAGTGATGCACTTAAGGGCTTAATGTTTATTAAGCCCTTATTTATCTAGCGGTGGTACTCGCCAGCAGCTTCTGGCTGGTATTGCAGCTCCAGCACTTCCAGATGCGTTTGGTTACCGTTCGGTAACGTCCAGTTAATCACGGCTCCGACTCGTAAACCCAGTAATGCCGCACCAACGGGGGCCATCACTGAAAGCTGATTGTCGCTGTCATTCAGGTTTACCGGATAAACCAGTGTGCGAACATGCTCCTCTTTCGAAGCCAAATCGCGGAATTTTACGCGGCTGTTCATTGTTACGACGTCTGCCGGGATATCAGCAGGCTTACGCATTTCAGCTCTGTCCAGTTCTGCGTTCAGCGCCATAGCTACAGGCTGGTTGGCAAATTGTGGTTGCTCCAGCAAACGGTCGATACGCTCGGCATCGAGTTCATTGATGATAATGGCTGGTCTGGACATATTTCTCTCCATGTAAAAAAGCAGGCACTCTTGTGTCTGATGGTCGACCTTACAAAAGAAAACCCTCACCGGTTAGAGTGAGGGTTTGGTCTGTAGTGATGATACTGAGCTTAACGCTTAGTTTAAAGTGAGTTAAGTCACAAACTACAGTTTACAAAATAATGCTGCCTACCAGAGCGAACAGGAAGGCGATAGTCCCGATCAGCGTTTCCATCACGGTCCAGGTTTTCAGTGTGGTTTTCTCGTCCATTTCCAGGAAACGGCCAACCAGCCAGAAGCCGGAGTCGTTTACGTGAGACAGCACGGTCGCACCACCCGCAATCGCAACCACGATGAAGCACAGGTCGAACTGGCTCAGGCCAGGCGTTGCAGCAACCATTGGTGAAATCAACGCCGCAGTGGTAGTCAGCGCTACGGTTGCAGAACCTTGCGCCACACGCAGAGCCGTAGAGATAACAAACGCGGCAACAATCACCGGCATACCGGTATCAGACAAGATACCCGCCAGCGCATCACCAATGCCACTCGCACGCAGTACACCACCGAACATGCCACCCGCACCGGTCACCAGGATGATGCCGCAGATTGGGCCAAGCGCACCATCACACACTTTTTCCAGATGCTGACGGCTATGGCGACCGCTGAACACAGCAAGAGCAACGAAGACGGTGATCAGCAGCGCAACAGGGGTTTTACCCAGCATACGCAGGAATTGAATCACAGTGCTATCCGCGCTCACCCAACCGAGAACGGTCGCAGTGTTCAGGCCGGTATCGAGGAAAATCAGCACCAGTGGCAGCAGCAAAATACTTAACACGGTGCCAAATGCAGGTGGCTGGTGTTTAGGGTCAGGCTCGATATTGCCAAGGAAAGAAGAAGGCAGTGGAACTTCGAATTTTTTACCCGCGTACAGACCAAACAGATAGGCACCGAGGTACCAGGTCGGAAGCGCGATAACCAGGCCAACAACCACCAACAGACCGATGTTCGCGCCCAGCAGTTCGCTGGCAGCAACCGGGCCAGGATGGGGTGGCAGCAATGCGTGCATTACTGCAAACGCACCCGCAGCAGGCAGCGCATATTTCAGCGTAGAACCGCCAAATTGTTTCGCTACGCTGAAGATAATTGGCAGCATAACGACCAGGCCCGCATCAAAGAAGATCGGGAAGCCGAACAGCAACGATGCCACGCCAAGCGCCAGTGGAGCACGCTGTGAACCAAATTTACCGACCAACGTGTCAGCAAGAACTTTGGCACCGCCAGAGATTTCGAGCAAACGGCCAATCATTGCGCCGAGGCCAACCAGCAGAGCAACGCCCGCCAGGGTACTACCAAAACCGCCCAGAATAGTGGGGACGATTTTATCAAACGGAACACCGGTCACCAGGGCGACGACCACACTCACCAGTGTTAATGCTAAGAAGGCATGCACTTTGAAGCGCATGATGAGAATAAGCAGGAGTACTACTGAGCAGGCTGCGATCCCTAGCAGGGTTCCTGCACCGTAATGGGCGGTTATTTCGGTCATATATTTGTCCTCTGCGCCGAATTTGTAGGTGAATTGCACACTAAGCATAATTCACCGCATTGCTGATACCGGTAACATGATATCGGTAACATGGCGCTGTCGGGAATGGACCCCCTCATGTTTATTAACAATTTGAGAGCAAGGTCAAACTATCGAAATAAACCCTCACTAACATCAGTGGATCAATTGCCCAGCGTAAATAAACCTGTCACGCGCAAAATTTACCCTACCCTTTATAGGCACGTTCCACCTATGCGCCTTGTGCGGTCATCATCACCTGAACAGGAGATATCATGAGCCATTTCGACAAACTCACGTTAAAGGACGGCAGTTCTCTTTATTTTAAGGATTGGGGAAAAGGGCAACCGGTCGTCTTCAGCCACGGCTGGCCATTAACGGCGGATGCGTTTGAAGATCAGATGTTTTTCCTTGGGCAAAAAGGATTCCGGGTTATTGCTCATGACCGTCGAGGACACGGGCGCTCATCCCAAACCTGGGACGGTAATAACATGGACCAGTACGCTGATGACCTGGCGGAACTGACCGCGCATTTGAATCTGAAAGAGGCGATTCATGTTGGGCATTCAACCGGCGGTGGGGAAGTGGCGCGCTACATTGGGCGGCATGGTACGGATCGCGTGGCGAAAGCGGTTCTGATAAGCGCCGTTCCGCCCATCATGGTGAAAACAGATTTCAACCCTAATGGCGTACCCATTGACGTGTTTGATGGTATCCGTGAAGGCGTGCGAGCTAACCGCGCGGACTTTTTCAAAGAACTCACTATGGCGTTTTACGGCTATAACCGTTCTGGGGCAGAAATCTCGGAAGGGGTCAGAGAGAGTTTTGTTGAGCAAGGCATGCAGGGCGGAATCAAAGCGCTATACGACTGTATTAAAGCGTTCTCTGAAACCGATATGCGCGAAGACTTAAAGAAAATGACCATTCCGACGCTGGTTATTCATGGTGACGACGACCAAATTGTGCCGTTTGAAACCTGCGGGAAAGTCATTGCGGCAACATTATCGAACTCGATTTTCAAGGTCTATGAAGGCGGGTCGCACGGCATTTGTACCACGGAGAAAGACCGGGTAAATGCGGATTTGCTGGAGTTTATCACCTCGTAATTTTCGCTACATCAGATATTTGAAAACCGCCCTTATTCCTTGACTCTCTGCCAGTGCGTCAGGGTAAGGGCGGTTTGTTTGCCGCCCCGTGTTAAGCCTTTTTCGCAACGGGGAGCATAATTTCTTTCAGTATTTCATAGCGTTGTTGCGGAGAAAGCCAAATCAAACCCAGCAGTTTGTGTTTCTGACCTTCGTGTTCGAATTGGGTTTTTAGCTGCAGTAAAAAACGTTTTGTCGTGTTCATAATGACCTCCGTATTTGATAAGCAAAGCCTATGCCTCAAAACCCGGAACTAATAGTGAACTGATTGTTTTTTGTCTTCCGTATTTATGGTGATTTAATTGTACAGGGTGCTCGGGTAGGCTTGGGTTTTCCTTCTTACGGACAATCCACCATGCCAGCAAGGACTCTGCCCGCCGAACAGCGTTTTTTTGCCGAACTTCTCAGCGGTGTGGTGCTCAATCCCAACCAACTTAAACGCTGCTGGTTTGCGCGCCAGCAGCTAACGGCTCCGGCAGGCAGCTACAGCATTAAATATCCTCGCCTTGAAGTGGTGTTACGCGGGGAATATGGCAATTTGTTGGATGCTGCGCAAAATGTATTAGTGCAGGGCGAGTTACTGTTTATTCCGGCCAATGGCGTGAATCAGCCCGCCTGGAACAAAGATGTTTTGCTGCTGGGGATTGTGTTTGCGCCCGCTTATTTAAGCCTGTCATTTCATGATAAACGTGTGGACCAGCAGGGTTTTCAGCGCGTGCGTAAGTGCGAAGTTCCTTACCAGAACCACAGTGAACTGGTGCATTTGCTTCAGGCTCTCGCCAGTCTTGGGGCGAATCCGGACGACCAGGAAATTATCCAGCCGCTGTGCCTGAGTTTATTGCAGTGCTGCCGCAAAATTTTGACTGAACCCACAGCCGATAAACTGGCTCGCGGGCCGTTTCTTTACCAGAGCATTTGCACCTGGATTCAGGATAATTACGCGCGTGATGTCACCCGTGAAAACACCGCAACACTGTTTAACATCACGCCGAATCACGTATCGAGATTGTTTCAGCAGCAGGGTAGCATGGGATTCGTGGATTACTTGCGTTGGGTACGAATGGGCAAAGCGAAGATGATTTTGCAAAAATACCATCTGACTATCCATGAAGTCGCGCGACGCTGTGGTTACCCGGACGGCGACTATTTCAGTCGCCTGTTTAAACGGGAGTTTGGCGTCACGCCTGGTGAGTACCGCGATCGCTTTCTTTAAAACTGCAGCTCGCTTTCCAGCAAACTCAGCATATCTTCGGTATTGCTCGCAGCAAATAAAGACTGACGGAAGGCTTTGTTCACCAGTTTACGGGCCAGTTGTGAAAACACTTTAACGTGATTCATGCCTTCGTTTGCGCCAAGCGTCAGCATAATCACCAGCTCGACTTCACCCATGTCAGATTCCCAGTCAATAGGCTGCGGTAAGCGGGCAATGCTAATGCTGGAATGCTGAATATGGGTCGATTTGGTGTGCGGTATCGCCACGCCAAACCCCACTGCGGTGGTGACGATTTCTTCCCGCTGCCAGATATCTTCTTCCAGCGCTTGTGGATTATTAGTGCGCCCCTGAACAGCCAGATTGCCGCACAGGTATTGAATCACCTGCTCTTTGCGTGTGAACGTGGCGGGGATAATGATATTTTCCCGTGCCAGCAATGGCTTGCTTTGTTGCGGCAGGGCAAACGCGTCCAGTTGCTGTTCAATTTGCTCGCTGGAGCGGCATTCACAAACCCGCGTTGCCAATTCCCGACACGCGCTCAAATCTAGTTGGCGCAACAGTGTTTTTGCCGCTGGAATGCGCGTGCTGCTCATGCTGAATTCATCCACGCCCAGGCCGAGTAACAGTGGCAGATAGCGTGTCTCGCCGCCCAGTTCACCGCAAATCCCAACCCAACGGTTACGCTTGTGCGCCACCTCAATAATCTGCCGTAACATGCGTAAAAATGACGGCGTGATCGGGTTATAAAGGTGTGCAACGCGAGGGTTATTTCTGTCCACCGCATATAAATACTGCGTCATATCGTTCGAGCCAATGCTGAAGAAATCGACCTCATCGCAGAAGTGGTCAATGATGAAACACACCGAAGGGACTTCAATCATGATCCCTAATTCAATCGACGAAGCGTGGCGTAAACCCTCTTCCTTCAATGCCGCAATCGCTTTTTTAAGCTGCTGTTTCACCCATAAAATTTCATCCAGCGTATGCACCATAGGGATCATCAACCGCGCATTGCCCCATGCCGCCGCACGCAAAATAGCGCGCAATTGCTGGGTAAATAAATCGGTAAATTCAGGGTAAATACGCACCGCGCGGTAGCCGAGGAACGGGTTTTCTTCTTCACCGATATTCAGGTAGCTGATTTTTTTATCACCGCCGATATCCATGGTGCGGAAAATCACCGGGCGGGAGCCTGCATCGAGCAAAACTTGTTGATACGCTTCAAATTGTTCCTGTTCGTCCGGTGCGCTATCGCGGTCCATATACAGCATTTCGGTGCGAAACAGGCCAACGCCTTCTGCGCCGTTGGCAAAGGCCGCCGCCGCTTCCAGTGGGCTGCCAATATTTGCCGCCAGTTCTATTGCTACGCCATCGCAGGTTTGTGCTTTCAAACCCACGGTTTCAAGCTGGCGTTGTCTTTGCCGTTCGGCTAAATCTCTGGCGACCTGATAATAACCGCACACGGGTTCATCCGCCTGCGTCACCAGCACGCCGCCGTTGGCATCAATAATGACGGACTCACCGGACAGATACTGCACCTGCGCAGTTTCTATGCCAGCCAGTACGGGAATGCCTGCCGCTCGCGCCAGTATCAGCGTGTGCGAAGTGCGCCCGGTTTTTGCCAGCACCATGCCTTGCAACCATTGCTTATCGAGATTTAAAAACTGACTTGGGGTAATGTCATCCGCCACCAGAATCGTTGGCTCAAGCAAGATGATAGCTTTGCCCACCGCCACTTGCGGGTAGGCAATTTGCAGCAGGCGCACCGTAATATCCTGAATATCAGACACTCGCTCGCGCAGATATTCGCTGGCAGACTGCGCCAGCTTGTTACAGACCTCATTCATGTTTTCAATTGCTGCCGCGCCAAGGCTCAGGCGGTTTTGTGTCATCTGGCGGCGAATATTTCCGGCAAATTCACTGTCCTGGATTAACGATAAATGCGCGTTAATAATCGGCCGACTTTTCCCATCCAGCACCGTGAGTTGCAGATTAAGTTGCTCGGCAAGCGTTGCCAGGCTGTGTTCAAGTAAGGTGCTGTCTTGCACACAAGCGGGTTGCTTACTGTAGCCATCAAGGCTGGTGGGGCGGAATATCATCAGTTGGCCTTCACCAACGCCAGGTGCGATGCCGCTGCCATAAATCAGTGTTGGGTTCAGGCGCAGTAATGAGCGGGGAAGGGGATGACTGTTGTCGGGCATTTCCGCCTGAATTTCACTGTCGCTATCGGCAAAACGGTGCTGGATATACGGCTCCAGTGTGCGCCAGGCTTTCTCTTCATCTGCCCCTTTGATTTCAAGGCTGCAAAGATCGTTAAACAACGTACCGGTGCTGATCAACGCCAATGAACTTTTCGCATCAGCTTGCTGGTTCAAGCGATGGTTAACAAAAGTAATCTCGCTGGAAAACGCGGTGCACTGTTCTTTTAATTCCCAGGCCGGACGCGCATGCAGGCCGTTAGGCAATGGGCAGATAAATTCAATTTTGAGCATAAGTTACTCCAGTTCGCAGAACATCAACGCGAGAAATCCTTCAGGCGATCTACATTTTGGCGAGTTAACTGTTTAATCAGTGCCACCAGAAGTTGGTGGGTGTGCTTTAAGTCGTTTATATCAGCAATGGAGGCGGCGCAGTGGCCGTGGCGCGTTGGTGGCCCGACAACAACCGTCGGAATACCCAAGCCGGAAAGATGAATACTGCCGCCATCAGTACCGCCGTTGCTGAACATATCGCGCTGCAATGGAATGGCATTTTCTTTTGCTACTTGCTCAACCTGTTGCGTGAGGCGCGGGGAGGGGATCATGGTTTTATCGTACATCACCAACATCGGCCCTTTGCCTATCTGGCGGTGGTTGGCTGAGCCATAATCAAAATTCTTCGCCCAACAGGCGGTGTCCAGCACTACTGCAATATCAGGGTTTAACAGGCGCGTAGCTGTTTGCCCGCCGCGTAAACCGACTTCTTCGCTGGATGTTGCAACCAGCCAGACTTCAGCATTAAGCGGCGCATCATGCAGTTCGCGCAACAGTTCCAGCAAATGCCAGCAGCCTAGACGGTCGTCGAAAGCTTTGCCCATAATGCGCCCGTTTGGCTGCTCGCTAAATGGGGTATTGAAGGTGACATAATCGCCAGGGTTGATGCCTGCCAGCTCAACTTCTTCTGCGCTTATCGCACCAATATCTACACGGAGATTGCTAATTACGCCGTTGTTGCTGTCGCCGTCCAGCAAGCCCGCGATTTTTTTGCCTGCACGCGTGGTGATGCGCACGGGCTGCAAGGTGCGGGCGGTCATTCGCACATTACCAATCGGAATAACGTCGATAGCCCCTTCGCGGCTGATGCTGCGCACCATAAAACCTACTTCGTCCATATGCGCACAAATCATAATCTTCGGACCTGAGGATTGATTCAGGCGAATCAACGTCGAACCGAGTCCATCAAACTGTACTTCTTTATCGTAATGGCGCGCCTGTTGCAGCAGAATATCGCGCACTTCTTGTTCTGATGATGCAATGGCATCTGCTTCGCTTAATGCTTTTAACAATGACAAATCCATCAGGCAACCCCTGTAAACAGCAGTGTTTTTGGCATGGTGTAGAGCACTTCACAACCCGTTTCGGTCACCAGAATGACGTCTTCAATGCGTACGCCGCCTTCGCCAGGGAGATAAATTCCCGGTTCAACGGTGAGCAGCATTCCTGGTTTGAGTAGCGTGGTGTCGCCTGGTGAGAAACGTGGATTTTCATGAACGTCGATACCAATGGCATGGCCGGTGTTGTGGCCGAAATGGTGGCTGTGTCCGGCCGCATTGATGATGCTGCGTGCGGTGTTATCAACGGTGTTGCAGGCAATACCTGGGCGAATGGCTGCAATTGCCGCTAATTGGGCTTCGAGCACCGTCTGGTAAATATCAAACAATGGATGCTCTTGTGGTTGGCGGTACTTTCCTGAAACTAAAAAAGTACGCGTCATATCGGAACAGTACCCCTGGTGTTGGGCGCCGAAATCCAGTGTGACTAATTCACCGCTTTCGATGATTTTTTCTGAGGCTTTGCCGTGAGGAAGTGCGCCACGCAAGCCGCTGGCAACAATGGTATCGAACGACGCTTTTTCTGCGCCACACTGGCGCATAAACCATTCAAGCTCGGCAGCAACCTCTCTTTCCCGCATGCCGGGCTGGATGAATTTCCGAATATGCTCGCACGCCCGATCGGCTATTTCGCAGGCGGCTTTTATCTTGTTAATTTCATCCACGGTTTTAATCTGGCGAAGCTCGTCAAGCGTGATGCTGTGCAGCTGCGTGGCTAATGCTTCGCGCAGTTGATTACCGGTTTGCCAGGTGACCTGGTCGCCTTCAAAACCGATATGTCGCAACCCTTCTTCTTTGATCAACCGATTTACGATAGACACCACGTTGTGGGTGGCATCCAGCAAATGCAGTTGGTAGCCCTGAACGCGCCCGGCAATATCGGCATGGTAGCGGGAATCGACCATAATATGCGCATGCTGGCGCGTCACGAATACATAACCGGAGGAGGTTGAAATCCCCAGATAGGGCTGTTTGCTGGCCCGCGAAGAGATCAATACGGCGTCGAGCTTTTGTGTTTGAAGCCAGGTTTTGAGTGGCGCGAGTTGTGACATAAATCCCCATTGCTATTGCTGGTGGATATCAATGACCCCCTCCCAACCTCCCCCTTGTCAGGGGGAGGAGCTAAAAGACATAAGGGTTGGGGTGGGGTCTGTCTGGTTTTCGTTAAATCGTATCAATAATCAGCTTTCCACGGCGGTGCAGGCTGTTACGAATCAACACCGCCAACAGCGCCGTCACAATCGCCCCGACAGCAATACCCGCGATATACCCGCCAAGATTGGTGACCAACGGCCAGGCCCAGATTGCTGATTCCGGGAACCATTGCACCGCGCCCAATGCGACTGCGGTCGTTGAACCGGCAATTGCGCCAATCATGTAGGCAGGGAGTGCCGAGAAGGGGTTTTCCAGTAAGAACGGGATAGCGCCTTCGCTGATACCCATGAAGGCCAGGAACATCGCCGTTTTACCCTGCGGATAAAGCTGTGGGCTGAACAGGCGTTTCCCCGTGAGGCGGTAGTCAATCAGGGTTGCCAGGCCAAGGCCGATTGGCGGTACAACAATCGCTACCGCACGCGAGGTAATCGGCAGCACATGGTCAGTGGTAAAGCCCAGCGCCACAAAACCAGCGGCTTTGTTGATGGGGCCGCCAAGGTCAATGGCGGTTGCGGCGGATAAACCAATGGCATACATCAATGAGCCTGCATTGCCTGCTGACAGCAGAACATGGCGCATACCGGCATTGATCCAGCCGCCAATTGGCGTGATCACGTAGTACATCGCCAGCATTACAAAAAGCGCTGAGAGAATGGGAATCAAGAAGGTGCTTTTAAACGCCAGCAAATAGTGTGGCAGGTTGATTTTGGTATTCAGCCATTTCACCAGATAACCGGCAGCAATCGCGATAATCAGTGCGCCGATGAAGGTGGATGGAACAGGCTTCGAGGCCACCCACTGCAATGTCTCGTTATTGAAGCTCAGGAACAAAGTGGGTTGCGTGGAAACCAGCCCGCCAATAAAACCTGCAGGGAATGCCAGCTTGCCGCCGATAGAGTTGGCAACAAACGCGGCAAACATCGGAATAGCGAAGCTAAATAACAGCCCACCGAACGATTCCGTCAGATAAGCAAACTTGAGTACCGACAAATCAAAACCGGAAAATTTGCCGCTGTTTAGTGCATCCATGATGCCGGTATCTGGCGGGATTTCGAGCCAGACATAGGCAATAAGTTGTGAGATGGCGAGGATCACCCCACCCATAATCAGCGTTGGCACCATGCGTGAAATACCGGACATCACATGCTGCGGCAGTTCGCCCCAAAAATTCGAGCGGCTGGTGGAGGCGGGTTTTAGCGCCAGGGTATCGCCTTGTGGAGTGGAGGCGACGGTCGCACTCCGTTTCTTAATTGCCATCTCATAACCCCATTGATTTGATTATTATTGTTGTTCGGCTGCAATCATCTCTTCGATATCACGCAGGGTTCCTGCCGCGTTTTTAATCGCATCTTGCAGCGTGATTTCGTATACATCACGGCTTTCAAAACGTTCGTTATCTTCCGGTGTGATTGCGATGGCGTGAATGATGATATCGGCCTGTGCAATGTCCTGAGCCGTCAGGCGATTCTGAATACCGTCAGCACCTTGCGTTTCAATTTTGACTTCGTAACCTGCCTCTGTTGCTGCATCTTCCAGCGCCTGAGCCGCCATAAAGGTATGTGCCAGACCCATTGGACAGGCGCACAGTGCAATCAGTTTTTTCTTCGTCATGAGTTATCTCCAGGATGATGTTGATGCTGCGATTATGGCGGTTAAAAATTCATCCTGTTTACCAGATAAATAATGCAATCGCTGGATAATTAATTCATGAATGGCAAAGTGTGATTGAAGTCTGCTTATCGCAAAAACGTATGAATGAAGGGGAAATTGAGAGGATTACGCTTGCGGGGGCAGGCGTGGGTAAAGGGGAGGAGTAGCGTTCAGCTAATCAAACTTGCATCTATCTTCGCCACAATTTTCCTGAGCGCAGCAGGTTCATTTAACGTCGTCATTGGGCGATGAAGCTCACCGGGGAAAAGAATCGCCAGGTCACCCGGCAGCAGTTTTATCAATGTTTCGCAGCCCATGCCTTGGTAGAAACCGATGTCATTTTGCTCGTCAAATTCACCGTCTGTCAGCTGTTGCTGTTCTACGGGGGCGGCACCGATAATCTCTACGCCTTCCAGCACGATGTGCACATCAATGTAGCGGGCGTGCAGCTCCGGGCGCTGTTCTTCCAGAGGTTTGGTGTTGCCATCAAACACGGAAAAATAGATCAGTTCGCCTTCAATCGGGTATTTGCCGTTGGCGAGTTGTTGGGGTTGGTTGGCAATTATCGCCTGTAACGCCTGACGAATAACCTGCGGATACACTGGGTTATGAGCCGCGTTGTCGAGTTTATCAATAATCATATTTCCTCCTCACACCGCAACCAGCATGCCGCCATCAACAAACAGCAGATGGCCATTCACGAAGTTCGATGCTTTGGATGACAGGAATACCGCCGCACCAATCAATTCTTCCGGGTCGCCCCAACGCGCTGCTGGCGTGCGCTTGCACAACCACTGAGTGAACGCCTCGTCATCGACCAGCGATTTGGTCATCTCCGTTTTGAAATAACCTGGTGCAATACCGTTAACCTGGATGTTGTAGCGTGCAAGCTCAACGCACATGCCACGGGTCAACATTTTCACTGCGCCTTTTGCTGCGGCATACGGCGTAATGGTGTCGCGCCCCAACTCGCTTTGCATGGAGCAAATATTGATGATTTTCCCGGACTGGCGTTTCATCATGCGGCGCGCAACGGATTGCGAAACTAAAAACACCGCCGTCTGGTTTACGGCAATAATATCGTTCCATTCGTTAACCGGAAATTCAGTAAACGGGTGGCGGCGCTGAATACCGGCATTATTTATTAATATGTCGATTGGCCCGATTTCTTGTTCAATATTCTCGATGGCTGTTTCAACGGCATCAGGGTCGGTAACATTAAATGCTGACGTCCAGGCGGTATAGCCGCTGTCGCGTAATTTCATGGCCGCATGTTCGGCGCGCTCAGCGGTAATATCATTGATAATAATTTCCGCACCGTGCTCTGCCAGCCCTTGCGCTAATAAAAAGCCTATACCTTGTGCCGAGCCAGTAATTAATACGCGTTTATTATCGAGCGTAAATAAATTCGTCATGATGAATTCCTGTTATTGCTGCGTAGTATTTAATACCTCCTATCAAAGCGGTTCGCGCCATTCAAAACTGTGAAGTAGATCACTACGAATCGTGTTACGCCCGCATGATACCTGGAGTGTGAAGCGCGGCGGCTTTTCTTTTGTTGAGGATGCGGGGCATAATCACTTTTCTGCGGGGTTATCAGGAAAGCCAGATGAAGTACCAGCGCATTACATTGCAGGACATTGCCGCCCTTGCCGGGGTGACAAAAATGACCGTCAGCCGTTATTTGCGCACGCCGGATAAAGTCGCACCGGAAACAGCGGCCCGCATCGCCGAAGTCATGGCGGAAGTTAATTATATGCCAGACCCTGAAAACAGGGCGTTGGCGAGCAATATGCAGCCGCGTATTGGCGTGATTATTCCTTCTTTTAATAACCAGATTTTTGCCGATTTACTGGCGGGTATTGAATCCGTAACAAAGCAAATGGGCTACCAGACTCTGGTGGTTAACTATGATTACGACCGTGAACGTGAAGAAGAACAAATAGCGACGGTATTGGGTTTTAACGTCGCTGGGTTAATTTTGACCGAAACGGTGCACACACTACGAGCCGAGAAGTATTTAACCGCCGCCGGAATCCCCGTTGCGGAAGTGATGGATTTAGTGGCAGGCAGCGGGCGTATTAACGTCGGCTTTGATAATTTCCGCGCCGGATTCGATATGACCAATATGCTGATTGCCAGCGGCAAGAAGCGAATCATCTATTTGGGCTCGATGGCCGATGTGCGGGATATCAAACGCTACGAAGGTTATTGCAAAGCCATGTCCGACGCGGGTTTAACAGATGGACGACTGCTGCCGAACAAAGTTTCTTCCGTAAGCATTGGCACCGGAATGATGGCGATGGCGCGCCAGATGTACCCGGATATGGACGGCATTTTGTGTACCAATGACGACCTTGCTGCCGGTGTGTTGCAGGAATGTCTTGCCGCTAATATTCGTGTCCCGGAACAGATTGGCATCGCCGGTTTCCATGGGCTGGAAATTGGCCAGGTTACAGTGCCTAAACTTGCCAGTGTGGTGACGCCACGCTTCGAGATGGGCAAGGTCGCCACGGAAATTTTACTTAAGAAAATCAATAAACAACCCACTATCGAACAGGTTGATTTGCACTATCGCCTGTCACTGGGCGGCACGCTGTAGCCCTTAAATTGCTGAAGCGATCACGCTAACGGTAACACGGTTTTCTAACATGGAATCACGTGACCTGCGTCGCAAAACCCTGCGCTTAAAACGGTTTTGATGTTAAGCAGAAATTTTGACTTAACTGACTTAACCGGGGGACCGATGTCACAACCTACCCAACACGTATTATTGATTGCTCCAGTGATGGATGCGCTCCAGCAACAACTGGACGCGCATTACACTGTTCATCGCCTTTACCAGCAGCCTGATGCCGCAGCCTGGCTTACGGACAACGGCGCACAAATTGGTGCGGTAGTGACGCGGGGCGATGTTGGCGTGACCACCGCCGTACTGGAAAACCTGCCTTATGTCGGCGTGATTGCTATTTTCGGTGTTGGTACGGATGCGGTGGATTTGGATTATGCTCGCCGCCGCGATATCGCCGTTACCATCACAGCCGGAGCGTTGACTGATGATGTTGCCGACCTGGCATTTGGATTGTTACTGAGCAGCGCCCGCCAACTCTGCCTGGGTGACCGCTTTGTGCGTGAAGGCCGCTGGCTACAAGAAAGCCCGGCGTTAGCAACACAGGTGAGCCGCAAACGCATCGGTATTTTCGGCATGGGGAATATTGGCCGTGCCATTGCCCGCCGTGCCAGCGGATTTGATATGGATATTTATTACACTGACCGCCAGGCCGATAACTCGCTGCCGTATCACTGGTGTGATGATGTATTGAGTCTTGCCGAGAATAGCGACTTTTTTGTTGTCGCCGTTTCCGGTGGCAAAGCAAGCCAGGGAATAGTGAACCGTGACGTATTCCAGGCGCTGCCCAATCATGCTCTGATCATTAATATTGCCCGTGGCAGTATTATCAATGAACAAGATTTAATTACGGCGTTACAAAATGGTGATATCGCCGGTGCCGGGCTTGATGTTTTTGTTAATGAGCCAAACGTCCCTACGGAATTAATTGAAATGGATAATGTGGTATTGCAACCGCATGTCGCCAGCGCTACGCATGAAACCCGTCAGCGCATGAGTAATATCGTGTTTGAAAATGTTCAGGCTTATTTAAACGGACAGCCGTTACCGCATCGCATAAATTAATCATACCGGCGCCCTTTATTGAAAAGGGCAATGACTTTTATTGTCACGGAACAATACCATGGAAAAGAAAATCCCCGGCACTCGTTGGTGGCGTGTGGTTGCGCCTATTTTAATCGCCTGCATTATTTCCTTTATGGACAGGGTGAATATTAGTTTTGCGCTTCCTGGCGGAATGGAAGCTGATTTAGGTATTACCAGCCAAATGGCGGGGCTCACCAGCGGGATATTTTTTATCGGCTATCTTTTTTTGCAGATCCCCGGTGGGCGTGCGGCAGTCAACGGCAGCGGTAAACGTTTTATTGCGTGGTCGCTGATAGCCTGGGCGATAGTGTCCGTCGCGACAGGGTTTGTCACCAATCACTACCAAGTTTTGGTGCTGCGTTTTGTGCTCGGTGTGGCTGAGGGCGGCATGTTGCCCGTGGTGCTGACGATGATCAGCAACTGGTTCCCGGACAAAGAAATCGGGCGCGCGAATGCTTTTGTGATGATGTTTGCCCCGATTGGCGGCATGGTTACCGCCCCAATTTCTGGTGCGATTATTCAGAGCCTGGACTGGCGCTGGCTGTTCATCATCGAAGGCTTGTTGTCGATTGTGGTGCTGGCGGTGTGGTGGCTGCTGATTAGCGACCGTCCGCAGGAAGCGCGTTGGTTACCGGCGGCAGAACGTGAATATCTGTTGGCAGAACTGGAAAGCGACCGTCAGGCGCGCAGCCTGAAACAACCGGTGAGCAAAGCGCCGTTGCGGGATGTGTTCCGTAACAGCAGTTTAATGAAGCTGGTGGCGCTTAACTTTTTCTATCAAACCGGTGATTACGGCTACACGCTGTGGCTGCCGACAATCCTGAAAAATCTGACCGGTGCGAACATGGCAGGTGTCGGGCTGCTGGCAATCGTCCCGTTTGTCGCAACGATTATTGGGATTTACGTGATTTCGACACTCAGCGATAAGACCGGCAAACGCCGTTTTTGGGTGATGGTTTCACTGTTGTGCTTTGCCGCAGCTCTTCTGGCCTCGGTCGTTTTACGTCATAACATTGTGGCGGCATATATCGCGCTAGTGGTATGCGGGTTCTTCCTGAAAGCGGCAACCAGTCCTTTCTGGTCGATTCCTGGCCGAATTGCATCGCCGGAAGTGGCGGGTGGTGCGCGCGGTGTGATCAATGGTTTAGGGAATTTGGGCGGTTTCTGCGGCCCGTGGCTGGTGGGGATGATGATCTATCTCTACGGGCAAAACGTGGCGGTATGCGCCCTGGCGGGATCGCTTGTGATCGCAGCCTTGATTACCCTGACGTTGCCAAAGAACTGCGATCTGACGCCGGAGAAGGATCGTAAGCCAGTCGCAGATGAAGCACGTGTTACAGGCTAATCAATAACCTACAGCATCCAGGCGGAACTGTTTGGCGCAGTTGCCTGGATTTTTTTGTGTCGCAAATGAGTCTTCGTTCAACGGGCCGTTAATTTTGGCCGCATCAAGCGAGATTTGCATTTCTGTCAGATAAGCCGGATTACCGTTACAGGTTAATTTCACGGCTTTAACCGCATCACTTCCCCAGCTTTTATCCAGCGCTTTATTGAACGCTTTTCGCGTGACCATTTTGCCGTAGTTTTCTGCCAAAAACGTACCGAAAGCGCTTTGTTTAAATTCAGTATTCAGGCGAACCATGGTGCCGAAATAGGCATTGGGGTCAAAACCAAAACACGCGCCATGTTTGGCAAATTCATAACGCTCAAGGCACGACTGGCCGCCAGCACCGGGCATAACGCCTGCGAGTTTAGTCGCAATATCTGTCGATAGTGCAGGGGCTGGAGCCTGGCATTTCTGCGAGCCGCGAGCTTCTGCCATGTTAGGCACTGGACGGGTTGAACAACCGTATCGCATCCAACGTTTTTCATCCACGCCTCTTGATGCCACTGATTTTGGCAAGCCAGGCCACAGGCCATGCACGGTCAAAAACGCGCGTTTATCGTCCTGCTCCTGCTGCGTTTTGCACTCGGCAGGTTCGTTGCGGTTGCGCTCATGCATGCTCTGGCAGAAACCCGTTTGCCAGGACAGTGCCAGCACGTAGCGGTCGAAATCGGCATATTGTTTAGGCTGGAGAGGTTCAGCGTGGGCAGTAAAGCTGGTGATGCAGGCGAGAGAGAGCAGTGCGGTTTGGCAGGTGAATTTCATGCCTTTCTCATTCAGTTAGATGATGATTCCTTATTTAATCATAAAAAAAGCGCCTCGATGAGACGCTTTATTCTGAATGAGAGCAGGGTTAGCTCCACAACGCCAGAATCCGCCAGCCAACGCACAGCAGCATGGTGATATAGATAACCCCAAAGATGGCGCCCAGACGCCAGTAATCCTTCGATTTCACATAGCCGCAGCCGTAGATAATTACGCCAGGCCCGGTGGCATACGGCGTCAGGCAGCCCATGATCCCGATGGACAGCACCAGCAAAATACACAGGTGTTCCATTGGCACGCCCGGAATGCCTTTACCGACGGCGAGGATCACCGGGAGCATGGTGGCGGTGTGCGCAGACAGGCTGGCAAACAGATAGTGAGCAAAATAGAACACCAGCACCAGCACGATGACGGTGCCATTAGCCGAGAAACCTTCCAGATGCGTACTCATAGTGCTGGCAAACCAGTCGATAAAACCGGAACGGGTCAGGCCGCTTGCCATCACCACTAAGGTTGCCAGGTTAACCAGCGTGTTCCACGCGCTGTTGTATTTGGTGATGTCTTTCCACGGCACAACGTGCAGCGCCAGCATCAGCGAAACCGCCAGCAGGCCGACCGCCGTGGCGTCAATAAAGTCGCCGCCAAACACCCACAGGCCAAGGCTCAGTAGTACTAAACCAATCAGCGTGATTTCTTTGCGCGTCAGGCTGCCCATCTCTTTTAGTGCTTCGCTCGCCCAGCCAGAGACTTCTTCGCTGTGTGTGATTTCAGGTTTGTACAGCACGTAAGAAAGCCACGGAGCCACGATAAGCAGGATTATCCCGACAGGCAGGAAACTCAGGAACCACTGCAACCAGCTAATGTGGATACCGGCGATTTTGCTGACAAATTCTAACCCCAGCACATTGGGTGCTGCACCTGTCACGAACATCGAAGAACTCAGGCTGGTACTGATCACCATCATCCACATCAGGTAGCCGCCGATGCGTTTAGAAGAAGGGTCATTCGGGAAGGATTTGAACAGCGGCGGCAGGTTTTTGATTACCGGGAATACGGTTCCGCCAGTACGCGCTGTGTTGGACGGCGTAAACGGTGCGAGCAGAATATCGATAATGACAATCGCGTAGCCCAGCGTTAGCGTGCGTTTTCCCATGAATTTCACCATAAAGAGCGCGATGCGGCGCCCCAGTCCGGTGACTTCATAGCCCAGTGCAAAGATGAACGCGCCAAACACCAGCCAGACGGTGGTGCTGGAGAAACCTGCCAGCCCCCATTTCAGCGCCTGTTTTCCGGCGTCAAAAGTGGGGTCAGCCAGTTCTTTTGCATCGAACAGCAGATAGTTGCTGCCGATAACGCAAATCGTGACGGCGATAAAGCTGATTGCCGTTGCCGGAATCGGCTCCAGAATCATGCCGATAATCATGGCGACAAAGACAGCAAAGTAGTGCCACGCCTGCGGAGGCATGCCGTCGGGTACCGGAATAAGCAGCATCACGGCCATCACCAGTAACGGGGCCAGTAACTTCCATATTTTATCTTTTGAAACAGACATAACTGATTCTCCAGGAAGGATTTATTATTGATTTAGGGGATAACTTGAGGTGGGTCATTTCGTTTAAAAACCAGGTGGCAATCAGCAAGTCGGCGCAGCCTCCGGGGCTGAGGTTGCGCTCAATGCACATCTGGTTGAATTCATGCAGATGGCGCAGGTTAGCCACTTTTTGAATGCCGCCCTGGGCCAGTAATATTTTTGCGTGCTGCTGCAACCAGTTCAGACCCGCAACACCGCCGCGCGAAGCCACGTTGGTATCGTTGTTGTGCGCCATCAACACCAGCAAGGTGTCGAGCAAAGCGAGTTCAGGGTCGGTTCCCGCCGCAAGCCGGGCGCGGTAATGCGGCAGGGCAAGATTGAGCACAAGCGGATAACCGGCTTCGGCTTCGCCGCGTGCGCCAGTCATACCCATTTGCCGGTAAAGACGCTGGCCTGCGGTTTGCTGGTGGTTCGGCTTTTGCAGCTCGCGCTCGGTCAAGCCCTGGCAAATTGCCGCGATTGTGTTGCCGATTTGCTCCGGCGTAACGAGCTGCTGGTTTTGCAGCAACCGGCCGATTGCGGCGCACATCAATCCCAACGAAAAAATGGTGCCTTTATGGGTATTTACGCCAGCCGTGGCGCGGAACATTTCCGCCTCGCAAGCGATGCCAATTGGGCGCAGGTCTGCAAGCACTTCGCTTTCTGGCAGGGCAGCACTCTGCGCACCTGATTCCACGAAACGAGGCAGCCAAAGACGGATGGCCTGCGCGCTGCGATGAAAATCCGTCAGCGACATATCTTTGTGCGCGCCGCAGTCAAATCTGTCCACTAGCCCAGGTTTTGGGGATAAATTCACTTCCGCGAGCATCGCGCGCCAGGCCAGATCGCAGACATCAGCAATGCTTGCTGTATCAACCGTGAGCCGCGTTTTCTGCATCATGCAGCATGGCCTCCATGTGGGCGATGAGGTCTGCAAGCGGGTGAGTTTGTTCATGGGCGCAAATTGCCGCAGAGCGCTGGCAAATCAGGCAGTTTCTTGGCGGCTGGTCGAAGTCGCTGCGTGAAAGAATTTTGCCGTGTGGCTCCAGAACATCGATATCCCAAAGCCTGCCGAGCGGATGTGTCTGCTCAAGCTCCATCGCCATTCGTTTCACCTGATACGCTGGCGCATCAATGGCGAGCAAACCTTCCGGGCCGGTTGGCAGGGCAAGGCTGATTTGCTTTTTGATTTCCCAGGCCGATTGCTCTGTCAGTTGCCGCAGTGCGCGCAGGCCGTGGTTAAAAATACGGCGTGTGAGTTCGCTATCTTTAACCGGGCCGGGTACTACGACGGTAAACGAAATCAGAGTAATGGCGTGGTGCTCTAACCATTCCTGCTGCCGTGCCTGGCGGGCATCGCGGCTGGCGATAAGCTGCGGCAGAGTAATCACGGCGTGAGTGGCGGAAGTCAGGTAAAGAGGCATGATTTACTCCTTTACCTGACGCACAACGTCGATAACCGAACCGTCGCGGTAACGCACTACGGCGATAACTCTGTCGGTAAATTCAATGGGCTGTGGCTTTCCGGTAAGGATCTCAGCGCGTTCGCGTAGCCATTCGATGGAAACGACTTTTATTCCGGCTGCTTTGAGGGTTTCCACCAATTCTGGGCGAGCAGGGTTTACCGCTATTCCATGGTCGGTTACGAGGATGTCGATGCTCGAGCCTGGCGTAACACAGGTGGTGACTTCATCAACTAGCGTTGGGATGCGCCCGCGCACCAGAGGAGCCACGATGATGGATAGCGCGGCTGCGACCGCCGTATCGCAATGGCCGCCGGATGCGCCGCGCAGCACGCCGTCAGAGCCTGTCAGTACGTTAACGTTGAAATTGGTGTCCACTTCCAGCGCACTCAATACCACCACGTCAAGCCGGTCGACCGATGCGCTTTTTGAGCCCCAGTTGGCGTACTGATTGGCGCTGATTTCAATGTGGTTTGGGTTGCGTGCCAGTGATTCAGCTGCGGCGCGGTCAAAGCTCTGTACGTCGAGCAGCTTCTTGATGAAGCCTTTCTCATGCAGGTCAACCATGGTGGAAGTGATGCCGCCCAGTGCAAATCCCGCATGAATCCCCCGGCTGCGCATTTTGTCTTCCAGGAAGCGAGTGACCGCAAGCGACGCGCCGCCAGTGCCGGTTTGCAGCGAAAATCCCTCTTTGAAATAGCCGGAATTTACCACCACATCGGCAGCGCTGCGGGCGATCAACAGTTCGCGAGGATTAGAAGTCATACGCGTGGCATCGGCACCGATCTTATCGGCATCGCCGACTTGTTCGATCTGTACGATCAAATCAACTTGATCCTGCGCAATGCTGGCTGGGTTGTGCGGGTACGGCAGCAGGGTTTCCGTCAGCAGAACCACCAAGCGGGCATTTTCTGCATCCACTTTCGCGTAACCCAGTGAGCCGCAGCAGGCTTTGCCGGTGTAACCGTTGGCGTTGCCGAAAGTGTCGCAGGAAGGGACGCCAAGAAACGCCACGTCAATGTTTAGCTCGCCGCTGTTAACCAGTTGCACGCGCCCGCCGTGCGAGTGAATTTGTACCGGCTCTGCCAGCAATCCTCGGGAGATTTCTTCTGCCAGTGGGCCACGTAACCCGGAGGTGTAAATGCGGCTGACGACGTTATTACGAATGTGTTCAATCAGCGGCGCATGGCAGTCGCTCAGCGAACTGGAAGCCAGCGTCAGGTTTTTGAAACCCATTCTGGCGATGGCTTCCATCACGGTGTTTAACGTCAAATCACCCCCGCGAAAAGCGTGGTGGAAAGAGATAGTCATGCCATCGTGCAGGCCGGAGCGGCGAATGGCTTCTTCCAGTGAACCGCATAGTTTTTTATCGCGTGGCTTTTGGGCTTGTAGATTCAGTTTGGAAGCGTGCTGATATGCCTGCATGTCACTTTCGCTCTGGCTATGCCAGGCCGTGATCCGCGCCTGTCGTTGATTCTGAGTCATTTTTTCTGTCCTTATTCTTCACGAATACCGGAAAGCTCTGCGCGGGAGAGCACCAGGTGCGCACGTTCGATAACCGGGCTATCCACCATTTTTCCGTTGAGCGACACCACGCCGCGCCCTTCACGGGCGGCAGTTTCGGCGGCGTCCACCACTTGCTGCGCGTGATCGACTTCTTTCTGAGTCGGGGCATAAAGGTTGTGCAGCAGTTCGATTTGGCGCGGGTTAATCAGTGATTTGCCGTCGAATCCCAACTGTTTGATGTGCGCCGCTTCGTGTAGGAAGCCAGCTTCGTTGTTGGCATCGGAATAGACGGTGTCGAAGGCTTGAATACCCGCAGCGCGAGCGGCTTGCAGGATGGAACAGCGCGCAAACAGCAGCTCGACGCCTTCCGGTGAGCGTTCGGTTCGCAGGTTGCGCACGTAGTCTTCTGCGCCTAATGCAATACCCATCAACCGTGGGGACGCCTGGGCAATCGCAACGGCCTGAGTAATGCCCTGCGCGGATTCGATAGCCGCCAGCAGGCCAGTGCTGCCGGGTTCGCGGCCGCATTGTAGTTCGATGCGCGCGATTTCGTTTTCGATGTCGATAACATCCTGCGCGGTGTCGGTTTTTGGCAGACGGACAATATCGGCACCGCCGCGTACCACGGCTTCCAGGTCGGCGAGGCCATATTCTGAATCCAGTGCGTTGACGCGCACGATGGTTTCGATGTCCTGATAGAGCGGGTGTTGCAGTGCGTGGTAAACCAGGCGGCGCGCTGAATCTTTCTCACGCAAAATCACCGAGTCTTCGAGGTCGAACATCAGGGCATCAGCGCGATAGATAAACGCGTTGCTGACCATCGCGGCATTCGCGCCGGGGACAAAAAGCATACTGCGGCGGGTGCGGCTTTTACGCTGCTGGGCTATTTGCGCGATCATTGGCAACCTTCCCATGGCAATTCGGTGGTTTCGCTTGCGCGCACCAACAGTGTTTCCAGGCGGGCGCGTAAAATGCAGTCCAGCGCGCCTTTGTCATCAACATTCAGCTGGACACCTTGCACGTTGTAACGCGCCAGGATTTCCATGAGCGTGGCGCGAATAGCTTCGCCAAATTGCTTCTCCACGCTGCTGTTGATTTGCAGGTCGATTTCTTGGGTATCGAGCGGAGCGATGCGAATCATCACATCACCCGATTCCAGTGTGCCGGCGACGGCGGAGCGGATAATTTTCATTTTTCACCTGTAGCTAATGCAGATTCTGGTTGCCTGTTTGTCGCGCTTTTTGAGCTTGCGACAAGCATGCGTTGCAAATATTCTCGGGTTGCTTCCGGGACGAGTAGCTCAATGGTTGCGAGGTCTTTTTTCACCAGTAATTGCCGCACCCAAGAGGCTGAAATCGCCATGCCGTGGTAGTGCAGGCGCTCTATTTCCACCAGTTCGATGACGGGCGCGTTCATCGCGGAGTCGGCAAGCCGCAGGCGCATGTCGGCGTTGTATCCTGCCGTGACTTTGCAGTACGGTTCGGTGCCGACAAATCGGTGGGTAATGCCCAGCGCTGGGGCGAGATGCTGGCGAAAAATCTGTAAGTCGATTTCGGTGTAGCAGTGGTTGATAACGCTTTGTTCTTTGATGAAGTAGCAGGGGAAGGTGGCGCGGGAAATCATGTACTCCGAGCCACGGTGTATCGTGACTTTTGGAATGTCTGCGCTGCCTGCTCGCACCAGCGCCAGGCGGTCTTCATAGGGGAAACGGGAGGTGTCTTCTTTCACCATAAAGACGTGTAGCCAGTCACATTGTTCGGCGGCTTTCTGAATCAGGTAGCGATGGCCCCGTGTGAACGGGTTGGCATTCATGACGATGCAGCCGATTTTTGCGCCGTCGTGGCGCAGCGTGGTGAGATAACTGGCGTAACGCTGTAATCGCGTGGCGCTGTTTTCCATTAACACCATGATGCCCGGCACGCTTGCCAGGGTATAAAAGCCGCACTGTTTAAATAACGCTTCGTTGTTACTTTTGGTGTAAATGAACAGGTTGGTGCTTTGGCGTTCATAGGCCAGGGTGATTAATTCGGTGGCAAGCGTTAGCGCTAATCCTTCACCGCGAGCGGATTCACTGATGGCGACGCATTTAATGATATTCCCGGCGATCCCACCGCAAGCGATAAGTTGCTCATCGCGGGTGACGGTAATAAAGACTTCTACCGTAGTGTCGATGCTCAGATCGTTGGCGCGAAGAAAACGCGTGATATCAGCTATTTTCTTATTTTCAGAGCGCAAAACCTGAGTGAATACGGTATTACCAGACATGACTTAAAAATCCTTGTTATTTTCGAAATATATTCATTTTGTGAATGTTATAATTTGTCGTATATTTAACGTTTTGTTTTCAATTGCCGTGAGTTCTGTTTTTATTGTTGTTATCGTGCTGACTTAACGATCGTACGAAGTATTTTTCTTGCGGGTTTTGACAGGTTTCACAAAGAGTTAAGTGGTTTAAATAGACTTAATGGTTTTTATTTTCTTAATTATTTTAATTGCACAATAAGGCGTGGTTTTTATTTGTTTAATGGATTTAATTTGTGGAGCCTGTAACGATTCAGGGAAGGGGCGCTGGACTCACTGGAAACAAATCTATTACATTCTTCCGGCGCTTGTTGCTTAAGACGGTGCTTAAACAGGAATGAGTGATGGTAGGTATAAAACATAAAACGGAATTTAAGTTTCTCCAGCGTATTGCTTTCCCTTTACGTATTTTTCTCTTACTCCTGTTGATCTCCATTCTTTTAATCGCGGCACTGGGCCAGTATTTATCGGCAAGTTTCGAAGATTATCTCACCACGCATGTTCGTGATATGGCGATGAACCAGGCACGAATTATCGCCTCCAACGACAGCCTGGTCGAAGCTGTTAAAAACCGCGACAGCAAACGCCTTGCCGTTATTGTCGGCAAGCTGGCACACGGTTCTGATTTTGATTATGTCGTCATCGGCGACAGCCACGCCATTCGTCTTTACCATCCTAATCCGGCCAAAATCGGCTACCCCATGCAGTGGAACAAACCGGGCGCGCTGGAAAAGGGCGAAAGCTACTTTATTACCGGCACCGGTTCTATAGGTATGGCGATGCGCGCCAAAACGCCGATTTTCGATGAACAGGGAAAGGTTATCGGCGTGGTGTCTTTGGGGTATCTGGTCAGCAGAATCGACAGTTGGCGACTCGATTTTTTATTACCGCTGGCGGGCGTGTTCGTCCTGATCCTGATTATTTTGCTGCTTTTGTCCTGGCTGTTTGCTGCCCATATTCGTAGACAAATGTTGGGCATGGAGCCACGGCAAATTGCCCGCGTGGTGCGCCAGCAAGAGGCGTTATTTGGTTCGGTATTTGAAGGGCTGATCGCTGTTGATCCCGATGGGCTTATCACCGCCATTAATCGCAATGCACGCAAAATGCTTGGGTTAAGTTCACCTGGCCGTCAGTGGCTTGGAAAGCCCATTGGTGACGTGGTTCACCCAGCGGGATTTTTCACGAAAAAAATAGAAGAAAAACAGCAGGATGTTATTTGCACCTTTAATGGTTTGAGCGTGATTGCCAACCGTGGCCCGATTCATTCCGGCGATGAACTGCTGGGCGCGATCATCAGTTTTCGCAGTAAAGATGAAATCAGCACGCTCAACGCACAACTTACGCAAATTAAACAATACGTTGAGAGTCTGCGCACGCTGCGGCACGAACATTTGAACTGGATGTCCACGTTGAGCGGTCTGTTACAAATGAAAGAGTACGATCGGGTGCAGGCGATGATAAAAGGGAAATCGCAGGCGCAGCAGGATCTGATCGACTGTCTGCGCAGCTCTTTTAACGATCGCCAGGTCGCAGGGCTGTTATTTGGTAAATCCCAACGCGCCCATGAATTAGGTCTGGTGCTGAATATTGCGCCTGGCAGCCAGCTTCGCCAGCTTCCTGAAGGCCTGGACAGCACCGAGTTTGCTGCGGTGGTGGGTAACCTTCTGGATAACGCATTCGACGCCAGCCTGAATAATCCGCAAGGCAATAAGACCGTTGAACTTTGGCTGAGCGATGAAGGCGATGAAGTGATTATTGAAGTTGCCGATCAGGGCTGCGGGGTGCCGGAAGCGTTACGAGAGGTCATTTTCGATTTGGGCGTGAGCACCAAAACCGACATGGCTGATGAGCACGGTATCGGGCTGTATCTTATTGCAAGTTATGTAGGCCGCTGCGGCGGCGTGATCACGCTTGAGGATAACGATCCTTATGGCGCGTTATTTACCGTTTTTATTCCGAAAGTGAAGAAGACCCATGGCACAACCTCTAACGATTCTGATAGTTGAAGATGAAACGCCGCTGGCTGAAATGCACGCTGAGTATATTCGTCGTTTTTACGGCTGTGGGCAGGTGTGGCTGGCGGGTGATTTAGCGCAGGCGCGCATGATGATCGAACGTTTTAAACCTACGCTCATCTTGCTGGATAACTACTTGCCTGACGGAAAGGGGATTACGCTTTTGCTTGAGCTAACCCAGGCCCGTTATGCAGGAGGCGTGGTGTTCACGACGGCGGCAAGCGACATGGATACCGTGTCGGAAGCGGTGCGCTGTGGTGCATTCGATTATTTAGTCAAACCGATAGCCTATGAGCGCCTGGGGCAAACGCTGGAACGTTTTCAGCAGCGCATGGAAATGCTGGCAAGCAACGTTAGCGCCAGCCAAAGGCAGATTGACGACATGTTTAACGCCTATGCGCGTGGCGAGAGTAAAGAGGAGTTGCCCGCTGGTATTGATGCGCTGACGCTGGCTAAAGTGGAGTTGTTATTTGCTGAACCGGAAGCTCGGCATACAGCAGAAACGGTGGCGCAAGAGTTGCAATTAAGCCGCACTACGGCGAGGCGCTATCTTGAGTTTGCAGCAGGGAGGCAGAAAATTATGGCAGAGATTGTGTACGGAAAGGTGGGAAGACCACAGCGCACATACCGTGCGCTGTGAGTTTACCCGTCATACTTCGAGCTGCAGGGGTGTTGGCTGCACTCCCTCACCCCAGTCACTTACTTAAGTAAGCTCCTGGGGATTCACTCCCTTGCCGCCTACCTGCAACTCGAATTATTTAGGGTATAAAGATTTAGCTTCCAATTATTGCAGCAGATGGCACCAGGATCTCGGTGGCAATAATCACCACAACCAAACCGACGGCAATCGGCACTGACGTGCGTTTTACGACTTCGAATGGCGAGATTTTTGCCATACCGGCAACCGCCACCACCACGCCGGAAACCGGGGAAATGGTACGACCCAGGTTGGAGGCTTGCAGCATCGGGATAGCAAGGTAGGCCGGGTTAATGCCGGAGGAGTGAGCCAGTTTCGGGATCATCTCAACAAAGGCGTAGAACGGCGCGTTACCTGAACCAGTAGTCATTGCGGCCAGCATGGTGAGAACGACCAGCACCAGCATCAAAATGATACTTGCGGAACCGAACGATGTGGCAATGGAAATCAGGCTCTGGATAAAGCCGATGGTGCTCAGACCCTGGGCAAATACGCCCGCTGCAACCAACAACATGACGACGTTTGCAAAGGCGTCAGCCATGCCGCGATAGCAAACTTCCAGGCCGGAAAAGACGTTTTGGGTATTGAAGCCGCGGAAGAATTCAATGATGGCCGAAATCAGAATACAGATAACCAGAATGGTGATGATGTGTAACTGCGGGCCCCATTTACCATCGAAAATCAACACGCCGATAATCGGTGCGAAGGGCAGGATGGCGTAGAACGAAGGCGCAGTGGTCTGGATTTCGCTGACATCCAGCATTTCATGGCTGATGTTTTCTTTTTTATCCAGGTAGCGTTGCCAGAAGAAGTGGGCAATCGCCATGGCAATAATCGCTGCGATAGAAATCGGTACGGTTGTTTTGAAGGCAAAATCAACCAGTGTCATTTCCGCCGCTTTTGCGGCTAGCACCACGTCGCCAGAGGTGGGTGACAGGATGATTGCAGCAGGGGAGGCGCAAATTGCGGCAGCGGCACCACGGCTAATGCCGACGTTAACCATGACCGGGAACAGGGTTGCCATCAGTAACACGCCAAGGCCAGTGGCAGAAGAAACTGCCAGTGACATCAGGCAGGCTACGAAATAGGCAGCAACCATCAAAATGTACGGTGAGTTGATAAACTTCAGCGGTTTTGACGCGAGTTTAACCACCATGTCATTAGCGCCGATATGCGTCATATAAGCTGCGAAACCGCACAGCATCATAATCATCATGCCGAGATCGCCACCACGGCTCATCAGCAGGATTTTTACATATTCAACAATATCAGTGACGTTATAACCGGTGCTTTCCGCACTGGCCGGTAATACTTTATGACCCAACAATGCACTGATAATAAGCAGTAATAAACCACCGACAAATAATACGCCGGTCGCAGAGTAGCCTTTGATGATGTAGCGAGCTACACCAACAATAACCACAACCCCAATAAGTAATTCCATGATAGTCAGCATTAAAGCCCCCTGTTGCGTTTGGCTTTCGGCATCTTTTGGCCGAGCCTGAACGTAACGCCATGCCTGAAAAATAAATAGACGCTTTGCAGTCGTCAGCGAAAACGGTGCCAATCTGCCTGAATCGTGGGCAGAGATTTCTGATAAGCATCAATTTTAGTAAGTTTCGTTACGCTGCCATGACACTTTTGCAGGCAGCACGGCAATTATGGCATCTACCTATTGATAAGCGTTATATATTTATACAGATTATCGTTCTATTAATAATCATTTGAAGGCTATTAAATTAAAGAAATATTACGGAATTGTTAATTAACTGGCTGAATGTAAAGCAGCTAAAAAATCCTTTAAAATAAAAGAGTCTGATGCTTATACTGCCGCCTCGCATATTTCGGGGTTTGTATGTTGCAATCCGCATTCTGGTCGACTAGCCATTTACGCTTCTTCAGAAAGCATCTTTTGATGTTGCTGTTGGCGTTTGGCTGGCTGTTTGTTAACAGCCAGGTCGCAGTGGCATCGCATGACTGCCCGGTAGAATTCAGCGCACAGCCGCTTTCCATGCAACATAACCAACATATGTTGATGGGCGACGAGTTCGAGATGGTGAAAGCGAAGGGCGCGCTGTGCGAAAAGCACTGCATTCCTGACGTGATGCAAAAAGATAACGACCACAGTTCTCTAATTGCCTTACCCGTTACCCCTACTCTGGCGTTAGTGGTGCCTGACTGTACGGAAGCGTTGGTTCCGGCTACCGTATTAACCCCTCCTGCTACTGGGCCTCCGGCCACCATTCGGTTTTGTCGTTTTAGAGAATAACTCCAGCACTGTCTTGGTTTACAGGCGTTTTGCCATCCTTTGACTTGTGTTCTGGAGATTTTTTATGTCTATTTTTTCTGTACGTTCCCTCGCAGCCGTAGCACTGTCTGTCTTTGCTTTCTTTACCGTGGCTCACGCCGCTTCTCACGAGATGTCTCATGAGATGTCGATGCCAATGGCTCAACCAATGACCACAGAGATTTACCATGGTCACGGTGTTGTGAAGAAAGTCACCAACGATTCCATGTCGATTGCCCACCTTCCTGTTTCTGCTCTTAACTGGCCTGCAATGACCATGACTTTCAGCCTGCCTGAAGCTGGATTGCTGCCGGTGGTTAAGGCAGGCGATACGGTTGATTTCACTTTTAGCCAGCAGGCTGAAGGTTACAAAATCGCTTCGGTTACTCCGACTAAGTAACTGAGGTCATTATGAAACAACATTCCCTGAGCTTGTGGCTCGGCGGGGTGCTGTTTGCTGTGTCTGTCTCTGCCGCTCATGCGGCAGAGTTCAGCCTGCAACAGACCCTGGCTGCTGCTGAACATTATTCCGCAGAACTGTCTGCTAACCGTAATCAGAGCAATGCGCTGAATGCGATGGCAGATTCTGCGCGCGAATTACCTGATCCAAAATTGAAATTTGGCATTGAAAACGTCCCGGTACAGGGCAGTAACAACCATCGATTTACCCGCGAAGGCATGACCATGCAGCGCATTGGCATCATGCAGGATTACGTCAGCGAGGAAAAACGCGACCGCAAAGCCGACACTATTCTCGCGCAATCGGCCAGCAGTGCGGCCAAAGCCGAGGTGATTCGGGTGACGTTGCAAAGAGCAACGGCTCAGGCCTGGCTTGATCTGGCGCTGTCGCAAAAGGTACTGGCGACAGCCCAAAAATTGGTTGCTGAAACTGATCGCCAGGTCAGCGTGCAAAAGGCAACGGTTGCCAGCGGCAGTACACCGGCATCAAGCGTGGTGGATCTTCGTATGACGCTACTGGGCATGCAGGACAAAGTGACGCTCGCACAGCGTGATGTGGCGCTGGCGCAGACGCGTTTGTTGCAACTTACCGGCGAACAAATTGATAACACCAGCGGTGCGTTGCCGCGTTATCAGCGCTTGCCTGCTGACCCTGCTGTGTTGGAAGAAAATGTGGGACAGCACCCGGAAGTGATTGAAGCGGCGCGCGAGGCGGATGTCGCCAAAGCCCGTTCGGCGCAGTCTGAGGTGGCAGCACAACCTAACGTTGGCGTTGAAGTGTATTACGCCCGTCGCGCAGATGACTACGACGATATGGCGGGTGTGATGTTCACCGTGGATTTGCCGCTGTTTAAATCGCATCGTCAGGATAAAGACCTGGCGGCAGAGTTGTCTCGTTCGATGGAGGCCAACGACCAGCTGGCTCTGGCTAATCGCGCGCGCGTGGCGCAGGTTCGTACTCTGGTCGCGCAATATCAGGCCGCTCAAACCCTGTGGCTGCGCCAACAAGAAGAAATCTTGCCTCTACAACGCCAGCGCGTGTCGCTTATTGAAGCGCAATATCGCTCCGGGCAATCCACTCTTTCCGATTTACTCAATGCTCGTCGCACCCTGCTTGATACCGAACTGACTGCGCACAGCGCTGAAAAAACCGTGGCTGAAACCTGGGCCGCTATTCGCTATCTGACGCCTCAGGAAGACAACCAATAATGAAAACCATCACACAACTCTCACTGTTAGCACTCACTATCGCGGCGGCACTTGGCGTTGGCTACTACGCGGGTAAACAAAATGCAGGTAACCAAAGCTACAGCGCAACGGCTCCGGCGGCTCAATCTGAAAGAAAAGTTCTCTATTGGTATGACCCGATGACGCCAGGCCAGCGCTTTGATAAGCCGGGTAAATCGCCGTTTATGGATATGGATTTAGTACCGCGCTATGCCGATGAAGCCACCGAAAATGGCGGGGTGACGGTAAGTGCTCGCCAACAACAAAATCTGGGGATTAAAACGGCGCGGGTTGAGAAGAAAACGCTGGATTATCAGTTTGATGCTTTTGCCACTGTTTCAACCGATGAACGCAGCGTGCAGATTATCCCGGCCAGTGCCAACGGCGTTGTTGAAAGGCTTTTTGTGAATGCGCCGCAGCAATTTGTGAAAGCGGGCGAACCGCTGGCGCAGTTGTGGATACCTGAATGGACGGCGGCTCAACAAGAATACCTGGCTGTGCGCCGTTTGGGTGACAGCGCATTAAGTTCGGCTGCCCGCGAACGCCTGCAATTGCAGTTTATGCCTGCTGAAATTATTCGCCAGGTCGAACGCAGCGGCAAACCGCAAACCCGCGTGACGGTGCGGGCAAAGCAGGCCGGTTATATCAACAAGCTGGATACGCGTGAGGGGGCGCAGGTGGTGGCAACGGCACCACTGTTTGAAATCGCCAGCCTTGAATCGGTATGGATTGTGATTGATTACCCGCAATCTCAGGCGCAGGTGCTGCAAGTGGGCAGTGAGATTTTGGCCTCAAGTGATAGCTGGCCGGGCGAGGTTTTCCACGGTCGAGTCAGCGAGTTGCTGCCAAATATGGAAACCACAACCCGAACGCTGAAAGCGCGCATCGTGTTGGAAAACGCGCAAATGAAACTCAAACCGGGTATGTACCTGAATGTGAAACTGGCAAAACAACCCAATCTTCCGCCGGTACTGGCAATTCCTGAAGAAGCGCTGATTG
Source organism: uncultured Buttiauxella sp. (assembly GCA_965119215.1). GTDB lineage: Bacteria > Pseudomonadota > Gammaproteobacteria > Enterobacterales > Enterobacteriaceae > Buttiauxella. The sequence goes on from CBCPKK010000005.1 coordinate 281,515, forward strand.
AAACGGGAAGTGCCAGCCGGGTGTTGGTCACTCAGGACGATGGCCATTTCAGCCCGGTAAATGTGGTTGTCGGCGCGGCACAAAATGGTTGGGTTGAAATTAAACAGGGACTGAAAGAGGGCGATAAAGTCGTTACTTCCGGGCAGTTCTTGATTGATTCTGAAGCCAGCTTGCGCAGCGCGTTACCACAGGAAATACCACAGGAAAAAGCAGCTGTTCCTGCAAGTCCAGTCTATGAAGGCACTGCGGTAGTGAAAGAAATTGCGGATGACGCGATTACGCTTTCGCATCAGCCTATTCCCGCCCTGAAATGGGGCGCGATGACCATGGACTTCGCACTGAAATCAGCCGCAGACGCCCAGGGCGTTAAAGTCGGTGACAGCGTGATGTTCAGCTTTACCATGGATGACGAAAAGGGTGCCGTGATCACTCATCTGATGCCAATGGCGGGGGCGATGAAATGATTGCCTCCGTTATTCGCTGGTCACTAAAAAATCGGCTGTTGGTGTTGCTGGCGGCAATCATGATGGCGGCGTGGGGGATTTGGTCTTTACAGCGTGCGCCGCTGGATGCGCTGCCGGATCTTTCGGATGTGCAGGTGATTATTCGTATTAACTACCCAGGCAAAGCGCCGCAGGTAGTTGAAGATCAGGTCACATACCCGCTCACCACCACCATGCTTTCAGTGCCAGGTGCGAAAACCGTACGCGGATTTTCGATGTTTGGTGACTCCTATGTCTACATTTTGTTTGAAGATGGCACCGATCCGTACTGGGCTCGTTCGCGCGTTCTCGAGTATTTAAGCCAGGTGCAGTCGCAACTTCCCCCTGAAGCAAAAGCTTCGTTAGGGCCAGATGCCACGGGGGTTGGCTGGGTGTATGAATATGCGCTGGTGGACAGAACCGGCAAACACAGCCTTGCCGACTTACGTGCGCTGCAAGACTGGACGCTTAAGTTCGAGCTAAAAACCGTACCCAACGTTTCGGAAGTGGCGAGCGTAGGCGGCATGGTGCGGCAGTACCAAATCGTGCTTGATCCCCAACGTATGCGCGCGCTGAACATCACGCATGAGCAGGTTATTAGTGCGGTTCAGAGTGCTAACCAGGAAGGCGGCGGTTCGGTTATCGAAATGGGTGAAGCCGAATATATGGTGCGCACGGCGGGCTACCTTAAAAATCTCAACGACTTCAAACAGGTGGTTATTACCACGCGTGAAGGTGTTCCGGTATTACTGAGCGATGTGGCGACATTGCGCATGGGGCCGGAAATCCGCCGTGGTGTGGCAGAATTCAACGGCGAAGGAGAGGTCGCTGGCGGCATTATTGTGATGCGTTACGGCAAAAATGCGCTGGATACAATAAATGGAGTGAAAGCAAAACTTCAGCAAATCCAGAAAAGCTTGCCTGCGGGTGTGGAAATCGTACCGGTTTACGATCGTTCTCATCTGATTGAAAACGCAATTGAAACGCTCTCCCACAAATTGCTGGAAGAGTTTATCGTCGTGGCGATTATCTGTACGCTGTTCTTATTCCACTTCCGTTCAGCGCTGGTGGCGATGATAACGCTGCCGTTGGGCATTCTGGGTGCGTTTATCGTGATGCACTATCAGGGGGTGAACGCCAATATTATGTCGTTGGGGGGGATCGCTATTGCCATTGGCGCGATGGTCGATGCGGCGATCGTGATGATCGAAAACATGCACAAAGTCCTCGAGCAGTGGCGACACGATAACCCTGACAAGCAGCCAACGAGTGCCGATTACTGGCGTATTTCAGAGCAAGCGGCAGTAGAAGTGGGGCCTGCGTTATTCTGTAGTTTGCTGATAATCACGCTGTCGTTTATCCCTGTGTTTTCCCTCGAGGCGCAGGAAGGGCGCATGTTCTCACCGCTGGCGTTCACTAAAACCTACGCCATGGCTGTGGCGGCGGGGTTGGGGATCACGCTGGTTCCTGTTTTGATGGGCTATTTCATTCGCGGGAAGATTCCAGATGAAAAAGCCAATCCGATTAACCGTTGGTTGATTGCTGCATATGAGCCGCTGTTGGATAAAGTGCTGGCGCGCCCTAAAACGACGTTGGTAGTTGCAGGCCTGGTATTGCTGGCGACACTTTGGCCGCTCAGTCGGCTCGGCAGTGAATTTATGCCGCCACTTGATGAAGGTGATTTGCTGTATATGCCTTCAACGCTGCCAGGTATTTCAGCTCGTGAAGCAGGGCGTTTGCTGCAACAAACCGATCGCTTAATCAAAACCGTGCCTGAAGTTGCAACGGTGTTTGGCAAAGCAGGGCGTGCGGATACTGCAACCGATCCGGCACCGCTAACCATGATCGAAACGACAATACGTTTTAAACCGCGCGACCAGTGGCGGCCGGGTATGACGATGGACAAGCTGGTGAGCGAACTTGATAGCGTGGTAAAAGTGCCGGGCATTGCTAATGTTTGGGTGCCGCCTATTCGTAACCGCCTGGATATGCTGGCGACCGGCATTAAAAGCCCAGTTGGTATAAAAGTGAATGGCAATAATATTGCTGCTATTGAGCAAGTTGCCGAGCAAATCGAACGCGTGGTGAAGCAAGTGCCTGTTGTGACATCTGCGCTTGCAGAAAGGCTCGGTGGTGGTCGATATGTTGATATTAATATCGACAGGCTAAAAGCGGCGCGTTATGGCGTTTCTGTCAAAGAGTTACAGTCGCTGGTGGCGACGGTCATTGGCGGGCAAAACATTGGTGAAACGATTGAGGGGCGCGAGCGTTATCCCATCAATATTCGTTACCCACGTGAAGTGCGTGATAACGTCCAAAAGCTGCAAAACCTTCCAGTAATTACGGCAAATGGCAGCCAGATTGCACTTTCTGAACTGGCTGATATCAGCATTACAGATGGGCCGCCAATGCTGAAAAGTGAAAATGCGCGTTTATCAAATTGGGTTTATGTCGATTTACGCGGGCGGGATTTAAAATCTGCCGTAGAGGATATGCAGCGTGCTGTTGCTCAACAGGTCAAATTACCTGATGGCGTTTCATTATCCTGGTCCGGACAATTTGAATATTTGGAACGAGCGAGCGCTAAATTAAGAATAGTCTTACCGTTTACGCTGGTTATAATTTTCGTCTTACTCTACGTAACATTCTCTCGCGTGAGTGATGTACTATTAATAATGGGGACTCTGCCATTCTCACTTATTGGTGGTGTCTGGTTGCTTTATCTGCTGGGGTATAATTTATCCGTTGCGGGAGCTGTTGGCTTTATTGCACTTGCGGGGGTGGCCGCAGAATTTGGTGTAATAATGGTACTTTATTTGAATCAGGCGATCGCACGACACAAAGCGTTAGATCCCGAAGGGGGGAAACCGATGCTAATGCGGGCGTTGCATGAAGGTGCCGTGCTGCGTGTCAGACCAAAAGTGATGACGGTGGCGACGATTATGGCGGGCTTGCTGCCGATTATGTGGGGCGATGGCACGGGTTCAGAAGTGATGCGCCGCATCGCCGCGCCGATGATTGGTGGCATGATTACTGCACCATTGTTATCAATGCTGGTGATCCCCGCGATGTATGTGCTGCTAAAAAGAGATAAATAGCAATAGGTTACCTGGTCGTTTTTTGATTACCAGAAAACGGCCAGGGTAATTACCCCAGTACTAAAAGCATACAAAAATAGAGTTGCCTTTAGTTTTAATGACAAGGCTGTGGCTATTTTAGGATTTTACCAAAAGCCTATTGAGCTTTGGTTAATATATAATTTGTTAGGTTGTATATTGGATTTTGATGTGGAAATCAATGTGACCCTAACAAAAAAAATTATCATTTCTATTATTATTCTTGTTTCACCACTCATGGCAATGCCTGCTGCGATGGCAAGCCAAAGTGGTGTATTAAGTGATGCCTGGAATACTCTGACTGATAACATTTCACAAACGTGGAATGAGCCGCAACATTATGATTTGTATGTGCCAGCAATAACCTGGCACGCTCGCTTTGCCTACGACAAAGAAAAAACAGACCGTTACAACGAACGCCCGTGGGGTATTGGCTTTGGGCAAACGCGATGGGATGACAGCGGTAACTGGCATGGTCTATATCTGATGGCGTTTAAAGATTCCTATAACAAGTGGGAACCCATAGGTGGTTATGGTTGGGAGAAAATCTGGCGACCACTAACGGACGATAACTTCCGCCTGGGCCTGGGCTATACGCTAGGAGCAACGGCGCGTGATAACTGGAACTACATTCCGATTCCCGTGATTCTACCTTTGGCGTCTGTCGGTTATGGCCCTGCAACGTTTCAGATGACCTATATCCCCGGAACTTATAACAACGGTAACGTTTACTTTGCCTGGTTACGCTTCCAATTCTGATAGGTTTGAACAGGTTGAAAACAAACAAAACGCTGATGTTTGCTATCTATCATTCAAAAATACGGGCTGCTGCACAGATTTTAAAAGAGGTTGCAGTTTTTATCACTTTTTAGCAAATCTGGGCTGGACAAAATCCATCACAATTGATGTACTGATGCCCGACACAGCATTTGTGTCGTTTTTTCATGTAAAGGTAATTTAGATGTCTAAGATTAAAGGTAGCGTTAAGTGGTTTAACGAGTCAAAAGGCTTTGGCTTCATTACTCCGGAAGATGGTAGCAAAGACGTGTTCGTACACTTCTCTGCAATCCAGAGCAATGGTTTCAAAACCCTGGCGGAAGGTCAGCGCGTTGAGTTTGAAATCACTAACGGTGCCAAAGGCCCATCTGCTGCAAACGTAATGCCTATCTAAGGCTTTACCTGCAGAATATAAAAACCCGCTAAGGCGGGTTTTTTTTGCTCTAAATTCAGGAGATTCAGGAAAATAGATAAGTTTTCACAAAGCACATCACAATCAGCGTGCTCATCAGCACGGCAGTCCAGCCAGCAACTCGTTCTTTCATTATTTTGTCTCACGCCAATTTTTCACCAGAGTGGCAGACAAAAATTAAGCTAACCTTAACGCGTTGCAAATCATTGGCTGTAGGCCAAAGAAACTAACCAGAATGCGACAGCGGTCATAGCCAGTGAACCTGCAAGGTTCAGTAGCATATTTAACCCAGCCCATGCCAGACGCCCATCCTGAAGTAGAAATACGACTTCTGCCGAGAAGGTTGAAAATGTGGTTAAGCCGCCGCAAAAACCTGTGGTAATCAACAATTTCCAGACGGGATCAATATGAGTCATTCTGGTGAAGAGAGCCAGCCCAAGCCCGATGATAAACGCACCGACCAGGTTTGCCGTCAGCGTACCTACCGGAATGGCACCATGTACTGGATTCAGTTTCATACTGACCAGCCAGCGCACGACACTTCCCGTCCCACCGCCAATAAATACGGCAAATAGCATCTGCAACACGATAGATTCCTGTTCTCTATAATTCGAAAGTGTTTGAGTGTAACGTCAGCACGGAAAGTTTCACACCCGATATACTGAAATTATTCATGGCCTTTTGAGAGTTAATAATGAAAGTTGCAGTAGGGCAATTTGCGGTGAGTAAGGCATGGCAGGAAAATGTACAAACCTGTCTTAGCTATATGGCGCAAGCTCAAGCCGCTGGGGCGCAGTTGCTTGTGTTGCCCGAAGCCGTGCTGGCCAGGGATGATAGCGACCCAGATTTGTCGGTGAAGTCTGCGCAGACGATGAACGAAGAGTTTATCGAACAACTTTGCGAGCAAAGCCGCAATGACCAGCTGACAACCGTACTCACTCTGCATATCAAAACCACGCCGGGGCGGGCGGCAAATACCTTACTGGTGATTCGTGGTGGTGAAGTGATTGCTCGCTATCAGAAACTTCATCTCTATGATGCGTTTAATGTACAAGAATCGCGGCTGGTTGATGCCGGAGATAGTTTGCCACCCTTGATTGACGTTGCAGGTTTTAAAGTAGGATTGATGACCTGCTACGATTTGCGTTTCCCTGAGATGGCGTTGAGTCTGGCGCTGGCGGGGGCAGATGTTTTAGTGTTGCCTGCCGCGTGGTTGCGTGGCCAGAATAAAGAGATGCACTGGTCAACGCTGCTTGCGGCTCGGGCGCTTGATACCACATGCTACATTGTGGCTGCCGGTGAATGCGGTAATAAAAATATCGGTCATAGTCGAATAGTGGACCCGCTTGGTGTTGTGATTGCAGCGGCAAATCAGAAACCGACTTTGGTCTATGCTGAACTGGAAAGCCACTATCTCACTGAAGTGCGGGCAATGTTGCCGGTACTCAAAAATCGCCGTTTTGCCTTACCAACGTTGTTGTGATTATTTTTTAACCTGTTCTTGATTCAACTTGTTACAGGTTGCTATTGTATCGCACGACAAAATGACCGTTAATTGTCTCAGTGTATTATTCGCCGTATTCACGGCCAGTATGATTAAAGAAGGTTGCTATGGGTGAGATAAGTATTACGAAGTTATTGGTAGTCGGTGTGCTGATTGTTTTGTTATTTGGCACCAAGAAGTTGCGCTCCCTCGGTGGCGATCTCGGTTCGGCAATCAAGGGCTTCAAGAAAGCCATGAATGATGATGAGACGACCGCGAAGTCTGAAAACAATACGACGGATGCTGCCGCCGACCGTATTACGCATAAAGACTGATAGCGACTGAGCTTTCGACCAGATATTAAAAAACCGGCATTTGTGTGCCGGTTTTTTTGTGCAAGTTGCAGGTTAAAGGTAACGATTTGTTACATCGTTATTTAACTTCCATACCCTTAGCTTGCAGATCTGCATGGTAAGAAGAGCGGACAAACGGGCCGCAAGCTGCATGGGTAAAGCCCATCGCCAGCGCTTGTGCTTTCATCTCATCAAACTCGTCAGGGCTAACATAACGCTGTACCGGCAGATGGTGACGGCTTGGCTGCAAATATTGACCCAGCGTCAACATAGTGACGCCATGGCTGCGTAGATCGCGCATGACTTCCACAATCTCGGCATTCGTTTCGCCTAAACCTACCATCAGCCCTGATTTGGTCGGGATGTCAGGATGTGCTTCTTTAAAGCGCTCCAGCAGTTTCAGCGACCAGTTGTAATCAGCACCAGGGCGGACTTTACGATAAACACGCGGTACGTTTTCCAGGTTGTGGTTGAACACATCTGGTGGCGTTGCGGTAAGAATTTCTAGCGCGCGATCCATACGTCCACGGAAGTCTGGCACCAGAGTTTCAATTTTGATGCTCGGGCTCTTTTCACGAATTGCGCTGATGCAATCGGCAAAGTGCTGGGCACCGCCATCGCGTAGATCGTCACGGTCAACAGACGTGATAACCACATAGCGTAATGCCATATCAGCGATAGTTTGAGCAAGCTTAACGGGTTCATTAGCGTCTGGCGCGACAGGGCGGCCATGGGCTACATCGCAGAACGGGCAGCGACGTGTACAGATTGCCCCAAGGATCATAAAGGTTGCCGTGCCGTGGTTGAAACATTCTGCCAGGTTAGGGCAGGAGGCTTCTTCACACACAGAGTGCAGACCATTTTTACGCATTGCCGCTTTGATACCCTGAATTCGGGTCGAGTCAGACGGAAGTTTGATCTTCATCCATTCTGGCTTTCTTAACAGCTCCTGGCGCTCTGTTACCACGTTTTTAACCGGGATCAGAGCCATTTTATCGGCGTCGCGGTACTTGACGCCGCGTTCCATTACAATGGGTTTACTCATATCGTACGTATTCCAGTTGCTGATAACGAAGTCAGGCTAATCGAATGTTTTATTTATCAACTATTTTTTAATAACGCCCGAAGTATATCATCACTGAAGGGGATAAATCAGCCTGGCAGAGCAGTAAATGGGGAAAGAATTGTAAATGAGTTGTTGGATTGTGCGCTTTTCAACGTTAACAATTGGCGAATCGACCTCGTAGCGACTGCCGAGAGGCCGATGTGACTAAACCACTTCAAATTCGTGACGGATGGCGTCGATGACTTCCTGCAGTACCCCATCGCGTGAGCTAAGTTTATTCATGTGCATGGTAGTGGCGACGTTAGTGGCCGAAAGTAACTCACATTCCACCATTTTAAGCTGGAATGGATGGGAAAATAATTCAAATACTTTGTATGGCATAAAACCAATCAGATCGCTGGTGCTTAGCATTGAAACGATAGTTAAAAAATTATAGCTGCTAAAAGTAATCTGACGATTAGGTAACGCTTCATTTATTAACTGACGTAGGTCTATTAAGAGATCGTCTTGTACACTCAAAAAAGTGTAATTCATATTATGAATGTTTTCGCCAGAAAATATTGATGAGGCAGTAGGATGATCTTTACGACAGACCGCCACGAGATGGTCATTATAAAGAGTAAAACTAGATATCCCGGGGCCATGGTGGCCGTAGGTATCAATAGTAAGATCAGCTTGAAATTGTGATAACTGGTTTTGTACAATCGGTACATTACGAATAGATAATTTTGGATTTACTTTTTTAATCGCTGAGTAGATTCTCGGCATTAGCAACGCGCCAATGGAGGGCGTGCTTGCAAGAGTGATGACGCGTTCTTTATCGTAATTATTATTGATATCTAGCGCGCACAGAATTGACTCAAAACCCTGGCTAATATATTGATGTAGATGTGCAGCGTAGGCTGTGGGCGCAACGCCTTGTCCCTTACGGATGAACAGCGGATCGGGAAACGTCGATCTCAGTTTCTGAATGGACTGACTAATAGCAGAGGGTGTTAAATTTAACACTTTGGCTGCATTGACAATTCCCTTGTGTACATAAACTGCTTCGAATACGGTTAATAAATTGAGGTCGATATTTCGTAGCATATTGAAAGTGGGATAATCGTTTTCTTTATCTTTTTCCATGACACATCTCTCCTTGGCTGGTCAAAAATCGGGCATCCGTAAAATATATTCAATATGAATATAGGGTAATTATATTTAGCTATTATCATTTTAAATTAATGCGTCGAAGTTGTTACTATTTTGGTGTCAAAATCAGGCTGTTACTTAGTTGATTAAAATTATACAAAACGAAACATAAAGTAAAGTGATGTCGATGTGTGAGGCGTTTAAAAACTGCATCTGGATAAGATGCAGTCATTAAAATATAAAATACATTAGTCGGAGATATATTTAACTGGTGGGGTATTTAGCAATTCAATGAATTTATTAATAAGCAATGGCTGAACATCCTCAAGCGAAGTGCCCGGTCGTAATGCACTGACCTGCGTCATTTCAAGACCGGCATATCCGCAAGGGTTGATTCGCAAAAATGGGCTGAGATCCATATCAATATTCAATGCTAATCCATGGAATGAACAGCCTTTCCTGATGCGCAAACCCAGTGAGCAAATTTTACGGCCATCCACATAGACACCTGGCGCGTCAGCACGCGGATAAGCTTCGATACCCAATTGTGCAAGAGTGTTAACCACGGTTTGTTCAAGGATGGTGACCAGTTCCCGAACTCCTAGCTTGCGGCGTTTCAGGTTGAGCAACACATACATCACTTGTTGGCCTGGCCCGTGGTAAGTCACCTGGCCGCCACGGTCGCTTTGAATGACCGGGATGTCGCCTGGAACTAATACGTGTTCTGCTTTTCCTGCCTGGCCCTGGGTAAACACGCGCTGATGTTCTACCAGCCAAATTTCATCGGCAGTGGTTTCATCACGGGTATTGGTAAAGTCATGCATCGCCTGCGAAATGGGTTCGTAGGGTTGCAGGCCAAGTTGGCGGATTTGAATTGTATCTTGAGACAAAACATCGTCTCCGGCAGGTTAGAAAGTTGAGGGAGTATATCACAGCGGGAAAAACACTACCCGACCAGGGCGGCCGGGCAGGTTATAAATCACAGCACCATACGAACGATTTCGATCTTGCCAAGTTCTTCGTACAGCGTTTCAACTTGTTCAATGTGGGTCGCATTAATGGTCACCGACACAGAGTGGTAGTTACCTTTGCTGCTTGGTTTAACCTGCGGGGTGTAGTCACCTGGTGCGTGGCGCTGCACCACCTCAACGACCAAATCAACCAGCTCAGGTTTCGCCAGACCCATCACTTTGTAAGTAAAGGAGGTCGGGAATTCGAGCAATTCTTTCAGATTGGTTTTCATGGTAGCTCCAGCGTTACGGCATTAAAAATAATAACTCCCGCCAGCAGGGCGGGAGTTGCTTTGATTCATAGTATATGGGGATGACTTCCACTCTTTCAAGTGTTCAATTATTAACCAAACCAATGGTGGAACATGAGTTTGATGTAATCAATGATACGACTGAAGAAGTTACCCTCTGGCATTTCCTGAAGGACGACCAGCGGACGCTGTTCGATGGTTTTGCCATCCAGTTGGAAATTGATCGTACCCACGACCTGGTTTTTCTGCAGCGGCGCGTGCAGCTCAGTGCTGTTAAGCACATAACTGGCTTTCAGATCTTTCATGCGGCCACGTGGAATAGTCAGGTAGACGTCTTTATCAACACCCAGCGATGCACGGTCGTTATCGCCAAACCAGGCGGGTTCTGAAGCAAACTCTTTACCGGCTTTCAGTGGCGAAACGGTTTCAAAGAAACGGAAGCCCCAGGTCAGCAGTTTTTTACTTTCAGTTTCGCGGCCTTTGTAAGTACGTCCACCTAATACGGCGGAAATCAGGCGCATCTGGCCTTCGGTTGCGGAGGCTACCAGGTTATAGCCAGCTGCATCGGTATGACCGGTTTTGATACCGTCAACTTGCAGGCTGGTATCCCACAGCAAGCCGTTACGGTTTGTCTGGCGAATATTGTTAAAGGTGAACTCTTTCTCTTTGTAGATGGAGTATTCGTTCGGAACGTCACGAATCAGCGCCTGGCCAATCAGTGCCATATCACGCGCTGAGCTGTACTGACCTTCTGCATCCAGGCCGTGTACTGTCTGGAAGTGGGTGTTTTTCAGACCCAAAGCAGAAACATAGCTGTTCATCAGGCCAACGAATGAATCCTGGCTGCCCGCGACGAAATCGGCCATGGCAACACAGGCATCATTACCTGATTGCAGGTTGATACCACGAATCAGTTGCGATACGGGTACTTGCATACCGGGTTTCAGGAACATCAACGATGAGCCTTTAAATACCGGGTTACCCGTTGCCCATGCGTCCTGTCCAACAGTCACAATCGAGCTTTCGTTAAATTTGCCCGCTTTCATTGCCTGACCGATGACGTAGCTGGTCATCATTTTGGTCAAGCTGGCAGGATCACGGCGGGTATCGGCGTTGGACTCAGCCAGAACCTTACCTGAGTTGTAATCAATCAGAATGTACGCTTCTGCATCAATCTGCGGCACGCCTGGAATCATGGTTTTAATGTTCAGGTCGTCAGCGTGAGCGGCAGCGATCGCCGAAAGTGTTAGGGCCGTAGTTAACGCCAGGCGTTTAACAAAACGAAAAGAAGGGGCTGTTTTCATGATTAGAACAACGACATCCATGATGGGAATAAAAAAAGTGCCTTACTATAGCAAAAGCGATTTTTGCTGGCATCCGTCTTTGCGCATCATTTGTTAATGGAATTTACATTAATTGACGCACAACGGATGCCAGACACAACCACTTACATAGCGGGTGCGTTAGTGATGAAAGATTGCTGTTGGGCTTCGCTCATCAAGCGTTGTTGCAGCGCGGTGGCTTCACCTTTGCTGCCAAATGGCCCTAGCTGTACCCGGAACATGGTGCCATTGCTGGAAACCTTACCCGGTACGCCAAATTGTTGGCTCAATTTCTGTTGCCATTGTGTTGCTCGAGTCTGGTCACTGACCGCGCCAACCTGAACCACATAGCGCCCTGTTGTGGCGGCAGGAACCGGTGCAGCAGTCTGTACGCTACCTTGAACTGAACCAGGTGCTGTGACCGGAGCATTTTGTTGCGTAGGCGCCGTTGTTTGAACAGGCGTTGCTGTTACTGCTGGAGCGGCAGCTACCTGCGGCTGTTCGGTTTCAATCACACCTGGAGCCAGTGGTGTTGCAGCACCTAAGAAACCACTGCTGCTGACGGGCGCACCCGTTGTATCTTCACTTTGCAACGTTGAATTGCTGATAGCTCGCACATCGCCTTCTGGCGTTGCAGCAGGCATTCCAGACGAAGCACTTCCCATTCCACCGTTTAAGTCAGGACGAGCGGGCAGGGCGTAAGTTTGCTTGGCGACAGTGGTACATACAGTGCCAGGCCCTGACATGGTGCCGTCTTGCGCCACCAGAATCGGGTCAATACGCACTTTGGTATTATTTGAAGTATTCAGGCGATCGGCTGCGGCGCGAGACAGTGAAATCACACGGTCGTTGCCATAAGGGCCACGGTCGTTGATGCGCACGACAATCATGCGGCCATTAGCGAGGTTGGTGATACGTGCATAACTTGGAATAGGCAGCGTAGGGTGCGCAGCGGTTATCGCTGATGGGTCAAAGGCTTCACCAGATGCGGTCAGGTTACTACCCGGTTCGGCATCATAAATAGAAGCAAGACCCGCCTGGCTGAAATTAGCCGGGTTTTGCACGATTTTGTAGCTTTTACCGTTATTCTGGTAATCCTGATTAACCGAAGGATTCAACGGCTCAAAACGCGGGTCTGCGCCGCTGATTTCAACCGTCGGGCCATTACACACAGCTGGTTGCGGTTGCTGATTCACCTGCTGCTGGTCGCCGTCATCAGACGAGCAGCCAGCGAGTATTCCAGCGACTACACAGATCCCAAGCCAACGCTTAATCATTACGCACCTCATCCACTTACACGCTTTTTGATAACATTTTTCTGTGGGTATGTATCGACATCACGATACCAAACCCGGCCATCAGAACGATGAGGGCCGAGCCCCCGTAGCTCACCAGCGGCAAAGGTACGCCGACCACCGGTAAGATACCACTAACCATGCCAATGTTAACAAACACATATACGAATAAAATCAACATTAGCCCACCGGCCATTACACGGCCAAAGGTGGTTTGCGCGCGAGCGGCAATGACCAGACCGCGCATAATGAGTAGCAGATAGAGCGCCAACAACACCAATACACCCACCAGACCTAACTCTTCGGCGAGTACCGCAAAGATAAAGTCAGTATGGCGTTCGGGTAAAAATTCAAGCTGTGACTGTGTTCCATGTAGCCAGCCTTTGCCGCGCAATCCACCAGAACCAATAGCAATTTTAGACTGAATAATATGGTAGCCCGCGCCAAGTGGGTCACTTTCCGGATCAAGCAGCATCATTACGCGTGCCTGTTGGTAATCGTGCATCAGGAAGAACCACAGAATTGGAATAAAGGCGGCGACCAGCAAGACAGCAATGCCAATCAGTTTCCAGCTCATCCCTGATAAAAACAGGACGAACAGGCCGGATGCGGCAATAAGAATCGACGTTCCGAGATCGGGCTGAGCGGCAACCAGCAGTGTCGGCATGAAGATAAGCACCAGCGCGATAGCCGTATTTTTCAGCGTCGGCGGGCAGACATCGCGGTTGATAAAGCGCGCCACCATCAGCGGCACTGCGATTTTGGCGATCTCCGACGGCTGGAAACGCACAATGCCGAGGTCGAGCCAGCGCTGCGCACCTTTGGATATCGCACCGAACGCATCAACCGCTATCAACAGAATGATACAGACGATGTACAGATAGGGCGCCCAACCTTCGTAAACGCGAGGGGGGATCTGCGCCATCACGATCATGATGACCAGCCCCATCAGGATCTGGCCAATCTTGCGCTCCATCATGTCCATATCCTGGCCACTGGCACTCCAGATAACCAGAGCACTAAAGACCAGCAGCGCCAGAACGGTCACCAGAAAGAGCGGATCGATATGGATTTTATCCCAGAACGACTTTTTGCTTCGATTATCAGTCATGATTATTGATCCTCAACTCCCGGTGGAGCGGGTGCTTCAGTAGGCAGTACCGTATTGTCATCCCCGAGCATAATATGGTCGAGGATCTGGCGCATGATGGTGCCTACAGCGGGGCCAGCGCCGCCGTTTTCCAGAATCATGGTGACGGAAACCTTCGGATTATCGTATGGCGCGAACGCCGTCATCAATTTATGGTCGCGTAAGCGTTCAGCAATTTTATGCGCGTTATAGGTTTCATTGGCTTTTAAGCCAAAGACCTGCGCGGTCCCTGATTTCGCCGCAACTTTATACGGTGCGTTGGCAAAATATTTATGTGCTGTACCGTTAGGACGGTTAGCAACACCATACATACCGTCCTTGGCTATTTCCCAGAAACCAGAGTGAATGTCGCCAACTGGCGGCTGTACAGGCTGCTTCCACGGGACTTGCTTGCCATTTTCGGTGGTGCTCATCAGGAAATGAGGAACGCGAACAACGCCATCGTTTATCAGGATCATCATCGCTTTACTCATCTGAATTGGCGTCGCTGTCCAGTAACCCTGGCCGATACCCACAGGAATGGTGTCGCCCTGATACCACGGTTTTTTAAAGCGTTTCAGTTTCCACTCGCGCGTTGGCATGTTACCGGACCGCTCTTCCGAAAGGTCGATGCCGGTATAGTGACCGTAGCCGAATTTGTTCATCCATTCGCCCATGCGGTCAATGCCCATGTCGTAGGCGACCTGGTAGAAGAATGTATCTGCAGATTCTTCCAGCGCTTTGGTTACGTTCAAACGGCCATGACCCCATCTTTTCCAGTCGCGATAGCGTTTTTCAGAGCCGGGCAATTGCCACCAGCCCGGGTCAAACAGCGAGGTATTACGGGTAATCACACCAGCGCTAAGTGCGGAAACTGCCATATACGGTTTTACCGTAGAAGCAGGAGGGTAAACCCCTTGTGTCGCACGGTTGATAAGCGGTGTGTTCGGGTCGTTAAGCAAACCGGAATAGTCTTTGGTTGAGATACCATCAACGAACAAGTTCGGGTTGTAACTTGGCATTGAAACCAACGCCAGAATGCCGCCAGTGCGCGGGTCGGTAACGACCACTGCAGCACGGCTTCCCGCGAGTAAGGTTTCAATATAATTCTGTAGTTTAAGGTCGATGGTCAGATAGATATCGTGCCCGGCCTGCGGCGGCACTTCTTTGAGCTGACGAATCACGCGACCACGGTTGTTGACTTCAACTTCTTCGTAGCCGGTTTGACCATGCAGAACGTCTTCGTAATAACGTTCGATACCGAGTTTACCGATGTCATGCGTGGAAGCGTAGTTTGCCAGCTTGCCGTCTTTATCCAGACGCTCAACGTCTTTGTCGTTGATTTTTGAAACGTAGCCGATGACGTGCGTTAACGCTGAGCCATACGGGTAGAAGCGGCGTTTATAGCCTTTAACTTCAACGCCCGGGAAGCGGTACTGATTAACGGCAAAACGTGCAACCTGCACTTCGGTGAGGTTGGTTTTGACCGGAATAGAGGTGAAACGATGCGAGCGGGCTCGCTCTTTCTTAAAGTTGGCAATGTCGTCGTCAGTTAAATCGACCACCGAGCGTAACGCTTCTAGCGTCGCCTGCACGTCATCCACTTTCTCCGGCATCATTTCCACCTGGTAGATAGTGCGGTTGAGTGCCAGTGGCGTGCCGTTGCGATCGTAGATAATCCCACGGCTTGGCGGGATCGGAACCAGTTTTATACGGTTTTCATTGGAACGGGTTTGGTAGTCGGTGAAACGGACGATTTGCAAATTATAAAGGTTGGCGACAAGCACACCGCTTAGCACCAAAATACCGAGAAACGCGACCAGCGCCCGGCGCACAAAAAGCGCAGACTCGGCTGTATAGTCACGAAAAGAATTCTGTAATTTCATCCGCAGCTTTGTTCTACCTGACGATATCTACTCACGGTGATAAGGATGATTGGTCGTGATGCTCCACGCACGGTACAAGCTCTCAGCGACCAGCACCCGAACCAAGGGGTGTGGCATTGTCAAATTGGATAGCGACCAACTTTGCTCTGCGGCAGCTTTGCACGCAGGGGCGAGTCCTTCCGGGCCGCCAATCAGCAAACTGACGTCTCGACCATCCTGTTTCCAGCGTTCAAGCTGCACGGCAAGGTGCGGCGTATCCCATGGAAGCCCTGGGATATCCAGCGTGACAATTCGGTTGCCCTTGCCGGCCGCTGCCAACATCATTTCGCCTTCTTTTTCGAGAATGCGTTTGATATCGGCATTTTTGCTGCGTTTTCCCGCAGGAATTTCTACCAGTTCAAATGGCATATCCTTAGGAAAACGACGCAGGTACTCGGTAAAGCCGGTTTGTACCCAGTCAGGCATTTTAGTGCCGACTGCGACTAATTGCAGCTTCACGCATTAACCCCAGAGCTTTTCCAGTTCGTACAATTGGCGGCTTTCTTCTTGCATCACATGGACGATAACTTCGCCAAGATCAACAACTACCCAGTCAGTCGCGTTAATGCCTTTCACACCCAGCGCATCAAAACCTGCTTTGCGGGATGATTCTACGACGTGTTCTGCGATAGACATAACGTGGCGGTTAGAAGTGCCGGTACAGATAATCATGCAATCAGTGATGCTTGATTTACCCTGAACATCCAGAGTCACAATGTCCTGGCCTTTGAGGTCGTCGATTTTATCGACGATGAAATCTTGAAATTCTTTACCCTGCAAGTGTTCCCCCTGGGAAAAGTAGAGTGTGTTCGATATAGCCCGCGTTAAAACCCATTGAATGGGGCAGTTTTACCGACGAATCGGCAATGCGGCGCTCAAAGCGGGGTATCATCCCACCGAGTGACCTGGTTTGCATCGCCATTTTTGTAAAACTATTTTGGAAAGTCATGCTTGCGGGCAGGAAATTATGGCAGCGGAGCATAACAGCCTGGACTGTAGTGTCAATGGTTGACGATAACTGTAACGTGTACAACTTATGGTGCAGGGGGGGAAATCGCCCGATTATTAAGGGTTCTAAGGGTGGCGAAACCATCCTGAATCTCAATAGAACTCCAGGCACCTTGTTCTATCACAAAATGCCACAGTGAAGCTGGAGGCATGTTGAGCAGGGTTGCGATAAGTAAACTTAGTACACCCTGATGGCTCACAATCAGAATATTCTGTTGTGTCGGCAGCAAAGATAGCGATGTGGCAAATTCGCAGACGCGTTGAGAAAATACCTGGAAGCCTTCGCCATTTTTTGGTACCACGTTCTGCCAGTCATTGCACCAGGCTGCATAGTTTTCGGCATCCTGATGTTGTAAGTCGCGATGGTGGCGCATCTCCCAGTCACCGAAATTCATTTCATTGAGACGGGGTTCCGTAACCACGGGAACGTTTCGCTGCTGGAGGATCAGTTGAGTGGTGTGCTGTGCGCGGCTTAATTCGCTGCAAAGTACCTTGTCAAAGGCAACTTTATTTAACATGTTGCCGACTGTTTCAGCCTGGACGATGCCTTTTTCGGTCAGTGAAGTTTCCGAAATTCCGCTGTACAAGCCGTCTACATTTGCCTGGGTTTGTCCGTGGCGCACTAACCATAATTTCATATAACCCCCGAGCAAACGTTGTCTGTGGCTGACACGGGCATAAGTGTATCATTGCACCTCAAATTCCGAAGTCTGTTTTATTGGGGGAAGTATGGCGTTCAGTAGTCAGCACGGCGGCAATATTATTGAAGCTGCGGCCATGATGGGGGTGGATGCGAATTTACTTATCGACTTTAGCGCGAATATTAATCCGCTTGGCATGCCCGATTCATTAAAGCGTGCGATCACCGATAACCTGACGCTGGCTGAACGTTACCCCGACGTCGAATATCGTGCCTTGCACCTGGCTTTGGCAAATCATCATCAAGTCTCGCAAGAATGGGTGCTGGCGGGTAATGGCGAAACAGAGCTGATATTTAATTTGGTGCAACAACTCGCGCCACGCAAAGCGTTATTACTGACGCCGGGTTTTGCTGAATATCGCCGTGCATTGGCTCGTGTTGGTTGCGAGATAACGGATTTCCATCTCAGTGAAGAACAGAACTGGCAGCCTGATGAATCGTTGCTCTGTGCATTAACGCCCGATTTGGATTGCCTGTTTTTGTGTACGCCGAATAATCCCACCGGACTCATGTTCGATAAACCGCTGTTGTTAGCCGTTGCACAGCGTTGCCGCGAAAACCAAATTTCACTGATAATGGATGAGGCTTTCCTGGATTTTCTCCCGCAAGAGTCAGGCTTAATTCCGCACTTATCGAGTTTCCCGCAACTTTATGTTTTACGCTCGCTCACTAAGTTTTTTGCTATTGCCGGGTTGCGGCTTGGTTATCTGGTGAGTGCGGATACCACAACCGTTGGACGTATTCGCGAACTTAGAGAACCCTGGACGATTAATGCCTTTGCGGCACTGGCCGGGGAAGTGATCCTTAATGATCACGCTTATATCGACGCGAGTTATCTTTGGTTAAGTGCAGAGCAGCCACGATTGTTTAACGGCTTGAATGGTTTGCATGGAATTAAAGTTTGGCCTCCGCGGGCAAACTATATTTTCCTGCGTTGCGACGTTGCCGGATTAGATCTGCAACGGGCGCTGCTGGAAGAGAATATTTTGATTCGTCACTGCGCGAATTATCCAGGGCTGGATGCGCGTTATTATCGCGTGGCAATTAAAAGCCCGGCAGATAACGACAAGTTATTGGGAGCGTTGCGGCGAGTGCTTAGCCGTAAAGATGGTGCTGACGAATAAACTCCGCAACAGCCGGTGGAATTAGGTCGTCGCAAGGTAAATGCTGCTCCAGACGCTGGCGAATGGCTGTCGCCGAAATGTCATACATCGGCGTTTGTGCAAGGTAAATTTTACCCGCAGGCTGAGTATGAAGTTGTTCAACCGACGAAGCCTGGTGCGCATCAAGCCACTGTTGTTCTTCGGCGGTACCCATCGACACAGAATATCCCGGACGCTGGCAAACAAGCAGGTGGCATAACGTCAGCAATGTTTCCCAGCGGTGCCAGCGGTGCAGGCTCAGCAAAGAATCCTGGCCCACGATGAACGCCAGCGGCTGCTCAGATCCAATTTCTGCACGCAACTGTTCCAGTGTTTCAACGGTATACGACGGTGTTTTACGTTGCAGTTCGCGGTCGTCCAGCTTAAACAGTGGATTCCCTGCGATGGCAAGCTGAACCATAGCTTTGCGTTGCTGGCTGTCTGCCTGCGGCTGTGGGCGATGCGGCGGCACGTTGTTTGGCATAATAGTGACCTGCTGTAGCGCCACCTGTTTTGCCAGCGCTTCGACCGGTTTTAAATGCCCGTAATGGATGGGGTCAAATGTCCCTCCATACAAGGCAATTAAACGCGATGTGGTCTTAGCCATTGATAAAGATTTCCGGCAAGGCTTTATGGCAAAGCAGTAGGGAAAGCCCTTCAAGTTCAGCCCAAACCGATTGTCCATAGTCTTTCTTGAGCGTCAGTTCTATCTGGCTGAGCAAACGAACGGCTTGATAAAGTTGCTCTACGGATAAGCGATTAAGCGCTTCAGTCACCAGTGCCCGGCGGTTTTGCCATACGCGTTGTTGGTCAAATAAAGTGCGTAGCGGAGTGTGGGCCGACTGACGTTTTAGATTCACCAGTTGCAGCAGTTCGCGTTGGATAGTACGGAGCAGAATGACCGGCTCGCTGGCTTCAAGTCTGAGCTGTTGCAGAATGTGCAGCGCACGTTTGCTTTTCCCTGCCAGAATTGCATCCACCCAATGGAACGGCGTGAAATGCGCCGCGTCGTTTACCGCTTGCTCCACTCGAGGCAATGTCAGGGTGCCATCCGGCCAAATCAACGACAGGCGTTCCAGAGCCTGTGACAGCGCCAGCAGGTTACCTTCGTAGCAATAGCACAGCAGTTGGTTTGCAGCATCATCCAGTGTGAGGTTCATCTGTTTGGCGCGTTGAGCAACCCAGCGTGGCAATTGAGCCTGCTCTGGAGTCTGACAAGTGACAAGAACGCTGCGATCGGCCAGTTTGCCCAGCCATGCCGCATTTTCCTGCGCTTTGGTAAATTTATTACCGCGCACCAGCAGCAGAATGTCGTCATGAAGCAAGGACACCAGAATATCGAGCTGTGCGTTAATCGCGGCGTTGGGGCCGTTTTCTGGCAGCAGCAGCAGGAGTGTCTGACGACTGGCAAACAGGCTTAACGCCTGGCAAATAGAGAACAGATCTTGCCAGTCGGTGCTGGCATCAATCTGAACGGTATGGTGTTCTTCGAAGCCCTGGGTGCTTGCCGTTTGGCGTATCGCATCCTGGCTTTCCTGGAGTAACAGGGGATCGTTGCCCAGCAGAAGGTACGCCGCGCGCAGCCCTTCATTGAGCTGCGCGCGGAGTTGTTCAGGGTACAACCGAATCATTTGCTACCAGATGTGGCCGAAAGCGTGGTCGACGTACGGCCAGTCGACGTTGCAGTCGAGCTGCTCACCGGCTTCTCAGCGTCTTTGGTTTCAGCCACGTCAGCGGTGTGCACAGTCGTCAGCTTACGAATAAGCTGTTGTGCCGCAGTGGTGTACATCTCTTTGATAAGCAAGTCTTGCTCAGCATCTTTTGCCAAAGCAGTCAGCGGGTTATCAAAGAATGATTTATACACTTTGGCGCTAATAGGGTAGATATCGTGGCCTGGAATCAGCACTTGTGCTGAAACAGTCATGACCATTTGATACTCAGCAGTACGCCCATCCTGGAATATGGATGCCGTATCCTGGCCAAGCGAGCTTCCCAGAATGCGCAGAGAAGGAATGTCTTTGCGTACACCCGTTCCGGTGTCATCCACAATCGTGACGCCGTTAAGGCGCAACTGAGAGCGAATCTCACGTGTTAGAGGGCCGTTGGGATCGCTGGAGTTCAGGATCATCGTTTTCATTTGGTCAGGAACCTGCGTGTTGCCACGCAGGTGAAAACCACACCCGGCGGTGACAAGCACCGCCAAAGTAACTAACAAGCTGACAAAGGGATGTCGCACGGTTCCTCCTGCGCTTAGCCCACAACCAGATTGAGCAGTTTGCCCGGAACGTAAATCACTTTACGCACGGTCACACCCTCAAGATATTTCGCAACCAGATGTTCCTGACCTGCGCGTTCCTGCACTTGTTCTTGTGTTGCATCTGCCGGAACAGTGATTTTGCCGCGAACTTTACCGTTCACTTGCACCACAACCAGCAAAGAATCTTCGATCATCGCTTTTTCATCAGCCTGCGGCCATGGTGCGTTGTCGATATCACCTTCACCGCCCAGAGACTGCCACATATCGAAGCACACGTGCGGGGTGAACGGATAAAGCATACGAACAACCGCCAACAGTGCTTCGTTCAACAGCGCGCGATCCTGGTCACTCTCCTGCGGTGTTTTCGCCAGTTTGTTCATCAATTCCATGATGGCAGCGATTGCGGTGTTAAAGGTCTGGCGACGACCAACATCATCGGTTACTTTCGCGATAGTTTTGTGAACATCACGGCGTAACGCTTTTTGATCTTCGTTCAGAGCAGCAATATCAAGCGCGGGTGCCGCGCCACGACTGCTGTGCTCGTATGCCAGTCTCCAGACACGTTTCAGGAAGCGGTTTGCTCCTTCAACGCCTGATTCCTGCCATTCCAGCGTCATATCTGCAGGCGCTGCAAACATCATAAACAAGCGAACGGTGTCAGCGCCGTAGCGTTCAACCATCACTTGCGGGTCGATGCCGTTGTTTTTCGACTTCGACATTTTGCTCATGCCAGCATAGACCAGTTCATTGCCCTGTGCGTCAGAGGCTTTGATAATACGGCCTTTCTCGTCACGTTCTACAATCGCGTCAACCGGGGAAACCCAGTTACGCTCACCGTTAACACCGGTGTAATAGAAGGCATCAGCCAGAACCATACCCTGACACAGCAGTTGTTTAGCAGGCTCGTTAGAGGTCACCATGCCTGCATCACGCATCAGTTTGTGGAAGAAGCGGAAGTAGAGCAGGTGCATGATGGCGTGTTCGATGCCACCAATGTAGATATCAACCGGCAGCCAGTAGTTAGCGGCTTTAGAATCCAGCATGCCTTTATCGTACTGCGGGCAGGTGTAACGCGCGTAGTACCAGGAAGACTCCATAAAGGTGTCGAAGGTATCGGTTTCACGCAGCGCGGGTTTGCCATCAATAGTGGTTTTTGCCCACTCAGGATCGGCTTTGATTGGGCTGGTGATACCATCCATCACAACGTCTTCTGGCAGGATAACCGGCAGTTGATCGGCAGGCGTTGGCATAACTGTGCCGTCTTCCAGAGTCACCATTGGAATTGGTGCGCCCCAGTAACGCTGACGGGAAACGCCCCAATCGCGCAGACGGTAGTTAACTTTGCGTACGCCTTCACCTTTAGCCGCGAGTTTATCCGCGATGGCGTTGAAGCCAGCCTGGTAATCCAGACCGTCAAATTCACCGGAGTTAAACAGCACGCCTTTTTCAGTCATTGCTGATGCAGACAGGTCTGGCTCGCTGCCATCGGCATTAAGAATAACCGCTTTGATTTGCAGGCCGTATTTGGTCGCAAATTCCCAGTCACGCTGGTCGTGGCCTGGTACAGCCATAACTGCGCCAGTGCCGTATTCCATCAACACGAAGTTAGCGACCCAAACTGGAATTGTTTCGCCAGTCAGCGGGTGAATCGCGTTGATGCCAGTGGCTACGCCTTTCTTCTCCATCGTTGCCATTTCTGCTTCGGCAACTTTGGTATTACGGCATTCATCGACGAATTCAGCCAGTTCCGGGTTGTTCACCACTGCTTGCTGCGCGAGTGGGTGACCTGCTGCCACTGCCAGATAAGTTACACCCATAAAGGTGTCCGGGCGTGTGGTATAAACAGTCAGTTTCTCGGCGCTGTTTTCAACGTTGAAAGTAATCTCAACGCCTTCGGAGCGGCCAATCCAGTTACGCTGCATGGTTTTGACCTGCTCAGGCCAATGGTCAAGCGTATCCAAATCGTTTAACAGTTCGTCAGCGTAAGCGGTGATTTTGATAAACCACTGTGGGATTTCTTTACGCTCAACCTTGGTATCGCAGCGCCAGCAACAGCCATCGATAACCTGCTCGTTTGCCAGAACGGTCTGGTCATTCGGGCACCAGTTAACAGCGGAGGTTTTTTTATAAACCAACCCTTTGTTATACAACTGGGTAAAGAATTGCTGTTCCCAACGGTAGTATTCCGGGGTACAGGTCGCCAGCTCACGGCTCCAGTCATAACCAAAGCCCAGCGTTTTGAGCTGGTTCTTCATGTAATTGATGTTGTCGTAAGTCCACGGCGCTGGTGCGGTGTTGTTTTTTACCGCAGCCCCTTCCGCTGGCAGGCCGAACGCATCCCAACCGATAGGCTGAAGAACGTTTTTGCCCAGCATACGCTGGTAGCGTGCGATAACGTCACCGATGGTGTAGTTACGAACGTGGCCCATGTGTAGTCGGCCAGAAGGATAGGGGAGCATCGAGAGGCAGTAATACTTCTCTTTGCCTTCGTCTTCGGTAACTTCAAAAGTACGCTTCTCTTGCCAGTGAAGCTGTACGTTGGATTCTATCTCTTCCGGGCGATATTGCTCTTGCATGGCAGCCAGTGGTCCTGTGATGAAAGACAGCTACAGGTTGTAGCTTTTTACGTATTAGATTTCAGATCCGCATAGCATAGCCGATAAGACTGCGGCAAAACAGCCTTTCAACAGCCGGTGACGCCATTTCTCGTTTGCAGTTATTTACGTTGCATGTGGTCAATCTAACAAAGTGATGGCCGATTAAGGTCTACTATTAGAGTAGGTTACATGACACTGAATGCAGGAAACTCTTCAAGGAGGCAGGCAGACGATGAACAAGGTTGCTCAATTTTACCGTGAACTGGTGGCTTCACTCACCGATCGCTTACGTAATGGAGAGCGGGATATAGATGAACTGGTCGCCAGTGCGCGCAAACGCATGAACGAAACCGGGGAGTTAACTCGCACTGAAGTTGATGAAGTTACGCGTGCAGTCCGTCGAGATTTAGAAGAGTTTGCTCGCAGCTACAACGAAAGCCAGGATGAATTTACCGACAGCGTTTTCATGCGTGTCATTAAAGAAAGTATCTGGCAAGAACTGGCGGATATCACAGACAAAACTCAGCTTGAATGGCGTGAAGTTTTTCAGGATCTCAACCATCACGGTGTTTACCACAGCGGTGAGGTGGTCGGCCTTGGGAATCTGGTCTGTGAAAACTGTCACTTCCACTTGGCGATTTATACCCCGGATGTGCTGCCAGTTTGTCCTAAATGTGGGCATAACCAATTCAGCCGTCGGCCGTTTGAACCTTAAGCACCACTACACAGCGAAGGAACCGCTATGCCCCAGAAGTATTTGGCCAGAAAGATGCTGGCTGTCGTAATCACCGCGCTGCTGATACCTACTACGGTATCGGCGGCTCAAATCCTGACATATACCGATCACGAACCGCTGGGCGGGATGCGTACCCGCTTTATTAAGGACGTTTTCTTTGCCGAAATTGAAAAAGAATCTCACGGTCGCCTGAAAGTTGAAGATCACTGGAACAGTGAACTGTCGCGTAGCTATGACGCACTGGGCGTGGTGAAAGAAGGCAAAATTGCCGACATGACGATCGTCGTTCCTGAATACACGCCGAAAGAATTCCCCCTACAGCAGATCTTCAAAAGCTTCCCTGTCGGGCCAACCGGGGATAAACAAGTCCAGTTTTTCCGCAAGGCTTACGCCACTATTCCAGCTTTCCAGGCTGAATTTTCTCAGCAAAATGTGGTGAATATCTTCCTGGCAACCGGCTATCCCGTTGCGTTCTTCAGCACCAAACCTTTGAATAAACTTGATGATATCAAAGGGACTAAATGGCGTTCTGCCAGCTTCTGGCATCAGGACTTCCTGAAAAACACCGGAGCGATTCCTGTATCTATGCCGTGGGGCGAAGGAATTTATGATGCTCTGAAAGCGGGAACTCTGGATGGGCTCATGGTCAACGTCGACAGCGGTTATGAGCTAAACGTCCATAAAACAGCGCCCAATGTTTTGATCTCCAAAGATCTGTGGTTGGGGCATGTTTACCCGCTGGTGATGAACAAAAACACGTGGGACAAGCTTGCCGACGAAGATAAGCAAGCCATTCAGCGCGCGGCTGAAAAATCTTATCAAACTTTAGGTTCGGTCATGGACAGCAGCTTCGATGCGATGGTGGAAGAGTTGCGTAATAATGGCGCGCATATCCGCAAGCTGAGCGCTAATGAAGTTGCCCTGTGGGAAACCTCGGTGAACTATCAGCAAGTGCAGGATAAGTGGGTTAAGGAACAAGAGGGCAAAGGCGTGAAAGATGCCGGCCCGACGATGGAAAAAGTCACCGCTTTACTGAAAGAAACAATGAAATAAAACGGTATGAGCTATGCCGCGCAACCGCCGTAATAAACGGTGATTGCGCGGATTTAACACAGATGAATTAATGCAGGATTTTCGCCAGGAAGTCTTTCGCACGTTCAGATTGCGGATTATTGAAGAAATCCTCTTTATTCGAGTCTTCGACAATCTTCCCTTCATCCATAAAGATCACGCGGTTCGCCACTTTGCGGGCAAAGCCCATTTCGTGCGTCACCACCATCATGGTCATTCCTTCATTTGCCAGTTCAACCATAACGTCCAGCACTTCGTTGATCATCTCAGGATCAAGTGCCGAAGTGGGTTCATCAAACAGCATTGCCACCGGGTCCATACACAGTGCACGGGCAATCGCTACACGCTGCTGCTGGCCACCGGAAAGCTGAGCGGGAAACTTGTCCGCATGAGCCGTTAACCCAACGCGCTCAAGCAATTTAAGCCCTTTTTTACGCGATTCTTCTTTGTTGCGTCGCAGTACTTTTACCTGGGCAAGCGTCAGGTTTTCAATAATCGACAGATGTGGGAAAAGCTCAAAGTGTTGGAACACCATGCCGACGTGAGAACGCAGCTCAGCCAGGTTGGTTTTCTTATTGTTCACTGGCGTGCCGTTAACCACAATCTCGCCTTTTTGTACCGGTTCCAGGCCGTTTACGGTTTTAATCAGCGTCGATTTACCGGAGCCTGATGGCCCGCAAACCACCACCACTTCACCTTTTTTTACTTCGGTTGAGCAGTCGGTTAGCACCTGAAAGTGACCATACCATTTAGAAACATTTTTCAGGGAAATCATTAGACTGTCCTTTTCTTCAAGTAGCTGACCAACAGCGAGGCACTAAGGCTGATGATGAAATACACCAGACCGGCAAACAGGATCATTTCAACCTGGGTTCCATCACGCTCGCCAATAGTGGAAGCGGTACGGAAGAAGTCAGCCAGGCTCAAGACATACACCAGCGACGTATCCTGGAATAACACGATGCCCTGGGTTAACAGTAGCGGCACCATGGCCCGGAACGCCTGCGGCAGGATTATCAGTTTCATCGACTGCCAGTGGGTCATGCCCAGCGCCAGTGCGGCGTAGGACTGCCCGCGTGAAACACTCTGAATACCTGCACGAATAATCTCTGAATAGTAGGCCGCTTCAAACATAGAAAACGCCACTATTGCGGAGATAAGACGAATGTCCGTTTGCGGTGAAAGACCCAACACTTTTTGCAAGAACCCTGGCACCACCAGATAGAACCACAGCAGCACCATGACCAGCGGGATAGAACGGAAAACGTTGACGTACGCGCTGGCAAACCAGGCAATCGGCTTAATCGGCGACAGGCGCATCACCGCGAGCAAGGTTCCCCACACGATACCGAAGATAACCGCCGTAACCGTGATTTTCAGGGTGATAACCAGCCCTTGCATCAGGTAAGGCATGGCGGGGAGAATAGAACTCCAGTCAAACTCGTACATTATTTGCCTCCCATATTGCCAGGCAGGCGAATTTTGCGTTCAACCACATACATTACCAACATGATCACGGCGTTGATCAGCACGTATGCCAGGGTGATTGCGGTAAAGGATTCGTAGGCGTGGGCAGAGTAATCCAGCAATTTACCCGCTTGAGCGGCCATATCGACCAGACCAATCGTTGAGGCGATAGCCGAGTTTTTCACCAGGTTCATCATTTCAGATGTCATTGGCGGCACGATAACGCGATAAGCGTTTGGCAGCAGAACATAGCGATACGCTTGCGGCAGCGTCAGCCCCATCGCCAGCGCGGCATTTTTCTGCCCGCTTGGCAGCGATTGAATGGCGGCGCGAACCTGCTCACAGACGCGAGCGGCGGTAAACAAGCCAAGACAAATCATCGACGAGACAAAGAATTGCACATTCGGGTCGAGTTCTGATTTAAACCACATCCCGAGATTTTCTGGCAGTAATTCCGGCACCACTAAGTACCAGGTAAAGAACTGCACGATGAGCGGCACGTTACGGAACAGTTCTACGTAAAGTGTGCCTAAACCGGAAAGCCATTTATTAGGGACGGTACGTAGGATGCCAAACAACGAGCCGACGAGGAAAGCGATTATCCATGCGCAGATGGACAGGGCGACGGTGACCTGGAAGCCATTCCAAATCCAGCCCAAATAGGTGGTGTTGCCGAACGGGGCGGGCTGTAGAAATATCCCCCAGTTCCAGTCTATTGACATAACATACTCCTGGAAAAAATTGAGGGTAGCGAGTTGCGCTACCCTCGAAGATTGATGAGAAGCTTGTACCCTGATTTCAGGTCATAGCCTGAGATTTATGGGGTACTTTCACGCTGGATGGGGAACGGCCATCCAACGCATAGTCTGTCCGAGCTTCGGTTCGTCAATCGAGAGGGCTGGGTCATCCCGGCCCCTGTGGTTCTAATTAGTTTAGTGCTTTATCGTTTGGCGTTTTGAACAAGGCTTTCATGTCGTCAGACAATGCGAAGTTCATGTTGATATTTTTCGGTGGAATTGGGTTCATGAACCATTTATCAAACCATTTGGCGGCTTCGCCTGAGGTTTGTGCCTGGGCGATGGTTTCATCCATCAGCTTCTTGAACTCTGGGTCGTCTTTACGCAGCATACAGCCGTAAGCTTCGCGAGATTGCGGAGTGCCAAGAATTTCCCAGTTATCCTGTTTCTTCGCTTTCGCACGTTCACCTGCCAGCAGCGCATCGTCCATCATAAAGGCAACGGCGCGACCACTTTCCAGAGTACGGAACGAGTCACCGTGGTCTTTGGCGCTGATAATGCGCATGTCCATTTTCTTCTCTTCATTCAGCTTGTTCAGCAGAACTTCAGAAGTGGTACCGGAGGTCACAACCACCGCTTTCCCTTTCAGGTCAGCGAAGTCTTTAATCGGGCCGCCTTTTTTCACCAGTAAACGGGTACCGACCACGAAGATGGTGTCGGAGAACGAGGCTTGTTTCTGGCGCTCAAGGTTGTTGGTGGTAGAACCACATTCAAAATCGAAGGTGCCGTTTTGCAGCAATGGAATACGGTTTTGTGAAGTAATAGGGATCAACTTAACTTGCAGATCAGGCTTGTTGAGTTTCTTCTTCACAGCTTCAACGATGGCGTTGGAGTAATCCTGTGAATAGCCGACCACTTTCTGTTGGTTATCGTAGTAAGAGAAAGGAACGGAAGACTCGCGGTGACCGACCACAATGACGCCGTTAGCAGCGATTTTATCCAGCGTCCCCTGTTGTGCGGTTGCCGGTTTGGCGTCTTCTGCGTGCGCGATCCCGGCACCCATTCCGATAACCAGCAAAGCTGAGGCTAGTTTACGTAATTGCATGACCAACTCCTTTATCTTCGTGCCATCTGGCACTGATACCCGTTGTGAGTGTTGTATTGTTGTTGTGTGTTACGAAATCAGGGTAAATCTTCGCCTTTTTGTTAACATTTAACCTAGCTTAATGTAAAGATTTTGCTATCCAAATGTTTGTTTTTGCGAAGCGCGCCGCACCGTTTAAAGGCAAAAATACTCCGTTGCACTACTTTGGTGCTCGTTGTGTCATTGTTTGGTGCAACGCAATGCTTCGTGCTATCCGTAGGCTGCAGGCATAGCATTTTGTAGGCTTCTAATGAGCAACTAGTCGCAAATATCTTTGCAAAGGTTATGCCAGAAATAAAAATGGCCAGCATTTGCTGGCCATTTTTTAGAGAGGTAGGGAATTAAGATTTGCGGCGTGTACGCAGAGCCAGCAGAACAGAGGCGAAACCAAATACCAACGTGGCAACCCACAGCGGCCAGTCGCCAAAGCGCGCATACGGTGTGATACCGCGCGCAGGTGTGACCTTCGCTTCCAGAACCTGGCGGGTAAATTGCGGGATCATCGCGTCGACATCGCCATTGGCATTAATCACTGCGGTAATGCCGTTGTTGGTGCTGCGCAACAGCGGACGACCCAGTTCCAGCGAACGCATGCGCGCCATCTGGAAATGCTGCCATGGGCCAATTGACTTACCGAACCATGCATCGTTAGAAATAGTCAGCAGGAAGTCGGTATCAGGGCGGAAGTTATCACGCACCTGTTCGCCAAGAATAATTTCGTAGCAGATAGCTGGCGTTAGCTTGATGCCGTTAGCTGCAATCTGTGGCTGTATATACGGGCCACGGCTGAATGAAGACATTGGCAAATCGAAGAACGGAGCCAGCGGGCGCAGAATGGATTCCAACGGCACAAACTCACCAAACGGGACCAGGTGATTTTTGTTGTAACGATCGGTGCTGTTGTAGCTGTACTGATTGCCTTCACCCAGCGTGATAATGGTGTTGTAGGTATCGTAGCGGTTCTGTTTATTCAGACGCGCATCGACAATTCCGGTAATCAGTGAGCTGTGCTTAGAACGCAACAGGTCATCCATCATCGTCAGGAATTGCTGCTGGTTTATCTCAAGGTCAGGAATTGCGGATTCAGGCCAGATAATCAGCTGGGATTTTCCCATCTGCGGCTGAGTTTTATCGAGATAAATCTTCAGCGTATTCAGCAACTGATTTTCATCCCATTTCAGGGATTGCGGGATATCACCCTGAACCATCGCGACATCAACGGTTCTTTCAGGCTGGGGCTGATACCACTGAATCGAACGCAGAGGCCACGGCAATACCAGCAATGCAGCGGCAATAACCACAGGGCGCCAGTTGCGTTCATGCAGGGCATACACCAGCAGGCCGCTGATAATCATCAGCAGGAACGTAACGCTTTCAACGCCCAGAATAGGGGCGATGCCTTTTAGTGGGCCATCAATCTGGCTGTAACCGAACTGTAGCCACGGGAAGCCGGTTAATACCCAGCCGCGCAGGAATTCGGTAAGTTGCCACAGCATAGGGGCGGCAATTGCCACGCGCCACCATGTGGTTTTCGGGCATAGCTTGCTGAGGAAACCGCCAAACAAGCCGGTGTACAAAGACAAGTAAGCGGCAAGCAACACCACCAAAAAGATGTTAACCGGGCCTGGCATGCCGCCAAACTGCGCGATACTGACATACACCCAGTTAATACCTGAGCCAAATAGCCCCAGCCCCCAGAAGAAACCAATCCACGCGCTCTGAATAGCGCGACGATTAAGAGTCAGCCCCTGAAGCCCTACCAAAGAAACAATCGCAGCAGGCCAAAAATCGTAAGGGGAGAAAGCCAGCGTTCCGCAGGCACCAAAAAGCAGCGCCAGCAGCAGACGCACGCGCTGGCGTTGAAGGAGTAGGGCTATAGACATCGTTAAATTAATCTTCCAGTTTCGGTTGCGGCGAGTCGTCCGGAATTCTGACATGAACCTGAATAACACGGCGACTGTCTGCCATCGCAACTTTGAATTGATAACCATCAATTTCAATCGTTTCGCCACGGGCAGGCAAGTGACCAAACGCCTGCATCACTAATCCACCAATGGTATCGACTTCATCATCATTGAAATGGGTTGAGAAGGTATCGTTAAAATCTTCGATTGAGGCCAAAGCACGAACCGTCCAGGTATGACGGCTGAGCTGACGGAAATCGCTGTCTTCCTCGTCGTCGTACTCATCTTCAATTTCCCCAACAATCAGTTCGAGAATATCTTCGATGGTGACAAGCCCGGAGACGCCGCCAAACTCATCAATCACTATCGCCATGTGATAGCGTTGCTGACGAAACTCTTTGAGCATGCGGTCAACACGCTTACTTTCTGGCACAACAACTGCCTGACGTAACACTTTTTCCATGCTAAATGGCTCAGTATCGCTGCGCATAAACGGCAGCAGATCTTTGGCCATTAGAATCCCTTCGATATGATCTTTGTCTTCACTGATCACCGGGAAGCGGGAGTGTGCAGATTCGATGATGACATCGAGGCACTCGTCCAGCGTCTGGTTGTGTTTGAGCGTTACCATTTGAGAACGAGGGATCATGATGTCGCGGACGCGTTGGTCGGCGATATCCATCACGCCTTCGAGCATGTCGCGGGTATCCTGATCGATAAGATCGTTTTGCTCAGAATCACGGATGAGTGTCAGCAGATCGTCACGGTTTTTAGGTTCACCGTGGAATAGCTGGTTGAGAATCAGGGAAAAGAATCCCTTCTTACTGGCAGGCGTGTCACTGTTTTGTGAGTTGTCGTCGCTCATGGCGTTAGGTTTTTGGCCCCTCGGTTAATTAATCGATAGCAGGCGGCTTGATGGTGCGCTGCCTGCTAGTGTTGCTCCGCGGTATTAATCCCTACGGAGACTATTCTTTCTCGGCAATGTACGGATCAGCATACCCAAGAGCAAGCATTATCTCTGTTTCCAGGGATTCCATCTCTTCGGCTTCTTCGTCTTCAATATGATCATAGCCAAGCAGATGAAGACTGCCGTGGATGACCATATGTGCCCAATGCGCATCCAACGGTTTTTCTTGCTCTTTCGCTTCTTGTTCCACAACCTGACGACAAATAATCAGGTCGCCCAATAGCGGCAGTTCAATGCCTGGCGGCGCTTCGAACGGGAACGACAGCACGTTAGTGGATTTATCTTTACCACGGTAAGTGAGGTTCAGATCGTGGCTCTCAGCGTCGTCCACCAGGCGAATCGTGACTTCTGATTCTTCCTGAAATTGTGGAATGACTGCGTCGAGCCATGTCTGAAACTGTACTTCCGTTGGCAGGCCGTTTGCGTCTTCACACGCGACCTGTAAATCCAGTATGACCTGACTCATTTGCTCTCCTGAGCGGCAGCGTTAATCGCCATCGCTTCTCGCTTGCGCTCTGCTGCGAGTTCATCTTTACGAACCTGTTCCGCGTTTTCCCACGCTTCATAGGCATTCACAATGCGTGCCACAACCGGGTGGCGTACTACGTCTTCGCTGGTAAGGAAGTTAAAACTAATGTCGTCAACGTCTGCCAACACGTCGATGGCATGGCGCAGGCCCGATCTGGTGCTGCGTGGCAGGTCAACCTGGGTGACATCCCCGGTAATCACGGCTTTGGAATTAAAGCCAATACGCGTCAGGAACATCTTCATCTGTTCGATGGTGGTGTTCTGGCTTTCATCCAGAATGATGAATGCGTCGTTTAGTGTACGGCCACGCATGTAAGCCAGTGGCGCAACTTCGATAACGTTGCGTTCCATCAGCTTTTCAACGCGCTCAAAACCAAGCATTTCAAACAGTGCGTCATACAACGGGCGCAAATAAGGGTCAACTTTCTGGCTTAAATCGCCTGGCAGGAAACCCAGCTTTTCACCGGCTTCAACTGCCGGGCGGGTCAGCAGAATACGGCGAATATCCTGACGTTCCAGCGCATCAACAGCCGCAGCCACCGCGAGGTAAGTTTTACCTGTGCCCGCAGGGCCAATGCCAAAGGTGATGTCATGGTTCATTATATTGGCGATGTATTGCGCCTGATTCGGCGTGCGCGGTTTGATAACGCCGCGCTTGGTCTTGATGTTCACCGCTTTGCCGTACTCAGGAACGCTTTCGGCTGACTGTTCCAGCACGCGAATTTCTTTAATCGCGAGATGGATTTGTTCAGGCGAGATATCCTGAATTTCGCCACACATAGGTGCAGTATCAACATATAAATTGCGCAGAATATCTGCGGCAGCATTCACCAGAATTGGGCGACCCGAGAGCTTAAAGTGATAGTCACGACGGTTGATCTCGATACCCAGTCGACGTTCAAGCTGCTTGATGTTGTCATCAAATGGGCCACACAGGCTTAGCAGACGCGCATTGTCTGCGGGTTCTAGCGTAATTTCACGTGTTTCGATATTCAAACTTATCCTCGGGGTCGCACAGGGCCAGTTGAAGAAATTGCTGCACTATTTATTGCCGGTCATATTATTCCCGGTTATAAAAAGTGCAGGCCATAAAAAGATTATTTACGGCGCGGGCTGATGGCGCAAGCCTGGTTTTTGATATTTGGGTGGCTGCTTCAGAAAGCAAGTGCAAACAATGAAAATGCCTGACGGCTCACTGCGTTAGCGAACC
Source organism: uncultured Buttiauxella sp. (assembly GCA_965119215.1). Classification (GTDB taxonomy): domain Bacteria; phylum Pseudomonadota; class Gammaproteobacteria; order Enterobacterales; family Enterobacteriaceae; genus Buttiauxella. The sequence continues at coordinate 314,738 of CBCPKK010000005.1, forward strand.
GACAGGCAAAGCCGTGCGGAATTAAGGCTGATAAATACCTACGCCGATTTCATTCTCTTTACGGGTGCGAGCAATCACTGATTCAGGCGACTGCGCAATACGCAGCCCCATTTCATCTTCGGTGCGAACTACTTTGCCGCGCAGTGAGTTGTTGGTAGCAACCTCAGTGATTTCTACATCAACAAACTTACCGATCATTTCTGGCGAACCTTCAAAGTTTACACCGCGATTGTTTTCAGAACGCCCGGTCAACTCCATAATGTTTCTGCGAGAAGTGCCTTCCACCAGGACGCGCTGGGTAGTGCCAACCATCTTACGGCTGTACTCCATTGCCTGTTGGTTGATGCGTTCTTGCAGAATATACAGCCGTTGCAATTTCTCTTTTTCGGGTACGTCATCAACCATATCGGCGGCAGGCGTGCCGGGACGTGCGGAGAACACGAAACTGTAGCTCACGTCAAAATTCACATCGCCAATGACTTTCATGGTTTGCTCGAAATCCTGCTGGGTTTCGCCAGGGAAGCCGACGATAAAGTCAGAGCTAATCTGAATTTCAGGGCGTACTGCGCGCAGTTTGCGAATAATCGATTTATATTCAAGCGTAGTATGAGTTCGACCCATTAAATTCAGGATGCGGTCGGAACCACTCTGAATCGGCAAATGCAGGAAGCTCACAAGCTCTGGCGTATCACGATAAACGTCGATGATATCGTCAGTAAATTCAATCGGATGGCTGGTGGTGAAACGAATACGGTCGATACCGTCAATCGCCGCAACCAGACGCAGCAATTCAGCAAAAGAACAGATGCCGCCGTCAAAAGAAGGGCCACGGAAAGCATTCACGTTCTGGCCGAGCAGGTTTACTTCACGCACACCCTGGGCTGCGAGTTGTGCGACTTCAAAGAGCACATCGTCGGCTGGGCGACTCACTTCTTCACCACGGGTATAAGGCACCACGCAGTAAGTACAATATTTATTACAGCCTTCCATAATAGAAACGAAAGCTGTCGGGCCATCAGCCTTTGGCTCTGGCAAGCGGTCGAACTTTTCGATTTCCGGGAAGCTGACGTCAACAATAGGGCTGCGATTGCCACTCACTTTGTTGATCATTTCAGGCAAGCGATGCAGTGTCTGCGGCCCGAAAACAATATCAACATAATGCGCACGGCTGCGAATCAGCTTGCCTTCCTGGGAAGCAACACAGCCGCCGACACCGATAATGATATTGGGGTTTTTACGTTTTAAGAGTTTCCAACGGCCTAGCAGGTGGAATACTTTTTCCTGGGCTTTTTCGCGGATCGAGCAGGTATTAAGCAGCAATACATCCGCTTCTTTTGGGTTGTCCGTAAGGATATAGCCATGTGTGCTGTTCAGCAGATCGGCCATCTTCGATGAATCGTATTCGTTCATCTGACAGCCCCAGGTTTTTATATGGAGTTTTTTTGTCATCGACTTGCCATTGCTCAGTTAAAGCCAGGAATTCAGGCGGCGTATTGTAATGCTTTGGCCTTGATGTGACCAGCCTACGAAACCTGGGCGAAAATCCGGTAGAATCAGGATAGACAATTTAAGGACAAAATCATCATGTTGAATCAGCCAATTGATGTAGCGGTGGTCGGCGGGGGAATGGTTGGCGCGGCTGCAGCCCTTGGGCTTGCGCAAAATGGTTTTCAAGTCGCAGTGGTTGAGCATCAGGCTCCCGCTGCATTTGATGCCGCAAGCCAGCCTGATGTGCGTATTTCAGCCATCAGCAGTGCGTCGGTCGGTTTGCTTAAATCGCTAGGCGTTTGGGATGCTATTCGGGCTATGCGTTGCCATGCTTATCGCCAGCTTGAAACCTGGGAATGGGAAAGTGCGCACGTTAGCTTTAATGCGCAAGAACTCGGGCTACCAGAGCTTGGCTATATGGTTGAAAACCATGTGCTACAGCTCGCATTGTGGCAGGCACTGGAAGCGCATCCTAACGTCACGCTACGGTGTCCTGCGAAAATTACCAGCATGCACGGCCAGGCAGGGCAGTGGACGCTACAGCTTGCCGATGAGCAGACATTAACGGTGCCGATGGTGATTGGCGCCGATGGTGCGAATTCTCAGGTTCGACCTTGGGCGGGCATTGGGATTCATGCCTGGCAGTATCGGCAGTCCTGCATGTTAATCACGGTAAAGTGTGAGCAAACACCAGGTGACAGTACCTGGCAGCATTTTACACCAACAGGTCCACACGCGTTTTTACCGCTGTTTGATAACTGGGCTTCGCTGGTCTGGTACGACACTCCAGCACGTATTCGCCAGTTGCAGAATATGTCGATGCCACAACTGCAAAAGGCGATTGAAGCGAATTTTCCTGAGCGTTTAGGCAAAGTAACGCCTGTTGCCAGCGGAGCATTCCCGCTGACACGTCGCCATGCTTTGAAATACACCCAACAGGGGCTGGCACTGATTGGCGATGCGGCACATACCATTCATCCGTTAGCCGGGCAGGGCGTGAATCTTGGTTATCGTGATGTGGAAGAATTGCTTGATGTAATGATTAATGCGCGTAGCTACGGTGAAAACTGGGCGGATGCACGCGTGTTAAAACGCTATCAGACACGCAGGCAGGCAGATAACTTCCTGATGCAAAGTGGTATGGATCTGTTCTACGCTGGTTTTAGCAATAATCTGGGGCCGCTGCGAGTGATTCGTAACTTAGGATTAATGGCGGCTGAACGCGGTGGCGTGTTGAAACGTCAGGCGTTGAAGTATGCGCTAGGATTATGAGTCGGTAACTATTGTGTAGGTCGGATTAGCGTTAGCGACATCCGACATGTTTGCCAGATTCAGAAAAGCAAAAAGCTCGCCGTAGCGAGCTTTTCTTATTGGCTGGGGTACGAGGATTCGAACCTCGGAATGCTGGTATCAGAAACCAGAGCCTTACCGCTTGGCGATACCCCAAAAATATGGTGGCTACTACGGGAATCGAACCTGTGACCCCATCATTATGAGTGATGTGCTCTAACCAGCTGAGCTAAGTAGCCTAATTGTAAATCTTAAAACTATTTTTCGACTGGCTGGGGTACCTGGATTCGAACCAGGGAATGCCGGTATCAAAAACCGGTGCCTTACCGCTTGGCGATACCCCAACTAAGGGTGCATTAAACAAACATGCTATGTCGAAAACTGCTATGTCAAAAAAAGTGGCTGGGGTACCTGGATTCGAACCAGGGAATGCCGGTATCAAAAACCGGTGCCTTACCGCTTGGCGATACCCCATCCGTGCAACGTTAATAAGGAAATGGTGCGGGAGGCGAGACTTGAACTCGCACACCTTGCGGCGCCAGAACCTAAATCTGGTGCGTCTACCAATTTCGCCACTCCCGCGCTAAAAAAAGAATAATGGTGGCTACTACGGGAATCGAACCTGTGACCCCATCATTATGAGTGATGTGCTCTAACCAGCTGAGCTAAGTAGCCTTCTTTTTTCTGCGTAACCTTATCGGCGTTGCGGGGCGCATTATGCGTAGTTGGACTTCTAGCGTCAACAAATTTTTTCCCGAAAAGTGGCGTAAATTGTCTGTTTGACCAGCTTACGAACAGCTTGCTGGAATATTCGTCAATTATCGGTTATTTCGTGGTTTTAACTGATGAAAAAGCCCTAATAAGGGGTGGGGAATATTGCAGAAACAAAAACGGGCCCGCAGGCCCGTGTGTTTAATTTTGTTCGCTTATTTGTAAGCAGACTGGTGAACGCCTACTGCACGGCCTGATGGATCATTCATTGTTTTGAACGCTTCATCCCATTCAATGGCCTTAGCGGAAGAACAGGCAACCGACGGGCCACCAGGAACGCATTGCGCAGCACTTGGCAGTGGGAATAATTCTTCAAAGATTTCACGATACAAATACGCTTCTTTAGAGCCAGGCGTGTTGTATGGGAAACGATAGCTTGCGGTTTCCAGTTGTTGATCGGTCACCTGACCTGCAGCAACTTCTTTCAGGGTGTCAATCCAGCTGTAACCCACACCATCGGAGAATTGCTCTTTCTGGCGCCATGCAATACTTGCTGGCAGATAGGATTCAAAACATTCACGCAGGATATGTTTTTCCATTTTACCGTTGCCGCACATTTTGTCTTTCGGGTTGATACGCATGGCGACATCAAGGAATTTCTTGTCCAGGAACGGTACACGCGCTTCCACGCCCCAGGCTGACATAGCTTTGTTGGCGCGAGCACAGTCAAACATGTGCAGCGCTTGTAACTTACGAACGGTCTCTTCGTGTAGCTCTTTATCGTTTGGCGCTTTATGGAAGTACAGGTAGCCGCCAAATACTTCGTCAGAACCTTCACCGGAAAGCACCATTTTGATGCCCATAGCTTTGATTTTACGCGACATCAAATACATCGGTGTTGATGCACGAATCGTTGTCACATCGTAAGTTTCAATGTGATAGATAACATCACGAATCGCATCCAGGCCTTCTTGCACCGTGAAATGAATTTCGTGGTGAACGGTGCCTAAGTGGTTTGCCACTTCTTGTGCCGCTTTCAGGTCAGGGGAGCCCACTAAACCAACAGCAAAAGAGTGCAGCTGCGGCCACCAGGCTTCAGAACGCTCTTCGTCTTCTACGCGACGAGCGGCAAATTTCTTAGTGATGGCTGAAATAACGGATGAATCCAGCCCGCCAGACAGCAGCACGCCGTAGGGTACGTCAGACATCAAGTGGCTTTTCACAGCATCTTCCAGCGCCTGACGTAATTCATTTTTATCGGTAACGTTATCTTTTACTGCATCGTATTCGAACCAGTCACGCTGATAGTAACTACGGATTTCACCGTCTTTGCTCCACAGGTAGCTGCCTGCCGGGAATTCACTAATGGTGCGGCAAACGGGAACCAGCGCTTTCATTTCTGAAGCAATATACATGTTGCCGTGCTCGTCATGACCCATATACAACGGGATGATGCCGATATGGTCGCGGCCAATCAGGTATGCGTCTTGTGTTTCGTCATACAGAATGAACGCAAACATGCCTTGCAGATCGTCGAGGAACTCCGGGCCTTTTTCCTGGTAAAGCGCGAGGATAACTTCGCAGTCTGAACCTGTCTGGAATTCGTAACGGTCACCGTATTCAGCGCGCAGAGCCTGATGGTTATAGATTTCGCCGTTCACAGCCAGTGCGTGAGTTTTTGCTTTATTGTACAGCGGCTGAGCACCAGCGTTAACGTCAACAATAGAGAGACGTTCGTGAACCAGAATGGCTTTCTCGTTAGCATAAACCCCAGACCAGTCAGGGCCACGGTGGCGCATCAGGCGAGATAACTCGAGCGCTTTCTTACGCAATTCGACCGCATCGGTCTTGATATCCAGAACACCAAAAATTGAACACATAGAACTCTCTCCGTAATGCTTCTTTGAGTCATTAAATTGTTATGTTGCGTTGCATGAATATGAAAATGCGCAATCATTGACGGGAATGCAAGCCCTTTAGACTTTCAGGGATAAATAGTTCAATGGCAATTGTTGATTACTGAAAAATGATGAAGAAATAAGCGGAATAATTAGCGGATCGGCAATTTTTGGCAAAATCGCCAGGCTGGCGTTCAGTGGCAGGGGAAAAGATTGTTGAATCGGTAAAACGCCCGGTGAAAACCAGGCGAATGACTCTTTAAATGATATCGACTTCAGCAACAGACGGATAAATCCACGAAGGGCGGAACGGCATGGCATCAATGTCGTTTAAGGTCGAAACCCCTGACAGAACCAGAATCGTTTCTAAACCAGCCTGGAATCCCGCGAGAATATCGGTACGCAGGTTATCGCCAACAATCACCGTATGTTCGGAATGGGCCTGCATCTTGTTAAGCGCGGCACGGATAATCCACGGGCTTGGCTTACCCACGCAGAAAGGTTTACGGCCTGAGATTTTTTCGATACCAGCACACAGCGCACCACAGGCGGGATAGTAACCGCGGCCGTGGGTGTCCGGGTTGGTGGCAATAAAGCGCGCGCCGTTTGCCACGAAATAGGCGGCTTTATGCATCATTTCCCAGTTATAGGAACGTGTCTCGCCGACGATAACAAAGTCAGGGTTGATGTCGGTTATCGTGAAGCCTGCTTTATACAGTTCGTGAATCAATGCGCCTTCACCCACAACGTAGGCTTTTTTCCCTTCCTGGCGACGCAGGAAATCGGCGGTTGCCATCGCTGAGGTATAAAAGACGCTATCAGGAACATCAATACCGGCGGAAGCAAAACGGTTTGCCAGATCCTGGCCGGTCTGCGACGGATAGTTGGTCAGCAGGACCAGCGGCATCCCCTTTTCCATGATGCGGGCCAGGAATTCATTAGCGCCTGGTACGGCGACGTTGTCGTGCATCAGCACGCCGTCAATATCACAAATTACATTCTGAATGGTCATCGACTACTCGGGCTCACCTGAAAGGAAGGCGTAACTATAGCGTAAAAAGGAGAATGACTGGGTTAACTTTCCAGCAAGCGTTGAAGCAGTATGCCATTTAGCATGGAGCGTTTTACCAGAGCAAACGCGCCAATTGCGGAACGGTCATCCAATTTTGAGCGCACCACCGGCAGGTTTTTGCGGAATGCTTTCAGGGCTTGTGTGTTGATGCAGCCTTCAATGGCGGGAAGAAGCACTTTCTCGGCTTCAATGATTTCCCCGGCAATCACCACTTTTTGCGGATTAAACAGGTTAATCGCAATGGCAATCGCTTTACCCAAATGGCGGCCAACGTGCTCAATCACTTCACAGGCCAGCGCATCGCCTTTATTTGCTGCTTTGCAGATAGCAGCAATACCGCAGTCTTCAAGTGTCATGCGGCTGTTATAACCCTGTTCAAGCAGATGACGAACGCGATGTTCGATGGCGGCATTGGCGGCAATGGTTTCCAGGCAGCCAAAGTTCCCGCAATGGCAACGTTCGCCTAACGGGTCGACCTGAATATGGCCAATTTCGCCTACGTTACCGTTGCGCCCGATAAAAATGCGCCCGTTAGACAAAATCCCCGCGCCAGTCCCGCGGTGTACACGCACCAAAATGGAGTCATCACAATCATGTGTTGCACCAAAGTAGTGCTCGGCAAGCGCCAGGCTACGGATATCGTGACCCACATAGCAGGTTACTTTGAATCGTTTTTCAAGACTGTCGACCAGCGACCAGTTATCGACCTCGATATGCGGCATGTAACGAATAACACCGCTTTCCGGATCGACAAGCCCTGGCAGGATCACTGAGATCGCAATCAGCTCGCGTATTTTGCGCAGGTTTTGTTCGATAAACTGTTCGATGGCATTAAGCAGAGCGTGCTCAAGCGTTTCCTGAGTACGTTCAGGAAGGGCGTAATGTTCTTCGGCAAGCGGTTTAGCGCTCAAATCAAACAGGGTGATGGTTGCGTCATGGCGGCCAAGGCGCACACCAATTGCATGGAAGTTGCGGGTTTCAGTGATAATTGAGATAGCGCGGCGGCCCCCGGTGGAAGCCTGCTGATCGACTTCTTTGATCAGTCCGCGCTCAATTAGCTGGCGAGTAATTTTGGTGACGCTGGCAGGTGCTAGCTGGCTGTGTTCGGCAATCTGAATGCGAGAGATTGGCCCATGTTGGTCAATCAGGCGATATACCGCCGCGCTATTCAGTTGTTTTACCAGATCGACATTACCAATTTGAGCTTGTCCGCCAGTCGTCATGCCTTAATTACTCAGTTACGACCTCGTTACCGTTAACGAAGGTCTTGGTGATTTTAAAATCGCGGGTAAAGGTCGTCAGGTTGGCGACTTTCCCTGCTTCAATGGTACCTAATTGCTGCTCTACACCCATTGCACGGGCAGGGTAGAGTGCAGCCATACGCAGGACTTCGTCTAAGGCGATGCCAGCATGCTCGACCAGATTACGCACCCCTTCAATCATTGTCAGGGCGGAACCGCTCAGCGTGCCGTTCTCATCTACACATAAACCGTCACGGTAGTATATTGTTTTTCCTGCGAAAATGAACTCATCGATATTTGCGCCCGCTGGAGCGGTTGCATCGGTGACCAGGCAGAGTTTATCGCCCTTAACCTTCTTCGCAGTACGAATGTTGGCATAGTCCACATGTAAACCATCGGCAATGATACCGCAGTAAACATCTGGCTCATCAAAAATTGCACCCGCAAGACCCGGTTCACGGCCAGTAATGTATGGCATCGCGTTGAAAAGGTGTGTTGCGAAGGTAATACCTGCGCGGAAGCCTTTTTTAGCTTCTTTTGCAGTGGCATTGGAATGCCCGGCAGAAACGATAATGCCAGAAGCGACCAGTTTGCTAATCACTTCAGGCTCAACCATTTCTGGTGCCAGAGTGACTTTGGTGATCACATCTGCGTTTTGGCACAGGAAATCGACCAGTTCTGCGTCAGGTTTACGCACGAAACTTGGGTTGTGCGTGCCTTTTTTCACCATGTTCAGCCATGGGCCTTCAAGATGCAGACCAAGCGCCTGGTGCTGGTACTTCGCCAGGTATTCGCGCATCACTTTCACGCCTTGCTTCATCAGCTCATCGCTGGCGGTGATAAGTGTGGGTAAGTAGCTGGTGCAGCCAGAACGCTCATTGGCTTTCTGCATGATTTCCAGCGTTTCAACAGTCACCGCATCGGCGGAATCATTGAACTGCACACCGCCACAACCGTTAAGCTGCACATCAATAAAACCGGGGGCGATGATTGCACCACCCACATCGCGAGTCTCAATACCCGCAGGGAGATCTGAGCGCGGGCAAACGCGTTCAATCAGGCCGTTCGCGATAATAACCGCGTGATCATCAAGAATTTCATGGCCGGTATAAATCCGACCGTGAGTTAATGCAAACATAGTTACCCCCGGTGAAAATTAATGCTTAAAGACCTTTGATGTTTTCAGCTTCGAGCTCATTGAAGTACTTAAGCGTCTTCACTTTGAGTTCCATGGTAGACGGCTCATCACACACAACCACAGCTTTAGGATGCAGTTGCAGGCAGCTAATCGTCCACATGTGATTCACGTTACCTTCAACAGCCGCTTGCAAAGCTTGCGCTTTCAAATGACCAATAACCAGAATCATCACTTCTTCTGCATCCAGCAGAGTACCCACGCCTACAGTCAGCGCAAACTTAGGAACCTGAGTCACATCGCCATCGAAGAAACGGGAGTTTGCTACACGAGTGTCATGAGTCAGTGTTTTGATACGGGTACGAGATGCCAGAGAAGAAGCAGGTTCGTTGAACGCGATGTGACCGTCGTTGCCTACGCCACCCATAAACAGGTGAATTTTGCCGTATGAACGAATTTTTTCTTCGTAACGACGGCACTCTGCGTCAACATCTTCGGCGTTACCATTCAGCAGGTTGATGTTTTCCGCTGGGATATCAACGTGATCAAAGAAATTACGGTGCATAAACGTATGATAGCTTTCTGGATGCTCTTTCGGCAGGCCAACGTATTCATCCATATTAAAGGTGACGACGTTTTTAAAGCTAACCTGGCCCGCTTTGTGCATCTCTACCAGCGCTTTATACGCTTCGAGTGGCGTTCCGCCAGTTGGCAGGCCCAGCAAGAAAGGACGATCTGCTGTCGGGTTAAACGCATTGATACGCTTAACGATATGGCGTGCTGCCCATTTGCCAACTTGAGCGGGGGTAGCCAGGGGAATCAGTCTCATCATTCACCTCATAAGTTAATAGAAAACAGATGTAGCCAGATTGATTGTCCGAACCCTCTAAGGGTAAACCAGTTTTAAGCTGACCTTTACGGGATCAATCTGCCTTGATTTTTTGGATGATAAAATAAGTTTTAGTCGATAGCCAGTCTAAGGGGGGGGTAATAACAATATTTGGTGATTTTAATCACAAAAAAAGGGTGTTTAATTTGCGATACGAATTAATTTTTCACACACTCATAAAGTTGGCGAATCATCGCCATGCTTTCAAGGTTTGTTAAACAATAATAAAACTGCTTTGAACGAGCCTTAACGGGGTCTCATAGGGGGAATGAACGTGAGTATTCTAGGTTATATGCAAAAGGTTGGCCGTGCGCTGATGGTGCCGGTAGCCACGCTACCAGCCGCAGCCATATTAATGGGTGTTGGTTACTGGATTGACCCGGTTAGCTGGGGTGGTGATAGTGCATTAGCTGCATTGTTCATCAAATCTGGTTCTGCAATTATTGATAACATGGGGGTGCTGTTTGCCATTGGTGTGGCTTATGGTATGTCCAAAGATAAAGATGGTGCTGCTGCACTAACCGGCTTTGTCGGTTTCCTGGTACTAACAACGCTTTGCTCGCCAGCGGCTGTTTCTATGATCAAGCATATTCCGCTGGATCAGGTTCCATTCGCGTTCTCTAAAATTCAAAACCAATTTGTGGGCATTCTGGTAGGGATTATTTCCGCAGAGCTGTACAACCGTTTCAGCAGCGTCGAGCTGCCGAAAGCGTTGTCCTTCTTTAGCGGACGTCGTCTGGTGCCGATTATCACATCCTTTGTGATGATCGCTGTGGCATTCATCATGATGTTTATCTGGCCAGTCGTCTTTGGCGGCCTGGTGAACTTTGGTGAACACATCCAGAAAATGGGTTCGATTGGCGCAGGCGTTTATGCGTTCTTCAACCGTTTACTGATCCCAGTCGGTCTGCATCACGCTCTGAACTCTGTGTTCTGGTTCGACGTTGCGGGTATCAACGACATTCCTAATTTCCTGGGCGGTGCTAAATCTATCGCTGAAGGTACAGGTATCGTGGGTATTACGGGTCGTTATCAGGCGGGCTTCTTCCCAATCATGATGTTCGGCCTGCCAGGTGCTGCTTTGGCAATCTACCATTGCGCGCGTCCTGAAAATAAAGCCAAAGTACTGGGTATTATGATGGCGGGTGCGTTTGCTGCCTTCTTTACGGGTATCACCGAGCCGTTGGAATTCTCCTTCATGTTCGTTGCTCCAGTCCTGTATCTGATCCACGCAGTGCTGACCGGTATCTCTGTCTTCATCGCGGCAAGCATGCATTGGATTGCAGGCTTCGGCTTCAGCGCAGGTCTGGTGGATATGGTGCTTTCTTCCCGTAACCCACTGGCAACTCACTGGTGGATGCTGATCCCGCAGGGCCTCGTGTTCTTCGTGATTTACTACGTCGTGTTCCGTTTCACTATCACCAAATTCAATCTGTTGACTCCAGGTCGTGAACTGGCAGTTGCAGGTGATGAGACTGATGGTCAGGACGTGAATGTTAGCGCCAATACTAAGCAAGATGTTTCTGAGCTGGCTCGTCAGTACATCGCAGCGGTGGGTGGTTCAGCTAACCTGACGGGTATCGATGCTTGTATCACTCGTCTGCGTTTGAACGTGAAAGACTCTTCACTGGTTAACGAATCTCTGGCTAAACGCCTTGGTGCGACCGGTGTTATCCGTCTGAACAAAACCAGCGTGCAAATCATCGTAGGCTTTGTTGCTGAGAAAATTGCTAACTCAATGAAAACAGTAGGCGATGTTGCTGCGGCTCCTGTAAGCGCTGCTGCTGCACCCGTTGCTGCTGCTACAAAACCACAGGCTGTACCAAATGCAGTGACTATCGCCGCGCTGGTTTCACCAGTAACGGGTGATGTCGTTGCACTGGAACAGGTTCCTGATGAAGCCTTTGCCAGCAAAGCGGTAGGTGATGGTGTTGCGGTTAAGCCAACAGACAAAACTGTTGTCGCGCCAGCTGCCGGTACTATCGTAAAAATCTTTAATACCAACCATGCGTTCTGTCTTGAAACCGAAAAAGGCGCTGAGATCGTTGTCCATATGGGCATTGATACTGTCGCACTGAACGGCCAGGGCTTTACCCGTCTGGTAGAAGAAGGTGCTGTTGTGGTAGCAGGCCAGCCGATTCTGGAAATGGATCTCGATTTCCTGAACGCTAACGCTCGCTCCATGATTAGCCCAGTCGTTTGCAGCAACATCGACGACTACAGCGGTCTGGTTATCCAGGCGCAAGGTTCCGTTGTGGCAGGGCAAACGCCTCTGTACGAAATTAAAGGCAAATAATCGCTCCTGAGTCATAGATTGTGCCTTTAGCGGCTGGCGAGTTATTCTCCAGCCGCTTTTTTATTGCCATTCAAATCGCCTCGCCATATTAATCACCCGCCGGTAACCCCCCTTATTTATGCAACTAAAGGTTGTTTCCAACGCCTGCTTATTAGATCATATGCCGATAACGAAAGTTTTTTGCACTGAGGAACCCGCGATGAGTGAGGCTGAAGCCCGCCCAACAAACTTTATTCGCCAGATTATTGATGAAGATTTGGCCAATGGTAAGCACAACAGCATTTGCACCCGTTTCCCGCCAGAGCCAAACGGCTATCTGCATATCGGTCATGCAAAATCTATCTGCCTGAACTTTGGTATTGCGCAAGATTACCAAGGTCAGTGCAACCTGCGTTTCGATGATACAAACCCGGCAAAAGAAGACATCGAATTCGTAGAATCCATTAAACATGATGTCGAGTGGCTAGGTTTTCACTGGTCAGGCGATGTGCGCTACTCCTCCAACTATTTCGATCAGCTGTTCAACTATGCCGTTGAGCTGATCAATAAAGGTCTGGCGTACGTTGATGAACTGACTCCTGAGCAGATCCGTGAATATCGCGGCTCATTGACATCGCCTGGGAAAAACAGCCCATTCCGCGATCGTAGCATTGAAGAAAACCTCGCGCTGTTCGAGAAAATGCGTAACGGTGAATTTGCCGAAGGGACTGCGTGTCTGCGTGCGAAAATCGATATGGCCTCGCCATTTATCGTTATGCGCGATCCGGTGCTGTATCGCATTAAATTTGCTGAACACCACCAGACTGGCAACAAGTGGTGCATCTACCCGATGTACGACTTCACCCACTGCATTTCCGATGCGCTGGAAGGCATTACGCACTCCTTGTGTACGCTGGAATTCCAGGACAACCGCCGTCTGTACGATTGGGTGTTGGATAACATCACTATTGATGCGCATCCGCGTCAGTATGAGTTCTCACGCCTTAACCTCGAATACTCCATCATGTCTAAGCGTAAGCTGAACCAGCTGGTGAAGGAGAAGGTTGTAGAGGGTTGGGACGACCCACGTATGCCGACTATTTCTGGTCTGCGTCGTCGTGGTTATTCTGCCGCATCTATTCGCGAGTTCTGTAAGCGCATTGGTGTGACTAAGCAAGACAACACCGTTGAAATGGCTTCGCTGGAATCTTGTATTCGTGATGACCTGAACGAGAACGCACCGCGTGCGATGGCCGTACTCGATCCGGTAAAAGTGATCATTGAAAACTTCCCGCAGGGCGAAGTTGAAATGGTGACCATGCCTAACCATCCGAACAAACCAGAAATGGGTAGCCGCCAGGTACCGTTTAGCCGTGAGATCTACATCGATCGCGCTGACTTCCGTGAAGAAGCGAATAAACAGTACAAGCGTCTGGTACTGGGCAAAGAAGTTCGCCTGCGCAATGCTTATGTGATTAAAGCCGATCGCGTTGAGAAAGATGAAGCAGGTAATATCACCACGCTGCATTGCTCTTACGATCCGGACACATTAAGCAAAGACCCGGCTGATGGCCGTAAAGTAAAAGGTGTTATTCACTGGGTCAGCGCTGAACATGCTCTGCCGGTTGAAATTCGCCTTTACGACCGTCTGTTCAGTGTGGCGAACCCGGGTAGCGCGGAAGATTTCCTTGCAACAATTAACCCAGAGTCTTTGGTTATCAAGCAAGGTTTCGTTGAGCCAAGCCTGCAAAATGCCGAGAAAGGTAAAGCATATCAGTTCGAGCGCGAAGGTTATTTCTGCCTCGATAGCCGTTATGCCACCGCTGAAAAATTGGTATTTAACCGTACCGTTGGCTTGCGTGATACCTGGGCCAAAATGGGCGAGTAGCCTCCAGGAAATATGCGTTAAATCTTCACAAAAACGCCGCGATTAGCGGCGTTTTTTTTAGCTTCACAATCATCTATTTAATGATTTATTCACATTCGCGTTGCGAATTAATTCTATTTAGAGTCCTTTCTGGCATCCCTTTCCTGGTCAACCTCAGAACATAATAAATTCTTAATTTAGTTATGTGAGCGCTCTCATGTAGAATTTTGTGTGTAAATAATCGTAATTATCCATATAAAACGCTTGTGACGCCATTTGTTACAAATACTCATAAATTATGTGCTCTCTGTCATAATATCGGAATGAACTCTTACAAAGTCGTTGATAATTCGCGTCGCGAAAAATAGTCTTAGGGACAGCAGTAATGCGGGCAAATATTTATAACCGCTTTAGCCGTTAGGCATTTTTACTTTTTTCGCTACACGACGTCTTTAAACGTCCAGCGATTATTTATACGTCAAAGAGGAATTTTATATGCGTACGTTTAGTGGCAAACGTAGTGCGCTGGCGCTTGCAATCGCAGGTGTTACGGCTCTTTCAGGACTGGTTGTCATCCCTCAGGCAAGTGCAGCAGGTTTTGTTGATGATTCAACGCTGACCGGTGGTGTTTATTACTGGCAGCGTGAACGTGACCGTAAAGATGTTACGACTGATAAGTACGAAACTAACCTGGCTCACTCCACCTGGAACGCCAACCTGGACTTCCAGTCTGGTTTTGCTGCAGACATGTTCGGTCTGGATATCGCTGCATTTACCGCTATCGAAATGGCTGAAAATGGCGACAGCGGCCACCCGAACGAAATCGCATTCTCTTCAAAAAACAAAGCTTATGATGAAGATTACTCCGGCGATAAGAGCGGTATCAGTCTTTATAAAGCAGCAGCTAAATTCAAATATGGCCCAGTCTGGGCTCGCGCGGGTTACATCCAGCCAACCGGTCAAACACTGTTAGCACCACACTGGAGCTTCATGCCGGGTACATACCAGGGCGCGGAAGCCGGTGCGAACTTTGACTACGGCGACTCCGGCGCTCTGAGCTTCTCCTACATGTGGACCAACGAGTACAAATCTCCGTGGCACCTGGAAATGGACAAGTTCTATCAAAACGATAAGAACACCAAAGTTGATTACTTACACTCTTTGGGTGCGAAGTACGACTTTAAAAATAACCTGATCCTCGAAGCGGCATTCGGTCAGGCTGAAGGCTATATTGACCAGTACTTCACCAAAGCCAGTTACAAATTTGATATTGCTGGCAGCCCGTTGACCACCAGTTACCAGTTCTACGGTACGCGTGACAAAGTTTCCGACGGTAGCGTCAACGATCTGTATGACGGCACCGCATGGTTGCAGGCATTAACTCTCGGTTACCGTGTCGGCCAGGTTGACCTGCGTCTTGAAGGAACCATGGTTAAGGCTGACGGCCAGCAGGGCTACTTCCTGCAACGTATGACCCCAACTTACGCTTCTTCAAACGGTCGTCTTGATGTGTGGTGGGATAACCGCTCTGACTTCAACGCCAATGGTGAAAAAGCTGTATTCGCAGGCGCAATGTACGATCTGAGCAACTGGAATCTGGCAGGTTGGGCTGTGGGGGCTTCTTATGTGTATGCATGGGATGCTAAACCAAGCTCTAAACCAACTACTGATGGTTTCTACGATGCCGATCGTCGTTTGAAAGAGTCTGCGTATAGCCTGGATGCGCTGTACACCGTTCAGGATGGCCGTGCGAAAGGCACTCTGTTTAAACTGCACTTCACTCAATACGACAACCACTCCGATATTCCAAGCTGGGGCGGTGGTTACGGCAACGTGTTCCAGGATGAGCGCGACGTGAAATTCATCGTGATCGCACCGTTCACCATCTTCTGATTTGATTCCGGGTGCTAAAACGCCCGGTTTTCTTAAGGATATCAAGCATGAAAAAAATCATTCTGGTTACGGTGATGGCGTTAGGTTTAAGTGCATGTGCGCAACCTAAAACTGCCCCGGAAGATTCGAAGTTGAAACAGGACTACAGCACTTGTATCAACAGTGCTCAAGGGGACCCGGACAAAGTTCAGGGTTGCCAAAGTATGTTAACTGAGCTTGCGAAGGACAGAAAGCATCAGGAATTTGCGCAGAAAGAAGCCGTGAGTACTCTGGATTACCAGAACTGCATTCAGGCAACACGCACTGGTAACGACCAGTCTGTTAAAGCTAAATGCGATAAAATCTGGCAAGAGATCCGCGCTCACAACCAGTAGTCGCAATATTCAGGCGATAAAAAAACCGGTGAGCTTCCTCACCGGTTTTTTTACATCTGACATCCGGGTTAGGGATGTCAGGATATACGGATTACTTTTCGCTGATCTCGTGTGCATGCTCTTCGGTACGGCAGTCGCCTTCAGCACAATGACCGTAGAGGTACAAACTGTGGTTCGTCAGACGAATACCGTGACGGGAAGCGATTTCACGCTGGCGAGACTCGATTGAATCATCGCTGAATTCAATAACTTTGCCACAATCCAGGCAAATCAAATGGTCGTGGTGATGCTGTTGCGTCAGTTCGAACACGGATTTACCGCCTTCGAAATTATGACGAGTTACGATGCCTGCATCATCAAACTGGTTGAGGACACGATAAACTGTGGCGAGACCAATCTCTTCGCCCATATCAATCAGACGCTTATATAAATCTTCCGCACTGACGTGGTGATTCACCGGCCCCTGCAATACTTCAAGGATTTTTAATCGCGGAAGCGTGACTTTCAGGCCGGCCTTCTTTAATGCGGTATTGTTGTCAGTCATGCGGGAATTGTCCTGTTGCTTAACGAATCGCTCGGACTCAGGGTGAGCGTTAAGATGAATGCGTCTCATTATAGAACTGCCGCTTCTAAATGGGAACCGCAAGTATTATGCATATTCAAGCTAGAAACTGCGCCTGAGTCGCGATTTGCTTGCCTTGCTAGCTATTTTCCAGGAACTCATTGTACAGGGACAAACTGAAAAGTTACAAATTTGTAGCAATTATTTTAATCGGAAATATCTATCAATGTGACGCAGCTGTTTAACTGCGTCACATTTAGCATCATGCGTTGAGGATATCAGCCAGATTCAGTTCTTCAGAAACCTGTTTCACCCACTTCTGAACACGTTCAGCGGTCAGTTCTGGTTGACGATCTTCGTCAATTGCCAGACCTACAAAGTGATCGTCGTCGGCAAGGCCTTTAGACGCTTCGAAATGGTAACCCGCAGTTGGCCAATGGCCCACGATAGCAGCACCGCGTGGCTCAATGATGTCGCGAATAGTGCCTAAGGCGTCACAGAAGTATTCTGCGTAGTCTTCCTGGTCGCCACAACCGAACAGAGCAACCAGTTTGCCATTGAAATCAACTTCTTCCAGCGTCGGGAAGAAATCATCCCAGTCGCACTGAGCTTCGCCGTAGTACCACGTTGGAATGCCGAGAAGCAGAATATCGAAGCCTTCCAGGTCTTCTTTACTGCTCTTAGCAATGTCATGCACCTCAGCAACGTCTTTACCGAGCTGTTTTTGAATCATCTTCGCGATATTTTCGGTGTTACCAGTGTCGCTGCCGAAAAAAATGCCTACGATTGCCATGAGTAAAATAACCTCTTGATACTTAATGGTATGGTGGCTGCTATTTAGCCACAGATAGGGCAATCATAGCAGAACACTTCGTGGTGCGGAAACCGCTATTAGCCGGGTGTGCACAGTCTGCAAAATTATCTAACTGAGATGTTGCTTCAGCTGTTCGAGCAGCATCTCTTCAATCAATTCACTACGGCTGATATTGCGCGCTTCAGCCAGTTGATTGAGCGCATCCACCGCATCGTTGTTGAGCTTTAACTCCACTCGCTTCAGGCCGCGTACTTTATCGCGCTTGAGTTGATTGCGTTTGTTGATACGCAACTGCTCATCACGCGTTAGCGGATTGGTTTTTGGCCGTCCCGGGCGACGCTCGTCCGCGAACAGATCTAATGTAGTACGGTCCGTTTGTTCTTTTGCCATGATTAGACTACTGACAGGGAATTCAGGTGGCACGGAGCGGGGTGCTCTGGCGCAATTTAGCGCGCAATCATACATCAGCATAGCTTGCGCGCCAACGCGTTAGCCGCATCTTGCGGCCAGTCGGTTTGTTTTTAATCAGTTTGCGGGTGATTCGTCGATAAAACGATGGATTGCGCGCAAAACAGCATCAGGTTTTTCAGCGTGAACCCAGTGCCCGGCACCTGCAACCACATGAGCACGAGCCTGAGGGAACTGAGCAAGCAGTTCGTTACGGTGCGATTCATCTACATAAGGAGATGCGCCGCCACGAATAAACAGCACCGGTTCGTTCCACGCTGGGATGTTTTCCCAACCGACAATGTTCTCGTACTGTTCCCAAAGCACCGGCACATTAAATTTCCATTCGCCATTGGCAAAAGATTTCAGCAAGAATTGAATGACGCCTTCTTCATTAAGATGCTCACGCATCACCGTTGCAGCCTGTTGACGAGTTTTAACGTCTGCGGCGCTAACCGCATTTATTGCCGTAAAAATCTCGTCATGGCGACGAACCTGGTAATCCACAGGCGCGATGTCAATCATCACCAATTTGTCGATGCGTTGCGGTGCAATTGCCGTCAGCGCCATCGCCACTTTGCCACCCATCGAATGACCAATAATAATGGCTTTCTCAAAGCCATATTCATCGAGCGTTTCGACAACATCTTGCGCCATTGCGGAGTAGTTCATCTCGGCGCTACGTGGTGATAAACCGTGGTTGCGAAGATCGATTTGCAGCAGCGTGTGATCCTGCCCCAAGTCACGAGCCAGTACGCCAAGATTATCAAGGCTACCAAAAAGACCGTGAATAAGGACAATGGGGGAATTACTAGTCGATTGTTGCGCAGTTTGCAGGCGAGCATTCAATTTCATGGCAAAGTTCTTTTTTTTTACTTCGTGTGGTTAGGGTATCATAACGGCATCCTGCCGCAGTGCCGCAAATATTCAGTCTAGTCTGACTTTGTGGTGTGACAAAAGTTTGGCGCTACCCGAGGTTGGGATTTGTCCCTATAATCCCAACAACTTGTATTCAGAAAAGATATCGCACTGGATTAAGATGAAAACAATTGAAGTTGATGACGAGCTCTATCGCTATATTGCCAGCCACACGCAGCACATTGGTGAAAGCGCGTCCGATATTTTACGGCGCATGTTGAAATTTACCGCCGGTCAAACTCCTGCTACACCAGCAACTACCGGTCAGGCAGCCACTGTTTCTGCTGCTGCACCGGAAGCCAAACCCGTAAACAAAGCACGCGATCGTGTACGTGCGGTTCGTGAGTTGCTGCTTTCCGATGAATATGCTGAGCAAAAGAAAGCGGTTAACCGTTTCATGATGGTGCTTTCTACTCTGTATACCCTCGATGCTCATGCTTTTGGTGAAGCGACTGAGTCGCTGCATGGTCGTACGCGCGTCTATTTTGCAGGTAACGAGCAAACGCTGCTGCAAAACGGCAACCAGACCAAACCTAAACATGTTCCAGGCACGCCATACTGGGTTATTACCAACACCAATACGGGTCGTAAATGCAGCATGATCGAACACATCATGCAATCAATGCAGTTCCCGGCGGAATTGATTGAAAAGGTTTGCGGCACAATCTAACACCTCGCGTCAGAAGGAAAGGCCAATGGCTAACCACCCTCGTGCAGGACAACCGGCACAACAGAGCGATTTGATTAACGTAGCCCAACTGACGGCCCAGTATTACGTGCTGAAGCCTGAAGTGGGGAATAGCGAACACGCGGTGAAGTTTGGGACTTCCGGCCACCGTGGCAGCGCGGCGCGTCATAGTTTCAACGAACCTCACATTTTGGCAATTGCTCAGGCGATTGCAGAAGATCGTGCAAAAAATGGCATTACCGGGCCGTGCTACATTGGCAAAGATACCCACGCGTTATCTGAACCTGCGTTTATCTCGGTGTTGGAAGTTCTGGCGGCAAACGGTGTGGATGTCATTGTGCAACAGGCAAACGGCTACACGCCAACGCCTGCTATCTCTCATGCCATTCTGACGCATAACAAAAAAGGTGGCGCACTGGCGGACGGTATCGTTATTACCCCTTCGCACAACCCGCCTGATGACGGCGGTATCAAATACAATCCACCAAACGGTGGCCCTGCTGATACTAATGTCACCAAAGTCGTTGAAGACCGCGCTAACGCACTGTTGGCTGCTGGTCTGAAAGATGTAAAACGCATTTCTCTTGATCAGGCGTGGGCAAGCGGCCACGTACAAGAACAAGATCTGGTGCAGCCATTTATCGAAGGGCTGGTGGACATCGTTGATATGGCCGCCATCCAGAAAGCGGGCCTGAAACTGGGCGTTGATCCGCTCGGTGGTTCTGGTATCGAATACTGGCAGCGCATCGCGAAGCACTACAATCTGGATCTGACGATTGTTAACGATCACGTTGATCAAACCTTCCGTTTTATGCATCTCGATAAAGACGGCGCTATCCGTATGGATTGCTCCTCCGAGTGCGCAATGGCGGGTTTGCTGGCGCTGCGTGACAAATTCGATCTGGCCTTTGCCAATGACCCGGATTACGACCGCCACGGTATCGTCACGCCTGCTGGCTTGATGAACCCGAACCATTACCTGGCCGTTGCGATTAACTACCTGTTCCAGCATCGTCCACAGTGGGGCAAAGATGTCGCCGTGGGCAAAACCCTGGTTTCATCCGCAATGATTGACCGTGTGGTTAACGATTTGGGTCGCAAACTGGTAGAAGTACCGGTTGGTTTCAAATGGTTTGTCGACGGCCTGTTTGACGGCAGCTTTGGCTTTGGCGGTGAAGAAAGTGCTGGAGCATCGTTCCTGCGCTTTGACGGTACACCGTGGTCCACAGACAAAGACGGCATCATCATGTGCCTGCTGGCAGCAGAAATTACCGCCGTAACCGGTAAAAATCCGCAGCAGCATTATGATGAACTGGCTGCCCGTTTCGGTGCGCCAAGCTACAACCGCCTGCAAGCACCAGCCACTTCCGCGCAGAAAGCGGCACTTTCTAAACTTTCCCCGGAAATGGTTAGCGCAAGCACGCTGGCGGGTGACCCGATTACCGCACGCTTAACGGCGGCTCCAGGTAACGGTGCATCCATTGGCGGCCTGAAAGTGATGACTGACAACGGCTGGTTCGCGGCGCGTCCTTCCGGTACGGAAGATGCGTACAAAATTTACTGCGAAAGTTTCTTAGGTGCTGAGCACCGCGAGCAAATAGAGAAAGAAGCGGTTGAGATTGTTAGCGAAGTGCTGAAAAGCGCGAAGTAAGAGTTAAAATTGAAAAGGCGCCGTGAAGGCGCCTTTTTTGTATCTGTCGCTCGCTAAAGCATAAAACGGTAGCCGATTCCGGTTTCCGTCAGCAGATGGGCTGGACGCGCAGGATCGTTTTCCAGCTTCTGGCGCAAATGCCCCATATAAATACGCAGATAGTGGCTGTGTTCCACGGCATTCGGCCCCCAAACCTGGTTGAGCAACTGGCGCTGGGTCAGCACTTTACCGTGGTTGTTCAGAAGTGTTGCCAGCAGGCGAAACTCAATTGGCGTCAGATGAATTTCCGCGCCATCACGCGTAATACGGCGGGTGGCGAGATCAACGGTGATATTCGAAAACTGGTAAACCGGATCGGGCTGGGCAAGGCTTGCATGGCGACGCAGCACCACACGCAGGCGCGCTTGTAATTCACCAATGCCAAAAGGTTTGCTGAGATAGTCATCGGCTCCTGCATCCAGCGCGTCAATTTTTACTTGCTCATCACTTCGTGCGGAAAGCACCACAATCGGCGTCTGGCTCCACTGGCGAAAATCGCGGATAAAATCAATGCCGTCGCCATCCGGTAAACCGAGATCAAGGATCACTAAATCGGGTTTGCGTGTGGCGGCTTCCAGCAAACCACGCTGTAGCGTTTCGGCTTCATGCACGCGCAACGACTCGGCTTCCAGCGCGGTGCGCAGAAAACGGCGGATCTCTTTTTCATCTTCAACAATCAGAACGGATATCACAAAACCTCGTTCATCTCAGCCAGCTCGGGTTGTGGGGGAAGGGGTAAAATAACATGAAAACTTGCCCCGCCCTCGGGTCGATTGGCGGCAATAATTTTCCCGTCATGAACTTCAACAATAGCCTGGCAAATCGCAAGGCCCAAACCCACGCCTGGAATAGCCGACTCTTTGTTACCACGGGCAAATTTATCAAAAATCTTTCGTTCCTGACCAACAGGAATACCTGGGCCGCTGTCCCAAACTTCCAGATCCAGTTTATCAGCCAACGCCTGGGCGCGGATGCCAATGTTTGCCTGGAAACCTGCGTACTTCACGGCGTTTTCCAGCAGGTTTATCAACACGCGCTCAAACAACGGGCCATCGACGTGGATTAGCAACAGCGGATCAGGCAGGTTCAGCGCAATATGCCGCCCGCCCAAACCGGGTTCCAGCATCTTCAACGCGCTACCAACCACTTCTTCCAGCGTTAACCACTCTTTGCGCAGATTAAATCCGCCAGACTGAATACGCGCCATATCCAGCAAGTTGTTCACCAGGCGTGTGGTATTGAGAACGTGCTGGCGAATATCATTGGCTTGCGGGGCATGTTTTGAACCTTCAGATGCCAAATCCAGCGTCAGAATTTCAGCCTGGCCGAACAGCACGGTCAGCGGGGTACGCAGATCGTGTGAAAGCGCTGCGAGTAACGAGTTGCGCACTTGCTCGCGTTCGCTGGTGATCCTCGCCTGTTCTTCACTTGCCGTCAGCAGCAATCTTTCCAGCGCGGTGGCTGCCAGCAACGTGAAGGTTTCCAGCAGGCGTTGCTGTTCCGGGATCATCAGCTGGCGCAAATTACTCGGTTCGACAATCAGCAACCCGAGCGTTCTTTCCGGCGTTTTGAGCGGCAGAATTTGATAGGGCACACCGGGCAGCGTATCTGTCCCTGCTCCGGCAGGCTGGCCTTTATCAAAACTCCAGCGGGCGATGGCCTCGTCCCAATTTTGTGGTTCGCCCTGGGCATTCACGCGCGTTAAGACGCCATTTTCATCTGGCAGTAATAACCGGGCATGGGCATGAAAACTGTTATTGATAAACAGCTCGCTGGTGGCGGCAATATCTTGCGGCGTACGTTCTGCCGCGAGCGCTTTCGACATTTCATAAAGATGGCGCGTGCGCTGCTCACGATAACGAGCAATACGTGCCTGATAGCGCACGCCCGCAGTGAGATTCCCGATGACCAGACCGACGGTCAGCATCACCGCGAACGTTAACAGATACTGGATATCAGAAACCGCCAACGTGCCGTGTGGTGCAATAAAGAAGAGATCGAAGCTGAGCACGCTGATAACCGTCGCCAGTACCGAAGGCCAACGGCCATAGAACAGCGCCACGATAACCACGCCCAGCAAATAAAGCATCACCAGGTTGGCGGCATCGAAACCCATTAACCACTGATTGGCGATAAACGTCGTCACTGCGCAAAGGGCAATCGCTGCACCGCAGCCGCGTAACTGAACCCGCCATTTATCGCTAAAGCTGCGAGTGTCCGGTGCGGAAGGGGATGAAACCGAAGGCTTGTCATCCAGCGCGACGATCACCAAATCAAGGTCTGGCGCGCGGCGGGCGAGTCGGTCAGCAAAGGATTCACGGCTCCACCAGCGTCGCTTCGTGCGCCTGCCAATAATTATCTTCCCGAGATTATGTTCCCGCGCGTAACGCAAAATGGCTTTGTCTTCTGCCGGGTCGGCAAGTGTGGCGGTTTCTGCCCCTAATTCTTGTGCCAGGCGCAACGCGCTGAGAATAGCGCGACGTTGATGCTCCGGTAAGCGGTGAAGCTGTGGGGTTTCGACATAAACCGCATGCCAGGTACTGCCCAATTTTGCCGCCAGACGTGCCGCCGTGCGCACCAGTTTTTCATTGCCAGAGCTGTAGCCGATGCACAGCAAAATTGCATCGCGTGTGTGCCAGACTTTTTCCTGGCCCTGGTTATCTCGCCAGGCGCGCATTTGGTCGTCAACGCGGTCGGCGGTGCGGCGTAACGCCAGTTCGCGCAGGGCAATTAAATTTCCCTTACGGAAAAAGTGTTCGATGGCGCGTTCGGCCTGGCCGGAGATATACACTTTGCCTTCGTGCAGGCGCTGGCGTAAATCGTCTGGCGGCAGGTCGACAAGCACGATTTCATCGGCGGCATCAAAGATAGGGTCGGGAACCGTTTCGCGTACCTGAATACCGGTAACGCCGCCGACAATGTCATTCAGGCTCTCAAGGTGCTGCACGTTGACGGTCGTAAAAACGTCGATTCCGGCGTCGAGCAACTCCTCTACGTCTTGCCAGCGTTTCGGGTGGCGCGAACCGGGCGCGTTACTGTGCGCCAGTTCGTCCATCAGGATAAGTGCGGGGTTGCGCGCAAGTGCCGCGTCGAGATCGAACTCCTGCACCCAACGCCCACGGTGATGCATCCGTTTTGCGGGCTGGATTGCCAGCCCGTTCAGCAATGCGGCAGTCTCTTTACGACCGTGAGTTTCCACCACGCCTGTCAGGATATCCAGCCCCTGCGCCCGCAGACGTTGCGCTTCCTGGAGCATGGCGTAGGTTTTCCCCACGCCCGCACAGGCACCGAAGAATATTTTCAGTTTCCCACGGGCGGGGCGATTAACCTGCTCCAGCAGTTTGTCCGGATTAGGGCGCAGCGGTTCCTCTGTCATAACGATTCCTTTATGGTGCCTGGAGAGCGTCCAGCGCCCGATTAACCAACAACACATTGACGACTGGCTGACCAATAAAACCCACCAGCGGATGTGTGGTGCTTTCAGCTATCAGCCGTTCGATTTGTTCAACGGGCAAACTGCGTGCAGCCGCGATGCGCGGGATTTGCCAGGCCGCCGCTTGGGGTGAAATCTGCCCGTCCAGACCGCTGGCAGAGGCGGTGATAAGGTCAACAGGAACCGCAGGGTTGGCTTGCGGGTTGGCCTGTCTTAACGCAGCCACACGCTCTGTTATCACTTTATCTAATTCCGGGTTGCTTCCTGCCAGATTGCTGCCGCCTGAGGCCATTGGATTATATGGGGTTTCTGCCGTAGCAGAAGGGCGGCCTTGTAAATACTTCGCTTCGGTAAAGTTTTGCCCAATCAGGCTTGAGCCACGCACCACATTGGTATCAATAATCAACGAGCCGTTGGCCTGTGTCGGGAACCACCACTGGCCTAACAACGTGGTTAGCAGCGGGTAAAGCCCCCCGGTAATCAGGGTGAGTAAAATCAATAACAGTATAGCGGGACGTAAGGTAGTCATTTGTTTTTCCTCTTAAACCAGTCCGCAGACGGTCAGGAACAGATCGATAGCTTTGATACCAATGAACGGCACAATTAACCCGCCCAGACCGTAAATCCACAGGTTGCGACGTAACATCGCCGCAGCACTTAATGGCTTGTAACTCACGCCGCGTAATGCCAGTGGGATCAGGAAGATAATGATCAGTGCGTTAAAAATGACCGCACTTAAAATGGCCGAAGCAGGGGAGTGCAAGTGCATCACGTTCAGCGCATTGAGCTGCGGATAAGTAGCAGCAAACGCGGCGGGGATAATCGCAAAATACTTCGCCACGTCGTTGGCAATACTGAAAGTGGTCAGCGAGCCACGGGTCATCAGCATCTGCTTGCCGATGTGCACCACTTCAATCAGCTTGGTGGGGTTGGAATCTAAGTCCACCATGTTGCCCGCTTCTTTTGCCGCTTGCGTACCGGAGTTCATGGCGACAGCCACATCCGCCTGCGCCAGAGCTGGAGCATCGTTGGTGCCGTCACCGGTCATCGCCACTAAACGGCCTTCGGCCTGATACTGACGAATCAGAGCCAGTTTGGCTTCCGGAGTCGCTTCTGCCAGGAAATCATCCACGCCCGCTTCCGCAGCAATGGCTGCCGCCGTCAGACGGTTGTCACCTGTGATCATCACAGTTTTAATGCCCATCTGGCGCAGTTGAGCGAAGCGTTCCTTAATACCGCCTTTAACGATGTCTTTCAGTGCGATAACGCCCAGCACATTTGCACCTTCGGCAACTACCAGCGGCGTGCCACCAGTGCGTGCAACACCTTCCACCAGCGTATCGATCTGCGGC
Source organism: uncultured Buttiauxella sp. (assembly GCA_965119215.1). Classification (GTDB taxonomy): domain Bacteria; phylum Pseudomonadota; class Gammaproteobacteria; order Enterobacterales; family Enterobacteriaceae; genus Buttiauxella. The sequence goes on from CBCPKK010000005.1 coordinate 340,775, forward strand.
GGGAAGTGGCCGCCGTTGGCTTCAACGTGACGGCGAATCGCATCAACAGAACCTTTGCGGATCATCCGGTCCTGAATGTTGATCCCACTCATGCGGGTTTGCGCGGTAAAAGGCACAAAGGTCGCATGCAGGTTTTGCACATCGCGTTCGCGCAGGTTAAAGCGCTGTTTTGCCAGCACCACAATGCTGCGGCCTTCCGGCGTTTCATCAGCAAGCGATGAAAGTTGCGCTGCGTCGGCGAGAGCTTTTTCTTCAATTCCTGGTGCAGGTAAAAACTCAGAGGCCTGGCGATTACCCAACGTAATGGTGCCAGTTTTATCTAACAGCAAAACATCGATATCACCCGCAGCTTCCACGGCACGCCCGCTGGTGGCGATGACGTTTGCGCCCAGCATGCGGCTCATCCCGGCAACGCCAATCGCGGAAAGCAGCCCGCCGATGGTGGTCGGAATCAAGCAGACCAGCAGGGCAATCAGCACCGTGACGCTGACAGCCACGCCGCCATATTGCGAGAAAGGCCAAAGCGTGGCGGTGGCCAGTAAAAAGACAATCGTCAGCGCTACCAGCAAAATAGTCAGCGCGATTTCGTTCGGGGTTTTGCGGCGTTGTGCGCTTTCTACCATCGCAATCATGCGGTCGAGGAAAGTCTCGCCTGGGTTCACGCTGCACTGAATCACCAGCCAGTCAGACAGAATACGCGTCCCGCCAGTGACGGAGGCAAAGTCACCGCCTGATTCGCGAATAACCGGCGCGGATTCGCCGGTAATCGCACTCTCATCTACCGACGCACCCCCTTCCAGTACTTCGCCATCGCACGGGATAATATCGCCCGCTTCAACCAGCACGATGTCGCCTTTACGCAAATCAGCGGCGGGTACATGGTCCATTGGCGCATCATGCTGTGGCGCGCGCAGTTTGCGGGCCCAACTGGTTTTCTTCACCCCTTTCAGGCTATTGGCTTGCGCCTTACTGCGGCCTTCTGCCAGCGCTTCGGCAAAGTTGGCGAACAGCACGGTAAACCACAGCCAGACACTGATTGCGGCAGTGAACGGCGCGTCGCCCTGAAGTTTCCCACTGAACATGGCAATCGCCAGAACGGTGGTCATGGCGCTGCCAACCCAGACGATAAACATCACCGGGTTACGCCACTGCACCTGTGGCGTCAATTTTTTGAATGAATCTATTAGCGCCTGACGAATCAGCGATGGTTCAAATAGCGCCTGTTGCTTGCGACTCATGGAAGCCTCTTAATCACAAATTCACTAAGGAAAGATGTTCCGCAACCGGGCCTAATGCGAGGGCGGGAATAAACGTCAGTGCGCCAACTAACAACACGGTGCCAATCAGCAGGCCGATAAACAGCGGGCCGTGAGTGGGCAGCGTGCCGACGCCTGCGGCCTGCGATTTTTTAGTCACAAGCGAACCGGCAATAGCCATGACTGGCACGATTACGGCAAAGCGACCGAACCACATGCACACAGCCAGAAGCACGTTCCAGAAAGGCGTGTTGGCACTCAACCCAGCGAATGCGCTGCCGTTGTTGTTAGCCGCAGAAGAAACTGCGTAGAGCACTTCGCTAAAACCATGAATGCCAGGGTTGAACATCCCTGCGCGACCCGCGTCAGTCATCATTGCCAGTGCTGTGCCGAGAAGAACCAATGTCGGCGTCACCAGAATCGCCATTGCGGTCATTTTCATTTCTGCCACGTCGATTTTTTTACCCAGATATTCCGGTGTGCGGCCAATCATCAGCCCGGCGATAAACACCGTCAGCAGAACAAACAGCAACATGCCGTACAGGCCAGAACCGACGCCGCCAAACACTACTTCGCCAATCTGCATCAGCCACATTGGGATCATGCCGCCCAGCGCCGTAAAGGAGTCATGCATCGCGTTGACCGCCCCGCAGGAAGCGGCGGTAGTGACCACAGAAAACAGGCTAGTGGCCAGAATCCCAAAGCGGCTCTCTTTACCTTCCATATTGATATTGCTGTCAGCACCGAGCAGGGTGAAATGCGTGTTTCCGCTCGTTTCAGCCCACATTACCACCACCACGCAGATAACAAAAATCACCGTCATCGCCCATAAAATGGCGCGACCCTGGCGTCTGTCTCTTACCGCTTCACCAAACGCAAAGCACAGAGCCGTGGGGATCAAGAAGATCGCCAGCATCTGCACAAAGTTGGTTAGCGCCGTAGGGTTTTCGAAAGGATGCGAGGAGTTAGCATTAAAGAAACCGCCGCCGTTGGTGCCCAACATTTTGATAGCTTCTTGCGAAGCAACAGGCCCCATCGGCAACACCTGGTGTACACCTTCAAGCGAGGTGAAAGGCTGGTAAGCCGCGATGTTTTGCAATGTTCCCTGGCTGATAAAGAACAGCGCAATCAACAGTGCAATCGGCAGCAAGATATAGAGCGTGATGCGAGTTAAATCGACCCAGGCGTTACCGAGAGTGGTGGAGCTTTGGCGAGAGAATGCGCGGATCAGCGCAAAAACCACGGCAATACCGGTTGCGGCTGACAAGAAGTTTTGCACCGTCAGGCCGACCATCTGGCTGAAATAGCTGAGCGTGGTTTCGCCGCTATAAGACTGCCAGTTAGTATTGGAGACGAAACTTACCGCTGTGTTCAGCGCCAGGTGCCAGGAAAGGCCGGGTAACTGTTGCGGGTTGAGCGGCAGTTGTCCTTGCGTTAATAAGATGACGAACAGCGCCAGTAAACCCAAAACATTAAAGGCCAGGATTGCAGCCAGATAACGCTTCCAGCTCATTTCAGTTGTCGCGTCGTTCCCCAGTATTTTCCACAATAGCGAATCCATTCCCCGCACGACGGGGAGCGGCTCGCCTTCTATTAAACGCGTCAATACGCTGCCCAGCGGTTTTGCCAGTACGAAAAGTACCAACAGGAAGCTGGCAATCAGTAAAAATCCAGAAGCGGCCATCAGAATGCCTCCGCATTAATCAGGGCATAAATCAAATAACCCAACAGCACAAAAACCAGCACCACGCCAGCAATCAGTCCTGCACTCACAATCCACCTCCAGAGGTGTTAAGGATATGGACAGAGATTAAGAAATCGGGTGCAAAGATGTCGTAAAAGTCCGGGGGCAGGGTGTAAAAAAAGTATAAAAATGGCAAAAGCCATTAATTAACTAATGATTAGTATTTATTTAACTAATCTGTAACTTAATTACGGCGCAGATTGTAAATCAGTGACAAAAAGTGTCTTTAAGTGGTCGGAGGAGTAGTAAACTTTCAGGCAATGCGATACTATTTTAGCCAGATAACAAGTTCTGATTTCCCGGTGTTTGCTACCGGTCACAAAAAAGGGAGAAGCCTATGACTTTATATAAAGATTATCCTGCGCATCAGGTCTTCCTGCGTCGCACATTCGTTGTAGTAGCAGGTGTTCTGGCCCTGCCGGTGATGCTGTTCTGGAAAGATCGCTCCCGTTTTTACAGCTACCTGCACCGCGTGTGGTCCAAAACCAGTGAAAAACCTGTCTGGATGGCGCAAGCCGAAGCCGCATCCGGTGATTTTTACTGAGATTGCGCAAAGATAATAAAAACCGCCACTTGCTGGCGGTTTTTTTATGCGTGAAGATAACTGCCACTGGCAACGTTAAAAGGGCAGAACATGTTGATTTGGCAAGACTTACACCATTCAGAACTGAGCGTGACCGATCTCTATACACTTTTGGCGCTGCGTAATGCGGTATTTGTGGTCGAGCAAAACTGCCCTTATCAGGATATTGATGGCGACGATTTAGTCGGCGAGAACCGGCATATCCTCGGTTGGCGCGAGGGAACGCTGGTGGCCTACGCCCGCATTCTGAAAAGCGACAGCGAATTTGAGCCAGTAGTGATTGGCCGCGTGATTATTGATAAAAGCGTGCGCGGCGAAAAACTCGGGTACCAATTAATGGAACAGGCGATGGCTTCCTGCCAACAATACTGGCCGGAAAAAACAGTGTATTTAGGCGCGCAAGCGCATCTGCAATCGTTCTATGCACACTTCGGTTTTATCCCGGTAACTGAGGTGTATGACGAAGATGGTATCCCTCATATTGGTATGGCAAATCGTTAGTCGTCAGGCGAAAAGTAGCAGTGTTGTCTATAGTTAGCGGACGAGTATTTTTTTAAACACGGAGAACAGTGATGCAACCGTATGAGTCTCGTCTTGATGATGATTTAACTTTGTTGAGTGAAACGCTGGAAGAAGTGCTGCGTTCCTCAGGCGACCCTGCTGACCAAAAATACATTGAGCTGAAAGAACGTGCAGAACTTGCGCTCAGTGAAGTCAAAGCTCGGGTCAGCCACGCGTCAGATAACTATTACTATCGCGCAAAAAAAGCGGCTTATCGTGCTGATGATTATGTGCATGAAAAACCATGGCAAGGCATTGGAGTCGGTGCCGCAGCAGGCCTGGTGTTAGGGCTTTTATTAGCCAGACGCTAGGTGATGTCGGCACATAGGTTCGCCGTGTGCCGATTAAAAAGAAATCTTACCTATTGGGTGGGATTTTTTTTTGCCGCCATGACCACGTATAATCAGGGGTTTTCAGGGAAGGAGAGGTAAACGTGAATTCAGTTGTCGTTGCGCTGCAACAATTACAGCATGCATTGAACGCAGAATTTGCGGATGCGCCGGGCTTACAGCAATTATCCTTTGCCGTCAGTCTCAGCGATGCCTCAGATGCCCTGGCATGGTTGACCTGCCAACATATTTATCCCCAATTTTACTGGCAACAGCGCAATGGCAACGACGAAATCGCAGCCCTTGGCACGGTGCGTCAGTTCGATACCCTGGATGCTGCCAGGGCATTTCTTGATGATTATGCCGAGCATCCAGCGGTTCGTATCACTGGCGTGAATGCGTTCTCGCCAACAACGAGCTTTTTGTTTCTGCCGCGTCTCGAATGGCGACGTACTGGCGGTGAAGCACTTATCTTCCTTAATCTGTTTAGTGAAACGTCCTTACAAGAAGATGCGATTGCTGCTCGCCAATTTCTGGAACAGCTTTTGCCCGCAAAACAATTGCCATTACAGCGTTTGAATTGCGTGGGTGAACAACATTTTCCAACCGAACCGGAATGGCATCAGCTTATTGGCCGCGCAACTACAGCCATTGAGAAACACGAACTGGATAAAGTCGTGTTAGCCAGAGCAACCGATCTGCAATTTACCGCTGCGGTTTCTGCGGCAGGTTTTATGGCCGCCAGCCGCCGGGTGAATCTCAATTGCTATCATTTTTTGATGGTGTTTGATGTAAACCATGCGTTCCTTGGCTCAAGCCCGGAGCGCTTGTGGCGGCGTATGGGGCGCGCTTTACGCACCGAAGCGCTGGCCGGAACGGTGGCTAACCATCCTGATGACCACCGTGCGTGGTCGCTGGGGCAATGGCTGCTGAAAGATGATAAAAATCAACGTGAAAACATGCTGGTTGTGGAAGATATCTGCCAGCGTTTGCATAAATCAGTGGGGGCGATTGATGTGCTGCCGCCGCAAATCGTCCGGCTGCGAAAAGTACAGCACTTGCGTCGCTGCATCTGGACTGATTTAACTCAACCTGACGATGCCGCGTGTCTCGCAATGTTGCAGCCTACTGCCGCTGTTGCGGGCTTGCCGCGCGATGTAGCGCGTGATTTTATCGCCCGAAATGAACCTTTCGAGCGCGAATGGTATGCAGGTTCTGCTGGCTATTTGTCACAACGCCAGGCTGAGTTCTGCGTCGCATTACGCTCGGCAAAAGTAACCAATAATATTGTGCGTCTGTATGCAGGCGCGGGCATTGTCGCAGGTTCTGATGCGGCAGAAGAATGGCAAGAAATAGAAAATAAAGCCGCCGGGTTGCGTACGTTGCTGACGAAAACAACATTCTGATTCTTACATTACCGACCCATATCAAAATAACCGTTCCAGCAATATTTATAATGAGTCAGCAAAATTGACTCAGGACCTAATCATGTCGATAAGCTCATTTAACCGCCGTTGGGCTACGGTAATTCTTGAAGCGCTAACTCGCCACGGTGTACGCCATGTGTGCATCGCTCCCGGTTCGCGTTCTACACCGCTTACCCTTTCAGCGGCTGAAAACCGGGCCTTTATATGCCATACGCACTTTGATGAGCGTGGATTAGGGCACCTGGCATTAGGCCTGGCAAAAGCCAGCCGGGCTCCGGTGGCGATTATTGTGACCTCGGGCACAGCTGTTGCCAACCTCTATCCGGCCATTATCGAAGCGGGCCTGACGGGTGAAAAACTGGTCGTGCTCACGGCCGATCGTCCACCAGAGCTTATTGATTGCGGGGCAAATCAAGCGATTCGCCAGCCCGGAATATTCAGTTCCCATCCCACTCAGGCCGTCAATTTACCGCGTCCCACGCAGGATATTCCCGCTCGCTGGTTAGTCTCGACTATTGATAACGTTGTGGGTCAACAAACATCTGGCGCAGTTCATATCAATTGCCCCTTTGCCGAGCCGTTATATGGCGAGCCTGATGAAACCGGCATGAATTGGCTAAAGGCATTAGGCGACTGGTGGCAAAGCGATAAACCCTGGCTGCGCACAGGCTCAGCTCTGGAAGCCATTAAACAGCGTGACTGGTTCTTCTGGCGGCAAAAACGCGGCGTAGTAGTTGCCGGGCGTTTGAGTGCTGATGAAGGAAAACAGGTTGCCGAATGGGCAAAAACACTGGGCTGGCCGTTGATTGGCGATGTGCTCTCGCAAACCGGGCAGCCGCTGCCGTCTGCCGACCTATGGCTAAGTAACAGCCAGGCGGTCACTGAACTTGCCGAAGCGCAAATTATTATCCAGTTTGGTAGCAGCCTGACCGGGAAACGCGTCCTACAATGGCAGGCGACATGCGAACCGGAAGAATACTGGCTGGTGGATAGCCTGCCAAACCGGCTTGATCCTGCTAATCATCGCGGTCGTCGCTTATCTTGTGATGTTGCTCAGTGGCTGGAACTTCATCCTGCTGAAAAGCGCGTTGCGTGGGCTGAAACATTAGTGCCATTAGCAAAACTGGCGCAGGAAACGGTAAAAAAAGGCACTACCGAATTTGGCGAAGCGCAGGTTGCCGCTCGTTTACCCGAACTGTTACCGGAAGCCGGGCAACTGTTTGTCGGCAACAGCCTGATTGTTCGTCTGGTTGATGCCTTTGCGCAAATGCCTGTGGGTTATCCGGTGTTTAGCAACCGTGGCGCAAGCGGCATTGACGGTTTGCTTTCAACGGCAGCTGGCGTGCAACGGGCTACAGCACGTTCGACGCTGGCCATTGTCGGCGATCTTTCCGCACTGTATGACATCAACTCGCTGGCATTATTACGCCAGGTTTCCGCGCCTTTTGTTCTGCTCATCGTCAATAACAACGGTGGGCAAATCTTCTCACTGTTGCCGACGCCTGCTGTCGAGCGCGAACGCTTCTATACCATGCCGCAGAACGTTAATTTTGCCCACGCAGCGGCGATGTTTAGCCTCACGTATCACAACCCCGCGAGCTGGGAAGAATTGCAGAAAGCCGTTAACAATGCCTGGCGAAGCCCGCAAGCGACCATCATCGAGCTAACGGTTGCTGAAACGGACGGCGCACAAACTTTGCAGAATCTGTTGGCGCAGGTCAGCCAGGCATGATTTTGCACGCGGTTTACCGTGAAGGACGCGATGCAACCCTGCCATGTCTGGTCTGGTTGCATGGCTTCTTAGGCAGCCAGCAGGAGTGGGAAATCGTCAGCGAGCATTTCACTGACTGGCCGCAACTGCACATCGACTTGCCTGGTCACGGAAAATCAGCAGATATCACGGCGGCGAATTTTCCGCAGGTGGAAAAACTACTGCTTGAGACGCTACTTAGTTACAACATCCTAAATTACTGGATGATTGGCTATTCCCTTGGCGGACGTGTGGCGATGTACCATGCTTGTCAGCGTGATAATACGGGTCTGTGTGGGCTGGTTGTTGAAGGCAGCCATCCTGGGCTTGTTGATGAAAATGCCCGCCGCGAACGGCAAGCCAACGACCATCATTGGGCACAGCGTTTACGCACCGAACCGCTAAAAGACGTGCTGCATGACTGGTATCAACAAACGGTATTTCAGTCGTTAAGCGACGAGCAGCGAGCCGCACTTATCGCAGTCCGTAGCCAGAATAATGCGCTAACTCTCGCCACCATGCTTGAGGCCACATCGCTGGGTAATCAGCCTGATTTACAGGCAGCACTAAAACAATTGCCGCTGCCTTTTTATTATCTTTGCGGTGAACGGGATGAAAAATTCCGCGCCGTGGCGCATAGCTTAGGCTTGTCACCGCATCTTATTACTGCCGCAGGCCACAATGCGCACCGGGAAAACCCTGCTGCCTTCAGTGCCTGTCTGCTCAACTTATTGCGAAAACCTGGCGAGGATACACCATGATTTACCCAGATGAACAAATGCTCTATGCCCCGATTGAATGGCAGGATTGCTCGGAAGGTTACACCGATATCCGTTATCACAAATCTGCTGATGGCATCGCTAAAATCACCATCAACCGCCCGGAAGTGCGCAATGCTTTCCGCCCGTTGACCGTGAAAGAGATGATCAACGCGCTGGCTGATGCCCGCTACGACGACAATATCGGCACCATTATTCTGACTGGCGAAGGCGAAAAAGCGTTCTGCGCAGGCGGCGACCAAAAAGTGCGTGGCGATTACGGCGGCTACCAGGATGCGAGCGGCACCCATCACCTGAACGTGCTGGATTTCCAACGCCAGATTCGTACTTGTCCAAAACCAATCGTGGCGATGGTTGCAGGCTACTCCATCGGCGGCGGTCACGTGCTGCATATGATGTGTGACCTGACCATTGCGGCTGAAAACGCAGTCTTCGGCCAGACTGGCCCGAAAGTCGGTTCATTCGATGGCGGCTGGGGTGCTTCTTATATGGCGCGTATTGTCGGCCAGAAAAAAGCGCGTGAAATCTGGTTCCTGTGCCGCCAGTACGACGCAAAAGAAGCGCTGGATATGGGCCTGGTGAACACTGTTGTGCCTAATGCCTCTCTTGAAAAAGAAACCGTACGCTGGTGCCGTGAAATGCTGCAAAACAGCCCAATGGCGCTGCGTTGCCTGAAAGCCGCATTGAATGCCGATTGCGATGGGCAGGCGGGTTTACAAGAACTGGCAGGTAACGCCACCATGCTGTTCTACATGACCGAAGAAGGTCAGGAAGGCCGCAACGCGTTCAACGAAAAACGCGAGCCGGACTTCAGCAAATTTAAACGGAATCCGTAATGCGAAGCGTCGAACTGTGGCGTTTTCAGGTGCCGATGGATGCGGGAGTGGTGCTGCGCGAGCAGCACCTGAAAACACGCGACGGGCTGCTGGTGCGTTTGACGGATGGCGATAAACAAGGCTTCGGGGAGATTTCCCCGCTGCCAGGGTTTAGCGCTGAAACGGTCGATGATGCCCAACAGACGGCGCAGGTTTGGCTGCAAGCCTGGCTAGCGGGCGGCGATGAGGCATTGCCTGAAATGCCCTCCGTTGCATTTGGCCTGAGCTGTGCGCTGGCGGAAATCAGCGGCGAATTGCCACAGGCGGCGGATTACCGTGCCGCCCCGCTATGTACGGGCGACCCTGATGAACTGTTTGCGATGCTTGCAGCAATCCCCGGCGAGAAAATCGCCAAGGTGAAAGTGGGTTTGTACGAAGCCGTGCGCGATGGAATGGTGGTCAATCTACTGCTGGAAGCAATGCCCGATTTGCGTTTGCGTCTTGATGCAAACCGAGGATGGACGCCGCTCAAAGCGCAGCAGTTCGCCAAATATGTGAATCCAGACTTCCGCCCGCGTATTGCCTTTATTGAAGAACCGTGCAAAACCCGCGAGCAATCCCGCGAGTTTGCTCGCGAAACGGGTATTGCGATTGCCTGGGATGAAAGTCTACGCGAGCCGGATTTTGAGTTCGCCGCGGAACCTGGCCTAAGCGCGGTGGTTATCAAGCCAACGTTAACCGGAAGCCTGGCCAAAGTTCGCCAACAGGTGGAGCAGGCTCATGCTCTGGGTTTGACAGCGGTTATCAGCTCGTCCATTGAGTCCAGCCTCGGTTTGACCCAACTGGCGCGCATTGCCGCGTGGTTGACTCCGCAAACTTTGCCCGGTCTTGATACGCTGTCATTGATGCAGGCACAGCTGGTCCGCGAATGGCCTGGCAGCCCATTACCGTGCTGGTCGATGGAATCCCTTGAGCGAGTGTTATGAGTTTTCAAGATTTCCCCTGGCAACACTGGGCACAAATTCGGGGCGCGGAGCCTGCTCTTACTTTAGGCGATGAAAGTCTGAGCTGGCGAGAGTTATGCCTGCAGGTTGATACGCTGGCAGACGGCTTCCATCAGCAAGGTGTGCGAGAAGGGCAAGGCGTGGTATTGCGCTCGAAAAACAGCCCCGAAATGTTATTAGCGTTCCTGGCGTTATGGCAATGCGGTGCGCGCGTTTTACCGCTCAATCCGCAGTTGCCTGAATCACTACTCGAACAGCTGTTACCCGATCTGACAATCAGCCACGGCCTGGCGTTTGGTTCGCAGCTCACCATCGCGGATATCAATCCGTTAACGCTGGTGAAAGGCGAGCACTTTAAGATTGCCTGGCAGCCTTCACGCTATGCGTCGATGACGCTGACTTCTGGCTCCACCGGCTTACCCAAAGCGGCGGTTCATACCTGTAACGCACATCTGGCGAGTGCCGCTGGCGTGCTTGCGGCCATGAATTATGGCGTGCACGACAGTTGGCTGCTTTCGCTGCCGCTGTTTCACGTTTCAGGCCAGGGCATTTTGTGGCGCTGGTTACTGGCGGGCGGTTGCCTGGTGGTACGTGATTTGCACCCTTTAAGCGATGCGCTGCAAGGTTGTACTCACGCTTCATTGGTGCCGACGCAGCTCTGGCGTTTGCTGGAACAATCGCAGCCGTTAGCCTTGCGCGAAGTGTTGTTGGGCGGCGCGGCAATTCCTGTTGAACTTACGCAGGTCGCGCAGGAAAAAGGCATCAACTGCTGGTGCGGCTATGGCTTAACGGAACTGGCCTCCACGGTTTGCGCGAAAAGGGCTGATGGCTTGCCTGATGTCGGTGAAGCGTTACCAGGACGGGAGGTTTCAATCGTTGATGAAGAAGTGTGGATACGCGCAAGCAGCCTGGCGTCAGGGTACTGGAAAGCTGGAAAAGTGCTGCCGTTATTAAACTCTGAAGGCTGGTTTTCCACCCGCGATCGCGGTGTGTTGAACGGGAAACGGCTGACGATTATTGGCCGCCTCGATAATCTGTTTTTCAGCGGCGGGGAAGGTATTCAGCCCGAAGAAGTTGAGCGTATTATCGAAAAACATCCGGCGGTTAAACAAGCGTTTGTGGTGCCGATTAATGACGCTGAATTTGGCCAGCGCCCGGTGGCGGTGGTTGAAGCTGATACGGATTTTGATATCGCAACGCTTGCCGACTGGCTGGAAGGGAAGATTGCCCGCTTTCAACAGCCGGTGCGTTGGTTGCCTTTGCCCGATGAGTTAAAGCAGGGCGGGATTAAGATTTCGCGTTTGCAGTTAGCTCAGTGGGTTACCGCCCTATAAACAGGGCGGTTAATTTTACGCCACGTCTACCGCCGCTTTACGCTGACGACGAATCAATCGCAGAACGGGCGGCACGACAATCACCGTCACCGCCATAATCAGCAGGCCTTTCGCTACACCACTTTCCCACAGAATGCTCAACCCGCCGTTGCTGATAGACAGCGCGCGGCGCAGGTTTTGCTCCAGCATCTCACCCAGAACGAAGCCCAGAATTAATGGCGACATCGGGAAGTGCATTTTGCGCAGGATATAGCCCAGCACACCCAACCCAACCATCAGCAGCAAATCGAAGGTGGTGCTGTGTACCGCGTAAACGCCAACCGCAGAAACCGCGGCAATGGCAGGCACCAGGAACCACAACGGAATGCTCAACATTTTTGTGAAGAAACCGATTAACGGGATGTTCATGATAAGCAGCATCACGTTGGCAATCAGCAGTGAAGCAATCAATCCCCAAACGATATCCGGTTGTTCGGTAAACATAGCCGGACCTGGCGTGATGTTATAAAGCGTCAGCGCGCCCATCATCACTGCTGTGGTGCCCGAGCCCGGCACACCAAGCGTTAGCATTGGAATAAACGAACCGCACGCCGACGCGTTGTTTGCCGCTTCCGGCGCGGCTACGCCACGAATATCACCTTTTCCGAATGTATCGCTATTACCGCTAATTTTCTTCTCGGTCATGTAGGCGATGGCGCTGGCAATCGTCGCCCCTGCACCTGGCAAAATCCCGACAAAGAAACCGATAACCGAAGAGCGCAGCGCCACGCCAGTACATTGTGTGGCTTCCTTCATGTTAAACATCATACGCCCGGTTTTACGCACCAGAACCTGGCCGCTGCTGGTGCTTTCCAGCATCAGCAGAATTTCTGAAACCGAGAAAAGACCAATCACCACCACAATAAACTGCACACCGTCGGAGAGGTGAACGCTATCAAATGTGAAGCGATATACCCCGGTGTTGGCATCCACTCCGACGGTGGCAAGACCCAGACCAATCAACGCTGCAAGGAACGATTTCAGCGGATTTTGCGCCATCATGCTGCCGAGGCAGGCAATGGCAAAGACCATCAGTGCAAAGTATTCAGCAGGCCCGAAAGCCAGCGACCACTGCGCCAGTGCAGGTGCAAAAAGAATGATGCCGATAATTGCCAGCAGTGAGCCGATGAAGGAACTCACGGCGGAAATAGACAATGCCACGCCGCCGCGGCCTTGCTTCGCCATCGGATAACCGTCGAGCGCGGTCATGATGGCGGCCGCATCCCCCGGAACGTTAAGCAATATCGACGAGATGCGTCCTCCGTATTCGCACCCGATGTAGACCGTCGCCAGTAGAATCAATGCTGATTCCGGCGGTAATTTAAGTGCGAACGCGAGCGGCAGTAAAATCGCCACGCCGTTAATTGGGCCAAGGCCCGGCAACAGCCCGACGATAGTGCCAACGAAGCAACCAATCAGGGCAATCATCAAGTTTTCCGGCGTCAGAGCAACGGCGAATCCTTGTGATAAGTAGAACCAGGTATCCATAAATTCTCCGTTAGCTCAGCCAGACACCGAGAGGAAGCGTGACATCCAGCAGGCGGTCAAAGGCGTAGAACAGCACCCCGCCCAAGACGACACCGGAAATTAATGCAGCCGGAATGGTTGCGCCAAACAGCAGGCCAATACTGGCGGTGAGGAGCGTCGTTGCCAGTGGGAAACCGAGCCACTCGAACGCCCACGCGTAAAGAACCAGAGTGATGACCATCACCAGCAGACGTTGCAGCGTCCGGCGATGCGGCCACTCCACCACGTCTGGGTGGCGCAATATCAGCAACACCGCGCACATCAACATCAGGCCGATAATGGCTAAAGGAAACGGACGTGGCCCTACGGGTTCGTAACTGTATTCGCTCTGGATTTGCCAGCCGATAAACAGGCCAGCAATACACAGAACAATCCAGACGCCAGCAAAAATACGATCGCTCATCATCGCCTCCGGTTACTTAGCCAGGCCGAATGCTTTGGCTTGCTCACGATAGTCAGTGACTTGCTTCTTCACATAGCTATCCAACTCTTTGCCGGACATGTTGAATTCGAACAGGCCACGAAGATCGCGCTGCTTTTTAAAATCGTCGGTTTGCTGGAGTTTGTTGAAGGTTTCGACCCACCACTGGTATTCCTCGTCGCTGACTTTCGGGCCAACGTAGAAGCCACGAATAATCGGCCATACCAGATCAAAACCTTGCTCTTTAGCGGTTGGGATTTTTGCCAGCTCACCCGGTAAACGTTCGTTTGAGAACACCGCCAGCACGCGCAGTTTGTCGCCATTGAGATACGGCACCATCTCACTGAGATCGCCCGAAACAACCTGAACGTGGTTACCCATCAGCGCCGTTACCGGCTCGCCGCCACCTTCAAAAGCGACGTAACGCATTTTGTGTGGGCCAACATTGGCTTTTTGCGCCAGCAACGCGGTCTTCATCCAGTCCTGGCTGCCGATAGATGCACCAGCACCGATCACCACGCTGTTAGGATCTTTTTCCATCGCCGCAAGCAAGGATTTCAAGTCTTTCCACGGTGAATCAGCACGCACGGCAATCATGCCGTAATCGGTGCCGACGCTCGCCAGCCAGCGCACATCGTCCACGCCATAACGGCCAAATTTACCTTGCGACAGGTTCAACAGCGATCCGCCGGAGAACGCGACCACAGTACCCGCTTCCGCAGGGCGTTGAGCGACAATCGCGTTATAAGCCACCGCGCCAACGCCACCCGGCATGTAGGTGACACGCATCGGTTTCTCAAGCACGCCGGTTTCTTGCAGGCTGACCTGAATCAGTTTGCACGTCAGATCAAAACCGCCGCCAGGCTTAGCCGGGGCGATACATTCGGTGCGCGATGGCACTTCTGCGGCCAGTGTATTGAAAGCCGTTAATAACAATGCTGAAGCGGTAAAACCAGAGACCAGGGTACGTTTCATTTTTATCGTCATCCTCACGTCAAATTATGTGAACCGCCTTGCAGTAGCTCGGTTGCGTGATTGTTAAAGCATTAACCTTTCATTTACCTTTCATGGCGGCAGAAACTTTACAGGATGTGATATGCGTCTATTACTGGCGGAAGATAACCGTGAGCTGGCTCACTGGCTGGAGAAAGCCCTGATACAAGCGGGCTTTGCGGTGGATTGCGTATTTGACGGGCAGGCAGCCGACCATCTACTACAAAACGAACGCTACGCGGTCGCGGTGATGGATATTGGGATGCCGAGAATGGACGGGCTTGAAGTGTTGCAGCGACTGCGTAAGCGCGGGCAAACGGTTCCCGTTTTGTTGTTAACGGCACACAGCACGGTGAGCGACCGGGTGAAAGGATTGAATACCGGTGCCGATGATTATTTGCCAAAGCCGTTTGACCTTGAAGAACTGGACGCCCGGCTACGTGCGCTGGTGCGGCGCAGTGAAGGGCAGATCCACGAACAGCAACAATTAGGACAGCTTACTGTTCATGATGAAGGTTATTTCTTGCTGGAAGACAAACCGCTGGCGTTAACGCCGCGCGAACACGCCATTTTAACGGTTTTGATGTACCGCCGTACACGCCCGGTCCCTAAACAGCAACTGTATGAACAAGTGTTCAGCCTAAACGACGAAGCCAGCCCGGAATCTATCGAGCTTTATATCCATCGCCTACGTAAAAAATTAGCCACCAGTAATGTACAAATCACCACGCTGCGCGGGCTGGGTTACGTGCTGGAGTGCAGTGATGCGCGTCTTTAAACCGAAATCTCTGTTCGGGCAATTACTGCTTTTTCTCGGTTTACCGCTCTTTATTCTGTGGGGCTTTTCGGCGGTTAGCAGTTATTTAAGCGCCATGAATGCTGCCACGCAGGCCTACGACCGTACATTGCTCGCCTCGACGCGCACCGTTGCGGAACAGTTAGTGGTGCATGACGGAAAGCTTGCCGTAGATGTTCCGTGGGTGGTGCTCGACAGCTTTGAGCGCAATATGAACGACAGGTTGTATTACAAAATCACCGATACGCACGGCAACGTTATCTCGGGATACGATGATTTACCGGACATGCCAAAAAATACGCCGGGAACGGAGTTGTATCCGGCTCTGGCCTGGTTCTATGACGCCGAATATCGAGGGCAAACGCTGCGCGTGGCGCGCCTGCTCCAGCCCGTTAACGAAGGCGGGGTGAATGGCATGGCGCAGATTATTGTCGCCGAAACTATTCAGTCGCGGCGCTACCTGGCGGTGCGGTTGCTCATGTCAGCGGCACTCACGCAAGGCGGCCTGGTTTTACTGACTCTGACGCTTGCCTGGCTACTTTTAAGAAGAGTGCTCAAGCCGATGCGCCAGCTTTCGGTGCTGATGGTACGCCGCGACCCAGGTGACCTGACACCGTTGCCTGATTTATTGCCGTGGTCGGAAACACGTTTACTGATTGTCTCGTTTAACCGTTACATCGACCGATTGCGTAGCCTGGTGGCTCGTCAGGCAAGATTCAGCGCCGATGCATCTCACCAGCTTCGCACACCGCTGACGGTGCTAAAAACTCAGGCGTCCGTAGCGCTCAGCAGCCCTGAGCCGATGCAGTGGCGCGAAAGCCTGGTGGCGATGCAAAGCACGCTGGATAACACCATCCATTTGACCGAAAAATTGTTGCTGCTTTCACGTCTTAGCCGACAAGACCTGACGGACGGGTAGGCGATGGAAGCGGTTGATTTGGTGAAAATTGCGCAGGCGTGTTGCTTCTCAAGCCTTGCGCAGGCAAGAAGCAAAAATATCGATTTAGGTTATGAAGGTTTGCCCGTCGCCTGGATAACTGGCGAGGCTGTTTTGCTGGGGGAAATGTGCATGAATCTGCTGGATAATGCGCTGAAATACACGCCCGATAACGGCATTGTTACCATTCGCGTGACTCATGACGAATCGCAAATTATCTGGCTAGAAATTGAAGATAACGGCCCTGGCATTGAAAACGGGCAGGTTCGCCACGCGCTGATGCCATTCCACCGTTTAGATAACAGTGCGGAGCAAAGCGGTGCGGGAATTGGACTGGCGTTGGTAAATGATATTGCGCGTTATCATCGGACGCGGCCTGAGTTATTACGTTCAGCGATGGGGGGGTTATTGGTCAGAGTTAAACTGGCAGCGGTATAAAAAGGGCGGGGATGCTGCAGTTTTATTCGTGTTGATTGTAATTATGGAACAGATTTGTGTGCTGGAAGGTGCCGCATTCTGCCAGGATGATAATGGGCGATCTGAAACACGAGAAAGAATCACTTTGCCTGCAACTGCGGGATATTAAACAGGCGAATAAGAATATTAAGGAAGCGTTGCGCAGAATAGCGAGATAGGCGCATAGTCATCAATGAATATAGAAGCCACAAGAAAAATCCTAGGTAATCCTTCCTGTAGCTTTTATTTATTGGCCTATGACAATTATGTCAGGCTTGCCATCTTTTTTAATAAAATCATTAAAATGCTCATGTCCAAATTTATCGTCATGATCCTCCATTAATTTTGCAGTATTTTTTAGAAAATCAATAAAATCATTGAGTTCTTTAACAGACAATTGAAGTGTAACCTCGTTAAGCGATAAGAGATCACTGTTATCAGATTCATAACCGTAGATTTTCATAAATACCTTTAATTACTCAGGTGGTGTCCAACCGTGATCTTGTAACCAATCCTTAGCTTTTTTACTCGGATTAGGTATCCCTTTATGCGCATCATGAACCCCGCCGCCCTGATTGGATGAAGTCCCATCTTTATAGTGAACATGCGGTTCTTGACCTGGAATATGCCCTTTATCGACACGAATAACATCTCGAGGAGCTTGCCCACGTTCAACCTGTTTTTGCATATTTCCAGGAGAGGATATTTTCCCATCAGCGCCGGAACAACACTCTTTCCCAGCCAACCCCAACGGATCTACATATCTAAGCGGGTTACGCACATACCCGTAAGGATTTACCCCACCCGCCAGCCCAATCGGGTCATAGGAAGTATTCCGGTGCAACCGTACTTTTTAACACGCCACAACCCGCGTCACGCCTGCCTTTTTAAAGAGCAACTTTCACATATTTAACATCACGTTATCACGCACTTCCCGACGCGCACTTTTACGCCGAAGACCAGTATAACGGTGGTGGCAGCCACAGCTTCGCCGGGCGCGGGCTGGCGAGGCCCGCAGGTGCTGGAACAGCGCCACGTTCCACTGCTGCCAGAGCCGCTTTTGATTTTGCATGACCACACACAACCGGGGCGGGTAGCGTTGGCTGCCGACGGCGGCAAGGAGTGACACGTTTTTTCACCGCGTGGCACGACCCGACGACGGCAGACCCACGCCGGGCGGGCATGAACTTTTCAAGCGGAGGCCGCAGGCCGACCACCTTTGATGTGTTTGCCGAACAAGGAGAAGAAGCTGAGCTGAACACGGAGCCGCCAGGGACGGCGGCGACTGCGGTGCACAAGAAGAGTAAAGAACATGACTGAGCAGGAGGGAGGCGGGCCGACCTGCTGCACGACCACCGCACCAGGATGCCACGACCGGCGGCGAGCCGCTCACTGCTGGCGGGTTTTACGCGCAGCGCCCCAACCGCAACGGCGACGCCATAACGTTTGTTACGCGTTGTGGGACGCTCCGACGGGCCATTTCGCGTAACAAACGTTATGGTCAATGACGGCTGACCAGCAACCCAACATACAGAGAACGAAGGAGTTTAACGCTGGACAGACGGCATTTACCGCCGGAGACACTGAAGGCAGGCGAGGCAGTCAACCGCCACGGACGGCGGTTGTCTGCCTTCCACAGACTCACGATATTGAAGGGACTGAGCTACTTTTTGAAGCTGTCCGGCGATTCAGTTGCTTCCGGATTTAATTTGCCTCCAGCAGAGGCCAGCAACGCGCGGTATGGATCAGCGTCACTACCCAGACAATGTCCATTTCTTCATCCGTTTCATAGATCAGCCGGTAGTGCTCATGCGGCGTCAGTTCTCTTGTTCCGGCAACCCTGCCAGCCACACCCATTAATGGATGTGCTGCCAGTCGTTCTGCTGCTTCACTGAACAACTCATCCAGCTCAACGGCTGCTACCGGGTTTCTTTCTACTATGTATTCCCAGATGGCTATACGATCCAGTAATGCAGCTTTTGTCCATTGTACCTTCACATCTTACCTGCCACTTTGGCCCGACGTGCAGCGAACATCTGCTCAACTTCCTCGTTGCTCACCCCTTCATCCGAACGCATGGATTGTCGGCCTTTTTCCACTTTCTGTATTACGTAGTCATCATAAGCCTGTGTCTCCTGCTGCCGTTGTACATACTCACGCATCAGATCCCGCATCACCTGTGAGGCCGGTCTGTGGCTGGCTTTCGCTGCTGCCATGAAGCCTTCCCGTAACGAAGACTCCAGTTTCATGGTAAATACCGCTTCTTTAGACATAATACTTTCCTTACTTCTCTTTAGGTATTCACCTAGTATATACATCATCATTACTTTTTACTCCGTTTACACTCCCCCGGATGCGTTTTCTTATGCACCTTCTGAAGATGCCCGATGGCCACCCGCGTATACACCTGCGTGGTCTCCAGCTTTTCATGCCCCAGCATCGCCTGGATATACCGGATATCTGCCCCGTTCTCCAGCATCTGCGTCGCCATTGTGTGCCGGAACACATGGCATGCACCCGGTTTATCTACCAGACCATCTTCACGGATCGCCTTTCCGGCTATCTCCGTCAGACTCGCTTTTGACAGTGCCGACCCTTTATTACTGATGAACACATAGCCACTGTCGAACCGCCGCGCAAGCACCGGCCGCGCGTGCTCCAGATAACGCGCCAGCCATTCCAGCGCCCGTTCACCCACTGGCACCACCCGGTCTTTATTGCCTTTTCCCTGACGAACCACCACCACACCACGCCTGACATCGATATCCCGCAGCATCAGGTTGCCCAGTTCCATTCGCCGGATCCCCGTACTCCACAGCAGTTCCAGCAGAGTGCGGTTGCGTAACCCGGTGATACTGCGGCTGTCCACCGCCTGCAACACATTGCGTGTCTCCTCCTCACTCAACACCTGCGCCGGAAGCCGCTTCTCCTCACGCGGCAACTCCAGCAATTCCGCCGGATTGTAGAGGATATGGTGATTTTTCAGCAGCCAGCGGAACAGCATTCTGATGGCCGTTAACCGGTTTAACTGGCTGTTCACCGCCAGCCGTTTTCCATCCGCTTTGCGATAACCGGCAAGACTACGCTGATATCCTTCCAGTACCGCCAGACTCACCTGCGGCGCGTTCATCACCCCCCGATCTTCACACCAGATGACGAACGGTAACAGCCGTTCCTGATAGCTTTCCATCGTGTGCGGGCTGTAGTTCCGCACCTTCAGATGCTCAAGATAAGTCTGGAGTTGCTGGCGTAACGTGCTGCCGTGATTGCTGAGTTTTTTTGTCATGATGGCGCGTCCTTGCGGGGTGGGAACGGTGAGTACGACGGGGTTTTATCTGATGTTGCCGGAACAGTGCTTTTTCACTCAACGCGACTTGCAGCATCAGAACCCTTAACGGATGCGGCTTTGAGCGATTTATCTGAACCAGACTTAGCCCCGACTTGAGGCAGACTTGACCCGGACTTGCCCTCATCAGGCCCAGACTTGCGCGAGTCATAGTCATTATTTTCAGGTTCGATCAGGCCACACAGATGCAGACTATCCGGGCCTTCACCGTCCCATAACAGTTCGTACTGCAACAGCTTCAGCGCATACGCCGCCTGGCGAACGCCTTCTTCTTCGGCAATGGCGAGGATTTTGTGCTGAAGGTTGGTTTCGCCGAGATAGAACAGGCTTTGCCCGGTCATGGCCGAGTATTGCAGCCGTTCTTCCGGTGGGATCAGGTTTAATACCGCGTCCATTAATGAGGATTTTCCCGCTGCCGAACTGCTCTGGATCAGCACCGCCAGCGGCCTGTCCAGTTTGCGACTGACAGCAGCTAAGTAACTGGCCACTAAGTTGGTGGATTCACCGACCACCCCACACGCCGCCAGATCGTCCGTTATGCGACTGATAAGATGCGGATCTTTCAGCAACGCCAGCGCCGCTTCTTTCTGCGTTTCGTCCAGTTCCGGCACGGCATTCTCCGGTGCCACAGCCGCCTGTTTTGATTCCAGCGCCAGCAACACTTTACCCAGCGAACGACGCAGATCACCTTCTGCCAGACCGAGTTCCACCGCCGCCATTCGTGCATAACCGCCGCGACTGCGCGCACTCATCATGTCCAGCGAGTCCGCGAACACCACGCCGCTTTGCTCATCAAGTACCTGGAGGTTCAGCTTCATTACCGCTGCACCGGCTTTCACCTGCGCCAGCCCGCGCACCCGCCATTGCTGGCCCGACAGCGCGATCTGCACATCACCGTTCGGCAGGGTTTCAACCACCACGCCCGGTTCAGAAGCAACGGCAGCAGCTAAAGAAGAAGATTTTTCCGGCTCCGGTGCTTTCTGATGCTGATGTGCCACCAGTTCTTCCGCTGCGACAACGTTTGTACTGACCACTTCACGCATTGGCACCGCGCCATCGATCAGCAGACCGAACTCCCGCGCCGCATCCGCCACCTGACACAGATAGCCGTTCGCATCCATTTCAGGCGGGAACACCACCCGGAACGCCTCGATACCGTCACGGGCCAGATCCCGCGCCAGATCCACCGCGCCCTCGTTGCCCGCCATGTCGTTATCGAAGGCGATCAACACCTGCTTAACACCATGATGCTTAAAGGCTTTCGCCATCTCACTGGTGAAGCCGAACACCCCGTAAGCCGCCGTCACATTACGATAACCCGCCACCCAGAAGCTCATGGCGTCGAGAAGCGATTCACACACGATCACCGTTTTTGAACTGACCAGCGCCGCCTCGTTCCACACCCCGCCATGCGGCCCCGGCAGATACAGATGCAGCGGCGTGCCTTTGCGTAAGCTACCGGTGATTTTGCGCCCGTACATCTCGCGGATCTGGCCGTTCAGAGAGACAACCGGCACCACTAACGATCCCTGGAAGTGCTCATGCCCGGACTCGCGCATGATACCGACAGACTGCAACTGCCCCCGGATCGCCGCGCCTTCCTTCCTTGACTTCGGCGGCAGACGATAGGCCAGTGTGCGATTGGCGAAGCCCAGCTTAAAAGCAGCGACTAATTCAGGGTGATTAAGGCGACGCTTTTCCAGATAGGCCACCGCTTCCGGTGCGTTTAACAGCGTGTGGTGATAGAACTCAACCACGCGATTAAGCAGCGCCTGGCGGCCCGCCTCATCGTCCGCGAACGCGCCCGGATCGGAGGCGACAACCAGCGGCTGAACAGAAGGATTTTCCCCCAGCTCACCCCGCAGCCGTTCCACCGCCTTGCGCAGACTCAACTTTTCCGTGTGCATCACCCAGTCGATGGCCGAACCCCCGGCATTGCAACCAAAGCAGTGATACAGATTTTTGGCAGGCGAGAGCACACAGGACGGTGTTTTCTCCTCATGGAACGGGCACAACACCGCGAAGTCTTTCCCCTTTTTAAACAGCTTCCGCCCCTGCGCGTTAACCAGCGCCACTAACGAGACGGCGGCTTTCAGGTGTTGCAGTTCTGCTTCCGGGATGCGTGCCATTTGTGTACCTCTAAAACCTTGTCAATGGACATTAATGTGATATGTAATAATCACATTATCTACCCATTACAACAGGCAACTAAAAAAGAGGGCATACAATGACGACTATTGAGTTATTGATGACAGGTCTTGATATGTCCGTATTTTCCGAACGTCTGAAAGCACTGAGAGAAGCCCGAGGGCTTACCCAGACACGCCTTGCAGAGATAATTGACGTACAACCCAGAGCCTATAACCGCTGGGAACGCGGCCATATATCCCCGCAACTGGAGACATTACTTAAGCTGGCTGATGTGTTGCAGGTTTCGCTTGATGAGCTGGTTGGCCGGGTGGATACCAGCAAAGATGTGAAGATCCGCAATGCGGAGTTACACGAACTCTGGCAACACGCTGATGCGTTACCTGACGAAGAGCAAAGAGCGTTGATTATGGTGATCGACAGTTTTGTGACTAAAGTCAATGTAGAGAAGGCAGTTAAGAAGAGTGTAAGACAACGTTAAAACAGCGCGGCAGCAATGAGTTCGCACCTCATCACCGCCGCTCACCACAAGCAACTAAGAAGGTAGTTAATCATGGCTGAACACGATTGTATTTCAGGATCGGGGATTTCCAAAGCGCAACGCAACTACACCGTCGGATATTTACCGAATGGAGGCGATACCAGTACGCCAAATATTCATTTAAAGGGTAAATGGCTGCGCGAAGCGGGATTTGAGACGGGCGCACATCTCACCGTGAAAATAACCGACGGCTGTATTGTGCTGGTTCTGGACAGTGAGGAAGTAGACGATCTGAAGCATGAGAAAGAGTCGCTTCGCCTGCAACTGCGGGAAGTTAAGCAGGTGAATAAGAATATTAAGGCGGCGCTGCGCTGAATAGCGAGTTAGATTTATAAATAACCACTCAATATAAAATGGCCGAGAGGATCAAATGATCCTTTCGGCTTTCTTTTATTTAATTAGATTGTCTCTAATAAATTCGTCTAGTTCATCACGGGTTAACTCAAATTCAGGGCCAGCATCAATCCCCCGTAAATAATCAACAACATAAGCTAATTTTTCATCTTCAATTTGATAATCGAGATAAAATTCCAGTGCAAATCTGGCAACTTTTGAAGGCTCGTAACTATCTTTCATAAGATAATTTATACCGTTCAAAAATTTAGCGGTTAGCTCTTTCAATTTTGTCGTCTCCCTGTCGGAGTTACTTTACCAGCATCTATATCTGCTTTGGTTGGTGGATAATGTGGAAGATCTAAAATCTCACCATTGTTCATCTTAGGGTGGACACGGTTTACATTACCTGAATGGTCGTAAGTTTCTTCCCACGATCTTACATTACCAGTCGAAGGATCCCATTCTGTAACATGAGAACGTCCTCGAGTAGGTCCGGCCGTTTTTGCTGGAGACTCTGCATTGTAATAGCGAATACGTCCGTCAGGTAAAACACTACTCCTAACTGCTTCGTTTTGGGCTTTTTCTAATGCTCGTAGTTTGCGTCTTAGCCTTATCGCGGCTTCACAGCATTCAGCTCCAGCCAGCCCAAGCGGATCTACATATCTAAGAGGATTATGAACATACCCATACGGATTCAACCCACCCGCCAGCCCAATCGGGTCTGAACTCAGGTACTGCCCCGTCTCACTGTCATAATAACGGTGGCGATTATAATGTAAACCCGATTCTTCATCTGCGTACTGGCCCGCAAAGCGCAGGTTGCAGCTCACATTCTCGTCGTTTGCTGCCGGTCTGCGCCACAGGTTTCCACGGCCCCAGGTATTCAGCCGGTTTGCCCAGACCACGTTGCCGTCTTCGGTCAGCAGTTCTCTCGGGGTACCCATGTGGTCGCTCACCACGTAGTGCAGGCGGCCTTTTTCCTGGCGGGCGACGGGAGTCAGTGCATCCGGGGCGTACAGCCACTGAATACTCGCGTCATACGCCGGGGTGCCGTCGGCGTATACCGGGGTTTCTTCGATAAGCTGGTCGCCGCTCCACAAGTAGTCATAACCGGTGTATTTCTGGCGATTTATTGTTTCGCACCGTTTGCTGATACGCCGCCCGAAGGCATCGTAGGCGTAGTGCCAGCGTTCACCGTCCGATGTCACCAGCCCGTTCATCCGGCTGTGGGCATCCCAACGGTAGCGCCAGACCTGTGGGCGAAAACCGGTGTTGTCGGTGCGTTTCTCTGCCAGTCGACCGGCGCTGTCGTAACGGTATTCGCTGTTTCCGCGCCGGATGACCCGCCCGGCCTGCTGCATCTGGCTGATGCGTTCTGGCAGCACATCATCGTTGCGTTCGCGGACACGCTGTTCGTTCAGATTGAGATTTTCATCGTAACCAAACAGTTCGAGCAGCGGATATATCCCGCGCAGCTCTGCCTGCACGGGCTGGTCGTTGTTGTTGTACTGGTAATGCGAGGTGCCCCAGCGGGCATCATCAAGGCTGCGGAGGTTGTAGGCTTTATCATATGTCCAGCGGCGGTTTACCGCATTCCCTGCCGTCTGTGCCAGCAGCAGGCCTGTCGATGAGTAATTACGCGAAGCGGGATTTGAGACGGGCGCACATCTCACCGTGAAAATAACCGACGGCTGTATTGTGCTGGTTCTGGACAGTGAGGAAGTGGACGATCTGAAGCACGAGAAAGAGTCGCTTCGCCTGCAACTGCGGGAAATTAAGCAGGCGAATAATAATATTAAGGCGGCGCTGCGCGGGATGGTAGGTTAGATTCATAAATAGCAAATGAATATAAGAACAGCCGAAAAAATCAGATGATCTTTTCGGCTGTTCTTATCAATATTATTATCTTTGCTAATTTTTCATATACGCAGTTATAGATTGAACACTCAAAAACCTTGCCTTTACATTTAATTTCAAGTCACAGTTATCAATCTTTATATTAATTCCACCATTAACATCATCAATCTCAATGTCCGCGATGTAATTAGTATTAACCCAACCTGACATTTGCACATCATTAACACCTAGCAGCGACAATATTACCTGAACCGTATTAAATTTTTGTACCAACCATTTCTTTGGCGGATCCTTAGGGTAACTATCTAAATTCATTCTAATTGATATTTTTGGTCCATCCCTATGAAAAACAACCTCATGGATATCAACATTGTTCAAAGTCGGTCCATCCCCATGATAAATTAAGTCAATAGCTTGAGAGTTGATCAAATAATCAGTCCATAATTTCATGAGATTTTCCTAAAATGGATAATGTCCAAGCGTGCCATCAACGTTACCATTTCTGGTATCACTTTTAGGCCTCACATTAATATGAGGACCTTGATTACCTGGTGTTCCATCGGGGCCATAGATATGACCAGGAGAGTGGTCTTGAATTACTATATCTTCTTTACCAGGTCGAGTGAACGTATATTCACGAGTCATCAGCGGCTTATAGTCATTACCAAGAATATTGTTACCATTCCGGTCTGTAAGATTGGTCATTTCAACTTTTGATGGCTGCTGATTCATAGGTATTCCCGCATCCCTTTTGGCCGCCCTGAATGCCTCATTTCTGGAGTTATATTTACAACAAGCCAACCCCAACGGATCAATATATCTAAGCGGATTATGCACATACCCGTAAGGATTTACCCCACCCGCCAGCCCTATCGGGTCTGAACTCAGGTACTGCCCCGTCTCACTGTCATAATAACGGTGGCGATTATAATGTAAACCCGATTCTTCATCTGCGTACTGGCCTGCAAAACGCAGGTTGCAGCTCACATTCCCGTCGTTTGCTGCCGGTCTGCGCCACAGGTTTTCGCGGCCCCAGGTATTCAGCCGGTTTGCCCAGACCACGTTGCCGTCTTCGGTCAGTAATTCTCTCGGTGTGCCCATGTGGTCGCTCACCACGTAGTGCAGGCGGCCTTTTTCCTGGCGGGCGGTGGGAGTCAGTGCATCCGGGGCGTACAGCCACTGAATACTGGCGTCATATGCCGGGGTGCCGTCGGCGTATACCGGGGTTTCTTCGATAAGCTGGTCGCCGCTCCACAAGTAGTCATAACCGGTGTAGTTCTGGCAGTTTACTGTCTCGCAACGCTTACTGATACGCCGCCCGAAGGCATCGTAGGCGTAGTGCCAGCGTTCACCCTCCGGTGTCACCAGCCCGTTCATCCGGCTGTGGGCATCCCAACGGTAGTGCCAGACCTGCGGGCGAAAACCGGTGTTGTCGGTGCGTCTTTCTGCCAGGCGACCGGCGCTGTCGTAACGGTATTCGCTTTTTCCGCGCCGGATGACCCGCCCGGCCTGCTGCATCTGGCTGATGCGTTCTGGCATCACATCATCGTTGCGTTCGCGGACACGCTGTTCGTTCAGATTGAGATTTTCATCGTAACCAAACAGTTCGAGCAGCGGATGTATCCCGCGCAGCTCTGCCTGCACGGGCTGGTCATTGTTGTTGTACTGGTAATGCGTGGTGCCCCAGCGGGCATCATCAAGGCTGCGCAGGTTGTAGGCGTTATCGTAGGTCCAGCGGCGGTTTACCGCATTCCCTGCCGTCTGTGCCAGCAGCATGCCCGTTGGTGAGTAATCCTGTGCCTGTTCAAAGCCTGCCACGCTGTACCGCCGCCGCTCGCGTCCCAGATTATCGTGCTCTAGCCGCAGCGGGCTGAACTCCCCGGCCTGCATCTGTTGCAGGCGGCCGGTGATGTCATAGCCGTAGACCAGAGATTGTGCGTCTGTACGTCTTGCCACGGTTCGCAGACTCAGCGCATCCTGCTCGTGGTGTATCTCCCGCCCATTTATCCGTTCGCACACCAGGCTGCCGTGGGCATCATACTCAAATTCCACGCGCGCATCCGCGTTGTGCGCCAGCGTCATTCTGCCCTGTGCATCGTATTCATACACGGTGGTGGCGAGCAGCACAGACTGCTCTGCATCTTCCTGCCAGCGCTCTTCGCGCACCAGTTCATCACGCGCTGACCAGTGCAGCCGCACCACGCGGTTATCGGCATAACGGGTCAGAATGCGCCGCCCGACGGCATCGTATTGATAGGTTGTGCTGCATCCGGTGAAGTCGGTTTCGCGGATGAGCTGGCCTGCTGCGTCCCGCTCCAGATGCCAGGTGTCACCGCCTGCATTTGTCACGCGGTTCAGGCGGGTGAGTGAGTCGTAACCAAAGTGCAGCGTCTGGCCGTCGGGACGGGTGAGGGCCAGCAACAGGTCGAAAGCGCCGTAGTGATAGTGGGTGGTTTTGCCTTCGCCATCGGTGGTACTGGCGCGGCGTTTTTCGCCGTCAAAGCGCTGGCGTTGTGTGATGCCATCCGGCAACTGGATGTTCAGCAGACTGCCGTGTATGCCGGCATGTTGCTGGCTGTGGGTGTAGCGGGTGAGATGGCCCTGCGGGTTAGTGACTGTGTTGAGTCGCCCGAAGATATCCTGCGTCAGTGTCGTGGTGGCCTCATCCGGTGCCGTCAGGCGGGCGAGCTGGTGTTGCTCGTTCCAGCCATACCGCCAGCAGGCGCCATCAGGCTGAATATCGCCGATGCGTAATCCCTGTTCATTGTATTCGAAGTGCTGTACCCGCCCCTGCGCATCGGTCTGGCTGAGCAGTCGCCCCTGTTCGTTCCACGCAAACCGCCAGATACCGCCGTCCGGTTGCGTGAGTTTCACCACCTGGCCGTGTTCGTCGTATTTATACTGCACGTCGCCCGTCACGCTCCGGATGCGGTTGACCTGGCCGTTTTCGTTATAGCGGTAACGGGTTTCACGCCCGAGGGCGTCGGTTTCGAGGGTTTTGTTGCCCCGGTCCCAGCGCGTGAGTGTCTGGCGGCCCAGCGCATCGGTTTGGCGCGTCACAAGACCGAAGACGTTATATTCATAGCGAGATATCCCGCCTTCACTGTCCAGCCAGGTGGTGCAGCGCTGTGCATCGTTATAGCTAAAACGGTCGGTATAATAGCCACCTTCGGCCTGGGTTTTTGTCACTCGCCCCAGACTGTCGTAGTGCACATTAACGTCTGTCTGGTCCGTGTCGCGCCAGCGGATCATGTGCCCATGTGGGTTATATTCATGGTGCAGATGGGTGTACTGGAAGGTAGCGCATTCCGCCAGCATGCCACGGTCATCGTAGCGGCATTTTACCAGCCATTGTTGCTGGTCGCCGTCCACTCGAGTGACGGTCATGAGCTGTTTTTGCTGCCATTCCAGTACCACGCGGTAGCCGTCGCTGTGTGTCAGGGCAGTCAGTTGCTCGTCCTGATAATGGAAACGGATCTGGTTGCCAGCCCGGTCACGCAGAGCAGAAAGCCTGCGGCAGTTTCCGGGTTGCGCATCGAAACAGAGGGTTTGCTGTGTCTGGCGATTAAAGAGATACAGTGTGCCGCTGCGGGTGCCGTACAGTTGACAGTAAGCCCGGTGTAGATTGATGCCGTCGACGTCATCCTGGCTGGAGGGGGCGTAGTAACTCAGCGTCAGGCCATCTTCGGCGGTGAAGTGGATTGCTTTCTCATCCAGCACCAGTTGCTGTGACCAGTTATCCACCCATTTTTCGCCAAACAGGCCGCTTACGGTGCTGCGGGAGCGATAGAGACGGTTCAAGGTGAGTGGCAGAGTACCGGGCAGCGCAATAACCTGTAGATCCTGCAGGAAATCACCCGTAGCAACATCAACTGGCTCACCTTTAGCTGTACAGAGAAAGTTATCCTGTCCCTCTTTTTTATCCGAAACTTTCTCACCAGTAAGGGCTTTCCCATCGCCATCTGCCCTGCCTGAGACATTGCCTCCATCCATATTTTTCGCTGCTTTTTTTTCTACGGTTTTAGCCAGACTTTTCTTTGCGGCAGCTTTCAGCAAAGCCTTTAACTCTCCCAGACCGATAAGCAGAGATATTTCCGTTAAAATATCAGCCCCGCCTTTTTCGGCATCACCGTCCAGAGGGAACTTGATAATATCCAGGTTAATGCCGCCATTATCGTTAAGCTCCTGAGACAAATTCCTCTGCTCCTGAGCCTGGTCATCAAGTCCTATGACCGTAAATATACGGGCATTGGTTTCCATCTCGGCAGCAGCCTGGCCAATACCTGCTTTTGCTACGCCCTCAAGAACCTCCGGTACTGTGTTCCATGCATCTTTTGCCGCACCAATGGTTCCCTTCATTGGATCCTGCATGGCCGCGATATTCTCAGCGGCTAATTCGCGTAACCAGTCTTTCACACCATCGAGAAATGATTGCTCTTCCTCCGTTTCAGGCTCAACGCCGGAACTGGTTTCCGCGGCGGAAATATTCGGCACCGGAGGCTGGCCGACAATCACGCCCGTCGTATTCCTACAATTCATCCAGAACTTGTCACCATGGCGCAGTATGGGTTTACCGGTTACCCGCACCGTGCTGCTGTGCTCCATTGGCTCGCAGATATCTTCCACAGTGCCACTGCTCACGCCTTTTGCCACACCGGCCTTGTCACCCTTGGTTTTAGGGATAAAACTTTGACTGAGTACGACAACCGGGCAGCCATTTGCCCGCACATTCGGCACTTCAAGCACCGCCTCACCCAGATTCGCCGTGACAGGATAGGGGACGGGCGGCGTTAAAGGACCTATCGGGGTTTTACAGACATCGGGGCTCAGATAGATCACCTGCCAACTGGGGTCTTTACGCGCCATGAAGTTCTCAGCCATGAGGGGTTATCTCCTTTTGTGGAATGCCGTAGAGTTTTGCAGTCAGTTTTCCCGGTTCGGTTTCATAGCGTGCTTCCATTACCCGAACCGGTGCGGATTTGGGTAGCAGAAAACGCCAGCAGACCGTCACGTCCAGCTTGTCAGCATCGATATGCAACGTATCTAAATTCATATTTACAGGGACGATAACCCCATCAGTGAAGCGCAACAGAACAAACGCCAGATGTTCCGGGAATGAAAAATGGATGCCGCCGGAGGGGGAAAACCCTGCTAATTCAACAGAGATGGGAAGCTGCGGGAACGGAATTTGCTGGTCGTGTGGCGCGGCATTCCAGTAGCGGAAATCAAAATCAGCGGGGAGATTCGGGTGGCGTTCTTTTAGCCAGATGTCGTCGTATGTTCCAGCCAGCGCACGTCGAGGTTGCCATGTACGGCCTGTAAAACCGAACCCGGCAGCCTGAAATGACGGTGCGTTCAGGTCGGCCTTACCGGCGATGAGCTCTGCAAACCGCTCGCCCGTCAGCGGCGCGCGCGGGTCGGTTATCTGCGGTGCCGGATAACTGACAGCCTGCTTTGCGGCTGAATACCAGGGCGTGATGTAACCTTTACCGAGAGGATTATTTTCACATACGGTGTGCGCCAGCGGTGCCTGTGGCGCGTCAGGATGGCTGGCACGTTGAACATCCTTTAAACGTGCAGTTTTCGGGATAGCCTCTGCGCCTTCCTCGCTCTCGCTTATCTGGCATTCGCCACCGAAAGCCGCTTCCCAGATGATGGGTTGAGAAATAAAGGGATCGGGCGATGTTAATGACCATTTTCGAGTCAGGGGGTTTTGTTGAAATAAACGTGGCCCGGTTACGTGCACGTGTTTTTCAAGTAATACAGTATCTGCCGATGAGGTGAGCTTTACTGCCGCATTTATTGTGGTACCAGGAATACCGCCGGGAGTGCAGGCAGTACCTGAAATAATGACATCGCAATAAGGCTTAAAGGGCGCGAGTTCGCTTTCCTGTATAACTGTGGAAGTATTCGGCGCCCCGGAAAATTCATCTTCGGTACACAACGCAACCGCATCGTCATCACGCACTCTGACGCGGTATATCCCGTTACCTGTCGGCTCCAGGCGATAGCCAACTTTTATTACAACAACATGATTTTCATCATTGTTCTTATCCAGCATCATAAAATGCAGCGCTGAAAAGGGTGTCTGGTTGCGAAATTCCATTATCGACCTTTACGATTTTTATCGGATGTTAATTCCGATAATAGGGCCGGATAATTTCACGCAACAACGCTGGATTCGGACTGGTTTATTATTTGTTTTTCGGGTATGCGAAGAGGGAGTGAGACTTGAAAAAACGACAGAGGAGAAAACACCCTGTCGTTTGAAAGAAGAAAATAATAAAACTATTTCAACGCGTTAAGTGCTGCTGCTACACCCGCGCCATACTCTGGATGCACCTGGTTAAACAGGGCAATCTGGCGCTCCTGAATAAACTCTGGGACATCTTTCATATCACCGGCAATGCGGTTGAACATGCGTTGGTGCTCTTCAGCACTCAGCAGGTTATACAGCGCGCGCGGCTGCGTGAAGTAATCAGTATCTTCACGATGGTTCCAGTGATCCGCCGCCCCTTCCAGGCTTAACGGTGGTTCGCTGAAATCAGGCTGCTCCTGGAACACATTAAAGCTGTTTGGCTCATAAGTTGGGCCGTTACCGCTGTTGCCATCAATACGCATCGCACCATCACGATGGTAGTTATGGAACGGACATTTCGGTGCGTTAACCGGGATTTGATGATGGTTAACACCCAAACGGTAGCGGTGTGCGTCGCCGTAAGAGAACAGGCGGCCTTGCAGCATACGGTCTGGAGAGAAACCAATGCCTGGCACAACGTTCGCTGGGGACATGGCCACTTGCTCAACATCGGCAAAGTAGTTGTCCGGGTTACGGTTCAGTTCCAGCTCACCCACTTCAATCAGCGGATAATCACCGTGCGGCCAGACTTTGGTCAGGTCAAACGGGTTGTATGGTGTCTGTGAAGCTTCCGCTTCCGGCATGACTTGCACGTAGAATTTCCAGCGTGGGAAATCGCCACCTTCAATGGAGTCAAACAAATCGCGCTGCGAGCTTTCACGGTCGTTGGCGATGATTGCCGCTGCTTCATCGTCCATCAGGTTGGCGATTTGCTGTTGTGTTTTCAGGTGGAATTTCACCCAGAAACGCTCGTTGTCGTTATTGATAAAGCTGAACGTGTGGCTACCAAAACCGTGAATATGACGATAAGAACGTGGCAGGCCGCGGTCGCTAAAGTCGATGGTTAACTGGTGCAGAGATTCAGGAAGCTGTGAGAAGAAATCCCACTTGTAGGTGGCGTTACGCAGGTTGGTGCGCGGGTCGCGCTTCACAACGTGGTTTAAGTCAGGGAATTTTAATGGGTCGCGCAGATAAAACACTGGGGTGTTGTTGCCGACTAAATCCCAGTTGCCTTCTTCGGTATAAAACTTCATGGAGAAACCGCGAATATCACGCTCGGCATCTGCGGCACCGCGCTCGCCTGCAACGGTTGAGAAGCGCAGGAACATCTCGGTTTTCTTGCCAATCTCAGAGAAGATCTTTGCTCGGGTGAACTGCGTAATATCGTGTGTGACAGTAAACGTACCAAATGCGCCGGAGCCCTTGGCGTGCATGCGACGCTCTGGGATAACTTCACGGTCAAAGTGGGCCAGTTTCTCTAAAAACCATACATCCTGTAATAGCATTGGGCCACGGGGGCCGGCGGTTGCAACATTGTTATTGTGGGCTACGGGAGCCCCGGATGCAGTCGTTAATCCTTTCTTGCTCATTGTTGTCTCCATGTATCAATGTGAGTAGCGGCCAAAAGCGGAACGAGGTGTTCTCTCTATTTATAGGGAAGTAATGGCCTTTGAGCAATTTGGCACTTTCTATCGCTGCCATACATTGATCCTGTCACGAGATTGCCGGTTTTTTTCATTTTCTTACAAACGAATGATAAAAAGCATTTCTAATGCATTGATTGAATGAATAGTGGCTGTAGAATCGGCGTTTTTTCAGGGATCTCCCTTTTTCAGCTCAGGATTGAATGCATGAACAAATTATTAATGGCGGGTGTTGCCGGTTTAGCCCTCGTTTCAGCATCAGCAAGCGCTATCAGTGTCAGCGGCGAAGCGGGTGAAAAATATACCAACATTGGTGTGGGTTTTGGTACCGAATCCACCGGTATTGCTATCAATGGCAACTATGCGCATAACGATGATGATGGCGATATCGTCGGTCTCGGCTTAGGTCTGAATATTCCATTGGGGCCGATGATGGCAACGGTTGGCGGACGTGGTGTTTATCTGAATCCGAACGACAGCAAAGAAGGTTATGCGGTTGCAGTAGGTGGCGGTCTGAGCTGGCCGATTTTTGAAAGCTTCACCGTGTTTGGTGATTATTATTACTCCCCGGATTCCCTGTCCAGCGGCGTGAAAGATTATCAAGAAGCTAGTGCTGGTGCGCGTTGGGCCATCATGCGCCCAATTAGCGTTGAAGCGGGTTACCGTTACATTGGCGTTGATGGTAAAGACGGCGATCGTAATAACACCATCGCTGACGGCCCATATGTGGGTGTGAGCGCGCGTTTCTAATATTTTCAGGCCGTAGCACTCGCTGCGGCCTCTCTGTTTTGCCCCCCAATCCATTTCCATTCCGTATAGGTTATAGTGAGCTGTTACCTTCCCGCGGAGTACAACGATGATAAAAGTGGAAATGCTGTCTACCGGCGACGAAGTGCTGCATGGTCAAATTATTGACACCAACGCAGCCTGGCTTGCTGATTACTTTTTTAACCAGGGTTTACCAATGTCGCGCCGTAACACGGTGGGCGACAGTCTTGAAGATTTAATCGCGGTGCTCAAAGAGCGCAGCGAACATGCCGATATCCTGATTGTGAACGGTGGCCTTGGGCCAACCAGCGACGATCTCAGTGCGCTTGCCGCCGCTAGTGCTGCAGGTGTTGAGCTGGTGATGCATCAGGAGTGGCTCGCAAACATGGAACGTTTCTTTGCAGAGCGCGGGCGTGAAATGGCTCCCAGCAATCGCAAACAAGCATTAATCCCCGCAACCAGCGAAATGGTCGATAACCCGGTAGGCACCGCGTGCGGATTTGCGCTGCAACTAAACCGCTGCCTGATGTTCTTCACGCCCGGCGTTCCTTCTGAATTTAAAGTGATGGTCGACCAACAAATCATGCCGCGTCTGCGTGAGCGCTTTGTGTTGCCAGAACCGCCTGTTTGCCTGCGCCTGACCACTTTCGGGCGCTCTGAAAGCGAGCTGGCACAAAGCCTGGAGCCACTGCCGTTGCCGGAAGGTGCGGTAATGGGTTACCGCTCATCAATGCCGATTATTGAACTGAAACTGACCGGGCCTGCCAGCCAGCGCAAAGCCATGGAAGTGGTATGGCCGCAAGTGCAGAATGTGGCGGGTGAGAGCGCGATTTTTGAGGGAACGGAAGGGTTGCCTGCGCAATTAGCCGAACGCCTGAGAGCGCAATCACTCAACATTGCGGTCAGTGAGCAATTCACTGCCGGTTTGCTGTGTTTGCAACTTTCTAGCGCGCAAGCCCCGCTGGGCAATAGTGAAGTTCTCTCGTCACGCCCTGAAACGCTGGAGCAGTTAACCGCGCGTGCGAAAAGCTTCGCGCAGCTTGCGGGGAGCACGTTAACGCTGGTGGTAGGCAGTCTGGAAGACGAACATCTTAATTTCGCCTTACACACGCCAACCGGCACTTACGGCCTGCAAGTGAAATTCAGTGTAACCCGCCATGCGCTGCGTACTCGCCAGGAAGTCTGCGCGATGATGGCATTAAACATGCTGCGTCGCTGGCTCAACGGCTGGGATGTCGCAGCAGAACATGGCTGGATTAACGTTGTTGAATCTATAGAGATTTAAGCACTACGCGAGTGCCCGAGCCAAAAGTGTAATCGGGTGCTCGCATTTTTTACTGGTGGACATCTCAATCTGCCATTTGCACGTTTCGCAATCTGTCACGACCAAATCGACTCCACTTTCTTCTATTTGCTGGAATAGCGGTGCGCCGATACTTTGCGACGTCTGATAGTTTTCCTTTTTAAATCCATACGTTCCGGCAATTCCACAGCATTGGGATTCCAGCATAACCAGCTCGACGCCCGGCAAACGACGCAATAAATCAAGCGTATACAATGACCAGCCCATTTTCTCCATATGGCACGGCGTGTGGTAGGCAATACGCAGCGGCAACGCTTTCAGTTTTAATTCGCGTCCTTCTTCCAGCAGCTTCCAGATAAACCGTGTTGCCAGTTCGATATGGTCGCGCATCGGGCGGGTGTCGATATCCAGCACCTGCGGGTATTCATCGCGCAGCGTAAAAGTGCAGGTCGACGAGGTGGCGATAACCGGAAGATTACGTTCCAGCACAGCCTTGCGCAGGGAATCCGCATTAATATTCGCCTGCTTTTTGGCTTTATCGATAAAGCCGTTAGCAATCAATGGTACGCCGCAGCATTTTTCTCGTTCCAGCAACTGCACTCCGATTCCCAAGGCGTTCATTACGCGCAGCAGATCTTTGCCAAGCTGTGGATGGTTGTAATTCACGTAGCAACCGTGGAAAAACGCTACTTGCTGCGCGAAGGTTTGCTGCTGGCTGGCCTGGTTTCGATACCAGCGGCGAAAAGTCCCGGCGGAATATTTGGGTAATTCACGATGGCTGTCGATGCCCAGGGTTTTATCGAGCAGTTTTCTCACCGGTTTTAGTGATGTAGCCGTATTCACCAGCGGTGCAAACGGCGTTGAAAGTGTTCCCATTAAATCGGTATGGCTGAGAATGGCATCTCTTAAATTGAAGGGTGATTTGCCATAGCGGGCTTTGGCGCGCTGAATAATATCGCCAATTTTCACATCAGACGGGCAGGCCACTTCGCAGCGTTTGCAGTTGGTGCAATATTTAAGGGCATCATCGTAAAGAGCGGCATCTTTCAAACGCAGGCGTTCGCCATCAGGACCGGATTGCTTCGGGCCAGGATAATCGGGATTAACCCGGCTCACCGGGCAGACGGTGGTGCAAACGGTGCATTTAATGCAGTTTTCAAAACGAGTTTCATCGAGCAGATTCATACGCCTGCCTCCTGAGAATCAAGAATTTGTTGTGCGACATATAATGCGCCGGTCATTGAAACGCCCGCGCCGCAGCCTTGCTGTAGCGGGTCAAATCCGGCGACAACAGAACCAATGGCGTAAAGATTTTCGATGCGCTGCCCGGCGAGTGTTGGGTGAAAATACTCATCAACGGCGACGCCCGCCTGCAAGTACGGTTGAGGGCTGAAAAAGTCCTCTTTACACCACTCTTCACGCAACAATGGAGCGCGAATATCGAGACCAAAAATAGGCTCTCGTATCCCGTTAAATTTTGCTTCCAGACCGTTACTGAAAAAGCTGCCGCTGGCGAGGATATAGTTCCTGGCACGCAGCGGAACTTCTACGTGATTGCGCGTGAAAATAGCGCTGACATGGTTCTGGTTCATTTCAGTGCTCAGCACCGCATCGCCAGGCATGATTATGCCGTTGAGTTGCTGGAAGTGGCGGTGTAATTGATGGAACATCCTCATCCCAAGCACTGACGGCGGCAGCGTGGGTAACAGATGAAGCGGGCACGGTAATTCGCGGCTTATTGTCTGCCAGGCTTTCTCATCATTGCTGCCCAGACAAGCCGGAAGGAACAGGGCATCAGTCTCACTTGCTAGCGCTTTAAGTTCTTCAATCAGCAGCAACTGCTGCTCAGGCATATCCAGTAAGCGGGCGATGTTGGCGGCGCGAAATTCGCTGGGGTTATTACGCAGCGTGTCTAATGCAGGGAGCGTGAGTTCGGCGGTTTGTACCGCAATATTGTTTTCTGCAAGCGTTCCGGCAACCAGTTCGGGCTGAAAATCGAGAAAACCTACAATGCCTACCACCGTTATGCGCTTCCAGGGAAGCGGGGCGGTGGGGATTTCCTGCGGGCTGAGCCATGTTGCGCGTTGCGTACCCAGCGGCGTAATACGCTGATGATTTTGCTGGTAGCTCCCCTGTAGCGTGATATTGCAGCGGGCAAGCAGCGCTTCGCTTTCAACTGCGAAACGGCGGACGTTATCTGCACCCATCAAGCTGTAAGGGTGTTCCGGCGCCTGCTGTTTCAATGCTTCCAGCGCCTGCAAAGGGAAGTCTACCGGGCTGCCGTCTGGCAATTCGGCCAGCAAATCCAGTGAACCGGACGAAAAATGCAGTGCGCTTTGCCCACGGCTGATGATGGCACAACGCTGACCCGCTTCCGCCAGGCGGATGCCACACACTAATCCGGCTAAACCGCCGCCAATAATCAGGTTGTCGAATTTCATTGAGGTGTTCCTTTTTTTAATCCACACAATCCCTGATAAACCCAGGCGGTAAATTCGCTTTCCCGCAGCGCATCATCCCAGGCAATGGGGCGAATCCCTTTCCAACGTTCGTTGAGGAAAATAGAAAGCTCGTCGAGCGATTGAGCTGACGACGAGGTGCCAAACCGCTGTAATAATCCGGCGGCGCGGCAGGCACAAAGTTCGCCCTGACAAGTGCCCATGCCGACACGAGTGCGGCGGCGTAAATCGCCAAGATTGCTGACGGCAAGACTGTTGGCCGCGTAGCGAACTTCACCGGCGGTGACGGCTTCGCACTCGCAAACCAGGCTATTGCTTAGACGGTCGCCAGCCAGAAGTTGCCCGGCGCGGTCGCCATGTCGCCAGACCGCAGAACGCCTGATTGTTAGCGGCAGTGAGATAACTTTACTCAGTGTTTCTTCTTGCGAGCTGCCAGAGCCTGGAAGTGGGGACGTGGCGGTGGTGCAGGGTTGTGTGTTGCCGAGCTTTTCACATACGGCATTGGTCGCCCATTCAGCCATCAGGCGATAAGTCATCAGTTTGCCGCCGGTGATGGTGATAAAACCGTCCATTCCGTCACGCTGTGCGTGATCCAGCAGTACGATCCCCCGGCTGGCATTTCTTCCTGTCGGGTCGTTGTCGCTTGCCACTAGTGGGCGAACTCCAGCATACGCACGCAGAATGCGAGTTGCAGCGAGTTTTGGGGCCAGCTTCGCCCCTTCACGAATCAGAATATCGACTTCCTGCGGCGTGACTCGCATATTGTCGATTTGGTCGTATTCGATTGGCGTTGAGGTGGTGCCAATCAGTGAAATGGTATCGCCGGGCACTAAAATATCCGCATCAGCAGGTTTGCGGCAGCGGTTAATCACCATGTTATTGATGCGGTGGCCGAGGATCAGTAACGAGCCTTTGGCGGGGAGCATACGAACGCGCAGATCGGCATATTCTGCAATGTGTTGCCCCCAGATCCCGGCTGCATTCACCACCATGTTGGCGTACAAATCGTGATGTTGCCGGGTTTTGTGGTTGTAGACCCGAACACCGGTTACCCGTGAGCCGTTGCGGATAAGCCCGGTGACTTCCTGGCCGGTGAGAATTTCTGCGCCATGTTCTCTGGCATCGAGCATATTGGCGGCGGTAAGCCGGAAAGGGTCAACAGTGCCATCCGGTACACGAACAGCGCCGATAAGTTCAGGGTTGGCTGCGGGTTCCAGACGCAAGGCTTCTTTGGGGGAAAGTATCTGCGCGTCGATTCCAGCGTTCTGGCAAGAGGTGATAAACGTGCTTTGTACTGATAAATCGTCTTCAGGAAGCGTGATAAACAAGCCGTCAGTTCGTTCAATACAATGGCGAGCAATGCGTTTCAGAATGCGGTTTTCTTCAATACATTCCCTGGCAGATTCACCATCTGTCATGGCGTATCGCGCGCCGCTGTGGAGTAACCCATGATTGCGGCCTGTCGCCCCGGTGGCAATATCATGCCTTTCCAGCAACAGGGTTTTTAATCCGCGCCGTGCGCAGTCTCTGGCAATACCTGCGCCCGTCGCGCCGCCACCGATAATAATGACATCCGTTTCTTTGCTTCCCGCCGTCATGCTCTTCTCCTGGAAAGATCCGCTTGAGCACCATTCAGCCACAGATAGCTTTTAAAATGTTTGATATCGAGCAAATTCGAGCATAAATCGAAAGTAAAGTGTGATGGCATGCACTATTTCGACAATTTGTAATAAAAATGTAATATGTTGCGGGGTATTTCACACAAAATAAACACGATAATCCTTAACATGCGCTCGCAAAAGAACATTGCCTGATAAAAACCTGCCACGGAGGCATTTATGCTGAGCATTTTCAAACCCACCGCACACCAGCCACGGCTGAAGAGCGAGCACATCGACCCGACTTATCGGCGCTTGCGCTGGCAAATCTTTATGGGGATTTTCTTCGGTTACGCGGCCTATTATCTGGTGCGTAAAAACTTCACGCTGGCGATGCCCTATCTGGTGGAGCAGGGCTTCTCACGCGGAGACCTGGGCTTTGCGCTTTCAGGAATATCCATCGCCTACGGTTTCTCAAAATTCATAATGGGGTCAGTTTCTGACCGTTCTAATCCACGCGTTTTCTTACCCGCTGGTTTGATTCTGGCGGCGTTAGTCATGCTGTTTATGGGATTTGTTCCGTGGGCGACATCGAGCATTGCAGTGATGTTTGTGCTGCTGTTCTTGTGTGGCTGGTTCCAGGGGATGGGTTGGCCGCCGTGTGGCCGCACCATGGTGCACTGGTGGTCGCAGAAAGAGCGTGGCGGAATTGTTTCCATCTGGAACTGCGCGCATAACGTCGGTGGTGGCCTTCCGCCATTGCTGTTCCTGTTGGGGATGGCGTGGTTTAACGACTGGCATGCCGCTTTGTATATGCCTGCGTTTGCGGCGATTTTTGTGGCGTTGGTTGCTTTTGCTTTGATGCGTGATACACCGCAGTCTTGCGGATTGCCGTCAATTGAAGAATACAAAAACGATTATCCTGACGACTACAGCGAAAACGCAGAAGAAGAACTGACAGCGAAACAAATCTTCATGCAGTACGTTTTCCCTAACCGCCTGCTGTGGTACATCGCCATTGCTAACGTTTTCGTTTATTTACTGCGTTACGGCATCCTTGACTGGTCGCCAACCTATCTGAAAGAAGTGAAACATTTCACGCTCGATAAATCCTCCTGGGCCTACTTCCTCTATGAATACGCAGGTATTCCTGGAACGCTGCTTTGTGGCTGGATGTCGGACAAAGTCTTCCGGGGGAACCGTGGTGCGACCGGCGTGTTCTTTATGATTCTGGTGACGATTGCGACGGTGGTTTATTGGTTAAACCCACCAGGTAACCCAGGCGTTGATATGGCGTGCATGATAGTCATCGGCTTCCTGATTTATGGACCAGT
Organism: uncultured Buttiauxella sp.; assembly: GCA_965119215.1. Classification (GTDB taxonomy): domain Bacteria; phylum Pseudomonadota; class Gammaproteobacteria; order Enterobacterales; family Enterobacteriaceae; genus Buttiauxella. The sequence continues at coordinate 380,998 of CBCPKK010000005.1, forward strand.
AATGTTGATTGGCCTGCATGCGCTGGAACTGGCACCGAAAAAGGCTGCGGGAACCGCCGCAGGATTCACCGGACTCTTCGGCTATCTTGGCGGCTCGGTCGCGGCGAGCGCAATTGTCGGTTACACCGTTGATTTCTTCGGTTGGGACGGCGGCTTTATGGTGATGATCGGCGGCAGCGTGCTGGCGGTTGTTCTGTTGCTGGTGGTGATGGTGGGTGAGAACAAACATCATCAACAAATGAAAGCCAAATAGCACTCGTAACCCTGAATACCCGTTTCTGGGCGGGTATTCAGGGCGTTAACCTGGCTAATAATGGCGTACGTTTCCATTTCTTAGCCAGCAACTCATATTCCTGATAATACGTTTCTTTCTGTTCTTTCTCGCGCAAGGCTTTAATAAAAGGTTCTGCAATATAAAAATAGTTAACGATTGAATTATAAAATACTTCCTTGATCATCGTTTCGTGATAAATACCATTATTAATGCTTACAGCTAGTCGCTCATAGAAATTTAAACAGTAAATGACCCTCTGTCTTTCTTGCTTTTCTTCCTCGGTCATTTCTTTTATGGGGAATACATAACTCCGAAACGATTTTCCGGAATTATGCATTTTCCACAGTGTTTGCGTTCCTTCGAGGTATTCTTTGTCAGAACGACTCTCATAGAGGAAAGTCGCTGTTTGTATTTTACGGGCTGTGACCACATTGTAGATAATTGCAGTAAGGGCTAACAACATACTGAGCACTACGGCAACCGAGCTAACGACTTGCGACCACACAACCCAATGCTGCATTGATTGAGTGATGTTCATAATCTTACCGCGCTACTTTTGAATAGGGCCGGAGCCCTATTTAATGAGGAAATCAGCAACCTTCGAATTCATCCATACGTTTCATAAATATCTCCTTGCTTCATATTTATTAAGTGAATTATCACTGTGCATCTGTTCGCAATGAAGGCTACTGAGTTTCTTTCGTGAACGCAATACTGATAAAAGCGAATTTATATCGGCAGTGAAAGTTTGAGAAGGGCATTCCAATGAAAATGTAATTGACTGCAAAAATAGGGAATGGGGATTTTAATTAGTTGAACACTTAATAAAAAGAAAAATGCCCCAGGAAGGAGCATTAGTCGTTACATCTCGATTTCAATATCACCCTGTGCCTGGCAGCAGCAAGGGAGTATTTCACCAGGCTGGATAAAGGCCAGTGGCTCAGTGAGCCACTTAACCTGCCCGGAAACCAGACGTATACGGCAGGAGCCGCAGTAACCTTCCCGGCACTGGTATTCCACGGCGACCTGATGAGACTCAAGCGTTGCCAGCAGAGAAGGGTGTTCTTCTTCACACAGAAGCTGTGCTCCTGTGATTCGTAGCGTAATGCGGCTCATAAATTACAGCTGGAAGTCGCTTAAATCGTCGGTGTTAACATTTGAATCAATCTGACCGACCAGATAAGAGCTGACTTCCACTTCTTGTGGCGCAACCTGTACGTTATCGGACACCAGCCATGAGTTGATCCATGGGATTGGGTTTGAACGTGTTTTGAATGGCAAATCAAGGCCGACAGCCTGCATACGAATGTTGGTGATGTAATCAACATACTGGCAAAGAATGTCTTTATTCAGACCGATCATCGAACCGTCGCGGAACAGGTAACCTGCCCACTCTTTTTCTTGCTCAGCAGCCAGCACGAACAGGTCGTAGCATTCCTGGCGGCATTCCAGTGCAATTTCAGCCATTTCAGGATCGTCTTCACCGGAACGCAGCAGGTTCAGCATGTGCTGAGTCCCTGTCAGGTGCAGCGCTTCGTCACGGGCAATCAGCTTGATGATTTTAGCGTTGCCTTCCATCAGTTCGCGCTCGGCGAAGGCGAAAGAGCAGGCGAAGCTGACATAGAAGCGAATGGCTTCCAGTGCGTTAACGCTCATCAGGCATAAATAGAGTTGGCGTTTCAGCGCACGCAGATTCACGTTCACGGTTTTGCCGTCTACGGTGTGAGTGCCTTCACCCAGCAAATGCCAGTAGCTGGTCATTTCGATCAGCGTGTCGTAGTAACCAGAGATATCTTTCGCACGCTTTAAGATTTCCTGATTAGTGACGATATCGTCAAACACAACCGCCGGATCGTTAACGATGTTACGGATGATATGGGTGTAAGAGCGCGAGTGAATCGTCTCGGAGAACGCCCATGTTTCAACCCAGGTTTCCAGCTCCGGGATAGAGATCAGCGGCAGCAATGCCACGTTCGGGCTGCGGCCCTGAATGGAGTCCAGCAGCGTCTGGTATTTCAGGTTGCTGATGAAGATATGTTTTTCGTGATCGGGCAGCGCCTGATAGTCAATACGGTCACGGGAGACGTCCACTTCTTCCGGGCGCCAGAAGAAGGAGAGTTGCTTTTCGATCAGCTTTTCGAAGATGTCATATTTTTGCTGATCGTAGCGTGCCACGTTAACCGGCTGGCCAAAAAACATTGGCTCAGCAAGTTGATCGTTTTTCGTCTGTGAAAAAGTGGTGTAAGCCATGAGGTCAAATCCTGTAATACGTCGAAAAAATCCCCTCAGCGAGGTGAGGGGATTTTAAGTTAGATTTTACATGCGCCGCTTTCGCAGCCATCGTCCTGGATTGAAGGCGCCAGGTCGTCTTGCGCATCTTCGGCACCGTCGCGGGTGTTCTGATAATAAAGCGTTTTGACACCGAATTTATAGGCGGTGAGCAAATCTTTGAGCAACTGTTGCATCGGCACTTTTCCTGACGGGAAGCGCGATGGGTCGTAGTTGGTGTTTGCAGAGATAGACTGGTCGATAAACTTCTGCATCAAACCGACTAATTGCAGGTAACCGTCGTTATTTGGCAATTCCCACAGCAGCTCGTAATTGTCTTTCAGCGTTTCGTAATCCGGCACAACCTGGCGCAGGATACCGTCTTTCGACGCTTTAATGCTGATATGGCCGCGCGGTGGCTCGATACCGTTGGTCGCGTTGGAGATCTGCGACGAGGTTTCAGAAGGCATCAAAGCAGAAAGCGTTGAGTTACGCAGGCCGTGAGTTTTAATGGATTCACGAAGCGTTTCCCAGTCCAGATGCAGCGGCTCGTTGCTGATCACATCCAGGTCTTTCTTGTACGTATCGATTGGCAGAATGCCTTTAGCATACGTGGTTTCGTTGAACCACAGGCATGGGCCTTGCTCTTTAGCCAGCTCGTTCGAGGCTTTCAACAGGTAATATTGAATCGCTTCGAAGGTTTTGTGCGTCAGGTTATTGGCGCTGCCATCGGAGTAACGAACGCCATTTTTCGCCAGATAGTAAGCGAAGTTAATCACGCCAACACCCAAAGTACGGCGGCCCATTGCACCACGTTTAGCGGCAGCGATTGGGTAGTCCTGGTAATCCAGCAGCGCATCCAGAGCACGTACTGCCAGAACAGCCAGTTCTTCCAGCTCATCCAGGCTCTTGATAGCACCAAGGTTGAATGCAGACAGCGTACACAGTGCAATTTCACCGTCTTCGTCGTTGATGTCATTCATTGGTTTGGTCGGCAGCGCGATTTCCAGGCACAGGTTGGACTGGCGTACTGGCGCGATAGCCGGATCAAACGGGCTGTGGGTGTTGCAGTGGTCAACGTTTTGAATATAGATACGGCCAGTTGAAGCACGTTCCTGCATCATCAACGAGAACAGCTCAACGGCTTTCACACGTTGTTTACGGATGCTGTCGTCTTTTTCGTATTTGGTGTACAGCTGCTCAAACTTTTCCTGGTCAGCAAAGAAGGCATCGTACAGACCTGGAACGTCAGACGGGCTGAACAGTGTGATGTCTTCGCCTTTGAGCAAACGGGTGTACATCAGTTTGTTGATTTGCACGCCGTAGTCCATGTGACGTACGCGGTTGCCTTCAACACCACGGTTGTTTTTCAACACCAGCAGGCTTTCAACTTCCAGATGCCACATTGGGTAGAACAGAGTTGCAGCACCGCCACGCACGCCGCCCTGAGAGCAGGACTTCACTGCGGTCTGGAAGTGTTTGTAGAACGGAATACACCCGGTGTGGAACGCTTCACCACCGCGAATTGGGCTGCCCAGCGCACGGATACGACCGGCGTTGATACCGATACCGGCACGTTGGGAAACGTATTTCACAATCGCGCTGGATGTGGCGTTGATGGAGTCCAGGCTGTCGCCGCACTCGATTAGGACACAAGAGCTGAACTGGCGAGTCGGGGTGCGCACGCCAGACATAATCGGCGTAGGCAGAGAAATTTTGAACAGGGAAACCGCATCGTAAAAACGCTTCACGTAGCTCATGCGGGTTTCACGCGGGTAGCCGGAGAACAGGCACGCAGCGACCAGAATATAGAGGAACTGTGCGCTTTCGTAGATTTCGCCGGTCACACGGTTTTGAACCAGGTACTTACCTTCAAGCTGTTTGACAGCCGCGTAAGAGAAGTTCAGATCACGGTCGTGGTCGAGGTAATCGTCCATCTGCTTGAACTCTTCTTCCGTGTAGTCTTCCAGCAGATGTTGATCGTATTTACCCATCTCAACCATTTTCACAACATGGTTATAGAGTTTAGGCGGCTCGAATTCACCGTAAGCTTTTTTACGCAGATGGAAAACGGCCAGGCGCGCAGCCAGATACTGATAATCAGGCGCTTCGCGAGAGATTAAATCTGCCGCTGCTTTGATAATGGTTTCATGAATGTCAGAAGTCTTGATGCCGTCGTAAAACTGGATGTGCGAGCGCAGTTCAACCTGTGATACGGATACGTTATTTAAGCCTTCGGCGGCCCAATCCAGAACTCGATGGATTTTATCCAGATCGATACGTTCAGTGCGACCGTCACGTTTTGTAACCAGCAGACTCTGATTCATGTGCGTTTGTACCTGTCCGTGAAATGAAAAATGCCCCGTTTATCCACAGCTGGCCTCTTGTGGCTAACTTTGTGGATAAATACTATATGTAGGGGGTTGTTGTTTAGTTAATCACTATATGGTGAGTATTCTAGTAACTAATCGCTTGAGAACAAGTATTGATTTCGTGATGGATTTGAGGTTGTGACAGTGAGATTTTCGCTAAGTCCACGCCACGTAAGGCTTGTGACAATTGTCAATGGGATGCAAAAAAAATGATATTTTTGATCGAGTGCTGATTTCTTAAACTTCATTGATAAGGGCGCGGTTTGATACCGCGCAATTTTCATCAAATTCACTTATGGCAAATTCTGAATTAACCTTGAGTGTGCAACATATAGTTAACATCTACGCCGGGGGCGAGTTTAAACTTGTTGGTCAGCGGGTTGTAATGTAACCCGGTGATATGCCGTTCGCGCAGTTGCGTTTCATCAACCCACGCCAGTAACTCTGCCGGTTTGATGAATTTCTTCGCGTCATGTGTGCCTTTTGGCACCATGCGCAGAATATATTCCGCACCAACCACTGCCATCAGCCATGACTTGCCGTTACGGTTGAGGGTGGAGAAAAAGACATGGCCGCCTGGTTTCACTAATTTTGCACACGCGGTGACGACCGATTTCGGATCGGGCACATGCTCCAGCATTTCCATGCAGGTCACAACGTCGTATTTCCCAGCGAATTTATCCGCGTGTTGTTCAACGGTTTCCTGAACGTAATCCACCTGAATACCACTTTCCAGCGCATGAAGTTTCGCAACCTGCAATGGTTCGAAACCCATATCCAGCCCGGTGACATTGGCACCTTCACGGGCCATGCTTTCTGCCAAAATCCCGCCGCCGCAGCCGACATCAAGCACCGTTTTACCGAACAGACCATCAGCACGCTGGGTGATATACCCCAAACGCAGCGGGTTAATACGGTGCAGAGGTTTAAACTCGCCTTCTAAATCCCACCAGCGCGAGGCAACGGCTTCGAATTTGGCGATTTCATCATGGTCGACGTTGTGGATTACCGGTTGGTTTTCGGCATTCATGGGGCTACTCACTCCTTGCTCGTTTCGTGGCGGGAGTATATCAGCCAATGCTGACGAATAAAGCTATTCGCAAATGTGTTCTGGTTTCCCCACAGTAGGGCGATTGTGTTATAATTTGCGACCTTTGAATCCGGGACACAGTAGAGGGATAGCGGATACATGAGCGACCTTGCCAGAGAAATTACACCGGTCAACATTGAGGAAGAGCTTAAAAACTCATATCTGGATTACGCGATGTCGGTTATTGTCGGCCGCGCACTGCCAGATGTCCGAGATGGACTCAAGCCGGTACACCGTCGCGTACTTTACGCCATGAACGTATTGGGCAATGACTGGAATAAAGCGTACAAAAAATCCGCCCGTGTTGTTGGTGACGTAATCGGTAAATATCACCCGCATGGTGACACCGCTGTTTATGACACTATCGTGCGTATGGCGCAGCCATTCTCATTGCGTTACATGTTGGTAGATGGCCAGGGTAACTTCGGCTCTGTAGACGGTGATTCCGCCGCTGCGATGCGTTATACGGAAATCCGTATGTCGAAAATCGCGCACGAGCTGATGGCCGATCTCGAAAAAGACACGGTAGACTTCGTCGATAACTACGACGGCACCGAGCGCATTCCTGATGTTATGCCAACCAAAATTCCTAACCTGCTGGTAAACGGTTCGTCCGGTATCGCAGTGGGTATGGCAACTAACATCCCGCCTCATAACATTACTGAAGTAATCAACGGCTGCCTCGCGTTTATTGAAGACGAAGAGATCACCGTTGAAGGGCTGATGGAATACATCCCAGGCCCGGACTTCCCAACTGCGGCAATCATCAATGGCCGTCGTGGCATTGAAGAAGCGTACCGCACTGGCCGTGGCAAGATTTACATCCGCGCGCGCGCAGAAGTAGAAGCTGATGCCAAAACCGGTCGCGAAACCATCATCGTTCATGAAATTCCATACCAGGTAAACAAAGCACGCCTGATTGAGAAAATCGCTGAACTGGTGAAAGACAAACGCGTTGAGGGCATTAGCGCCCTGCGTGACGAGTCTGATAAAGACGGCATGCGCATTGTTATCGAAATCAAACGCGATGCAGTGGGCGAAGTGGTCCTGAATAATCTTTATTCTCAGACTCAGCTTCAGACCTCCTTCGGTATCAACATGGTTGCGCTGCACCAGGGCCAACCGAAGATCATGAACCTGAAAGACATTCTTTCTGCGTTCGTGCGTCACCGTCGTGAAGTCGTTACGCGTCGTACTATTTTCGAACTGCGTAAAGCGCGCGATCGTGCGCACATCCTTGAAGGTCTGGCGATTGCTCTTGCGAACATCGACCCGATCATCGAACTGATTCGCCATTCTCCAAATGCGGCAGAAGCGAAAGCAGGCCTGATCGCCCGTTCATGGGAGTTGGGCAACGTTTCTGCAATGCTGGAACGTGCTGGCGATGACGCAGCGCGTCCTGAATGGCTGGAACCAGAATTCGGTATTCGTGACGGTCAATATTTCCTGACCGAGCAACAAGCCCAGGCGATTCTGGATCTGCGTTTGCAGAAACTGACCGGCCTTGAGCACGAAAAACTGCTCGACGAATACAAAGAGTTGCTGGAGCAGATCGCTGAATTGCTGCACATTTTGGGCAGCGCTGAGCGTCTGATGGAAGTGATCCGCGAAGAACTGGAAGCCATGCGCGACCAGTTTGGCGACAAACGTCGTACTGAGATCACCGCCAATACCTCTGATATCAACATTGAAGATTTGATCAACCGCGAAGATGTGGTTGTGACGCTGTCCCACCAGGGCTATGTGAAATATCAACCGCTAACCGACTACGAAGCACAACGTCGTGGCGGTAAAGGTAAATCTGCAGCACGTATTAAAGAAGAAGATTTCATCGACCGCCTGCTGGTCGCCAATACCCACGACACCATTCTGCTGTTCTCCAGCCGTGGCCGTCTGTATTGGATGAAGGTTTATCAGTTGCCGGAAGCGAGCCGTGGTGCGCGTGGCCGTCCAATTGTGAACCTGCTGCCACTGGAAGCGAATGAACGTATTACTGCGATTCTGCCAGTTCGTGAATATGCCGAAGGCGTTAACGTGTTTATGGCTACCGCCAGCGGTACCGTGAAGAAAACAGCGTTAACTGACTTTAGCCGTCCACGTTCTGCGGGCATTATTGCCGTCAACCTCAACGAGGGTGACGAACTGATTGGTGTTGATTTGACCGACGGTAGCAATGAAGCCATGTTGTTCTCGGCTGCGGGTAAAGTGGTGCGCTTCAAAGAAGACGCCGTTCGTACCATGGGCCGTACTGCAACAGGTGTTCGCGGTATCAAACTGGCTGGTGTTGACAAAGTTGTTTCCCTGATCATTCCACGCGGCGAAGGTTCTATCCTGACCGTAACGCAGAATGGCTATGGTAAACGTACTGCGGCTGATGAGTATCCGACCAAGTCGCGTGCGACTCAGGGCGTTATCTCCATCAAAGTCACCGAGCGTAACGGCAGCGTCGTTGGTGCGGTGCAGGTGGAAGACACCGACCAGATTATGATGATTACCGATGCCGGTACTCTGGTTCGTACTCGCGTTTCCGAAGTGAGTGTCGTTGGCCGTAATACTCAAGGCGTTATCCTCATCCGTACTGCGGACGATGAAAACGTTGTGGGCCTGCAACGTGTTGCAGAACCGGTTGATGAAGAAGAACTGGATGCTATCGACGGCACCGTTGCTGAAGGTGATGACGAAATCGCACCGGAAGCAGAAAGTGATGACAATGCCGACGATGCAGCAGACGACGAAGCGGACGAATAATCCGAATTTTGTGGTTTGATCTGGCTCGTTCGCGCATAGGTTGAGACTTTCAACCCTTAAAACGCCTGATGCAACATTGCATCGGGCGTTTTGTATTTTAATACCCTGTACTATTCTGGTGAATACAGTCGGGTGAATTCAAGATTCAATTAATAAGGCGAAACAATGGCTATTCCTGAAAAATATGAAAACGTAGAACGCTGGGCATTCGGTGACACCGAGCAACAGGCGGATGAACTGGTCAAGCTGGTGCTTGAAGGCGTGAAAACAGCGACCTGCTCTAATCTGGACGGCGAGGGTATTGCGCAGCCTGGTGATATCTTTGTGGTAGTCGATGGCAAAAATGAACCGGTTTGCGCGATAGAACTGACCACCGTAGATATGAGCACTTATGATCAGGTCGACGAAGCGCACGCTCTGGCAGAAGGTGAGGGTGACAAAACGCTGACCTACTGGCGCAAAGAGCATAAGCGCTTTTTTGAAGAGTACGATCTGTTCTCACCGGATATGACATTGGTGCTGATGCACTTCAAGGTTATCGAAAAGTTCTGATTGTTTTGCCACAAGGCTTCAGCTACAACTTCGGTTTCGTAGGGTAGATGTCGCGCTGCTAATCCACCCTACATGTCCTTTGCCGTTGCGGGCTGCCATTTTTGCGGCTACCTTAACGGCATCCAAAGTTTTGCAATTTCCACGACCAGGCTCAATTTGAAATATCTTGTCTCCTTTCGCACTACGCTAAAAGTCTCCCGTTACCTGTTCCGGGCTCTGGCTTTATTGCTTTGGCTGCTGATTGCACTCTTTTCGGTGTTCTACATCGTGAATGCCCTACATGAAAAAGAGTCAGAAATTCGTCAGGAATTTAACATCAGCTTCGATCAGGCGCAGCGTTACATTCAACGCACGTCTGATGTAGTGAAGGAACTAAAATACATCGCGGAAAACCGTCTTACTGCCACCAATGGCGTGCTACCGACTATTGAAAACGATGATAACAAAGTTGACCCGCCGAGTTTCATGCCGCTGTTCCCGGACTCCGACTGTTCCGCCGTCAGTTCGTCATGGCGCACTTCTTTGCAATCGCTGGCGTGGTTTCTCCGCTACTGGCGCGACAACTTCTCCGCGGCTTACGATCTCAACCGTGTCTTTTTGATTGGCGGCGACAACCTCTGCATGGCAGATTTCGGGCTACGTGAAATGCCTCTTGAGCGCGAAAAAGCGCTGAAAGCATTGCATGAGCGCATCATGAAATACCGCAACGCGCCGCAAGATGAACGCAGCAATAGCATTTACTGGATTGGCCAGGGCGCACGTCCAGGCGTTGGGTATTTCTACACGCTTACCCCTGTTTATCTCGCTAACCGCTTACAGGCGCTGCTGGGTGTTGAGCAAACCATCCGCATGGAAAACTTCCTTTCACCGGGTTCGATGCCAATTGGCGTAACGATTCTCGATGAAAATAGTCATCCACTTATTTCACTGGCTGGCCCGGAAGCGCGTATCGAGCCTGAAAGTAAATGGGTGCAAGAACGCTCATGGTTTGGCTACACCGCCGGTTTTAAGCAATTTATCCTCAAGAAGAACTTACCTCCGTCGTCAATGAGCGTGGTGTACTCCGTACCTGTGGATATGGTGCTGGAGAGTATCCGCATGCTGATCCTCAACGCTCTGCTGCTGAATATTCTGGTCGGGGTTGTGCTGTTCACCCTGGCGCGCATGTACGAAAAGCGGATATTTATTCCTGCGGAAAATGACGCCCTGCGCCTTGAAGAACACGAGCAGTTCAACCGTAAAATAGTCGCTTCGGCTCCGGTCGGCATCTGCATTTTGCGCACTCAGGACGGGACTAACATTCTGAGTAACGAACTGGCGCACAACTATCTCAACATGCTGACCCATGAAGACCGGCAGCGGCTAACGCAAATTATCTGCGGCCAGCAGGTTAACTTTGTCGACGTGCTTACCAGCAGCCATACCAACTTGCAGATTAGCTTTGTCCATTCTCGTTATCGCAATGAAAACGTGGCGATTTGTGTGCTGGTGGATGTGAGCGCGCGCGTCAAAATGGAAGAGTCGCTACAGGAAATGGCGCAAGCCTCTGAGCAGGCGAGCCAGTCAAAATCCATGTTCCTTGCTACAGTGAGCCACGAACTGCGCACTCCGCTGTATGGCATCATTGGTAATCTGGATTTGTTGCAAACCAAAGAACTGCCCAAAGGGGTAGATCGCCTGGTCACGGCGATGAACAACTCTTCCAGCCTGTTGCTGAAAATCATCAGCGATATTCTCGACTTCTCGAAGATTGAATCAGAACAGTTAAAAATAGAACCGCGCGAGTTCTCGCCGCGTGAAGTGATGAGCCACATTACCGCGAACTATTTACCGCTGGTGGTGCGTAAACAACTCGGCCTGTACTGCTTTATCGAACCGGATGTGCCGCTGACGCTGCAAGGCGACCCAATGCGCTTACAGCAGGTGATTTCCAACCTGCTCAGCAACGCCATCAAATTTACCGATATCGGCTGCATTATTCTGCATGTCAGCGTTGAAGGGGATTATCTCTCTTTACGCGTGCGTGACACGGGCGTGGGTATTCCGGCCAAAGAAGTCACGCGCTTATTCGATCCGTTCTTCCAGGTGGGTACTGGCGTGCAGCATAACTTCCAGGGCACCGGGCTGGGTCTTGCCATCTGTGAGAAGTTAATCAGCATGATGGATGGTGATATTTCTGTTGATACCGAAGTGGGGATGGGAAGCCAGTTCACCATTCGCATTCCTTTATATAGTGCGAATTATGCCCAACAGGAGCCGGTGGAAGGGCTGATTAACAAACGGTGTTGGTTGGCGGTGCGTAATGCTTCGCTTGGCCATTATCTGGAGACATTGCTGGCCAAAAACGGTATCGAAGTTCATCAGTATGACGGTGAAACACCGGATAGCGATGATATTTTGATAACCGATGATGAACTGGAAAAAGCCTGGGAAGGGCGTGCGGCGATTATTTTCTGCCGTCGCCATATCGGTATTCCAATTGAAACAACACCGGGCTGCTGGTTGCACAGCCTTGCTGCACCTCACGACCTCATGCTGTTACTGGGTCGCATCTACAGCGTTACGGTGAATGTACCGGGTACTGATTCTGCATCGCCTGCGCCTGCGGACAACAATGAACGAAACGACGACATGATGATCCTCGTGGTCGACGATCATCCAATCAACCGGCGCTTACTGGCCGATCAGCTGGGATCGTTGGGCTATCAATGCAAAACGGCGAACGATGGCGTGGATGCACTCAATGTGTTGAGCAAAAATCATATTGATATTGTGCTCAGTGACGTGAACATGCCGAATATGGATGGTTATCGTCTGACACAGCGGATTCGTCAGTTAGGTCTGACGCTACCTGTCGTGGGTGTTACTGCAAATGCGCTGGCAGAAGAGAAGCAACGCTGTCTGGAGTCGGGAATGGATAGCTGTCTGTCGAAGCCGGTGACGCTGGATATCCTCAAAAAGACGGTAGATCTCTATGCGGACCGCGTTCGTAATAGCAGAGGATAGTGCGTTAAAAAAGAGGGTGGATGTCGCTTGCGCTAATCCACCTTACAACCACTCTTCGTAGGCCGGATTAGCATAAGCGACATCCGACACGAGTTTCAGTAAATGTTATTCTTTATCCGCTGGGGAAAGACTTACTGAAGAAAGATAGTTCAGCAGGGCGATGTCATTTTCCACGCCCAGTTTCATCATTGCAGATTTTTTCTGGCTGCTGATGGTCTTGATGCTGCGGTTCAGTTTACGGGCAATTTCTGTGACCAGGAAACCTTCAGCGAACAGGCGCAGTACTTCGCTCTCTTTCGGAGACAAACGCTTGTCGCCGTAACCGCCAGCACTGATTTTTTCCAGCAGGCGAGCAACGCTCTCTGGGGCGAATTTTTTGCCTTTCTGCAATGCTGCCAGCGCTTTTGGTAAGTCAGTTGGCGCGCCTTGCTTCAATACAATCCCTTCGATATCAAGTTCTAATACTGCGCTCAAAATAGCAGGGTTGTTGTTCATCGTCAGAACGATGATTGAAATGCTCGGGAAGTGACGCTTGATGTACTTGATAAGCGTAATGCCGTCGCCGTATTTGTCGCCAGGCATTGAGAGATCGGTTATCAAAACATGGGCATCAAGCTTGGGTAAGTTATTGATAAGTGCTGTGGAATCTTCAAACTCGCCGACCACATTCACCCACTCGATCTGCTCGAGAGATTTACGAATGCCGAACAGGACAATCGGATGGTCGTCGGCAATAATTACGTTCATACTGTTCATGTAATAGGCTACCTTGCTACAGCAAACTCTTGACGTAAGCGTCAATATCGCTGGTATATTTTTGTATGTTGGTAGCATCACTTTCACGAATGTGATGCTCTAACGTTTCACATAACTGTTTGCCGGGTATCAGATTGAGCATTGCAAACACCCCCTTCAAGCGGTGAGCTGTTTGCGCTAATGCTGCGAAATCATGCGCCGCAGATTCAGTATACAATCTCCTAACATCTTCCGGTACTGTGTCGACAAACAGCGCGTAATAGCCACTGGCATGAAGCTGCGCATTTTCATCGCCACCCAACGGTGACTCCGAAATACCCTCTTGCGCCAGTTGCTCTTCTATCAGTTGTAGCACCGCATCCTGCATGGCATTGCTGATATTAAAATTAACCCGGAATTGGCCAGGGCCTAACTTCCGCATTCCGTTCTCATCATCGCTTAAAAGCAAACCCGAAGATGTAAGATTAGACGGATTATCTGTCAGGAAGATATCAAATTCTTGACTTGCCAGTCTTTCATCCGGCGCGATGCACTGCGCACCCCAGTTTTCCAGCAGGCGGGTGACGATATTTCGCACTTCATTTGAGGTGATATCAATCATCGCCACCACATCATCAAGCAACTTTTCTTCTTGCTCTATATTCTGCGGTTCAGCGGTCATTTTGATGTGCAGATTATAGCGTGTACCAATTCCCTCGCGGGTTTTGATATTCAGATGCCCGCCCAATTTGCGCGACAATTGGTCACAGAGATAAAACGTTAATCCGTTAGCACGCCCGTAACGATCTTCACTGGTTTCGTTAAGGAACGGGAAGTGGAGATTATCGACTTCGCCGTTATTAATGCCGTCGCCGGTATCCAGAATGCGGAACAGCAGGCGGTCGGGGCCGGATTCTTCTTCTGTGATATCCAGGGTGATTTTGCCAATGTGGGTCGTTGTCACCGAATAATGCAGCAATAACTCCAGGACTTTACGCAGTGCTTCACGATCGCCATGGCGTTCTTCATCCGCCGCCAGGTGATTGTTGATCAGTAGCTGCAAGCCCTTACGCTTGATAATCGGCAGCATTTCCAGCGCCACTTCATCAATTAACGGCTGGATGGCGAACTGTGTCGCGTTGGTTTTCCAGACGTCGGTTTCCAGCATATTCAGTAACTGAATTTCATCCACCAGACGCAAAATGCTTTGTGCTTCATTGGCGACTGACTGCGCTTGTGGCGAATTTAACGCACTGGCGTGTTCGGCAATTTTTTTCACCGGTTGTTGTAACGCTTCGCCAATATGCTGCATGAACGTAATCCGTCCCTGCTGATTTTTTTCATACAAGCGTTGAGCTTGTTTGAGTTTTTTGTTCACCAGAATCTCGCGATCCTGATCGCGAATCACAAAAATCTGCGTGCGCGGTGCAATCTGGCTGCGGAACTGGCGGATCTCATACAGTTCATTGTTGATAGTCGCCTGAATGACTCCCTGATGCTGATCGGCCATCGCAATAATATTTTGCAGGTTCAGATGCGGCAGCAGATGGTCGGCAATTTTATTGCTGATGACCGTGCGATTTGAGTCCAGGTTATGCACCAACAGGCCAAGCGGCAATTGCGCAACAATCTCTTCATTTAATGCACGTAAGATTTGTAATTCGCCATTGTCGTTTTGCACTTCAACAGGGCGCGCGGCGTGTTGGCGAAAAGTCGTGAAACCAAACAGCGCCAGCACCAGCAAGCCAATATTGAGCAATAGCGGCAGTAAAATATTCTGCAAAGTGTCCATCAACAAGGTGCCAAGCGGCACCTGCCACACCAGGCTAAGCTGAGTTGTCGCAAGCGGGGAGGCTATTTCAATTTTCGCGCCATTAAAGTTAATGGTGACGCTATCCGGGCCTTCCTTCTCTGAGCTATTGACCGGAAGCTGGGCATCATTATTTTCCAGACGGAAACTATCCAGCGACATTGTTGGCGGAATCAAATCGTTGGTGGGTAAATCAAACGCCACAACGGTTGCCAGATGGCCCGGCTGGTTAAAGGTGGTACGCAGTGTAAAGTAGTGGCCGTTTTGCCATGCCAGATGGCGCAATGGGGAAAAACTTTCACGTTCATCCAGTGCGTTTGCCTGCTGAAGCATTTCCGCGCGACGGGAATCGACAATCGAACCGACACCGCTTTCTTTGAGGCCGGATGAGAGGTCTTTGAGTGGCAAAGTAGAAACCAGGATCATGCTGTTATCCTGGCCGTTTAAATAGTACATCGACCACGGGCTATTTTCAGCGCCCCACAGCGTATCAAGATAGGTGGAGATACGTTGGGTCATATCCAGCGTCGAGCTGTCGTGGGAACCGAAAATCAGGGCTTCGGTTTTGCGGCGTGGTTTTTCTAAGTAGTAAACATCCTGGCGCAGGCGAGTTTCCTGCAAACCGTCACTTGCCGGTGCTGTTGATACGGCGATGTTGTCATAAATTTGCCAGGTGGCGTAACGGTAGGTATCAACCCGCTTATGCAGCGCATGGGTGATATCAACAATCTGGTAGCTCTTATCTTTTAGCCAGGTGTTGACGGCGCTTTGCACCATAACGCCCATAGCCACCAATAGCACCACGATCAATAAAAGGAAGAAACGCGTGATATTGCCGGGGATAAGCGAAAATTTATTAGGGATCATACTGTCTGACTGACTCATTGTTAGCGCGCAACCCGGCGAGCATTCGCCACGTAAAAAATCGACTGTTCTGCCAGCTGGCAGGCATGGTACAGGCTGGAGCCGTAAACAAGAAAACCCGCACACCTGAAGATAAGAATACCTGTATCAGGCTCTGGCGTCATCGATTGTGTTGAAAACCCAACGAGTATAATTCGAAATTCGCACTTTTCCAGGCTATTGATAATTCGCCAAAATAACACGCATCAATGGGACGTATTTTCGCCAGTTATTTGCGGTGTTTTTGTACAAAATTATTTAACCTGTACAACTATTTTTTTTGAAATGGTTTTCTATTTTCTAGTCTTACTTCTAAGAAAATTCTCGTATCGCTAAGCTGATTTTATGGAGGGTGCAGAGGATTTCTTAATAGTCGTTACTTTTTGGTGGGAGTAGCACAAAATGATTAAAGTTACGTAAAGAAGCGTAAAAAAAACCGGATGCAAGCATCCGGTCCAAAATAGGGGTAAACAGACATTCAAAACTGAATGACGGTAATAAATAAAGTTAATGATGATAGCGGGAGGTATTTTATATATAAATGACACCTATGTTTTATCATTCAGTGCTACGAATCTTAATTTTACATATCTTGTTGTTTTTATTGTTTGTTTTAATTTTTTTGACGATTAGTGCTTGTATTCTTGTCATTTCGTGCTGAAAAAAGTTCCCTGATATTTACATTTTGAAACACCTATGTGGATAAATGAAACATCTATAGGGTTTTAGTATCATATTCGGGTTGGATTAATTTGTATTTGTTTCGGACAATGAATTAGCCGACTGATTTGAAAGCAATCAGTAAGCAGTGGCATATAAAAAAGCATATAACAGAGGGTTAATAACATGAAAGTTAAAGCACTGTCTCTCCTGATCCCAGCATTGTTGGTAGCAGGCACCGCTCATGCGGCAGAAATTTATAACAAAGACGGCAACAAATTAGATCTGTACGGTAAAGTAGATGGCTTACATTACTTCTCTGACGACAAAAGCGTAGATGGCGATCAGTCCTATATCCGTATTGGCTTCAAAGGCGAAACTCAGATTAATGACCAACTGACTGGTTACGGTCAGTGGGAATACAACGTTCAGGCGAACAACACTGAAAGCAGTACTGATCAGTCATGGACTCGTTTAGGCTTCGCGGGTCTGCGTTTTGCTGACTACGGTTCATTCGACTACGGTCGTAACTACGGCGTTGTTTACGACGTAACTTCATGGACTGACGTTCTGCCAGAATTCGGCGGCGACACCTACGGTTCTGACAACTTCCTGCAGTCTCGTGCTAACGGCGTTGCAACTTACCGTAACACCGACTTCTTCGGTCTGGTTGACGGTCTGAACTTTGCTCTGCAATACCAGGGTAAAAACGGTAGCGTTTCTGGCGAAGGCATGACTGCAAACGGTCGTGGTGCTCTGAAACAAAACGGTGACGGCTTCGGCGGTTCCCTGACTTATGATCTGGGTGAAGGTTTCAGCCTGGGTTCAGCGATCTCTAGCTCTAAACGTACCACTGACCAGAACAATCTGGCACTGGGCGAAGGCGACCGCGCTGAAACCTATACTGGCGGCCTGAAATATGACGCTAACAACGTATACCTGGCTACTCAGTATACTCAGACCTACAACGCAACTCGCGCTGGCGACCAGGGCTTTGCTAACAAAGCACAGAACTTCGAAGTTGTTGCTCAGTACCAGTTCGACTTCGGTCTGCGTCCTTCCGTTGCTTACCTGCAGTCCAAAGGTAAAGACATCGAAGGTTACGGCGATCAAGACCTGCTGAAATATGTTGATGTTGGCGCGACTTACTACTTCAACAAAAACATGTCCACCTATGTTGATTACAAAATCAACCTGCTGGATGAAAATAACTTCACCCGTAACGCTGGCGTCTCTACTGATGACGTAGTAGCACTGGGTCTGGTTTACCAGTTCTAATACCTGCTCTCGCAGAATTAGATGTGAAGGGCGCCTCAGGGCGCCTTTTTTACGTCTGAACCCTCAACAACCGTTCACTTTTAGCCAAATTTTTTGCCAGTTGGTGTACCCTTTTGCGCTCAAACAGGAGAGATAAACAATGGACTTACGATTACTACGCTATGGCTTGTTTGCCATTGTTCTGGGTGCTTTAGCGGGCTGTGATAATCCGACGGCGAAAGGCAATACCGGCATGGTGCTGGAAGGCAAAACCATGGGGACATACTGGCGTGCCAGTCTCGCGGGTGTGGACAATGCACGGCAGGCTGAACTGCGCGAAAAAATTCAGGCGCAGTTAGATGGCGACGATCGCCTGTTATCGACTTACAAAAAAGATTCTGCATTATCGCTTTTCAACCAGTCGCCTTCGACAGAACCTTATCCGGTTGCCGAAGCGATGAGCGATATTGTGACCATGGCGTTGCGCATCGGGGCGAAAACAGACGGTGCGATGGATATCACAGTTGGCCCACTGGTGAATCTCTGGGGATTTGGCCCGGAGAAACAACCCATTAAAACGCCGAGTCAGGCGCAAATAGACGCGGCGAAAGCGTTAACGGGCTTGCATCATCTGACGGTAATTAACCAGGCTGGGAAGCAGTGGTTACAGAAAGATCTACCGGGTTTGTATGTTGATCTTTCGACAATGGGTGAGGGTTATGCGGCCGATCATCTGGCGCGTTTAATGGAACAGAACGGTATCAGCCGTTATCTGGTTTCTGTTGGCGGTGCAGTGGTAACCCGCGGCACCAATCCTGATGGAAAAGCCTGGCGAGTGGCCATTCAGAAGCCAACCGATCGTGAAAATGCGGTGCAGGCGGTGGTTGATCTCAACGGACATGGCATCAGCACGTCAGGAAGTTATCGCAATTACTATGAGCTGGATGGCAAGCGCCTGTCGCACGTGATTGATCCGCAAACGGGTCAGCCAATTCAGCACAAACTCGTTTCCGCGACGGTGATTTCACCGACTGCAATGGAAGCTGATGGCTGGGATACTGGCCTGATGGTTCTGGGGACTGAAAAAGCGAAACAGGTTGCGGAAAAAGAGGGGCTGGCGGTTTATCTGATAACCAAAGAAGGTGACAGTTTTACCACCTGGATGTCGCCGCAGTTTAAAACTTTCCTGTTAAGCGAGTAACTAAGCACCAGGGAATTAGAAAGCAAGATTGCGGGTTTCGCTACAGGGTTAAGCTGTCAAAGTCATAGCGTGACAGCAAAACAAAGGAGCCAGTCATGAAAGATCTTTTTGACAACGCCACCGATGAAAGCCGCTGGCAGGCTGTGGAAACCCGCGACAATCGCGCTGACGGGCAGTTTATTTTTGCGGTTAAGACAACCGGAATTTGCTGCCGTCCTTCCTGCAGCGCACGCCGTCCGTTACGCAAAAATGTGGTTTTCTTTAAAACCGTAGCAGCGGCAATCGAGGCTGGTTTCCGCCCGTGCAAACGTTGCCAGCCAGACAAACTGGCGCCTGAACAGCAGCGTATCGACCGCATTACCCAGGCCTGCCGTATCCTCGAAGCCAGCAGTGAACCGATTGTTCTTGCCGAATTAGCCGCGCAAGTTGCCATGAGCCCGTTTCATTTTCATCGGCTTTTTAAGCAAGTCACGGGATTAACGCCCCACGCCTGGCAAAAAGCGCTGCGAGCAAAACGCCTGCGTAAACAACTGGTGCAAGGCGAACTCGTCACTCGGGCAATTTTCGATGCCGGTTATCAATCCGGCAGCAACTTTTACCAGCAGGCGGACGAGGTATTAGGGATGACAGCTAAACAATATCGGCAGGGCGGGGAACGCACCGTGATTCAGTTTGTGGCGGGTTCTTGTCGGCTGGGCGAATTTTTAGTCGCGCAGAGTGAGCGGGGAATTTGCGCCATACTCTTAGGGAATGATGCGCAAGAACTGGTTCATGAACTGGAAGCGCTGTTCCCGCATTCCTCATTAAAAGCGGGCGACGATGCTTTTGCCCAGAGCGTGGCGCAGGTCGTGAGTTTCCTTGAACATCCAGGCCAGCATTTTGCTTTACCGCTGGATATCCAGGGCACCGCGTTTCAGCAGCAGGTCTGGCAGGCATTGCGCGACATCCCCGCAGGGCAAACGGCCAGTTACCGCGACATTGCCCAACGTATA
Source organism: uncultured Buttiauxella sp. (assembly GCA_965119215.1). Taxonomy (GTDB): domain Bacteria; phylum Pseudomonadota; class Gammaproteobacteria; order Enterobacterales; family Enterobacteriaceae; genus Buttiauxella. The sequence goes on from CBCPKK010000005.1 coordinate 400,866, forward strand.
GGCAAACCGCAGGCGGTGCGTGCCGTTGCAGGGGCATGTGCTGCAAACAAACTGGCGGTGATTATTCCCTGCCATCGCGTTGTGCGCAACGACGGTGCGCTTTCGGGCTACCGTTGGGGTGTTGAACGTAAGCGCCAACTTCTTGAAATTGAAGCCGAACAGCGAGAGGAATGATGCTCGATTTATTTGCCGGTGAAACGCCGTGGCAAGAGCCGCTGGCGGAAGGGGCGGTTATTCTGCGCCGCTTTGCCTGTGCTGATGCGCCGCGACTTCTCGCGCAAATTGCGGCACTTGCCGCGCTTTCTCCTTTTCGTCAGATGGTGACGCCCGGCGGATATACCATGTCGGTAGCAATGACTAACTGCGGCGATGTCGGCTGGACTACCGACAGCCACGGCTATCTTTATTCACCGATTGACCCGCTTACATCGCAGCCCTGGCCTGATATGCCGGATATTTTCAGAACACTATCAGACTCCGCCTCCAGCGCTGCGGGATATCCCAATTTTTCGCCCGACGCTTGCCTGATTAACCGCTATGCGCCGGGGGCGAAACTTTCGCTCCATCAGGATAAAGACGAGTTAAACCTGCAACAGCCGATTGTCTCAGTATCTCTTGGGTTACCCGCTGTTTTTCAGTTTGGCGGGCTGAAACGCAACGATCCGCTGAAAAGAGTGATGCTTGAACATGGCGATGTGGTGGTATGGGGCGGGCCTTCACGCCTGTTTTATCATGGGATTTTACCGCTCAAAGAGGCCCATCATCCCGCTACTGGCGAATACCGCTTTAACCTCACATTCCGCCACACTCGATAAAGCGAATATAAATAAGAATTATTCTTGCTGTCAGGGGCAAGGCGTTTAAACTGCTCGCTGTTTTCGATTGACGGGTAGTGAGTGATGGAACTTTTACGTGTAGTTTACCGGCAGTATCGCTGGCCTTTTTTGATGGTGATGGCGCTAAGCCTGCTCAGTGCTGCACTGGGTATTGGCCTGATTGCTTTTATCAATGTGCGACTGATCGAAACACCTGATATTTCCCTTTCGGTATTGCCTGAATTTCTCGGCTTGTTACTGCTATTAATGGCGGTGACGTTAGGTTCACAGCTGGCGCTGACCACGCTCGGTCACCATTTTGTCTACCGTCTGCGCAGCGAGTTTATTAAGCGCTTGATGGACACTCACGTCGAACGCGTTGAACAGCTTGGCAGCGCAGCACTTCTGGCCGGTTTAACCAGTGACGTTCGCAATATTACGATTGCCTTTGTGCGCTTGCCGGAACTGGTGCAGGGCATTATTTTGACATTCGGCTCAGCCGCTTATTTGGCGTGGTTGTCGCCAAAAATGCTTGGCGTGACGGCGATTTGGGTGGCGATAACCATCTTCGGTGGTTACGTGCTGGTGGCGCGTGTTTATAAACACCTGGCGCACCTGCGTGAAGTTGAAGACCAGCTCTATAACGATTATCAGACCGTCATTGAAGGGCGCAAAGAGCTGGCGCTAAACCGCGAACGTGCGGAACGTGTCTATGAAGATATTTATGTTCCCCATGCCACGGATTACCGCCGCCATATTATTCGTGCCGATACCTACCACCTGAGCGCGGTGAACTGGTCGAACATTATGATGCTTGGCGTTATTGGCCTGGTGTTCTGGATGGCGAACATCCTCGGTTGGTCAGATACCAACGTCGCGGCGACATTTTCCCTGACGCTGCTGTTCTTACGCACGCCGTTGCTGTCGGCAGTTGGCGCACTGCCTACATTGCTCACCGCCCAGGTGGCATTCAACAAACTCAATAAATTCCACCTCGCACCGTACAATGCTGAGTTTCCACGCAGCCAGGAACCTGCCCGCTGGCAAACGCTTGAAATGCGCGATGTGGTCTTTCAGTACGGCGATAACACGTTCTCCGTTGGGCCGCTGAATCTCAAAATTGAACGTGGGGAATTGCTGTTCCTGATTGGCGGAAACGGCAGCGGTAAATCCACCATGGCAATGTTGCTGACCGGGCTTTACCAACCGGTTTCAGGCGCTATTTATCTGGATGGCAAAAAGATTGATGCCAGCAATCAGGATGATTACCGCAAACTGTTCTCTGCGGTATTTACTGACGTCTGGCTGTTTGACCGCTTGCTTGGCCCGCAAGGTGAACAGGCGAATCCAGAACTGGTTACCAGCTGGCTTGAACGTCTGCAAATGAGCAACAAACTGGAGCTGGAAAACGGCACCATCCTCAATCTGAAACTCTCGAAGGGGCAGCGCAAACGCGTGGCGCTGTTGCTGGCACTGGCAGAAGAACGCGACATTATTTTGCTCGATGAATGGGCCGCCGACCAGGACCCGCATTTCCGCCGCGAGTTCTACCAGACGCTGTTACCGCTGATGCAGCAAATGGGCAAAACCATTTTTGCCATCAGCCATGACGACCACTACTTCATTCATGCCGACCGTCTACTCGAAATGCGACAGGGAAAACTGAGCGAACTAACCGGCCATGAACGTGAGCAAGCCTCACGCGATGCAGTCGCCCGAACCGAAAGCTAATCAATGAAACCAGCCTTAATCGGCTGGTTTTTTGTTTTATGGGCGCAAGAGGGCTATAACTAAGCTCGTCGCAATTAGGGAAAACTGCCAGATGTCTGTCACTCCAAAGTACAGCACTAAACAGCGTGCGCAAGACCGTGCCCGAATCCTCCAGATACTGTTAACCAATAAAGCGGTTGCCACTGGCATTCTGAGTAAATCGCCGCCACCTGATTCGCAAACACCTGAGCAAGATATTGCAGAGATAGTCATGCTGGTGGCAAGACTGCCAGCGGCGGATCTTGCCGATGTGCTGGAAGCGTTACCGACGGAAGAACGCCATGCGTTGTGGAGCCTGGTAAAAGAAGACGAACGCGGCAAAGTGTTGATTGAAGCCTCGGAAACAGTCTGGGACGATTTGATTGAAGGGATGAGCGACAAAGAGTTGCTCAATGTCATTCGCCCGCTGGATATCGACGATCAGATTTACCTCGCGCAATATCTGCCGCGTGACCTGATGGGGCGCTTGCTGGCAACGTTGCCGCAAGAACAACGCGCCCGCGTAAGACAAGTGCTGCACTTCGAAAAACACAGTGTCGGCGCGATCATGGATTTCGAAGTGATCACCGTGCGGGCTGATGTCACGCTGGCGGTGGTGCAACGTTTCCTGCGTTTACGTGGCAAAGTACCGCAAAACACCGATAAAGTTTTTGTTACCACGCGCGATAAAACCCTGCTGGGTGAACTGGGGTTGACCACTATTTTGCTGCACGCGCCGCAGACGCTGGTCGCAAACGTCATGGACGATAATCCCACCTGTTTTGCCCCGGAAGATAACGACGAAGTTGCCGCGCGAACCTTTGAACGTGATGACTTAGTCAGTGCGGCGGTTATCGACAGCAGCGGCAAACTGATTGGCCGCCTGACCATCGATGAAATCGTTGACGTGGTTTACGAAGAAACTGATACCGATCTGCGTCGCATGGGTGGCTTGAGCGCCGAAGAAGACGTGTTCGCGCCCGTCAGCAAAGCAGTCAAAGCCCGTTGGGCATGGCTTGCATTAAACCTGTGTACCGCGTTTGTTGCGTCCCGCGTGATAGGCCTGTTTGAACATACTATTTCGCAACTGGTGGCTCTGGCTTCGCTGATGCCGATAGTTGCAGGTATCGGCGGCAACACCGGCAACCAGACAATAACCATGATTGTGCGGGCGCTCGCTCTGCAACATATTCAGCCGGGTAACTTCTCATTCCTGGTGCTACGTGAACTGGGTGTGGCCTTGTTTAACGGCATTATCTGGGGCGGAGTCATGGGGTGCGTAACCTGGTTGCTTTACGACGATCTTGCTTTGGGTGGCGTAATGACGCTGGCCATGATCCTTAACCTGCTGGTTGCTTCATTAATGGGCGTGCTGATTCCGATGATAATGATTCGAATGGGAAAAGACCCCGCGGTTGGCTCAAGTGTCATGATCACTGCCATTACCGACACCGGCGGTTTCTTTATTTTCCTCGGACTTGCGACAATATTTTTGCTCTGAGTTTTGCTATTTCACCGTCCAGGCCTGCGAAAACTTACGTTTGCCAAACAGTTCGAACAGGCCGCAAACTTGCTTGAGCCGCAGCACTTCATCTGCGTCCATTCCCAGCTCAAGACTGATTTTCTTATCATCCCAACCCAGCTGAGACAATTCACGCACAATTTCAGCCATCGCATTGATTTGATGACGGCCGCGCGCACGGTTATGGCGAATGGTTGCAGCCATACGGCGGCTTTTGTCATGGCTGGCTTGTGGCATCAAAACCACAGGAACGTAATCGTGGAGCCTCGTGTTGAGTACACCCACTTTCTTACTTAATTCAAAACGATGAAAGCCGTCGATAATAACGAATTTATCCGTACTGGCATCTTGTGTAGCCACAATCGGATGGGTAAAACCATCCTGAATCAGCGAGGTGCTCAACAACGTTTTTTCTGCAGGAGCCACGTTATTTGGGTTGTAATCATTTGAGGTGATTTTCTTTGTTTTCATCCATATAACACAGTCTATGGGTTCATTTTTAAACGGACTATATTCATGCAGCGTGCTTTTTATTTGGTTGATGGCACCAATTCGTTGTTCCTGCGTTAGCGTGCTCAAAAAATTGCGCAATGCAGCGTTAATTTCTTCGACGTTTATAGAATTTTCCATAACTGGCGTTTCTCCTTAATACGTTGGTTGTATCTTTTGTAGCTTGTTGATTTATTAGGGCTAAACGAAAGGGCGCGACACCAATAGTCATTGTTCAACAAGACTTTGCAGATGCGCCGCCATGAGGGAATATCTTTGCTGCCGGTGTCTTTATCTTGTGTATCAGGAATGTCATGCGGGTAGTCGCGCTCCTGATACCAGTGCAAATAGACAGAAATTTTGTTGCGATAATGTTCGGCGGTAAGCTCAGGCATGCTATCGAGCAGTGCAAAAGCGTACTCACGCCAGGTGAGGTGTAGCGGCTTGTTAATCTGGCGGCGAGCATAAAAATCCCCCGTTTTGCTGGCATATAAACAGCCACTATTTGCGCCACTGACTCGCTCACACATCAAAGCCCATCTTTCAGGTTCCAGCACATGGTAAAGCCAAAGCCCCTGTCTTTGATCCTGACCAAAGGGCTCGCAAACGCGCATATAGCGCATTGGCACACCAGCTTGATACATCAGGGAATACAGTTGATTACAGGTTTCACCTGTCTGAGAAAACCACGTCCATATATCGGCAGTTTTCCAGTCATAGAGGGGATACATATTGTATGCGTGCCCCTGTGGCGTTGCGGTAGTCCACGGCTTGTCATCGGCAAAACGCATTTTTTTATTTGAGGCGATACTCAAAAAACGGTTGTAGGACTCATCGGCGCGGATACCAATCATTATTGCCGCAGGATGTGATGCGGAAAACCATTCTGAGAATTCGCAGACAAACTCTTCAAAGCTCATTGCAGGGCGATAAAACGAGAAAAAGGCCGTATCGGTTATGGCATCGGCAGGCGGTTGGCGAACCCAGGAAACCCCTTCCTGCCAACAGACCCATTCAGGCTGAAACTGCGAAACAGAATTGGTGGTGGTGAGGGGAAGTGCGACCCAATAAAAATGATCGACCACATCTTTATATTGCTCACGCATCGCTTCAATGGTCGAAATGGTGTGGCTAAACTGGGCTTCCCAATCGATAAACAGAACGCTTATCTTTCGTTGAAGCTGGCGCGCGACCTTTGCGGCTAAATGAAACATAACTGTGGAATCTTTTCCGCCAGAAAATGAGATACAGATGCGGTCGAAGTTTGCAAAACTCCAGTGGATGCGCTCGAGAGCGGCCTGTAATACATTTTGCGGAAGAGGAATTTTAGTTGCGGACATTAGTCACGGTTGTCTAATAATTAATGATGTTCCTAATATATCCATGTAAACATAAGGATAACTATGGATTTAGTGCTTATTTATATATTGTTTCCATATTTTAAAATTAACTTTAGAGATGTTTAAAAATAAATTAAGTGTTGGTGCATGTATTATTCATGTTGTTGATTCGTATTGATTGAACGGCACAGTGTTGTACAGTTTTTCAGCTGAGAAGATGAGATGAAAATCAAGTTTTCTCTTCTTTTGCCGATAAGTTCTGTAATTAAGCGCTTTGCATCGTTATATTATTCCTTACATAACGAAACTCAGTGGAGTAAAACATGGCTAAGCAGTGGGTACGTCTGGCGTTAGGCGCAGCATTGAGCGTCACTCTGGCAGGGCAAGCATTCGCCGATAACAGCAAAATCACCGTTTTTGCAGCGGCATCTTTAACCAACGCGATGCAGGATATTGCGACGCAGTACCAGAAAGGTAAGAACGTCGAAATCGCTTCTTCTTTCGCTTCATCCTCAACGCTTGCGCGTCAGATTGAAGCTGGTGCACCTGCTGATTTATTCATTTCTGCTGACCAGAAATGGATGGATTACGCCGTTAGCAAAGACGCGATTAAAACTGACACCCGCGAAACGCTGCTCGGTAACAGCCTGGTTGTTGTTGCTCCTCAAGCCAGTAAAATTGGCGATGTGGCTATCAACGCTAAGACAGACTGGACGGCATTGCTCAATGGCGGCCGCCTGGCGGTTGGCGACCCGGACCACGTTCCCGCAGGTATTTACGCTAAAGAAGCGCTGCAGAAATTAGGTGCATGGGATACGCTATCACCAAAATTGGCTCCGGCAGAAGACGTGCGTGGCGCACTGGCGTTGGTTGAACGTGATGAAGCACCGCTTGGTATCGTTTACGGTTCTGACGCGGTGGCAAGCAAAGGTGTGAAAGTTGTCGGTACATTCCCTGAAGATTCACACAAGAAAGTGGAATACCCGATTGCCATTGTGAAAGGCCACGACAACCCAACCGTTAGCGCGTTTTACACCTGGCTTAAAGGACCGGAAGCCGCAGCTATCTTCCAACGTTATGGATTTACGACTAAATAATGATATTGACCGATCCCGAATGGCAGGCGGTACTGCTGAGCCTGAAAGTCTCAACCCTTGCGGTGCTATTTAGTCTTCCTTTTGGGATCTTCTTTGCCTGGGTGCTGGTGCGTTGCCGGTTCCCCGGTAAAGCCTTGCTCGACAGTATTATCCATCTCCCGTTAGTGCTTCCCCCTGTGGTAGTCGGTTACTTATTGCTGATTGCGATGGGCCGACGTGGCGTTATTGGCGCCTGGATTTACGACGTTTTTGGTATCACCTTTGCGTTCAGTTGGCGCGGCGCGGTACTCGCCGCAGCGGTGATGTCCTTCCCGCTGATGGTTCGCGCAATTCGTCTGGCGCTCGAAGGTGTGGACATGAAACTCGAACAGGCCGCCCGCACGTTAGGTGCTGGTCGCTGGCGCGTGTTCTGCTCGATTACGCTGCCGCTGACTTTACCAGGCATTATTGCCGGAACGGTGCTGGCGTTTGCGCGCTCACTCGGTGAATTTGGCGCAACCATTACCTTCGTTTCAAATATCCCCGGTGAAACCCGAACCATTCCTTCTGCGATGTACACCCTGATTCAAACGCCCGGCGGCGAAAATGCAGCGGCGCGTTTGTGCATGATCTCTATTGTACTGGCGCTGGTGTCTTTGCTGGTGGCCGAGTGGCTAGCGCGACAGAGCCGTAAACGGATAGGGGCACTCTGATGCTGGAGCTGAATTTTGTTCAGACGCTGGGCGACCACCGATTAGCGATCAATGAAACCTTACCGGGGCAGGGAATTACGGCTATATTCGGCGTTTCAGGTGCGGGGAAAACCTCGCTGATTAATGCCATTAGCGGCCTGACTCATCCGCAGCAAGGCCGCATCGTACTTAACAATCGTGTATTGAGCGACGCTGAAAATAAACGTTTCCTGGCGCCTGAAAAACGCCGTATTGGCTATGTATTCCAGGATGCGCGTCTGTTCCCGCATTACCGTGTTCGTGGCAACCTGAAATATGGCATGCCAAGAAGTGCTGCTGGGCAGTTTGATAAACTGGTTGCTCTGCTGGGCATTGAACCGCTGCTGGAACGCTTCCCGTGGAGCCTGTCCGGCGGTGAAAAACAGCGCGTGGCGATTGGCCGTGCCTTGTTAACTTCGCCAGAATTATTGCTGCTGGACGAACCGCTCGCCTCGCTGGATATCCCACGTAAACGCGAACTGCTGCCGTATCTGCAACGTCTGGCACGCGAAATTAATATCCCAATGCTTTACGTCAGCCACTCTCTGGAAGAAATTGTTCATCTGGCAGATAAAGTGCTGGTGCTTGATGGCGGTGAAGTCAAAGCGTTTGGCAATCTGGAAGAAGTGTGGGGCAGCAGCGTAATGCACCCGTGGTTGCCAAAAGAGCAGCAAAGCAGTGTGCTAAAAGTCACGGTAATGGAGCATCATCCGCATTATTCGATGACCGCGCTGGCGCTGGGTGACCAGCATCTGTGGGTTAATAAACTGGATAAACCGCTGCAATCGTCATTACGCATTCGTATTCAGGCATCGGATGTTTCTTTGGTTCTCCAGCCTCCGGTGAACAGCAGTATTCGTAACGTGCTGCGGGCAAAAGTCGCACAGTGTTTTGACGATGAAGGGCAGGTTGAAGTGCAACTGGAAGTGGGGTCAAGAACGTTATGGGCGCGCATTAGCCCGTGGGCGCGTGATGAACTTTCAATAAAACCAGGCCAGTGGCTGTATGCGCAAATCAAAAGTGTTTCGATAACCGCATGATTTGTTGGCGGGTACGCTAAGCTACCCGCCTAAAATCCTACAGCAAATGCTTATAAATCGTTTCGGCAATTCCTGTTTCCAGATTGGTGCCAATCACCAAATCTGCGCGCGCTTTAATGGCGTCATCGGCATTACCCATCGCAACGCCAAGCCCGGCGCTTTCCAGCATGCTCAGGTCGTTAAAGTTATCGCCAAAGGCAATCACCTGGCTCATCGATAAACCTTGTGACTCAACCCATTGCGCCAGACGTTTACCTTTGCTGTTGCCGCTTTGCGCGACATCAACCTGATCGTGCCATGACCACTCGCAGGCCAGGCCAAGCTGCTGTTCAACTACCTGGACAAAGTTTTGCAGCTTAACGGTGTCCTCATCAGTCAGGGCAAACTTCCAGATAGCGTCAACTTCATGCGCGGCTTCACGCAGTGAGTTCACGTGGCGGAATACCGGACGCTGAGCTTCAGGCAAAGATTTTGCCCAGTTTTCGGTACGCAAAACGTGCCCGGTCGGTTCCTGATACAGCATTGCATCATCGACATACATCAGCCCATGAACATTGTGGGTATCCAGCAAATCAAGCAACTGATTAGCTTGCGCGGGTTGCAATGGATCGGACGAAAGCACCTTTTTTGCATGATAATCATACAAATAAGTGCCATTGCAGCAAATTGCAGGTGTATCCAGAGCCAGTGCCTGATAAAAAGGATGGATGGCAACGTGATGACGGCCCGTCACAATGACAACTTTCACGCCAGCGTCACGTACGCGTTGTAAAGCTGTCAGTGATTCAGGAAGAATGGTTTTTTGCGGCGTGAGTAACGTGCCGTCAAGATCAAGGGCGATTACGCGATAAGTCATTTAGGGTTCCAGTCAAATTCAGAATCATAAGGCCTGCGCCGATGTTACACCGCTTGCGGCGTTGTTCAAAATGGCAACACGAAGCGGCAAAACGCACTACCCTTGTGACTATTACTCAAGACGTTGGGAGGAGAGAGATTTCATGAAACAAACAGTCTATACCGCCAGCCCGGAAAGCCAGCAAATTCACGTCTGGCAACTTAATCACGCCGGTGAATTGACTCTGGTGCAGGTCGTTGATGTTCCAGGCCAGGTGCAACCGATGGTCATCAGCCCTGATAAACGTTACCTGTACGTTGGCGTGCGCCCTGAGTTTCGCGTGATTGCTTACCGCATTACACCAGACGATGGCACGCTCACCGAAGCGGGTGTGACGGCAATTCCGGGCAGCCCAACGCACATTTCTACCGACCATCAGGGCAAATTCCTGTTTAGCGCTTCTTACAATTCGGGCAGCGTAAGCGTCGTAAGCCTGGGGGCTGATGGCCTGCCAGGTACAGTGGTTGATACCGTCGAAGGGTTAGAAGGTTGCCACTCAGCTAACATTACCCCGGACAACCGCACGCTGTGGGTTCCTGCGCTGAAACAAGATCGTATCTGCCAGTTTACGTTGTCTGACGACGGCAAACTGGTCGCGCAAAACCCTGCGGAAGTGACCACCGTTGAAGGGGCTGGACCGCGCCATATGGTGTTCCATCCAAATCAACAATACGGTTACTGCGTCAACGAATTGAACGGTTCAGTGGACGTGTGGGAGCTTAAAAACGCCAAAGGCAAAATTGAATGCGTGCAAACGCTCGATATCATGCCACCAGGTTTCTCTGACACCCGCTGGGCGGCAGACATCCACATCACGCCTGATGGTCGCCACCTTTATACTTGCGACCGTACCGCCAGCATCATCACGGTATTCAGCGTATCGGAAGATGGCAGCGTACTGGCGGTGGAAGGTTATCAGCCAACTGAAACCCAACCACGCGGCTTCAATATTGACCACAGCGGTAAATACCTGATTGCAGCAGGCCAAAAATCGCATCATATCGCGGTTTACCAGATTACCGGTGAGCAAGGTTTGCTGGAAGAAAAAGGCCGTTATGCCGTTGGGCAAGGGCCGATGTGGGTGGTAGTAAACGCACACTAATCGTTTGAAGATTAGGCATAAAAAAACCTCGCGATGGCGAGGTTTTTTGTTTTAAGCACAACGCTTATGTTTATTCAGCAACCATCTGGCTACCCACGCCACGGTTGTTAAATTCCCACATGCGGTTGGCATTAACGTCATTCAGATCGCGCTGGATTTCGCCTTTCTCGCCTTTCGTACCGATATTGCCGGTAAACGGACGTTTAGACCCTGCGGCATCGGCCCAAGGTTTCGCCGTATTGAAACCTTCGTTGATCACGCTGTCACGGATAACCACCTGGCCGTTGGAAGTCTGGCCTGCGGCATAACCGTTTTCAGCAGCTTCAACATCCCATGCACGGCCAAGCTGTGCAACGTTATCGCCAGCAGCGGTGAAGCGGCTGTTGATTGCCAGGAAACCATAATAAATGTTCGGCAGCGTAGCAGGCGCAAACACAGTGCCTTCTGTTGTGCGGCTGTTAACCAGACGGAAATCGGTGTTTTCGAACACTACAGCACCACGGCCAGCAACCACATCCACATCGCCTTCAATGTAGCTATTAGTCACTAACGTGCGCGTCTGGCGGTCATTCAGCAGACGATTTTGCACATCGCTGTTAGTCACGAAGAAGGTGTTCTGGCGGCCCAGCAGGTGAACATTGTTCAACTGAACTTTGTCGCCATCGGTACGCAGTGCTACGGCCTGATGATTGCCCGCATCAACGCTATCACCCAGGGTGTTTGCGATAGTCAGGTTTTGCATCTGCAAGCCATTGTTTTGTGACCAGACAGCGGCAGAACACATGATGCCCACGGTGGCATTACGCTTGCTCTGGCAGCTATCAAACATGTACCAGGCTGGTTTGCCCGGCATATATTTGCCTGACGGGTTAACCGCACGGCGCCAGGTATTCACATCAATTTCTGAGTCCAGCGGCATAGTGATTTTTACATCACTGGCATTGTCCGTTGTACCGTACAATGTCACGCTACCGGAACCGGCTGGAATATAAACGGTACCGACATATTCGCCCGGCTGAATGGCGATGTACTGGCGAGTGTTGCTGTGTTTCATCATCGCGGCATCAACAGCGGCCTGAATAGACGTATGCGTTACACCTTCGCCACCGGTAGCACCAACCACAAAGTCAGGCTGCAGCGGAACACGAATAGATGACGGAGCCCAGGGCGCTTCATCTTTATTCTTCGCAGAGAAGTAACGTGCCTGAACAAAGTTCTGCGCTTCATCAGATGAAAGAACGGGACGAGACTGAGTTCCTGGCGCTACTTGCGTAGAAGGGCGATCTTCTGGCGGCGTTGAGCTACAGGCAGACAAAGCCACAGCAAAAGCGAGCACGGCTGCCCGACGAGAAACCGAAAATGTGTTCAAGGCTTGCTCCTTGCAATGCAAATAAAAAAAAGGGGGATCGGAAAGCCTGCTTTTTTATACTAAGTTGAGCGAAACGGGAAGCCGATTGTGCAAATCGGCTTCATAAAAAGAGGATTAGCTGAACATCGCGGTAATAGAAGCACTTCCTAATGAGTGGAAATGGACGTTAAAACCTACCATTGCCCCTGATGCGTTCTCGTCAACGCTGAGTTGTTCAACGTCGATGGCGTGGACGGTGAAAATATAGCGATGCGTTTCGCCTTCTTTAATGTCCTGACTAATGAGTTTCATCGCCGCTCCTGCTCGTCAGAGTTTCAGTAATTTCAGTAGTTCTTCGGCAGCAATCGCGGAAGACGCCGGGTTTTGTCCGGTAACCAAATGCCCATCAACTACTGCAAACTCGCCCCAGTCAGCGGTACGCTCGAACAAACCACCGGCTTTTTTCAGCTCATCTTCTACCAAAAAAGGGACGACAGCGGTTAAACCAACGCCTTCTTCTTCGCTATTGGTAAACCCGGTCACCCGTTTGCCTTTAACCAACGGCGTGCCGTCCGGTTTTACTACTTTGCGCAGGACACCAGGCGCATGGCATACCGCCCCGACGGGTTTGCCTGCTGCCCAAAATTGCTCAATCAATTTGATGGAATGCGAGTCTTCGGCGAGATCCCACAGTGGCCCGTGGCCGCCGGGATAAAAAACGGCATCAAAATTATCGGCGTGAATACTTTCGAGCTTTTCGGTATTGGCTAACAGTTTTTGTGCGGCTGTGTCGCTGCGGAAACGGCGAGTATCATCCGTTTGTGCGTCTGGTTCATCACTTTTAGGGTCGAGCGGCGGTTGCCCACCTTTTGGTGAGGCAAGTGTCACGCTTAGCCCCGCATCATGAAAGACATAATACGGCGCGGCAAACTCCTCAAGCCAAAAGCCTGTGGGTTTGCCAGTATGACCAAGTTGATTGTGCGAGGTTAAAACCATGAGGATTTTCATCTAAATCTCCCTGTTGGGCGCATGAAAAGATCCTCGAAGTGTAGTGCATCAACGAGCGTATTGCTGGTACTCAGCGTTTGAAAAACGCAGGATTCTCCACAGCTTTTGCCACTGCATTAATCAGTTTGGCCAGTTGCTCATGGCTGATGACGTACGGCGGCATCAGGTAAATCAAACGTCCAAAAGGACGAACCCAGACGCCTTGCTCAACGAAGAATGCCTGAAGTGCTGCCATATCCACAGGATGATGGGTTTCTACCACACCAATCGCACCAAGCACGCGTACATCCGCCACTTGCTCACTCGCTTGCAAAGGTTTAAGCCCCGCCAACAATTGCTGTTCCAGCGCACTCACTTGCTGTTGCCAGTGGCCTTCTTCCAGTAATGCGAGGCTTTCTGTTGCGACTGCGCAAGCCAGCGGATTACCCATAAACGTTGGGCCGTGCATAAAGCAACCGGCTTCGCCGTCGCTAATCGTTTCTGCGACCTGGCGTGTGGTTAACGTGGCGGAAAGCGTCATCGTGCCGCCGGTCAGCGCTTTGCCAAGGCACAGAATATCCGGTGAAATCCCTGCGTGTTCGCAGGCAAACAGTTTGCCGGTGCGCCCAAAGCCGGTCGCAATCTCATCGGCAATCAGCAAAATTCCTTCACGGTCGCACATGCGTCGAATACGGCGTAACCACTCAGGGTGGTAAAAACGCATTCCGCCTGCACCCTGAACAATCGGCTCAAGGATTACGGCGGCAATTTCGTGGCGATGTGCAGCCATTAAACGCGCAAAAGGCACGATGTCCATCTCGTCCCATTCATCGTCAAAACGGCAATTTGGCGCGGGGGCAAACAGGTGTTCCGGCAGATAACCCTGCCACAGACTGTGCATCGAGTTATCCGGGTCACATACCGACATCGCACCAAACGTATCGCCATGATAACCATGACGGAAGGTGAGAAATCGCTGGCGCGGGTCGCCTTTTGCGTGCCAGTACTGCAACGCCATTTTCATCGCGACTTCGACGGCAACAGAACCGGAGTCAGCAAGAAATACGCATTCAAGATTTTCTGACGTCATGGCGACCAGTTTACGGCACAGCGCTACGGCAGCGGGGTGTGTGATACCGCCAAACATCACGTGTGACATCTGGTCAATCTGGTCTTTCATCGCTTGATTCAAACGCGGGTGATTGTAGCCGTGGATCGCCGCCCACCAGGACGACATCCCATCAACAAGGGCTTTACCATCAGCAAGTTGCAACTCGCAGCCCGTAGCCGCCACAACGGGATAAACCGGTAACGGTTGGGTCATGGAGGTGTATGGATGCCAGATATGTTGCTGGTCGAACACTAAATCAGCAGGGGTCATAGGGTGACTTGTAAACCATTTGAAAAAGATTTAGGTTTACAAGTATAACGTCAATCAACGGCTAACAACACCCTTTTTGGAGACGCCCCATGGCTCACCACGCACGCTGGTCAATGTCGCAGGTCACTGCTTTATTTGAAAAACCTTTCCTCGAACTGATGTTTGAAGCGCAACAGATTCATCGTCAGCACTTCGATCCTCGCCATGTTCAGGTCAGCACGTTGCTGTCGATTAAAACCGGCGCCTGCCCGGAAGACTGCAAATATTGCCCGCAAAGTGCGCGCTACAAAACCGGGCTTGCCTCCGAGCGCCTGATGGAAGTCGATCAGGTTCTGGACTCGGCACGTAAAGCGCTGAAAGCGGGTTCTACCCGTTTTTGCATGGGTGCAGCCTGGAAAAACCCTAATGACCGCGACATGCCTTACCTCGAGCAAATGGTGCAGGGCGTGCGCGAAATGGGGCTGGAAACCTGTATGACGCTTGGCAAGTTAACCGGCACACAAGCGCAGCGGCTCGCTGAGGCAGGGCTTGATTACTACAACCATAACCTTGATACCTCGCCAGAATTTTACGGCAATATTATTACCACTCGCACCTACCAGGAACGCCTCGACACGCTGGATAAAGTGCGTGGAGCAGGAATAAAAGTTTGCTCCGGCGGCATTGTTGGCCTGGGTGAAACAGTAGCGGATCGTGCCGGATTACTGCTGCAATTAGCCAATTTACCAACGCCGCCAGAAAGCGTGCCCATCAACATGTTGGTGAAAGTGAAAGGCACGCCGATGGCCGATAACGAAGACGTGGATGCGTTTGATTTTATTCGTACTATCGCTGTGGCGCGCATCATGATGCCAACCTCTTTCGTGCGGCTTTCTGCCGGGCGCGAACAGATGAGCGAGCAAACTCAGGCCATGTGTTTTATGGCTGGCGCAAACTCGATTTTCTACGGCTGCAAACTGCTTACCACGCCAAATCCTGAAGAAGACAAAGATCTGCAATTGTTCCGCAAACTTGGGCTGAACCCGCAGCAAACCACCACCCAGGCTGGCGATAACGAACAACAGCAGCAACTGACCGATCAATTGCTTTCGGCGGATACGGAGAATTACTACAACGCGGCGGCTGTATGAGCTGGCAACAACGCATCGACAGCGCGTTAGAGCAACGACGGGAAACTGGCAGCTTTCGGGTTCGCCAGGTCAATCAACAAGGTAGTGGACGCCATCTTGTGCAAGACGGTATCCGTTACCTGAATTTTTCCAGCAACGATTATCTGGGCATCAGCCAGCACGCCGAGGTGATTACTGCATGGCAACATGGGGCGGAGATTTACGGTGTTGGCAGCGGCGGTTCCGGGCATGTCACGGGCTATAACGAAGCGCATCAGCAATTTGAACAGCAGCTAGCGGACTGGCTGGGGTTTCCCCGGGCGCTGCTATTTATTTCCGGTTTTGCTGCTAATCAGGCGGTGATTGCGGCGCTGGCTGAAAAAACCGATCGCATCATTGCCGATAAACTCAGCCACGCTTCGCTACTGGAAGCAGCAATGCACAGCCCCGCGCAGCTGCGGCGTTTCGCCCATAACGATGTGGGATCACTGCAAACATTGCTAGCGCAGCCAATTGATGGCGAACAACTGGTGATCACCGAAGGTATTTTCAGCATGGACGGGGACGCCGCTCCATTAGCTGAAATTGCCCAGGCGACCCGTCATGCCGGTGGATTGCTGATGGTTGATGATGCCCACGGTATCGGCGTGACAGGCAGCGAGGGACGCGGGAGCTGTTACCAGCAACAAGTTCAGCCAGATTTATTGGTGGTGACGTTTGGTAAAGCCTTTGGTGTCAGTGGTGCAGCGGTGCTGTGCAGCGAGCCGATGGCGAATTTTTTACTGCAATTTGCCCGGCATCTTATCTACAGCACTGCCATGCCGCCTGCGCAGGCGTTTGCGTTATCGGCTGCGTTGAATGTGATTCGCCGTAATGAATCAAGGCGAGCGCAATTGCATGCCAATATTGCCCGTTTCCGCAAAGGCGCCGAGCAATTACCGCTGAAACTTATGGCCTCGCAAACCGCCATTCAGCCGCTGATTGTGGGTGAAAATCAGGCCGCAGTGAACCTTGCGGCTACCTTGCGTGAAAGAGGATTTTGGCTAACGGCGATTCGTCCACCAACTGTGCCAGCGGGTACGGCGAGGCTGCGCGTGACAGTAACTGCCAGCCACACCGCTGAGGATATCGACAGTCTACTGGAGGCGCTGTATGACGCGACACGTTAACAAAGCCGCCGTCGCCGCCGCATTTGGACGTGCGGCAACCACCTATGACAGCCATGCGCAACTGCAACGCGCCAGCGGTATATTGCTAGCGGACAGGCTCGAAGGCCGGGATATCTCAACCGTACTGGATGCAGGATGCGGCACCGGTTGGTATAGCCGTGCGTGGCGTGAAAAAGGCTGCCATGTGACGGCGCTGGATCTCTCGGCAGCAATGCTTAACCACGCCGAACAATTCGGCTGCGCGGATCGTTACCTTGAAGGTGATATCGAAGCCATAAACCTTCCCGATCGGCACGTTGATTTGGCCTGGAGCAATCTGGCTGTGCAGTGGTGCAATGATTTGCGAAGCGGTTTGAGTGAGCTTTATCGCGTGACTCGCCCTGGCGGTTGCGTGGCCTTTACCACACTTGCGGCGGACTCAATGTGCGAGCTGCATACGGCCTGGCAAGCGGTAGATGAACGGCCTCACGCCAACCAGTTTCTGCCTTTCGCAAATATTCAGGAAGCCTGCGAGGGCTGGCGCTGTTCCCTGCAAATTCATGAGATTAGCCAATCGTACGATAGCGTATTGAGTGCCATGCACTCGCTAAAAGGCATTGGGGCGACGCACCTTCACGATGGGCGTAAAGCCTCATTGATGACCCGCCAGCAATTGCAAAAATTAAGCCTTGCCTGGCCACAAAAAGAGGGGCAATTCCCCCTGACCTGGCAGCTCGTTTGTGGAGTTATTGAACGTGATTAAAAAATGGTTTGTCACCGGAACTGATACCGAAGTCGGTAAAACAGTCGCGAGTTGCGCTCTGCTTCAGGCCGCAACACAGGCGGGTTACCGTACCGCTGGCTATAAACCTGTCGCATCGGGAAGTGAGATGACGGCGCAGGGTATTCGCAACAGCGATGCGCTGGCGCTACAGCGTAACAGCAGCGTCGAATTAGATTATCAACAGGTGAACCCGTTTGCCTTTCTGGAACCGACCTCCCCACACATTGTGAGCGAGGAAGAACAGCGGCCGATTGAGTTTTCGCAGCTTTCTGCGGGCCTTGAAGCGCTTTCAGCGCATGCTGACTGGCTACAGGTTGAAGGGGCGGGCGGCTGGTTTACGCCACTTTCTGCCAGGACAACGTTTGCTGACTGGGTGATTACAGAACAGCTGCCAGTTATCCTGGTTGTCGGGATAAAACTGGGCTGTATCAATCACGCGATGTTAACCGCGCATGCAGTACAAAACGCAGGGCTGCGTCTGGCAGGCTGGATTGCTAACGACGTTCAACCCACGGGTAAGCGTCACGCAGAGTACATCGCAACGTTGTGTGATGTTTTAAAAGCGCCGATGTTGGGGGAGATCCCTTTCTACCCGAATATTAATGAGCAAACGGTTCTTGGCAACCATCTGGATATTTCTCTTCTTTCGGCTTAGTTCACAAATCCTCAGCACATTTCTGCAACGCCCGAAAACTCACTCGGGCGCTCTTCCTGAAACCACCAACACTCAGAACTTCTTCTTGAAGTAAAAACCGACACGAGTAGATTACTGCTTAATTTTATGTTGTCAGGTGACAACTTTATTGAGAGTATGGACAGGAGATTTTATGAAGCGGCGTATTCACCCAAATAAGGACATTGAAGCAGCATTGAGTTATGCCGAATGTTTGGGGTGGCAAGTTCGTCCAGGTGGTTCGCACTGCTGGGGAAAAATGTATTGTCCGTGGAACGACAAAGCCTGCCGCTGTGGTGAGTTTTGTATTAGCTGCATCTGGAGCACACCGCGCAGCGCCTATAACCACGCACGGCAAATACGGCGTGTTGTTGATGGCTGTAGCCAGCAAAGCATACCGCCTGTCATCAGACATTAAGTTTCAAGGAGCAGAACATGTCAGAGTTTAGTTTCACATTGATTTTTACGTTGCCAGAAAAAGGCCAGGACCCTGCGCAATGGGTTGAAGCGTTGGGTGCACAAGGTTGTGATGACGCGCTGGTTGGCGTGGGTGTCACTGGGCGTATTGCACTGAATTTCATTCGTGAAGCGCAAGATGCGAAACAGGCCGTTGTTTCTGCAATCAAAGACGTTAAGCGCATTATTCCAGGTGCTGAATTGGTCGAGGTGATGCCCGATCTGGTTGGGTTAACGGACATTGCCGAGCTGCTGGGTTTCTCGCGGCAATACATGCGAAAAGTCATGGTGAGCCGGGAGGCTTTTCCGCAGCCGGTACATGACGGTAAAACCGCTATCTGGCATCTGGAACCGGTGTTGCGTTGGATGCGTGAGGCAGGGGTTTCAAAAGTACCTTTGCCGCTGGTGGAGCTATCGGCCATTACACGGCAATGCAATTTACAACGGGAACTTGCCGATCTCGATCCGAATGTACAGAAGCAACTGGGTAGGTTATGACGGCAAAATTCGGTGCGGGCATTTTTGCCGTCGTGTGGCACTCCATCATGGATCTATCCAGTTAGAAACGAGCTTATCATCCAGCAGCGCGACGTTTCCCTGAGCCACATTACGGCCACGGTGAAGCAGGCAGAATCGGTCTGCAACGCGGCGAATAAACGACAATCGCTGCTCGACTAACAGAATCGTCAGACCAAAGTCCCGGCTCAAGCGTCGAATGATATTACTTAAATCATTAATGAAACGCTGGCCGCTACCAAAAGTGGGTTCATCGAGGATCAGCAGTTTTGGTTCGGTCACTAACGCTCTGGCTAGCGCCAGTTGCTGCTGAAGATCGCCGGACAGCTCGCCGCCACGAACATGGCGCAGGCTATAGAGTTCAGGGAAAAGCTCATAAACCATGCCGGGTATAGAGCGTTTTTGTACATTCGCAGCCAGCAGCGCAATGTGCAGGTTTTCCTCAACGCTCAGTTGGGAAAATATTCGTCTGTCTTGTGCAACGTAGCTTATTCCCAGCGCCACCCGGCTTTCTATAGGCTGAGTGAGTAAATCTTGCGGTGGGTGGCCCGCCTCAAGCCAGGTAATGCTGCCACTGCGCACGGGTAAAAAACCCGTGATGCAGTTAACCAACGTTGTTTTGCCCATTCCGGGCGCGCCAAGAACACAGGTGCACTCACCGGGTGTCAGCTCAAGATCCAGATTCCACAGAATATGGCTTTCACCATAAAACTGATTAACAGCACGCAGACTCAACATCGGCATTCTCCTTCAGGCAGGGTTAACAACGTAGTGCTATTTCTGCAACACGAGTATGGCGAGGTTAAACAGTGCAATTCTCTTGCCACTAACTGGGACGCGCGCCAGAACATAGCAACTTTGAGAAAAGACTCATGAAAAAGGATGAATCAACCTTCGTCCTCTACGACTCAAAAAAACGGGATGCACTTTGTCGGTGCCGGTTTTTGGTGTGTTTGGTGCAAAGCCGCAGTGCTGCTCCAGACAAATGCGTAATTCGTGAGCAGGATCATAAGAAATGCCCGGTCGCTTGCCGATAAAAAAAGACCAAAAATAATCGTGAAAAATATTTTTGAGGCCCGGCACAGAGAATTTAGGGTTTTTTGCGGTGTGCGCTGCAAAAGGGCTGAGAGCAGTTATCCACTATTCCTGTGGATAACCATGTGCATTAGAGTTAGAAAACTCTCGGTAAGCGAGAGCGGGCGCGGGTTGTACGGGAATTGGCGCGAAACCAAACTTTCATAAATAACTGTTTAAAATTAACGAGTTGAATAAAATCAATCGTTGCAATAAAAGTGCCACAGATGTTCCTTACGCTTTTATGACACTGCTTGACAAATGTTAAAAGGTAAAAAAATCTGGGGATAACCATTTTGGTCAGCTGAAATATCTGACAGTAGAGTATTTTACCGGCTAACCCGACGGCAAAATGGGTATCTATCATAAACACAACGGTAAGGAACTGGTTTTTCATCCAGTATAATTTTCTGGCAAAATTTCCTGTGCCGAGTAAAATTATCCTCCGGCCCGCTCGTTTCTCCATCAGGTAGCCTCTTCATGAGTAAAGCGTTCAAATTAAATTCAGCATTCAAACCTTCTGGCGACCAGCCCGAGGCCATTCGCCGCCTTAAAGAGGGCCTGCAAGACGGGCTTGCACATCAGACTTTGCTGGGTGTGACTGGCTCCGGTAAAACCTTTACCGTGGCGAACGTGATTGCTGATTTGCAACGCCCCACTATGGTGCTGGCACCGAACAAAACCCTCGCGGCGCAGTTATACGGCGAGATGAAAGAGTTCTTTCCTGATAACGCGGTAGAGTTCTTTGTTTCGTATTACGACTACTACCAGCCAGAAGCCTACGTGCCAAGCTCCGATACCTTTATCGAAAAAGATTCCTCGGTGAACGAGCACATCGAGCAGATGCGCCTTTCGGCGACTAAAGCCTTACTGGAAAGACGTGATGTGATTGTGGTGGCTTCGGTATCGGCGATTTATGGCCTGGGCGACCCGGACCTGTACCTGAAGATGATGCTGCATCTCACCAAAGGGATGATCATCGACCAGCGTTCGATAATACGTCGCCTTACTGAGCTGCAATATGCTCGTAATGACCAGGCATTCCAGCGCGGTACTTTCCGTGTGCGTGGTGAAGTCATTGATATCTTCCCGGCAGAGTCAGACGACCTGGCGATACGTGTCGAACTGTTTGATGAAGAGGTGGAGCGGCTTTCGCTGTTTGACCCGCTAACCGGGCAAATCGACAACGTTATTCAGCGTTTCACCGTTTACCCTAAGTCGCACTACGTCACGCCGCGTGAACGTATTCTGCAAGCGATGGAAGAGATCAAAGTTGAACTTGCTGACCGTCGAAAAGTCCTGTTGGCGAACAACAAATTGCTTGAAGAGCAGCGTCTGGCGCAGCGTACCCAGTTTGATTTAGAGATGATGAACGAACTGGGTTACTGTTCTGGGGTAGAAAACTATTCGCGCTTTCTTTCTGGCCGTGGCCCAGGCGAGCCGCCGCCAACGCTGTTCGATTATCTGCCAGCAGACGGTTTGCTGGTGGTCGACGAATCCCACGTCACCATTCCGCAAATCGGCGGCATGTACAAAGGTGACCGGTCGCGTAAAGAAACGCTGGTGGAATATGGTTTCCGCCTGCCGTCAGCGCTCGACAACCGCCCGCTGAAATTTGAAGAATTTGAAGCGCTCGCTCCGCAAACTATTTATGTCTCGGCAACGCCAAGCAACTACGAGCTGGAAAAATCTGGCGGCGATGTTGTCGATCAGGTCGTCAGGCCAACGGGTCTGCTGGACCCGCTCATTGAAGTGCGTCCGGTTGGCACTCAGGTTGACGATCTGCTTTCTGAAATCCGTAAGCGCGTCGAAGTTAACGAACGTGTTCTGGTCACCACGCTCACTAAGCGCATGGCCGAAGATTTGACGGAATATCTCGAAGAGCACGGCGAGCGGGTTCGTTATCTGCACTCAGACATCGATACCGTTGAACGTATGGAAATCATCCGTGATTTGCGTCTTGGCGAGTTCGACGTGCTGGTGGGTATCAACTTGCTACGTGAAGGCCTGGACATGCCTGAAGTGTCGCTGGTGGCGATTCTGGATGCTGATAAAGAGGGCTTCCTGCGTTCCGAACGCTCGTTGATTCAGACCATTGGCCGTGCGGCACGTAATATCAACGGTAAAGCCATTCTGTATGGCGACAAAATTACCGCCTCAATGGCGAAAGCGATTAGCGAAACGGAACGCCGCCGTGAGAAGCAACAGAGCTATAACGAAGAAAACGGTATTACGCCGCAAGGGCTGAACAAGAAAGTTGTGGATGTTCTTCAGCTTGGCGAAGGGATGGCGAAAACCAAAGGCCGAATGAAGAGCAAAGCGCGCAGCGTGATTGAAGATGATGAAATCATTCTGACGCCGAAAGCTCTGCAACAGAAAATCCATCAGCTCGAAGGCAAGATGCAGGAACATGCGCAGAATCTGGAGTTTGAAGAAGCCGCGCAGATTCGTGACCAGCTTCATCAGTTACGGCAGTTATTTATTGCGACATCGTAGTTCATTTCAAACCGGCGGATGTCGCTTGCGCTAATCCGCCCTACGAAAAACGGTTTTGTAGGTCGGGCTAGCGTAAGCGACACCCGACAAAGCGTTACCCCAATTGCTGAATAGCTTTTTCCAACGCCTGACGAAGCAATAGCCTGTCGTGACGATAACGAATGTCGTTAGCTTCCAGCGGTTCCTGAATCACCACACGGTCGGTAATTTCAGAAACATCAACCTGCGGGCCAACCACCACCGCATCAACAATACGCTTACCTACGCGCTGTTCCATTATGTCTAATGTTTGCCCAAGCGACAGGCTGGCTGCGGCGGTACTCAGCTCTTTACCCAGATTACCGATAAAAACGACCGGTGCTGGGGTACGGCGCAAGGCTTGATCCATATCCTCAAGCAGCAGTATTGGCATCAGGCTGGTGTAAAAACTCCCGGGGCCAATCAGAATCAAATCCGCTTCGGCAATGGCCTGCACCGCTTCGCGTGTGGCGTGCGCTTTAGGGTAAAGCGACAACTCCTGCGGCGGCGAGGAAAGCTGGTCGATATCCACTTCACCGTAAATAAAATGGCCGTCTGCATCTGTTGCCATCAAATCGACCGGCTGTTCGGACATTGGGATCAGAAATGCATCCACTTTTAGCAGGTTGCGAATAAGATTGATGGCCTCTAAAGGCCGTACGCTCAGGTGATCCAGCGCCTTTAACATCATGTTTCCTAGGTTATGCCCCGAAAGTTCACCATTACCGCCAAAACGATACTCAAACATGGCCGAGGCAACGCTTTGTTCAGTAATTAACTGGTTTAAACAGTTGCGCATATCACCCCAGGCAATGCCCCCTTCAGAGCGACGGATTCGCCCTGTGGAACCGCCGTTATCAGTGGTGGTAACAATGCCGGTTAAACGTGAACCCAAAGAGGAGAGGGATGACATGACCCTGCCCAGACCGTGCCCACCGCCAAGGGCGACCACCCGGTCCAAATCCGCAAACGTACGATTGCGCATAACTATTCCTTATGACGAACTATCGAAATAAGGTAGCGCAAAAGATCTTTAAATACGATTCAGCATCCGGCGTTAATGATGTATATCAAAGCAAAAGTTCGCTTTTCGCGTAGTCTGTGGTGAAATTGAGCGATTAGCTCGCTATATATATACTTATATAACGAAAGCTGCTATGGCGAATAATGTCATCACGCGCTACTATCGCTCTAACACACACTAAGCCTCAGAGCCTAAGTCGAAAGATACGGTGCTTTGGCCGTGACCTTGAGTCACCAGGGTGCAGAAAGAAATGCCTGCATCTCCCGTATTTGGAAGGTGTACATGGCTACCCAACTTACCGATGCTTTCGCTCGTAAGTTTTTTTACCTGCGTCTGTCTATTACCGACGTTTGCAATTTCCGTTGCAACTATTGCCTGCCCGATGGCTACAAGCCTCACGGTGTGGCAAATAAAAGTTTTCTTAACGTCGATGAAATTCGTCGCGTCACGCGCGCATTTGCGGCCCTCGGTACTGAAAAAGTACGCCTGACGGGCGGCGAACCCTCTTTGCGTAAAGACTTCACTGACATCATCGCGGCTGTGCGCGAAAACCCAGGTATCCGCCAGATTGCGGTCACTACCAACGGTTATCGCCTGGCGCGTGATATTCAGCAATGGCGTGATGCCGGGCTGACGGCGGTGAATGTCAGCGTCGACAGCCTCGACGCGCGCCAGTTTCATGCGATTACCGGGCAGGATAAATTCCGCCAGGTGATGGACGGCATTGATGCCGCTTTTGCCGCAGGCTTTGAGCGCGTAAAAGTGAACACTGTGCTGATGCGTGGCGTGAATCACCACGAACTCGATACCTTCCTTGCGTGGATAAAACCGCGTCCTGTCCAGCTGCGTTTTATCGAACTGATGGAAACCGGCGACGGCGGCGAACTGTTCCGCAAACATCACATTTCCGGCAAAGTCATTCGCGACCAGTTGCTGGCTCGCGGTTGGGTTCACCAGCTCCGCAGCCGTAGCGATGGCCCGGCGCAAGTATTCTGCCATCCAGATTATCAGGGCGAAATCGGCCTGATCATGCCGTATGAAAAAGACTTTTGCGCCAGCTGTAACCGCCTGCGCGTGTCGTCGGTGGGCAACTTGCACCTGTGTTTATTTGGTGAGCAGGGCATTTCTTTGCGTGATTTGCTGGCAGATGACGGGCAAATCGACGAGCTTGAAGCGCGAATTGCCGAAGCCTTAACACACAAAAAACAAACCCATTTCCTGCACGACGGTGAAACCGGCATCACCCAGAATCTGTCCTACATCGGCGGATAAACCAGATAAAAAGGAAGATATTCATGAGCCAGGTGAGCAGCGAATTTATCCCACTACATATTGCTATTCTGACGGTTTCCAGCCGTCGCGGTGAAGAAGACGACACCTCAGGGCATTATCTGCATGAGGCCGCTACAGAGGCGGGTCATAAAGTCGTCGCCAAAGCGATTGTGAAAGAAAACCGTTATGCCATTCGCGCCCAGGTTTCCCAATGGATTGCAGATGACGACGTTCAGGTTGTGCTGGTTAACGGTGGCACCGGTTTTACCGAAGGCGACCAGGCTCCCGAAGCATTGCTGCCGCTGTTTGACCGCGAAATCGAAGGGTTTGGGGAAGTCTTCCGCATGCTCTCTTTTGAAGAGATCGGCACCTCAACGCTGCAATCGCGCGCGCTGGCGGGTATTGCGAATCGCACCCTGATTTTTGCCATGCCGGGTTCCACCAAAGCTTGTCACACAGCCTGGGAAAATATCATCCAGCCACAGCTGGATGCCCGTGTGCGCCCTTGTAATTTCCACCCACACATCAAGAAATAAACTATGTCGCAACTCACTCATATTAATGCTGCTGGCGAAGCGCACATGGTCGATGTCTCCGCCAAAGCAGAAACCGTACGTGAAGCCCGCGCTGAAGCGTTCATTACGATGGAAGCCGAAACGTTAGCCATGATTATCGAAGGCAGCCATCACAAAGGTGATGTGTTTGCTACGGCGCGTATTGCCGGTATTCAGGCAGCAAAACGCACGTGGGATTTAATCCCGCTTTGCCACCCGTTGATGCTAAGCAAAGTCGAAGTGAATTTAGCCGCTGAGCCTGAACATAACCGTGTGCGCATTGAATCGGTCTGCCGTCTGACGGGCAAAACCGGCGTTGAAATGGAAGCGCTGACCGCCGCGTCGGTTGCCGCGTTAACCATTTACGATATGTGCAAAGCGGTGCAAAAAGACATGGTGATTGGCCCCGTTCGCTTGCTGGCGAAAAGCGGTGGCAAATCTGGCGACTTTAAGGTGGAAAACAAGGTGGACAGCAATGATTAATGTCCTGTTTTTCGCCCAGGTGCGTGAGCTTGTTGACTGCGATAGCCTGCAGCTGGACGTTGCGTTTAGCGATGTCGAGCAACTGCGCCAAAATCTGGCCGCTAAAAGTGAACGTTGGGCGCTGGCGCTGGAATCCGGAAAGCTGTTGGCTGCGGTAAACCAAACGCTAGTTAGTTTTGACCATCCGCTTACAGACGGTGACGAAGTCGCATTCTTCCCGCCGGTCACTGGAGGCTGAAATGGAAAATACCCGAATCCGTGTCAGCCACGAAAACTTTAACGTAGGTGATGAATACCAATGGCTTGCGCAGTGTGATGAAGACGGTGCCGTGGTGACGTTTACCGGCAAAGTTCGCAATCACAACCTGGGCGATAGCGTGAGTGCCTTAACGCTCGAACACTATCCAGGCATGACGGAAAAAGCGTTGGCGGAAATTATCGAAGAAGCGCGCAAACGCTGGCCGCTGCAACGCGTAAGTGTGATTCACCGCATTGGCGAATTGTGGCCTGGTGACGAAATTGTTTTCGTTGGCGTCACTGGTGCACACCGCAGTTCCGCGTTCGAATCCGCACAATTCATCATGGATTATCTGAAAACGCGCGCCCCGTTCTGGAAGCGCGAAGCCACGACTGACGGCTCCCGCTGGGTCGAATCACGCGAAAGCGATAAGCAGGCGGCAAAGCGCTGGTAGCGTGCACGCCGGGTGGGATGTGTTAATCTTAATAACGGTGGGCTACGTCGCCCAATGTTCAGGTTTATTGACTTCACTTAAGGAAGCATCATGGATCGATTCCCACGTTCCAATGACACCATCGTGCAGCAGGCCCGTACCGGTTTGCAGGCATATATGGCACAAGTTTACGGCTGGATGACCTGCGGCCTGTTACTGACGGCATTTATCGCCTGGTATGCGGCGAATACGCCAGCGGTAATGGAATTCGTCTTTTCCAGCAAAATCACTTTCTTCGGTTTGATCATCGTGCAACTGGGGCTGGTGTTTGTGCTCTCGGGCATGGTGCATAAGCTCAGCGCAGGCGTGGCGACGAGCCTGTTTATGCTGTATTCGGCATTAACGGGTCTGACGCTTTCCAGTATTTTTATCGTTTACACCTATTCGTCCATCGCCAGTACCTTCGTGGTAGCGGGTGGCATGTTTGGTGCCATGAGCCTGTACGGTTACACCACCAAGCGCGACCTGAGCGGTTTTGGCAACATGCTGTTTATGGCGCTGATCGGTATCGTTCTGGCCTCACTGGTGAACATGTGGCTGAAAAGCACGGCGCTGATGTGGGCGGTGACGTATATCGGCGTAATCGTGTTTGTTGGCCTGACCGCCTATGACACGCAGAAGCTGAAAAACATCGGCGAGCAAATTGATACGAGTGATACGCAAACCATGCGCAAGTATTCGATTCTTGGCGCACTGACGCTGTATCTCGACTTCATCAACCTGTTCCTGATGCTGCTGCGTATTTTCGGCAACCGCCGTTAATTTCGCTGTTCCCCCTCTCCCTCAGGGAGAGGGCGGTTTAAAACCTTCTCGTTCTTCACTCGCATCTTCTTCGCCCGACTCTCCAGCCCTAAATAACAGACAATCGCCAGAAGCAGCGGGGCGATAAAATAGAGCATCCGGTAAGCCAGTAACGCGGCAATAATAACGCCATTGCTGACATGTTCCCCGGCCAGCAACGCGATAAACACCGCTTCCAGCGCACCAATCCCCGCAGGAATATGCACAATCACCCCAGCGATGCTGCTCACCAATAGCACGCCTAATACGAAGAAATAATTCACGTTCTGGCCCAGCAATAACCAGATAATGGCGCCCATCACCATCCAGTTGGCGCTTGATATAGCCAACTGCATCAGGGCAAATTTAAACGAAGGTAGCACCAGTCGCTGGCCTTTTATCGTCATATGGCGATGCTTGGCAAAGGCACAAAACCACAGATAAACCGCAATAATGGCCAGCAGCACGCCACCTAAAATCCGCAGCGTTGTCTCGTCTATGTACCAGTGCTCGGGCAGTTGCACCACGCCAACGGTAAAAATTACCCCAGCTAAAAGAATGTAGCCCAGCCAGTTAGTCGAAATACTTAACGAGAAGATGCGCGTAATAGTGGCGCTGGGTAGCCCAAGACGGGAATAAAGCCGATAACGCATGCCAATACCGCCGACCCAGGTGCTCAGCGTCAGGTTGAAGGCGTAACAGATGAACGACACCAGCATCACCTGCCGTTTCGCCAGTTTGTGTCCGCAATATGCCCGCGCCAGCAAATCGTAACAGCCGTAAATCAGATAGCTCAGAATGACCAGCCCCACCGCGCTAAACAGCGCCAGGCGGTTATAGTTGCGAATAACCTCCCAGACTTCTTCCCAATTGACCTTCGTTGCATACACCACCAACAGCACGATAACGGCAATGAAAAATAGCCAGGTGAGGATTTTCTTCGCTTTGCGCCATTTGGGATGCGAATGCGACATCAGTATTTAACCCCCTGATCTTCCGCCTCAACTCTGTCCTGGGTTTCAATATGGGGCTGAGCAGGAGGCATGACTTGCGAGAGGCGAGGCGTATGCGCGGGCAGCCAGCCGACCATCGCAGGGAAGTGACGCAAAAAGTGGAACGCCAGCACGCTTTTCGCCAGGTTCCACCATGTCCGTTTCGGCAGCATTGATTCGTCGACAGGATGGCAATCTCTGGCAATCAGGCCGCTCAGGTTTTCCCGCAAAGTGCCATTGAAGGTGCGGTCGTAGATAATCAGATTGGCTTCCAGGTTTAGCGACAAACTCAACGGGTCAAGATTACTGGAACCTACCGTTGCCCAGTGGTCGTCCATCAACGCAACTTTCCCGTGTAACGGACGGCGGTGGTATTCATAGATTTTCACGCCCGACCGCACCAGGTAGTTGTACAACAGGCGTGCGCCGACTTTCACAATCGGCATATCCGGCTCGCCCTGCACAATCAGTTTTACCGATACCCCTCGCCGAGACGCATTACGCATCGCATGTAACAGCCGATAACCGGGGAAGAAATAAGCATTAGCGATAATCACTTCACGCTTCGCTTTGCTGAGCATTTTCAGGTAGTAACGCTCTATGTCGTCACGGTGTCGGTTGTTGTCTCGCCAGACAAACAAGGCTTGCGCTTCACCAGGCTTGAGGTTTTCTTGTGCCGGATTACGCCGACGCCACCAGCGGCGTTTATTGTCCTGGCCGGGCAGGTTGGAAATCACGTATTGGTAGATATCATCCACGACCGGGCCTTCAACCTTCACCGAGTAATCCTGCTTGGCTTCCGGGCCGTAATCACTCATTTGCTCGGCGGAATAGTTAATGCCGCCCACAAACGCCACTTCGCCATCGATCACCACAATTTTACGGTGCATGCGGCGGAATAAATTCGTGCGCATACCCAACAGCAACGGGCGAGGATCGTAATAGCGGAACAGAACGCCCGCCGCGGTGAGTTGGTTTACAAATTCATCGCTTAAATCCGGTGAACCGTAGCCATCAAGCAGAACTTCTACACTAACACCGCGTTTGGCGGCATTCAGCAAGACCTCATGTAATTGTTTTCCTACATCATCTTCAAACCAGATGAATGTTTCGAGGATCACTTTGCTGCGGGCATGGTCGATGGCTTTAAACACCGCCGGGAAAAATTGGTCGCCGTTTTCGAGTAACGAAATACGGTTCCCATCGCGCCAGTTATTTTTCATAGATGAATCTCCACGGCTAATGGCGCATGGTCCGAGAGATGCCGCCACTGGCGTAACGGCAGAGCCGTCGGCGCACTAGCGGAAGCATTTTTCACATAAATTCTATCGAGACGAAGCAGCGGGAAACGGGCAGGGAAGGTACGCGCAGGGCGACCCCACGCACGGGTAAATACTTCATCTAAACCGGTCTGTTTTAGCTGTAAATTGGCGCGCTGCTGCCAGTCATTAAAATCCCCAGCAACCACAACAGGCTCGCCTTCCGGGAGTTCATTCACCAGTTTGCACAGCATATTTAGCTGCGCCTGGCGGTGTTCGTCACGCAAACCGAGATGCACACAAATAACATGTACGCGGATATCAGCGCCCGGCACATTCATCTGGCAGTGCAGCATGCCACGCTTTTCATGGCCTTCGACCGAAATATCACGGTTTTCAAAGTGATGGATGGGGAATCGCGATAAAACGGCATTGCCGTGATGACCCTCGGGATAAACCGCGTTGCGACCATACGCAAAATCACTCCACATCGTGTCAGCGAGAAATTCGTAATGGCTGGTATCTGGCCAGTTTTCAATGTGCAGCGGATGGATTTCGTGTGCGCCCATCACCTCTTGCAGGCAGACAATATCGGCAGAAACCGCACGCACCGCATCGCGCAACTCCGGCAAAATGAAACGTCTGTTGAGTGCGGTAAACCCTTTGTGTGTATTAATTGTGAGCACTTTAAAGGAAAAGTGCTGAGCCTTGTTACCCATGCTTCTCCCGGCATTGTTAACATCCCGATGAAAATAAAGTGTAGTCTCTGTCACAAATAGGTGTCGGGTTACGGAATTTTCCGCATACTGCGGTACTCTGAATGACAGGAATTAGCGGCCAGGAGAGAAATAATGAAATGGCAACAGCGTGTACAAGTGACAACAGGCCTAAGCTGCTGGCAGATAATGCTGCACCTTTTAGTGGTCTTTGCGCTGCTCGTTGGCTGGAAAACCGCCACCCTGATTCACGTCGGCATTGGGCTATGCGCGGTGTATGCGGTAACGGTTATTTTGATGTTCGCTCTGCAGCGTGTTCATACCGGGCGGTTGCGCGATATTGGTGATTTTCTTGAAGAGCTGACCACCACCTGGTATTTCGGTTCAGCAATGATTGCGCTGTGGCTGCTGTCACGCGTGGTCGAAAACAAGTTTGTACTGGCAGGCGCAGGGCTTGCCATGATTGCAGGCCCGATTATTTATTCGCTGCTTGCCAAAGATAAAACCTCAGGCAATTTTGCGCCGAAACATCCAGTACGCCGCTGAACCCGTGGTGGCCGCTATTACTAATAGTGGCCACACACTTCCCCACACAATATCAAAACTCGCGTTTTTCAAATAAATCTGCTTAGTGATATCGGTGAAATGCCGAATTGGGTTTACCCACGTCAGGTTTTGCAGCCACACTGGCATGTTCTCGACGGGCGACACATAACCCGAAAGCAAAATCGCAGGCATCATAAAGACAAACACTCCGATAAACGCCTGCTGTTGCGTTGAACACAGCGACGAGATCAACAAACCAAACCCCACTAGCGACAAACCGTAAATCAGCATCGTGAAGTAAAACAGCAGCAGCGAGCCGGAAAACGGAATGTGATAACCCCAAATCCCAACGCCTAGCACAATGGTCGCCTGGCCAATAGCCACGATTTGCGCAGGCACGGCTTTGCCGACGAATATCTGCCAGGTTGCCAGCGGGGAAACCAGTAGCTGGTCCAGCGTGCCTTGCTCGCGTTCGCGGGCGACAGAAAGGGAGGTAACAATCATCACGCCAATAGTTGTGATCATCGCAATCAGCGACGGCACCACAAACCATTTGTAATCCAGGTTCGGGTTATACCAGTTGCGCACCACCAGTTCGCTGTTGTTCGGTTTCGGCTGCCCGGACACCAGTTCCTGTTGGTAATTCTTCACGATCTGTTGCAGGTAATTCGCTGCTATTTGGGCGCTGTTAGAGTTTCGCCCATCCAGAATAATTTGCAGTTTTGCCTGCTGCTGGCTGGCGATATCGCGTGAGAAATTGGCCGGGAAGCGAATTAACAACAGCGCTTTTTGGTTGTCGATAGTCGGCTGAATTTCCTGCGGGCTTTTCAGCAGCAACACATGGCTAAACGCTTTGGCGCGGGCAAAACGCTGAGTCAGCTCAACGGAATGGCTGCCGTTATCCTCGTTGTAAATCGCAATGGTGGCGTTGGTCACCTCAAGCGTGGCGGCGAACGGGAACAAAACCACCTGTAAAACCACGGGCAGAATCAAAATCGCGCGCGTTTGCGGCTCGCGCAGCAGGGATTGCAGCTCTTTGCGAATCAGTGTCCAGAGTCGATAAAACATAGCCTTCCCTTAATCAAGACGACGTTTGGTTTTCAGTGCCGTCAGGCCGATAAACATCACCGCTGAAGCAATTAAAAACAGCACGTTAATGACTAACACGGTTGTAATGTTCCCCGCCAAAAACAGGCTTTGTAGCGTGCTGACGAAGTAACGCGCCGGAATGACATACGTCACCGCGCGGATAATCGCGGGCATGCTGTCAATCTGGAAGATAAAACCAGACAGCATAATCGACGGCAGAAACGCGGCGTTTAACGCCACCTGCGCAGCATTAAACTGGTTGCGGGTAATTGTGGATATCAGCAACCCCATGCCGAGCGTGCTGAGCAAAAACAGGCTGGTGATGAAGAATAAAATCAGCAGCGAACCGCGATAGGGCACGCCGAGAATAAACACCGACACCAGCATACACAGCAGCATCGCCAGCATACCCAGCACGTAGTAGGGTAGCAGTTTGCACAACAGCAGTTCGGTGCGAGTGACCTGCGTTGAGAGCAAGGCTTCCATGGTGCCGCGTTCCCACTCGCGCGCGACGACAAGCGATGTGAGGATCGCCCCAATCACCGTCATGATGATGGTGATAGCTCCGGGAATAATAAAATGCTGGCTGATGGCCGCCGGGTTAAACCAGTACCGCAGTTGCACATCAATTAACGGTTCAAACTTCTCGCCGCGATCTTCCGCCCGTTGTTGCTGCCAGATTTGCCAAATCCCCTCCATGTAACCCTGCACGAAGTTAGCGGTATTCGGTTCACTGCCATCGGTGATGACCTGCACCGGCGCGGTATTACCGACCCGCGCCATGTTTTGCGCGAAGTCAGGTGGGATCACCACCAGACCGCGGATTTTCCCCGCCTGCATCAGTTGAATCAGGTGCTGGCGATTATCGCTAATCGTTGGATCGATATAGGGCGAGGCGCTAATGGTGTGGGCGAAATCCAGCGCTTCCTCGCTTTGCTGTTCGAGCAAAACACCCACGCGCAAACGGCTGGAGTCGAGGTTGATGCCATAACCAAAAATAAACAGCAGCAACAGCGGGATCACCACGGCAATCAGCCAACTGCTGGGGTCGCGCACAATCTGGCGTGTTTCTTTCACGCACAGGGCGCGAACGCGTCGCCAGGAAACGGCCTGGTTATGCTCGCTCATGTTCGTGCTCCTTATCCCATTGATGGATAAGCGTAATAAATGCCTGCTCCATGGTCGGGTCAGTTTGCTCGTCGTTGGCCGCTTGCTCTTTCAGGTCGTCCGGTGTGCCGCTGGCAATCAGCTTGCCGCGATAAACCAGCCCGATGCGGTCGCAGTATTCCGCTTCATCCATAAAGTGCGTGGTCACCATGACGGTCACCCCTTTTTCCACCATGCTGTTGATGTGCAACCAGAATTCACGGCGGGTAATAGGGTCGACGCCTGACGTTGGCTCATCAAGAAACAGAATGTCCGGTTCGTGCATTAGCGAACAGGCTAGCGCCAGGCGCTGTTTAAACCCGAGTGGTAGTGCATCGGTTGAGCTATTCATAATCGGTTGCAGGCTAAAGGCTTCGCTCATGCGGTTGATTTTCTCGTCCTGCGCTTTACCTCGCAGGCCATACACGCCGGAGAAAAACCGCAGGTTCTGCGCAACGGTCAGGTTGCCGTACAGCGAGAACTTTTGCGCCATATAGCCAAGGTGCTGGCGCGCTTTTCCTGAACTGGTTTTTAAGTCCATATCCAACACCAACGCTTTACCCGACGTTGGCACCAGCAAGCCGCACATCATCTTAAACGTGGTGGATTTCCCCGCGCCGTTTGGCCCTAGCAGACCAAAAATCTCACCGCGTTGAACCGTGAAATCGACGTGATCCGTTGCCGCAAAATCACCGAATTTTTTGGTGAGCGCTTCGGCTTTAATCACAGTTTCTCCGGCGCTGCCTTCCACGGTATGCAGAATTTTTCCCAACGGGGATTCTTGAGTTGCCGCCCCACCCAGCAGGTCGATAAACGCATCTTCAAAGCGCGGTTCGGTTTGCGTGATGCTTTCTTGCGGCACGTTGAGCGCCCGAGTGAGTTCTTCAATGGACGAATCTTTAGCGAGGATCAGACGAACCGAACGCCCCTGAATCACGCCATCGCTGACCTGCGGTAATTTGAGCGCCCGTTGTAGCAGCTTGCGGTTATTTTCCTCGTGGTGGCTTACGAGCAGCGAACGCCCAGCCATTTGCTGAGTCAATTCTTTCGGCGCACCGTGATACAACAGCTCGCCCTCGTTCATCAGCAGCACGTCGCGGCACTGTTCGGCTTCGTCCAGATACGACGTGCTCCACAGAATCAGCATGCCGTCACCGGCCAGCTCGTGAACCATTTGCCACAGCTCGCGGCGTGAGATTGGGTCAACGCCGACGCCCGGTTCATCAAGCAGCAAAACTTTTGGTTGGCCGACCAGCGTGCAGGCAAGGCCGAGTTTTTGTTTCATCCCGCCAGAAAGCTTACCGGCAAGGCGAGCGGTAAACGGGCCGAGCGCAGTAAACTTTAACAGCCGCTTAAACGTGGCTTCGCGTTCAGCCCCCGTTACGCCCCGCAAATCGGCGTACAGAGTCAGGTTTTCCATCACCGTTAAATCTTCATACAGGCCAAACTTTTGCGGCATGTATCCCAGAACGGCATGCAACTCGCGGTCATTTTCTATCGGGTCGAGCCCGATAACGCTTGCCGTTCCTTCGGTTGGTTTGAGCAGGCCCGCCAACATACGCATTAGCGTGGTTTTCCCTGCGCCATCCGGGCCGACCAGGCCAGTCACCGCCCCAGTGTGAATTTCACAATTCAGACTCGCAACGGCAGGCTTTTCCTGGCCTGGAAACTGTTTCATCAACCCTTGCAGGGCAATGATACCGTCCTGGCTACTCATGCGTTTTCTCACTGTTGAATTTCACGGTCACCGGCATTCCCTGGCGTAGCGCGTCGTCGGCATCAGTAACGATAATGCGCAGGCGATACACTAAATCAGTACGCAAGTCGGGTGTCTCGACTGTTTTGGGTGTGAATTCTGCGGTAGGAGAGACAAAGCCAATTTTGCCGTGATACGGCTTATCCGGGCGGCCATCGGTGTAAACCAGCAGCTCTGTGCCTGGTTTTGCTTGATCCAGACTGACTTCGTTCACGTAAGCGCGAACCCAAACCGGACGAGTCAGGGAAAGGGTCAGCACGGTGCTGCCAGCGTTCAACATAGTGCCGGGTTCCACGGCGCGGGTCAGTAAAGTGCCATCAGACGGCGCAATCAGCGTGGTGTCCTGCAAATCTAACTGAGCCTGAGCAAGCTGTGCTTTCGCTTGTTGCAAAGTCGCCTGTGCCTGCGCAATTTCTTGCGGGCGATTACCGGTGCGGTACTGGCTTAACTTATCTTGCGCGGCTTTAAGCGTAGCTTTGGCCTGGTCGCTTGATGAACGGGCGTTTTCCAGTTCGTTGGCAGAAATCACACGTCTGGCCCATAAGCCTTGCTGGCGTTGATAAAAGTTCTGCGCGTAATCAAATGCCGCCTGAGCCTGATTGACCTGTGCTGCGGCCTGGGCGATTTCTTCGTCACGGTAACCGGCAATGATCAGGTCAAATTTGGCTTGTGATGCCGCCACGTTTGCCTGCGCCTGGAGCAGGGCGTTCTGATACGGGCCTTGATCCAGCTCGCCGAGCGTTTCACCCGCTTTGATGGCGTCACCTTCATCCACCTGCAAGGCCGCAAGACGCCCACCCACGCGGAAGCTCAAATTGACGGTGCGAATATCCACGTTGCCGTACAGAGTCAGGCCCTGTTCTTGCTGGCTTTTGTACCACATCCAGCCGCCCAGTCCCGCGGCTATGAGCACGACAATCGCCAAAATAACTATCGGCTTTTTACTTTTCATTGCTGGCTTTTCCTTGTTCCATTGATAACCCCTGCAAAATGAAATCGATATGGCTGCGTACCACATCGCTGATTTGCTTCACGTTGTCCCTATCGAACGTTGACCACCCGGCACGAAGCCGGATGGTTTCTCGTCCCAGACGAAAAGCCAGCACCTGCCCGAGCAAGGCGTGAGTATGGAGAATGGTTGCTGTGTCATCGGGGCTACGCCCGGTATAGCGCCCGACCAGGCAGGTGAGATGCGAGTGCATCGGGGCAATGACCTGGTCGTGAATGAGTTGGTAAGCCGCAGTTGGCGAGAGCTGTTCGCGGGAAATAAACTTACTGAGGTTCAGCGTTTCGTCGGCGGTCAGCAGGACTATCATATGGTCGCAAGCGGTATGAATCAGCTCGCGGATTTGCGTTTTATCGGGCGGTTGCTGGTTGAGAATGGCTTCAGCACTTTCCACATGAGGCTTGAAATTGTGGGTGATGAAGTCAGCAATCCACTGTGCGGATGCCATATACAGCTCTTCTTTGGAGCCGAAATAATAGGTGATGGCCGCGATATTCTGCCCGGCAAGTGCGGCAATGTCGCGCGTGGTGGCATGTAAACCATATTCACCAAACTGCGCAATAGCGGCGGAAATTAGCGTGTTTTTGGCCTGCTCACCGCGGGAGGTGGCGGGCGTCGGTGTGGCGTTCATGCCGACCTCTTTAAAAGTTAATCAATCGATTGATTAAGAGTAGACTCGATAAATTCCTCTGTCCAGTACCAAACATTTATCTTGTGAACGTATCGAAAAAGAGAATTTGTGCGCAAAGTCACAAAACCTGTTACACTGCGCGGCTTACGGCACCGTGGTTTGTGCCCCTCTCTTGCGCCAGAATGACTGGCGTCATACGAACCCCTGGAAACTACACCGCACCTCGCGGTCAGGGCGATTCTGGAGTACCTATGTCTTTTGATTCTCTCGGCTTAAACGCCGATATTCTGCGTGCAGTGGAAGAGCAGGGCTATCGTGAGCCTACCCCTATTCAACGTCAGGCGATCCCGGTAGTTTTAGCGGGCCGCGACCTGATGGCTAGTGCCCAAACAGGCACCGGCAAAACAGCAGGCTTTACTCTGCCGCTGTTGCAACGCCTGGTCGATAAAGAGCCGCATGTGAAAGGCCGTCGTCCTGTGCGTGCACTGATCCTGACGCCAACCCGTGAGTTGGCAGCGCAGATTGGTGAAAACGTTAGTGATTACAGCAAATATCTGGATATCCGTTCGCTGGTGGTTTTCGGCGGCGTGAGCATTAACCCGCAGATGATGAAACTGCGTAGCGGTGTGGATGTGCTGGTGGCAACGCCTGGTCGTCTGCTGGATCTGGAACACCAGAACGCCGTGAAACTCGATCAGGTTGAAATCCTGGTGCTGGACGAAGCTGACCGCATGCTGGACATGGGCTTCATCCACGATATTCGTCGCGTACTGGCAAAACTGCCTGCGCGTCGCCAGAACTTGCTGTTCTCCGCGACCTTCTCTGATGAGATTAAAGGTCTGGCTGAAAAGCTGCTGCATAACCCGGAAGAAGTGTCAGTCGCGCGTCGTAATACCGCTTCTGAGCAAGTGACTCAGCACGTTCACTTCGTTGATAAGAAACGTAAAAGAGAACTGCTGTCGCAGATGATTGGCGAAGGTAACTGGCAGCAAGTGCTGGTGTTTACCCGTACTAAACATGGTGCGAACCACCTGGCAGAACAGCTGGGTAAAGACGGTATCACCGCAGCCGCTATTCACGGTAATAAGAGCCAGGGCGCTCGTACCCGTGCATTGGCTGACTTCAAAAACGGTGGCATTCGTGTGCTGGTAGCCACGGACATCGCAGCGCGTGGTCTTGATATTGAAGAATTACCGCATGTTGTGAACTACGAACTGCCAAACGTACCGGAAGATTACGTGCACCGTATTGGCCGTACTGGCCGTGCGGCGGCAACCGGTGAAGCGCTGTCTTTGGTTTGTGTTGATGAACACAAACTGCTGCGTGATATCGAACGTGTGCTCAAGCGTGAAGTTCCGCGTATGGCGCTGCCTGGCTACGAAGTAGACCCATCAATTCCTGCTGAGCCGATTGTTAACGGTCGCCAGCAGCAGCGTGGCGGTGGCGGTGGTCGTGGAAACGGCGGCGGTCAGGGCCAGGGTCAACGTCGTGGTGGCAATGGTAGCAGCGCACCTTCAGACCGCAGCGGCGCACCGCGTCGTTCCGGCAAACCGCACGGTGACGGTGCTGCAAAACCGGCTGGCGCAAACGGACGTCGTCGTCCAGCGCGTAAGCCTGCTGCATCTAACTAAGGCTTTGCCAACTCAATCAGAGGCGCTAACATAGCGCCTCTTTTTTTATCGGGTAACGTTATGCGCGTGCTACTGGCACCAATGGAAGGAGTTCTCGACTCACTGGTTCGGGAATTGCTGACCGAGGTCAACGACTACGACTTGTGTATCACCGAATTTCTGCGCGTGGTCGACCAGCTTTTGCCGGTAAAATCCTTTCATAAACTTTGCCCTGAACTCCATCACGCCAGCCGTACCTCATCCGGCACATTAGTTCGTCTCCAGTTGCTTGGGCAATATCCGCAATGGCTGGCTGAAAATGCCGCCCGCGCTGTGGAACTTGGTTCCTGGGGCGTAGATCTCAACTGCGGTTGTCCATCCAAACTCGTGAACGGCAGCGGCGGCGGTGCCACTTTGTTGAAAGATCCCGATCTGATTTACCGTGGCGCAAAAGCCATGCGTGAAGCGGTGCCTGCGCATTTGCCGGTCACGGTTAAAATTCGCCTTGGTTGGGATAGCGATTCGCGCCAGTTTGAAATTGCTGATGCGGTGCAACAGGCGGGTGCCACCGAGCTTGTGGTACATGGACGCACCAAAGAAGATGGTTATAAAGCCGAGCGTATTAACTGGGCGGCAATTGGCGAAATCCGTAAACGCTTGTCGATTCCAGTGATTGCCAACGGTGAAATCTGGGACTGGCAAAGTGCGCAAGACTGTATGGCGGCAACGGGCTGCGATTCCGTGATGATTGGCCGTGGCGCACTTAACGTCCCCAATTTAAGCCGCGTGATTAAATACAACGAGCCGCGTATGCCGTGGCCGGACGTGATAAAACTGCTGCAAAAATACAGCCAGCTCGAAAAGCAGGGTGATACCGGCATGTATCACGTCGCGCGCATCAAGCAGTGGTTGGGTTATTTACGCAAAGAATACGTTGAAGCGACAGAGGTTTTCAGCGAAATTCGCACTCTGAAAACCTCGAAAGATATTGCGCTGGCGATTGGGCGACTTTAGCCACACTTAATTTCTTAAAGCGATCTGCATCACGATTTTTCTACCGGCGGGTTGTGGAGTAAAGCGAAGCTGGTAGATTTGTTGAATTGGATTGTCACTGCGTATGCAGGCAAAACCTGATTATCTGGCCCCGGTCGGAAGTCAGGTTTTTTTGTTTCTGGGGTACTGATGAAGATCGCCAAGATACTCAATAACAACGTAGTGGTGATTCTGGACGAACAAGGACGTGAGCAAGTGGTGATGGGGCGCGGCTTGGGTTTTCAGAAACAGGTGGGTGATGCACTTGCTGAGGACAAAATCGAAAAGGTTTTTGCCCTGAAAAGTGACGAACTGGTAGCGCGTTTAGGCGAGTTACTGAGCCAAATCCCGCTGGAAGTGATGACCACCTGCGACCGTATTATTGAGCTTTCGCGTCAGCGCCTGGGCAAGCTACAAGAAAGCCTTTATATCACGCTGACCGACCACTGCCATTTTGCTATTGAGCGGCAAAAAAAGGGCGTGGCTATTCGCAACGTGCTGCTGTGGGAAATTAAGCGCCTTTATCCCAAAGAGTTTTTGCTCGGCCAGGAAGCGTTGGTGCTGATTGAAAAACGTTTGAATGTGCAGCTGGCAGAAGATGAAGCGGGTTTTATCGCGTTGCATCTGGTCACCGCGCAATTGAACAGTGAAATGCCTGAAGTGATGCACGTTACCCGCGTGATGCAGGAAATTTTGCATATCGTGAAGTACCAGTTGCGAATCGAGTATGACGAAGAGAGTTTGAGCTATCAGCGCTTTGTTACGCATCTGAAATTCTTCGCCCAACGTATGCTGAGCCGTAACGTGGTGGCAGACGATGACGCAACACTGCACGCGGCAGTGAAAGATAATTATCCTCATGCCTGGCGTTGCGCTGAAAAGATCAGTCGTCATCTGGTGGCTGAATATCAGCGTGAATTAACCACTGAAGAAATTATGTTCCTCGCAATTCACATTGAGCGAGTGCGCAAAGAGAGCCGTAAGGCTTAAAAATAGCGCGTCGAAAGACGGCGATAAAAAACGGATTGTTACTGCTTCGGCAGGCAAAACCTGAGCACGGGCTTCCTTAACGGGAAGTCTGTCTCAGGTTTTTTTTTGATTCTTACTCAGACACATAGACCGAAAGGTGAAAGGAAAGAAGATGGGATATCAAGACGTTGCAAGAGATATTCTGACCCATGTCGGTGGGCGCGAGAATATTGCAAGCCTGGTTCACTGCGCCACGCGACTGCGCTTTAAGCTAAAAGACCAGAAACAGGCTGATGCCGAAGCACTCAA
This sequence comes from uncultured Buttiauxella sp., assembly GCA_965119215.1. Taxonomy (GTDB): domain Bacteria; phylum Pseudomonadota; class Gammaproteobacteria; order Enterobacterales; family Enterobacteriaceae; genus Buttiauxella. The sequence goes on from CBCPKK010000005.1 coordinate 441,520, forward strand.
AAAAAATCCTGGCGTGATCATGGTGGTGGAAAGTGGCGGGCAGTTTCAGGTGGTGATCGGCAACCACGTTCACGATGTTTATAACGCGGTTTGTGCTGAAGCCGGAATCACTGACGAGAGCAACCCATCCGAGCCAGAATCTGGCGAAAAGGTCAGTCTGCTGGGGCGCTTGATTGATATCGTTTCGGCGGTATTCACACCGTTTATTGGTGTCATGGCCGCGTCCGGTATTCTCAAAGGTTTGCTGGCAGTAGCGGTGGTTTTCGGCTGGCTGGCGACCGACAGTGGCACTTATAAACTTTGGTTCGCGGCGAGCGATTCTCTGTTTTACTTCTTCCCGCTGGTGCTTGGTTATACCGCCGGTAAAAAATTTGGCGGCAACCCGTTTGTCACCATGGCGATTGGCGGTGCGTTAACGCATCCGGTGGTAATGCAGGCGCTGGATGCCAGCAGCCAGGCAGGGGCTGTGACCGAACATTTCCTCAGCATCCCCATTACTTTTATCAATTACAGCTCCTCGGTTATCCCGATTATCTTCGCCGCATGGGTGAGTTGCCGGGTGGAAAAACACAGCAATAAGCACCTGCCGTCTGCGGTGCGTAATTTCTTTACGCCGTTGTTTTGCCTCGCGATTACTGTACCGCTGACATTCTTGCTGATTGGCCCGGCGGCAACCTGGCTGAGCCAGATGTTGGCCCACGGCTATCAAGCTATTTATGCCTTTGCTCCATGGCTTGCGGGTGCTGTGATGGGCGCTGTCTGGCAGGTGTGCGTCATCTTCGGCCTGCACTGGGGCATGGTGCCGCTGATGATTAACAACCTTACTGTGTTTGGACAAGACACGCTGCTGCCGCTTTTACTTCCGGCCATTATGGGGCAGGTCGGCGCTTGTCTGGGTGTGTTCCTGCGTACCCGTGACACACGTCTGAAAATGCTGGCGGGATCGGCGGTAAGTGCCGGGATCTTTGGTATTACTGAACCTGCGGTTTATGGCGTTACGCTGCCTAACCGTCGCCCGTTTATTTTCGGCTGTGTAGCCGGAGCGATTGGTGGCGCGATTGTTGGATTCAGCCACAGTAATGTCTATTCGTTTGGATTCGCCAACATCTTTACCATCGCGCAAATGATCCCACCTGGTGGCATGGATGCCAGCGTATGGGGCGCGATTATCGGAACGGTTATTGCGCTGGTAGTGGCCTGTGTATTGACCTGCATTGCAGGCCTACCGCGTAGCGAAACCGAAAAACCGGCGACCGTTGTGGCAACTGAAAACGACATTCTTGCGCCCATGACCGGAACGGTTCTGGCAATGGATCAGGTGCCAGACGCCACTTTCGCCAGCGGTTTACTGGGTGAGGGTGCTGCGATTATCCCGCTTACCGGAAAGGTTATCGCACCGTTTCATGGCGAAGTCGCTTCACTATTCCAGACGCGCCATGCCATTGGTTTGCTTAGCGATAGTGGTATTGAAGTCTTGATACATATCGGGATTGATACGGTGAAACTGGATGGGCAGTACTTCACCGCGCACGTGAAAGTGGGCGACAAAATTAAACCTGGCGATCTGCTGATTGAGTTCGACCGCCAGGCCATTCTTGATGCGGGCTACGATTTGGCCACGCCAGTAATTATCAGTAATAGCGACGATTACACCGCTGTTCAGTACAAAACAAATGACCATTCAATTGATTCAGGTATGCCGTTCCTGACGGTAAGCCGCTAAACAAAGGAGAAGTAAATGAAAGCATTTCCTGAGACGTTTCTGTGGGGCGGCGCGATTGCCGCAAATCAGGTAGAAGGCGCATGGCAGGAAGACGGAAAGGGGATTTCAACCTCTGACGTTCAACCGCACGGTGTGTTTGGTGATGTCGTGGAACGTAAGCCGGGTGATTTTGGCATTAAAGACGTGGCGATTGATTTCTATCACCGTTACCCAGAAGACATCGCGCTGTTTGCAGAAATGGGATTTAGCTGTCTGCGTGTTTCCATCGCCTGGACGCGTATCTTCCCGCAGGGTGATGAAACTCAACCAAACGAAGCGGGTCTCGCTTATTACGACCGTCTGTTTGATGAGCTGGCAAAACATAACATCACGCCGATGGTGACGCTGTCTCACTACGAAATGCCGTGGGGACTGGTCAAAAATTACGGTGGCTGGGGCAACCGCGAAGTCATCACTTTCTTTGAGCGTTACGCGCGCAGCGTTTTCACACGCTTCAAAAATAAAGTGAAGTTGTGGCTGACATTTAACGAAATCAACATGTCACTGCATGCGCCGATGACCGGTGTCGGGCTTTCAGAAGACAGCAGCAAAGCGGAAATTTATCAGGCGATTCACCATCAGTTGGTTGCCAGTGCGCTGGCGGTAAAAGCCTGCCACGAAATCATTCCTGATGCGCGTATCGGTAACATGTTGCTGGGCGGCCTGGTGTACCCGCTGAGCTGTAAGCCGGGAGATGTACTGGAAACGATGCAGGAAAACCGCAACTGGCTGTTCTTTGGTGATGTGCAGTGCCGTGGTGAATATCCGGGCTATATGCTGCGTTATTTCCGTGACAAAGGCATTAAGCTGGAAATCTCAGACAGTGACCGTGAAGCGCTGAAAACGACTATCGACTTTATCTCGTTCAGTTATTACATGACGGGTTGCGTCACATCTGATGAAGAACTGAATGAAAAAGCGCGCGGCAATATTTTAAATATGGTGCCGAACCCGCATCTGGCGAGTTCCGAATGGGGTTGGCAAATTGACCCTGTTGGCCTGCGTATTTTGCTCAATATGCTGTGGGATCGTTATCAAAAGCCGCTGTTTATCGTCGAAAACGGTTTAGGTGCGAAGGACAAACTCGAGGCTGACGGCACGGTACATGACGACTACCGCATCAGCTATCTCAACGATCACTTAGTGCAAGTTGGCGAAGCGATTGAAGATGGTGTCGACGTGCTGGGTTACACCTGCTGGGGGCCAATTGACCTGGTGAGCGCCTCGAAAGCCGAGCTGTCTAAACGCTACGGTTTTATTTATGTCGACCGCGATGACCAGGGCAACGGAACGCTTGCACGTTCACGCAAGAAAAGTTTCAACTGGTATAAAGAAGTGATTGCGAGTAAGGGTAAGAGTTTGAAACGCTAAGTTTTATTCACCCGTAGACCCCCACCCAGCCTCCCCCTTGCAAGGGGGAGGGGCTAAAAAACGTTAAGCTCCCTCACCATGCCAGGGGAGGGTTGGGGTGGGGTCCATGAGAACATTCAGTTGCTCACCCTACCAACCGTTTAATAAACCCACGTACCCACATCAGCGCGGCATCACTGTTGTGGCGCTGATGCCACAGTAATGCCACTTCAAACGGAGCCATCTCCAGCGGGACTGGGCTGCTGCGCAAACCCCAAATCTGCTGCCAGTTCTCACAAAGCCCCTGCGGCACTGTTGCGAGCGTTGGCATCATGCTTAATAAACCCGGCAATGCGGAAAAATGCGGCGTGGTATAGCTTATCTCGCGCTTCAGCCCTTGCTTAGCTAACAGCGTGTCGATATGGCTGCTGGTGGCCTCACGGTAGCTCACCAGAACATGCTGTTGCGCGGCATAAACTTCAGCAGATAGCGGAGCCTCGAGCTGTAACTGCGACGGATGCCAGAGCGTGACAAACTCCATCGGCATCAGCAATTCACGTTCCATCCAGCGGGCAGACAGATTTGCCACACTGATTGCCATATCCAGCTCGCCCCCTTCCAGACGCTGTGCATCAGTAAACGGGTCGCTTGCGACTATGTTCAGGCGCACGCCTGGAGCGTGTTTAGCTAACGCTGGAACCAGACGCGGCATCAGCCACATTTCCACCCAATCGGTCATGCCGATGGTGACTGTCGCTTTTGCACTGGCGGGGTTAAATTCTGCCTGCTGGAACAGCGCACTTTGCAATTGCTCAAGCAGTGGCATCAGTTCGGTATGCAGTTCCGTTGCGCGAGCGGTAGGCTGCATGCGGTGCCCGCTGCGAATAAATAGCGGATCGTCAAACATTTCGCGCAGACGCGCGAGTGAACCGCTCACGGCGGGTTGGCCTAAATGCAGTTTATCTGCCGCCAGCGAAACGCTCTGTTCGCGAAACAACACGGCAAAAGCAATCAACAGGTTGAGATCGATTTTGCGGAAATCACTTTCTTTGATAGTCATTATTTCTCCAATCAATTGGAGTGATAATAATGCTTCACCAATACTGTCCGCAAGTTGAACTGACTTTCTGAGGAAATAAAAAGGGGTGCCACAGTGTGACACCCGCTGTCATTAGAAAATCATTTTGAACACGCCGGTAACGACCAGTAAGCCAATAATAAAGATAATAAGAACTGCCCAAAGAATAATTTTCATCAATGCTCCCTGTCTTCTGGCTGGTGTCTAAACAGTATAGGCAAAGATGCACGGAGCGGGGGAGTTGCCTCCCCATAAGCGGAAATTAGGATAAATGGAAGGTAATCAGATTAGCGGTTTACGTGCAGCGAGCAGGAAAATCATTGGCCGCTCTTTTTCTTCATCAAGCCCTGGATTCTGCGCGATTTGTTCGGCGCTTGGGCCCCATTCATCGAGCTTTTCGATAACAAACCCGCTGGCAATGAGCGCATTTATCCAGCTCGAAAGTTTGCGGTGCTGCTTTTTCACGCCGTCGGCAAACCAGTTGCTGATGCGTACACCTTCTTGCTGATAGTGATTTACCGGCCAGGATTTTTGCCCGGTCTGGTCAGCCAGCCAACCCTGTTGCAGCGGTGCGGTATAAATCGGATGCTCCGCAGAAAACACCAGCATGCCACCGGGAACCAGCGCCTGATAAAGCGCTTCGAACAGCGCTGGAATATTTTCCAGATAATGCAAAGCCAGCGAGCTGTAAACCAGATCGACGCTTTGCGCATCCAGATGCAGCTGTTCGAGATCTTCACGGCGATAAACGATGCCATCGCCTGTCGTCATTTCCTGGGCTTTTTCCAGCATTTTCAACGAAACGTCCAGCCCAACCACAAGCGCTGCACCCTGATCGCGAGCATAGCGGCAGAACCAACCGTAACCGCAGCCTAAATCCACCACGGATTTACCTTTTAAGTCAGGCAGCATGGTTTTCATGGTTGCCCATTCCGGCGCGCCATCCAGCCCTTTAATCGAGCGGTCGAGCGTGGCGTATCCTTCAAAAAACGCCGGGTTGTCGTAGATATTCTGTGTCATTGCAACTCCTGTTCGCAAAGCCGTAATTGGCAAGAGAAGTCTAGTGAAGTTATTGGCCTGGGGAAAGTCATGGTTATATTTGCATGAGTGATTTATAGCAGGCTTACTATAACTATTGTAAATAAATTCCAAAATGTATCTCTTATTAACTATGTGTGTATTGCCACTGATTCCTAAAATTTTGTGTTTGAGAATGCGTACCCTGAACCCTTCTTTTTTCTCTGTGGCTACTTATGACTTCCTCACGTTTCCCTCTTGTGGTTACTGGCGTTGCGTTAACGCTCGTTTTGTCCGCCTGTGCCCCTATGCACAATGAAGATGCCGCGCTGGCGCAAAAAACTCCGCAACAACAGCTTGATACCAAACTGCCTCCTGAATTGGCTCACGGTTGGCCGGGCAGTGACTGGTGGCGTGATTACCACGACAGCCAGATAAACACGCTGGTTGAGCGCTCTCTCAAAGACTCGCCAGATCTTGCCGTGGTGGAGCAGCGCATTAAACTTGCGCAGGCGCAGACTCAGATGCAGGAAGCGAATGATGGTCCGCAGTTGGATTTTTCAGCTGACATTGAACGCCAGAAAATGTCACAGGAAGGTTTGATGGGGCCGTTTGCCCTGACCGACCCCGCAGCAGGCACCACTGGCCCCTATTACACCAACGGGACTTTTGGGCTAACAGCCAGTTGGGATCTGGATTTGTGGGGTAAAAACCGCGCGGAAGTGGAATCCAGAGTGGGCATAATCAAAGCCAAACAGGCCGAGCTTGCCCAGGCAAAGCAGGTGATTTCAGCAAACGTGGTGCGCTTGTACTGGGATATGCAAACACTGCTGGCGCTAAAAGAGGTGAAACAGCAAACCCTGGCCGCGCAGAAGAATATCGTTGATGTGCAAACCCAGCTTTATAGCCGGGGAATTAACTCCTCGATTGACGATGTCGAACCGAATATTGATTTCGTGAAAACCCAGCAGCAGCTGGATGATATTGATGGCCGCATAAATATTGCCAAAGCGCAGCTCGCCGCGATTACTGGCGATGCGCATGCCGCAGCCAATATTAAACGCGCACCGTTGCCGGAAGTGAAAAGCCGTGTGCCGGATCAAATGGGTTATCAACTGCTGGCGCGTCGCCCTGATCTTCAGGAAGCGCACTGGTATATCGAATCTTCACTTAGCAGCGTCGATGCCGCTAAAGCTGCGTTTTATCCGGACGTGAACCTGAGCGCTTTCCTGCAAAATGATGCGTTGCACTTAAGCGATTTGTTCCGTGGTTCAGCTCAGCAATACGGGGCGGTGGCGGGCTTAACGTTGCCTATTTTCGACAGCGGTCGTTTGAACGCTAATCTCGATATCGTGCGTGCGCAGAGCAATTTGTCGATTGCCAGCTACAACAAAGCGGTAGTCGGTGCGGTAAATGATGTTGAAAAAGCTGCCAGCCAGTTGAATGCGGTCGCGGCTGAAAACCAGCATCAGCAGGCCATATTGAAGGGGACGAATAAGCTCAAAACCCTCGCGCAGGCACGCTTTAACGCGGGCATGATTTCAGGTGCCAGAATGAGTGCGGCGACGCTGCCGAATCTCTCCGAGCAGGCGAAAGCCATTCAACTCCATGGCCAGTGGCTTAACGCCGATGTGCAGTTAATCTCTGCATTAGGCGGCGGTTATCAGGCCGGTAAAGTGTGAGGGGCTAATCCTGCTGTTTACTCTCGCGGTGCTTAAACCAGTACCGCGCCAGCCACACCAGGGCAACCACGCCTAAAAGCCAAATCCAGTGCTTAATATGTTGGTCCAGGTTATGCAGCCACGGGCCAACTACTTCGCCACCCAGATAGCCCAGGGTGGTGAAAAGCGTTGCCCAAATCACAGCGCCAACAATATTTAGCGGCAGAAAGATTTTCGGCGGCAGGCGACTGGCTCCAATCAACACCGGCCCAATCACGCGAAAACCGTACATAAAGCGCGAACCAATCACAAACCAGTATGGATGGCGGTTAATCAGTTTCTGGGCCTTAACGATTTTCTTTTGGTGTTTTTTAAAGCGATCTTTAATTGAGCCGCCAAAGCGCCTACCAATCAAATACAGCAGTTGATCGCCAATCATGCCGCCCAACGCAACGGACAGAATCACCAGCGGAAATTTCAGTAATCCCTGATGGGCCGCAACGCCGCCTAACAGCGTTACCGTTTCCCCTTCGGCCATGCTACCCAATACCAGGGCGGCGTAACCGTAGTGTTCAATCAAATTATTGATATCCATAACAATACCCATCATCCTTCAAGCTGCAGGGGTGTTGGCTGCACTCACTTACCCCAGTCACTTACTTTAGTAAGCTCCTGGGGATAAGCTCACTTGCCGCCTACCTGCAACTCGAATGCTAAAGGGTATAACTCCTCTTGTTTCTCATATTGTTCTTTATAGTGTAACGCCCCAATTATTTTCAACTGATTAAAAAACAATCTAGCGCTGTGCATTATACTTTAACGGTGCTCAATCGTTTTTTTTGACATGTCAGGAGGCGTTATGAGTCATGTCTGGGGGCTATTTTCCCATCCTAATCGTGAAATGCAGGAAATAAAACGCGAGAACGAAACGGTTTCTCATCACTACACCCATCATGTGTTAATCATGGCGGCCATTCCGGTTATCTGTGCGTTTATTGGCACAACCCAAATCGGCTGGAATTTTGGTGATGGTACGTTTGTTCAATTGTCGATGTTTACCGGATTTTATTTAGGCGTACTGTTTTATGCACTGATGTTGGCAGGTATTGCCGTCATGGGGCGCGTTATCTGGTGGATGGCGCGTAATTACCCGCATCGGCCGTCGCTTGCACGTTGTATGGTGTTTGCCGGTTATGTCGCAACCCCGCTTTTTCTGAGCGGCCTTGTGGCACTCTATCCACTGGTTTGGCTGTGTGTTCTGATTGGTGCCGCCGCACTGATTTATACCGGCTACTTGCTGTATGTGGGCGTACCCGAGTTCCTGGGCATCAATAGAGAAGAGGGGATGAGCTTTTCTAGCTCAACACTCGCCATTGGTGTATTGGTACTTGAAGTGCTGTTGGCCCTGAGTGTGATTCTGTGGGGTTACGGGTACAGACTATTTTGATACTCGCTTACGATTCAATTGTGGCAGTTTTCCGGGGCGTCAGAGTATTATGCTGACGCCTCGCTCTATTCATAGATACTGTGAACAGATTCGATGGACACATTCCATACCTGAATAATTACAGAAGTGTCACCATGCCGACAAAAATCCGTCTATCGTTGCTCAGCCTTGCGCTGATGATTGCTGTACCTTTCGCGTCTCAGGCCGCGAATAAAGCCGCTGTACCCGCCTCGGCACAACACGTTAGCGCCAGCCAGGAAATCGCCTCCGGCAGCGCCATGATCGTCGATCTGCAAACCAATAAAATTTTATATTCCAGCCATCCAGATCTAGTGCGCCCAATAGCCTCAATAACCAAGCTGATGACGGCGATGGTAGTGCTGGATGCGAAATTACCGATGGATGAAATGCTGAGCGTCGACATCAGCCAGACGCCGGAAATGAAAGGTATTTATTCCCGCGTACGCCTGAACAGTAAAATCAATCGTAAAGACATGATGTTGCTGGCGTTAATGTCGTCCGAAAACCGTGCGGCAGCGAGCCTTGCGCATCACTATCCTGGCGGTTATAACGCGTTTATTCGTGCCATGAATGCGAAAGCGAAATCCTTAGGGATGACGCACACGCGTTATGTGGAACCGACAGGGCTGTCGATTCAAAACGTTTCTACGGCGCGTGATTTGTCCAAACTGCTGATTGCTTCAAAGCAATATCCGCTGCTCGGTGAGTTGAGCACCACCAAACAAGATATGGCAACGTTCACCAATCCGCCGTATACGTTGCCATTCCGTAATACCAACCATTTGGTTTACAACGATAAATGGAATATTCAGCTAACCAAAACCGGTTTTACTAACAACGCAGGGCATTGCCTGGTGATGCGCACCATGATTAATAATCGCCCGGTGGCGCTGGTGGTGTTGGATGCCTTCGGGAAATACACCCACTTTGCGGACGCTAACCGTCTGCGCAACTGGATGGAAACCGGCAAGGTGACGCCAGTGCCAGGATCTGCATTGGCTTATAAAAAGCAAAAGGCCGCGCAAATGGCGAGCAACAGTACACAAGGGAATGCGCTCGACGATTAATCGGTCATCGGCATAAATTACGGCAGCGTCCTGTCTCCATCATTGAGCGGGCGCTGCATAATCAACGTATCTCTCCAGCCGCCAAGTTTAAAACCCACGCTGCGTAACTGCCCAACCACTTCAAAACCCAACTGTTTGTGCAAACGGCATGAACCGGTGTTGTTCTCACCGTCGCCGATTATTGCCACCATTTGCCGCCAAGAGCCTTGCTCACAGCGCTCAATAAGATGGCTTAACAGCTCGCGTCCCACGCCTTGTCCGGTCATGCTGGCGTCGATATAAACCGAATCTTCAATCGTAAAACGATAAGCCGGGCGAGGGCGGTAGACGGTCGCATAGCAATAACCCACCACAATGCCGCTATGCAGGGCGACTAGCCAGGGAAGCTCTTGCATGAGCACGGCTTGCAGGCGTTCGGCCATTTGGGAAATTGTCGGGGGCGTTTCTTCGAAAGAACCACGGCCATGTAGCACGTGCCATTCATAAATGGCGGTGATGGCCGGGATATCGTCGGGCGTTGCGTCACGAACTTGTAACCGTGCAAACGGCAATGTTTCGAGCACTGACATTTCTCGCTCCTGTACGCAAAAAAAATCAAAGTGGCATGAGGTCACACCACCTTGCGGTATTTTAATCTAGTACGAAAAAGAAGCTAAAAACAGCCCAGGATCTGGTGGTTGACAGTATAAATTAATGTGAGTCGTGGTGATGCGTATGGCTACAGGCCTGCTCTTCCCACCATTTATGCTTAGTGGTCTTACCAATGCCTGGATTCATGCTGTTTGTAGGGTCATTTGCCTTATAAAACTGTTTTAAGCTAGCGGGTGCTTCGTATAAATGCCCGACATTATGCTCAGCCGGATATTGCGCGCCGCGTGAACGGAGTAATTCAAGCATCTGCTCTTTCAGCGCGTGCACATCAACCCCTTTTTTCACGATGTAATCCTGATGGAAAACATGGCACATAAAGTGGCCGTAATAGAGGCTGTGGCTTATCTGGCTGCTGATTTCAGGCGGCAGTTGTTCAAACCATTCCTGATCGTTACGGCGCAGGGCGATATCGAGCGCCAGAATATCTTCCACTTCGTTGGCATGAACGGCGTGATAACGCACGGCGGCACCAGCGGCAGCAAAACGGTGTAAAAATGCTTTCGCTCCTTCGGTTGGCGTACAGACGAAAAAGCCGCCTTCGGCCTGCTGGAAATAGCTCTCCAGCCAGTTTCGCGCTTCGGCGATGCCTTCACCGGACATCTTCAGCAAGAGATGATGTTCGTACTTGCCACGCCACTCTTTCATGCGCGGCGGTAAATGGCTTGGGCACCAGCCGCTTAAACGTTGCAACACGCGGTCGGTGAAGTGCGGTTTCACGAACGGGACTTTTTCAAACCACGCGTCGGTACGGCCTTTCAGGGTGAAAAACAGCGGCATTTTGTCGGTGCCGAGTTTGTCGATCATCATAAAGGTATCTTTGCCATACACTTCGGCAATGTCGTAGATATCGCGGTGCATGTATTCGCCCGCCACCGGCAGATTTTCAAAATTAGCCAGAATGTGACGGCGGATCTCGGTCAGCACCTCGGGTTTATTGGTGCCGATGTAAAACACCTCGTTTTGCTTTTCTGCCACAAAGGTATCAAGGCGCACGGCGAATACCGCCAGTTTCCCGGCGCAGCCAGACGCTTCAAAAAGACGGCTTGGATCAGCATTGAAACGCGATGGGGTATCTGCGTTAACATCGCGCACGCGTTCGGCATAATCTTTATCGGACGCCTGGCGCTGGTCGTGCAGCACATTTTCAGGCTTCACGCGCTCGTCATCGAGCTTGCCGAGGATCTGTTCCGGCGTGACGCCAAGGTCGATGCCCAGATGGTTCACCAGCGTCAATTTGCCTTGCTCGTCAATGCGGGCATACAGCGCCATTTCGGTATAGGCCGGGCCACGTTTAACCAGCGAACCACCGGAATTATTACAAATCCCGCCAATCACCGATGCGCCAATACATGACGAACCAATCACCGAATGCGGCTCACGGCCTAACGGTTTAAGGGCTTTTTCCAGTTGATACAGCGTGCTGCCGGGGAATGCCAGAACCTGTTTACAGCCATCTAATAGCTGCAATTTATCCAGGCGCAAGGTACTGATGATCACAATTTCGCGATCGTAATCGTTGCCGTTTGGCGTGGAACCCTCTGTCAGACCCGTGTTGGCAGCCTGCATCAGAATAATTTTATCGTGGCTCACGCACACGCTCAGCACTCGCCATAACTCAAGCAGTGTGCCGGGGAAAACCACCGCCAGCGCCTCGCCCTGGCCGGAGCGGAAACCTTTGCGATAACGGGCAGTTTTGGCCGCGTCGGTTAAAACATGCTGGCTGCCAACCAGGCGATTCAGTTCATTAATAAATGTTTGTTTTTGAGTATCGGTAGGGTCAGACATGAATCCACTCCTTGTGGCATGACAAAATATAAACTCGCTCTCAAGCATAGCTCGCAAAACGGTAATCATTACTCTGAAATGGCCTAAAAATCAGCCTTTAACCTCAGAGCGACTCTTCTTACAGCATTAACCTTGTGGCACACTGCACGTCTTATCACTTCGTGCGGCCCTGAGTGGCGGCTTGAGCAAGAGAGTAATGTCGATGAAATGGCTCTGTTCTGTAAGTATCGCAGTTAGCCTTGCGCTGCAACCCGCGCTGGCTAACGAAATGTTCGGCCCGCACCCTTTAACGCCGCAAGCGCGTGATGCATTCGTGACTGATTTGCTGAAAAAAATGACCACCGATGAAAAAATCGGCCAGTTACGGTTAATCAGCGTCGGGCCGGATAACCCGAAAGAAGCCATTCGCGAGATGATCAAAGACGGGCAAGTCGGGGCAATCTTCAATACGGTTACCCGCCACGATATCCGCTCCATGCAAGACCAGGTGATGCAACTTAACCGCCTGAAAATCCCATTATTCTTTGCTTATGACGTGGTGCACGGTCAACGTACCGTGTTCCCAATCAGCCTTGGTTTAGCCTCGTCCTTTAATCTGGACGCTGTGAAAACTGTGGGCCGCGTTTCTGCCTATGAAGCCGCAGACGATGGTCTGAACATGACATGGGCACCGATGGTTGATGTATCGCGCGATCCGCGCTGGGGCCGTGTCTCCGAAGGTTTTGGTGAAGATACTTATCTGACTTCAATCATGGGGAGCACTATGGTTGAAGCGATGCAGGGCAAAAGCCCGGCAGACCGCTACTCGGTGATGACCAGCGTGAAACACTTCGCCGCCTATGGCGCAGTGGAAGGGGGCAAGGAATACAACACGGTTGATATGAGCACCCAGCGTTTGTTCAACGACTATATGCCGCCTTACAAAGCCGCTCTGGATGCTGGCAGCGGTGGCGTGATGGTTGCGCTCAATTCCCTCAACGGAACGCCTGCATCTTCTGACAGCTGGCTGTTGAAAGATTTGCTGCGCGATGAGTGGAAATTTAAAGGCATCACCATTTCTGACCACGGTGCTATCAAAGAGCTGATTAAGCACGGTGTGGCGAGCGATCCGAAAGATGCGGTGCGTATTGCGCTGAACTCCGGCATCAACATGAGTATGAGCGACGAGTACTACAGCAAATACTTGCCAGAACTGGTGAAAAGCGGTGCCGTGCCAATGGCGGAGCTTGATGATGCCACGCGCCATGTGCTGAACGTGAAATACGATATGGGGCTGTTTAATGACCCGTACAGCCACTTAGGGCCGAAAGAATCTGACCCGGAAGATACCAACGCTGAAAGCCGTTTGCATCGTAAAGAAGCACGCGAAGTCGCACGCGAAAGCATGGTATTGCTGAAAAACTGCCTGCAAACATTGCCGCTGAAAAAATCCGGCACCATTGCGGTAATTGGCCCACTGGCCGACAGCAAACGTGACATGATGGGAAGCTGGTCAGCCGCAGGCGTTGCTGACCAAACCATCACCGTGTTGCAGGGCATTAAAAATACCGTAGGTGATAGCGCGAAAATCGTCGTAGCGAAGGGCGCGAACGTCACTGACGAAAAAGACATCGTGGCTTTCCTGAACCAGTACGAGCCAGCCGTTCAGGTTGATTCCCGTTCTGCGCAAGCGATGATCGACGAAGCAGTAAACGCGGCGAAATCTGCTGATGTTGTGGTGGCTGTGGTCGGTGAAGCGCAGGGTATGGCGCACGAAGCCTCCAGCCGTACCGATCTGGTGCTGCCGCAAAGCCAGCGCGACTTAATTACCGCACTGAAAGCGACAGGCAAACCGTTGGTTCTGGTGTTGATGAACGGTCGCCCACTGGCGCTGGTCAAAGAAAACCAACAGGCAGACGCGCTGCTGGAAGCCTGGTATAGCGGCACCGAAGGCGGTAATGCGGTGGCGGATATCCTGTTTGGTGATTACAACCCATCGGGCAAATTGCCGATGTCCTTCCCGCGTTCTGTCGGGCAGATCCCAACGTACTACAGCCACTTAAACACTGGCCGTCCATACAATCCGGAAAAACCAAACAAATATACGTCTCACTACTTTGATGAAGCCAACGGCCCGCTGTTCCCGTTTGGTTACGGCTTGAGCTACACCACATTCACCGTCTCTGACGTGAAAATGTCTGCGCCTTCTATGAAGGCCGATGGCAAAGTGGAAGCGTCCGTTGAAGTGACAAACACCGGTGACCGCGCAGGCGAAACCGTGGTGCAGATGTATTTGCATGATGTCACCGCGTCAATGAGTCGCCCAGTTAAAGAGCTGAAAGGCTTTAAGAAAGTGACGCTCAAACCGGGTGAAACGCAGACGGTGAGCTTCCCGATTGACGTTGAAGCCCTGAAGTTCTGGAACGCGCAAATGAAGCAAGTTGCCGAGCCTGGCAAATTCGACGTGTTTATCGGGCTTGATTCCGCTCGCGTGAAACAGGGCGAGTTTGAACTGAAATAAGACAGTACCTTCAAGAGCCGGGAAACCGGCTCTTTTCCTAATCTTCTCTTCTCATTTTCCCATCGACTAAAACTCAGCTAAACTTTTGCGACTCCATGATTTTTAAGCAAAGAAAAACAGCGAGGAAGCACAATGAATTTATCAGCGCGTTGGAGCGTGGCGGGATTAGTGTTGCTGGCGGCAGGCGCACAGGCCGCTGAGCCGGTAAAAGTCGGGTCTAAAATTGATACCGAAGGATCATTGCTCGGCAATATCATTTTGCAGGTACTGGACAGCCACGGTGTCAAAACCGTCAATAAAGTGCAGTTAGGCGCCACTCCGGTGGTGCGTGGGGCTATAACCGCAGGTGAGCTGGATATTTACCCGGAATACACCGGTAACGGTGCGTTCTTCTTCAAAGATGAAAAAGATGCCGCGTGGAAAAATGCACAGCAGGGCTATGAGAAAGTTAAAAAACTCGATGCTGAAAAAAACCATCTGGTGTGGTTAACGCCCGCTCCGGCGAACAACACCTGGACTATTGCAGTACGCAAAGACCTGGCCGAAAAAAACAAACTAACCTCGCTTGATGACCTTAGCGCTTATCTGAAAAAAGGCGGTGAATTCAAACTGGCAGCCTCCGCTGAATTTATCGAACGTTCCGATGCGCTTCCTGCCTTTGAAAAAGCCTATGGCTTTAAACTCGAACAACCGCAATTGCTGTCGCTGGCGGGTGGCGATACGGCTGTCACCATTAAAGCCGCCGCTCAACAAACCTCGGGCGTGAACGCTGCGATGGCTTACGGAACCGATGGCCCAGTTGCGGCACTTGGCTTGCAAACATTGAGCGACCCAAAAGGGGTGCAACCGATTTACGCCCCAACGCCGGTAGTACGTGAAAGCGTGCTGAAGGCCTATCCAGAAATGGGTGAATGGCTGAAGCCGGTGTTTGCGTCCCTGGATGCAAAAACGCTGCAACAGCTTAATGCGAGTATTGCGGTAGAAGGGTTGGACGCTAAAAAAGTGGCCGCTGATTACCTGAAACAGAAAGGTTTTGTGAAGTAAATAAGATGCGAATCAGTGGTGGATGTCGCTTACGCTAATCCCCCTACAATTGCGGTTTCGTAGGTCGGATTAGCGTAAGCGACATCCGACAAAACTAACAGGATGTATTTTTGCCCATAATTCATAACCGCGTCCTGCTGCTACTGGTGATATTGCTGGTGGTGGCGGGCGCTGCATTACCGTTTATCAACTTTGCACCAAACCGCCTGGTTTCCGGTGAGTCTATCGCGCTTAGCCATCTCCCCGCGCAGGCCTGGCTGATGCTCTCCCTTCCGGTTCTTGTCCTGGCTGGCCTTATCTTTGCGCCTTGCAGGCCACTTCCGCTGTTACTGACCCTGCTGGTGGGCGAGTTGCTTTTTATCGCCATTCTGGTGGTGATGGGGCATACCGCATCGCAATTTGCTCAGCAGGGCAGCACGTTGGCGCGTACTTCGCCCGGTAGCGGATTGTGGCTCTCGTTAACGCTGTGCTTGTTACTGTGCGCAGATGCCATCAACCGTCTGACTCCCAAAGCGCTGTGGCGTTTACTGCTGAATTTACAGGTCTGGATTGTGCCGGTAGCACTGCTGTGGAGCGGTTATTTTGCCGATCTCTCGCTACTCAAAGAGTACGCCAATCGCCAGGATGTTTTTGATGATGCGCTGACTCGTCACCTGGCTTTGCTGCTAGGAACTTTGTTCCCCGCCTTATTGATTGGCGTGCCGCTCGGCGTGTTTTGTTATACCCGTCAAAGCTGGCAATCCTCGGTGTTTTCTGTGCTCAACGTGATTCAGACGGTGCCTTCCGTGGCGTTGTTTGGCCTGTTGATTGCGCCGTTGGCGGGCCTGGTAAAAGTAATGCCGTGGCTAGGTTCTGTTGGCGTCAGCGGAATTGGTGTGGCTCCGGCGTTAATCGCGCTGGTGCTGTACGCGCTGTTGCCGTTGGTGCGCGGCGTGGTGGCTGGTTTGCAGCATGTTCCGCGCAACATTATTGAAAGCGCCGAAGGGATGGGCATGTCGCGCTGGCAGATTTTCTGGCAGGCCGAAGTGCCGCTCGCACTGCCGGTTTTATTGCGCAGTCTGCGCGTCGTTTGCGTTCAAACAATAGGTATGACAGTTATCGCAGCGCTGATTGGTGCTGGTGGTTTTGGGGCGATTATCTTCCAGGGATTACTCAGTAGTGCGCTGGATTTGGTGTTGCTCGGGGTGATCCCGGTTATTGCGCTGGCGGTCATTCTGGACGCGTTTTTTAAACTGTTTATCTCATTACTTGAGGAAAAACAGCCATGATCGAATTTGAAAATGTCAGCAAGTCCTTCCAGGGCGAGGCGGCAGTCAGTGACTTATCGCTGAATATTAAGGAAGGGGAGTTTACGGTGCTGATTGGCACTTCCGGCTCCGGGAAATCCACCACGCTGAAAATGATTAACCGCCTTGTGGAACACGATACCGGGCGGATCCGTTTTGCCGGGGAAGAAATCCGCAACTTTGACGCAAAAACGCTGCGCCGCCGGATGGGATATGCGATTCAGTCTATCGGCCTGTTTCCCCACTGGAGCGTGGCGCAAAACATTGCCACTGTGCCGCAATTGCTGAAATGGCCGAAAGCGCGGATCACGGCACGTATTGACGAGTTGCTGGATTTGCTTGGCCTTGAAGCCGCGCAATTTCGTGACCGTTATCCGCATCAACTTTCTGGCGGGCAACAGCAACGTGTCGGTGTGGCGCGTGCGCTGGCGGCTGACCCGGAAGTCTTGTTGATGGATGAGCCGTTTGGCGCGCTGGACCCGGTCACTCGCGGGGCACTCCAACAAGAAATTATCCGCATTCATCAGCTGCTGGGGCGCACCATCGTGCTGGTGACGCACGACATCGACGAAGCGCTGACGCTTGCCGACAGGATCGTGCTGATGGATAGCGGGCGGGTGATTCAACAGGGTACGCCGCTGGAATTGTTAACCCGTCCGGCGACAGAATTTGTGCGTGATTTCTTTGGCCGTAGCGAACTAGGTGTGCGGCTGCTGTCGTTACGCCATGTTGCTGACCGCGTGCGAACGCAGGAGCGAGTAGACGGGGAGGCGATTAGCGAAGCTATTACATTGCGCGAGGCGTTATCGCTGTTTGTTGACCGCCAGTGCCAGCAGTTGCCGGTGGTAAATCGGCAAGGCGAACCCTGCGGCGTACTGCATTTTAGCGATTTGGTGCGAGGTGAAGATGCGTCTGCTTCGTGACCCTTTGCTGTGGCTGATTGCGCTATTTATCGCATTATTGGTAGTGATGCCGTACAGCAGCGCGCTGTTTAGCTGGTTGTTTCCTGAGCTGGAAAGGCCGCTGTATCAGCAAGACAGTTTTATGTCGTTGGCGATAAAACATTTCATGCTGGTGGGGATTTCTAGCCTGGTGGCTATCGTGGTGGGAGTTGGACTGGGGATCGCCGTGACGCGCCCGGCGGGGCTTGAGTTCCGCTCACTGGTTGAAACCATTACTGCCGCAGGGCAGACATTTCCCCCGGTGGCGGTGCTGGCGATTGCTGTACCCGTAATGGGATTTGGCCAGCAGCCCGCGATTATCGCGCTGGTGCTTTACGGTTTGCTGCCAATTTTGCAGGGAACGCTGGCTGGGATGGGGACAGTACCGGATGCGACGAAAGAGATTGCGTTGGGGGCAGGAATGAGCCGCTGGCAGATGCTGCGAAAAGTGGAGTTACCGCTGGCAGCCCCCGTGATTCTGGCGGGGATTCGCACCTCGGTGATTATTAATATCGGGACCGCGGCAATTGCTTCAACCGTGGGAGCCAGCACATTGGGCTCGCCGATAATCATCGGGCTGAGCGGCTTTAACACCGCTTATGTCATTCAGGGCGCGTTGTTAGTCGCGCTGGCCGCCATTGTGGTCGACCGCCTGTTTGAACGCCTGCTACGTTACATCACGCGCCATGAAGGATAACGATATAACCGACCAGCATCACGCCGCCAATCCCGCCGATAGCCATTACCAGCATTCCGCCCACCAGGGCAATTTTTTTCAGTTTCATATTCGCTCCGTTTATTACAGGGGCGATTATAAGATGAAGCGGGGTTGTTAATGAACTATTAAGTTTATTTTACGCGTGAGTAGGCGAGTGTCCGTTACTCTGCAACGGGAAAATCTGTATCCCGGAACAACGCCATAACTCGAGTTGATCGAGCTGATTGGTGGTCGGTGTATCACCACACCAGACTAATAACGTTTGTTGAGCGAAAAGCTCCGGGCGCAATTGATGCAGGGGATGCGCCAGCACGTCAATGCGCCAGCCTTGTTGAATGGCCATCCACGCAGCCATCCATAAACGGGTGGTGTCCGGCGTGTCCCAGCCTACCAGTAGGGCATCTTTACCGCTGCGTTTACGTGCTGATGCGAGACAAAGCGCGATGTAGCCAATCAGCGCACCGTCTAACAGACTTAGCAGGGTATTGAGCGTCACTTGTTGGCATTGCAGGCGGCGGCGCAGAGGGCTGTAAAGCTGCTGGACGAGGGTTTCGGCAGGGTAATCGCGGCCTATATCAGCAATCCAGGCGCGTAAGCGATGAGGGCTACCGCTTTGCAAATGGTGGAGTAATAGCTCCTGGCGCTCACGCCAGCCGCTTTCGACATCTTGAAGTTCACCGCTCAATAAGGCTTTCACCTTACTGACCTGAACACCGTTTTCAATCCAGTGTTTGATTTCGCGAATACGATCGATATCGGCATCCTCAAATAAGCGATGTCCGCCATCGGTACGCTGCGGTTTTAATAACCCGTAACGCCGTTGCCAGGCACGCAACGTTACGGGGTTGATATCACAAAGCACAGCCACTTCACCAATCGTATAAAGCGCCATGTTATCCCCACAGTCTTCCCGGGAAGCCCCCGTATAACTGTAGTCAGTGGCATGGACTCTGTGTAATTTTTAGCAACAAATGCTTAATCTTCGAAGTACCAGTAACCTTGATTCACAAGCTCTGTTAGAACATGAACGAATTCCGGGTTCTGCAATGCGTCGCCTAATTCTGCCTGGCTCAATGTGGTGTAACGGCACAGTGCATCAGCCGCTGCCGGAACAGGTGCTTCCATCGGCTCGCTATTGACGAAAAACTCACCGTCAACGTTCAGCACGCGCAGGCCACTCAAACGAGTCAGGCTTTCACCGCCGAGTAACGCATCGACGATTTCATCTTGCTGGTACGGTGGTTCGGCTGGCGCAACGTCCAGTTCGTGGCGCGGTGTAGTCACGAAACGACCAAACCATTGCTTGAAGTCTTCTGGCTGGCTGATGACTTCCATCATCATGTCGCGCAGGCGATTAAGCTCGTAGCCTTCAACTTTGCCCGGATGTTCGCGGCAGGTTAAATCAGGATCGCTGTAATGCTCGCCGCCTAAATCGTTTTCCAGCGCGTAGTCAGCAAAGCTGCTGATCAAATCACGGCCATTTGGCCCACGGAAGCCAACGGAATAGTTGAGGGCGGTTTCATGAGTGAAGCCATCGTGCGGGAAACCTGGCGGAATATAGAGAATGTCGCCCGGCTCAAGATCTTCATCGATGATTGGCGTGAACGGATCAACATGCAGCAACGCAGGATGCGGGCAGAACTGACGCATAGGCAGTTTGTCGCCCACACGCCAGCGACGGCTACCCATACCCTGAATAATAAACACATCATACTGATCGATATGTGGGCCGACGCCGCCACCTGGTACGGAGAAAGAGATCATCAGATCGTCTAAACGCCAGTCCGGCAGCACGCGGAACGGGCGTACCAGTTCAGCAGACGGAGCATGCCAGTGGTTAACAGCCTGTGCCAGCAATGACCAGTTGGTTTCACCCAAATCGTCAAAGTGCTCGAAAGGTCCGTTGGCCGCCTGCCATTGACCGTCGGTATGGCTAACCAGTCGGCTATCCACTTCTGCTTCCATAGCAAGACCGGCTAACTCGTCCGGGGTAATCGGATCGACAAAATCAGGGAATGCATTTTTTAACACGACTGGCTTTTTCTGCCAGTATTTCGCCATAAACTCAGGCCAGTCTAAATTGAGTTGATAATCCATTTTTGATACCAGTGGAGGATAAACAGGCTCGATTATAGAGAGGGTTGCCGACCTACCGCCTTGTCATGAGTCAAGGCTTTGGGATATGGGTTATGGCTGATGCTTTCTGAGGTAACTTAGTCGTTCAACTCCCGGAGCAAACGAGTATTGAGGTAGAGTTTTTCGCGCCCCGCAGTGACTTCTTCCAGTACACCAATTTCTACCAATTGCTTCAAATAGACTGAGGCCGTTTGGCGTTTCGCAATGCCACTCTCAACCAGATTTTCTATCCGGCAATACGGCTGCGAAAACAACACCTGCACCAATTCCCAGGAATAGATTTTTGGCAGATTATCCCGGACGTAGGCTTTGGTTGTTTCGATTAGCTCGCGAATGACGGCGATTTTCTTGATTGTCCAGTGTGCCGTGTTTTCTACCGCTTCAAGAATAAAGAGGATCCAGGATTCCCAGGCATGCTCTGCGGTGACACTACGCAGCAGGGTGTAATAGTCGCTTTTATGCTCCAGTATGAAGCGGGACAAATACAGGATAGGCAGTGTTAATAGTCCGCTTTGGATCAGATACAGAATATTGACGATGCGGCCAGTTCGTCCGTTCCCATCAGGAAAGGGGTGAATGCACTCAAATTGGTAATGCAAAATAGCCATTTTCACCAACGGATCTAACTCATCTTCGGCGTGAATGAATTTTTCCCAATTGGCTAACAGGTCACGTATAGCGGCTTCACCTTCTGGCGGCGTGTAGACCACGTTCATATGCTGATCGCGCAACACGATGCCTGGTGTTTTACGTATGTCGGTATCAACGGCGCGTAGCGTTGTGCAAATCTCCATAGTGGTATTGATGCACAACGGATAGTTCGTTAGATGATTAAAGCCGTTATACAAGGCAGTACGGTAGCGTAGCGCCTCTTTAGTTGCTGGATCTGCGTGCTCTTCGCGGTCGGCGAACTGGAATAGCTGATCGCTGGTGGTCACAATGTTTTCAATGCGTGAAGAATCTTTCGCCTCAAGCATGGGTAGCAGGTTTATCAATAAACCCTGGTCAGGCAGTAGTTCGCCAGCAGTTTTTAGTTCTGCCAGCGCAGCACGAGCGTTGATGCAGGCTTTCAACACGCGGCGCGTTTCAATCTGCTCAATATCAGGCGGCAGCAAGGGAAGTTGATTGTAAGGCCTTTCTGGCATCCAGTTCATATGTTTATAAAAACCACTTTTATCGACATATAGCCGTTATACGTCGATGCTATAAACATATCAAGCCGATATATTTAAGAAATCGAATTTTATCGACATATCGCGAAAACGTGTCGAAGGATAACTGATAAAAACAATACAGCCCCGCCGCAAAAAGTGGGACAATAGTGGCTGTTTATACAGTAGAAGTGATTTCCATGGCCTTGTCCTCCGCGCAAAAAGCGCAAATCGCCGCCTGGTATAAGGCGTTACAGCAACAGATCCCGGACTTTATTCCGCGCTCACCGCAACGGCAAATGATTGCCGAAGTGGCGAAAACGCTCGCGGGTGAAGAAGGGCGTCATCTGGCGATTGAGGCTCCCACCGGCGTGGGGAAAACGCTTTCTTACCTGATTCCTGGCATTGCCATTGCGCGAGGCGAGCAAAAAACGCTGGTGGTTAGTACCGCGAACGTCGCCCTCCAGGATCAAATATTTAGCAAAGATTTGCCGCTGCTACGCAAAATTATCCCTGATTTGAAATTCACTGCTGCCTTTGGCCGTGGGCGCTATGTTTGCCCGCGTAATCTGGCTGCACTGGCGACGGATAATCTGGCGCAGGGCGATCTGCTGGCTTTTCTGGAAGATGAACTTACGCCGACCAGCAAAGACGAACAACAGCGCTGCGTAAAACTGAAAACCGATCTCGATGCCTACAAATGGGACGGGCTGCGCGATCATACTTCGCAAAACATCGAAGATGATCTGTGGCGTCGCCTGAGCACCGACAAAGCCAGTTGTCTGGGGCGCAATTGCCACTGGTATCGTGAATGCCCGTTCTTTGTGGCGCGGCGTGAAATTGATGATGCCGAAGTGGTAGTCGCGAATCACGCGCTGGTAATGGCCGCCATGGAAAGCGATGCGGTTCTGCCCGAAGCGAAAAACCTGCTGCTGATATTAGACGAAGGCCATCATTTGCCAGATGTCGCACGCGACGCGCTGGAAATGAGCGCCGAAGTCACGCCGGGCTATAGCCGTTTGCAGTTCGATTTATTCACCAAACTGGTTGAAACCTGCATGGCGCAGTTCCGCCCGAAAAGCCCGCCGCCGCTGACCTCGCCAGAACGTTTGACCAACCATTGCGATGAAATCCATGAACTGCTTAGCTCGTTTAGCAGCATCGTTTCGTTGTGGTTGCCGGGTGAGCAAGAAGCCGAGCATCGCTTTGAAATGGGCGTTTTGCCCGAAGAAATCATGGTGATTTGCAAGCGACTGGCGAAACTGATGGAAGGGTTGCGTGGCCTGGCAGAAGCCTTGCTTAACGATCTTGGTGAAAAAACAGGTACGCACGATATTGTGCGTCTGCACCGCTCGTTATTACATATGAACCGCGCCCTGGGCTACTTCGAAACGCAAAGTAAACTGTGGCGGCTTTCGTCGATGGAACAGGCATCGGGCGCACCGGTTTCAAAATGGGTGACGCGTGATATCCGCGAAGGGCAGCAGCATTTGTACTTCCATTGTGTGGGGATCCGCGTCAGCGATCAGCTTGAAAAGCTGGTCTGGCGCAACGTGCCGCATGTGATCGTTACTTCCGCGACGTTGCGCTCGCTCAACAAATTCGATCGCTTGCAAGAGATGAGCGGCCTGAGCGAAAAAGCGGGCGATCGCTTTATCGCCCTTGATTCGCCGTTTAACCATGTCGAGCAGGGAAAACTGGTTATCCCGCAGTTGACGGTAGAGCCGACAATGGCAAACGAAGCCCAGCATCTGGCTGAAATGGCGGCGTTTTTCCGCGCTGAGCTAGCAAAAGGCGAGCATAAAGGCATGCTGGTGCTGTTTGCCAGTAACCGCGCAATGCAGGTGTTCCTGACGCATGTCACCGATCTACGGCTGACATTGTTAGTGCAAGGCGACATGCCGCGCTATCGTCTGGTTGAACTGCACCGCAAGCGCGTAGAACAAGGTGAAACCAGCGTGCTGGTGGGTTTGCAGTCCTTCTCGGAGGGTCTGGATTTAAAAGGTGACTTACTCAGCCAGGTGCATATCCATAAGATTGCCTTCCCGCCTATCGACAGCCCGGTAGTGCTCACTGAAGGCGAATGGTTAAAAACCCTGAAACGCTATCCTTTTGAAGTACAGAGTTTACCGAGCGCTTCATTTAATCTTATTCAACAAGTTGGGCGTTTAATTCGTAGCCACGGCTGTTATGGTGAGGTAGTGATTTACGACCGTCGCCTGTTGACCAAAAATTATGGTCCGCGTTTGCTGGGTGCGTTGCCGGTGTTTCCGATAAGTCAGCCCGAAGCGCCAGCAGCTAAACTGATTGATACCACCCCGAAAAAGACGGTGCGGCGCAAACGTGTGAGCAAGACTAAGAAATAGAAAGGAGAGTCTGAATGGATTACCGTAAGATTATCAAAGAAGTCGGGCGCGGTAAGAACCATGCACGCGATCTGGATTTTGACACCGCTCGTGGCTTATATGCCCACATGCTCAGAGGCGAAGTGCCGGAGCTTGAGCTAGGTGGCGTGCTGATTGCACTGCGCATTAAAGGTGAAGGCGAGGCGGAAATGCTCGGCTTCTATGACGCAATGAAGCACCACCTTATTTCTCTCACCCCGCCGGTTAACAAGCCGATGCCCATTGTGATCCCTTCTTATAATGGCGCGCGCAAACAAGCGAACCTTACGCCATTACTGGCGATGCTGTTAAACCGCCTCGGTTTCCCGGTGGTGGTGCATGGCGTTAGCCACGATCCGACGCGCGTGTTAACCGAAACTATCTTTACGCTGATGGGCATTGAACCCACGCTACACGCGGGGCAGGCACAGGCCAAACTGGATTTACATCATCCGGTGTACATTCCAATCAGCGCGCTTTGCCCACCGATGGAAGATCAACTCGCTATGCGCTGGCGTATGGGCGTGCGTAACAGTGCGCACACGCTTGCTAAACTGGCGACACCGTTTGAAGAAGATGCGGCGCTACGTCTTGCCAGCGTTTCCCACCCTGAATATGTTCCAAAAGTGGCGCAGTTCTTTGCTGATATCGGTGGGTGCGGCCTGTTGATGCACGGTACGGAAGGGGAAGTGTATGCCAATCCGCAACGCTGCCCGCAGATTACGCTTATTGATAGCCTGGGCGCGCGAGTGGTCAGCGAGCGCCAGACGGAAACCCGCGACGAAGAAGTTGTGCTGCCATCCGGTAAAGACCCAGAAATTACGGCTCGCTGGATTGAACGTTGTGTCGCAGGTATCGAACCCGTCCCGCAATCGCTAAAAACGCAGATGGCCTGCTGCCTGGTGGCGACGGGTGAAGTTGCCACGCTTGAAGACGGTTTAGCGCGAGTTAATCAGACTTTTTGATTAGCGGTTGTTTGACGGAAAAAGAGCAAAAAAAAGCCTGCGGTAAAGAGCCGCAGGCAACAAGGGGTATAACAGAGTCTAGCTGGCGGAGCAGAGCTCCAAAAATGAGGGTTAATCAGGGCAATACTGTTGGGGTTACTTGTAGATAACCGCAGTACCGCTCATTTTGCCGTTGGTGTTAGCAGAAGTAATTGAGTACGCTTTTGCGCCAGCCGCTTGTGCTTTATCAGCCAGTTTTGCTTCCAGGCCGTCCAGAGTTGTTGCGCCGTCCGCTGAAACCACACCCACTTTATTTAAGTTCTGAGCTTCTGATGGGCTGATAGATTGTGCAGCAAACGCGCCGAAAGAAAGAGTCGTAAGGGCGATAGCGGCTACAGCATATTTGATGGTTTTCATAGTTAATTTCTCGCAGGTTATTCTGTTTAAGGTGACGTTGTTCCGTCGATGTGATTATGGTCACACTTTTAGGTAGAAGAATAAATCGAATAGAATTGACGGCCTTATTCAAAATTTTTGAAGCTAAGCTAAATCATTGAAATGAGTGATGATTAGCACGCGAATTATCATCTCTTTTTATGTGATCTACCTCACGCTTCGCTTTCCGCATCTTTTGCTACTTTTTTTGCCATCACTGGTCTGCTCTGACCTGCAATCGCTTGCGCGCTCTTTTTACGATAATGTGTCTATTTGCACTTTGCGTGGGCTAACTTGCTTTTATAATGAAGATCTTACTTAACCGTTTGCCAAAAGAGGTTTGATGGAGATTAAGCTGCACTCCAACGCCACCACGACGCCGCGTACCCGCAAATATATTCAAAGCTCTGAAAAATCCGACAGTGATTTGGCAGAGGAGTTGAATATTTCAGTGGATACCGTAAGGCGCTGGCGTAAGCGAGAGGACTGTTATGACAAATCTCATCGGCCTAATACTATTCATCGCGCTTTGAGCCATGAGCAGGAAGCCATGCTGGTCTTTTTGCGTGTGCGTCTTTCTCTTTCGCTTGATGAACTTCTGGAAGCGGCGCAGTTACTGGTACAGCAAGGGATTTCCCGTGCTAGCGTCAGCAGAATGCTGCAAAACTGGCATCAATCACGCCTGACAAAACCCGATTTGAAACAACCCGTCGGGCATCTTCGCCTTGATGTTTTCACGCTGCCGGAAAGCATTAGCCATAAGCACGGTCTGCTGCTGGCGTTCAGCGACCCGGTTTCTGGTTTTCTTGCCGTGGCGCTGCGTGAGCGTGGTGATGAACAATCACTTGATGCGTTGGTGGGCTTTTTGCAGCAGGGGTTGTTGTTGCAGGTACTTTCACTGACTGCGAGTTCTACCGAACTTACCAGGACACTAGCGGAAAAACTCCAGGTTCCATTGCATGAAGCACTGCCAGAAGCGTGGCTGGAGCGAGCGGCTAGCGGTGAATGGGCGCAGTCTCTGGAACAGCTACTCAACGGCGAGCGCTACGATAAACGGTTAGGATTTGGTGCCGTGTTACTGGAATTTGAAGATTTACTGAATCACAGAATTATCCGCAGCCGGTTGAAAAACCTGACGCCAGCTGCGTGGTTAAAACTCCGTTAATCGCAAAGACTCAATGCGTGATCGAGAATTTTCTCTCCGTTCACCAGGCCGTAATCCATCATATTAATGGTTTCAACGCGCTTATTAAGCGGGGCGGCGAGCTGTTTGCAATCGGCCAGTTTGTAGGCAATTTGCGGGCCGAGTAAAGCGCAGTCAAAATTGTTGATCGCGTTTTTAAAATCGCTAATCCCTTTCGCCTGGATCTCCACATCAAGCTCGCGTTTTGCGGCAGCTTCCTGCATCCGTTTGACAACCAGACTGGTCGACATCCCTAAATCACATACCAGTAGAATCTTTTTCATTGGGTGTTTCCTTTGCAGAGGTCGAGTAAGTATTGCGTCAGGAGCAGAGCGGGGCGGCCGCTGGCCTGGGTGAATTTGCCACGGCTCAGAGCGGTGCCGCTGACATCTAAATGCGCCCACGGCGACTGATGGCAGAACTTACTCAAAAACTGGGCGGCGGAGACGGCAATCGCCGCGTTGTTGGGTGGTGTGTTGGTGAAGTCGGCGATAGGGCTTTTGACCTGCGGATCAAAACTTTCGTCCAGCGGCAGCGGCCAGATTCGGTCCTGGGTTAAGTCTGCCGCCTGTTGTAACTGCTGGCTTAGCTGCTCGTTATTACTCATCAGGCCGGAAATGTCGTAACCCAATGCTTTGACTACCGCGCCGGTCAGGGTGGCGACGTCAATTAATGCAGCCGGATTAAAGCGTGTGGATGCATAGCTGAGTGCATCCGCCAGCACCAGGCGGCCTTCGGCATCTGTATTAATAATTTCGACGCTGTGACCGGCGTGAGATTTCACCACATCACCCGGCAGCATGGCATTTTCACCCGGCATGTTTTCTGCCAGCGCCATTACGGCGACCACGTTCAGTGGCAGTTGCAGCGTTTTGACAATCTCCATCAGTCCAAAGACTACCGCGGCACCGCACATGTCATATTTCATGGTGCGCATCCCTTCGCCTTCTTTGAGCCACAGCCCGCCGGTATCGAAAGTAATGCCTTTGCCGACGAACGCATAATAAGGCGCGTTTTCTGCCGCACCTTGCCAGCGCAGCGTCACCAGGCGTGGCGGGTTGTTACTGCCTTTTCCTGTGGCATCCAGGCAACCCATGCCCAGTTCGCGGATGGCATTTTCATCAAGAATATCGCAGTGCGTTTGGGGATGAGCGTTCGCCCAATCTGCGGCCTGCTGCGCAACATCTTGCGGGCGGCAGTCATTCGCCGGAGTGTCGGAAAGTTTGCGGGATAACAACATGCCTTGAGCAATGGCTTGCGTTTGTGCGGCCAGTTCATTGGCCTGCGTGTTTTGCTCTGCGGTTAAAAGCCAAAGTTGCCCGTTACTCTCTGGCTGCTGTTGGCGATAACCCAACTGCGGGAGCTGATAAAAGCGGTTCATCACCGCGACTAACAGCGTGCGCAGGCGAGTAAAAACGGTGCGGTCTGCCAGATTGAAAGCTGAAATATCCAGCGCGATGGGGTGCGAAATTGGGCTAGTTAAAAGTGTGCTTAGACTTTCGGTTAACTTGCGCAGGATTTCTGGGCGCTCAATCTCGCTTGAAGGCAAAAGCGTGAGTTGCTGACAGATGCCGCTTAAACCAAAGGCTGTGGATTGTGGTTCATCACGTTGTGCCATTTCACCCAGCAGTGGTCGCTGCTTGTCCGGCCACGCCTTTGTGTGCGTTTTCCACAACATCAAATGCGCATCTGTTGGGCATTGAGCAAGGGTTGTAATCTGGCATTTCATATAATGACCTCCGCAGTGACACGCTGTAGATAGGCATCCAGCCACGCTTGATCTGCGGGGCGAATCAGCGTGTGTTTGCCTTCGCGCGTGGTCAAAAAGACCGCCGGTTTTTGCGCGGGAGTGGCAACTGCAAACGAGAAGTTATCGATGGTGGTAGCAGCACCGTATTCACCGCGATTATTCATGCAAACTACCGACAAATCCCCGGCACGTCCAAAGCGGGAAATCAGCTGGCTTTCCAAATCGTAAACTGCGGATTCGGCGGCTTGTTGCGGTGACATGCCACGGCCCATGCGGCTGACAATTTCGTAGCTGATGCAGCCTTTCATCAAGTCTTCGCCAAGCCCGGTTGCCGTTGCGGCACCAATCTGGCTGTCGGCATAAAAACCCGAACCGGAAACTGGCGAATCGCCGACGCGACCTGGGCGTTTCATAAACAGCCCGCTGGTTGATGTCGCCACACACATTTGCTGATTCTGGTCGAGCGTAATCACGCCAACCGTGTCGTGCCCGGTATATGGGCTTAAACCGCGATCCAGTGTTTCACGTTTACGTTTCAGGTAATGCTGGTGGGCACGGTCAGTCAGCATGTTTTTGCGCTCAAAGCCCTGGGTGAAAGCCCATGTTTGCGCACCCTCACCGACCATAAAGCTATTAAAACGCTCACGGCTTAATGCCTGCGCGACCAGGATTGGGTTGGCGATGTCGCGGATACAGGCGACTGCGCCGATGGCAAGCGTTGAGCCATCCATAAACGCCGCGTCGAGTTCGACAACACCTTGCTCGTTTGGCAACCCGCCGTAACCGACGGATTTATAGTAAGGGTAATCTTCCACACAAGTGACAGCGCGTACCGCGGCATCGCTGGCCTCGCTTTTGTCTTGTAACAACTGCGCGGCTTCACTGACCCCTTCCCAGGCCATGCGCCAGGTCGCTATCACGCCCCAGTTTGTCGATAACGTCATGTTTTACTTACTCCGTGGCGGGTTTCGTGGATGAGACAAGCGTCGGGGTTTCATTGGCCCGATATTGCTTGTCGACAACTTTAAGGAATGGCAGATAAATGACAGCGCCAATCAGCAGGTTAATGAGCTGAATAATTGCGCCGCTGAGATGCCCGGTAACGATAAAGCCGCTTAGCACCGGAGGCAGCGTCCAGGGGATGTACACACCGGTAGTCGTGGCGACCCAGCCCAGCGACATCGAGATGTACTGCACGGTGACCAGCACCAGCGGGACAAGGTTGAACGGGATAAGCATTATCGGGTTCATGATGACCGGCAGGCCAAACAGCACCGGCTCATTAATGTTGAAGAGGGAAGAACCGGCCGCGAGACGCGAAACGTTTTTAATGTGCTGGCTGCGGGCAAACAGCAGCATAGCAATCACTAGAGACAAAGTGGCACCCGCGCCGCCCATCCAGATCATGTCGTAGAACTGCTCGGTGACCACATGCGGCGGCAGCAAACCGGCTTGCGTGGCTGCCAGGTTCTCCATCTGGTTTTCCATCCAGAACGGACGCAGGATGCCGTTGACCATCGAGCCGGAGTTAATACCAACAGACCAAAGACTGGTGATGCTAAAACAGGTAAACAACGCGCCGACATACGAGGTGCCAAAGTGACGAATTGGCGTGGCGAGGACTTCATAAACAAACTGGTGGATGGTGTGGTAATCCGTTTTGGCAAACAGCACGCGAATGGCGAGCGCAATAACCAGAATCAGCAGTGAAGGGATCAGCGCGGCAAAAGATTTCTGCACCGCAGGTGGCACGCCGTCGGGCATACGAATAACCCAGTTTTGGCGCAGCATCCAGGCAAACAGTTCTGTGCTGGCGAGTGCGCCCAGCATGGCGACAAACAATCCTTTTGACCCGAGCCATTCCATCGGGATCAGGTTGCCAATTTCCTGAGTTTTAGCGAAAGGGGTGAGGATTAAAAAGCATGAGAGCGACAAAATACCCGCTGACATTTTGTCGATGTCATAACGTTCAGCCAGACGATAGGCGACCAGGAAACTAATAAACACCGCCATGGTAGAGAAAATGGCATTAAACGGAATTTCGATGGTGGCAGACCAGCCTTCACCAAAAATGGATGCCATAAACTGTTGATAAGCAGTGCTTGGGAAAGAGGAGATAACCAGTAGGATTGAACCCACAATAATAAAGGGCATAAACGAAATATACGCATCACGAATGGCGCCGAGGTGGCGTTGTTGCGCCATTCTTCCCGCAATGGGCATCAGCTTTGCTTCTATTGCGGCCATCAGGTTTTTCATTATTACCGCTCCGTAAGTAATCACAAGAGACAATTCTTGTGTTGCATACAGTAGACATTGTTAGCGGTGAATAAAGTGAGATAATTCACAGATGGGTGATAAAAGTATCATGTGATTGCTTAAAATAAAAAGCGGCTCGAAAGCCGCTTTCAAAGGCAGGGTTTACATCAGTCCCAGTAATCTTGGGATAAACAGGGAAATCGAAGGGATGTAGGTAATCAGCATCAGCGAGACAAACAGAGCCGCGTAGAACGGTAGCAGCGGTTTGATGAGATTCTGAATTTTAACTCCAGTGATGGAACAGCCGACAAACAGGGCGCTACCGACCGGTGGTGTCAGTAATCCGACGCAAAGGTTCGCCACCATCATGATGCCGAAGTGAACCGGGTCCATACCTAACTCTTGCGCAATCGGCAGGAAGATTGGCGTAAAGATCAGCACCGCTGGCGTCATATCCATAAAGATGCCGACAATCAGTAGCACGATGTTAATCAGCAGCAGAATAACCAGTGGGTTATCTGAGATGCCCATCAACGTGTCGCTGATCATGTACGGGATATCAGCGTTGGTCATCGCCCAGGACATGCCGACAGAAAAACCAATCAGCAGCAGAACAATGGAAGTGGTGACGACCGAATCCAGAATCAGTTTCGGCAAATCGCGCCATTTCACTTCACGATAAATAAGCACCGAGAGCACAAAGGTGTAGACCACCGCGATTGCCGAGGCTTCCGTTGCGGTGAATACGCCGCCCAGAATCCCGCCCATCACAATCAGCACCAGCAGCAAACTTGGCAGCGCATCAAGGAACGCTTTTGCCGCCATTGCGCAGGTTGGACGTGCAGATACTGGATAGCCGCGTCGTTTGGAGATAATCCAGCAGACCAGCATGACCGACAGGCCCATTAATATGCCAGGTAAATAACCGGCCATAAACAATGAAGCTACTGACACACCCCCTGCGGTGAGTGAGAAAACAATCAGAACGTTAGAAGGAGGGATCAGCAACCCGGTAATACAGGACGAAACGTTAACCGCGGTTGAGAATGCCGGATCGTAACCTTCTTTATTTTGAATCGGGGAAAGCGTGCCGCCGACGGCTGCCGCTGCGGCGACCGCAGAACCGGAAATCGAACCAAACATCATGTTCGCCAGCACGTTAACGTGGCCCAGAGAGCCCGGAATGCGGCCAACCATAATTTGTGCCAGGTTAATTAACCTGATGGCTATCCCGCCGCTGTTCATCAGCGTTCCGGCAAAAATAAAGAACGGAATCGCCAGCAATGCGAAGTTATCCAGGCCGTTTGCCAGGCGCTGCGAAACGGTGATCACTGCGATTTCCCAAGGGAACATCAACAGCATGGAAGAGACGGTGGCAATCCCAATTGCGAAGGAAATGGGAACCCCGATAAACACCATTACGAAGAACGCGCCAAATAAGGTGAGGGCGATGTAAGTTTCCATTATTTACCCTCTTTGCTGACTAATGACTGGGCGTCGGTCAGGATGAAATAGAGTGAGTAAAACATCATGATTGCGCCACTTAACGGCAGCACGATATAGACATAACCCATCGGGATTTGCAGTGCCGCAGAGAGCTGCGAGGTGGCTAATGTTTTTTCAATGAGCTTCAACCCACCGTTGACGATAACCATTCCAGAGAACAGCAGAATCAGTGTGTTTATGAGGATGTTAAGCAGTGGTTTTTTATTATCTGGCAGCATCATCGCAAGAAAATCGATAGACAGGTGACGCTGCGCGCCAACCGTATATGACGCACCGAGCAGCCCGACCCAAATCATCAGAAAACGTGCCAGTTCATCCGTTAATGTGCTGGGCTGGTTAAGTACGTAGCGGCTGAAAACCTGCCATACCACACAGAAAACCAACGCTATCATCACCAGCACTGAAAAAGTGGCAATAGTCCGGTCTACCGCAAGCTTTATGGGCTTAAGTATCATTTTGCATACCTGAGAAAATTAGCTTTGCCTGAGCGGGTGAGTTTTCCTCACCCGCCAACGTCAAGATTACTGCGCTGCGGCTTCGAATTTAGCCAGCAGTGCAGCCTGTTTTGGATCTTTGGCGAAGTCGTCATACAGCGGTTTTACTGCTGCGCGGAAGGGGGCTTTATCAACGGCCAGGATAGTTGCGCCCATAGCTTTAGCCTGAGCACGTGAATCAGAGTCAACTTTTGCCCAAAGTTTTTGTTGGTACGCTTCGGAGTTTTTAGCCGCTTTGATCAGGATCTGCTGCTGTTCAGGGGAAAGTTTGGCCCAGGTTTTAGTGGAGATAACGAGGAAGTCAGGGATAGAAGTATGTTCGTCTTCGGAGAACACTTTGGCGATTTCGATATGGCGAGTCTGAACCCATGACGGAACGTTATTTTCCGCGCCATCTACCACGCCTTGCTGCATGGCGGTATACACTTCACCAAATGAAATAGGGGTTGGCGAACCGCCCATTAGCTCAACCATTTTTAATGTGGTTGGGCTTGCCTGCACACGAATTTTAAGCCCTTTTAAATCTTCTGGTTTAGTAATAGGTTTTTTCGCGTAAAAACTACGGGTGCCAGCAACATAAGCAGAAATGGCAAAGAAGCCTTTATCTTTTGTCGAGTCCATAATTTCTTTACCGACTTCACCAAATACCACGCGATCAAAATGCGCCTGGTCTTTAAATAAGTACGGCAAATTATAAATAGCATAAGTATTGTCGAAAGATTCTAAATCACTGGCAGAACCTTTGGTCATATCCAACGCGCCATTTTGCAACAGTTCAAGTGTTTCGCG
The DNA here is from genome assembly GCA_965119215.1 of uncultured Buttiauxella sp. GTDB lineage: Bacteria > Pseudomonadota > Gammaproteobacteria > Enterobacterales > Enterobacteriaceae > Buttiauxella. Next base: position 474,879 of record CBCPKK010000005.1, read on the forward strand.
GGCGCTGCCCATTTGGCTGCTAGGGTAAATACGAATACGCATGCTGCCGTCGGAAAGTTGTTGTACCTCTTTGGCAAGCTCTTCAAAAGCCTGGTGTACTACGTGGCTGCGTTCCAGGTTATGAGCGAGCTTTAAGGTTATCTTGTCTGCCGCATTTGCGCCTGTGGCGCAAAGTGTAATAAGTGAAGCGCAAAGCAGTTGGCGGGGTAAGGTTAGAAATTTCATGAAAAATGCTCCCTGCATTAATGTTGTGAATTAAGTCGTGGCTTAAATTGCTGTATGACATCTTATGATATTTGTCCGATAGCAATGCTATGCCGACTTCACAATTTTAAATTAACGATAAGCATTTTGATGTTTTTGTGCTCTTGCTCACTTTCAGCGAATTGCAGTGGGTATGTATTTCGTCTCACGAATAAGTTTTTACCCTCATCCAAAAAAACGATAAGGAATTATCGACGTGAAAGATCGGAATTACTATGGTTGTTTGTTATGGAAATAATTATGCTTCTATAGGAAACAATAAAATAACGGTTTCCAAATATGGAAACCGTTTTTATTGATACCCCGGGGACAATCTATTCAGGCTATTTATAAATAGTCGCGGTGCCGAACATACGTTTATCACCGCTAGCAGAGTTAACAACAAAACCTTTTGCACCTTCTTCTTTCGCTTTCTCACCAAGTTTGGTTTGTAGATCGTCAAGGTTTGCCGCGCCAGTGACAGAAACGGTTCCTGCCGGGCGAAGTTGACCGGTGTTGTCCGCAGACAATTCCTGGGCTGCCATAGTAGCGAACGGTAGTGCCGCAAGGGTGACAACCGCAGAAAAATACAGCAATTTTTTCATAATCACATCCTCATCGCTTTTAGGGGTCGATTAAAAAATCATCAACACTAAAAGTGTAGGTGTAATGCGACAATTAAAAGACGCAAAAAATTGATGGACTCATGCTTGTTTTTTGAACAACATTGCTTGACGAAATACTTACAAATCATACAGATACAGGCTTATGATTTTGTTGGTTTTATCGTGCGTCGGGGCGAATCAAATCGAAACGATGGGCTTCATCTATAGTGTAATAAGCTGATGGGCCACCCGCTCGCAGCACAGGTTGCGCAAGCGCAGTCTGGTAGATGCCGTCTTTTAACAGCGCTTCATCAATATGAACTGCCACGACTTCGCCCAGCACCAGCCACGTGTTGATAGCCGCACCATCTGCACCGGTTAACTGAATACATTGTGAAAGACGGCACTCGAAGTTGACCGGGCTTTCCGCGACTAAGCTGGCTTTCACTTTTCGCCCAGCGACAGCGGTTAAACCGGCACGAGCAAATTCATCTTCACCGCGTGGCAACGTGGCGGAGGTTTCATTCATCTGTTCGGCCAGCTCGCGCGTGGTGAGGTTCCAGACAAACTCTTTTGTCTCAAGGATATTCTGCACGCTATCTTTCCAGCCGCTGCTGGCGAAACCGATAATGGGTGGCCGATAATTAAAGCAGTTAAAGAAGCTGTATGGCGCGAGATTACGCATTCCTTGCGGGTTGTACGAAGCAATCCAGCCGATAGGGCGGGGGCCGATAATGGCATTGAGCGGGTCGTGTGGTAAACCGTGACCGTCAGCAGGTTCGTAGTAATAGCGTTTAGACATAGCGCACCTTTGTTGATTTATTATTTACCCATCAGGCTTCACAGAGTATCTTACGCGCCCACACAAGGAGAAGCCGCAATGAAAACCCCTGACACCACCAAACCGGGTCTGCACCCACGCAACCGTCATCGTGACCGTTATGATTTCCCGGCGCTTGAGCAAAGCAGCCCGGCGCTGAGCGCGTTTTTACGCCCAGGCCCACATGGCGAAACTACGGTTGATTTTGCCGACCCGCTGGCGGTGAAAGCGCTGAATCAGGCGCTGTTGGCGCATTTCTACGGTGTTAAACAGTGGGATATTCCAGAAGGTTTTCTTTGCCCTCCAGTGCCAGGGCGCGCTGATTATATTCACCACCTGGCTGATTTGCTGGCAGAAGGTAACGGCGGCGTGGTGCCGTCGCAGGCTTCTGTGCTGGATGTGGGCGTGGGCGCGAACTGCATTTATCCACTGATTGGACAGCATGAATACGGCTGGCGTTTTACCGGAACGGATGTTGATCCTGAAGCGATCAGCAACGCCACGGCAATTATTGATGCTAACCCAGGGCTGACGCGTCTGATTCGTTTGCGCCGCCAGAAAACGCCAACCGCCATTTTGCCGGGCGTGATTCATAAGAATGAAATGTTTGATGCCACATTGTGTAACCCGCCTTTCCACGACTCCGTGCAGGCCGCCCGTAGCGGCAGCGAACGTAAGCGCGTTAACCTTGGTCAGGACAAAAATGCTGCACTGAATTTTGGTGGACGTGAGCAAGAGTTGTGGTGTGAAGGTGGTGAAGTGGCATTTGTTAGCCAGATGGTTAACGAGAGCAAAGCGTTTGCCCGCCAGGTACAGTGGTTCAGCTCTCTGGTTTCGCGTGGTGAGAACCTGCCGCTGATTTACCGTGCATTGCAGGAAGCAGGCGTCGAGAAAGTCGTGAAGAAAGAAATGGCCCAGGGTCAAAAACAGAGTCGTTTCATTGCCTGGACCTTTTTGAACGACGCACAGCGCGCTCGTTGGGCCGCTACGCGATACAAATAGTCATACCGTAGGATTTGCAGGTGGCAGCGTTCCAGCCGCTACCTGCGTGTCCTGTAGCGCCTGAGCAGCATCCGCAACGGGTTGCATCACCTGCACCGTTTGCACTGGCGGCCGAATCCCCGCCGCGTCAAAGTGTTTTTTCACCATCCCATCTAAAGCGAATCTCACCGACCACTGTTTCAGAGGCTGGGTGGTGAACGATACGCGCACGGTAAAGGCCTGGTTGGTCAACCCGACGATGCCTGCAAAAGACGGCTCGCCAATCACCACTTGACGAATATCTTCCTGCTCCATCAGTTCATTGACGGCTTCTTTCAGAATTCGGTTCGCTTTATCGACATCTTGCTGGCGCTCCACGTCATAGTTCGCGACGAACGAGCCAATGCCACGGACAAAGTTTGCGAAGGTGGTTATCGAGGACCACGGAATAATGTGATACGCCCCAGTGTCCTGGCGCATGCCTACTGACCGAATAGACATTCGCTCGACGGTGCCGGTAATCGGCCCAATAGTCACTAAGTCGCCCGTATTCATCCCATTCTCAAACTGGATAAAGACGCCGGTAATAATATCTTTCACCAGCGTTTGCGCACCGAAACTTATCGCTAAGCCCAACGCGCCAGCCCCGGCCAGTAATGGGGCGATATTCACGCCAATTTCCGAAAGCAAAATCATGATGGTGATGGTGCTGATCACCACCGCCAGCGCGTTACGGAATAACGTGAGCAGCGTGCGGGTACGTGCGCTTGGCATCGGGCGGCCATGAATATCAGACGCCAGGCGGTTTTCAATCAAACTCGCCAGCAATGTCCAACCGACGGCTGAGAACAGCAGAATCAGTACAATGCGGATAAGAATATCAATAGTTTTCTCGCCGGCATCGTTGGAAATCCACGCCCATAAATCAAACAGGCCCCAGGCATTCAGCAGCATCATTACTGCCACGCAGACAGTCAGAATCCGCGCCAGTTTCAGGGCGGCGGAAATCCAGCCATTCAGCCGTTTTTGCAGTTCAGGGTAGTTATGTTGCACCTGCGGGGAGAGGGTGATGGTTTTCGCCAGCCAGCGTGACAACATTCCTGAGATGAATGCCGCAATACTGATAATCGCCAGGCTGTTCAACGACGCCGCCATCATCCACTTCAGGCTGTTTCCCGGATCGAATAGCGAAAGGAAAAACAGCGTCACAAAGTAGGCGCTTGCCAACCAGTGCCAGACCAGGGCGAAGGCACGAATAAACAGGCTGAAAAATGCCATCGATCGGTCAGCTAATTGGATCAGGCTTTGTTGGATTTGGCGTTTGTTATGGAAAATCAAATACAGCGCCCAAAGCGTGATGCACAACATAATCACCACGTTGGTGATTGCACCGATTTGTACGTTGACCTGGTTTGAGATTATCGGCACCGCGACCAGAATCCCGTAACCAATCAGGCTGCTTAATCCCGCCAGGCGAAGGTTCCAGTAACTGGCTTTTTGGTCGCTGACCGGGAAAGGGCGCAAATCGGGAAAACGTGGGCAGAAAATCAAACGTAATATCGCTTTGAAAAACTCAATAAGCGCAAAAGCATTCAGGAACAGCCCTTGCTGACGGGCGATTGTGCGGTTGCCTGCGTTCATCATCTCGCTGAAGATTTGCCCGACGAATATCGTTAACGCCAGCAACAGCAAATCAATAATAAATGCGCCGATGATCATCAGTGGCAGGTGAAACCAGCTTGAGCGGTCACGATTCTTTTTACGTCCCCATCTTCCCATGCGTGTCCAGACTGGCGTCATGCAGGCTCGGATCAACAGATAGAAGGCGAAAACGGAAACGGCTAGCATCGTAAAATGCGTCAGCGCGTTATAAAAAGTTTGTTGATTGAATGCCTTGTGCGGGGTGCCAGTGATGTTGCGATGTAGCTGGGCAAAGCGTTGTGTAAGCTCGCCACCGTAATATCGGCTGACATCGGTCACATTCTCGAGAACGGTTTTATCTTCGCTAAGTTGCTCGGGCGGAACGATGGCAGGAACAGGTTCCGGTGGCGGAGTGGCGGCCACTTTTCGCAATTGCCCAATCAGCTCATCACGCGATTGCGAGTTATCCAGCACATCGGCCAGCGCCGAATAGGCTTTCTTTTTTTCTTCAAGATTGGGTTCAGCGGGGGGCGCGGTTGCGTTTTGTTGAGCGGAGGCGGCAACAGCTGCTGTCGGGAGAGTGACAGCCTGTATTTGAAAGCTAAACATGCACAGCAGTAGCAAGAGTAGCGGCACGGCATTCCTCCGAACGAGAAGTCAGGCAAAGGAATAAGTATAGGGGGTAGGGAGCAGGGGATTGGAAAACGGGAATTATCTGGTGTGGGCGTGGCTAAAATCGGGCAGGTACGCATTCGCATACCCGCCCAACAGCTTATTAAGAAACGTGTTGCAAAAATTCCTGCAAGCGCTGGCTTGGCGGGTTTTCAATCAACTCAAGCGGATTGCCGTCTTCAGCAATGCGGCCTTTATCAATGAAAATCAGGCGTGATGCGACTTTGGCGGCAAATCCCACTTCGTGGGTCACGATAACCATCGTCATACCTTCTTCAGCCAAATCCTGCATAACCTTCAGAACTTCGTGACGCAGTTCAGGGTCAAGCGCTGAGGTTGGCTCATCAAACAGCATCATTTTTGGCTTAACCGCCAGCGCGCGGGCTATCGCCACACGCTGTTGCTGGCCGCCAGAAAGCTCTGATGGGTAGTGATGCGCACGTTCTGCCAGGCCAACTTTCGCCAGCAGCTCTTTAGCCAGTTTATCGGCGGCTTCTTTTTTCAGACCACGGACACGAATCGGGCCAAAAGCAACGTTTTCCAACGCGGTCAGATGTGGGAACAGATAGAACTGTTGGAACACCATGCCCGCTTCCTGACGAATCAGGCGCTCATCGACTTTCGGGTCGTTAACCTTCAGGCCATCCACAAACAGGTCGCCGCTGGTGATGTCTTCAAGTTTGTTGATACAACGCAGCAGCGTGGATTTGCCGGAGCCTGACGGCCCGATAATAACCACCACTTCGCCCTGTTTAATGTCGAGGTCGATATTGTGCAGCACCTGGGTTTTACCAAAGTGCTTAGAAACGTTTTTAAATTCAATCACAGGATTTTCATCCTTCTTTCAAGGCGACGCAGCACGAAACTGAGCACCAAAGTAATAATCAGATAGAAGACCGCAACGGCGCTCCAAATCTCCAGCGCACGGAAGTTTCCGGCAATGATTTCTTGCCCCTGACGAGTCAGTTCAGCCACACCGATAACGATAAACAGCGACGTATCTTTGATGCTGATAATCCACTGGTTACCCAATGGCGGCAGCATACGACGCAGCGCCAGCGGCATAATCACGTGGCGAATGGTTTCGCGCTTGGACAGGCCCAGAGCGAGCCCAGCTTCCTCAAAACCTTTATGAATCGACAGCACTGCACCGCGGGTGATTTCCGCAATGTAAGCACCGGAGTTGATCATAATCGTGACGACAGCCGCACTGAATGGATCGATGCGCAGGTCAGGGATGGCCATAGGTAAGGCGAAGTAGATAAACATCACCTGTACGACAATTGGCGTGCCGCGAATGACTTCAATAAAAACTAATGCGATGTGATTGGCAATCCAGCCGCCGTAAGTCCGGGCGAAACCCGCGACCAGGCCAATAATCAGACCGCCAAATAACCCGATGACCGAAATCAGCAAAGTCATTTTGGCGCCTTCAATCAAAAGCGGGATTGCAGGCCAAATGGCACTCCAGTCAAACTCCATGATGTGTTCCTGTTGTATACCGTGGTTCAAAAATAGCAGGGGCGAAAGTCGCCCCTGAGGTCTTACGTAATAACTTTAGAATTATTATTTTGGCTCAGTGCCGAACCATTTTTTGTAGATTTCGTTGTACTTGCCGTTCTCTTTCAACGTTTTCAGAGCGCCGTTGACTTTAACACGCAGGTCATCGCTGCCTTTAGGGAAAGCGATGCCGTATTGCTGTGCTTCCAGAGAATCACCTACAGCCTTGAACTTGCCCTGGCCCGCAGTTTTGATGAAGTACAGGATATTTGGCGTATCGTGCAGCACTGCATCAGCACGGTTGGTGCCCAGTTCCATGTATGCGTTATCGATGTTCGGGAACTGACGCAGGTCTTTGGTTTTGATGTTGGCTTTTGCGTAATCAACAGAACCCGTGCCGCCTTTAACTGCAACCACTTTGCCGTCGAGATCTTTCACGCTTTTTACAGTGTCGTTATCAGCTTTAACCATCACCAGCAGGCCGCTTTTGTAGTAGCCATCAGAGAATTCGATAGCCTTTTTGCGCTCTTCAGTGATGGTAATGCCCGCAAGCGCGAGGTCAATGTTTTTGGTTTGCAGCGCAGGAATGATGCCGCTGAAATCCATTGGCTTGAGGGTGTAATCCAGTTTTAGTTCTTTTGCTACGGCATCCCATAAATCGATATCAAAACCGACGTATTTGTCGCCTTGTTTGAATTCAAAAGGAACGAATGCGGTGTCGGTCGCAACGACCAGTTTCTTATCAGCGGCGTGGGAAGAAACCGCAAAAGCCAGGGTCAGTGCAGCCAGTGAAACTTTCAAAATCGACTTCATAGCATTTCCTTGTTTGTCCATGGGGCAATCCCCTGCATCAGTAAGCCGCAACATGGAAAAATCATGCCAGGTTTTTAACTTACTGTTTTTGCAAGGATGTGAATATGTAACATTGCACAATAATGGTTGCAAGCCGGTTGCGATGCACTGTTATGGTGCCCAATTTTGGTGCGCAAAGTGAGAGGAAGTGTTGAAGTCTAGTTTTACCGCAAATTGCGGCGGCAAAACAATCATCCGTTAACGATTGTGTGAAGTGATTATTACAAATGAGCAACTTATGCGGCAGGGTTAAACAATTTTATGCGCTAAAACAGTGCATTCATCCTCCCGTAAACG
>CBCPKK010000006.1:0-148410 GCA_965119215.1 uncultured Buttiauxella sp.
CGTAAACGAGAGGACGAAGTAACAATCTGCTAGCGATTAATCGATATTTGACTCGATGAACCACAGGAATTTATCCAGATCGCGCGAGGCGGCAGTAAGAATATCGGCGGTATCTTCGTCTTTCGCCTCACTAATTGCCTTGCGTACATCGTTCGCCACAATCGCGTAACGGTCTGCTAATTCTTTCAGGTGATCCTGAACGGTGTGAATGTCCAGCGGATAGCTTTTCAGCGGAGTTTTGCTGTTAATAACTTGTGTTGTACCGAGTGCCACGCCTCCGAGTTGAACGGCGCGTTCAGCCATAGTGTCAAGGTGGTCGGTCAGTGCTGTGCGGAAGCCGTCCAGCATTTCATGAACGGCGATAAAGTTAGCGCCACGCATATTCCAGTGCGCTTGTTTGGTAATCAACGACAAATCAATGAACTGGATGACCTGGCGATTTAGCAGCTCAATGGTGGCTTTTTTTTCGCTGTCTGCAACATCGTTACGGGTATACAGCAGGTTGGTAGATTTGGTTTTTACCAGTTTAGCGGTAGTCATAATCTTTCGTCCTCTTGATGTGATATCCAATGAATTACCGGCAATAAGTATAGCACTGGCACAAGTGCTCGCCGAAAACGGTAGTAACTATCAGACAAATAGCAAGAAAGGTTAATTTACGTCGACGCTGGTAATCTGAGTTTCTTTCTTGAGCGTAAGCGTTGATCCCACAGACGCTGCAATAATGGATAGCAATGCCAGCCACTGCACCAGAGTCAGATGCTCACCGAGGAACAACATGCCGGACAATGCCGCAAGCCCTGGCTCCATGCTCATCAGCGTGCCAAAAGTGCGCGTCGGTAAGCGTGTCAGCGCAATCATTTCTAGCGAGTAGGGCAGTGCTGTAGACAAAACCGCGACACCAAGACCCAACGGTACCAGCGACCAGTGCCACAGTGCTTCACCTGCCTGCCACGCGCCAATAGGCACAAAGATAATTGCGGCAATGAGTGAACCGAAGGCAACTGTTGCCGGGCCGTGATCGGCTCCTGCTTTCTGGCCAAACAGAATGTAAACCGCCCAGCAAGCCCCGGCACCCAACGCATACGCGGCACCCACTAAATCAACACTTGAAATAGACTGCCCCAGCGGCAACAGGAACCATAAACCCAGTACGGCTAAAATCACCCAGACAAAATCCACGGCACGGCGCGATGAGAACAAAGCCACGGCAAGCGGGCCTGTGAACTCAAGAGCGACGGCAATGCCGAGAGGGACGGTCTGAATAGATAAGTAGAAGAGGTAGTTCATGCCACCGAGCGCCAGCCCGTACATCAATAAAGGAAATCGTTGCTCCGCTTTGAAGCGTAATCGCCACGGTTTAAATACGACCACCAGAATCAACGTACCCAAAGCCAGACGCAATGCGGTCACACCTGGTGCGCCGACCAGCGGGAATAATGTTTTTGCAAGCGATGCGCCACTTTGAATGGAGGTCATGGCAATCAAAAGTACGACGATGGGTAACCAAACGGGGGTCTTACGTGGCGATAACGGCATCCTGCTTCCTGTCAGTCAGTGTCGAGTTCATTCAAGAAAATAAAAGTAATCCCAGTGTAAATGAATAAGTTATGGCTCGTTGAGAATTCATTGAAAAAAATAATGGCCTGATGCAGTACCATAATCGTCTGATTGCGTAAGTTTTGTCCAAATAAGTTTAAGAATTATCTGGATGACGACGTGGTTGTTGATGCCAATAATTGTGGCACTTTTTGCTAAAAAGTCTGCGATTTGAAGAGGCTACAATGTAATGGAAACGTTCTGTTACATGAAAGAAATCTTTAGACAACGTAAATATCGCAGAGTTTCATACGTAATTTTGATATATTAAAAACTTAGAAGTTACTTGAAGCACATTTGAGGTGGATTATGAAAAAAATTGCATGTCTTTCAGCACTGGCTTGTGTTCTGGCCGTTTCCGTTGGTACCGCATCTGCAGCTAGCACCGTAACTGGTGGCTACGCACAAAGCGATATGCAGGGCAAAGCCAACAAAGCTGGCGGTTTCAACCTGAAATACCGTTACGAAAACGACACCCCGCTGGGTTACATCGGTTCTTTCACTTACACCGAGAAAAACCGCACCGAAGCTGGCGTTTATGACAAATCACAATACTACGGCATCACTGCTGGTCCAGCTTATCGTATCAACGATTGGGCAAGCATCTACGGTGTAGTGGGTGTTGGTTACGGTAAATTCCAGGGTACTAACTACCCAGACAAATCTGATATGAGCGATTACGGTTTCTCTTACGGCGCTGGTATGCAGTTCAACCCAATCGAAAACGTTGCTCTTGACGTTTCCTACGAGCAGAGCCGCATCCGTAACGTTGATGTTGGCACCTGGATCGCAGGCGTGGGTTACCGCTTCTAATTTCACTTTAACGAGTGAAAATAAAAATCCGCCCAAGTGGCTAACCCCGTTCACTTAAGATGTTTTGAGCGAACGGGGTACTGGGTTTTTGAGATTCGAACGGTCCTTTTTTGGGCCGTTTTCTTTTCTCCGGCAGAGTGAAATGCTTCACGTCTTCCCGCATTTTTCGCAGTTTTGCTGGGATGATTCCCGGTTTCCCCAGTGAACACCAGATTAACTAATCTCTTATCAGTCGCATGGCCATCACGACGCTTATCCGTCAGCTATTTCTTTTACGCCATCACGCACTCAAAGCGCCTGAGCACAAAATCGGGCTAACTCTCCAGCATCCGGCAACGCAGTCATTGCCCCTCTTGCCGTTGTTGCCAGCGCACCACAAGCCATGGCCTGACTCAGTAGACGATGCCACGTCTCCTCTGAATCTACCGGCCAATTTTGCGCAAGTTCGGTCAATAATCCTGCAACAAAGGCATCCCCCGCGCCCGTGGTATCCGCCGCAGTCACTTTGGGTGCCGGATGCTGCACCAGCGTCGCATCTATTCTCCGGTAAGCCAGCACACCGTCTTTGCCCTGGGTGACCAGCAGCAGTTCAGGATCATAGCGCTGACAAAGTTGCTTAATACCTTCTGACAACTGTGTTTCGCCGGTCAGATACTCAAGTTCATTTTCAGACAGCTTTATCACATCAGCCCTCGACATCGCCAGGCTAAGGCATTCTCGCAACTGTTGCTCATCCGACCATAAATCGTGGCGGATATTGGGATCAAAACAGACAATCCCGCCGGCCATTTTCATCCGTTCAATGGCGAAAAAAGCTGAAGAACGTGAGGGTTCGGAAGACAGTGATATGGAGCACAGATGCAAGAATTGACCTGATTCAAATATAGGTATGTCAGTGGTTTGCAGAAAAAGATCGGCGCTTGGGATCACCATAAATGTGAATGAGCGCTCACCTTGAGCATCGTTTTCCACCACTACTATGGAAGTGCGATGATTAGGATCGAGCAGCATAAACTCCGTATCTACTGCTTCATCATTTAGCGTTTCACGCAAAAACGTTCCGAAAGGATCGTTCCCCACACGACCGATAAATGCACTGTTTCCCCCAAGACGACTAACCCCCACAGCGACATTTGCAGGTGCGCCACCGGGACACTTCATTAATCGGCCATCCTCTTCAGGGATCAAATCTACAACGGCATCGCCTAACACCCAAACTCGATTATTCATCTTCATTCTCATCAATAAAATCCTGATAAACACGTTATTAGCACCTAGGAGAACCGGTTTAGCAAATGAAGTGCAATTGAATTTTTATCTTCACGTAATGAATTGCCAGCAAGATCACAATTAGAATAAAATACTGGGTATATTCATTGCCATAATTAATTTTGAGTGCATTCTGTCACCAGAAAAACCAGTTTAGCATTTTAGCTAAAATGTTTTCCTTATAACAATTAGACTTTCTCTGAGTGATAAAAATGATGATGAAACCTCGCTATCTTGCTGTTGCTATTGGACTTATTCTTTCAACTTCGGCACAAAGCGCTAATATCTCTGCCACCTCCCTGGAAGCGCGCTTTGATGCGCTGGAAAAACGTCTGCAGCTGGCTGAAAGCCGCGCCAACCAGGCCGAAGTCCGCGCCAGGGATGCAGAACAACAGGTTAAAAAACTCGAAACTCGTACGGCAAACAATGAGCAACAAACTCGCCAGGTGGTGAAGACGGCCGAAATAACTCAGCAGCAAACCGCCGATGTGGCTAAACGCACTGAGACGTTAGCCAGCAATAACAAAAGTGACAGCGATAATAGTGGTTTCAAATTCTCCGGTTATGCTCGTTCTGGCGTGATCATGAATGATTCCGCAACCTCAACCCAAAGCGGTCCTTATGTTACGCCTGCGGGGCAAACGGGTGGCGCTGTGGGTCGTCTGGGTAACGAAAACAACACCTATGTCGAGTTAAATCTGGAACATAACCAGACCATGGCCAGCGGCGCGACCTCACGCTACAAAGTGATGCTTGCTGACGGACAGCGTAGCTATAACGACTGGACCGGCGCGACCAGCGATCTCAATATTCGCCAGGCATTTGTTGAGCTGGGCTCATTACCGACTTTCACCGGTCCTTGGAAAAACTCGACGCTGTGGGCAGGTAAGCGATTTGATCGCGACAACTTTGATATTCACTGGCTGGATTCAGATGTGATCTTCCTCGCCGGAACCGGCGGTGGTATTTATGACGTGAAGTGGAGCGATAACCTGAAAAGCAACTTCTCGCTTTACGGGCGTAACTTTGACGATCTTGATAATGGCAATGACAGCAATAACGACGCGCGTATTGAGAATTATATTGTTACGGCGAACAACTACGTCGGGCCGTTCCAGTGGATGGTCAGCGGCCTGCGTGCCAAAAATAATCAGGATCGCGAAAATGTTGGTACCCATGGGATCAGTAAAGCAGCTGACACAGGCTTCCACACGGTACTGGCATATCATGGAGACAACTTCTACGGCTTGCGCGAGGGGACATCAAAAACCGCGCTTCTGTATGGTCACGGCTTAGGTGCGGAAGTCAAAGCGATCGGCTCCGACGGGCATCTAACCGATGATGCTAGCACCGTGCGCCTTGCGACCTATGGCATCACGCCATTGAGTAAAGACTGGAGCATCGCTCCTGCGATCCTGGCCCAGCAGAGCAAGGATCGTTATGTCTCGGGGGATGATTACCAGTGGCTGACCTTCAACGCCCGCCTCATTCAGCAGATCACCGAAAACTTCGAACTGGCTTATGAAGGCAGCTATCAGTATATGGATCTCGATCCTCAAGGTTTCCAGGATAACAATAAGGTGAAAGGTGGGTTCTATAAACTGACGTTTGCACCCACGTTCAAAGTCGGAGATATCAGCGACATGCTAAGTCGTCCTGAAATCCGCTTCTTCGCAAGCTATATGGACTGGAGTCATAAGCTCGATAACTACTCTTCCAGCGATGCGTTCGGAACCGATGGTTTTACCTCAGGTGGGCAGTGGAACTTTGGTATCCAGATGGAAACCTGGTTCTAAAAAGCAGGGTTTGAGTCACCATGACGCGTCTGAGCAGCTCGGGCGCTGTCGTTTAGGGAAATAAAAGGAACACTATGAATATCAATGCGATCGCGACTGAACTGCTGCCCTTGCTGGGCGATAAAGACAATATTGCCAGTGCAGCACACTGTGCAACACGTCTGCGTCTGGTGCTGGTAGATGACAGCCTGGTCAACAAAAGCGCCATCGAAAAAGTTGAAGGTGTGAAAGGCTGCTTTAGCAATGCAGGACAAATCCAAATCATCTTTGGTACCGGCCTTGTGAACAAAGTCCATGCCGAGTTTATTAAGGTGGCGGGCATTGGGGAGTCGAGTAAATCCGAGGCAGCGAATATCGCAGCGCATAAACTCAATCCGTTCCAGCGTATAGCGCGCGTATTATCGAACATCTTCGTCCCCATCATTCCGGCAATCGTAGCATCAGGTCTGCTGATGGGGCTGCTGGGCATGGTGAAAACCTATGGCTGGGCGAATCCTGAAAGCGCGATTTTTATCATGCTCGACATGTTTAGTTCAGCCGCCTTTATTATTCTGCCAATCCTTATCGGATTCACCGCAGCCCGTGAGTTTGGGGGTAACCCATTCCTGGGGGCAACGCTTGGCGGCATTCTGACTCATCCCGCATTGACCAATGCCTGGGGAGTTGCCAGCGGATTCCATACCATGAATTTTTTTGGGTTGGATATCGCGATGATTGGCTATCAGGGCACAGTATTCCCCGTGCTGCTGGCAGTTTGGTTTATGAGCTTTCTTGAAAAACGTCTGCGTAAAGTCATTCCCGATGCACTGGATTTGATCCTAACCCCATTCCTGACTGTGATAATTTCCGGTTTCATCGCCTTCCTGATTATCGGTCCTGCGGGACGTGCGTTAGGTGATGGTATTTCTTTTATTCTTAGCACTCTGATAACCCACGCGGGCTGGGTAGCCGGACTGCTGTTCGGCGGTCTTTACTCAGTTATCGTCATCACCGGGATTCACCACAGTTTCCACGCTATTGAAGCCGGTCTGCTGGGCAATCCGAATATCGGGGTGAATTTCCTGCTGCCGATTTGGTCAATGGCTAATGTGGCGCAGGGCGGTGCCTGTCTGGCGGTGTACTTCAAAACCCGCGATGCAAAAATTAAAGCCATTGCTGTGCCGTCTGCTTTCTCCGCCATGCTAGGCATTACTGAAGCTGCGATTTTCGGTATCAATCTGCGCTTTATGAAACCTTTTATTGCAGCCCTTGTCGGTGGCGCACTGGGTGGCGCATGGGTGGTAACAATGCACGTGAATATGACAGCCGTAGGTTTAACCGGAATTCCAGGCCTTGCGATTGTGCAGGCCAGTTCAATACTCAGCTATCTGATTGGCTTAGTTATCGCCTTTGGCTCGGCATTCCTGCTTTCCATACTGCTGAAATACAAAACGGAGAATGAATAATGACGGAGGCGAGTTTACTAAAACAGGCGCTGCGTAGTGTGGTGGCGGGACAAGTGAAAGCCGCCGCCGATCCCTGGCGCCCCGGCTGGCATCTCGCGCCGCCTGTGGGTTTACTCAATGACCCAAACGGATTTGTTCAACACCTGGGGCGCTACCATTTGTTTTATCAATGGAATCCGCTGGCCTGTGCCCACGGAGCAAAATTCTGGGGACACTGGAGTTCCATGGATTTACTGCACTGGCGGCATGAACCGCTGGCACTAGCCCCGGCAGAAGTGTTCGAGTCGCACGGTTGCTATTCTGGTTCAGCCGTGGTTGACAATGGCCAGCTAACGCTAATTTATACCGGCAATGTGAAATACCCGGACGGCAGTCGCACCGCATTTCAGTGTCTGGCTCGGGAAAATGCTGAAGGTGAATTTGATAAAACAGGGCCGGTGCTGGATTTACCAGACGGTTACACCGGACATGTGCGCGACCCGAAAGTGTGGCAGCACGGCGACCACTGGTACATGGTGCTGGGTGCACAGGATCTGAGTCTACAAGGTAAGGTGCTATTACTGCGTTCGAACGACTTGCTGACATGGCAGTCACTGGGTGAAATTGCCGGTTCCGGTCTGAACGGTTTGGGTTCATTCGGTTATATGTGGGAATGCCCTGATCTGTTTAACTTATCAGGCACAGACATTCTTATATGCTGTCCGCAAGGTCTACCTGCGGAACCTGACCGCTACCTGAATACTTTCCAGTCGGGGTATTTCGTTGGACAATTGGATTACAAGAAAGGACAGTTTTCACACGGCGATTTCCATGAGCTTGATTTGGGCTTCGAGTTTTATGCACCGCAAACCACATTGACCGACGATGGTCGCCGCCTGCTGATCGGTTGGATGGGTATCCCGGACGGCGATGAGTTTTATCAACCAACGGTCGAACATGGCTGGCTCCACACAATGACTTGCCCACGTGAGCTGACACTCGAGGCAGGTAAAATCATTCAGCGACCGGCGCGTGAACTGTGCGAGCTTCGCGGTGAAATGCAGCAATGGCAGGGCATCGCGCAGGAGGCTCCCATTTGGGACGTTACACAGGTTGAAGTTAAAATCATCACAGACAGGCCGTTCCACGCCGACCTGGGAGGAGACCTTGAACTGGCATGGGATGGCGAATGGCTGCGACTTTCGCGCAGTAACCGTAATAGCGGCGAGCGGGAACAACGGATATGGCGCGGGGCTTTACGCCATCTGACCCTCATGTGCGATGCTTCCAGTGTGGAGATTTTTATCAATGATGGCCAGGCAGTGATGTCTTCGCGTTATTTCCCTGTTTTGCCAGCACAATTAATCTTCAGCGGAAAACAGCCGATAGAGCTGCGTCGCTGGTCGTTAGCAGATTGCGTGATAGAATAAAAGTCTTCCCGGACTACAGAATATGGCGCAGTGAAAAAGACCAAACGCATCACTATCAGTGGCATAGCCGAACTGGCTGGCGTGTCGAAATCGACTGCCAGCCAGGTACTTAACGGACACAGTAAAAAGTTTCGCATTTCCGATGCCACGCGCAATCGTGTGCTGGCTGTGGCCGCTGAACATCATTATCAGCCGAGTATTCACGCGCGGTCGCTCAACGAGGTTCGCAGTTATACGCTGGGGTTAGTGGTACCGGAAATGACCAACTACGGTTTTGCAGCCTGCTCTAACGAGCTGGAGACGTTGTGCCGCGAAAATGGTATGCAGTTGCTTATCGCCTGTACTGATGAAAACACCAGCCAGGAAAACATGGTGGTGAACAATCTTATCCAGCGCCAGGTTGATGGTCTGATTGTGGCATCGAGCATGCTCAATGATGCGGAATACGTCAAAATCAGCCAGCAGTTACCAGTGGTACTGTTCGACCGCCATATGCCCGGCACCGAGCTACCGCTAGTGGTGTGCGAAGCGATTGAATCTTCCGCTGAGCTGGTCGCCCGCGTGGCAAAAAATCATCCGGATGAATTTTATTTTCTTGGCGGGCAGCAGCGTATCTCTCCTACACGTGACCGTCTGGCCGGATATCAGTTGGGCCTTGAACGCGCAGGAGTGACGCTGAAACCCGAGTGGATCATGTATGGAAATTATCATCCAAGCTCTGGCTATGAGATGTTCGCTAAACTCTGCGCGCGTCTCGGACGGCCGCCAAAAGCGCTTTATGTCGCCTCCTGCGGTTTGATGGAAGGGGTTTTGCGCTATCTTAGCCAACATAAGCTATTGGAAAGTGACATACATCTGTGCAGTTTTGACGATCATTACCTCTACGATTCGCTTTCGGTGAAAATTGATACTGTAGCTCAGGATTGCCGTGAGCTGGCGATGCACTGTTTTGACGTTGTGATTGGTCTTATCAATGAACAGCCGCCTGAGGAACGCCAATGCGCCTTATCTCCTCAATTGCACTGGCGGCATCCTGACTCTTTAAAATCGTGACTGTCACATATCTGTGGCTCATGGTGTCGATTGATTTTAGGTTCTGTCGTGTAAAGCTATAGACATGTAAAATGCTGTTTTTTGTAATGTTATCTGACCAAGGTTATTATCCGAAACGCCTTCAGTCGACTGCATTACTTCGTCTATATTATCGCCAGGTATGTTCGCAGATATCTGGCTTATGCCCTGAATCTGCGGGAAATCTTCACGCAGGTGAGGCAAAAGGTAAGGTAGTGTCATTTTGGTGCCAGAACGACCAGAAATCTACCAAAACCCAATAGCAAAAAAACCTCCATAGGCATAACACCGTTCACTTAAGAGATTTGGATATACACAATAAGTATCTCCTTCATTAGATGAAGCCTGTAATTTAAGGTTTCATCTGTTCTCCTATTAGGCGTTCAGTTTTATCAAATGTTTAAACGAACGGTGTTAGCCCAAGTGGCGGATTTTTTTGCTTATGTTTCAACGAGAGTTGGGTGGAATAGCGTTAGCAGCATCCACCCCATTTCGTTATCAGCGAGTCTTAGTCTCAAAGATATCCGTCTGCAGATGAGTATAGTCCACCTTCTTGAGCTTAAAGTTTGTGATGAAGGTTGGCCCTGCATCCTGCTCGGAAATGAACTTGTACTTCGGCGTTAACTCTTTGGTTTTAATTCCCGTCCACGCCGAGAAGAAATTCAGAAAATCGTTCGCTGAACGGCGCGCTTTTATCTGGCGATGTTCTTTATCATCACTCGACAGCACCATAAACGGCACCTGGAAGTTTTGCTGGAACTCGTCGTCGTGTGCCAGATATTGCACATCTGTGCCGCGCTCTTTGAAAGCCAGACCGTGATCGGAGAAGTAAACCATCGAGAAACTCTCGCCGCTGTTTTGCAGCTGCTGGTAAAGCTGCTTTAGCAGGTCGTCGGTTTGCGTCATGCTGTAGAGATAACAAGACGTCTCTTTCGACTGCACAAAATCTGTATATTTACCCTGAGTACGATCGCATGCTTGCGGGTGAGAGCCCATCAAATGCAGCACAATTAATTGCGGTGTGGTGCGCGGGGTGGCAAACACCTGTGCTGTCATTTTCAATAATGCTTCGTCGCGTGTGTTCTTATCCGCTTCAAAATCACCATTTTTCAGGAAATGCACTTCATCGGCTCGTTTGGCGATGCTGGCAATGGCGGTGTCGTACTCGCCAATTTGCCCCTGGTTTGAGAACCACCAGGTCTGGAAGCCTGCGCGGTTTGCCAGGGTAATAATGCTATCCTGGTATTGCGGTTTACCGTCAAGTACACGGTTGAGCGTCATGCCCAGTGATTTCTGTGTGGAACCGCTGGCGGCAACATAATCCATAAACAGATTGCCGTTGACCTGGCTTGCGAACGGGGTGTTATCCCAGTGGCCGCCAAATGCGCCCAATGCATCGCGTCGCGCACTTTCACCTATTACCACCACGTATGTGTGATATTTCGGTTTCACCGCCAGCACATTCCAGGTGTCTTTCATTTGTGCGAAAGCCTGCATGCGCGTCTGTTCGTCAATCACTTCCTGGTTGTTAATCACCACATCTTTAACAAAGCGGAAAACCGGATAACCGGAATCTTTGATTTTAAAGACGCCGCCGTAGGCCAGGTTTTGAACCGGCGCGACAAAGAAACAGACCACGCTGACGACCAGACATAAGCTGTCGAAATGGCACCAGGTTCTTTTCTTGGGGTCGATTTTGCGGCGCAGGGCAATAACGCCAAGCGCCAGAATAAATACCGATACCAAATAGCTGTACCACGGGAAGATAGTCATTATCTCCGTGGATTCTTCAAAGTTGGTCGAATGCAGCGCCAGCAGGGTATTAAAGTTTGGTGCGCCGTAGGCCTGGCCAAATGGGAAATACATCGCCGCAATCACGCTACATATTGCCAACAATCCTTTCTGGAGTTTTGGTGCGCTGCGCCAAAGCAACAGCAATACGCAACTGAAGGCCACTGCATACAGAATGCTAAATTCGTAACCGAGCGCGAAGTTAATCAATAATGACTGGAGGAAATAAAAACCAGTCCACGGATTAAGCGCGATCGCGCGGATCGACAGGGTATCTTTAACCGTTAAATTCATGTTTACCGAGATCTACTAAACGCCATGCGAAAACCCTGGCGACGAGGGTAAGAACCTGCCTGACAGACGGAAAAAGAAGGGAGTTTGGACCGCATCTGCGAGCCGCTTCATGTACAGGGCTGCAAGAAGATAGAGCGGTACGATAAGAAGATCAACTGATAAGCGAAATGTGTTTTGCGAAGCAGGTAACAAATCCGACAAATGGTAGGGTTAAAGCGCGGTAAACCGGGTTATTCACGGGATCTATTGATATGAGAATTTACAAACATGCGGCAGCCACTGGCGAACAGTAACTGAAAAAGAATAAGGCAGGGCGACTGCCTATGGCTTTGGTTTTTCGCCCTGCTGCGGTTTCCCTGAAATCCAATCACATAACATATTGAGCAGCATTAGCCGCACCTGAAACGGGGTATGTGTAAACACGTTCATGCACCTCTTAAATTCATTCATATAACCCTCCTGTTACCTTCTGCTGCCCTTACTTCCTTTCAAGGCTGACTGCATTACATACAGATATAGCATAGGCTATATTGTATAGCTATTGCTAATTCGTTAAATTTTTGTGCTTCTGGGTTGCTGGTTTACAATAGGGCCAAACGTCGTCATTGGACGATGCCGCGCCACTGCATGAGGAAGCACCATGAGCCGTACGCCTGGCCAAAAAAACAAAGTGAAAGTGACGCAGTTGGTAAACGTTGAAGAGCATGTAGAAGGCTTTCGACAGGTTCGGGAAGCGCACCGTCGTGAATTAATTGATGACTATGTTGAGCTGATTTCAGATTTGATTCGTGAAGTAGGGGAAGTTCGCCAGGTTGATATGGCGGCGCGCCTCGGCGTTTCTCAGCCTACGGTTGCAAAAATGTTAAAGCGGCTCGCCACGGTGGGGTTAATTCAACAAATTCCCTGGCGCGGTGTGTTTCTGACTCCCGAAGGTGAAAAACTGGCGCAAATGAGCCGGGAACGTCATCAGATAGTCGAAAACTTTTTCCTCGCGTTGGGTATTAGCGCAGAAACCGCAAGGATTGATGCCGAAGGTGTTGAGCATCACGTCAGCGAAGAGACGCTTGCAGCGTTTAGCAAATTTTGCGAGCAACGAGGATTCAAGTAAGAATGCTGCAAAACCTGATTCGTCCGTTTGCTCGCGATCGTTTTCTTCATCTATTGCTGCTTGCGGGCGTTGTTCTGAGTTTTCTTACGCCTTTTCATCCGCAGCGCTGGGTTCATGCCATCGACTGGCACACCATCATTACCCTTGCGGGGCTGATGATGTTGACCAAAGGTGTGGAGCTAAGCGGTTATTTCGATGTGTCAGGTCGCCGCATGGTGAAGCGTTTTGTCAACGAACGAACCCTGGCGATGTTTTTAGTCAGCGCTGCGGCGCTGCTTTCCACGTTTCTGACTAACGACGTCGCGCTATTTATTATCGTGCCGTTGACGATTACGCTTAAAAAACTGTGCGCAATCCCTATCAGCCGACTGATCATATTTGAAGCGCTGGCGGTAAATGCCGGTTCGATGCTGACGCCAATTGGCAATCCGCAGAACATTTTGCTGTGGGGGCGCTCGGGTTTGTCGTTTGGTGAGTTTACCTGGCAGATGGCTCCCGTCGCACTGGCAATAATGGCCAGTCTGTTGGTGCTTTGTTGGTTTTGCTTTCCCAATAAAAAACTCATCTATCAAACTCACGATAAACGGCATGACTGGCAACCACGCCTCGTCTGGAGCTGTGTGGCGCTTTACGTGGTCTTTATTGTCGCACTGGAATTGAAGCTGGAAGTTTGGGGGCTGGCGGTTGTCGCCGTGGGCTTTTTACTTCTGGCGCGCCGCGTATTGCTGAGTATCGACTGGAGCCTGCTGCTGGTCTTTATCGTGATGTTTATCGACGTCTATCTGATAACCCAGCTTCCGGTGTTGCAACATGCATTAGCAGGAATAAATCAGCTTTCGAGCGGCGGGCTATTTGCGCTGGGGATAGGTTTGTCGCAGGTGATCAGTAACGTTCCTTCGACCATTTTGCTGCTGAATTACGTTCCCGCTTCCGTATTACTGGCTTTCGCGGTGAACATCGGTGGTTTTGGCTTGTTACCTGGGTCGCTTGCCAACCTGATTGCACTGCGCATGGCAAACGATCGCCGTATCTGGATTCGTTTTCATTACTATTCTTTGCCGATGTTGTTGTGGTCGGCAGCGTTGGGTTATGGCTTGTTGCTGCTTCTGAAACAGTTGTAGGCTGAAAACGAGAGAGGGGCTTTTCAGCCCCTCAACTGTATCACACGTTAAACGGCGCTTCTTTTTTCAGTACCTTTTCAATCACATCCAACACGCCTTGTTCGTTGCAATGTCCGGCCTGATAAGAGGCAATTTGCTTAATTTTTTCGGGCGCATTCGCCATCGCAAAACCGAATTTGGCCTGGCGTAGCATTTCAATGTCGTTGCCACCGTCACCAAAAGTCACGACTTCGCTATCATCAATGCCCCATTTTTCCTGCAAAATCCGCAAGCCGTTGGCTTTATGAACGCCTGGAATGATCAGGTCAATCGAGCCATGGCCGCTGGTTACCGGCACCATAATGCCTTCGAGTATAGCTTCCAGTGAACACATGGTGTCGTCTAATAAGTTATCTGGCAGGTTTAGCGCGAACTTAAAGAACACATCGTCCAGCCCTGAGAAATTATCGACCAACTCCAGACGGTGATAGTAAGTACGCGCCATTTTTATGAAATCATCGTCATAGCTGTTCAGGGTATAGCCGTTGTGTTTCCCGCAGGCGATGATGTCCACATGAGGCAGCGTGAGCAGGTGGTCGATAACCGTGTTGAACTGCTGTTTTGTCAGCTCACCGTTAAAGGTGTCTTTGCCTTCGCTGACCACCCAACCGCCGTTATCCGCAACGAAAGAGATCTCGTGGGCAATCTCCGGGAAAAATGAAATTAACTGGTAATACTGGTTGCCACTGGCGACCACGAAGCGAATTTCTTGCTCCTTCATCTGCGCATACAGCTGTGCAAAACGTGCGCGGTTGTACTCTTTCTTATCGTTCAGGAACGTACCATCCATGTCGACGGCAATTAATTTCACACTCATCGAGTTCTCCGTTGAAGCGATTGGGTAACAAGGTCTGTAGGTTTAGCGACAGCTTTCGCAACCAACGCTGCGACAACCATCAATGCAAGGACGACCAGCATGGCCAGGCGCAGGCCGTAATGTTCACCGAGGAAGCCCAACAGCGGTGGCCCCACCAGGAACGCAATATAACCAGATGCTGCGACGACACTGACGCGGGTCGCGGGATCTGGCCCTGTATCGCCTGCGGCAGAAATTGTTAATGGGAAACCGAGCGACGTACCCAGGCCCCATAAAATGACGGAAATACCCGCCACAAAGGTGTTATCGACAAAGATGATTAAGCCAATGCCTAAAATGCCCATTAATGCGCAGGTACGAACCACCGTGACACGGCTATAGCGGTCGATAAACCAGCCGCCGGTAAAGCGGCCAACCGTCATTCCCAGAGTAAAGCCGACATAAATCATTGAGCCAGATGTTGGGCTAAAGCCGTGCCCATCCACCATCAGCAATGGCAGCCAGTCGTTCGCAGAGCCTTCCGCGAAGGCCATGGCCAGCACAATAGTGCCAATTAAAATCAGTTGGAGATCTTTATAAAACGGTGGGTGAGGTTCGTGTGGGTTTTCGGCATTAGCATCGGCATTGTTCTTTCCAACACCATGCGGAATGGCGGTGATGGCGATAATAATCGGCGTGATAACCACCAGGCCAATCACCAACAGATGCCCGTACGCGCTGACATTAAACGCGGTTAAAGTCATGCCAATACCTGCGCCAACCAGTGTTCCCAGGCTGTAAAAACCGTGCATCATCGGCAGCACAGTTTTCTTCAGCAACCCTTCAACAATGGCACCTTCCACGTTCATCGCCACTTCAGCCGAACCCAGCCCTGCACCCAAAATAGCCAGGCCAAGCGCGAACAGGATTGGGGACGAGAGGAACAGCGCAACGCCCATCACCAGCATGCCCGTCACCATTAATGACATGCCGCTGCGAATGATATTGCGGGTACCAAAACGCTTAACCAGCCAGCCGGAACACAGGATGCCGCTCATCGAACCAATCGACAGGCCAAACAACACAATCCCCATACCGGCGGTAGAAACACTTAGCGTGTCTCTGATTGCAGGGGTACGCGTAGCCCATGAGGCCATGACGAGGCCGGGAAGGAAGAAAAAGGCGAAGAGTGCCCAGGTGCGGCGTTGAGTGGCTTTGCGATGGCTAATGACGGCGGACATGGAAATACCGGTTGGCGGTGAATGGAAATTACACTAGCAAGATTGTGTACATTTGTACATATTGCCGGGTAAACTCTTTTTAGTCCGTTATTACCGAGCGATAAACATGAGCAAAGCCACGCGCCGCAACGATCCCGACAGACGTGAACGCATTCTACAAGCCACGCTGGATATGCTGGTAGAACACGGAATTAGCCATATTACCCACCGCAAAATTGCCGAGGCGGCGGGTGTCTCGTTAGGTTCGATGACGTACTATTTCGCAGGCATCGAGTCGTTATTGAGTGAAGCATTCACGCGATTCGCCCATCAGATGTCCGACGACTATCGCACCCGCATGGAGCAAGCGCGTAATTCTGACGAGGCATGCGAAGCCATCGTCGATATGATTTGCGGAGAGAAAATCGCCACCTCTTATAACCTGCAAGTGATGTATCAGCTTTATGCCTACGCCAATCGTAACCCTGAACTAAAAATCATCATGCAGGACTGGATGTGCCGCAGCCAACAAGTGCTGGAAGCGTTCTTTGACCCGATTACCGCCCGAACGCTGGACGCGTTTATCGAAGGTATGACGCTCCATTACGTCACTGACAGGCATCCGCTGAGCCGCGAAGATCTCACCAGAATGCTGGCGAAAATTGTGGGATAAAATTGGCAGGTGATTTTCTACGCTTTGTTAGCTAAAGTTTGAAGTGGTTCTTCAATATGAGTTTCTTGCCAATGTAGTTATTCCCTTAACGATAAACACAACTCTAAAACCGACGCCATCGTCGGTCAGTTACTTGTGCTTTTTGATAAGGGATAACCTATGTTTTTTCTCATTCTGCGTACGCTTCGCCAGCATCGCTGGTTTGCCCTTTTGGGGGCTGCATTACTCCTTTCCTCTATCGGGAATGGCCTGACTTATGTGATTGTTTTTGGCAAACTCTTCGCACTCGAAGCAAAACCCTCTGCACTGACTCTTGCCTATATTCTGGCTTTAGCACCCGGCATTCCAGGGAGCTATCTGGCAGAGAAACTTCTGACTAAAATGTCGCCCATTCCTGTCCTGATACTGAGTGAAATTAGCGGATTTGTGGGGCTTGTTTTGCCTCTGTGGTCTTTGTTTAGCGATAGCCAAATTCTGTTGCTGTCGAGCCAGGCCGTGGCGGCGTTTGCGGGCGGCATGATGGTGCCGGTATTGAGCCAGACTTTAAAAAGTGGCCTTAATCCTGCGGAGCTTCCCGCCGCCTCTGGCATGGAAACCTTTATATTTTCGGCAAACGTCATTCTCGGTGTAGGGATAGGCACGCTTCTTTACGGGCGCATACCGACATCCGCCATTCTCGCGCTGGATGGGCTGAGTTTTGTGTTTGGGGTATTACTGCTATTCGCCGCTCACAAAGCATATCAGCCTGTTTGTACCCCGGAAAATGGAGATGTTGTACAGACGCTCAACTGGCGAGGGTTAACTCAGTTGCAGCGCCGGAGCTTGTTGCTGCTGCCTTCACTCGCGTTAGTCGGCGCACCCGCAATGGCGTTGTTACCTGCGCTTGCTCCAAACTTTAGCGGTTCATCCTCCAATTCGGGACTGATGCTGTTGCTGGCTCGTAGCGTTGGGCAGCTTGTTGGTCCTTTGCTGTTGTCAGAAGCGCAGCTACAACGCCACACAGGCAAACTTAATGTGCTGGTCACGTTCCTGGCGCTGTTTATCTGTTGCTACGCGCTGGTTTCTATCACTAACAGGCAATGGCTGGCTATGATGCTCATCGTTATGGCGCATATTTTCACGAACATCGTTTATGTGCTGGCGACGCTAAACATCATGCGAACCTTTCCTGTCGCGCTCACCGGAAGGGCAATGGCGAAGTCCTGGCGTCTACAACTGATAATCACATTGATTTTGCCTGTAGCGGCAGGCTTTGCGGCAGATACCTTTGACCCCGCATGGGTGCTGTACCTCAGCTCAGGTAGCGGATTTATGGTGATGATTTGTATGTTGGGTACGAATCATTTTCTGGGAAGAGGCGAGGGTGAGCCCTCTTCTTATTAGCTAATCGTTGCGCCCGCAGTCATATTAACCACGGTTGCAGTCATAGCCCCGGCATGATCCGATGCCAGAAACGTCATTAACTCGGCGATTTGTGAAAGGGTTGGCAGGCGTTTAAGCATAGTGCTTTGCGCCGCACCCTCCATCCATTGTTCCACCGTCAATCCCATTGATTGCGCCTTTGGTGCGAAGATTTCACCCGTGTAGGAACCAGCCTGAACCGCGCCGACAATCGCATGGGAACGCACGCAGATGACGCGAATGTTTCTGGGGCCAAGTTCACTGGCGAGAGCCTTGACGAACGCTTCAATGCCCGCGCATCCGACGATATGACCAAGATGCCCAGGCATCGCCATTGGGCCAGCAGGAGCGACGACGGTCAGGATGGCTCCTGCTCGTTCACCGCCCATATGTGGAACGACTGCTTTCGATATATTGAATTGTGCAGCCAGGAAAGGATCAATCCCCTGCCTGAACTCGGCCAGGGATAACTCAGCAATGCCTTTGCCCTGGTTATGCATGAA
Organism: uncultured Buttiauxella sp.; assembly: GCA_965119215.1. Taxonomy (GTDB): domain Bacteria; phylum Pseudomonadota; class Gammaproteobacteria; order Enterobacterales; family Enterobacteriaceae; genus Buttiauxella. The sequence goes on from CBCPKK010000006.1 coordinate 18,349, forward strand.
ACCCGTTGCGTTGACCACGACGTCAAAACCACCGGTTTGTTGGGCAAGGAGTGCCACTCGTTCGCTGGTGGATTGCTCGTCGAGTACGTCGATGATGAATGTGTCGGCCACTCCACCCGCTGCGCGGATTTCGCCAGCAACCCGGTCTAACTTTTCCTGATTGCGTGCAATAAGATGCACATGTGCGCCTTCACGCGCCATGGTACGCGCAACCGCGCTGCCTATCGCGCCGCTTCCACCGAAGATCACCGCTATTTTGTTTTTGATTAACATTGCGTGCCCTCGCTCGCCGGCCTGCATCACTATTTAAAATTATGTGCGATAAGGGGCGTTGTGCAAATGGGGGCAGGCGGTAAGTTTTGGAGGGTATTTACAAGTAACTGATATAAAACGGATCACAAATCGCAGGCAATAAAAAATATTTAGGTAAATGGGTTAATAAAAACAACGGGTTATATGTTAATCAATGATTGGATTAGTGGTAAGGAGTGGCGATTATGGGTTAATGCCAACCGCTGCCGCCACTTGGCAAGGTAGCTAATGGGTTGAAGCGCAGGGCTGTTTCAAGGTGATCTGGGGCAAGGTGAGCATAGCGCATGGTCATTTTTATGTCGTGATGGCCGAGGATTTTCTGGAGGGCAAGGATGTTGCCGCCAGACATCATGAAGTGTGCTGCGAACGTATGGTGCAAAACGAGCGTTAACTGCCCACGCGGAAGAAAAATGGAGGTTTTCTCCATGACTGATAAAAACTGAAAATAGCAGTCCGTAAAGAACCTGAACCCGTCCAAGGCAATGATTTCTTCGTACAGCTCTTTGCTGATAGAGATACTGCGGTTCTTTTTGCCCTTGGTCCTGACAAAAGTGATCCGGTATTTGGTGACTTGAAAGCGCGTTGAAGAGGAGCGTCAGCGTCATATCTACACGGCCCGCAGCAAAACGCCGGGGGCTTCCCGCGTCCTTTAGCACCAATACCGCCAGTTCGCCGCCGCGCGTGCTGTACTGCTTTACCTGTCAGGAGATCGTAGAGCTAAAAGGGAAGCACTGTAGCGGAGGCTCGGTGTGATTGCCTGCCGTGGAGACTTCCTTTGAAGTCTGCAGCAACAGCAAATAGTAAACCAAGCGGCTCAAACGAGGCCGCCGCAGTCCGCGATAACCCGGACAAACAGCACCTGTTCGTGGATAACGGCTCTCTGGTGGCAACCGGTGCGCGGTCCATGTCGTGGGAGTACCGCTACACCCTGAACGTGGTGATTGAGGATTTCAGTGGCGACCAGAATCTGCTGATGGCCCCGCCCCGGTGCTGCTGTGGCTGAAAGACAATCAGATAGATGCCATCAACAACCCGGACCTGCGCGAAAAGCTATTCACTTTTGAGGTGGACATTCTGCGCAACGACGTGTGTGATATCAGCCTGAACCTGCAGTTGACCGAGCGTGTGCTGGTCAGCACCGACGGCGCTATCTCAACAGTTGAGGCGGAGCCAGAACCCGACGAACCAGAAGAAATGTGGACGGTGAAACGTGGATAATCTGCATAAGGTGGACGCCTAGCTGGCCGCGCTGCTGGCGAATCTGGAGCCTGCCGCACGTCAGCGCATGATGCGCGAACTGGCGCAGGAGTTGCGCCGGAATTAGCAGAACAACATCTGCCTGCAGCGCAACCCGGACGGCAGTGGCTACGAGCCGCGTAAAGTCACGGCTCGCACTAAAAAGGGGCGCATCAAGAGGCAGATGTTTTCAAAGTTGCGGACGGCGAAATACCTGCAAACTGCAGCCAGCGTGCAATTTGCAGGGAAGGTGCAGCGCATTGCGCGGGTGCATCATTACGGCTTACGTGATCATGTAAGCTGTCGGGGGCCGAAAGTGCGTTATGCTGAGCGGCGGTTGCTGGGGACAAACGATCATGTAAAAGGGGTTGTCCAAGATTATATGCTTCGCTGGCTCGCATTATAAATTGTGACTAGATGGCAAGCTTCTTCCTTGTGGAATCAATGAAGTCACAATAAATTGCATGAATTTCTGAACCCCATTCGTTAGCTTTTTTCACATTTACTTCCGTTTGTGGTTCCCATTCCACATCCATGGCACGGTCCAAGTCAGTAAGCATGCTTATTAACGGACCTTGGTTGATATAATTTGTATTATTAGCTAGGAATGCGTTGAATTTATGTATCTCCTGATAAAGCATATTGGCTTTATCTTCAATTTCTTGATCGTGAAAATGTTGGTTCGCATGACCCCATCCATACTTCAACTTATCAAAGTCTTTAACAGCATTTTCATGGTATGGGCTGCCAAAGTCTTGTTCCTTTAAAAGTCTCACTGAGAATGATGTTGGAGGGAATAATTCTATGAATTTGTCATAAAGGCTTATGTCGGCTGTTCTTTTATTCTTTTGTATTTCTTTTTCGTTATTCTCGTTAATAATTTCAGGATAAATTTGAAACCCTTTGATAGTTAAATGATAAATTAATCCAGCAATGATTAGTGTCAAAGCAATGCCACTACTTGGGGTGATATTGTTAATCTCAATAATATTTAAGTTTGAGTTGGTTTTTTTATTGTAGAAATCTATCACTAAATTAATAAAAAGCAAATACGTGGGGGCGGGTAAGGCAAGTATGCCGATACCTACAGTAATTAAGGTCCAAGTTACTTTATTACTAAACTCAGGGAATGCTTTATTTATTAGTTTTTTAATAAAAAGATTTATATTTTCTTTCATGTTTAATCCTTCCAGAAGATGTCCCATTGTGCCATGGATTAAACAATTTTATCCAGTGGTATGGGACGATGGCGCTCAGTAGATTTACCAGCATGAACGCACAACTCACAGAAATCATGCGCCTTATCACCAACCTGATCCGCACCGGCACCGTGACCGAAGTGGACCGGGAGAACTGGCTGTGCCGGGTAAAGGTGGGCGAACTCGAAACCAACTGGATTAACTGGCTGACGCTCCGCGCCGGAGGTGCCCGTACATGGTGGTGCCCGTCGCCGGATGAGCAGGTGGTGGTCCTGAGCATGGGCGGCAATCTCGAAACTGCTTTTGCGCTTCCCGCTATTTATTCCAGCGAATTTTCACCGCCATCGGATTTTGTGGACGGTTGCGTGACGCAGTACCCGGACGGCGGCTGGTTTGGGTACGAACCTGCCACCGGGTGCTGGTACGTCAGGGGTATCAAATCCATGGTTATCGAGGCCGCTGACAATATCACCCTCAAAACGTCGGAGTTTGTCGTGGAAGCCGACACCACGCGCATCAACAGCGAAGTGGTTATAAATGGCGGCGTCACCCAGGGCGGCGGCTCGATGAGTTCCAACGGGATCGTGGTCGATAACAATGGCCATATCAAAGTCATGAAGGGCGGCGACACCTCGGGAGGTCCGGTATGACGCTGTATATTGGCATGAGTCAGATCAACGGCAGAGCCATCACGGACACGGACCATCTGCGCCAGTCGGTGCGCGATATTCTACTGACGCCGCAGGGCAGCCGCATTGCCCGCCGGGAATATGGCTCCCTGCTGTCCGTCCTGATTGACCAGCCGCAGAGCCCGGCGCTGGATGCCCTCACCATCAGCAGCAATTTTGATGGCTCCATAGTGGTTGACCTGACCGGACAGCGCAATTCTGGCGCGCCGGTTTCCCTTTCCGTATCAACAGGAGCCGACAATGCCGGTCATTGACCTTTCCCAGCTCCCCGTGCCGCAGATTGTGGACGTACCGGATTTTGAAACCCTGCTGGCGGAACGCAAGGCTGCTTTTGTGGCGCTGTATCCGGCGGATGAGCAGGCAGCCGTCGCGCGCACGCTGGCGCTCGAATCTGAACCCATCACCAAACAGCTGCAGGAAAGCACCTACAGCGAAGTTCTGCTGCGGCAGCGCATCAACGAGGCCGCGCAGGCGGTCATGGTGGCCTATGCTCTCGGCGGCGATCTGGAGCAACTGGCCGCCAATTACAACGTGAAGCGTCCGACGGTGACGCCTGCCGATAACGACGCTGTGCCGCCATAGCAAAAGCGCTGCCGTCACTTTGTCGCTATATATGAGAAAGTGGTGATGTAAGTGATTGATTTGATGGATGGTAAAATTCAGGCAATAAAAAACCCATCAACCTTGAACCAAAGAGGCGGGGTTGATGGGCTCCACAAATTGGGGACATCAAAGAAAAGCAGTGGCACTAATTAAGACTTTGCCCCGGTCGAAAAGTTCGCTCTTTCATAAAAAATATTTTTTCTTTGTCTGCAGCATGGATCACAAACCAGGCCATATGATTACGATAAGCGTCCCGGCCAACGTTAACAACACGTTAGCGATGGCGTAGGTTCCGGCGTAACCAAGGGCGGGAATGTTGCTGCGCGCGGTGTCGCTGATGATTTCCATGGCGGGTGCGCAAGTACGTGCGCCCATCATTGCGCCAAATAGCAATGCGCGGTTCATACGTAAAACATATGCGCCGAACAGGAAGCAGATCACCACCGGAACCAGGCTGACGATAAGTCCTGCTATCAGCATTTGGCCGCCAACAGCGCCTAAACCGTTGCCAATGCCGCTACCGGCACTTAGCCCTACACCGGCCATAAACACCATCAGGCCAAACTCTTTCACCATATTCAGCGCACCCTGTGGGATGTAGCCGAAAGTAGGGTGGTTGGCGCGCAAGAAGCCCAGCATGATACCCGCGAACAGCAAGCCTGCTGCGTTGCCGACACCAAAACTAAAGGAGCTAAACTGGAAGGTGATCATGCCGATCATCAGGCCAATAATGAAGAAGGCGCAGAAGGCGAGCAGGTCGGTGATCTGGCTGTGAATCGAGATAAAGCCGATGCGCTCTGCTACCGTTTTCACGCGGCGGGCATCACCACTTACCTGCAACACATCGCCTTTGTTGAGCACAATACTGTCATCAATAGGCATTTCAATCTGGCTGCGGATAACACGGTTGAGGAAACAGCCGTGGTCGGTCAGCTTTAATTGCCCCAGGCGGCGGCCCACTGCATTGTGGTTTTTCACCACAATTTCTTCGGTCACAATGCGCATGTCCAACAGGTCACGGTCGAAAACTTCTTTACCGTTACGGAAGCTTGGATCAAGGCGTGAATGTGCATCCGGATAGCCCACCAGTGAGATTTCATCGCCTTTTTGCAGTACCGCGTCACCATCCGGGTTTGCCAGAATACCGTTACGACGAATACGTTCGATGTAGCAACCTGTCTGGCGATAAATCCCCAGCTCACGCAGATTTTTACCATCTGCCCAGGCGACCAGCTCAGAACCCACTCGGTATGCACGAATCACAGGCAAGTAAACTTTGCGTGCGGCGTCGGTGTCCAGCCCACGTTCACGGGCGATTTGTTGCGCGCTGGTTTGCAAATCCTGGTGCTGAAGTTTAGGCAGGTAACGTGCGCCAACAATCAGGCTGACCAGACCGATAAGATAGGTCAGTGCGTAGCCCAGGCTCAGGTTATCTAATGAAGTGGCAAGCTGGGCTCCGGCTATTCCGGAATGGCGCAAAGTATCACCCGCACCGACTAACACCGGCGTAGAGGTCATCGAGCCTGCGAGCATACCGGCGGTGAGGCCAATGTCCCAACCGAAGAGTTTCCCCAGTCCTAACGCAAGGAGCATGGCGGTACCGACCATCACCAGCGCCAGCATCAGGTAATTTTTGCCATCGCGGAAGAAAATTGAAAAAAAGTTTGGTCCAGCTTCCACGCCAACACAAAAAATGAACAACATGAAACCCAGATTGAGAGCCTCTGTGTTAATGGCGAAATGTTGTTGCCCGAGTAATAAAGAGACCACTAAAACACCAATGGAATTACCCAGTTGGACTGAACCAAGGCGTAATTTACCCAGGCATAGTCCTAAGGTCAGAACAACAAATAATAACAGGATGTAATTCCCGCTTAACAAATCTGCGACGTTTATATTCACGAAGGATAACTTCTTGTTTACTAGTAACTTGTTGAAAGAAATGGTTTTTTGGGTTAGGGTTTCTACTAATTACGACGCAATTTAATGTATTTTCTCTGCATTAAAATATCCAGTGCGCAGACCTGATAATAGCCGCTAGTTTAATCTTTATGAAGTTTAACGGCTAGTAAGAATATTGTACTAATTGCGCTACGTATTTTTAGCAGGGATTGCTAAGACTTTATCTGACTGGGGCAGGGTTTTGCTTACAAAACCGTAAATTTAAGTTCGATATTAGCGATCGTCAGGAGGATGCGTGTTCATGCGTGGACAACGTTGGTTTGGAGTCATTTGCTGCTTCGTGCTGTTTGTTGGCGTGTTTCTTTCTCAGAAACTGAGTGCTGCCAACAGCTACCCGGGTGACAGGCATTCAGAGTGGGGGCTGTTGTTTTTTATCCTGCCGGGTGTCATCGCTAGCGTGTTCTCACGCCATGGCCGAGTGATCAAACCGCTGATGGGCGCAGTCCTGGCTTCACCGCTTTGTCTGTTAATCATTCACTTTTGGCTATCGCCAACGCGAACTTTCTGGCAAGAAATGGCCTGGATGTTTAGTGCTGTGTTTTGGTGTGCTCTTGGAGCATTGTGCTACTTGTTTGTGCGTAGTGTGCTCCGCCGTCAGCGGCGATAAAAAAACCGGCTCTGTTTAAGTGAGCCGGTTTTTTTTGGTCTGTTGCTTATTCCGCGTTCTGGAACAAACTCAGGTGTTCTTTAGCGTAAGCTTCAAAATCAGTGCAACCGCCGATGTGTTTCTGATCGAGGAAAATCTGCGGTACGGTTTCAACAGGCTTACCAACCGTTTTTTCCAGATCGGCCTTGCTGATGCCTTCCGCATGAATATCAACATAGCGGAAGTTGAAGTCGTCACGCTCAGCGGTCAATTTCTCAGCCAACTCTTTAGCACGAACGCAATATGGGCAGCCAGGGCGACCAAAGATTACTGCAAACATGGAATCTCCTTTATTTTTTGAGGCCGAGCGAACCGGCGAATGCAACTATAATGCCGCTAACTGTTCAGAATGAAAAGAAGGTCTTGCCTGTTAGTTTGATATTCACCACCTATGACAGCGGCGTAAAATCGAGGGGAATCGGGTTATACTGAGCCGATAATTGCCTCTGGAGACAAGCGGATGCGTTCACTCGGTGCACTACCGAAGCCGGTATTAATTCTCGAAGTTATCGGTATCGCTTTTTTACTACTTTCATATCTGTCCCTGAACGGTTACGTGGCGTTGCCTGCCCCTGTGGGAAGTGCGACCGCCGCAATTATCATGGTGTTTTTGGGGATTGCGCTAATGCTGCCCGCTGCGGCATTCATGGTTTGGGCGATGGCTCAAAACGTTGCGCCGTTGCTCACGAAAGGCCATCCTCCACTCGATAAATCTCTTTCAGACAAACCAAAGGATAAACGCGATGACGCCGACCATTGATCTGCTGCGTTCACACCGTTCCATTCGTCGTTTTACCGACGCGCCAATAACAGACGAACAGCGTGCAGCGATTGTTGCCAGTGCCCAGGCGGCCTCCAGTTCCAGCTTTTTGCAATGCACCTCGATTATTCGTATTACCGATAAATCCTTGCGTGAACAGCTTGTTCCGCTGACTGGCGGCCAGCAGCATGTGGCGCAGGCAGCCGAATTTTGGGTATTTTGCGCCGATTTTAATCGCCATCTGCAAATCTGCCCGGAAGCACAGTTGGGGCTTGCAGAGCAATTGTTGCTCGGTGTAGTTGATACAGCGATGCTGGCACAAAATGCCTTTACGGCTGCGGAATCGCTAGGTTTAGGTGGCGTGTACATCGGCGGTATTCGTAACGGCATTGAAGCGGTCACCGAGTTATTGGCGTTGCCAAAACACGTTTTGCCGCTGTTCGGCCTTTGTCTGGGTTGGCCTGATGAAGATCACGGCATCAAACCGCGAATGCCCGCCGCCATGATAATGCACGAGAATAGCTATCAGCCGGTTGATGCAAAAGTGCTGGAGCAATACGACGAAGAGATGGCGCAATATTATCTTTCCCGTGGTAGTAACACGCGTCGTGACACATGGAGTGACCATATTCGTCGCACTATCATTAAAGAAAACCGACCGTTTATTCTGGATTATCTGCATAAACAAGGTTGGGCAACGCGTTAATCGGCCAGGCGGTGACGATAGCCGTCATCGTCGATCAATACATTTTTACTATCAATCAACCAGTGAAACGGTATTGGTGGAGCATCGTTGTCAGTCGGTATAACAGGGTAAGTCACTTACTTTGATTAATTCGACATAAAGACAAGGAGCACCCAATGCCGATGACCACTCTTGATAACTCCCCGTTCTACGCCGCAGACATTATCCGTTCCCGCATTAATGGGCTTGTGCCACGCGTGGCTTTCATTCTCGGTTCTGGCCTTGGTGAGCTGGCTGAAAAAATCGAACAGCCGGTTGTTTTCCCGTATGACGAGTTGCCTGGTTTCCCTGTTAGCACAGTACACGGCCACGCAGGTGAGTTGGTTGTAGGAACGCTGGCAGGCGTGCCGGTCGCTTGTATGAAAGGGCGCGGCCACTTCTATGAAGGGCGCGGTATGTCTGTTATGACTAACGCGATTCGCACATTCAAATTGCTCGGTTGCGAAATCCTGTTCTCAACCAATGCCGCGGGTTCATTGCGCCCGGAAGTGGGGCCAGGAAGACTGGTTGCGCTGAACGACCATATTAATACTATGCCTGGCACTCCAATGGTTGGCCCTAACGACGACCGTTTCGGCGAACGTTTCTTCTCTTTGGCCAATGCGTATGACGCCGATTACCGTGGTGTATTGCAGCAGGTGGCGAAAGATCAGGGCTTCCCGTTGACGGAAGGCGTGTTTGTTTCCTATCCTGGCCCGAACTTTGAAACGGCAGCAGAAATTCGCATGATGCAAATCATCGGCGGTGATGTGGTCGGTATGTCTGTGGTGCCAGAAGTGATCAGTGCTCGTCATTGCGGCCTGAAGGTCGTTGCGGTTTCAGCGATTACTAACCTGGCAGAAGGCCTGGGCAGCGTGCAACTTTCCCACGCGCAAACCCTGGCGGCTGCGGCACTTTCGCGTCAGAACTTTATCAATCTGATCTGCGGTTTCCTGGGCAAACTCGCCTGAGGCACTTCCAACACACCGGGTAAAACACATGGCGATTAACTGTATGGCGATTCAACCGCGCTTGAAAATCATGTTGTTTTTGCAGTACTTCATTTGGGGCGCCTGGCTGGTCACGCTAGGCTCATACATGATTAATACCCTCGGATTCCGGGGGGCCGATGTGGGCATGGTTTACAGCACCAAAGGCATTGCCGCGTTATTAATGCCGGGGATTGTCGGCATTATTGCCGACAAATGGTTACCTGCGAATCGTGTGTATGCGCTCTGCCACCTGGTGTGTGCGGTAATGTTGGCCTGGGCGGCCAGCATTAACCAGCCTGGACTGATGTTCTGGATAATGCTCGGTAACGCGATGGCGTTTATGCCGACCATTGCGCTGTCGAATACCATCTCTTATGCCAGTCTCGAAAAAGCCGGTCTGGATACTGTCAGTAATTTCCCGCCGATCCGCGTCTTCGGCACCATAGGTTTCATCGCTGCAATGTGGACGGTGAGCCTGATGCGCTTCGAGCTGAGTAATCTTCAACTGTATATCGCAGCGGGAGCTTCGCTGGCGTTGGCGCTGTATTCACTGACATTGCCAACAATTCCGGTCGCGAAGGGTGGGGTATCCCGTACCTGGGTAAGTCGCTTAGGGTTAGATGCTTTCGTGTTATTCAAAAATCCGCGCATGGCTGTTTTCTTCTTGTTCGCCATGTTGTTGGGTGCGGTATTGCAGATTACCAATACCTTCGGTAATCCATTCCTGCATGATTTTGCTCGCCAGCCCGAGTTTGCGAATAGCTTTGTGGTGCAGTATCCGTCGATTTTGCTTTCAGTTTCTCAAATGTCGGAAGTGGCGTTTATCCTCACCATTCCCTTCTTCCTGCGTCGCTTTGGCATTAAACAAGTGATGTTGATGAGTATGGTGGCCTGGGTGCTGCGTTTTGCACTTTTTGCCTGGGGCGACCCGTCAGCGTTTGGTTTCGTGTTATTGCTGCTGTCGATGGTGGTGTACGGTTGTGCCTTCGATTTCTTCAATATTTCCGGTTCAGTATTTGTGGAGCAAGAAGTTGATTCACGTATTCGTGCCAGTGCTCAGGGGCTATTTATGACCATGGTTAACGGCATTGGTGCATATCTTGGAGCCATTCTCAGCGGATATGTCGTGGATTACTTTAGTGTTGATGGCGTCAAAGACTGGACCACGATTTGGCTGGTGTTCGCCGGATATGCGTTGGTGCTGGCGGTTATCTTCCACTTCAGTTTTCAGTATCGCCACAATCCATCGCTCAAGGCTTCGGCATCGGTCGCACATTAACGGTCGGCTGGATTACAGCAAGCAGCATGAGTGATAACGTATGGGGCTGCCAGCAAAGGAGCCCCATGACTATTTCACAGCGAACCTACCGTACCGATTTAAAATTACTGCGCTATTTCCAGGCAGTAGCGGAAGAACTGCATTTTGGTAAAGCAGCCGTGCGGCTAAATATGTCCCAGCCGCCGCTCAGTTTCCACATCAAAGAGTTAGAGTCTCTGCTCGGCACCGTTTTATTTATTCGTCATTCCCGTAGTGTTGCACTGACCCATGCGGGGGAAATATTACTGGAAGAAACCAGGCGTTTGCTGGATAGCGCCAATCTTGCATTAGCTCGCGTCGAACAAATTGGGCGTGGCGAAGGCGGGCGTATTCACCTTGGGATTGTTGGCACCGCCATCTGGGGCGGATTGCGTCTGGGCTTACAACAATTTATTGCGGATTTCCCCGCCATCGACATCTTGTTCCGTGAAAAGTCGCCAGGGGATCAGATTTCCTTAATTGAGCGCCATGAAATTGACGCGGGTATCTGGCGTATGGAAATCAATCCGCGGCCGGGTTTGCGCAGCGAAAAACTTCATGACGCCACGTTTTTAGTCGCGTTACCGGAAAAGCATCCGTTAACTAAACAATCTGCCATTGATATTGAGCAGTTGCGCCACGAACCCTTCGTCACCATGACAGCAGTGCATTCTGACTGGACCTTTTTGCAAGGCGTTTGCCGGGAAGCGGGGTTCTCACCACGAATAGTCAGAGAAGCTGTCGAACCACAAACAGTACTGGCGCTGGTCAGCATCGGTATGGGGCTGACGATAATGGCCGACAGCTACGCGCAAATGAACTGGCCAGGCGTGATTTTCCGCCCGTTGACCAAGGCGATCCCCGCCGATCTTTATGTGGTGTACGATCCGCATCATCTGGCATCGACAACGCGTCAATTAATCGATGTGTTAAAGCAATCGCCGGATACATTGCCCGTTCGTTGAAACCTGGTGGCAGTGCTATGATGTGCGCGCTGTCATTTTTGGACTGGAAGCGCTGAGGTGTAAGGTGAAAATCGCCATTTTATCCCGGGATGGAACGCTTTATTCTTGTAAACGTCTACGTGAAGCGGCGTCTCGCCGTGGTCATGCAGTCGAAATTATCGATCCCCTTTCTTGTTATATGAACATCAACCCGGCCGCCCCGTCTGTGCATTATAAGGGCCGGCAGCTTCCTCATTATGATGCGGTTATTCCGCGCATCGGTTCAGCAATCACCTTCTACGGCACCGCCGTTTTACGTCAGTTTGAAATGCTGGGAAGTTACCCACTCAACGAATCTGTGGCGATTACCCGTGCGCGCGACAAACTGCGCTCATTACAATTAATGGCGCGGCAGGGGATTGATTTACCCGTCACCGGTTTTGCACATTCCCCGGACGACACCAGCGATTTAATCGACATGGTTGGCGGCGCGCCGCTGGTGGTGAAACTGGTGGAAGGCACGCAGGGTATTGGCGTGGTGCTGGCAGAAACACGGCAGGCGGCGGAAAGCGTGATTGATGCGTTTCGTGGCCTGAATGCGCATATTCTGGTGCAAGAGTATGTGAAGGAAGCGAAGGGCAGGGATATTCGCTGTCTGGTTGTGGGTAACACCGTCGTGGCCGCGATTGAGCGCCAGGCCAAACCGGGTGATTTCCGCTCCAATTTGCACCGTGGTGGGGTGGCAAATCAGGTCGTGATTACGGAACGCGAGCGCAAAATTGCGTTACACGCGGCCGCGACGCTGGGGCTGGACGTTGCCGGTGTCGATATTTTACGTGCGCAACGTGGCCCGCTAGTGATGGAAGTTAACGCGTCCCCTGGTCTTGAAGGCATTGAAAAGACCAGCGGCGTTGATATTGCCACGTTAATGATCGAGTGGATTGAGCTGCAAGCGCAGCCTGGTTACTGTCTGAAAACGGGCGGTTGATCCTGAGCACCATGGTAACAGGGTGCATAATATTAGTATGAGGCGTCATTTTTGCGTAAGCTATGGCGCGACTCATTCACCCCCTTAAAGAGGCTACGGCATTTATGGATTCACTCGTTGTCCCTACTCTGGACATCTTACGCCGCTGGCTTGACGAAATCGGTGTGACCATTTTCGAGTGCGATACTTGCCAGGCGCTCCATCTGCCACATATGCAGAATTTTGATGGTGTTTACGATGCGAAAATCGACCTGGTCGATGATATCGTTTTGTTCTCAGCCCTGGCAGAAGTAAAGCCTTCCGCTTTGCTGCCCCTGGCATCCGATCTTTCGTCTATTAACGCCAGTTCATTAACGGTGAAAGCGTTTTTGGATATTCAGGATGATAATTTACCTAAACTCGTGGTTTGCCAGTCACTGCAGGCATCGGTAGGAATTACCCGTGAACAGTTCGCCGCCTTTGTTAAACAAAGCGAAGAACAAATCTCGATGGTTATTCTGGAAGCCTGTGCAAACCAGTTGCTCTATATCTCTGATGAAGAAGAGCAAGACGGCACAATTATTCAAACCCACTTCCTGCATTAATCGTTTCATTCTTAACCGCAGCGGCGACCCAAACCGCTGCGTTCCGCGATTTTTTATTCTGCCTTAATCGTCTCCATTCAGCATTATTCTCGCCAATATCGCCCGTTTTGGGCCATAACATAGACCTTTTATTGTTAAAAAGTTGATAAAGGGCGCGTTTTTACCTGGGCTATAGTGCCTGACTCTAGCTACAGTTATTCTTGCGGAACATCTAAAGTGTGCACTGTCTGTAGAAAGGCGCCTGCCTTTTTTCACTGCAGTTTGAATAGAGATGCATGATTCTTGCATGTAATAAACGCGGGAATGAAATGCGTAAAAGTTTGATTGAGTAAATTATGCTCGCGAAAGCGAGATTTACCCTTTATTCAGAAGGAATGAAATATGTTCGCCCAACGTAAAAAACTGTTGTCGGGTGTGATGGCGGGCTTGTTGATGGCAGTTTCTGCCACCACGTTTGCCGCTGAACAAAAGACGCTGCATGTTTATAACTGGTCAGATTATATCGCGCCAGACACGCTGGAAAACTTCACTAAAGAAACCGGCATTAAAGTGGTGTATGACGTTTTCGACTCCAACGAAGTGTTGGAAGGGAAGTTGATGGCGGGCAGCACGGGCTACGACCTTGTCGTGCCCTCTTCTCAATTCCTTGAGCGCCAGGCTCAGGCAGGGATTTTCCAGCCTCTTGATAAGAGCAAACTGCCGAACTACAAAAACCTCGACCCAGAAATGCTCAAGCTGGTGGCACATAACGACCACGATAATAAATACGGCATTCCCTACATGATGGTCACTACCGGGATTGGCTACAACGTCGAAAAAGTCAAAGCGGCACTCGGTAAAGATGCGCCAGTAAACAGCTGGGATCTTATTCTGAAACCGGAAAACCTTGAGAAGCTGAAAAGCTGTGGTGTTTCCTTCCTTGATGCACCAAGCGAGGTTTATGCCAGCGTGCTGCATTACCTGGGCAAAGATCCTAATAGCACCGATCCGAAAGATTACACCGGTGTAGCCAACGATCTGCTGCTGAAACTGCGTCCGTCGATCCGCTATTTCCACTCATCCCAATACATCAACGATTTGGCTAACGGCGACATCTGCGTAGCAATTGGTTGGTCCGGCGATATTCTCCAGGCGGCTAACCGCGCTAAAGAAGCAAAAAATGGCGTGAATATTGCTTATACCATTCCTAAAGAAGGCGCGATGGTTTACTTCGACATGTTCGCTATGACGGCTGATGCGAAAAATAAAGACGAAGCGTATCAGTTCCTGAACTATCTGATGCGACCAGATGTGGTAGCGAATATCAGTAATCATGTTTATTACGCGAATGCGAACAAAGAGTCGCTTCCGCTGCTGAACGCCGAGATTCGTGATAACCCGGGAATTTATCCACCGGCTGATGTGCGTGCCAAATTGTTCACCCAGGGTGTGCAATCGCCAAAAGTTGATCGTGTGATTACCCGCGCGTGGACTAAAGTTAAAACTGGGAAATAAGTAAATCTGTTAGAGACTTAACACGGTTTGCAACGGGGTAACGCACCCAAATGGTGCGTGCGCCCCAATACGGCCGCAGGCTATTGGCCTGCGTCTCGTTATGAGTACGGCAACCGGGTCGTACCATTTCTTTGCTTTTGCCGGAGAGCAACATAATTGAACGACGTCACTCCTCGTCCGCAAGCGAAAACTCGTAAAGCGCTTACCCCGCTGCTTGAAGTTCGCAACCTCACCAAGTCCTTTGACGGGCAACATGCCGTTGATGATGTCAATCTGACTATTTATAAAGGCGAAATTTTTGCGCTGCTTGGGCCATCCGGCTGTGGTAAATCCACGTTGCTACGCATGCTGGCGGGTTTTGAACAGCCGAGCGCGGGGCAAATTGTGCTTGATGGCGTGGACTTGTCGCATGTGCCGCCGTACCAGCGCCCGATCAATATGATGTTCCAGTCCTATGCGCTTTTCCCGCATATGACGGTGGAACAGAACATTGCGTTTGGGCTCAAGCAAGACAAATTGCCGAAAAATGAAATCACGCAGCGCGTGCAGGAAATGCTGACATTGGTTCATATGCAGGAATACGCCAAACGTAAACCGCACCAGCTTTCAGGCGGGCAGCGTCAGCGCGTGGCACTTGCTCGCAGCCTGGCAAAGCGGCCTAAGTTGCTGTTGTTGGATGAACCAATGGGGGCGCTGGATAAAAAATTGCGCGACCGTATGCAGCTCGAAGTGGTCGATATTCTGGAGCGTGTGGGCGCAACTTGCGTGATGGTGACGCATGACCAGGAAGAAGCGATGACTATGGCGGGGCGTATTGCCATCATGAATCGCGGCAAGTTCGAACAAATTGGCGAGCCAGAAGAAGTCTACGAATACCCAGCGACGCGCTACAGCGCTGAGTTTATCGGCTCGGTAAACGTCTTTGAAGGTTTGCTTAAAGATCGCCAGCAAGATGGCCTGGTGATTGATAGCCCAGGGCTTGTGCATCCACTCAAAGTTGATGCGGATGTTTCCGTTGTCGATGGCGTACCGGTGTATGTCGCGCTTCGCCCGGAAAAAGTGATGCTGTGCGATGAACCGCCTGCTGACGGCTACAACTTTGCGGTCGGGGAAGTGGTGCACATTGCTTATCTTGGTGACCTGTCGATTTATCACGTGCGCCTGAAAAGCGGCCAGATGATCAGTGCGCAGTTGCAAAACGAGCACCGTAGTCGGAAGGGGATGCCAACATGGGGCGACGAAGTTCGTC
The DNA here is from genome assembly GCA_965119215.1 of uncultured Buttiauxella sp. Taxonomy (GTDB): domain Bacteria; phylum Pseudomonadota; class Gammaproteobacteria; order Enterobacterales; family Enterobacteriaceae; genus Buttiauxella. The sequence continues at coordinate 34,028 of CBCPKK010000006.1, forward strand.
TGTGTTGGGATGCCGAAAGTTGTGTGGTTCTCACGGTTTAAGGGGGCGAAATGAGCACGATTACTGAACGCCCGGCCGAGCCACCGGCAAGCGGTTTTAAATTGTGGCTGGCTAAAATGCAAATGCGCCACGGCCGCAAGTTGGTCATTGCATTGCCATATCTGTGGCTGATTTTGCTGTTCATGCTGCCGTTCTTGATTGTTTTTAAGATAAGTTTTGCAGAAATAGCACGATCCATTCCGCCGTATACCGATCTGCTCACCTGGGCTGACGATCAGATAACGCTTGCGCTGAATCTTGCTAACTATATTCAGTTAACCGACGATCCGCTTTATGCGGAAGCTTATTTGCAGTCGCTACAAGTGGCCGGTATTTCCACCATTTGCTGTTTGCTGCTGGGATATCCACTAGCATGGGCGGTGGCGCACAGTAAATCATCAACGCGTAACATTCTGTTGTTGCTGGTGATTTTACCGTCATGGACATCGTTTTTGATTCGCGTCTATGCGTGGATGGGGATACTGAAAAATAACGGTGTACTGAACAATGTGCTGATGTGGCTGGGTGTTATCGATCAACCGTTGGTTATTTTGCATACCAATCTCGCGGTTTATATCGGGATTGTTTATGCCTATCTGCCATTTATGGTATTGCCGATTTACACCGCGTTGACGCGGTTAGACTACTCGCTGGTGGAAGCCTCTTTAGACCTGGGCGCTCGCCCGCTGAAAACCTTCTTTAGCGTTATCGTGCCACTGACCAAAGGCGGCATTATCGCCGGTTCAATGCTGGTCTTTATTCCTGCGGTTGGTGAGTTTGTTATCCCTGAACTGCTCGGCGGGCCAGACAGCATTATGATTGGCCGCGTATTGTGGCAGGAATTTTTTAACAACCGCGATTGGCCGGTTGCGTCCGCTGTGGCGATAACCATGCTTATCCTGCTGATTGTGCCGATTATGTGGTTCCAAAAATATCAGAATAAAGCTGCGGAGGACCACTCATGAACAATTTACCGGTAGTGCGTTCACCGTGGCGCATTCTGATTTTGGTGATTGGATTCACCTTCCTCTACGCACCGATGCTGATGCTGGTTATCTACTCGTTTAACAGCTCAAAATTGGTCACCGTCTGGGCGGGGTGGTCGACGCGTTGGTATGTCGAGTTATTCCAGGACTCGGCAATGATGAACGCCGTGGGGCTCAGTTTAACCATTGCGGCAGCCGCGGCGACTGCGGCGGTGATCCTCGGGACTATTGCGGCGGTGGTAATGGTGCGTTTTGGTAAGTTTCGTGGTTCAACGGGATTTGCCTTTATGCTCACCGCGCCACTGGTTATGCCTGACGTCATCACCGGCCTTTCGCTGCTATTACTGTTTGTGGCGTTAGGGCACGCCATTGGCTGGCCAAGCGATCGCGGCATGTTGACCATCTGGCTCGCACACGTCACATTCTGTACAGCATATGTCTCGGTGGTGATCAGTTCGCGTTTAAGAGAACTGGATCATTCAATTGAAGAAGCGGCGATGGATTTAGGCGCGACGCCGCTGAAAGTTTTCTTCGTGATAACCGTTCCGATGATTGCTCCGGCGATTATCTCTGGCTGGCTGTTGGCGTTTACGTTATCGCTCGACGATTTGGTTATTGCGAGCTTTGTCTCCGGCCCTGGTGCAACGACATTACCGATGCTGGTATTCTCAAGCGTAAGAATGGGGGTTAATCCTGAAATTAACGCGCTGGCGTCTATAATTTTGGGAGTCGTGGGTGTGATTGGCTTGATAGCCTGGTGGTTTATGGCTCGAGCTGAAAAACAGCGTCTGCGCGATATCCAGCGAGCAAGGCGCGTATAGCCTAAATACTTAAAATCTGTAATGATATGCCCTACAGTGCCGCGCCCGACGCGGCACTGTGTCGTATGGAACACGAGGTTTGCAGAAATTTTCAGGAAACGAAGTCAAACACAGGCCAAATTGAACGCACCCACATTAGTGCTGGTGGCGGCAATTGCTATTCTCACGACGCGAGTGCTCGATCTCATGTTGCTTTTAAACATGCTCGGTGTTCGTGGCGCTATGGATTTTGTTCATCGCAGTGTGCAAACCTGGAGCCTGACGCTGATTTTTCTCGGCAGCCTGGTCATGCTATGTGTCGAGTTACGCTGCGCGTTTGTCATTATGAAAGGGCGAAACTGGGGGCGCTGGGTCTTTCTTGCCACACAAATTATTGCAGTAGGCTATTTGTGGGCGGCATCCCTTGGCTGGGGTTATCCCGAGCTTTTCAGCATTCCTGGCGAGTCAAAACGTGAAATTTTCCGTTCGTTAATGACCCAGAAACTCCCCGACTTATTGGTGCTATTCTTATTATTCATCCCTTCGCGTAGTCGGCTTTTTTTCAAACTTCAATAACTGAGTAGTGTTACAATCTGCGCCCCCGGTTTTCAGGATTTAATTATGCATTGCGCGCTCTATCAGGCTAATCGCTGCCGCTCTTGTCAGTGGATTGAACAGCCGATTTCCGAACAGCTCACCGCCAAAATGAATGAACTTCAGCAATTGCTGAAGGGTATTGCGGTGCAAGACTGGCGCGCGCCGGTAAGTGGCCCTGAACAAGCGTTTCGCAACAAAGCTAAAATGGTTGTCAGCGGTAGCGTAGAAAAACCGTTGCTGGGGATGCTACATCGCGATGGGACACCTGAAGACTTAACCGAATGCCCGCTGTACCCCGCATCATTTCAGACAGTTTTTGCAGCACTGAAACCCTTTATTGCCCGCGCTGGGCTCACGCCCTACAACGTGTCGCGTAAACGCGGTGAACTGAAATACCTGCTGTTGACGGAAAGCCAGTTAGACGGCGGCATGATGCTGCGTTTTGTTTTGCGCTCAGAAGCCAAACTGGAACAACTGCGAACCGCATTGCCCTGGTTGCAGCAGCAACTTCCGCAGTTAAAAGTGATTTCTGCCAACATCCAGCCTGTGCATATGGCCATTATGGAAGGCGAGCAGGAAATCCCCTTTACTGAACAGCATGCGCTCGAAGAACAGTTCAACGGCGTGCCGTTATATATCCGGCCACAAAGTTTCTTCCAGACCAACCCAACGGTTGCCGCTTCTTTGTACGCGACAGCACGTGAGTGGGTAGGTGAATTACCGGTCAAACATATGTGGGATTTATTCTGCGGAGTAGGCGGGTTTGGCCTGCATTGCGCGACCCCCGACATGAAGTTGACCGGGATAGAAATCGCACCAGAAGCGATTGCCTGCGCTCGGCAATCAGCAGAAAAACTGGGCTTAACGAATATTCATTTCCAGGCGCTGGATTCCACAAAGTTTGCCACCGAACAGCAAGATGTGCCCGACCTCGTGCTGGTGAATCCACCACGGCGGGGAATTGGCCAGGCATTGTGTTACTTCCTCAATAATATGGCACCGAAGTACATCATCTATTCAAGCTGTAATGCACAGACCATGGCGCGGGATATTGCTTCGCTGGCTGAGTATCGGGTCGCGCGCGTGCAGTTATTCGATATGTTCCCGCACACGGCGCACTACGAAGTGTTGGCGCTGTTGGTGCGGGAGTAGCTTTCTTATCCTGGGTGATTTACTCGTCATTCATGGGGAAAGGGACGGGTGGTGACGGTGCAATGCTATTTTCCTGAGTAGGCTCTCTGTAAGTATAATATTCATTTTGAGTCAGGACCATTGATATAAACACAGCATACAAAATAGGTAAGAATCTGACAGCAGCAAATAATTGGTTTACTTTCTGTTAGTTTATCTCTTTTCCAGATGTAGGCAGGAGAGAAAAATAACCACCATCATTGAGGCAGAACTGTGTTCCCTGCGTTGCGCAAAACTTTTCTGTCTTGAAAAAAACTGCACCGCAGGCACTGCAATATTAACAACTTGCATCATATTGAAAATAGCGGGGAATACATATATCTGAAATGCTAATATTGAAATGAGTGGTCATAGAACAAAAATCCAAATAAATGTGTTGTTCAGTAATGGTCGGTTTGTACTCAGCCCTTATAGATTGTCCTTTTTCATCAGTATTTACATCCTTTCTGTTTTATTCCTGTAAGGCATATTAACCTCATTAGCATTGAATATTGTAGTTGTATTTATGTGACTTCATTGCATTATTTTTTTTTGATGAAAGGTGCGTAATTCATTCGCGCCATGAATCAATTGGCTGTCTGCTTTATATTTTTTTTGATATTGGTTCGATTTCGGATATTTTACATCATTGTACTATGTTTTTTGCACTACGCAGGAGCAGAATGAATCAACAATTCCATGCTAAGTTGTGCTGATGAACACACCGTATTCCTGGAGTTAAAAATACTCTGATAACAATCTTTGATAAGGATATATCACAATGGCGAATAACATTTATCTGTCGCTGAATGGTACACAGCAGGGATTACTCTCTAGTGGTTGTTCTTCATATAATTCTATTGGTAATGCATATCAGATTGCACACCTGGATGAAATTATGGTCTATGAGCTAGCATACTCCATTATGCGAGAGCAAAATGTAAATCACCAGGCGCTAACTTTTAAAAAACCAATTGACAAATCATCTCCACTGTTGGCATTCGCCATATCTAATAATGAAAGGATGGATGCTATCTTTAATATGTACAGAACGGATAAAGCAGGTATTCAGTCTCTCTTCTATAGAATCAAACTAATCAAGGCAACAATCGCCGATATTAGCTTGGTTTCCCCTAACTCAGTGACTCACAATGACGCGCAACCGATAGAGTCAATATCACTAAAGTATGAAAGCATAACATGGGAGCATGTTTCATCAGGAACTTCTGGTTATAGCCTTTGGGAAGATAGAGTGTTTTAAATGGATTATATATTTGGCAATAACCCTGGAAGGGCTAATGATTATTATCAGGTAATGGGTAACCTGGAAGGGAGGGCTGTTATTGAAACAGGATTAACAGCTTCTCAATTTATAAAGAATCATCGCATCAGAATGGATTTTAGAAATAATCTATCACTTTTTGTGGAAAATCAACTTGAAATTATAAATGGAGATTATACTGAAATACAGAAAAAACAAGCAGTAATTTATTTAAAACAAGAGAGGGATTATTTATCTCATCAGGAGTTTTTGCTAAAGTATAAGAAGGCTATAATCGCGGTATCTGTAGTTATAGAGTTCGTTGAAGATGTTGCAGGTATTATTGGTTACTATGTAGTGAAAGGTATAGGTATCTATGCTGGATATGTTCAGGTAACGACAGGAATGGCATTAATTGGGGCTAGCTATACCACTGGCCCTGGCGCTATCATTGGTAATATTGCAGGTGTCACGCTGATTGTTCATGGCCTTGGATCGATTGAAGAAAACTTTATGTCACTTTATAATAACAATCCTAATTATAAAGGTGTTCTTAGGCGTGGATATGAAAGGGCTGCAGTTTATTCTGGTTTAAGTAGTGCTCAAGGTGATATTATATATGGTGGCATTGATTTGGTATTGTCTGGGTACGGGTTGTCCAGAAATGTGATGTTGCCAGAAAAGCATCGATTATTTCATTGGATGTACAATGATACAATCGTTGGGTTTAAAGATATGAAGGGTCCTGCATTGACTATGGAAATGCTAATTGATGCATTGACCATAAGTGGAATCCATGATGCAAAAAATGTCAAAAAATAAAGGCATTGTTAATTGCAAGATCAAGATTTATGGCTTTTTATTATATCCATTAGTTTATATGCTTTAAATGTTATGATAATTGAATATTTTCTGCATGTTATTATAAAGATAACTAAATACACTATAGCTAAAGCGATATTGGCTTTTAGATTGTTGTCATTAAACACCAGGAACGCTACTGCAATGATAAAGAGAACCATCAATTTTAAAACAATGCGGTAGAATTCTCCAGCCAGGTAAGAAACTGTTTGTTCTACAGTAAATGCTTCCTTTTTAGCAGCGTAAACTAATTTATTGATTTCTTTCTCTGTGAATTTGTTTTCATTCAAGAGGGTTATTATTTCGCTATCTTTCATTTATATATTCAATGAGTTGCTGTGGATGTGAAATTATATAACTATTTACGTGCGAGTATATATAAACATTAACTAATACCAAAATATAGAAAAGGCTGGTAGGTTTCCCTGCCAGCCTTAAATGACACTCTATGGTATGCTTACCCCGGGAACCATTGCTGGCTAATTTTCAGGTAAGTCCCGTCGGCTTTAATCGCCGCCAGAGCCGTATTCAATTTTGCTAACAGCGCCTGATTATCTGGACGAACAGCAATGCCAAGGCCGGTGCCGAAGTATTGTGCATCGGTAACGTGCTCACCCACCGTCCCCAACTGTGGATTGGTTTTCAACCACTCGTTCACTACCGCTGTGTCACCAAACACCCCATCAATCCGGCCATTTTTCAGGTCGATAATGGCATTCTGATAGCTGTCGTAAGAGACAGTTTTAATTTCCGGATGTTTATCCTGGAGATATTTCTGGTGAGTGGTGCCATTTTCCATACCGATACGTTTACCTTTCAATTCATCAAAAGATTTAAACGCACCTTTTTTAGCAATCACGACCGCTGAGTTGGCGTAGTACGGTGCAGTGAAGGAAACTTGTTTGCTACGTTCTGGCGTAATATCCATGCCTGAAATCACAGCGTCATATTTATGGAATTTAAGCGACGGGATAAGGCTGTCGAAGGCATGGTTGGTGAATGTGCATTCAGCCTGCATTTGTTTGCATAAAGCTTTTGCCAGGTCGATATCAAAACCGACGATCTGATTATTGGCATCAAGTGATTCAAATGGTGGGTAAGTAGCCGAAGAACCAAAGTTGATTTTGTCGGCTGCGGACACGCTGAATGCGGCTGTAGCGAACATGGCGGCCAAAATAAACTTCTTCATGTGTGTTGCTCCCGTCTGTCATGTTTTATTGTATTCACCGTTTCCCGGCGTCAAAAAATCATGCCAGTAAATGAATTTATATGCAAATAAAACGTATAATTATATTTACTGAGACGTAAAAAAAGCGGGGAATCCCCGCTTTTCTTGACTGACGAGCTACCGATTAATTGCGTCGTTCGAATGCCAACGCTCGGCGTTCTACCACACGCATTAACAGCGTTAATAATCCATTTACAACCAGATAAACCAGGCCTGCTGCGCCGAACACCATCACATCGTAGGTGCGACCATACAGCAATTGCCCGTGGCCCATCACTTCCATCAGCGTAATGGTGTACGCCAGTGAAGTACTTTTAAACACTAAAACCACTTCATTCGAGTAAGAAGAAAGGGCGCGTTTAAATGCATAAGGCAGCAAAATGGCGAGGGTATCTTTCTTGCTCATTCCTAAAGCGCCACACGACTGCCACTGGCCTTCAGGAATGGCGCGAATGGCACCGTAAAACAGTTGCGTGGTGTAGGCGGCACTGTTCAACGACAGCGCAATCAGCGCACATAACCATGGCTCGGAAAGCAGGTGCCACAATACCGGGTAGTTCTGAATAGACGGAAACTGACCTGGGCCGTAGTAAATCAGGAAGATTTGCACCAGCAAAGGCGTACCGGTAAACAGGGTAATGTAGACACGGACAATGTGAACCAGCACCGGTGTTTTCAGCGTCAAAACGATGGTGAAAAGCAGCGCTAAAATCAACGCGACCACAATGGATGCCGCGGTGAGCGTCAGGCTAGTGTGCAGACCTTTCAACAGTTCAGGTAAATACTCAAGCATCAGCCGGGTCTCCGTTCAAAACGTGTCGCTCGTTGGTCAATACGTTTAAGAACGTACTGGCTGATGAGGGTGATCACGAGGTAGATCGCGGCAGCAACCACATACCAGGTAAACGGCTCCTGGGTACGAGTGGCGATACTTTTGGTTTGTAGCATTAAATCGTTCACGCTAATCAGCGACACCAGCGCGGTATCTTTGAGTAATACCAACCACTGGTTGCCTAAACCCGGCAACGCATGACGCCACATTTGCGGCATCACCAGACGGAAGAAAATCGCGGCTTTCGACAGGCCTAACGCCTGGCCGGATTCCCATTGCCCAATAGGTACGGCTTTGAGTGCGCCACGCAAAGTTTGCGAGGCATAAGCCGAATAGAGCAGGGAAAGCGCAATGACGCCGCACAGGAACGGGCTGACATCGAAATTCTCAATTTGTAACTGGACAGGGATTTGCGCAAAACCGAGGTTGAGCACAAAACCATCTGAGAGGATCAGCAGTAACTGCGAGGAGCCGAAATAAATAAACAGCACCACCAGAATTTCAGGTAAGCCGCGTAGCACCGTAACCAAAGCTGAACCCAGCCAGGCAATCGGACGCCATTTTGCGGACTCCCATACGGCAAAAATCATCGCCAGAGCCAGGCCGATGATCAGCGCACAAACGGCAAGGCCGACGGTCATCCCGGCGGCGCTCGCTAAAGTAAACATTTCGTTCATTTAGATTACTTCTGGAACCATTTTTCGTAGATGGTTTTGTAGGTACCATCTTGCTTCACTTTTTCCAGCGCAGTGTTGAACTTCGCCTGCAGGTCAGTGTTGCCCTGACGCACAGCGATGCCCAAACCTGTACCGAAGTAGTCTTTATCCGTCACTTTATCGCCGATAGCGGCCAGTTTCGGATCGGCTTTCAGCCATTCAGTCACCACAGCCGTGTCACCAAATACCGCATCAATACGGCCACTTTCCATATCCAGCTTGGCGTTCATGTAGCTGTCGTAAGGAACGGTGGTGATTTCCGGATGTTTATCCATGATGAATTTCTGGTGAGTGGAGCCGTTCTGCATGCCCACTTTTTTGCCTTTCAGCCCATTGATATCAGCAACTTTGCCTTTCTGACCGACAAACAGGGCAGAGTTTTCATAATACGGGCTGCTGAACAGAACCTGTTTTTCACGCTCTGGGGTGATGTCCATGCCAGAGATAACCGCGTCGATACGACGGAATTTCAGGCTTGGGATCAGGCTATCAAATGCCTGGTTGCTGAAAGTACAGGTTGCATCAATCTGTTTACACAGTGCGTTCGCCAAATCGACATCAAAACCAACAATTTTGTTGCTGGCATCCATCGACTCAAACGGAGGATAAGAGGCTTCCATAGCAAAACGAATAGTTTGTGCAGCCGTCGCGGAAAGGCTCAGGCTGGCTAATAGTGTGGCAAGCAGAACTTTTTTCATGATTATTTTCCCGGATACATCAGTGTGACAGATAGAATTTAAACGCTTCGGTCTGCGGTTTTGCGAAGCAACTCGCATCACCTTGTTCGACGATATGGCCATTTTCCATATACACCACGCGGCTTGCGGTTTTACGCGCCACTTCCACTTCGTGGGTAACAATGACCTGCGTGATATTGGTTTGCGCCAATTCACGAATGATGCTGACGATCTGCGCGGTGATTTCTGGGTCCAGTGCTGCGGTGGGTTCATCGAACAGCAGGATCTGTGGTTCCATCATCAATGCACGGGCAATGGCGACGCGCTGCTGCTGACCACCGGAAAGATGCAGTGGATAGCGGTCCATATAAGGTTTCAGGCGTAAACGCTCAAGCAGCTTATCGGCACGCTGGCGCGCTTCATCCTTGCTAATCCCGAGGACGCGGCAAGGCGCTTCCATCAGGTTTTGCAGCACGGTGAGATGAGGCCAAAGATTGTATTGCTGGAATACCATGCCAACGTTGCGGCGCAATTCACGAATGGCTTTGTCGCCGGGCGCTTTAGCAAAATCAAAATGGTTGTCTGCAATGGTGAGTTGCCCTGAACGCGGCATCTCAAGCAGATTGAGTACGCGCAGAAGCGAGCTTTTGCCTGCGCCACTTGGGCCCAGTAACACCAGCGTTTCGCCCTGTGGGCAACTAAGGGTGATATCGAACAGCGCCTGATGCGCGCCGTAAAAACAATTAATGCCGTTTAGTTGAATACTCATGCGCATAAGTTGAATAGCAATTGAAGCCGGAAAGGGTACCTTTAACAGAATAGTTATGCAATCTTTGTGCGTTAAAACCTAAAAATAACTATTCACATACCTTAAAAGTAGCACAATATAGCGAGGCGGGAGGGAGGTAAGAATAAATGTCGGAGTTATATGAATAATCCAGACTATTTACATGGGTTATGAATTCACCCCGCCGGAGTGTGAGTCGTCAGTGGTTAGTTGGTTTCAATCGCCTGACGCAGACTGCCTGCAGGTGAATGGCCGTTTGCGCCGAGATAATGTACGTCATCGACCGCCCAACATTGCCCCTCACGAATCATCAGCACTTCATCCTGCCAGTTCTGACTGCCTTTGGTGAGTTTCACACGCAGCGGAATATTACGTGCGTCGGTATTGGGGATGGTTGATGCAGAAGCCACTTCAGCCGTGTCTATGCCATCAGCGTTGCTGGTGAATATATTGCTGCGCATAAATTCATTTTGCGCGTTGGGCGAGGTGCTGGCTTTTTGCAGTTGCTGCGCCAGTGAATCACTCAGGTACGGGCGCAGGCTGGCGATCGCACTGGTCCCCTGCGCTTTATGGCTTATTTGATAATCGTAAAACTTCTGCGCCACGCTATCCGGGCCACCTTCAATGCAAGGGCCGCTGCGGGTGCCAATATCTTTAAACGCGGGGGTGACGCTGGTGGTACAGGCCGTGAGTAACAGAGCGCACGGAAGAAGAACCAAAGCTGAGCTGCGCATTTTTATTTCCTTATCTTCTCAGGAGGGACTAACTTAGCATAGCGTATCGTTGTCAAAATGCGTGGCTAACACGTTGATCGAAAAGAGAGGGAAGCAGATGTACTGGCGCGTAGGGGTAATGTTTTTAGTGGCACTGCTTGTGGGATGTGCAGGCGAGAAGGGCGTTGTCGATAAGGGCGATTATAAAGTTGATACCCGTCGTCAGGCGCAGGCTGCCTATCCACGCGTGAAAGTACTGGTTATTCACTACACCGCTGATGACTTCAACGGCTCGTTATCCACTTTAACTGACCAAAATGTCAGTTCCCACTATCTGATACCCGATTCGCCGCCCGTCTCTGGGGGTAAACCGGTTATCTGGCAACTGGTGCCGGAAAGTGAACTAGCCTGGCATGCGGGCGTGAGTTTTTGGCGTGGTGCCACGCGTATTAATGATACGTCGATTGGTATTGAGCTGGAAAATAAAGGCTACACGCGAAAGGGTGGGGTACAACAATTTTATCCGTTTAACGCCCCGCAAATCTCAGTGCTGGAAAAGTTAGCGAAAGAGATAATTATTCGTTATCAAATCCAACCGCAGAACGTGGTCGCGCATGCTGATATCGCGCCGCAACGCAAAGTTGATCCCGGCCCGTTATTCCCATGGCAGCAGCTGGCAAAACAGGGCATTGGTGCCTGGCCTGACGCGCAAAGAGTGGCATTTTATTTGAATGGACGCTCGCCTTACGAAGCGGTCGATACGCGAAACGTGCTCGATTTATTATCGCGTTATGGTTATCAGGTGACGCCGGATATGAATGTAGAGCAGCAACAGCGGGTGATTCGTGCTTTCCAGATGCACTTCCGCCCGGCCCAGTATTCGGGCGTGGCGGATGCACAAACTCAGGCTATTGCTCAGGCATTGCTCGAGAAATATGGGCAGGGCTAACTAGCGGTGCAGCGTACCGTGGTCACGCAACCAGAGCGCGGTACGCTTAATTCCTTCATCAAGCGTGACGATAGGTTGATAACCCAACTCGGTTTCAGCGCGCGTGGTATCCAGCGTTAAATCAAAATTCAGTTTCGACACGCCGTAGTGAGTCAGCACCGGTTCTTTGGCCGTCTTCTTGCCAAGGCGCTCCATGCTGCGGGCAATCATATCCAGCATCGGATACGGCACAGAACGAATCCGGCATTTAATTTCTAACTCATCAATCAGCTTTTGCACGATAAAACGCAGCGGACGCGCTTCCATATTGGTGATGTTATAGGCTCGCCCTGAGGGCTGAGTTTCACACTGCGTGGCAAGCCACATCGCATGTACCGCATTTTCGATATATGTCATATCGACCATCGCCTCACCGCCGCGCGGTAACAACACGCTGCCGTAGCGGCGCATCATCTGTACCAGGCGTGGGAAGAAGACTTTGTCATGCGGGCCAAACAAACTTTGCGGACGCAAAATGGTGAAGCGCGTGTGCGGGTTGGATTGTGCCAATAGCTGAATGACTTCTTCGCTGGCGGCTTTGCTACGAGCAAATTCATTGGCAAAGCGAACCGGACGAAAATCTTCGTTGATCTTGCGATGATGGTGGTAATCAAAGTAGAGCGACGGCGAGGAAATATGCACAAAGTTGCGCACGCCCCAGGCAACGGCCCATTCACCCAGGCGGCGAGTGGCACGCACGTTTGCGAGATCAAACGCTTCCTGTGTTCCCCACGGCGAGGTAAAGCCCGAGCAGTGCCAAAGCGTATCGACATCGGCCAGCATGACTTTGGCTTGTGAAGACACCAGTTCAGTCAGGTCAGCATGAACGAACTCTGCACCCATTTTTTCCAGCAGTTTGCCCATGGCTTCATTTCGCCCGGTAGCCCGAACGCTGATGCCTTTTGCACGCAGATATTCGACCGCGTTTCGGCCTAAACCGCTGGTGGCGCCCGTTACCAGTACCTTCATGTCGACCAACTCATGATAATTGAGATTTACGCTGCGCATTTTTCCGTGAAATGGCAGCGCTTGCAATGGGGAAAGCCAAAGATTAGGAACTCTTAACGGACTTTATGTGACAATTGTTCGGAAACCTGGCAAATTCGGCGGGCCATGCCACGGAAAATAAACAGATGCGCGGGGATCATCACCAACCAGTAGAACAAACCGGCGGTGCCGTGTGGATGCCACCAGGCTCGAACATCCAGCGAGCGATGTTTTCCGTGATCGCGCAGCGTGAAGGAAAGCCGCCCAAGCCCTGGCGCTTTCATACCAAATAGCAGTGTCAGTTCTTTTTGCGGCTCAACAATAATCACTTTCCAACTATCGACCAGATCGCCTACTTCGAGCATTTCTCGCGCCGGACGACCTTTTGCCAGTCTGTGACCCACTAAGAGATCCATATAACCGCGTGTTTGCCACAAAACATTGCCGAAGAAATATCCTTCTTTCCCGCCAATCTGATTCACCACCTGCCATAAATCTGACAGTTCAGCCGTGGTATTAAGCGTGCAGCCTGCCTGTTTAGGGAAATAGCCATAATCTGGCCGCCAGCGGGCAAACGCCTGCGCGTCGTAACCCCAGTCCTGCGAGTTTGCCAGCTTATGCTCGTCTTCAAGCGTTGCTCGTACCGCATCGTCAAAAGTGAGGAGTGTTTGTGGGATCAATGCACGCAATTCACGATCGTCAGCCAGGAGATCGTGCTTCAATCCCTGGATCAGTGCCTTAGCTATGGTTGGCGGTACGGACGTGATCATGTTGAGAAACCACACCGAGATCCAACTGGTCGGCAGGGGGATGGGGATCAGCGGACGCTTTTTGCCACTGACCGCCATAAAGCGCTCGAATTGTTGTTGGTAGCTCAGCACTTCTGGCCCAGCGGCTTCGAAAACACGGTTTTCCTGTGAAGGATGATTGAGCAACTCGGTTAAATAATGCAGCAAGTTTTCGAGTGCGATGGGGGTTGTACGCGAACGCACCCAGCGCGGAGGTGTGAGTACCGGCAAGTTATAAACCATGTCACGCATGACTTCGAAGGCGGCTGAGCCTGCACCGACAATAATGCCTGCGCGGATCTCGGTTACCGGAACGCCTGCATCACGCAAAATATCAGCTGTAAGCTGACGTGCGCGCAAATGCTCTGAATCACCGTCGCCTTCTGCGGCTTGCAGCGAGCTGAGAAAGATAAGGTGTTTTACGGGATGCGCGCGCAATGCATCGCGCAAATTGAGGGCGGTCTGGCGTTCATGGGCAACGAAATCTGCACCGTCGCCCATGCTATGCACCAGATAATAAAGCGTATCGACGTTTTCCAGCAGCGCGGGGAGTGTTTCCGGCCACTGTAAATCGACATGGCGACAAACAACGTCAGGCCAGGGTTGTTTCTCCAGCCACTCGACGCGCCTTGCGGCGGCAGTGACATGGTGCCCAGCTTGTGCAAGTTTAGGCACCAGATGTTGCCCGATATAACCGCTTGCACCGAGCACCAAAATGTTTTGTGGCTGTGTCATCGTCCCTGATCCTGCGCTTAGCGCTGTAAAAATGCCTGCCAGTGGGAAACCACTTCGGCCAATTGCTGGCGGTTCACATCAAGGTGAATTACTAAACGAGTGATTGGCCCAGCGCTCATCAAAATGCCACGCTCTTTCATGTAATTGCCGAGGCTTTCAGCTTGTTCAACCGGAACACGAATAAACACCATATTGGTGTCCTGGCGAGTGACATCAACACCGATTTCGCGTAATTCGCCAGACAGCCAATGGGCGTTGTCGTGGTCGGTTTGCAGGCGCTGCACGTTATTCTCAAGGGCGTATAAACCTGCCGCCGCCAGAATGCCTGCCTGACGCATGCCACCGCCGACCATTTTGCGCCAGCGAGTGGCACGCTTAATGTATTCGCGGCTGCCGACTAACAGCGAACCGACAGGCGTTCCCAGACCTTTTGAGAGGCAAATGGTAAAGGTGTCACAGTAACGCACCACTTCTTCAAGCGTGCAGCCATACGCCACCACGGCGTTGAAGATACGCGCGCCGTCTACGTGCAATGCCAGGTTGTGATTGTGGCTAAAGTCCCAGGCTTGTTTGAGATACTCGCGCGGCAACACTTTGCCGTTATGGGTATTTTCAAGGCTGAGTAATTTGGTGCGCGCAAAGTGGATATCGTCAGGTTTGATTTTCGCGGCAACTTTATCAAGCGGCAGCGAACCGTCAGGATTGGCATCAATCGGTTGCGGTTGAATACTGCCTAAAACCGCAGCACCACCGGCCTCATAGAGATAATTGTGCGCAAGCTGCCCAACGATATATTCTTCGCCGCGCTCGCAATGGCTTAGCAGCGCCACCAGGTTTGCCTGGGTACCGGTGGGCAGAAATAGCGCAGCTTCTTTGCCGCTTATTTTGGCCGCGTAATCTTGCAGTTCATTGACGGTAGGGTCATCACCGTAGACATCATCACCGGTGGGTGCAGCCATCATACGTTTGAGCATTTCATCGCTCGGGCGGGTTACTGTGTCGCTGCGCAAATCAATCACGGTGGGTCCTTGTTATTATCCACAATAAACCTCTGTTTTACCGGAACCAGTTGGTTTTCGCCAGTTCGATAACTTCATCGCCGCGTCCGCTGATAATGGCGCGCAGCATATAAAGGCTGAACCCTTTGGCTTGCTCCAGTTTGATTTGCGGTGGAATGGCTAACTCTTCTTTAGCGACAACAACGTCTACCAGTACCGGGCCGTCGATGCTCAGAGCACGTTGCAGGGCGTTATCCAGGTCGGCCGCCTTTTCCACGCGAATCCCCGTAATACCGCAGGCGGTGGCGATATTGGCAAAGTTAGTATCGTGCAGTTCTGTGCCGTCTGTCAGATAGCCACCGGCTTTCATTTCCATTGCCACAAAACCCAGCACGCTGTTGTTGAATACCACGATTTTGATTGGCAACTTCATTTGCACGACGGAAAGAAAATCCCCCATCAGCATGCTGAAACCACCGTCGCCGCACATAGCGATAACCTGCCGGTCTGGCGCAGTCGCTTTTGCGCCCAGCGCTTGCGGCATGGCGTTCGCCATTGAACCGTGGGTAAAGGAGCCGATCAGCCTGCGTTTGCCATTCATTTTCAGATAACGCGCAGCCCAGACGGTAGGCGTGCCGACATCACAGGTGAAAATGGCATCTTCATCAGCATATTTACTGATTTGCTGTGCAACATATTGCGGATGGATAACTTTGCCATCGCCGGGTTGTGCCAGTTCGTCCAGGCCTTCACGCGCTTCACGGTAATTATCCAGCGCTTTATCAAGGAAGCTGCGGTCGGTTTTTTCTTCCAGAAGTGGAATCAATGCCGCAAGGGTGGATTTAATATCCCCGATCAGCGCCATATCCACTTTGCTGTGCGCGCCGATGCTGCCAGGATTGATATCAATTTGAATGATCTTTGCGTCAGTCGGGTAGAAGGCGCGGTAGGGGAATTGCGTGCCGAGCAGAATCAGCGTGTCGGCGTTCATCATGGTGTGGAACCCAGACGAGAAACCAATCAGCCCAGTCATGCCAACATCATAAGGATTATCGTATTCAACGTGCTCTTTACCGCGCAGCGCGTGAACAATTGGCGCTTTCAGCGTGGCGGCAAACTGCACCAGTTCTTCATGTGCACCAGCACAACCGCTGCCGCACATCAGGGCGATGTTGTCGTTGTATCGCAACAACTGCGCCAACTTTTTCAGCTCGTCGTGCGGCGGCACAATAATGGGTTGCGGAGCAGGATACCAATGCGTGCTGGCGGTTTCTGGCGCGGGTTTAAGCGCCACGTCACCCGGTATAACAACGACTGAAACGCCACGGTTTAGTACCGCTTTGCGCATGGCAATCGCGAGCACCTGCGGAATTTGTTCCGGGGATGACACCAGCTCACAGTAATGGCTGCATTCGCGGAATAACTCTTCTGGATGCGTTTCCTGGAAATAGCCGCTGCCAATTTCGCTGGAGGGAATATGTGCGGCAATCGCCAGTACCGGAACATGGTTGCGATGGCAGTCGTACAGGCCATTAATTAAATGGAGGTTGCCTGGCCCACATGAGCCTGCGCACACCGCTAGTTCGCCTGAAAGATGGGCTTCCGCACCTGCGGCAAAAGCGGCAACTTCTTCATGGCGCGTCGGCATCCATTGAATGGTACCCATGCGATTAAGGCTATCGCTTAGCCCATTGAGGGAATCGCCAGTGACACCCCAGATTCGTTTTACCCCTGCACTTTCGAGAGTTTTTGCCAGATAAGCGGCTACGGACAGTTTCATTGGTTCTCCTTGTCACATGATGCTCGAACTTATAAGCGTAGCCCAAGTCTCTGAACTGACCGGAGAATACCCTCCAAATTCAGGGGGTATCTGTAACAGAATATTAAGTGTAAATTGTTCTCGTTATCACTCAGGAAGGGTTGCATTTCAAATGGTTACTAAATTGTTAAATGCAGTAAATGGTGCGCTGGCAAAGGATGATTTGGGGAAGTTAATCCTGCGTCTGGTCGTTGGCGGGTTAATGCTTTTTCATGGCTTACATAAATTATTTGATGGGGTTGGGCCGATTAAAGGCATGCTGGCTTCCCACGGGCTGCCAGAGTTTATCGCTTATGGTGTTTTGATTGGGGAAGTGGTTGCGCCGTGTTTAGTTATTCTTGGCGTGTTGACGCGTCCTGCTGCACTCGTGCTGGCATTTACCATGGTCGTTGCCTGGTTGCTGGTGGGCACGGATAAGACGTTTATGCTCGATAAAACCGGGGCCTGGGCAATTGAAAGCCTGGTTTATTTCTTCCTTGGGGCTATTGCGGTGATGTTTTCTGGTGCGGGGCGTTATTCCCTGGCAGGGAACTCAGCCTGGCGATGAGTTAAATGGGCGGGAAATAGTGCATTTCTCGCCCATTCAATACGGCTTACGCCATCACTAAATCGCTTTGTGGATGGCACGAACAAGCCAGGACATAACCGTTCGCAATTTCTGCTTCGCTCAGGGTCATGGTGCTGCTAACCGTGTAATCACCCGATTCGATTTTGGTTTTACAACTCCCGCACACACCGGCACGACAAGCTGCATTCACCGGAACGCTGTTACTTTCCATTGCGGCCAGTAATGTACTGCCGACAGGCGCGTAGAACTCGCGCAGCGGTTTTAGCGTGGTGAATTTCAAACCGCTTTGTACTGGTGCCGCAACAGGAGTGAAGAATTTTTCGCAGTAAAACTCACTCACACCCAGCGCTTTAACTTCTTTTTCGACTAATTCCATATATGGTGCAGGGCCGCAGGTCATGACGGTTCGCGAAGCGATATCCGGTACTGATGCAAGAAGTTCACGCGTTAAACGCCCGGCGATAAAACCATGCGTCGCGTTATTTTCAGCAATCATCGTCACCGGATAGTTGCGCCATTCTTGTGCGAAAATCACATCTTCCGGCGAGCGAACGTTATAAATAACCTGCACGTCCGCCTGCGGGCGATGTTTTGCCAGCCAGCGGCGCATCGCCATAATCGGCGTTACGCCACAACCCGCCGCCATCAGCAGATAACGGTTAGTCGCCAGGTTTTCACAGCTAAATTCACCCTGGCCTTCAGACAGCCACAGATAATCGCCAACTTTTACATCCTGGGTTAGCCACTCGGAACCAACGCCATTTTCGATACGACGGACTGTCAGCGTTACGAACGGGCTGAGTCCTGGCGTGGAAGAAATAGTGTAAGCACGCAGCGTTTCATCACTGTCACGAATACTCACCAGCGCGTATTGTCCGGCTTTGTAAGGATAGAAATCGTGATTAATCAGCGATAGCGTCCAGACATCCGGCGTTTCCTGGTGAATATGATGCACCTGCATGCGATACGGGCACAGCGGCGTTGGCATAGTCATGGCTTCTCCTTATGCACCCATCAACTGTTTAATATCTTGCTCAACGGTGGTGATGGCGCGCAGGCCAAATTTCTCGTTCAGCACAGCCAGCAGATTTGGCGTCAGGAAAGCTGGGGCAGTAGGGCCGGTGACAATGTTCGTTACACCCAAAGACAGCAGAGTCAGCAGGATAACAATCGCTTTTTGCTCAAACCAGGAAAGCACCAGGCTCAGTGGCAGGTCGTTCACGCCACAACCCAGTTTTTCAGCAAGTGTTACTGCGAGGATGATCGCAGAGTACGCGTCGTTACACTGACCCGCATCTATCAGACGCGGTAGGCCTTCGATATCGCCGAAGTCCAGTTTATTGAAGCGATATTTACCGCAGGCAAGCGTCAGGATCAGGCAATCTTTTGGCACGCTGGTAGCGAAATCGGTGAAGTAGCTGCGTTCGCCACGTTCGCCGTCACAACCGCCAACCAGGAAGATATGGCGCAGTTTTTCACGGCTGACCAGGTCAATCAGGGTATCGGCGGCACCCAGTAAAGTCTGGCGACCAAAACCGACCGTAATCAGGTGTTCGATTTCGCTGTACGGGAAGCCAGCCATTTGCTGAGCCTGAGTAATAACAGAGGCGAAATCATCACCTTCAAGGTGGCTAACGCCAGGCCAGCCAACGATGCTACGTGTCCAGATACGGTCGGTATAGGAGCCGACTTCCGGGTTAATGATGCAGTTTGATGTCATCACAATCGGGCCTGGGAAACGGGCGAATTCTGTCTGCTGATTCTGCCAGCCGCTGCCGTAGTTACCGACCATATGTTTGAACTTTCGCAGTTCCGGGTAGCCGTGTGCTGGCAGCATTTCGCCGTGGGTATAGACGTTTACGCCTGTGCCTTCGGTTTGCTCCAATAAGTTGTATAAATCTTTCAGGTCGTGGCCGGAAATCAAAATACATTTGCCTGCAACAGGGCGGACGTTGACTTGCGTTGGTGTTGGGTGGCCGTATTTCTCGGTTTCGCCCAGATCCAGAATGCTCATCACTTTGAAGTTCATCTGGCCGATTTCCATGGAGCACTCAAGCAGTGCGCCCATATCCGCAGGCCAGGTGCCGAGCCACGCCATAATTTTATGGTATTGCGCGTAGATATCGTTGTCGTACTGGCCGAGTACGTGGGCGTGTTCCATATATGCAGCGGCACCTTTCAGGCCGTACAGGCACAGCAGGCGCAGGCCCAGAATGTCTTCACCAATTTCTGCTTTATCGCGGTTTGGTGCAAATTCAGCCGCCTGGCGTTGCAAGTCGCCCAAATCGTTGCTGACTAATTGCAGTTCAGCCATTGGGTTGGTGACGGTAATGTTCGGGTTAATCGCAAGGCTGCTAGCCTTCAGGCTTTCGCGCAGCGTGATGGCTTCTTGCGCGTAACCGACAATGCGTGGGGAGTCGAAGTTAACGTTGGTCAGGGTTGAGAAAAAGGCACGCGGTGCAAAGTTATCAATCTCATGACTGATGATACCCACTTCACGTGCAGCCAGTGCCCAGGCGGATAAACCCTGAAGTGCTGCGATCAACAGGTCTTGCAGGTCTGACGTTTCAGCCGTTTTACCGCACATGCCCTGCGCGTAAGAGCAGCCGTTGCCCGCTGGGGTGCGGATTGTTTGTTCACATTGCACACAAAACATGATCGTACCTTTTAAAGTTATATTTAATATACATGTTTAAGGTTATGCTCAGTGTTGTACAAGGAAAAGGGTTTTCTTATGCAACCTGGAGGGAGATTGATTTAGCGCAAATTTGGCGGCAGGAACCTACCGCCAACGAGGTATCAGGAGGCGAAAAATGCCATCAGCAGAGGCGTCAGCAAGCTAAGGATAAACCCGTGAACAATTGCTGCGGGCACAATTTCTAACCCGCCGCTGCGTTGTAAAACTGGCAGCGTAAAGTCCATTGACGTTGCACCAGACAACCCAAGCGCGGTGGAGCGACTGCGACTCACAAGGCCTGGAATCAGCATGATAGCAATCAGTTCTCGCACCAGATCGTTGAAGAACGAGGCGCTGCCGATCACCGGGCCGTAAGATTCCGTCATCAAAATACCGGAAAGCGAATACCAGCCGAAGCCGGATGCCATAGCCAATCCCGTTTTAATCGGCAAGTCGAGAATAAAGGCATTGATAACGCCACCCGCCAGCGAGCTGAGGGCGACGACCACGGCGACAATCATGCCACGGCGGTTAAGCACAATTTGTTTTAGCGTCATGCCGCTATTTCGCAACTGAATACCCACCAGTAATAGCAGGAAGATCAGCGTGTATTCGCTGGCATCGGTTGCGTGATGGAGTATTGGCCATCCGGTCAGACCGAGCAGAAAACCGGCAACCACTACGAAGCACAGTTTTAGCGATTCCAGTGCCATTGCAATTCGTGACGGGAGTTTTTCTTGCTCGTGGCTGTGTCGCCACGGCATGGAACGCTCTAGCCAAAGCAGCGCCGCTGCGTTACAGAGCAACAGAACCACGACGGTGACCGCTGCATAATGAAATATCGCCAACAGGTTACTTGCCAGGTTGTCGAGAAAAGCGAGGCTGATCCCCATGAAAAATAAAATGACATACACAATCCAGCTCAGCAGACGATTAATGAGCTTTAACAGACTGGTTTGTTTGAGAGGAATGAGATAACCGACGATCAGCGGCACTAAAATAATTAACAATCCCGAAAACATGGTGCGGACGATCCTTGCAATAGAAGTAACGGCGTATGTCACACTACCCAAAGAAAGAGAATGAGTAAAGCTACGAAAAAAGAGAGTTTTTATGCAGGACGGTCTGCTATGGGATGAATTGCGTAGGGCGGATAAAACGGGTGTTTATCCGCCCTGGGAAGCTAAAGCAGATTAGTTGCGTTTTTCTAACAAGGTACGGTAAATCAAGCCACCTAAAATACCGCCGATGATTGGCATCAGCCAGAACAGCCACAGCTGTTGCAGCGCCCAGCCACCCTGGAAGATAGCAACCGCAGTACTACGCGCTGGGTTAACTGAAGTATTGGTAACAGGAATACTGATCAGGTGAATCAGGGTCAGAGCCAGACCGATAGCAATCGGTGCAAAACCTGCTGGAGCAAATTTGTCTGTTGCGCCATGAATGACAATCAAGAAGCCGCAGGTTAATACGATTTCAATAATAATTGCTGACAGCATAGAGTAATGATCTGGCGAATGTTCGCCATAGCCATTTGAAGCAAAGCCGCTTGCCGCTGCATCGAAACCACTTTTACCGCTGGCAATCAAATAAAGAATACCGGCCGCAACAATACCGCCAATGACCTGGGCAACAATATAACCAATCACTTCTTTTGCCGGGAAACGACCGCCAGCCCATAAACCCAGAGTAACCGCTGGGTTAAAGTGGCCGCCAGAAATATGTCCAACGGCGTAAGCCATCGTTAATACCGTTAAACCAAATGCTAATGCAACACCAGCAAAGCCTATCCCCAGTTCAGGATCCGCCGCCGCCAGCACTGCACTGCCACAACCACCAAATACCAACCAAAATGTACCAAAGAATTCTGCCGCTAATTTCCTGAACATAACCACCTCTGTAATAAAAAATGAAGCACGGGTGAGGTAAATAACAGCACCTACCCGATTATTGTTGTTACAACTATTAGAGTCGTAACGTAAATAATAAAAGAGCGGTGATATTAATGAGTTCGCTAACTCAGAACTAGCCTATTAAATCTTAAAAAATTGATTTGGGGCAATGAGATGGCATTCCTTCAATATTAAACACGTTGGAAGTATAGAAGAGTTTTTTATAAATTAAGAATATTCCCGTATTGATCGCATTTTATGTTAGCAGCGCAGGTAACAGGAGATCACAGCTTCGCTGCATCTTGAGCCATTTAGGGTATAGTTGAATGGAGCAGTTGAATGAAGGAAAGGAAAGCATCAACCAATCTGGAGGGATTATGTTTCTCGAGCGCGTAGAGATAGTCGGATTCAGGGGGATTAACCGTCTTTCGTTAATGCTCGAGCAAAATAACGTATTGATCGGTGAAAACGCGTGGGGTAAATCCAGCCTGCTGGATGCGCTAACTTTGCTGCTGTCCCCGCACGAAACGCTTTATCACTTCAATCATAATGACTTCTATTTCCCACCGGGCGATGTGCAAGGCCGGGAACACCATTTACACATTGTGCTGACATTCCGGGAAACCGCCCCTGGCCATCATCTTGGCCGACGGTATCGTTCGCTTGGGCCTGTGTGGGTTGAGGGAGGGGATGGTTATCAGCGCATAATGTATCGCCTGGTTGGGGAGATGGCAGAAGACGGTTCTATTCTGACGTTGCGCACTTTTCTTGATGACAAAGGCCATTCCATTGAGCTTGATGACATCGATACCCTGGCCAAACAACTCGTACGCCTCAACCCCGTTCTGCGTTTGCGCGACGCGCGTTTTATGCGCCGTTTACGCAATGACAGCATTCCCACAATGCCCGAAACCGAAATGACCGCGCGTCAGCTTGATTTTCTGGCGCGTGAGCTGGTTTCGCGCCCGCAAAATCTGACCGATGCACAGTTGCGCCAGGGGTTGTCGGCAATGGTGCAATTACTTGAACACTATTTTTCCGAGCAGGGCGCTGTGGCACGCCAGCGTTTATTGCGACGCCGCTCGCACGATGAGCAACGCAGTTGGCGCTATCTGGATGTCATCAACCGCATGATAGACAAACCCAACAGCCGCGCTCACCGCATGATTTTGCTCGGGATGTTTTCAACGTTGCTGCAAGCAAAAGGCAGCGTGGCATTGGATAAAGATGCACGTCCCTTGTTGCTGGTGGAAGATCCTGAAACGCGCCTGCATCCCATTATGTTGTCGGTGGCCTGGCATCTATTAAACTTGCTGCCGCTGCAAAAAATCACCACCACCAATTCGGGCGAACTGTTATCGCTCACCCCGGTGGAAAACGTCTGCCGCCTGGTGCGTGAATCGTCCAAAGTTGCCGCCTGGCGACTAGGCCCTGGCGGGATGAATGCGGAAGATAGCCGCCGTATTGCGTTTCATATCCGCTTTAACCGTGCCTCATCGCTGTTTGCGCGTTGTTGGCTGTTAGTTGAGGGAGAAACGGAAGTGTGGGTGATGAACGAGCTGGCGCGCCAGTGTGGCCATCATTTTGATGCAGAAGGCGTGAAGGTCATCGAATTTGCGCAGTCGGGTCTTCGCCCATTGATTAAGTTTGCGCGGCGCATGGGTATTGAATGGCATGTGCTGGTTGATGGTGATGAAGCCGGGAAAAAATATGCGTCTGTAGTGCGCGGTATTCTGGAAAATGACCGCGACCAGGAACGCGACCATTTAACAATGCTGCCAGCAATGGACATGGAACATTTCATGTACCGCCAGGGTTTTGCTGATGTTTTTCATCGCGTGGCGCAGCTTCCTGAAAACGTGCCGATGAATATGCGCCGCGTGATCGTGAAAGCCATTCATCGTTCTTCAAAACCTGATTTAGCGATTGAAGTGGCGATGGAAGCGGGAAGGCGTGGTGTGGAAGCTGTGCCGTCGTTACTACGGAAAATGTTTTCGCGTGTGTTATGGCTTGCGCGCGGCCGGGCAGATTAGCCCGGCAACGGGCTTAAAGTTTAACTTCAATTTGCGCCATCATGTCATCCAACAAACTGAAGCGGCGACGATATTCAGCCCGTTTCTTGCTGGCAATGTCCTCAATCGGTTTACGTGCCATACCCAGTGGCAGGTTAAAGAACCCCCCAGACAATAACTCGCCATTCATCGATTCCCAGAAGCTATCGTAATCGGCATGGATTTTGTCTTTTTTCTTTTTCAAATAACGCCATGAACGATAAATATGTGTGCTGTTACTAACCGCCAGAATTTGGTTCACCCCGAAATGACGAGCTAGCAGACAAGTCGCCTCGAGTACCAGGCGTTTGGGGAATAGACCGTGGCATGCTTTGGTGGCGAGCTGGATATATTCATGCGGGGTATCGCTTTTCGCGCCCTGTAATCCGCCAATAAACAAGGTGGATTTCCCCTGATGCTGGCACAGCGTGAACGTTAATCCTGCGAGGGCAACGCCATCGTGCCGGGTCAAGGTTATCGTCGCTTCGCCTTCTTTATCGACATTGGCGATAGCGCATAAATCAAGATGGTAGAAGTTCTCATCTTTACCCGTTATTGTTGCCAGGCGCGCGCCGTTGGCGGAATAGAGCTGTTGTAACAAGCGCTCAGGTAGCGCATGAGTCAGAGCGTGATAGTGGAAAGACAATGCATTAACTGCCGCCTTGCGGTTAAAATTCGCCGTCAAATACGGGCGATGAACCCGGCATGGCAAGCCTGGTTGCACCGTTAGCAGTTTTTGAAGCAAAGGCTGCTGCGATAAATCGGTCAGTAAGCGCGAAGTCGTTAACGGGCTTGCCAATGAGCGAAGGACAAATTTCCGACGATAAGCCGGTGAGTGCCAGGCACTTCCCGGCGTCCATTGTCCTTTTGCTAAAGAAAGAAACAACTGCCAGCCGTTGAGTTGAGTGGTTGATATGAGTTCGTCTACGGTAATTGGCGACATGATTGAAACCAGGTTGAGGGGGAATGGTGTAATTTCACCATTGGTTAGCTCAACGAATATTCAATCACGGGCCTGGTCGTTACGGATTCCCGACTTTTGTTGAGACTCTATTTAATTAGCCAGTCTGTTTGCAGGATACCTATGAGATTCAAGGGAAAAATAAAAAAACGTTATTGGCTTCTGGGGTTGTTGGTATTGCTGTTCGCAATCTGGCTTTGGCAGTTTCTGAATGCCCCCGCGCCGGTTTATCAGACCATGATTGTGCGCAAAGGCGAGCTACAACAAAGCGTGCTTGCGACGGGCAAGCTTGATGCGTTGCGTAAAGTTGACGTAGGTGCGCAGGTCAGCGGGCAGTTAAAAACGCTGTCGGTGAATATCGGGGATAAAGTCAAAAAAGATCAGCTGTTAGGCGTTATCGATCCAGAGCAGGCGCAAAACCAGATCAAAGAAGTTGAGGCGACGTTAATGGAATTGCGTGCGCAGCGACGTCAGGCCGTGGCGCAGGCCAAACTTGCGCAGGTGACGTTAAATCGCCAACGGGCGCTGGCAAAAACGCAGGCGGTATCGCAGCAGGATCTCGACACGGCAGTGACCGATCTTGAAGTCAGGCAGGCACAAATCGGGACCATTGACGCGCAAATCAAACGTAACCAGGCGTCTTTAGATACCGCAAAAACCAACCTCGATTACACGCAAATTGTTGCGCCAATGGCCGGTGAAGTCACTGAAATCACCACTAAACAAGGCCAGACGGTGATTGCCGCGCAGCAAGCGCCGAATATTCTGACGCTTGCCGACCTTGGCACCATGCTGGTGAAAGCTCAGGTTTCCGAAGCCGATGTTATTCATCTTAAATCGGGCCAAAAAGCCTGGTTCACCGTGCTTGGCGACCCGCTGACGCGCTACGAAGGGCTGCTTATCGATATTTTGCCCACTCCGGTAAAAGTAAATGAAGCCATTTTCTACAACGCTCGTTTTGAAGTCCCGAACCCGAAAGGCGTGTTGCGTCTGGAAATGACCGCGCAGGTGCACATTCAATTGGGTGGTGTGAAAGACGTGTTAACCATTCCGCTTGCTGCACTCGGTGAACCGGTTGGCGACAGCCGCTATAAAGTTTCTGTGCTGCGCAACGGCGAAACCCGCGACCGTGAAATTACCATCGGTATGCGTAATGACACTCAGGTGCAAGTCGCCACTGGCCTGACCGAAGGCGAGGAAGTGGTCATCGGGCGAACCACCGCCGGGAGCGCGCCATGACGGCACTGCTTGAGCTACGGGATATTCGCCGTAGCTATCCGTCGGGAGACGAACAAGTTGAGGTGCTTAAAGGCGTTAACATCACCATTGAAACCGGTGAAATGGTGGCGATTGTCGGGGCATCAGGCTCCGGCAAGTCAACGCTGATGAACATTCTCGGTTGTCTGGATAAACCGACCAGCGGCAGCTACAAAGTTGCCGGGCAGGACGTTGCGCTGCTTGATAACGACGCGCTTGCCACGTTACGCCGCGAACACTTCGGTTTTATCTTCCAGCGCTATCATTTGCTCTCGCATTTGAATGCGACACAAAACGTGGAAGTGCCCGCCGTGTACGCCGGAACTGCGCGTGTGTATCGCCAACAGCGAGCGCGTGCTTTGCTCATGCGGCTGGGGCTTGCGGATCGTGTTGATTATCGGCCATCTCAGCTTTCTGGCGGGCAGCAGCAGCGTGTCAGTATCGCTCGTGCGCTGATGAACGGCGGGCAGGTGATTCTTGCCGATGAACCGACAGGTGCGCTGGATAGCCATTCTGGCGAAGAAGTGATGGCGACATTAAAGCAGCTGTGCGAACAGGGGCATACGGTCATCATTGTGACGCACGACCCGTCTATTGCGGCGCAAGCCCAGCGCGTTATTGAAATCCGCGACGGCGAAATTATCAGTAATCCTCCGTCGGTGGTGCAGCAATCGACGGTGAAGAAAGAAGTGAAAATCCAGCCGACCTATTCAGCATTCCAGCAAACCATCAGTAGTTTCCGTGAAGCACTGACGATGGCGTGGCTGGCGCTGGCAGCGAATAAAATGCGCACGCTGCTGACTATGCTTGGCATCATTATTGGTATTGCTTCGGTGGTGTCGATTGTGATTGTCGGTGACGCGGCAAAACAGATGGTGCTGCAGGATATTCGCTCAATTGGCACTAACACGATTGATGTCTACCCAGGCAAAGATTTTGGTGACGACGACCCGCAGTATCAGCAGGCGTTAAAATATGATGATTTGGCGGCGATTAGCCAGCAGCCGTGGGTTAGCTCAGCAACGCCGTCGCTATCGAGCAATTTACGGGTGCGCTATGGCAACGTAGATGCTGCCGCAAGCGTGAACGGCGTTAGCAGCCAGTATTTCAACGTCTATGGGATGACCTTCAGCGAAGGCAATACGTTTAACGACGAGCAACTGGCAGGCCGTGCGCAGGTGGTCGTGCTGGACAGCAATACCAAACGCCAGCTTTTCCCTGATAAAGCCAACGTCGTCGGGGAAATCATATTGGTGGGGAATATGCCTGCAACGGTGATTGGTGTGGCACAAGAGAAGCAGTCGATGTTTGGCAGCAGCAAAATTCTGCGCGTCTGGTTGCCCTATAACACTATGGCTGGACGCGTGATGGGGCAAAGCTGGCTGAACTCCATCACGGTGCGTGTGAACGAAGGCTACAATAGCCACGAAGCCGAACAGCAGCTCAATCGTTTGTTGCAACTACGCCACGGTAAGAAGGATTTCTTCACCTACAATATGGATGGCCTGTTGAAAACGGCGGAAAAGACCACACGTACTCTTCAGATGTTCCTGACATTAGTCGCGGTGATTTCGTTATTGGTCGGCGGGATTGGCGTAATGAACATCATGCTGGTGTCGGTGACCGAGCGAACCAAAGAGATTGGCATTCGCATGGCAGTTGGTGCTCGTGCAAGCGATGTCTTGCAGCAGTTTTTGATTGAAGCCGTGCTGGTGTGTCTGGTGGGCGGCGCGTTAGGGATATCGTTATCCCTGTTAATTGCCTTCACTTTGCAGTTGGTCTTGCCAGGCTGGGAGATTGGCTTTTCACCGATGGCGCTGTTAACAGCGTTTGCTTGTTCGACCGCTACGGGAATTATTTTTGGTTGGCTACCGGCGAGAAATGCCGCGAGATTGAATCCGATTGACGCACTGGCGCGTGAATGATTTTCATCTGAGGTATTACGTTTGGTTATAAAAATGCCAGCCGACGGGCTGGCATTTTGACCAAGGGATGTACACAATGAAACAAAAGGGTCAGGCGACCGCTTCTGCTTCAAGTTCCAGAGGCATAATCAAACTAGCGTGATTACCTTTTGGCCCCTGATGGACATCAAACCTGACTGTTTGTCCGGCTTTAAGCGTTCTGTAACCATCCATCTGAATGGTGGAGTAATGAGCGAAGATGTCTTCGCCGCCGCCTTCGGGGCAGATAAAACCGAACCCTTTGGCGTTATTGAACCATTTAACTGTACCCGTCTCCATGCTTCTACATCCTTCGTAAATCTTCTAAGTGAGATGGAATGAACCGGTGGGATGAGGGCGGGCTGTTCAAAACCTCGCCAACTCACGCTTGTACAATGTAGATAAATTAACCATGTCGTCAAGCGTTGCACGGGGGGAAGTGAACGAAAATGAATCAAAAATTTGAAGCAGTTAACGCTATTGTGATTAATGTGACAGAGCTCTCTATTACGAATTGCTGTCCCTTTTGAACACGATGAGTCACGTTAGCTGAAAGCGTATTACACTCAACCTATGGGCTTCGCCTTAATGACAATGGGCGATTAAACATGATGACGATTTGCAATGGGTAAGACGAACGATTGGTTGGATTTTGACCAGCTGGTGGGTGATAAACTGCGTGAAGCGCTGAAACCACCTTCAATGTATAAAGTTATGTTAATGAACGATGACTACACGCCGATGGAATTTGTTATTGACGTGCTGCAAAAGTTCTTTTCTTATGATGTAGAACGTGCGACGCAATTGATGCTCAGTGTGCACTATCAGGGTAAAGCTATCTGTGGCATTTTTACTGCAGAAGTAGCAGAAACCAAAGTCGCGTTAGTGAACCAGTATGCAAGGGAGCATGAGCATCCATTGTTGTGTACGCTAGAAAAAGCCTGAAGAAGGCAAAATTTGGGGGAGGTGCCTATGCTCAATCAAGAACTGGAACTCAGTTTAAACATGGCTTTCGCCAGAGCGCGCGAGCACCGACATGAGTTTATGACTGTCGAGCATCTGTTACTGGCTTTGCTCAGTAACCCATCAGCTCGTGAAGCGCTGGAAGCGTGTAGCGTAGATCTGGTGGCGCTGCGACAGGAACTCGAGGCCTTCATCGAACAAACCACACCGGTTCTGCCTGCCAGTGAAGAAGAGCGTGACACTCAACCTACGCTTAGCTTCCAGCGTGTGCTGCAACGTGCGGTGTTCCACGTCCAGTCTTCTGGTCGCAGTGAAGTGACGGGCGCAAACGTGCTGGTTGCCATCTTTAGCGAGCAGGAATCCCAGGCAGCATATCTGCTGCGCAAACATGAAGTCAGCCGACTTGATGTGGTGAACTTCATCTCTCACGGTACACGTAAAGACGAACCTAATCAGGCACCGGGTGCAGAAAATCCGGTCAATGAAGAGCAAGCAGGCGGGGAGGATCGTATGGAAAACTTCACCACCAATCTCAACCAGCTTGCACGTGTGGGAGGGATAGATCCGCTGATTGGCCGCGAGAAAGAGCTTGAGCGTGCTATTCAGGTTCTGTGCCGTCGTCGTAAAAACAACCCGTTGTTAGTGGGTGAATCTGGTGTGGGTAAAACCGCGATTGCGGAAGGGCTTGCCTGGCGTATTGTGCAGGGCGACGTTCCCGAAGTGATTGCTGATTGCACCATTTACTCGCTGGATATCGGTTCATTGCTGGCGGGCACAAAATACCGTGGTGACTTTGAAAAACGTTTCAAAGCGCTGCTCAAACAGCTCGAACAGGATCAGAACAGCATCCTGTTTATTGATGAAATTCATACCATTATTGGTGCGGGTGCTGCATCGGGTGGGCAGGTCGATGCCGCGAACTTGATTAAGCCGCTGCTGTCGGGTGGCAAAATTCGCGTTATCGGTTCAACTACTTATCAGGAATTCAGCAATATCTTCGAAAAAGACCGTGCTCTGGCGCGTCGCTTCCAGAAGATTGATATTACTGAGCCAAGCGTTGAAGAAACCGTACAAATTATTAACGGCCTGAAACCGAAATACGAAGCGCACCATGACGTGCGTTATACCGCGAAAGCGATTCGTGCAGCGGTAGAGCTGGCGGTGAAATACATCAACGATCGCCATTTGCCAGATAAAGCCATTGACGTTATCGACGAAGCGGGCGCGCGTAGCCGCCTGATGCCGGTGAGTAAACGTAAGAAAACGGTTAATGTCGCTGACATCGAAACCGTGGTCGCGCGTATTGCTCGCATCCCAGAGAAGAGTGTTTCAGCAAGCGACCGCGATACGCTCAGAAGCCTGGACTCACGTCTGAAAATGCTGGTGTTTGGCCAGGATAAAGCCATTGAGGCCTTAACCGAAGCTATCAAAATGAGCCGCGCCGGATTAGGGCACGATCATAAGCCAGTGGGTTCATTCCTGTTTGCCGGGCCAACGGGCGTCGGCAAAACGGAAGTGACCGTTCAGTTAGCGAAATCGCTGGGCATTGAGCTGTTGCGTTTTGATATGTCGGAATACATGGAACGCCACACCGTGAGCCGTTTGATTGGCGCACCTCCAGGTTACGTTGGTTTCGACCAGGGCGGCCTGTTGACGGATGCGGTGATTAAACATCCTCACTCCGTGTTGTTGCTCGATGAAATCGAAAAAGCGCACCCGGATGTCTTTAACCTGCTGTTGCAGGTGATGGATAACGGCACGCTGACCGATAACAACGGGCGCAAGGCTGATTTCCGTAACGTGATTCTGGTCATGACGACCAACGCAGGCGTTCGAGAAACCGAGCGTAAGTCTATTGGCCTGATTCGTCAGGACAACAGCACCGATGCAATGGAAGAGATCAAGAAGATCTTTACGCCAGAATTCCGTAACCGTCTGGATAACATTATTTGGTTCAACCATCTGTCTACAGATGTGATCCACCAGGTTGTCGACAAATTTATTGTCGAGCTTCAGGTGCAGTTGGATCAGAAAGGCGTGTCTCTGGAAGTGAGCCAGGAAGCGCGTGATTGGCTGGCAGAAAAAGGCTATGACCGTGCGATGGGCGCTCGTCCAATGACGCGTGTTATTCAGGACAACCTGAAAAAACCACTTGCTAACGAACTGCTATTTGGTTCACTGGTGGATGGCGGCCAGGTGACGGTTGCGCTGGATAAAGATAACCAGAAACTGCTTTATGATTTCCATAGCGCGCAGAAACATAAGTCGGAAGCGGCGCACTAATGAGTTAATTAGCGGCGCAATAAAAAAAGCCAGGTCAATGACCTGGCTTTTTTATTTCAATTATCAATTGGTTACGCCGCCTGTTAACGCAGCGCTAAATAAAACTATCAGCGACTACGGAAGACAATGCGGCCTTTGCTCAGGTCGTACGGGGTCAGCTCTACAGTGACTTTGTCACCCGTCAGGATGCGGATATAGTTTTTACGCATTTTACCGGAGATATGAGCGGTTACCACGTGCCCGTTTTCCAGCTCAACGCGGAACATGGTGTTAGGTAACGTATCAAGAACGGTACCCTGCATTTCAATATTGTCTTCTTTGGCCATCTAATCCTCGAGGGTATCACTACCATAGTTTGAACCGGCAAGATAATGCCCAAGTTCACGTATCATGTAAAGAATTGTTGGTGAAATCACCAGCGAAAGTGTAATTTGCACATTACCCAAAACCCACTCAAAAGCTGCACTGTTAGCGCTTACGATGAGGGCTGCGAAGAGATAAACGATGGGCGATCCCTGTAAAAGCTAATCCCAAACGGCGGCGGGGTAATGAGCAGAGCTCACTCTGCGCGGCTAATTATAACACCCTTAGCCGTAATGTGCCGTAAACATTATCGTTACGACAGGATTTGTGGTACCCAACAATAAGATGCGAGGTGATGTGAGCGAAATATGGACAAATGCTCCAGATATTCGCGGCGAGGAATTTCTATCGCGCCCAGAGATGCGGTATGAGTATTAAGCACCTGGCAATCAATCAGCTTGCCGCCATAACTCATAAAGTGTTGGCAAAATACCAGCAGCGCCGTTTTCGAGGCATTTTCCCGGCGGCTAAACATGGATTCACCACAAAACAGCGCACCTTGTGTCACGCCATACATTCCGCCAACTAATTCATCACCTTCCCAGACTTCAATCGAATGGGCGTGGCCCAATTCATGCAGACGCGTGTAGGCATCAATGATGTCAGGGGTAATCCATGTGCCTTCATCACGGTCATCGGCACAATCGCCAATCACACGCTCAAAAGCATGGTTAAGCGTCACGCGGTAGGGAGACTTGCGATGGAAACGCTTCATGCTGCGGCTAAGGTGAAACTGCTCGGGAAAAAGCACTGCGCGCGGATCGGGCGACCACCATAAAATAGGGTCGCCTGGCGAAAACCAGGGAAAGATACCGCGCTGATAAGCCATCAACAAACGAGCTGGACTTAAATCGCCCCCTAGCGCCAGTAAGCCATTAGGTTCACGCAACGCGCCTTCCGGTGAAGGGAAGGCTATTGAGTCACGGGAGAGCTGAATAAGGCGCATGACTTCTGAACTCCAGGGAGCAACGATGACAATCAGTATTGATAGATAATAGACTAACTACACAGTCTACAAACGCTGGTGGAAATGATAATAACGTCCACCGCTAGCCATTAAATCGGCGTGATTACCTTGCTCAATAATTTGCCCGTTGTCCATCACAATTATCTTGTCGAAATCCACCAGCCCGCGCAGGCGGTGAGTGACCATTAATACCGTTTTGTCTTTGGTCACTTCAGTCAGTAAATCAAGAATTTGACGCTCAGTTTCAGCATCCAAACCCTCTGTTGGTTCATCCAGTAAGAACAGCGGCGCATCGTGCAGTAACGCACGTGCAATCGCCAGGCGGCGCAGTTCACCACCTGAGAGCTGTCGGCCACCTTCACCCAGCCAGCTATTAAGACCCGCGTCGTCTAATAATTTCTCAAGGCCAACACGTGTGAGGACCCGGCTTAATTCTTCGTCTTTGGCATGTGGTGCGGCAAGCAAAAGGTTGTCACGCAAGGTGGCGCTAAACAAGTGAACGCGTTGCGATACGACACTGGTGGACGCTCGCAGCGCTGTTTCATCATATTGGCTCAGCGCTTCACCATTCAGGCGAATCTCGCCTTGCTGCGGTTCCCATGCTCGGGTCAGTAGCTGAAGCAATGTCGATTTACCACAGCCAGTCGGGCCCAAAATAGCGACATGCTGGCCTGCGGTAACGTTCAGAGAAACGTCACGTAGCGCTATTTGAGATTGTTCAGGATAGGTAAAGCTCAGGTTGTTAATATCCAGTGCGACATGTTCGGGTACAGCATGAGGTTGCTGCGAGAAAACGACTTCTGGTTTTTGGCTGGTGATTTCAGTCACGCGTAATGCAGACGCAATAACCTGACCCAAATGTTGGAACGCGCCAGTGACCGGAGCCAGCGCTTCAAAGGAGGCAAGGGCGCAGAATACAAACAGTGCGATGAGTGCACCAGGCGTTGTATTTCCACCAACGCCTGCGGCTGCCAGCCAAAGCATTAATATGACTGCGGCACCGCTAATAAGAAGCATCACGGCTTGTGAAAGCGCAGTCAGTTCTGCCTGACGGCGTTGTGCTTCTTGCCAGTTGTCTTCTGTCTTATCAAGCTGCTGACGGTAACGCTGCGTCGCACCAAAAATAGTAAGCTCGGCATGGCCTTGTAGCCAGGCTGTGAGTTGTTGACGATATTGCCCGCGTTGCACCGTAATCGCTTCACCAGTCGATTTTCCGGCGTAATAAAACACCGGTGGTAACAAGACCAATGTCGCCATCAAAATAGCGCCGAGCGTGAGAGCCAGATGAATATCCAGCCAGCTTAAACCGAAAGTGACCACCACAATCACCACAAATGCGCCCACCATTGGTGAAATCACGCGCAGGTAAAGGTGATCTAACGTGTCGACATCAGCGACCAGGCGGTTGAGTAATTCACCCTGGCGAAAACGTGCTAACCCAGCAGGGGAGAGCGGAAGCAGTTTGCTGAAGGTGGAAACGCGCAAATGCTGGAGCACGCGGAATGTCGCATCGTGGCTAACCAGTCGTTCAAAATAGCGGCCAGCAGTACGAGTAATTGCACCGGCACGCACGCCCGCCGCAGGCAGCATATAGTTAAAACTATAAATACCCGCTACGCCAACCACGGATGAAGCCGAAAGGAACCAGCCGGAAAGCGTCAGTAACCCAATGCTTGCCAGCAGCGTGATAATTGCCAGGACTACACCAAGAGACAACAGCCATTTATGACGACAATAAAGCGCCAGATAGGGGAGTAACGCGCGCATTAAATCTCCTCCTGGCGATGAGCCAGTAATGTAGCGAACGGACCTTCCTGAGAGGCGAGCGTTGCAAAGTTCCCTTGCTGCACGATGCGACCCTCTCGCATCACCCACACTTCATCCCAGTCGCTGATGTAGTCCAACTGGTGCGTCACCATTAACGTGGTTTGCTGGCGTGAAGCGGTACTTAGCGCATCCATTACTCGCTGTTCACTGTGGGCATCCAGGCTTGCGGCTGGTTCATCCAGCAGCAGCAATCCACATGGCATCAGCAAGGCTCGGGCGACGGCAACACGTTGCGCTTGTCCGACTGACAAACGCGCGGCGGAATCGCCAAGCGGTGTATCAATCCCCTGCGGTAACAATGGCAAAAACTCACTGACGGAGGCTTTGTCTAACGCAGCAGCTAAGAGTTCAGCGCTGGCGTCTGGTGCGGCTAACAGAACATTCTCACGGATAGTCGGTGCTGGGAGCTGCGGGTTTTGCCCAACCCAACTGAGCCGTTCACGCCACCATTTAGGATCGAGTTCAGAAAGCTCAACGCCATTGATTAATAGCTGCCCCTCATAAGGTAAAAAACCCGATAACACGTTGAGCAGCGAGCTTTTCCCCGCACCACTTTGCCCAACCAGCACCACGCGTTGCCCGGCGGAAAGGGTAAAGTTTAGTGGCCCGGCGAGTGTCTTTTCTTCAGTTGATAAGATAATTAAATCACGCGCTTCAATAGTGATTGGGTCGTTACTATTAAATTGCGCATTGCCTTGTTTACGCTGTTGTAATGGCGCATCAAGGAATGTCATCAGGCTATCTGCAGCACCGACTGCTTGCGCTTTTGCGTGATAAAAAGTGCCAAGATCGCGTAATGGCTGGAAAAACTCGGGTGCCAGAATCAGCGCGAGGAAGCCAGCAAATAACGTGACGCCAGTGCTGTAGTGGCCAAAATTAAGCTCGCCGAGATACGAGAAACCGAAGTAAACCGCGACTAATGCAATTGAAAGAGAGGCGAAAAACTCCAGCACGCCGGAAGACAAGAACGCGAGGCGTAAAACTTCCATCGTCCGTTGGCGGAAGTCTTGAGAGGCGGTACGAATATTTTCTGTTTCCGCATGACCACGGTTAAACAGGCGCAGCGTTTCCATACCGCGCAGGCGGTCAAGGAAATGCCCGCTAAGGCGAGCGAGTGCCTGGAAATTACGGCGGTTAGCATCGGCCGCGCCCATTCCCACCATGGCCATAAACAACGGAATAAGCGGGGCGGTGCACAGCAAAATAAGTGCGGCGACCCAGTTAGACGGGAAAATTACGATTAGAATCAGCACCGGAACCATTACCGCAAGCGACATTTGCGGCAGATAACGCGCGTAGTAATCGTGCATATCCTCTATTTGTTCCAGCAGCAGTGTTGCCCAACTGCCTACAGGTTTGCCCTGAATCCAGGCGGGCCCCGCTTCATGCACGCGATCTAGCACTTTGCGGCGAATTTCCTGGCGAATGTGCAGCCCGGCGTAGAAACCGACTTTTTCGCGTAGCCACACAATCCAGGCACGTAAGACAAAAATCAGTATCAGGATAATGAACAGCAGAAGCAGGGCTTCGCGGGGGATATTTTCCATGATCATGTGCTGCAACATCCGGGCTAAAATCCAGGCTTGTGCAACAATTAAAAGCCCGCTGACCAACCCTAAAACACGGGAAAGTCCTAACCAGCGGCGCGAAATAATGCTTTGTGTTTTTAGCCAACGGCTAAGTTCTTGTTGACGGGTTTTATTCATGAGTTGCCAGTGCAGGTTGATAATGAATTATCAGGCAAAATTTGCGGCAATGTTACAACGCGGACAAAAGAAAGGCGACCTATTCAGTCGCCTTTACGTATCTTCAAACTGCCCATCAGGGTGGCGAGAGTTACTTATTCTGTTCGGCAAGTCCGTCCAGATAACGTTCGGCATCCAGTGCAGCCATACAGCCTGTGCCTGCAGAGGTAATCGCCTGGCGATAAATATGGTCCATTACATCACCTGCGGCAAACACGCCCGGGATGCTGGTTTGTGTGGCATTGCCATGAATACCGGATTGCACTTTGATGTAGCCGTTTTCCAGCTCTAACTGATCGGCAAAAATTGCCGTGTTCGGGCTGTGACCGATTGCCACGAACAAGCCGGCAACTTCTAACTCTTCGGTAGCATCGGTGTTATGCGCATCGCGCAGACGTAAACCACTCACGCCCATTTGATCGCCAGTCACTTCGTCCAGTGTACGGTTAGTGTGCAGTACGATATTACCGTTCTTCACTTTTTCCATCAGACGGTTGATGAGGATTTTCTCGGCGCGGAAGCTGTCACGACGGTGAATCAAATGAACTTCAGATGCAATGTTTGCCAGATAAAGTGCTTCTTCAACTGCGGTGTTACCGCCGCCAATTACCGCAACTTTTTGATTGCGATAGAAGAAACCGTCACAAGTTGCACAGGCGGAAACGCCGCGGCCTTTAAATGCCTCTTCAGAAGGCAGCCCTAAATAGCGTGCAGAAGCGCCTGTTGCGATGATTAACGCATCGCATGTGTATTCACCGCTGTCGCCTGTCAGACGGAACGGACGATTCTGTAGATCAACTTTAGAAATGTGATCGAACAGGATTTCTGTTTCGAATTTGGTCGCATGCTCGTGCATACGCTCCATTAACGCAGGGCCAGTCAGGTCGTTAGGATCGCCCGGCCAGTTCTCGACTTCGGTCGTAGTGGTGAGCTGGCCACCTTTTTCCATCCCGGTAATCAATACGGGTTTGAGGTTGGCGCGTGCCGCGTAGACTGCTGCGGTGTAGCCCGCAGGGCCGGAGCCAAGAATTAGCAATTTACTGTGTTTAGCGGTGCCCATGAGATCCTCATTGTACGTTGGCAGACAATCGAGGGATTGTAGGGAATTTAGCGGGGTAAAAAAAGGGTGCAACCGCAGTGTTAGCGAAAGTGTTAACTATATGTGCAATAGCCGCGTTCAATCGGCCGCAGGCGAATGTGCATAAACTGCATAAAAATCCATCTAAATAGGGTAATTAGTCACGCAGGTAAAGTGATGAATAATCGTCAAGTACCCCAGATATATGGCACGTTCCACTAAATTTCGATGTTTTGCTTTGACAATCCGCTAAGCATTTGCGAAAACATTCGAGGAAGAAAAACATTTGGTGTGAGCGCAGTAAAATAATCACGCATACCTGATGCAATTTTACCGGGTTATTGAAATCTACTCATGGCGTGGACAGACGGCATGAGTGATGTCGATGGCGGCCATTGGGCACCGGTCTTCTCACGTACACCCGGAACATTGACGTCGACCGGGTTATGGCAGGTGAAGGAAGGAACACAGAGAGACAATAATAATGGTAGATAGTAAGAAGCGCCCTGGCAAAGATCTCGACCGCATCGATCGTAACATTCTTAATGAGCTGCAGAAGGATGGGCGTATTTCAAACGTCGAGCTTTCGAAGCGAGTAGGGCTTTCACCGACTCCGTGCCTCGAGCGCGTGCGTCGCCTGGAACGACAGGGTTTCATTCAGGGCTACACCGCTCTGCTGAACCCGCATTATCTGGATGCATCACTTCTGGTTTTTGTTGAGATTACTCTGAATCGTGGCGCGCCGGATGTGTTTGAGCAATTCAACACTGCAGTCCAAAAACTTGAAGAAATTCAAGAGTGTCATTTAGTATCCGGTGATTTCGACTATTTGTTGAAAACCCGCGTACCTGATATGTCTGCGTACCGCAAATTGTTAGGCGAAACCTTATTGCGACTGCCGGGTGTGAACGATACCCGTACCTATGTGGTCATGGAAGAGGTCAAACAGAGCAATCGTCTGGTAATTAAGACCCGTTAACACGGGCCAGGTGCAAAATCTGCGTATTTTGGTTACACTCCTGGTAATTCATACAGCAACAGTGCCGGGAATACCCGGCGCTGTTGCTCTCCATATTTATTAAGGACCTGGAGAGTCTTACTTGAGCCAGGAATACACCGAAGAAAAAGAAGTTACATTGAGGAAACTCAGCAGCGGGCGTCGGGCATTAGAAGCCTTATTGCTCCTTGTTGCCATTTTTGCCGTCTATTTGATGGTGGCGTTGCTCAGTTTTAATCCTTCAGATCCCAGCTGGTCACAAACCGCATGGCATGAACCTATCCATAATTTGGGTGGGATGCCTGGCGCGTGGTTGGCCGATACCCTGCTGTTCATTTTTGGCGTAATGGCCTACACCATTCCGGTGATAATCATCGGTGCGTGTTGGTTCACTTTCCGTAATCGTGATAGCGAAGAGTTTATCGATTACTTCGCCGTTTCCTTACGCCTGATTGGCGTATTGGCGATGGTGCTAACGGCTTGTGGCCTTGCGGCGATTAACGCTGATGATATCTGGTATTTCGCCTCGGGCGGCGTGATCGGTAGTTTACTGAGCACCGCAATGATGCCCCTGCTTAACAGCAGCGGTGGCACTATTGCGTTGTTGTGCGTGTGGGCTGCAGGTTTAACCCTCTTTACAGGCTGGTCCTGGGTCGGCATTGCTGAGAAAATTGGCAGCGCGACCTTGAGCGTCCTGACGTTTGCCAGCAACCGCACGCGCCGGGATAACACCTGGCAGGACGATGATTACGACTACGAAGATGAAGAACATGGCGAAGAACCGGCTGTAGAAAAGCGAGAGTCTCGTCGTGCGCGTATCTTACGTGGTGCATTAGCTCGTAAGCAGCGTATCTCGGAAAAATTTGCCAATCCAAACGCTCGTAAAACAGACTCTGCGCTGTTTTCCGGTAAGCGTATGGACGATGCCGAAGATGACGTCTTGTTCTCGGGTAACAAAGCAACGCTGCCAGAAGACGACGTACTGTTCTCTGGCAACAAAGCGACCTTACCGGAAAGCGACGAATACGATCCATTGTTGCACGGCCAGTCTATCGTTGCGCCTGTGGCTGCTACGGCCGCCGCTGCGATGGCGAATCCTGTCTATGCAGCACCCGTTATGCCTACGGCAACTGTTTCGCCAGTGACAGCGCCCGCGCCAGCCGTTGAACATACTCCGGCTATTGCCTGGGAACCCGCTCCAACCACAGTAACGCCTGAACCGGTGATTGCCCCTGCGCCTGAAAGCTACACAGCACCTCGCGCAGCGGATCAGTACAATCCGCAGCATGTCACCAGTCATTGGTCAGAGCCTGCTGCAATTGAGCCTGTTGTAGAGCAAGCAGCGGTCGAGCCAGCTTATTTCCAGCCAGCTCCCGTTGCGCCAATCGCACAGCCTGAGCCTGTTGAAGAAATTAAACCGGCAGTACGCCCGCCTATTTATCACTTTGAAGAAGTCGAAGAGCGACGTGCACGTGAACGTGAACAATTGGCAGCCTGGTATCAGCCGGTAAATGAACCCAAGCCTGACCCATACGGCTATGATCAAAGTCCTGCTTTTACCCAGACGACTCAGACCTCAACAGCACCAGCGCCTTTCAGTGGGACACCGACAACGCCGCCAGGTATTTTCGATGCAGCCCCAGAAATACTTGCTCCAGGCAGTGCCGCGATTTCTGCCGGGATTCCTTCTGGTGTTAAAGATGCAGCAAAAGTTGCCGGTGCAGCCGCAGCCTTTAGTCCGATATTTAGCATTGCCAGCGATGCGCCACGTTCTCAGGTAAAAGAGGGGATTGGCCCGCAACTGCCGCGCCCAAACCGCGTGCGTGTGCCGACTCGTCGTGAACTTGCTTCCTACGGGATAAAACTGCCGTCTCAGCGTATGGCGGAAGAAGAAGAAGCTCGTCGTCAGAATGGTATGAATAGCGAAGATGGCTATATCGATGATGCTGAAGAAATGGAGCAGCATGAACTGGCTCGCCAGTTTGCGGCTCAGCAACAGCAACGCTATGGCGAAGAGTACGAAGACGATGCCGCGCAAGTTAATGAGGATGAAGCCGAGCAGGCGGAGTTAGCGCGTCAGTTTGCAGCCCAGCAGCAACAGCGCTATTCAGACTCACCAGCTCAGCAGCAACCGAATCAGCAACAGCCCAATAATGTGCCGTTCTCACTGGATGATTTTGATTTCTCACCAATGAAAACGCTGGTAAACGATGGGCCGAGCGAGCCGTTGTTTACACCAAGCCCTGTTGAAGAACCGACTCCCGTTCAGCAACCGCAAAACTGGCAGACAGCACAACCGCAACACAATGTGCAGCCGCAAAACGTACAACAGCCTGCACCCGTTGCCGCGCCGTCGATTCATGAAAGTTTGATACATCCTTTCCTGATGCGTAATGGCGACGATCGTCCGTTGCAGCGTCCAACTACACCGCTACCGTCTCTGGATCTGCTGACGTCTCCGCCATCTGAAGTTGAACCGGTTGATACCTTTGCTTTAGAGCAAATGGCGCGCCTGGTTGAAGCACGGCTTGCGGATTACCGTATTAAAGCGGATGTGGTTGACTACTCGCCAGGCCCGGTCATCACTCGTTTTGAGCTTGATTTAGCGCCAGGTGTTAAAGCTGCTCGTATCTCTAACTTGTCCCGTGACCTTGCGCGTTCGTTGTCTACGGTAGCGGTGCGTGTTGTAGAAGTTATTCCGGGTAAACCTTACGTTGGCCTGGAACTGCCAAACAAAAAACGCCAGACCGTCTATCTGCGTGAAGTGCTCGATTGCGCCAAGTTCCGCGATAGCCCTTCACCGTTAACCGTGGTGTTGGGCAAAGATATCGGCGGTGAGTCGGTAGTGGCCGATCTGGCGAAAATGCCTCACTTACTGGTGGCGGGTACTACGGGGTCGGGTAAATCCGTAGGCGTGAATGCCATGATCCTCAGTATTCTGTACAAAGCTACGCCGGATGAAGTGAAGTTCATCATGATCGACCCGAAAATGCTCGAGCTATCGGTCTATGAAGGCATTCCGCATCTGTTGACCGAAGTGGTCACCGACATGAAAGATGCGGCGAATGCGCTGCGCTGGAGTGTTAACGAGATGGAGCGTCGCTATAAGCTGATGTCGGCGCTTGGCGTGCGTAACCTCGCAGGCTACAACGAGCGTATTCTGGAAGCTGAACGCATGGGTCGTCCGATTCCAGACCCATTCTGGAAGCCTGGCGACAGCATGGAAGTGGCACATCCAATGCTCGAAAAACTGCCGTATATCGTGGTACTGGTCGATGAATTTGCTGACTTGATGATGACGGTCGGCAAAAAAGTCGAAGAGTTGATTGCTCGCCTGGCACAGAAAGCGCGTGCGGCAGGTATTCACTTGGTGCTTGCAACACAGCGACCATCGGTAGATGTCATTACCGGTCTGATTAAAGCGAATATTCCAACGCGCATTGCGTTTACCGTGTCGAGCAAAATTGACTCCCGTACCATTCTTGATCAGGCCGGTGCAGAATCACTGTTAGGTATGGGTGATATGCTTTATTCCGGGCCGAACTCCACGACACCAGTGCGTGTCCACGGCGCGTTTGTTCGCGACCAGGAAGTTCATGCGGTCGTTCAGGACTGGAAAGCGCGTGGTCGTCCGCAATACATCACGGGTATTACTTCCGATAGCGAAAGTGAAGGCGGTGCAGGTGGTGGTATAGACGGTGATGAAGAGCTTGACCCGCTATTTGATCAAGCCGTCGCTTTTGTGGTCGAAAAACGTAAAGCGTCTATTTCCGGTGTTCAGCGTCAGTTCCGTATTGGCTACAACCGAGCGGCTCGAATTGTTGAACAGATGGAAGCGCAGGGGATTGTGAGCCCGCAAGGGAATAACGGTAACCGCGAAGTGCTTGCTCCACCGCCATTCGAATAGCCCTGAGCAAAAGAGTCGCCGTTGCGGCTCTTTTGCAAAGAAGGGTAAATTACTAGAAAATCAGCTTATTCTTCTGTTGCTGCGCAATAACTCTCAATTAGAGTGGGCAACAGAAATGCCACAGCGCAGTCGCTTTGTGGCGCATGAATTTTAAGGGATCATAATGAAAAAAATCGCTATTACTTGTGCTTTGTTGACTGCTCTGACTGCAACCGCTGCCTGGGCTGATGCCGCAGGTGACCTGAAAGCTCGTCTGGACAAAGTCAGCAGCTTCCACGCCAGCTTTACCCAGAAAGTGACAGATGGTAGTGGTGCCGCCGTTCAGGAAGGCCAGGGCGATTTGTGGGTTAAACGTCCTAATTTGTTCAACTGGCATATGACTCAGCCAGATGAAAGTATTCTGGTTTCCGATGGCAAAACATTGTGGTTCTACAACCCGTTTGTTGAGCAGGTCAGTGCAACCTGGCTGAAAGATGCGACCGGCAATACTCCGTTTATGCTGATTGCACGTAACCAAAGCAGCGACTGGCAGCAATACAACATTAAACAAAGTGGTGATGATTTTGTGCTGACGCCAAAAACCAGCGCCGGTAACCTCAAGCAGTTCACCATTAACGTCGGCAACGACGGGACTATCCATCAGTTCAGTGCGATTGAGCAAGACGATCAACGCAGCAGCTATGCGCTGAAAACTCAGCAAAATGGCTCAGTGGATATGAGTAAGTTTACGTTTACCCCGCCTAAAGGTGTGACGGTGGACGACCAACGTAAGTAGAGGTATGAGTGGGCAACCTGTCGCTCGATTTTTCTGAGAATACCTTCAAGCCTCTGGCCGCGCGTATGCGGCCAGAAAATCTCGCGCAATATATCGGCCAACAACATCTGCTAGCGCCGGGCAAACCGCTTCCTAAAGCTATCGAGGCGGGGCATCTCCATTCAATGATTTTATGGGGGCCGCCGGGTACGGGCAAAACGACACTGGCTGAAGTGATTGCTCACTACGCTGATGCGGATGTAGAACGTATATCTGCTGTCACCTCGGGCGTGAAAGAAATCCGAGAGGCTATAGAACGAGCGCGCCAGAACCGCAATGCGGG
The DNA here is from genome assembly GCA_965119215.1 of uncultured Buttiauxella sp. Taxonomy (GTDB): domain Bacteria; phylum Pseudomonadota; class Gammaproteobacteria; order Enterobacterales; family Enterobacteriaceae; genus Buttiauxella. The sequence goes on from CBCPKK010000006.1 coordinate 77,586, forward strand.
ACGACGCACCATTCTGTTTGTCGACGAAGTGCATCGCTTCAACAAAAGCCAGCAAGACGCTTTTCTGCCTCACATTGAAGACGGCACGATCACATTCATTGGTGCTACCACCGAGAACCCATCCTTCGAACTCAATTCGGCACTTCTTTCCCGTGCCCGTGTTTATTTGCTCAAATCGCTGACCACTGATGACATCGAAAAAGTAATCGAACAAGCGATGAGCGATACAGCACGTGGTTATGGCGGCCAAAATATTGTTCTGCCGGATGATACTCGCCGAGCCATTGCGGAACTGGTCAACGGTGATGCGCGCCGCGCGTTGAATACATTGGAAATGATGGCCGATATGGCTGAAACCAATGCGAATGGCAAACGCGAATTACACATTGCGCTGCTGACTGAAATCGCAGGGGAACGCAGTGCGCGCTTTGATAATAAAGGCGACCGTTTCTACGATTTGATTTCTGCATTACATAAATCGGTGCGCGGTTCTTCGCCGGACGCAGCGCTGTATTGGTATGCACGCATTATCACGGCGGGTGGCGATCCGTTATATGTGGCTCGTCGTTTGCTGGCGATTGCTTCCGAAGATGTGGGTAATGCTGACCCGCGAGGGATGCAGGTCGCTATTTCTGCGTGGGATTGTTTTACTCGAGTTGGCCCCGCAGAAGGTGAACGCGCAATCGCTCAGGCTATTGTTTACCTGGCGTGTGCACCAAAAAGCAATGCTGTTTATACCGCGTTCAAGGCGGCGATGGCGGATGCCCGCGAACGCCCGGATTACGACGTTCCTGTTCATCTGCGCAATGCGCCAACCAAGCTGATGAAAGAAATGGGTTACGGGCAAGAGTATCGTTATGCTCATGACGAACCTAACGCCTATGCTTCCGGGGAAGTCTACTTCCCACAGGAAATGGCACAAACACGCTATTATAAGCCGACAAACAGAGGTCTTGAGGGCAAGATTGGTGAAAAGCTCGCCTGGCTTGCTGAACAGGATCAAAATAGCCCGACAAAACGCTACCGCTAAAGCAGGCGTTGCGGTAAGGTTAGCAAGAATATCAATGCGGTTGCAGGCTGTAGCCGCACTCCCTCCTTCAATTCGATAAGCACAGGATAAGCATGCTCGATCCCAATCTGCTGCGTACAGAGCCAGACGCAGTCGCTGAAAAACTGGCACGCCGAGGCTTCAAGCTGGATGTAGAAACGCTGCGCTCTCTGGAAGAGCGTCGTAAAGTGTTGCAGGTCAAAACTGAAAATCTGCAAGCTGAGCGTAACTCACGATCGAAATCCATTGGCCAGGCGAAAGCGCGTGGCGAAGACATTGAGCCGCTGCGTTTGCAAGTCAACCAGTTGGGTGAGGAGCTGGATGCAGCAAAAGCTGAGCTTGATTCTCTGCTGTCTGAAATCCGCGACATCTCGCTGACGCTGCCGAACATTCCGGATGATTGCGTGCCTTTGGGTAAAGACGACAGCGAAAACGTTGAAGTCAGCCGCTGGGGTGAGCCGCGTAAATTCGATTTTGAAATACGCGATCACGTAACCCTCGGCGAAATGGCCAAAGGTCTGGACTTTGCTGCTGCGGTAAAACTGACCGGTTCCCGTTTTGTCGTGATGCAGGGGCAAATCGCTCGTATGCACCGCGCCCTGAGCCAGTTCATGCTGGATCTGCATACCGAACAGCACGGTTACACTGAAAACTACGTTCCTTATCTGGTGAACCATGAAACGCTGTACGGTACTGGTCAGTTGCCTAAATTCGGTGCTGATTTGTTCCATACTCGTCCGCTGGATGAAGAAGCGGGTAGCAGCAATTATGCGCTGATCCCGACAGCAGAAGTCCCGTTGACCAACCTGTTGCGCGACGAGATCATTGATGAAGACTCTCTGCCACTGAAAATGACCGCCCATACCCCATGCTTCCGTTCTGAAGCGGGTTCTTATGGCCGTGATACGCGTGGTCTGATCCGTCAGCATCAGTTCGATAAAGTTGAGATGGTGCAGATCGTTCGTCCAGAAGACTCTATGGATGCTCTGGAAGAACTGACCGGTCATGCTGAGAAAGTGTTGCAGTTGCTGGGCCTGCCGTACCGCAAAGTGCTGCTGTGCAGTGGCGATATCGGCTTTGGTTCTGCTAAGACCTACGATCTGGAAGTGTGGCTGCCAGCGCAGGACACTTACCGTGAGATCTCCTCATGCTCGAACATGTGGGATTTCCAGGCGCGCCGCCTACAGGCTCGCTGCCGTAGCAAGTCTGATAAGAAAACACGTCTGGTGCACACACTGAACGGTTCTGGTCTGGCTGTAGGTCGTACTCTGGTCGCCGTACTGGAAAACTACCAACAAGCTGACGGTCGTATCGAAGTTCCAGAAGTGCTGCGTCCGTACATGAAAGGGCTTGAGTACATCGGCTAATGTGTTGATGCTATTTTGCTCTTAAAAAGCGCCTTAGGGCGCTTTTTTTATGCCGTAAATATTCTCATTCCCACAGATAATCTGCCTTTATTGACTCCAAACAATAACGAATACCCATTAATAAGTATTATTGTCGCAGAAAGCGAGTGATGATCCTTAAAACTATTCATTCAAGATTTTTATCATTTGGTTGCCATGATTTACATGATGTGACGCGGCAAAACCAATCTGCATAACACTAATTTTTCTCGACACTCCTTTCTCTCTTTGGCTGTGCAATGGAGCAGCAGGCCGTTTGATGTCTGCGTTACCTCTGCCAGCTTATTTCAAACTGTGAGCATAATAAGTAGGTCATTATGACTGAGAAAACCCCTAACGCGATCCTCGCGGCAGAGGTCAGCCGGCGTAAGCTGGTCAAAACCACCGCAATTGGTGGCTTAGCCGCTGCAAGTAGTGCCTTCTCTTTACCTTTTTCCCGCATGGCTTTTGCCCAAACACCAGAAAATACCGTAGCCGCTGCGGATAAAGTGGTCTGGAGCGCTTGTACGGTTAACTGTGGCAGCCGTTGCCCACTCCGCATGCATGTGGTGGATGGCGAAATCAAATACGTTGAGACGGACAATACCGGCAACGACGATTACGAAGGCCTACATCAGGTTCGTGCCTGTCTGCGTGGCCGTTCAATGCGTCGTCGAGTCTATAATGCCGACCGCCTAAAGTACCCGATGAAACGTGTTGGTTTACGTGGTGAAGGGAAGTTCGAGCGCATCAGTTGGGATGAAGCTTTCGACACCATTGCAAACAGTATGAAAGGCATTATCAAAGAGCATGGCAACGAAGCTATTTACCTGAACTACGGCACAGGTACGCTAGGCGGCACTATGACTCGCTCCTGGCCACCGGGTTCTACGTTAATCGCTCGCCTGATGAACTGTTGTGGCGGTTATCTTAATCATTATGGTGACTATTCAACCGCGCAAATTGCCGCTGGCCTGAACTACACCTACGGCGGCTGGGCAGATGGTAATAGCCCATCAGACATTGAAAACAGCAAATTGGTTGTGCTGTTTGGTAATAACCCAGGCGAAACGCGCATGAGTGGCGGCGGGGTGACTTACTACCTCGAGCAAGCACGCGAAAAATCTAATGCCCGCATGATTATCATCGATCCGCGCTACACCGATACCGGTGCCGGGCGTGAAGATGAATGGATTCCAATTCGCCCAGGTACAGACACTGCGCTTATCTCGGCACTCGCGTGGGTCATGATCAATGAAAACCTCGTTGATCAGCCATTCCTTGATAAATATTGCGTCGGTTATGACGAGAAAACGCTGCCAAAAAGTGCGCCTGCTAATGGCCATTATAAGGCTTATATTCTTGGTCAGGGCGCTGATGGTTTGGCGAAAACGCCACAGTGGGCTGCCCAAATTACCGGTATTCCTGCTGAACGTATCACGCAACTAGCCCGCGAAATCGCTACGGCAAAACCGGCATTTATCAGCCAGGGTTGGGGGCCACAGCGCCACTCAAACGGAGAGCTGGTTTCCCGCGCTATTGCGATGCTGTCGATCCTGACCGGCAACGTGGGGATTCACGGAGGTAACAGCGGTGCGCGCGAAGGTTCCTACAGTTTACCGTTTGTACGTATGCCAACACTGGAAAACCCGGTACAGACCAGTATCTCTATGTTCCTGTGGACCGATGCCATCGAGCGTGGCCCGGAAATGACCGCTACACGCGACGGTGTACGTGGTAAAGATAAGCTCGATGTACCGATCAAAATGGTCTGGAACTACGCCAGTAACTGTTTGATCAACCAGCATTCCGAAATCAACCGCACCCATGACATCCTCCAGGATGACAAAAAATGCGAAATGATTGTGGTGATCGATAACCACATGACGTCCTCAGCCAAATACGCTGACATTTTGCTGCCAGACTGCACGGCTTCCGAACAGATGGATTTCTGCCTCGATGCTTCGTGCGGCAACATGGCGTACGTGATTTTTGCCGGTCAGGCCATCAAACCGCGCTTTGAATGCAAAACGATTTACGAGATGACCACCGAGCTTGCCAAACGTATGGGTGTCGAACCGCAATTTACCGAAGGCCGCAACCAGGAAGAGTGGATGCGCCATTTGTATAAGCAATCTCAGGAAGCTATTCCTGAACTCCCAAGTTTTGAAGAGTTTAGCAAGCAGGGCATTTTCAAAAAGCGCGATCCAGAAGGGCATCACGTAGCTTATAAGGATTTCCGCGAAGATCCTGCGGCGAATCCACTGACTACGCCGTCCGGGAAAATTGAAATCTACTCTGAGCAATTGGCAGAGATTGCAGCGACCTGGCAACTCAACGAAGGCGACGTTATCGATCCACTGCCGGTTTACAGTGCAGGCTTCGAAAACTACGGCGACCCACTGGCGGAGAAATGGCCATTGCAGATGACCGGTTTCCACTACAAAGCGCGCACTCACTCAACCTATGGCAACGTCGAGGTATTGAAAGCAGCTTGCCGTCAGGAAATGTGGATCAACCCAATTGATGCGCAACAGCGTGGGATTAAAAACGGAGACATGGTGCGCATCTTCAATGGTCGTGGCGAAGTTCAAATCAATGCCAAAGTGACTCCGCGCATTATTCCTGGGGTTGTAGCGATGGGGGAAGGGGCCTGGTATAGCCCGGATGCCAATAAAGTTGACCATGCTGGTTCCATTAACGTGCTAACCACTCAGCGACCGTCGCCACTGGCGAAAGGTAATCCATCCCACAGTAACCTCGTCCAGGTCGAGAAGGCGTAAGGAATAGCTGATGACAACTCAATACGGATTTTACATTGATTCCAGCCGTTGCACCGGTTGCAAGACTTGCGAGCTGGCTTGTAAAGACTACAAAAACTTAGGCCCGGATGTCAGTTTCCGTCGCATTTACGAGTACGCCGGTGGCGACTGGCAAGAAGACAACGGCGTCTGGCACCAGAACGTATTTGCCTATTACCTGTCGATTGCGTGTAACCACTGTGAAGACCCGGCATGTACCAAGGTTTGTCCAAGTGGGGCAATGCACAAGCGTGAAGACGGATTTGTCGTGGTAAACGAAGATGTTTGTATTGGCTGCCGTTACTGCCATATGGCTTGCCCATACGGCGCGCCGCAGTACAACGCAGAAAAAGGGCATATGACGAAATGCGACGGCTGTTATTCGCGTATTGCTGAAGGCAAGAAACCGATTTGTGTCGAGTCTTGCCCGCTGCGTGCACTGGATATGGCTCCTATTGACGAACTGCGTAAAAAGTATGGCGAGCAGGCGGCTATTGCTCCACTGCCATCAGCACACTTTACGAAGCCAAATATCGTTATTAAACCGAACGCCAACAGCCGCCCTTGTGGGGATAAAACCGGCTATCTGGCAAACCCGAAGGAGGTGTGAGATGGGTAACGGATGGCATGAATGGCCGCTAATGGTCTTTACGGTTCTGGGGCAGTGCGTAGCAGGTGGTTTTATCGTCATGGCGCTGGCTTTGCTGACAGGCGTTTCTGAACGTGCGCAGCAAAAGCGTGTGCACTGGACGATGATCGTGCTGTGGGTACTGATGGGCATTGGCTTTATGGCCTCTGTTCTGCACCTTGGTTCACCACTGCGCGCTTTTAACTCGCTTAATCGCATTGGTGATTCGGCGCTCAGTAATGAAATTGCCAGTGGTTCGCTCTTCTTTGCAGTGGGCGGTTTCTGGTGGTTGATTACTGTGTTGGGTAAAATGCCGCAGGCGCTGGGTAAAATCTGGATGGTCCTGACGATGATTCTGGGCGTGTTTTTCGTCTGGATGATGTGCAAGGTCTACCTGATTGACACCGTACCAACATGGTATAGCGTTTATACGCCGCTCAGTTTCTTCCTGACGATGTTTATTGGCGGGCCGCTACTCGGTTATTTACTGCTGCGTGTTGCGGGCGTAACGGGTTGGGGAATGCGTATTTTGCCTGCTATTTCGCTGCTGGCAGTCGTTGTGAGTACGGCTGTTGTGCTGTTGCAAGGGATGAGTCTGGCAACGATTCACAGCTCAATCGCTCAGGCATCTAACCTTGTGCCGCAATACGGTACGTTAATGTCGTGGCGACTGCTGGCGTTGGCTGCGGCATTGGTATGCTGGATTGTTCCGCAGCTCAAAGGTGGCATGGCAAGCCCTGCAGTGCTGGTATTTGCCTTTGTGCTGGTGATTGCCGGAGAGCTAATCGGGCGTGGTGTGTTCTACGGTTTGCATATGACTGTAGGAATGGCAATAGCCAGCTAACAAACGCTCTATATTAAATGCGCCTTCGGGCGCATTTTTTGTCCCCAGATAAGAAAATATCATCCGACTGACCATGAAATTTTTCATCCAATCAGGCTCGGTTGATAATTTCATATTCCATCAAAAACAGTTAGATAGCATTTTGATTTAGCGCTTCGGTCACAAGTTGAATAAGTTTTTCAAATCGACAGCTTTCAAATCGTGCCAGACCCCGCCAGCGCTGGATTGACAATCATTTTTCCAGTGGCATGATGCGCACAAATTTATTCTCTTCCTCGCGGTTTTTTACATGTCCACCTATACCCGACCAGTGATGCTTTTGCTCTGTGGTCTGATGCTTTTGACCCTGGCGATTGCGGTTTTAAACACCCTGGTTCCACTTTGGTTAGCCCACGAACAACTGCCAACCTGGCAAGTCGGAATGGTGGGTTCATCGTATTTTACTGGAAACTTGCTGGGTACACTGGTCACTGGCTGGCTGATTAAGCGCCAGGGATTTAACCGTAGCTACTATCTGGCCTCGCTGATTTTTGCCGTGGGTTGTGTAGGGTTGGGGCTAATGACTGGCTTCTGGAGCTGGATGATGTGGCGTTTCATCGCGGGCATTGGCTGCGCGATGATTTGGGTCGTCGTTGAAAGTGCATTGATGTGCAGCGGGACTTCGCGTGACCGTGGGCGACTGTTGGCTGCATACATGATGGTTTATTACGTTGGCACTGTATTGGGTCAATTGATGATAAGCAAAATGCCAACGGATTTAGCCAGCGTACTGCCGTGGGTCACCGCACTTATACTGACCGCAATCCTTCCTTTACTGTTTACTCGTATAGTGAACGATCGCAGTGAAAGCCAGGAAGCTACCGCTATCTGGCCGATGCTACGCCTGCGCCATGCCCGCCTTGGGGTGAATGGCTGCATTATCTCAGGTATCGTTCTGGGATCGCTGTACGGACTAATGCCGCTGTATTTAAACCATCAGGGTGTCAGTGATGCCGGTATTGGTTTTTGGATGGCAGTGATGGTTAGCGCGGGTATTATTGGGCAGTGGCCGATAGGGCGCCTGGCCGACCGTTTTGGCCGTTTGTTAGTCCTGCGAGTTCAGGTGTTTATTGTGATTCTGGGTTGCATGGCGATGCTGAGTAATGCCGCGATGGGGCCAGCGTTGTTTGTACTTGGGGCTGCAGGTTTTACGCTTTATCCGGTGGCAATGGCCTGGGCCTGCGAGAAAGTTGAACATCACCAATTGGTCGCGATGAATCAGGCCTTATTGCTGAGTTACACAGTGGGCAGTTTGCTTGGCCCAACGTTTACGTCGATGCTAATGCAAAGCTACTCAGACAGTTTGCTGTTCGTCATGATTGCCGGTGTGGCATTTGTTTATTTGCTGATGTTGCTGCGCAAAGCAGGGCATCACACAACGCCTGTTGCTCACGCCTGATACAAAAAGACCCTCTCGCGAGGGTCTATTGTCTAGTACATCACCTTGTGACCATACTGTTCCAGAATGCCTTTTACGCGTTCCATGGTCTCTTTCTTCGGTGGATGTACACCGTCGAGTTTGTACTCTTCACCCATCGCTACCCATTTGTGCTTGCCCAGCTCGTGGTAAGGCAACAGCTCAATTTTCTCAACGTTACCCATATCACGCGTGAATTCGCCAAGGCGATGCGCGGAGTCATCATCGTCGGACCAACCTGGTACGACAACGTAACGAATCCAGACGTTAATGTTTTTATCGGAAAGGTAGCGAGCAAATTCCAGCGTACGATGATTAGACACGCCCACCAGATTCTGGTGAATTTCATCGTTCATCTGTTTTAAATCCAGCATAACCAGATCGGTCACTTCCAGTAATTCATCAATGACCGGATCGTAACGGCGCACAAAACCGTTAGTGTCCAGGCAGGTATGAATACCTTCTTTGCGACAAGCGCGGAACCAGTCACGCACAAATTCAGCTTGCAGAATAGCTTCGCCACCTGACGCTGTTACACCGCCGCCTGATGCATTCATAAAGTGGCGATAGGTCACCACTTCTTTCATCAGTTCTTCAACGCCGATCTCTTTGCCGCCGTGCGTATCCCATGTATCACGGTTGTGGCAATACAGGCAGCGCATCAGGCAGCCCTGGAAAAAGGTAATAAAACGAATACCGGGACCATCCACGGTACCGCAGGATTCAAAGGAATGAATTCGGCCAATTACTGACATTGCGGTGTTCTCTCCAGTATTGATTCATGCTTTTAAAGCAAGAACCAGGTTGAGCGCGGTCTGTGTATAGATTGCCGCGTCGAATCAATTTTGCAGGATAACTTAAACGTAGCAGTGATCCTGCAAAACTGGTTCATACATAAGAAAAGGCCCCACCGGAGTGGAGCCTCTATTCTACGCCTTTTCAGACAAACCGTGAATTACATGGTTTGAGTGAAGGTACGAGTAATAACGTCCTGCTGTTGTTCTTTAGTCAGGGAGTTAAAACGTACAGCGTAACCAGAAACACGAATGGTCAGCTGAGGATATTTCTCAGGGTTTTCCATCGCGTCCAGCAGCATTTCACGGTTCATCACGTTCACGTTCAGGTGTTGACCACCTTCGATGGACGCTTCGTGGTGGAAGTAACCATCCATCAGACCCGCGAGGTTAGTTTTACGAACTTCGTCGTCTTTACCCAGTGCGTTAGGAACGATAGAGAAGGTATAAGAAATACCATCTTTAGCGTAAGCAAACGGCAGTTTAGCAACGGAAGTCAGAGAGGCAACCGCACCTTTCTGATCACGACCGTGCATTGGGTTAGCACCTGGACCGAATGGAGCGCCTGCACGACGACCGTCTGGGGTGTTACCGGTTTTCTTACCATAAACCACGTTAGAGGTGATGGTCAGAACAGACTGAGTCGGGATAGCGTTACGGTAAGTAGTCAGTTTCTGAATTTTCTTCATGAAACGTTCTACCAGGTCAACAGCGATGTCATCTACGCGAGAATCGTTGTTACCGAACTGTGGATATTCACCTTCGATCTCGAAGTCAACAGCCAGGCCGTCTTCGTCACGAACAGGTTTAACTTTCGCGTATTTGATTGCAGACAGGGAGTCAGCTGCAACAGACAGACCCGCGATACCACAAGCCATGGTGCGAACAACGTCACGGTCATGCAGAGCCATCAGAGACGCTTCGTAGCTGTACTTATCATGCATGTAGTGAATGATGTTCAGCGCGGTGACGTACTGTTTAGCCAACCAGTCCATGAAGTGATCAAGACGGTCAAGAACGTTATCGTAGTCCAGAACGTCAGCCATGATAGGCGCTTCTTTAGGACCGATCTGGATTTTCAGTTTTTCATCAACGCCGCCGTTGATTGCATACAGCATGGTTTTCGCGAGGTTAGCACGAGCACCGAAGAACTGCATTTGCTTACCAACAATCATTGGGCTTACGCAGCAAGCAATCGCGTAGTCATCATTGTTGAAGTCAGGACGCATCAGATCATCGTTCTCGTATTGCAGAGAAGACGTATCGATGGAGACTTTAGCAGCATATTTTTTGAAGTTCAGTGGCAGTTTTTCAGACCACAGAATAGTGATGTTCGGCTCCGGAGACGGCCCCATGGTGTACAGGGTGTTCAGGAAACGGAAGCTTGATTTGGTAACCAGAGTACGGCCATCTACACCCATACCAGCGATAGATTCTGTAGCCCAGATTGGGTCACCAGAGAACAGCTCATCATACTCAGGAGTACGCAGGAAGCGAACCATACGCAGTTTCATGACCAGGTGGTCAATCATTTCCTGTGCTTCAAGCTCAGTGATTTTGCCCGCTTTCAGGTCACGTTCGATGAACGCATCCAGGAAGGTGGATACACGGCCGAAGGACATTGCAGCGCCGTTCTGAGATTTAACCGCAGCCAGGTAGCCGAAGTAAGTCCACTGAATAGCTTCTTGAGCGTTTTTAGCAGGACCAGAGATATCGCAGCCATATTTAGCAGCCATTTCTTTGATCTGACCCAGAGCACGGTGTTGCTCGGAGATTTCTTCACGCAGACGGATAGTGGCTTCCAGATCTTCGCCGTTTTCCAGTTTGCTCTGCAGAGAGTTGAACTGAGCAAATTTGTCTTTCATCAGGAAGTCGATGCCGTACAGCGCAACGCGACGGTAGTCACCGATGATACGACCACGACCGTAAGCATCCGGCAGACCGGTGATTACGCCGGATTTACGGCAGTTCAGGATGTCTTTGGTATAAACGTCAAACACACCCTGGTTGTGGGTTTTGCGGTATTCGGTGAAGATCTTTTTAAGCATTGGGTCAAGTTCACGACCGTATACTTTGCAAGAACCTTCAACCATTTTGATGCCACCAAACGGAATAATTGCACGTTTCAGTGGAGCATCAGTCTGCAGGCCAACGATAGTTTCGAGGGACTTGTTGATGTAACCAGCATCATGGGAAGTGATGGTTGAAGCAAGGTCGGTATCAAAGTCAACAGGCGCGTGAGTGCGGTTTTCCTGTTTAACGCCTTCCATAACTTTGTCCCACAGTTCGGTAGTTGCGTCAGTCGCACCTGCCAGGAAGGACTCATCACCCTCGTAAGGGGTGTAGTTTTTCTGAATAAAGTCACGCACGTTGACTTCATTCTGCCAATCACCTTTGGTAAAACCTTCCCAAGCTGAGGCTAACTTTTCATTAAGTTCGGACATTTAACACCTACCTTCTAATGTGGATTTCTTATTCCCTGCATGATGGAAAGCACTTAGTGCTTGTCGCCACCGCGCAGATAAATTACCCAGTACGTCAACCCAACCAGTAAACCGCCACCAATGATGTTCCCAATTGTTACAGGAATCAGGTTATCGGTGATGAAATTCAACACGGTCAGGTGAGAGAAATTGTCCGGAGACGACCCAACTGCGGTCCAGAATTCCGGGCTTGCGAAGTTGCGTACTACGATACCCATAGGGATCATGAACATGTTTGCGATACTGTGCTCAAAACCACTAGCAACAAACATGGCGACCGGGAGAATCATAGCAAACATCTTGTCCATCAAACTGCGACCAGAGTAGCTCATCCAGACAGCCAGACAGACCATCAGGTTAGCCAAAATACCCAGGCATACAGCTTCAATAAAGGTGTGATGCATTTTATGGTCTGCAGTTTGTAGCACATTCAGACCCCACGCACCGTTCGCTGTCATATACATACCTGACAACCAAATCAACACCACAAACATCAAAGCACCGCACAGGTTACCGATATAAACGTTAACCCAGTTCCTGGCTAGCTGACCCCAGGTGATACGTCCACTGGCTTTAGCGACAACAATTAACACCGTAGAGGTGAACAGGTCAGCACCGCAGACGACACACAGGATAAGGCCTAAGGAGAAGCAAGTACCGCCGATAAGCTTCGCAATCCCAAATGGAATGGTTGAAGTGCCGGTGGTCGCAGTGATGTAAAAGACAAAGGCAATCGAGATGAACATCCCCGCCGTGATCGCTAAATAAAACGTGGTCAGCGGGTGTTTTGTTGCTTTATAGACGCCAGCATCTTCGGCGACTTTCGCCATGGCTGCTGGAAGCAATAGATCAAAAGGGTTGTCAGCTTTCACACTAACTCTCTCTTATTTAATTCGGCGACGAGATACTAACAAAGCATTATAGAGTAAAATTTGATATGGATCATATCTCGCCAAGCTTATAGGCCTGAAAAAAGCAGGTGTTTAGCTAGTTTTCAGTTCAAGTTGTTGATTTTTATGATAAAAATAAAGTTTAAATTTTATAATGTAATTTGATGTTTAGCCTTATCGCTCCTGTGACGGGTTAATTAGAATGGAGTATTTCAATAATTTGGCAACATTATTTGTAGCTTAAAATAATAATATTTCACCAATATTTAACTATTGAGTCACAAATGAAATTATTACGCTGCCAATAAAAACACGGGGCAATAAAAATCGCCCCGTAATATAGCGTAAACATTATGGTTTACGCACCTGTGAGTTGAGTTTTGTTACTTTATTTCCAAAAAGCTGCTTTGGCGCGCTGCAGTTTTTCGTAAGCCGCCAACAGCGCCTGGTGGGCTGGGAAGGCTTTCAGGTCGTCGTCGACAGCTTGCAAGCCATAGAACGGTGCTTCACCGCTCAGCGCTGCACTTGCCGCTTCTACTGTTTCTGCACCATACATACGAACGAAGGCATTAAGATACTGCAACGGCTGGCGTTCTTCTTCCATCGCCAGCAACAGCAACGTTTGCAGGCAACGGTAGTAGTTAGCGCGTTCAGCACTGAAGATAGACGCGTTAAATTCCATCGTCCATTCAGTCCAAATCAGGGCCTGCTCAGTGTCGCCGCCGGCCAATGCCAGCATGGCTTTCAATTCACCAATGCGCAGCGTGTACCAACCGTTGTCTTTACCTGTTGCCAGACCTAGCAGTTCGCGTACGCGGGTGAAATCATCATGGCCTTCTTCATCTAATTGAGAAATCAGATCCAGATAATCCTGTTTTTCCCACTCGCTGTCAGGCAGGGAAAGAATCGTGTCGCGCAGGTGGTGGCCCATACTGTTATTGGCTAACAGCAAGTCTTCGGCAGGGTAAATATCCGACATGCCCGGAACGATGATACGGCAAGCATAAACGTCCAGATGTTGATAATCCGCGATGTAGACTTCTTGATCTTCTGCGTCAAAGATTGCCATTAATGTGGCGAACTCTTCTTCCGTAGTTCCAGAGAAATTCCAGTCAACAAATGGATAGTCAGCATCTTGCTTGAACATATCCCAGGAGATCAGACCGCTGGAATCGATAAAGTGAGTTTCGAGATTTGCATGCTCGGCAACTTCTTCGTCGTCAAACGTTGGTGGAGTGAACACATCCAGGTCTTTCAGGCCACGGCCCTGAAGCAGTTCTGTCACGGTACGTTCCAGCGCAACACCAAAATCAGGGTGAGCACCGAACGACGCAAAACAGGTGCCATTGGCTGGGTTGAACAAAACCACGCAGATAACCGGGTATTTGCCGCCTAATGAACCGTCGTAAGCGAAGATTGGGAAACCTTCCGCTTCCAGGGTTGCAATTGACTCAACTACGCCCGGATAGCGAGCCAGCACTTCTTGCGGGATTTCTGGCAGGCTGATGCTTTCGGCAATAATACGGTTCTTAATATGGCGTTCGAAAACTTCTGAAAGCGCCTGTACACGGGCTTCGTTTGCGGTGTTCCCTGCAGACATCCCGTTTGAAACATACAGGTTACCGATGATGTTCATCGGAATATAAACGGTTTCTTGATCGGACTGACGAGTAAATGGCAGAGCGCAAATACCGCGTTCTTCATTACCGGATTGCAGGTCGATAAGCATGCCTGCAGTCACTTCGTTTTCAGGATCGTAAAACGCGCGCAGACGATCGTCGAGAATGCCTTCCGGCAGTTGCTCATCTTCTGGAATTGGGAACCACTTCTCGTTCGGATAATGCACAAACGGGCCATTGGCGATGGTTTTGCCCAACCAGAAATCAGCAAAGAAATAGTTAGTCGACAGACGTTCGAAATATTCGCCCAGCGCAGAAGCTAACGCCGCTTTTTTAGTCGCGCCTTTACCATTGGTAAAGCACAGCGCGCTGTCTTTATCACGGATATGTACTGACCAGACGTTAGGAACTGGGTTTAACCAGGAGGCTTCTTCAATATTAAAGCCAAGATCAGTGAGCTTGGTCTGGAAGCGAGCGATGGAATCTTCCAGAGCGGCATCTTTGCCAGGAATAAAGGTTTGAGTCATGAGGTTTCACTTTTGTCGTACGCAAAGCGCGCAATGATACGGGTTTTAGCAGACTGACGCCATCGTCAGCAGCAAGCAGGCGGCCTTAGCATAACAGGCTATGCTTACTGTCAGTAACTCACTGTAATGGCGGTAAAAATGAAAAGCTTTGATCTCCAGAGAATGGCATTAAACGACGTCCCGCTAGATTTTCTCTGGGAAGTGGCTTTCCGCAGTCTTTATACCTTTATATTGGTGTTCCTTTTTTTAAAGATAACCGGGCGGCGCGGCGTACGGCAGATGTCGCTATTTGAAGTGTTGATAATCCTGACTCTCGGGTCGGCGGCAGGGGATGTGGCGTTTTACCATGATGTCCCAATGTTGCCGGTTTTGATTGTTTTCGTCACGCTGGGGCTGCTTTATCGCCTGGTGATGTGGCTGATGAGTCACAGTGAAAAACTTGAAAACCTGTTTGAAGGAAAACCGTCGGTCATCATAGAAGAAGGGGAGTTTTCCTGGGAAAAGATGAAGGCGCAGAACATGACTGAGTTTGAGTTTTTTATGGAGCTGCGTTTGCTGGGGGTTGAACATCTCGGGCAAGTACGCCTGGCGATACTGGAAACCAACGGACAAATCAGCGTCTATTTCTTCCCTGATAAACTCGTCAAACCAGGGTTACCTATTTTGCCCGAAGCATGTTGCGAGCGATTTATTAAAGTGCCGGAAGATGCTGACTATGCCTGCATACGTTGTAGTGAGGTGGTGACGTTTAATGTTGATGATGAATCGCCTTGCCCGCGTTGCGCTAACAAGTACTGGGTCAAAGCTAGTGCAGCCACCCGAGTGACCTGAAGGGCGTTTATCGGGTGTTTATTTCAGCGACCAGTTGATTCTGTTGTGTGATTTTGCGCACATTCCCCCAGCATGCCTGATTAACCGTTGCAGCCTCAGCATCTGAATGATAAAACCGATATCGTGATAAAACTTATTGCTCTAAGCGTGGTGAGGGGAAATGACTCAGGTATACAATTTTAGTTCCGGCCCGGCGATGCTACCGGCTGAAGTGCTTCGTCGTGCGCAAAGTGAACTCTGCGACTGGCAAGGCTTAGGCACCTCCGTAATGGAGATAAGCCACCGTGGTAAAGAATTTATTCAGGTAGCGGAAGAAGCTGAAAAAGACTTTCGTGATCTGCTGCAAATCCCCTCGAATTACAAAGTTTTGTTCTGTCATGGTGGCGGGCGCGGTCAATTCGCTGGCGTCCCATTAAATCTGCTGGGTGACAAAACGACAGCTGATTACGTTGATGGCGGCTACTGGGCAAGCAGTGCAGTAAAAGAAGCGCACAAATACTGCTCCCCAAATGTTATTGATGCCAAAGTAACCATCGACGGCCTGCGAGCCATCAAGCCGATGAGCGAATGGCAGGTTTCTGAAAACAGTGCCTACCTGCATTATTGCCCGAATGAAACCATTGACGGCATCGCCATCCATGAAACGCCTGATTTCGGCGATAAAATCGTTGTCGCTGATTACTCATCCTCTATTTTGTCGCACCCGATGGATGTTAGCCGCTTTGGCGTGATCTACGCAGGCGCGCAGAAAAACATCGGCCCGGCCGGTTTGACAATAGTGGTAGTGCGTGAAGATTTGCTCGGTAAAGCGCATAAAGCCTGCCCGTCAATTCTTGACTACACCGTGCTTAACGACAACGACTCCATGTTCAATACCCCGCCGACATTCGCCTGGTATCTTTCCGGCCTGGTCTTTAAATGGCTGAAAGAACAAGGTGGCGTGGAAGTCATGGATAAAATTAACAGGGCGAAAGCTGAGCTGTTATACGGTGTTATCGATAAAAGTGACTTCTATCGTAACGATGTCGCCTCGGCTAACCGTTCCCGCATGAACGTGCCATTCCAGTTGGCTGATAGCGCGCTGGATAAAGTCTTCCTCGAAGAGTCGTTTGCCGCCGGTCTGCATGCCTTGAAAGGCCACCGCGTAGTGGGTGGAATGCGCGCATCTATCTATAATGCGATGCCGCTTGAAGGCGTAAAAACCTTAACCGACTTTATGGTCGACTTCGAACGTCGCCACGGTTAATTGTTGCTCGTTGTTATTCTCCCCGCGGCATAGTTCGCGGGGTTTTTATTCTGTTTGAGTTGAGAGTATTTCCCCATGCTGGAATCCCTGACGTTACAACCCATCGCACTGGTCGACGGCACGATTAATCTTCCTGGTTCAAAAAGTGTTTCTAACCGCGCTCTGTTGCTTGCTGCGTTGGCTTCAGGCACCACTGAACTGACTAATTTGCTGGATAGCGACGATGTGCGTCATATGCTTAACGCACTCAAAGCATTAGGGGTTAGCTATACGCTCTCCGCCGATCGTACGCGTTGCGAAGTCACAGGCATGGGCGGCTCGCTGCAAGCGGCAGGCGAACTGGAACTGTTTTTAGGTAACGCAGGAACGGCAATGCGCCCACTGGCGGCGGCATTGTGCCTGGGAAGCAATAACATTGTGCTGACCGGCGAGCCACGCATGAAAGAACGCCCAATCGGCCATCTGGTTGATGCTTTACGTCAGGGCGGCGCTCAGATTGATTACCTGGAGCAGGAAAATTATCCACCACTGCGTTTACGTGGCGGTTTTAGCGGCGGCCAGGTTTCTGTTGATGGCAGTGTTTCCAGCCAATTCCTGACGGCACTTTTAATGACAGCTCCGTTAGCTGCAAATGACACCGAAATCACCATTAAAGGTGAGCTGGTATCGAAACCGTATATCGACATCACATTACACCTGATGAAAACCTTTGGTGTGGAAGTGGAAAACTGCGATTACCGCAGTTTTGTTATCCGTGGCGGCCAGCAATATACGTCACCGGGTGCTTATCTGGTCGAAGGTGATGCGTCTTCAGCATCTTATTTCCTGGCGGCTGGCGCAATCAAAGGCGGCACGGTAAAAGTGACCGGTATTGGGCGCAACAGCGTGCAAGGTGATATTCGTTTTGCTGATGTGCTGGAAAAAATGGGTGCAAAAATCACCTGGGGTGATGATTTCATCTCATGCCAGCGCGGTGAACTGAACGCCATTGATATGGACATGAATCATATCCCCGATGCGGCGATGACTATCGCTACTGCGGCTTTGTTTGCTAAAGGCACAACCACGCTGCGTAACATTTACAACTGGCGTGTGAAGGAAACTGACCGTCTGAGCGCAATGGCTACGGAATTGCGTAAAGTGGGTGCGGTTGTGGAAGAGGGTGAAGATTACATCACCGTAACGCCACCTGCTGAGTTACAAGTCGCTGAAATTGGCACCTATAACGATCACCGTATGGCGATGTGTTTCTCGCTGGTGGCGTTGTCAGACACTCCGGTCACTATCCTTGACCCGAAATGCACTGCAAAAACTTTCCCTGACTATTTCGAACAGTTGGCACGTATTAGTACCCTCGCTTAATCCGCGAAAATTTGCTCCGGTGGCGCTGTGCGCCGGAGCGATTTCCTGTAATAAATCCTTCCCAGATGCAACTCCGTTTCCGTACCTCTGCTGTTATTGCACCCGCTTGCGTCACTGTTAATCTCTCTTCCGATTTAGCTAACAAATTAATGATTTTTTTTAATTTATGATTCATCAACGGAAGATAATTATGAAGACTTTCAAAACGGCAGTGCTGGTAACATTAATTGCGGGATCGCTGGTGGGTTGCCAGGGGATAAATGGCGATAAAATAGCGTCGTCTGGTATGTCGGCTTATAAAGCGGCAACCCTTACCGATGCGGATGTTAAAGCGGTTGCCAACCAGTCTTGCAAAGAGATGGACAACCAAAATGAAATCGCGGGTAAATCCAGCAAGTACACCAAACGTCTGAACAAAATCGCCAAAGCGTTGGGTAGCCAAATTAACGGCACCCCGGTGAATTATAAAGTCTATATGACCCGCGATATTAACGCCTGGGCAATGGCGAATGGCTGCGTCCGTGTGTACAGCGGTTTGATGGATATGATGAGCGACAATGAAGTCGAAGGTGTTCTGGGGCACGAAATGGGCCACGTTGCGCTGGGGCATTCTCGCGAAAAATTACAAACAGCTTATGCAACAATAGCTGCGCGTGATGCTGTTTCTGCAACCAGCGGTGTCGCTTCTCAGCTCTCTCAATCTCAGCTTGGCGATTTGGCTGAGGGAGTTATTAATGCAACGTTCTCTCGCAGTGAAGAATCAGAAGCTGATGATTTCTCTTACGATCTGCTGAAAAAACGTAAGATCAACACCCAGGGTTTGGCGAGCAGTTTTGACAAGCTGGCTACGCTTGACGGCGGTACATCGAAGTCTATGTTTGACTCGCATCCGCCTTCAGCTGAGCGCGCACAACATATTCGTGACCGTATCGCAGCAGACAAAAAGTAACGTTGTCTCCCACTCTGCGGACTGGCTTTCTGCCAGTTCGCCCCTAAGTTGCGCAATTCTTCTACACTCAACCTCATTCACGACGATAATTGGCAGGAAAGATAACGGTCAGGATTCTGGCGGCGTATAATATGCGGCGTTGATATTTTAGGTCCGCAATTCCAGCGAGAGGAGAGTACGATGACGGCACCCGCCCCGGTAATAACGATTGATGGCCCAAGCGGCGCAGGTAAAGGCACGCTGTGTAAAGCCATGGCGGAAGCGTTGCAATGGCATCTGCTTGATTCTGGAGCAATTTATCGAGTTTTGGCATTGGCGGCCTTGCATCACCAGGTTGATGTCACCTCTGAAGACGCGCTGGTTCCTTTGGCTGCCCACCTTGATGTGCGCTTTGTTGCTAACAATGGCAACCTGGAAGTTATCCTCGAAGGGGAAGACGTTAGCGCTGAAATCCGCACTCAGGAAGTGGCTAATGCAGCCTCCCAAGTCGCTGCTTTCCCTCGTGTGCGCGAAGCATTATTACGCCGCCAACGCGCGTTCAGAGATGCGCCGGGATTGATAGCTGATGGGCGTGATATGGGGACTGTTGTTTTCCCAGACGCACCGGTAAAAATATTCCTCGATGCTTCTTCGGAAGAGCGCGCCCACAGGCGTATGCTACAGTTGCAGGAGAAGGGCTTTAGTGTTAACTTTGAGCGCCTTTTGGCAGAAATAAAAGAACGTGATGACAGAGACCGTAACCGTGCAGTAGCACCGTTAGTGCCAGCCGCAGATGCACTGGTGCTGGATTCAACCAGCATGTCCATTGACGAAGTCATCAAACAAGCGCTGACTTATGCGCAGAAAATTTTAACACCAGCACAATAGTTAATATTGTGCTGGTGTGTGTTTTGTCATATTTGTCATGATATTGCCATAGTGGTATTCTGACATATCGGGTAGTTCCTTACCCCTGTAACCTAAACCCTGTCGGCATGGAGCCAATGGCGGGGTATGTGAAACAACCCCATTCGGCGGGATGCTAAATGGACGTTAAACAAAAGAACCTTGAAGATTAACAACATGACTGAATCTTTCGCTCAACTCTTTGAAGAATCCCTGAAAACAATCGAAACCCGCCCGGGTTCCATCGTTCGTGGCGTAGTAGTTGCTATCGACAAAGATATCGTACTGGTTGACGCCGGTCTGAAATCTGAATCTGCAATTCCTATCGAGCAGTTCAAAAATGCTGCTGGCGAACTGGAAATCCAGGTTGGTGACGAAGTTGATGTTGCTCTGGACGCTGTTGAAGATGGCTTTGGCGAAACTCTGCTGTCCCGTGAAAAAGCTAAGCGTCACGAAGCTTGGATCACGCTGGAAAAAGCTTACGAAGAAGCTGAAACTGTGGTCGGTATCATCAACGGCAAAGTTAAGGGTGGCTTCACTGTAGAGCTGAACGGTATTCGTGCGTTCCTGCCAGGTTCCCTGGTTGATGTTCGTCCGGTACGTGACACTCTGCACCTGGAAGGCAAAGAGCTTGAGTTCAAAGTCATCAAGCTGGACCAGAAGCGTAACAACGTTGTTGTTTCTCGTCGTGCAGTTATCGAATCCGAAAACAGCGCAGAACGTGATCAACTGCTGGAAAACCTGCAAGAAGGCATGGAAGTTAAAGGTATCGTTAAGAACCTTACTGACTACGGTGCATTCGTTGATCTGGGCGGCGTTGACGGCCTGCTGCACATCACTGATATGGCATGGAAACGCGTTAAGCATCCAAGCGAAATCGTGAATGTTGGCGATGAAATTACCGTTAAAGTACTGAAGTTCGACCGTGAGCGTACTCGTGTGTCTCTGGGTCTGAAACAACTGGGCGAAGATCCATGGGTCGCTATCGCTAAGCGTTATCCAGAAGGTACCAAACTGACTGGTCGCGTGACTAACCTGACTGATTACGGCTGCTTCGTAGAAATCGAAGAAGGCGTTGAAGGCCTGGTTCACGTTTCCGAAATGGATTGGACCAACAAAAACATCCACCCATCCAAAGTTGTTAACGTTGGTGATGTAGTGGAAGTGATGGTTCTGGATATCGACGAAGAACGTCGTCGTATCTCCCTGGGTCTGAAGCAGTGCAAATCTAACCCATGGCAGCTGTTCGCTGAAACCCACAACAAGGGCGACCGCGTTGAAGGTAAAATCAAGTCTATCACTGACTTCGGTATCTTCATCGGCCTGGACGGCGGCATCGACGGCCTGGTTCACCTGTCTGATATCTCCTGGAACGTTGCAGGCGAAGAAGCAGTTCGTGAATACAAGAAAGGCGACGAAATCGCGGCTGTGGTTCTGCAAGTTGACGCAGAACGTGAGCGTATCTCCCTGGGTGTTAAACAACTCGCAGAAGATCCGTTCAACAACTACGTTGCACTGAACAAGAAAGGTACTATCGTTACTGGTAAAGTAACAGCAGTTGACGCGAAAGGTGCTACAGTTGAATTAGCAGATGGCGTAGAAGGCTACCTGCGTGCTTCTGAAGCTTCACGTGACCGCGTTGAAGATGCAACTCTGGTTCTGAGCGTAGGCGACGACGTTGAAGCTAAATTCACTGGCGTTGACCGTAAAAACCGTGTTGTAAGCCTGTCTGTTCGTGCTAAAGACGAAGCTGACGAGAAAGATGCAATCGCTACTGTTAACAACAAACAGGAAGATGCACCGAACTTCTCTAACGCTATGGCTGAAGCATTTAAAGCAGCTAAAGGCGAGTAATCGCCCGAGCACTAAATCAGGGCGGCTACGGCCGCCCTTGTTCGATTGATAGCTGTAAGTTAATTTTCCTGAAAGGAAACCGGAGGAATCATGACCAAGTCAGAATTGATAGAAAGACTTGCAACCCAGCAATCTCACATTCCAGCGAAAGCTGTAGAAGATGCAGTGAAAGAGATGTTGGAGCATATGGCCTCTACTCTCGCCCAAGGTGAGCGTATTGAAATCCGGGGTTTCGGCAGTTTTTCCTTACACTATCGCGCACCTCGCACCGGACGTAATCCAAAAACTGGCGATAAAGTGGATCTGGAAGGTAAATACGTTCCTCACTTTAAACCAGGTAAAGAGTTGCGTGACCGCGCCAACATTTACGGTAATTAAATCTTCGGATTTAATCCTCAAGAACGGCACCCTCGGGTGCCGTTTTTTATGTCTAAAATCTATGTTTTCGAGCTGGCTCGCAAAACCGTGAAGCAAGTTCTCACGCCCCTCTAAATGTCTGGAACCCTTCTCGTATTGCCGATAAATCCCGGCTGACGCACGCAATCAGATACCTCAAACTGCCTGTAACACGGAGGTGGCGGTGAAGAATCTTATTGGGCTGTGCTTTTGCGTAATGATTGGCATCATACCTTTGATGTGGCTGCCCGCTATTCCACAACCATCGGTTATTGCAGCACTGCTAGTTACCGCATTGTGTGTCGCTGCTTTTCCCCGGCGATTCGCGGGCTATGTAGCTTTTAGTTTGCTCTGTTTTTGCTGGGCACTATTTTCCGCACGGGAAAGTCTGACCCCCTTCGAAGCATGGACGAGCAAACCGATTGTTATCGAAGCAGTCATTGATCGTAGTGATAGCAAACAGAACCATGAGCTACAGATAGTCTCGGTGGAGGGGAAAACAATTTTCCCGCCTGTCGGGATCAGGATACAGGGCAGTTACTTATCAGATAGCGTTTGTGCAGGGCAACGATGGCGTATGAAAGTGCATCTACGGCCAGTGCATGGGCAACTCAATGAAGGCGGTTTTGATAGTCAGCGTTATGCTCTTGCGCAGCATCAGCCTTTAAGTGCTCGTATTATTGAATCTCATCGAATCTCTGGGCGGTGCAGTCTCCGCGCTCAGTGGCTTTCTGCTGTAGAAAATGCGACTCAATCATTATCTTATCAAGGGGTCATTCTGGCATTGTCCTTTGGCGAACGTGCGGGAGTGAGTAAAGAGCAAAAAAACTTATTGCGACAGAGCGGAACAGCACACCTGATGGCAATATCCGGGATGCACATTTCGCTGGCGGCGATGGTCGGTTGGTTAATCGCACGTTTGCTGCAGCTGAGTTTTCCTGCGCATCGAATCCATTTCAGAATGCCGCTACTCGCCAGTGTTATCGCCGCAGGAGTGTATACCTGGCTTGCTGGGGGAAGTCCTCCGGCTGTTAGGGCATTAATCGGTGTAATGATCTGGCTACTTCTTCGTCTACAAGGTAGATGTTGGTCAGGATGGGAGGTCTGGCTTTGCTGCATTGCAGGCATTCTGATTTATGATCCACTGACCGTATTGTCAGACAGTTTTTGGCTATCGGCACTAGCGGTAGCGGCACTTATTTTCTGGTACCAATGGATGCCACTTCCACGAAATATGGCATCTGTAAAATGGTTCTATCGTTACCCTTTAGCGCTGTTGCACCTGCAAATTGGCATCATGCTTTTACTTATGCCACTGCAAATTTTTATCTTTCACGGCATCAGTATCAGTGCGCTACTTGCGAACTTAGTGGCGGTTCCACTGATTTCATTTGCAGTTGTGCCTTTGTTATTGGCGGGGTTAGTACTGACGAGTGTTCCGTGGTTAGGGGAACATCTGTGGTGGCTCGTGGACCAACTGCTGGCGCTGCTTTTTACTGTGTTGTCGCTGTTACCTGACGGTTGGTTAGAGGTCGATAAACGTTTCCAGATTCTTAGCTTGGGTGGTTGGTTAGCCGTAATTATCCATCGCCTGGCATTGTGGCGTAATTCGTATATATCAGTCATTGTTCTGATGCTGTCGATAGCTGTTCCGACAATGCGGGCAGAGAAAAAAGACGATTCCTGGCAAATCACCATGTTGGACGTAGGGCACGGACTGGCAATGGCGATTATTAGACAAGGCAAAGTCTTTTTATACGACACAGGAAATGCCTGGCCTGGTGGCGATGTGGGTCAACAAATTATCATTCCCTGGTTACGTTGGCACCATTTAGCCCTTGAGCAAGTGGTCATTAGTCATGAACACCTTGACCATCGTGGCGGCTTGCCCAGTTTGCAACGTGAGTGGCCAAATTTGTCTATACGCAGCCCTTTGCGATGGGCAGGGCATCACCCTTGTTTTCAAGGTGAGCAATGGCAGTGGCAAGGATTACAATTTCAGGTTCTTTGGCCACCAGTGCAGCCCGTAATGACAGGCAATAATGGCTCGTGTGTTGTGATGGTCAGTGATGGGCGCTTTCGCATTTTATTAACCGGTGATGTGGAAGCTGAAGCGGAATTGGCTATGCTGAAGAGGCGATGGGGCATCTTACATGCTGATATTATTCAGGTACCTCATCACGGCAGCCGTACATCTTCCGGGCCACCGTTGTTACGTGCGGTTTCTGGAAGTGCTGCGCTGGCATCTGCATCGCGCTATAACGCGTGGCATTTACCCTCAGGGAAAATTGTTCAACGCTACAAGTCGCTGGGTTACATTTGGTATGACACAGCGCAATCAGGCCAACTCACTATCGATATAAATAGTGATAAATGGCAAATCAATAGCTTCAGAGCTCAAATTTCACCCCGTTGGTATCATCAGTGGTTTGGTGTATCTCGGGATAATGGGTAGAATATGCGGCTATTTCATCTAATGCTGGTTTACTGAATGCATAACGATAAAGATCTTTCCACATGGCAGACCTTCCGCCGTCTTTGGCCGATGATCGCTCCTTTCAAGCCTGGTCTGATTGTGGCTGGTATTGCGTTAATCCTTAACGCTGCCAGTGATACCTATATGCTGTCTTTGCTTAAACCGTTACTGGATGATGGTTTTGGAAAAACGGATAAGTCCGTGCTGCTGTGGATGCCGTTAGTTGTTATTGCACTAATGGTGCTGCGTGGCGTGACTAGCTATGTTTCTAGCTACTGCATCTCCTGGGTTTCAGGCCAGGTGGTAATGAAAATGCGTCGTCGCCTGTTTGGCCATATGATGGGGATGCCGGTTTCATTCTTTGATCAGCAATCCACAGGTACGCTGCTCTCACGAATTACTTATGATTCTGAACAAGTTGCCTCGTCATCTTCCAGCGCATTGATAACCGTTGTGCGTGAAGGTGCATCGATTATTGGCCTGTTCGTATTGATGTTCTGGTATAGCTGGCAGCTTTCGCTGATTCTGATTGTACTGGCTCCGATAGTCTCCTTTGCTATTCGCATGGTTTCTAAACGCTTCCGTAACATCAGCAAGAACATGCAAAACACTATGGGGCAGGTGACGACCAGCGCTGAGCAAATGCTGAAGGGTCACAAAGAAGTGCTGATCTTTGGTGGTCAGGAAGTGGAAACTGAACGCTTCAACAAAGTCAGTAACCGTATGCGTCGCCAGGGTATGAAATTGGTTTCTGCTTCGTCTATCTCTGACCCTATCATTCAGCTTATTGCTTCTCTGGCTCTGGCTTTTGTCATCTACGCTGCGAGCTTCCCAAGTGTGATGGAAACATTGACTGCCGGTACCATTACCGTTGTGTTCTCCTCCATGATTGCTCTGATGCGTCCGCTGAAATCACTGACTAACGTCAATGCGCAGTTCCAACGCGGCATGGCAGCTTGCCAGACGCTGTTCTCTATTCTGGATACTGAGCAGGAAAAAGACGAAGGCAAGCGCGTGATTGAGCGCGCTAAAGGTGATGTCGAATTCCGTGAAGTGACCTTTACCTATCCTGGCCGTGAAGTGCCTGCGCTGCGAAATATCAACCTGACTATTCCTGCCGGTAAAACTGTGGCATTGGTTGGGCGTTCCGGTTCAGGTAAGTCAACTATCGCCAGCCTGATGACTCGCTTCTATGATATTCAGGAAGGGAGCATTACGATTGATGGTGTGGATATCCGTGAATACACCTTAACGTCCTTGCGTAATCAGGTAGCACTTGTCTCGCAGAACGTTCACTTGTTCAACGACACCATTGCAAACAACATCGCCTATGCGCGTACTGAACAGTACAACCGCGAAGATATCGAGAAAGCCGCTCGCATGGCTTATGCCATGGATTTCATCAGTAAGATGGATAATGGTCTGGATACGATAATTGGTGAAAATGGTGTCTTGCTCTCAGGTGGCCAGCGTCAGCGTATCGCCATTGCTCGTGCACTATTGCGTGATAGCCCAATCCTGATTCTGGATGAAGCAACCTCTGCGTTGGATACCGAATCAGAACGTGCTATTCAGGCTGCATTGGATGAACTGCAGAAGAACCGCACTTCACTGGTTATCGCTCACCGCTTATCAACCATCGAACAGGCTGATGAAATTGTGGTGGTTGAAGATGGCCGGATTGTTGAACGTGGCCCACACGCAGAACTGATTGAACATCGTGGGGTTTACGCCCAACTGCATCGGATGCAATTCGGTTCATGATAGAACGCATTTGGTCGGGAAAATCTCCCCTCTACCTTTTGCTATTACCGCTCTCCTGGCTGTATGGCCTGGTGAGCGGTGCTATTCGCCTTAGTTACAGATTAGGGCTAAAGAAAACCTGGCGTGCTCCTGTGCCAGTCGTGGTGGTCGGAAATTTGACTGCGGGTGGCAACGGTAAAACGCCGGTTGTTATTTGGCTTGTTGAACAACTACAACAGCGCGGGATTCGTGTTGGCGTTGTTTCCCGTGGCTACGGTGGCAAAGCTGAGCACTACCCGTTATTACTGGATCAGAACACCACGACTTTCGAAGCAGGCGATGAACCCGTTCTAATCTATCAGCGCACTGGTGCTTCAGTTGCTGTTGCACCGCGCCGAAGCGAAGCAGTGCAAATGCTGGTGGATAACGCAAACCCACAGCTGATCATCACCGACGACGGTTTGCAGCATTACGCGCTAGCACGCGATAAAGAAATTGTGGTTGTTGATGGTGTAAGACGATTCGGCAACGGCTGGTGGCTTCCGGCGGGGCCGATGCGTGAACGAACAGGGCGTCTGGCTTGCGTTGATGCCGTCATTACCAACGGTGGTGATGCTAAACCGGGTGAAATTGCCATGACGTTGCAGCCAGGTGAAGCGGTTAATCTGCTGACTGGTGAACGCCGTCCGGTGCATATGTTAGAAAATGTGGTAGCCATGGCTGGAATCGGTCATCCGCCACGGTTTTTTGCCACTTTGGCGCAATGTGGCGTTACTCCTGTTCGAACTGTTAGCCTCGCGGACCATCAGGCTTTGAGCGAAAACGATGTCGCTAAATTAGTTCAGCCAGGGCAAACCCTGTTAATGACGGAAAAAGATGCGGTGAAATGCCGCGTGTTTGTAACGGGTCACGACAACTGGTGGTATCTGCCGGTTGATGCGCGTTTAGCCCAACCCCAGGCTGATGCGTTATTGCAGTCACTATTGGATCTGGTGCATTAAACGATAAGTTATCGCACCAGAATTTGAGTTTGCTGACGACAGGATCCTTTCATGTCTGTACCGCAACTGACTTTACGTGCAGCTCGCAATCTTCATCTTGCGGCGCAAGGCTTATTACAAAAGCCTCGCCGCCATTCCAGACCGGCCGATGTTGTCGCTGCTATTTCCCGCATGTCTCTGCTACAAATCGACACCATCAATATTGTCGCCCGCAGCCCTTATCTCGTGTTATTCAGCCGTTTAGGCAATTATTCGCCAGGCTGGCTGGACGATGCTTTGGTGCGTGGTGAATTGATGGAGTATTGGGCGCATGAAGCGTGTTTTTTGCCGAGAGAAGATTTTTCACTTGTGCGCCATCGGATGCTGAACCCAGAAAAAATGGGTTGGAAGTATCGTCCTGAATGGATGGTCGAACACGCTGAAGAAATAGAAAAACTACTATCGCATATTGAGGTTAATGGCCCAGTCCGATCTGTTGATTTTGAACATCCTCGTAAAGGTGCAGGCGGATGGTGGGAATGGAAACCGCATAAAAAACACCTTGAAGGCTTGTTTACCGCCGGGAAAGTGATGGTGATTGAGCGGCGAAATTTTCAGCGCGTGTACGATCTTACCTCGCGTGTAATGCCTCACTGGAATGACGATTTACACCTCATTCATCAGCAAGACGCCGAACAGACAATGCTGGAGAATAGCGCGCGTAGCCTCGGTATTTTCCGTCCTGAATGGCTTGCCGATTATTATCGATTGCGGAAAGTTCCGCTCAAACCACTTTTATCCCAGTGGCAGGAAAATGGTATTGCTATGCCTGTTGATGTCGAAGGCATTGGCGAGATGTGGTTACACCGTGATCAGCAACCTTTGCTTGCCAGGGCTGAGCAAAACACGTTACGCGCGACTCACAGTGCAGTGCTGTCGCCGTTTGATCCAGTGGTCTGGGATCGCAAACGCGCCGAAGAGTTGTTTAACTTCACTTATCGTCTTGAATGCTATACCCCGGCTGAAAAACGCAAATACGGTTACTTTGTTCTCCCGCTGTTGCATCAAGGCGCATTGGTGGGGCGAGTGGATGCAAAAATGCATCGTAAAACTGGCGAGCTGGAAATTATCAGTCTTTATCTTGAAGACGGCGTTAAGCCTGGACCGTCATTGATTAACGGCCTGCACACGGCACTGACGGATTTTGCTAACTGGCAAGGTGCAAAGCAAATTCGCCTCGGAAATATTCCCGCTGCATTAGCTTCCTCATGGGGCGAAGGCTGGGAAATTAGACCGGAGAGCGAGTGAGTTATGCTATTCTGTTGCCTTTGATGGCGGCCATTCTGGAGTAACCATGGATCATCGATTACTTGAAATCATCGCTTGCCCGGTTTGTAACGGTAAGCTCTACTTTAATCAGGAAAAGCAGGAGCTTATCTGCAAACCTGATCACCTGGCGTTTCCCTTGCGCGATGGTATTCCAGTGCTGCTGGAGACTGAAGCTCGCGTTCTGACCTCTGACGAGAAAAATCCATGAGTTTTGTGGCAATAATTCCTGCTCGCTTTGCTTCTACACGCTTGCCGGGCAAACCGCTAAAAGACATCAACGGTAAACCGATGGTGGTACACGTTCTGGAACGTGCTCGTGAGTCGGGTGCTGAACGTATCATTGTTGCAACTGACAACGAAGACGTTGCTCGCGCGGTTGAAGCGGCTGGCGGTGAAGTTTGCATGACCCGCGCCGATCACCATTCAGGCACAGAGCGCCTTGCTGAAGTTATTGAAAAATATAATTTTAGTGATGATACCGTGATTGTGAATGTGCAGGGCGATGAGCCGATGATCCCTCCGGTGATTATTCGTCAGGTTGCCAGCAATCTGGCAAATAGCCAGGCGGGTATGGCGACACTTGCTGTGCCAATCGACTCTGCGGAAGAAGCGTTTAATCCGAATGCAGTAAAAGTGGTCATGGATGCGCAGGGTTATGCGCTCTATTTTTCCCGTGCGACCATTCCATGGGATAGAGACCGCTTTGCTCAGTCGCGTGAAACGATTGGTAATTCATTGCTGCGTCACATTGGCATCTACGGTTATCGCGCAGGCTTCATTCGCCGCTATGTGACCTGGGAACCAAGCCAACTCGAACAAATCGAAATGCTCGAACAACTGCGCGTACTGTGGAATGGTGAAAAAATCCATGTCGCTGTCGCAAAAGAGATCCCGAGTATTGGTGTCGATACGCCAGAAGATTTGGAACGAGTGCGAGAAGCAATGCGTTCGTAGCAATTTACTCATTCTCACGCTTTGAAAAAACCGGTGCCTGGCGCCGGTTTTTTATTATCTGTACGCATATTGATCTGAGGTGATGACATCCCGCGTTTGCAAGCTCATTATAAAAACACCTGTGTTGTAAGGGGTAATGAGCCATGGAGTTGCTACGCAAGGAATTGAGTCATCTGTTGGGTGAAAAACTAAGCCGGATTGAGTGTATTAATGAACAGCCAAACTCCGCCTTGTGGTCGCTGTATGACAGCGATGGGAATGCGATGTCGTTGCTGGCGAAAAGTTTTAGTACCCCAGGCATTGCTGCCCAGTTAGCATGGAAAATGTCCATGTTGGCGCGTTCCGGCACGGTGCGTATGCCTGTGGTTTACGGTGTAGTGACTCATGACGATACGCCAGGGCCTGACGTACTATTAATGGAGCGCTTGCGTGGTGTTCCCGTTGAAGCGCCAACCCGCACGCCAGAGCGCTGGGAACAGCTCAAAGATCAAATCGTTGAAGGGCTTCTCGCCTGGCATCGTGTTGATAGCCGTGGTTGCGTCGGCAATGTTGATAACACACAAGAAAATATCTGGCCTTCCTGGTATCGGCAACGCGTCGAAACACTGTGGGCAACGCTCAATCAATATCCCAATAATGGCCTGACCATGCAGGACCGGCGCATTCTATTCCGTACCCGCGAATGTTTACCGCGTCTGTTTGAAGATTTTAACGACAACTGTGTGCTGATACACGGCAACTTCACGCTCAGCAGTATGCTCAAAGACGGGCGCAGCGACCAATTGCTGGCAATGGTCAATCCAGGCATGACACTGTGGGCACCGCGTGAATACGAAATATTCCGTCTGTATGAGCAAG
The DNA here is from genome assembly GCA_965119215.1 of uncultured Buttiauxella sp. Lineage (GTDB taxonomy): Bacteria > Pseudomonadota > Gammaproteobacteria > Enterobacterales > Enterobacteriaceae > Buttiauxella. The sequence goes on from CBCPKK010000006.1 coordinate 107,924, forward strand.
GGCAGTCTGAAAGCCTGCTTTGGCATTACCTGCAACGCGCGCCAGTGGCGGAGTCTTTCTTGTGGCGGCGCTGGCTGTACGTGTTGTGGGATGGTGTAGCACAATTGCTACAGACGGGCCGTCTGAATCGACCCGCCTTCGATGTGGCAGCGAAAAATCTACTCCCCTGGATTTCCTGACGGGCCTTTCAGCCATTGCCAGATGCGGCCCAGAGTTTCATAACCGACACGGTCGCTGTGCATTAACCAAACTGGCGATGGAATGATGCGTTCCCACGGGTTCAGCGGTGATTCAATCGCCAGTTGGTTAGCGGGAGCAGGCAGTGGATGCAATCCCGCATTCTGGAAGAAAATCATCGCCCGTGGCAAATGAGACGCAGACGTCACCAGTAAAAATGGCTGCTGACCAATAGCTTTTGCCACAGCAGCCGCTTCTTCCTCGGTATCTTTTGGCTCATCCAGAGTAATTATCTGCGAGCGCGGAACCCCTAAACTTTCTGCAACGCGCGCACCTGCTTCAGCAGTACTTACCGGATTTGTCATCGCCCGCGCACCTGTGAATATCATTTTTGCGCCAGGATTTGCCTGCCACAAACGCACGCCTTCGGCTAAGCGCGGCAAACTATTACTGATGAGATTGGAACTCGGTGCCCATTCCGGATTCCATGTATAGCCGCCGCCTAGCACCACGATGTAATCCACTTTCGTATCACCACGCCAGGTGGGATACGTATTTTCGATGGGTTTAAGCATTTTGTCGGCGACCGGCTGCAAGCTAATCAGAAGTAAAACTAACCAACTCACGCTTAACAGCGCTTTTGCGCTTCTTTGCCAGCGGGTAAACCACAACAGGCAAAGTGCTGCGCCCATCATCATCAATAAAAAAGGTAAGGGCAGTAGCAATCCACCGATAAATTTTTTCAGGATAAAAAGCATGAAATATGGGTCCTTTTTTAGCCATACAGCAGGTAAACGTTGGTGATATTACACCAGACGGGTTCATTCTTGGCTCGGCTGTGCCAAAATACCCACTTTCTCAGATGAACCTTTCCCCCATGGAGCCGTACCCGTGCGTGACCGCAATTTTGACGATATTGCTGAGAAGTTCTCACGCAACATTTACGGTACAACCAAAGGACAACTCCGTCAGGCCATCTTATGGCAAGATCTTGACGCATTGCTGTCTACTTTGCCTGAAAAATTACGGGTTCTGGATGCCGGTGGTGGCGAAGGGCAAACTGCGTGCGGTCTTGCAGAACGCGGCCATGAAGTTCTGCTTTGTGATGTTTCTGCTGAGATGATTTCTCGTGCCCAAATCCAGGCAAGCGAGAAAGGTGTGAGCGACAACATGCATTTTGTACATTCTTCCGCCCAGGATATTGGTCAACATTTGGAAAAACCGGTTGATCTGATATTGTTTCACGCGGTTCTGGAATGGGTCGTTGACCCGCAAGCCGTGCTCAAAACGTTATGGGATTGCCTGGCACCCGGCGGTGCTTTATCCCTGATGTTCTACAATGCTAACGGCTTGCTGATGCGGAACATGTTTGTCGGCAACTTCGAATACGTTCTGCAGGGCATGAAAAAGAACAAACGTAAGACGCTTTCTCCTGACAATCCGCTGCAGCCAGAACAGGTGTATCACTGGCTGGAGCAAATTGGCTGGCAAATTACCGGGAAAACCGGTGTGCGAGTGTTCCACGATTACTTGCGCGATAAGCACAAACAACGCGATGGTTTTGACGATTTGCTTGAACTGGAAACGCGCTATTGCCGCCAGGAACCTTTTGTTAGCCTCGGCCGCTATATCCACGTAACCGCTATCAAGCCGCTTGAACCAAGGAAAAATTATGAGTGATGTTTCCCAGACAGTGCCAGAGCTGGTTGCCTGGGCCAGGAAAAATGACTATTCGATTTCACTCCCGACAGAGCGTTTGACGTTCCTGTTGGCGATCGCCACGTTAAATGGTGAGCGACTCGACGGTGAAATGAGTGAAGGCGAACTGATTGACGCTTTCCGTCATGTGAGTGAAGGCTTTGACCAAACTAGCGAAACCATTAACGTTCGCGCCAATAACGCCATTAATGACATGGTGCGCCAGCGTTTAATCAACCGTTTTGTCAGTGAAATCAATGAAGGTAATGCTATCTATCGCCTGACGCCACTCGGCATTGGCATTACCGATTACTACATCCGCCAGCGCGAGTTTTCTACGCTGCGTTTATCCATGCAGCTATCGATTGTGGGCGGTGAACTTAAACGCGCCGCAGATTCGGCTGACGAAGATGGTGATGAGTTCCACTGGCACCGCAATGTTTTTGCGCCGCTGAAATACTCCGTGGCCGAGATTTTTGACAGCATCGATCTTACCCAACGCATCATGGATGAACATCAGCAACAGGTTAAAGACGATATCGCGCAGTTGCTGAATAAAGACTGGCGCGCCGCCATCTCCAGCTGCGAAATGCTGTTGTCTGAAACCTCCGGCACTTTACGTGAGTTGCAAGACACCCTCGAAGCCGCAGGCGATAAACTCCAGGCCAACTTGTTACGCATTCAGGATTCTATTCTGGGGCGCGACGATCTGCACTTTGTCGACCGTCTGGTGTTTGACCTGCAAAGCAAACTTGACCGCATCGTCAGTTGGGGCCAGCAGGCTATCGACCTGTGGATTGGCTATGACCGCCATGTTCATAAATTCATTCGTACGGCTATCGACATGGATAAAAACCGTGTCTTCGCACAGCGTTTGCGTGTTTCAGTTCAGAACTATTTCGATGCACCCTGGGCACTGACTTATGCCAACGCCGATCGTCTGCTGGATATGCGTGATGAAGAAATGACGCTGCGCGACGACGAAGTGATGGGCGAGCTGCCAAGCGATCTGGAGTTCGAAGAATTTAATGAAATCCGCGAACAACTCGCCGCGCTTATCGAAGCTGCACTTCAGGTCTACAAAACCAGACAAGTGCCGCTAGATTTAGGCGTAGTAATGCGGGACTATCTGGCGCAATACCCACGCGCACGCCATTTCGATGTGGCGAGAATCGTAGTCGACCAGGCGGTACGTCTGGGTGTGGCTGAAGCAGACTTTACTGGCTTGCCGCCACAGTGGCAGGCAATTAACGATTACGGAGCCAAGGTACAGGCGCATGTCATCAACAAATATTGAAAAAGTGATGCCAGTAAAACTGGCACAGGCATTGGCCAATCCGTTATTTCCGGCGCTCGATAGCCAATTACGTTCCGGACGGCACGTTGGGCTCGATGAGCTGGATAATCATGCCTATCTGATGGACTTCCAGGATGAACTGGAAGAGTTTTACACCCGTTATAACGTGGAGCTAATTCGCGCGCCAGAAGGTTTCTTCTATTTGCGTCCGCGCTCCACCACGCTGATTCCACGTTCTGTGCTGTCAGAAGTGGACATGATGGTCGGTAAAATTCTTTGTTACCTCTATCTCAGCCCGGAGCGGCTCGCTAACGAAGGTATCTTCACGCAAGCTGAACTGTACGATGAGCTGTTGACGCTGGCAGATGAAAGCAAACTGCTGAAGTTGGTGAACAACCGTTCTACTGGCTCAGATCTGGATCGTCAAAAGCTGCAAGAAAAAGTCCGTGCCTCGTTAACCCGTTTACGCCGTTTGGGCATGATCTGGTTTATGGGTCATGACAGCAGTAAATTCCGCATTTCCGAATCCGTGTTCCGCTTTGGTGCCGATGTGCGTGCCGGTGACGATGCGCGTGAAGCGCAATTACGCATGATCCGTGATGGAGAAGCGATGCCGGTAGAAACTCGTTTGCAACTCAATGATGAAACCGAAGAGTCGCAAGCAGCCCAGGATAACGCGGAGGATGAACAGGAATGATTGAACGCGGAAAGTTTCGCTCGCTAACGCTGATTAACTGGAATGGTTTCTTCGCGCGTACCTTTGATTTAGATGAATTAGTTACCACGCTTTCAGGCGGTAACGGTGCCGGTAAATCCACGACGATGGCGGCATTTGTTACCGCACTTATCCCGGACTTAACGCTGCTGCACTTCCGTAACACCACCGAAGCGGGAGCGACATCAGGCTCACGTGACAAAGGTCTGCACGGGAAATTAAAAGCGGGTGTCTGTTACTCGTTGCTGGATGTGGTTAACTCCCGTAACCAGCGTGTTGTGGTTGGTGTGCGTCTGCAACAAGTGGCAGGCCGTGACCGTAAAGTCGACATTAAACCGTTCGCTATTCAGGGTTTGCCGACGTCAATCCAGCCGACTCAGCTTCTGACGGAAGCGTTAAACGAGCGTCAGGCGCGTGTACTGAGCCTGCAAGAGCTGAAAGATAAAGTCGAAGCCATCGAAGGCGTTCAGTTTAAGCAGTTCAACTCGATCACTGATTACCACTCGCTGATGTTTGATTTGGGTATTGTTGCGCGCCGTCTGCGTAGCGCCTCGGATCGTAGCAAGTATTATCGTCTTATCGAAGCCTCGCTGTACGGCGGGATTTCCAGTGCCATCACCCGTTCACTGCGCGACTACCTGTTGCCAGAAAACGGCGGCGTGCGTAAAGCCTTCCAGGACATGGAAGCGGCATTGCGCGAAAACCGCATGACGCTGGAAGCGATTCGCGTCACCCAGTCCGACCGCGACCTGTTCAAGCATTTAATTTCTGAAGCCACCAACTATGTGGCAGCCGATTACATGCGTCACGCCAACGAACGCCGTATTCATCTGGATAAAGCGCTTGAGTTCCGTCGTGAATTATTCACCAGCCGTAAGCAACTGGCTGTAGAGCAATACAAACACGTCGAAATGGCGCGTGAACTGGCAGAACACAGCGGTTCAGAAGGGGATCTGGAAACGGATTACCAGGCGGCCAGTGACCACCTGAACCTGGTGCAAACGGCGATTCGCCAGCAGGAAAAAATCGAGCGTTACGAAGCTGACCTCGATGAACTGCAAATGCGCCTCGAAGAACAAAATGAAATTGTTGCTGAAGCGTCTGAACAGCAAGAAGAGAACGAAGCCCGCGCCGAAGCCGCAGAACTGGAAGTGGATGAGCTGAAAAACCAGCTTGCCGATTACCAGCAAGCCCTTGATGTGCAGCAGACTCGCGCCATTCAATATCAGCAAGCCTTGCAGGCACTTGAGCGTGCGCGTTCGCTGTGCCACCTGCCGGATTTAACCATTGAAAGTGCGGAACAATGGCTTGAGACTTTCCAGGCAAAAGAGCAGGAAACCACCGAAAAACTGCTGACGCTGGAACAGAAAATGAGTGTGGCACAAACGGCGCATAGCCAGTTTGAGCACGCTTACCAGCTGGTAACCGCAATCAGTGGCCCGGTCAGTCGCAGTGACGCCTGGGAAGTGGCGCGTGAATTATTACGTGATAGCAATAACCAGCGCCACCTGATGGAGCAAGTGCAGCCGCTGCGCGCTCGTCTCAATGAACTTGAGCAACGCCTGCGTGAACAGCAAGAAGCTGAGCGTATGCTCGCTGAGTTCTGTAAGCGCCAGGGCAAACATTTCGATCCTGAAGATCTGGAAGTGTTGCACGAGGAGCTTTCTGAGCGGATTGAAACCTTGCAGCAGCGCGTTTCTGATGCCAGCGATCAACGTGCCAATTTGCGCCAGGAACAAGAACAGATTCAGGCGCAAACCAAGCGTCTGTTGCTGCGTGCGCCAATTTGGGTTGCAGCGCAAACCAGCCTTAATCAGCTGTGTGAACAAAGTAACGAGCAGTTCGAAAGCAGCCAGCAAGTTACTGAATACATGCAGCAGTTGCTTGAGCGCGAACGTGAAGTCACGGTTGAACGTGATGAAGTGGGTGCGCGTAAACGAGCCATTGACGAAGAAATCGAGCGCCTTAGCCAACCAGGTGGTGCCGAAGATCCGCGTTTAAATGCGCTGGCCGAACGCTTTGGCGGCGTGCTGTTGTCAGAAATTTACGACGATATCAGCCTTGATGATGCCCCGTACTTCTCGGCATTGTATGGCCCATCGCGCCACGCCATTGTGGTGCCAGATTTATCACTGGTTCGCGATCAGTTAGACAACCTGGAAGATTGCCCGGAAGACCTGTATCTGATTGAAGGGGACCCGTCTTCCTTCGATGACAGCGTGTTTGGCGTTGAAGAGCTAAATGCCGCTGTTCTGGTGAAAACTGCCGATCGCCAATGGCGTTACTCCCGCTTACCGACGCTGCCAATATTTGGTCGCGCCGCGCGTGAAAATCGCCTTGAAAATCTGCATGCCGAACGTGAATCTCTGGCGGAGCGTTTCGCCACGCTGTCGTTTGACGTACAAAAGTCGCAGCGTTTGCACCAGGCGTTTAGCCGTTTCATCGGCCAGCATTTGGGCGTGGCATTTGATGACGACCCGGAAGCGGAAATTCGTCAGCTCAACACTCGCCGTGGCGAAGTTGAACGTGCGATTAGCAACCATGAAAACGACAACCAGCAGCAACGTCAGCAATACGAACAGGCGAAAGAAGGCGTTGACCAACTCAACCGCCTGTTGCCGCGCATCAGCTTGCTTAATGATGAAACGCTGGCCGACCGTTGCGACGAAATTCGTGAACGTCTCGACGAAGCAGAAGAAGCCGCACGCTTCCTGCATCAGTTTGGTAACCCACTTGCGAAACTCGAAGCCGTGGCCTCGGTTCTGCAAAGTGACCCTGAGCAGTTTGAGCAGCTAAAAGAAGATTATCAGTACGCACAGCAAGTGCAGCGTGATGCGCGTCAGCAGGCGTTTGCCCTGACTGAAGTCGTGCAGCGTCGGGCGCACTTCGGCTACTCAGACTCTGCAGCAATGCTTGATGGCAACAGTGATTTAAATGAGAAATTGCGTAGCCGCCTGGCACAAGCTGAAGCCGAACGTGCTCGTTCGCGTGAAGCCTTGCGTCAACATGCCCTGCAACTGAGTCAGTTCAGCCAGTTAATGGCCTCGCTTAAAAGCTCCTATGATACCAAAAAAGAGCTGTTAACCGATCTGCATAAAGAACTACAGGATATCGGCGTTCGTGCTGATATTGGTGCAGAAGAACGTGCGCGTGCGCGTCGTGATGAATTGCATGCAGCACTGAGCAACAACCGTTCTCGTCGTAATCAGCTCGAAAAAGCGCTGACCTACTGCGAAGCCGAAATGAACAACCTCAACCGTAAACTGAAACAGCTTGAGCGTAGCTATTTCGAAATGCGCGAACAGGTTGTGACAGCGAAAGCAGGCTGGTGCGCGGTGATGCGCATGGTGAAAGAGAATGGCGTTGAGCGCCGTCTGAACCGCCGTGAGCTGGCTTACGTCACTGGCGATGAACTACGTTCTATCTCGGATAAAGCGTTGGGTGCGCTGCGTCTGGCTGTTGCAGATAATGAACATCTGCGCGATGTACTGCGCATGTCAGAAGATCCAAAACGCCCTGAGCGTAAGATTCAGTTCTTCGTCGCGGTTTATCAGCATCTTCGCGAACGTATTCGTCAGGACATTATCCGTACCGACGATCCGGTAGAAGCCATCGAGCAGATGGAAATTGAACTGGGCCGTCTGACAGAAGAACTGACTTCACGTGAGCAAAAACTGGCAATCAGTTCGCGCAGCGTGGCGAATATCATTCGCAAGACTATTCAGCGTGAGCAAAACCGTATTCGTATGCTCAACCAGGGCCTGCAAAGTGTCTCATTCGGCCAGGTGAATAGCGTGCGTCTGAATGTGAACGTGCGTGAAACACATGCAATGCTGCTGGATGTACTTTCTGAACAACACGAGCAGCATCAGGACTTGTTTAACAGTAATCGCCTGAGTTTCTCTGAAGCATTAGCGAAACTGTATCAGCGCCTGAATCCGCAAATCGATATGGGCCAGCGCACGCCGCAAACCATCGGCGAAGAACTGCTCGATTACCGCAACTATCTCGAAATGGAAGTTGAAGTAAACCGTGGTTCAGATGGCTGGTTACGTGCGGAAAGTGGCGCGCTGTCTACCGGTGAAGCGATCGGTACCGGGATGTCGATTCTGGTGATGGTCGTTCAAAGCTGGGAAGAAGAATCCCGTCGACTGCGTGGCAAAGACATTTCCCCATGCCGTTTGCTGTTCCTCGATGAGGCGGCGCGACTGGATGCGAAGTCAATTGCGACGCTGTTTGAGCTGTGCGAACGCCTTGAAATGCAACTGATCATTGCAGCGCCAGAGAACATCAGTCCAGAAAAAGGAACCACTTATAAGCTGGTGCGTAAGGTTGTTCAGAACCATGAACACGTTCACGTTGTGGGACTCAGAGGCTTTGCACCACCGCTTCCCGAGCCCGTAGCGGACACGACAGAGACACCATAATCATAGCGGGCTACGGCCCGCTTTTGCTTAGAAGAGAGTTCTTAATCTTTAATATTATTTACATTTATGCGGGCAAATAGTTTTTCCTGTTTATATACTGATATTACAACCCAGCGACAAATCTGGGTGAAAGATAAAGTGAAAACAGGGGGCAGGGATGTTGCTTACAAAATTGCATGGCTTTCGACTGTCGGCGCTTGGGTTCGGGCTGGCACTAAGTTTCGCTCCACTGTTTATGGCGCAGGCCGATGAGCCCGCCGTAGTACCCTCTGATAGCTCTGCGGTGAGTATTGAACCCAGCAGCTCACCAGACCAACCATTACCGCAATCTACCGCCACCGCCAGCATGGTGGGGGTATTGCCACTCAATTCAACCGGCATGTCTGCCGCCCAAAGTCGCTCTCAGCTCGTGGCGCAACTGCCTACGGGTTACACACCGGTATACCTGAATGCGCTATCGGCTTTTTATGCTGCCCGCGATATGAAACCAATGTGGGAAAATCGCGATGCGGTAAAGGCTTTCCAGCAACAGCTTGCAGAAGTGGCGATTTCTGGTATACAGCCACAATTCACCACCTGGGTTGAGCTGCTTACCGATCCTTCTGTCACAGGTTTAACCCGCGATATCGTGTTGTCTGACGCGATGATGGGCTACCTGCAATTTGTTTATGGCATTCCGACCGAAGGTAACCGCTGGTTGTACAGCACCAAACCGTACAAGCTGCAAACGCCACCTATTTCGGTGATTAACCAGTGGCAGGTAGCGGTAGATCAGGGAACGCTGGTGAGTTTTGTTGAGACATTAGCGCCTCAGCACCCGCAATACGCCAAACTGCATCAGTCACTGGTGCATTTGCTCAGTGACTCACGGCCATGGCCGCAACTGACCGGCAGTGAAACACTGCGCCCAGGACAATGGAGCAACGACGTGCCTGCGCTGCGTGAAATTCTTGCCCGTACCGGTATGCTGCAAGCTGAACCTGCAGTACCTCTACCAGAACGTGGTAGCGCGTCCGATGCCACTGCTGCAGTAAGTCCGTCAGCCATTCAGGTAGAGAGTGATCAGCAAGCGCAGCAAATCCCCAATGCGGTTGCAGGACAGAAAAAGAAATCAGCGCCAGCTGTGCGTAGTGCTTACAGTAAAGAGCTGATTGAAGGGGTGAAGCGCTTCCAGAAATGGCAGGGATTGAGTGCTGATGGCGCCATTGGGCAATTAACTCGTGACTGGCTGAATGTGACTCCGCAGCAGCGAGCGTCGCTTGTGGCATTGAACATTCAACGTTTGCGTCTGCTGCCGAAGAAACTGGACACCGGCATTATGGTAAACATCCCTAACTATTCGCTGAGCTATTACCTTAACGGGAGTGAAGTATTGGCTTCGCGCGTGATTGTTGGGCGTCCGGATCGTAAAACGCCAATGATGAGCAGCGCTTTGAATAACGTGGTTGTTAACCCGCCGTGGAATGTGCCACCAACGCTTGCTCGTAACGACATTCTGCCAAAAGTACGTCAGGACCCAGGCTATCTCGATAGACACGGTTATAGCGTGCTACGCGGCTGGAGTAACAATGCTGAGGCTATCGACCCGTGGCATGTTGACTGGGAAACCATTACTGCCAGCAATTTGCCTTTCCGCTTCCAGCAAAAACCGGGAACCCAGAATTCGTTAGGGCGTTACAAGTTCAATATGCCGAGTTCCGACGCGATTTATTTGCACGATACGCCGAATCACAACCTGTTCCAGAAAGATGCGCGAGCGCTGAGTTCTGGTTGTGTAAGGGTCAATAAAGCCTCTGAACTGGCAAACATGCTGTTGCAGGATGCAGGCTGGAACGATGCGCGTATTTCAAGCCAGCTGAAAGACGGCAGCACCAAATACGTGAATATCCGCCAGACCATCCCGGTGAGTCTTTACTACCTGACTGCTTTTGTCGGGGATGATGGACGCACGCAGTATCGTACAGATATTTACAATTATGATCTCACCGCGCGATCTGGCGCACAAATCCTTTCAAAAGCCGAACTATTGATACGGTAAATGCAGTAATACTAATGAATTAGCGGTCGTAATAATTGTAAAACTTAACCGGGCCCTCTATGAGGCCCGGTTTTACTGGGTTTTGCACGCCTTGACTCACTTTGCTTTGGCAGTTAAGGTGCAAAGCTGTGCGCCCAAAGTGCATATTATTTGATCGTTTTTTACTTGTAGACCTGGATTATCATGGACAAATTTGACGCAAACCGCCGCAAGCTGCTGGCGTTGGGTGGCGTGGCTTTAGGTGCCTCGCTGTTACCAACACAAGCGTTTGCTATGCTATCAACACCGCGCCCGCGCATTCTGACTCTCAATAACATGCATACGGGTGAGTCTCTGAAAGCTGAATTTTTCGATGGTAAAGGCTATATTCAGGACGAATTAGCAAGGCTTAATCATTTCTTCCGTGATTATCGCGCGAATAAAATCAAATCCATCGACCCAAAATTATTTGACCAGCTGTATCGCTTGCAAGGTATGTTGGGGACCAACAAACCGGTGCAGCTGGTGTCTGGTTATCGCTCACTCGACACCAACAATGAGTTACGTGCCCATAGCCGGGGGGTTGCGAAAAAGAGCTATCACACCAAAGGCCAGGCAATGGATTTCCATATTGAAGGGATTTCGTTAAGCAATGTACGCAAAGCAGCATTATCTATGCGCGCTGGTGGTGTAGGATACTACCCAAGCAGCAACTTTGTGCATATTGATACCGGGCCACTAAGGCACTGGTAAAACAACGGAATCCGGCGAGTGTTGCCGGTATTGGAGCGTCATGAACTATCACATTATTCCAGTCACCGCTTTCGGCCAAAACTGTTCGCTAATCTGGTGTGAAGAAACTCAACAGGCAGCACTGGTTGATCCCGGTGGCGAAGCCGAAAAGATCAAACAGCAAGTTGCGGCGAAGGGCGTGACAATCACGCAGATCCTGTTAACTCATGGCCATCTTGACCATGTGGGAGCGGCAGCTGAACTAGCCGAGCATTACGGCGTTCCTGTTGTTGGGCCGGAAAAAGCAGACGAATTCTGGTTGCAAGGTTTACCGGCGCAAAGCCAAATGTTTGGTCTTGAGGAATGTTTGCCACTGACGCCAGATCGTTGGCTGAATGAAGGTGAAACCGTGTCGGTGGGAAAGGTAACCTTAAAGGTTCTGCATTGCCCGGGTCACACGCCAGGCCACGTTGTGTTCTTTGACGCGCAATCTCAATTGCTGATTTCTGGTGATGTGATTTTCAAAGGCGGGGTAGGGCGTAGCGATTTCCCACAAGGTAATCACGCAGCGTTGATTGATTCAATTAAACGTAAATTGCTGCCGCTGGGCGATGATGTGACGTTTATTCCAGGCCATGGGCCGATGTCTACGCTTGGCTACGAGCGTTTGCATAATCCTTTCCTGCAAGACGAATTACCGGTCTGGTGATATTAGCCTGCCGAAATAAAAAGAGCCGCATTATTAATTTAATGCGGCTCTTTTTTTATGGTTTCGTAGGTCGGATTAGCGTAGCGACATCCGACAAATCTGGTTCATTTACAGTACAGCGACAATCGCTTCGCACAGTGGCGCCATATTATCTGGCGTCATACCTGCAACGTTGACACGTCCGGATGCTACTGCATACACACCAAACTCTTCACGTAAACGCAGCACCTGCTCTTTAGTCAGGCCGCTGAACGAGAACATGCCGTTCTGGTTGATGATGAAGCTAAAGTCGCGGTTAGCGCCTTTCTCTTGCAGGGTATTCACGAACAGCTGACGCATACGGTGAATGCGCTGGCGCATGTCAGACAGCTCTTGCTCCCAGAGGGTACGCAGAGCATCGTTGCTGAGAATAGTGGCAACAATTGATGCACCGTGTGCTGGTGGGTTTGAGTAGTTGGCACGAATCACAGCCTTCATCTGGCTGAATGCGCGGTCAACGGTATCTGCGTCAGTAGCAACCAGGGTACAAGCACCTACGCGCTCGTTGTAGAGGCCGAAGTTCTTAGAGTAGGAGCTGGCAACAATCAGTTCTTTATGGCTTGCCGCGAAGATACGCAAACCTTCTGCATCTTCTTCCAGACCACGGGCAAAGCCCTGGTAGGCGAAGTCAAACAGCGGTAACCAGCCTTTAGCCAGTGACATTTCTGCCAGTGTTTGCCACTGCTCAGCCGTTGGATCAATACCGGTTGGGTTATGGCAGCAGCCGTGGAACAACACCACATCACCGGCTTGTGCGGCTTGCAGGCTGTTGATCAGGCCTTCGAAATTCAGGGAGTGGTTCTGCGCGTCATAGTAATCGTATTCGCACACTTCCAGACCGGCGGAGTTAAATACGCTCTTATGGTTCGGCCAGCTTGGATTGCTTACCCAAATACGTTTGGTGGTCGTGTTTTTAGCCAGGAAATCTGCGGCAACACGCAGTGCACCGGTACCACCAGGGGTTTGTGCAGTACGAGCGCGTTTTGCGCCACTCAGAGCGTTATTTTTCCCGAACAGCAATTCCTGTGTGCAACGGCCAAACTCTGGAATACCGTCGATACCGAGGTAGTTCTTGGTGTTCTCATTTTCCAGCAGATAAAGTTCCGCTTTCTTTACGCAGGTCAAAACCGGAGTTTTGCCCGTTTCATCCTTATAAACACCAATGCCGAGGTTAATTTTTGTCGGACGGTCATCGGCGCGAAACAGATCGGCCAAACCCAGAATGGGATCGGCAGGGGCAGCGGTAATGTTCTCAAACATGACGAGTTTCCATTGTGATATCGAGGAGAGTAACGCTCTCAGGTTAACCGCTGTTTTAGCAAATGCCAACCGTTTGCAACAAAAAGAAACAGCCTCCGTCACAACTAAAATTTTTGTACTTTTCAGGCATAAAAAAACAGGACCGAAGTCCTGTTTTTAAACCATCCTTGCAACAAAGTTGCTGGATAATTAGAACTGGTAAACGATACCAACAGCAGCCTGGTCGTCTGTAGCCAGACCAGCAGCTTTGCTGTAATCGTTGTCATCAAGCATGTTGAACTTATACGCAGCGTATACGTTCATGTTTTTGTTGAAGTAGTACCAGGTACCCACTTCTACGTATTTAACCAAGTCAGCATCGCCGCCACCGAAGGTAGCACCATGTGCAGTACGGCCAATCAGGTCTTTACCTTTAGACTGCACGTAACCAATGGATGGACGCAGACCGAAATCGAACTGGTACTGAACTACAGCTTCAATGTTCTGAGTTTTGTTGGCGAAGTTGTTATCAGCTTCACGAGTCATGTTCTGAGTTTCAGCATACATCAAAGCAGCATAAACATTGTTTGCATCGTATTTAGCAGCGGTGGACCATGCTTCAGCTTGATCGCCACCAGCACTTGCCCATTTCGCGTTGGTAGCAGCATCACGTTGTTCAAAGGTACGGTTAGCAGACTCATAACCAGCAGCAAGGCTGAAGCCTTCGCCGAAGTCATAAGAAACAGAAGAACTTACACCGTCGCCGTTTGCTTTAGCGCCGTTGCCGCCGTAACCAAGGGTGGTTACGCCGTTATCATCAACGCTTGGAGCAACTTTGTTGCTACGGTCGTTTTTGCCCTGGTACTGAACAGCGAACGCCAGGCCGTCAACCAGACCGAAGAAGTTGCTGTTACGGTAAGTCAGAAGACCAGTAGAACGGCCGTTCATGAAGTTGTCGGTAGCCGCCCAAGAATCGCCGCCCCACTCAACCAGCATATCGGTATAAGCCGCTACGTCGTAGATTGCGCCGTAGTTACGGCCGTAATCCAGTGAGCCTGCATCACCAAATTTCAGACCAGCAAATGCCAGACGAGTAGCTGTACCCTGAGTGCCTTCCGCGTTGGAGGCATTCATGTTGTATTCCCACTGGCCGTAACCAACCAGTTGGTCATTGATCTGAGTTTCGCCTTTGAAACCGATACGAGCGTAGGTGGTATCAGCGTTGCTGGTGTCACCATTGGTGGTCCAGATGTGCTCGCCTACAGCTTTGCCGTAGAAGTCCAGTTTGTTAGCGTTTTTGTTATAGATTTCTGCAGCGTTAGCTGCACCGGCTACCAGCAGAGCAGGGATTACCACTGCCAGAATATTGCGCTTCATCATTATTTATTACCCTCATTGGTTTTTTTTGTGACACCTGCCACTGCCGTCAATAATTCTGTACGGAACTATTGATGAGAGTTTGGTGTCTTTCTGTATCTGTCAGGCATCTTTCCATCCATGAAACCGTTTCGCTAGCCTGAAAGTGCTACAAACATCGAGAGTTAGTTACAATAAGAAACTATGTGTAACTAAATATGTATTTTATGGAACTTTGTGAACTATCTCAAACTTCCTTGCCGCTTCGTATAAAAAAACACCTTTCCTATCCTATATATATGAATTACTTATGTTTAATTTGTATAACGGATGATCTTGTTAATTTTTTGCTTACATTTGTACATTCTTTGAGTGATTTTTGGATGTCCAGACATCTGAGTGAAATTTATCCGAATGTGCTAAGTCAACTCTCAGAAGCAGTATGCAAGCGCAAAGCAGGGATGTTTTGTGATTGTTTATTTCGCAGACACAATTCGTAACTGGGGAGTTGAGGAATGGGGTTGAAATTGACGTTTGTTTAACTTTCGTTGAAGAAAAAAGACGTTTGAAGAGCAGGCAGAAAAAGGCCAGCAATGGCTGGCCCTGGAAAAATGTCGCTTTTAGAAGCTGGCGTTACGTGGTGTACGTGGGAATGGAATCACGTCACGAACGTTCTGAACACCGGTTACATAGGCAATCAGACGCTCAAAACCAAGACCGAAACCGGAATGCGGAACGGTGCCGTAACGGCGCAGATCACGATACCACCAGTAGTCTTCTTTATTCAGACCCATCTCAGCCATACGCGCATCAAGCACATCCAGACGCTCTTCACGCTGAGAACCACCGATGATTTCGCCAATGCCTGGTGCTAACACGTCCATTGCAGCAACGGTTTTACCGTCTTCGTTAAGGCGCATATAGAAAGCCTTAATGTCTTTCGGATAGTTTTTCACAACCACCGGCGCTTTGAAGTGTTGCTCTGCAAGATAGCGTTCATGCTCAGAAGAAAGGTCAACGCCCCAGTAAACTGGGTTCTCGAATTTCTGACCACAATTCTCAAGAATTGTAACAGCGTCGGTGTAATCAACCTGCGCAAAGTCAGCTTCGATGAAGCGCTGTAAACGTTCCACTGCATCTTTGTCAACGCGCTCAGCGAAGAACTGCATGTCGTCCATGCGTTCATCAAGAACGGCCTTAAAGACGTACTTCAGCATGGCTTCCGCCAGACCTGCAACATCGTCCAGGTTTGCAAAAGCCACTTCTGGCTCCAGCATCCAGAACTCAGCCAGGTGGCGGCTGGTGTTGGAGTTTTCCGCGCGGAAAGTTGGGCCAAAGGTATAAACCTTGGACAGGGCGCATGCATAGGTTTCGCCGTTCAACTGACCGGATACGGTCAGGAACGCTTCTTTACCAAAGAAGTCTTTATCGAAATCGATTTTGCCCGCTTCGGTACGCGGCAGGTTTTCCATATCCAGCGTTGATACGCGGAACATCTCACCAGCACCTTCGGTATCGGAGGCGGTGATAAGCGGTGTAGACACCCAGAAATAACCCTGCTCATGGAAGAAGCGATGCAGCGCTTGCGCCAGAGTATGACGAACGCGAGCAACAGCGCCAATCATGTTAGTGCGCGGGCGCAGGTGAGCCACTTCACGCAGATACTCAATACTGTGGCGTTTAGCCGCCATCGGATAAGTATCAGGATCGTCAACCCAGCCGGTCACTTCTACTTGAGTGGCCTGGATTTCAAAGCTCTGGCCCTGACCGAGAGACTCGACAACTTTACCCGTGACAACAACGGAACAGCCGGTTGTCAGGCGCAGTACGTCATCATTGTAATTAGGCAGAGAATTATTAATGACGGCCTGTACAGGAGAGAAGCAGGAACCGTCATAAACGGCGAGGAAGGAGATACCAGCTTTTGAATCTCTTCGAGTACGCACCCACCCGCGCACGGTGACTTCTTGGTCAACGGCTACACGGCCCTGGAGTACGTCGGCTACAGGCACAACGCTCATATTTTTCTCTCTATAAAATGGTCAGTGACAAAAAATTACCCACAATTGGGGGTTATCTATGTTACCTGTCGCGAGCCGACAGACAAGCAGAAAAATCAAAGGAGATGAAGAAATACAATAAAGAAAGAAACCTATGGGCATGATGAATATCACCCATAGATTTATTTGAGTCAGCTGGCTTTCTTAACCAGCGGTAAATCGAAGGCTTTACGCAGGGCTCGAACAAAGGCTTTATCGTGGCAAATTGTTTTGCCTGGGCTGTCGGACAGTTTGGCTACGGGTTTACCGTTACACTCCACCAGCTTGATAACAATATTCAGCGGTTTGACCTGCGGAATATCGCACGTCAGGCGGGTACCAATCCCAAAACTCAGATTGACGCGCGTGCTGAAATGACGATAAAGCTCAATGGCTTTCGGTAAATCCAGGTTATCAGAGAACACCAGCACTTTGGTTTTCGGATCTATACCCAGCTTTTCATAATGAGCGATCGCTTTTTCGCCCCATTCAAACGGGTCACCTGAATCGTGGCGCAACCCCTGGTACTGGCGGGCAAAAGACAGGTCAAAGTCACGTAAGAAGGCATCCATCGTGATGCAATCTGTTAGCGCAATGCCGAGTTGGTCAGGATATTCGTCAAGCCAGGCCTGGAGCGCGGCGCGTTGACTGTTGGCCAGAACGGGGCTGATTTGCTGATGCGCCTGGAACCATTCGTGAGCCTGAGTGCCCATTGGCGTTAAATTCAGGCGACGAGCCAGGTCGTAATTACTGGTGCCAACAAACCACGTTTCTTGTTGCAGGCGCTCAACGATAGCTTCCTGAACTTCACGTGAGAAGCGGCGGCGCGTGCCAAAGTCCATCAAACGGAATGCAGAAAGGTCGATATCCGCCGTCAGCTCTTTGAACTGAACCAGTCTGCCTTCCAGGCTATCCAGCGCCATTTGCGGGGTAACGCCCGGCGAGCGGTTCTGATGCACCACTTCACTGATCACCGCCAGCAATGGCACTTCCCACATAATCACTTCCAGCCACGGCCCGGTAAGACGAATGTCTAAATGGCCGTTGTTATTGCTGATGTGTACCTGAGTGGGATCGTAGCGGAAAGTACGCAGCCACGAGAGATAGTCCGCTTCAAAGAATGGCAGACCTTCAAGGAAGGTGAACTCCTCGTCGCTGAGCGCGAGGTGGCGCATAAAATCAACCTGTTCACGGATGGCATCTGCATAAACGCCCAGCAGATCGTCGCCGCGGCAGCGGAATTCGGCCGCGACATTCACGTCGTGATAACAGTGGAAAACCGCTTGCTGCATATGAAGCTTATAGGCGTCAGTATCCAGAAGCGTTTGCAAAATCGGGGAAGCGTGTCGTGTCATGGCGCGTTGCAGCATCCTCTCACAGGAGCGTTTCCATCAAAGGCTAAGCAGATAAAAGACGCAGGAGTATACCCTGATTATCTGTTTATTAAACCTGGATCACAACATACCCGTCATACTTCAAGCTGTGGGGGTGTTGGCTGCACTCACTTACCCCAGTCACTTACCTTAGTAAGCTCCTGGGGATAAGCTCCCTTGCCGCGTTACTCGGCCTTTGGCCTCGCCCCTTCGGGGCCAGCGCAAGCGCTGTTCAAAAACGCTTTAAGCGTTTTAGTCCCACAACTCGAATTATTTAGGGTATATACGAGCGTTTATAGTCGATGGCAATTCGTGCCGATTGTTATAACAATGTAGCAATTCATGTGAGAAGCCCAGAAAAGATGATGATTCTGCGTGGCAACATTAGGGCAACAGGAATAGACTGAACTCCGCAAACTTACGGATGATGTATAAGGTTTTTTATGACACAACAGCCACAAGCCAAATATCGCCACGACTACCGTGCGCCGGATTACACGATTACCGATATCGATTTGACCTTTGACCTTGATGCCACAAAAACCCTGGTCACTGCTATTAGCCAAATTAGCCGCCAGGGTGCAGCAGATGCGCCTTTGCGTCTTGATGGTGAAGATCTGACTCTGGTTTCTATCGACGTTAACGGTGTCGCCTGGGAGCATTACCGTCAGGAAGAGGGCGCATTGATTATTGAATCACTGCCAGAAGCCTTCACGCTGACCATCGTTAACGAAATCAGCCCTGCAACTAATACCGCCCTGGAAGGTCTTTATCTTTCCGGCGATGCGCTTTGCACACAGTGTGAAGCCGAAGGTTTCCGCCACATTACCTGGTATCTTGACCGACCAGACGTTCTGGCGCGCTTCACCACCAAAATCATTGCTGATAAAAACCAATATCCTTTCCTTTTATCTAACGGTAACCGCATTGCCGAAGGTGAGCTGGATAACGGTCGTCACTGGGTGCAATGGCAAGATCCGTTCCCAAAACCTTGTTACCTGTTTGCGCTGGTGGCGGGTGATTTCGATGTCCTGCGTGATACCTACAAAACGCGTTCAGGCCGCGATGTGGCGCTGGAGCTGTTTGTCGACCGTGGCAATCTTGACCGCGCAAGCTGGGCGATGACCTCCCTGAAAGCGTCAATGAAGTGGGATGAAACCCGTTTCGGCCTTGAGTATGACCTCGACATTTATATGATTGTCGCCGTGGATTTCTTCAACATGGGCGCGATGGAGAATAAAGGCCTGAACGTCTTTAACTCCAAATATGTGCTGGCACGTGCTGAAACCGCTACCGATAAAGACTACCTCGACATCGAGCGTGTTATCGGCCACGAATATTTCCATAACTGGACCGGCAACCGCGTAACTTGCCGCGACTGGTTCCAGTTAAGCCTGAAAGAAGGGCTGACTGTATTCCGCGATCAAGAATTTAGCTCTGACCTTGGCTCACGTGCGGTAAACCGCATTCAAAACGTGCGTACCATGCGCGCGATGCAGTTTGCTGAAGATGCAAGTCCAATGGCGCACCCAATTCGCCCGGATAAAGTGATTGAAATGAATAACTTCTATACGCTGACCGTGTATGAGAAGGGTTCAGAAGTCATCCGTATGCTGCACACTTTATTGGGTGAAGAGAATTTCCAGAAAGGGATGCAACTCTACTTTGAACGCCATGACGGCAGCGCTGCGACCTGTGATGATTTCGTCCAGGCAATGGAAGATGCGTCAAACGTTGACCTGTCTCATTTCCGTCGTTGGTACAGCCAGGCGGGCACGCCAGTGGTCACCGTGCATGATGACTATGACCCAGAAAATGAGCTGTATACGCTGACCATCAGCCAGGCAACGCCGCCAACTGCGGAGCAACAGGAAAAACACCCGTTACATATTCCGTTCGATATCGAACTGTATGACAACGAAGGTAAAGTGATCCCGCTGCAGAAAAATGGCCACCCGATTCACCACGTACTGAATGTGACTCAGGCAGAGCAGACGTTTGTCTTTGATAACGTCTATTTCCAGCCGGTTCCGTCCTTGCTGCGTGAGTTCTCAGCGCCAGTGAAACTGGAATACAAATGGAGTGACCAGCAGCTGACGTTCCTGATGCGCCATGCCCGCAACGATTTCTCCCGTTGGGACGCCGCGCAAAGCCTGCTGGCAACCTACATCAAACTGAATGTAAACCGCAGCCAGCAGGGCCAGCCTCTGTCACTGCCTCTACATGTTGCTGATGCGTTCCGTGCCATTTTGCTGGATGAGAAAATCGACCCAGCTCTGGCCGCAGAAATTCTGACGCTGCCATCGCAAAACGAAATTGCTGAGCTGTTCCAGAAAATCGATCCACAGGCTATTGCCGCGGTGCATGAAGCGTTAACCCGCACGCTGGCAAACGAACTGGCGGACGAATTCCTGGTGGTTTACAACGCGAATAAACTCGATGAGTATCGCGTTGAACATGCGGATATCGGCAAACGTGCGCTGCGTAATACCTGCCTGCGTTATCTGGCCTTTGGTGATAAACAACTCGCTGAGCAACTGGTGCGTAAACAGTACCAAAGTGCAGACAACATGACGGATTCTATTGCCGCCTTGGCTGCCAGTGTTGCTGCGCAATTACCTTGCCGTACCGAGCTGCTGGCTGCGTTTGATGAGAAATGGCATCAGGACGGTCTGGTCATGGACAAGTGGTTTGTTTTGCAAGCGACTAGCCCAGCGGCTGACACGCTGAGCAAAGTGCGTGAATTGCTGAACCACCGCTCATTTAGCATGGGTAACCCGAACCGCGTTCGTTCTCTGATTGGCGCGTTTGCTGCGGGCAACCCAGCGGCGTTCCACGCGATCGATGGTAGCGGTTATCAATTTATGGTGGAAATGCTCAGCGAGCTGAACCACCGTAACCCGCAGGTGGCGTCACGTCTGATTGAGCCGTTAATTCGACTGAAACGTTACGATGCAAAACGTCAGGAAATGATGCGTGCGGCACTGGAACAGCTGAAAGGGTTGGAAAACTTGTCGGGTGATTTGTTCGAGAAAATCACTAAAGCGTTGGCGTAATGCAAATGCCCTCTGTCCTGTCCTCTCTTTGTAAGAGTTAACAGGAAGAGGGCACTCTTCGTTAACCGGTGCGCACCACGCGTTCCGGTTCTTCCACAACCTGCCGTTTCATCACTCGTTCCAAAACCTGCGCTTCCAGTTCAGCCAGCCGGACAGAGCCGAGCTTACGTGGGCGAGGTAAATCAACGCTCAGGTCGAGGCCTATTTTTCCTTCTTCAATCAGCAACACGCGGTCTGCCATAGCGACGGCCTCACTGACATCGTGCGTCACCAACAACACCGTAAAACCATGCTCCTGCCACAGAGAAACGATCAACTCCTGCATTTCAATACGCGTCAGGGCATCCAGTGCGCCCAACGGCTCATCAAGCAGCAACAGACGTGGGCGATGAATCAGCGCTCGCGCCAGTGCCACACGCTGTTTTTGCCCGCCAGAAAGCGCAGCTGGCCATTCAGTAGCGCGATTGGCAAGCCCAACCGCTTCAAGTGCTCTTGTTGCCGCCTCTTTCCAGTTTCCTTTTAATCCTAACCCGACGTTGTTGATCACCGATTTCCACGGCAGCAAACGGGCATCCTGAAACATTAAACGCGTTTCATCCTGGCTTTCGCGCAAGGGCGCATTTCCGGCAATTAACGACCCGCCATTGGGATTCTCCAGACCCGCCAGCAAACGCAGCAACGTACTTTTGCCGCCGCCGCTGCGACCGACCACCGCGACAAACTGCCCGGCAGGAATGTGTAACTCGAGTTCATCGAGAATCGTTTTATTGCCGTAGCGCTTCGTCACGCTGTTAAGGAGTAGGGGAGTCCCCTGATTTAAACGAGCGGTATTCATGCGTTCTCCTCCTGTAACTGGTAGGCCGGGTGCCAGCGCAGCCAGACACGTTCGAGTAATTGCGCGCTGATATCAGCCAGCTTGCCGAGTAGGGCATAAAGAATGATGGCAACAACTACCACATCGGTTTGCAGAAATTCGCGGGCGTTCATCGCCAGGTAGCCAATCCCTGAATTGGCAGAAATGGTTTCTGCGACGATCAACGTCAGCCACATCAGGCCCAATGCGAAACGAATACCAACCATAATCGAAGGCAGAGCACCGGGCAGAATCACTTGGGCGAACAAACTAAAGCCGGATAACCCGTAACTGCGCGCCATTTCCAGCAAGCCCTGGTCGATATTGCGGATACCGTGCCAGGTATTAATGTAAATCGGGAATAGCGTGCCGAGTGCGACCAGGAAAATTTTGGCTGATTCATCAATACCGAACCACAAAATCACTAGCGGGATCAGCGCCAGGTGTGGAACGTTACGCAGCATCTGAATCGAGCTGTCCAGCAGACGCTCTCCCCAACGGGAAAGGCCGCTAATTAGCCCAAGCACTAACCCCAAAGAACCGCCAATACTGAAACCAATCACCGCACGCCATGAGCTGATTGCCAGGTGTTGCCACAATTCACCGCTGGCTGAGAGATTCCAGAATGCGACCACAACCCCTTCCGGCGAAGGGAGGATGCGTGTGGAAAGCCAGCCTGCGCTAGAAGAAATCTGCCATATAGCGATAACGGCGACTGGCAGCACCCACGGCGCCAGTCTCAACAACAGTTTGTGCGTTGATGGGGTCATGGGTGGCTCCTTAGCTTTGCGCCACTTTGCGTGGGATAAAATCATTCGCCACTACTTCGCCTTTCTCATGGATCTGGCGAGGCTGTGGAATTTGTGGGATCGCAACATCGAGATGTGGGAACAGCAATTCGCCGACGCGATACGCTTCTTCCAGATGCGGGTAGCCCGAGAGAATAAAGCTGTCTATCCCCAGTGCGGCATATTCATTAATGCGTTCTGCGACGGTAGGGCCATCACCTACCAGTGCCGTACCCGCGCCACCACGCACCAGGCCAACGCCTGCCCACAGGTTCGGGCTTATTTCCAGATTGTCGCGTTTACCGCCGTGCAACGCCGCCATGCGATGCTGGCCGACAGAGTCAGTACGGGCAAAAGCTGCCTGTGCTTTAGCAATGGTTTCATCATCAAGCTGAGAAATCAGGCGATTAGCCGCATCCCACGCCTCTTCATTCGTTTCACGCACAATAACGTGCAAGCGAATACCGAAACGAACAGTGCGCCCGTGGGCTGCGGCTTTAGCGCGAACTTGCTCGATTTTCTCTTTCACTAAATGCGGTGGTTCGCCCCAGGTGAGATACAGATCGACCTGCTCAGCCGCCAGATCCTGCGCCACATCCGAAGAACCGCCAAAGTAGAGCGGTGGACGCGGTTGCTGCACAGGAGGAAACAGCAGTTTCGCCCCTTTAACCTGAATATGTTTCCCTTCGTAATCCACCGTTTCGCCTTCCAGCACGCGACGCCAGATATGAGTAAATTCGGCTGATTCTTCATAACGTTCCTGATGATTCAGGAAAACGCCGTCCGCCGCTAACTCTTCCGGGTCGCTGCCGGTGACCAGATTAAACAACGCGCGTCCGTTGGAAAGCCTGTCGAGCGTAGCGGCCTGGCGTGCGGCAACTGTTGGTGAGATAACGCTCGGGCGTAGCGCCACGAGGAATTTCAAACGTTGTGTCACTGGAATCATTGATGCGGCAACCAGCCAGGCATCTTCACAAGAGCGGCCAGTTGGAATCAGCACGCCGGTGAAGCCTAGCCTGTCTGCTGCCTGAGCAATTTGTTGCAGGTACGCATGGTCAACCGGACGCGCAGCATCGTTGCTGCCTAAATAGTGGCCATCGCCATGGGTAGGTAAAAACCAGAATAGATTGAGGCTCATGATTTATCTCCGTTAGCTGTAGCCACGGGTTGCCAGATACGGGTGCGAATATCGACTTTTTTAGGCACTAAATGATTGTCATAGAACAGATCTGCGGTTTGCTGTTGCTTAGCAGCAGTCTCTGCGCTGACAGGGGTAATAACCGTTGGTGGACGGTGATCGAAATAGGTAGCGATGACGTTTTCAGGTAAACCCATCGTTTTTGCCAGCAGGGCAACGCTTTCGTCGCGTTGGCTACGGGTTAACGCATCTGCATCACTGAAGACTTTCAGAACGTGTTGCACGAATGGACCATTTTTTTCTGCATACGGACGAGAGGTGAGATAGAACGAACCGGTTTGATTAAGCTCGCTGCCGTCCGTTAATACTCGAACACCGCCATTGAGCAGCACTGCGGAGTAGTACGGGTCCCAAATTGCCCAGGCATCAACATTGCCTTGTTGGAAGGCGGCGCGGGCATCGGCAGGGGTTAAGTACGCAGGCTGGACATCGGTAAATTTAAGCCCGGCTTTTTGCAATGCTCTTAACACCAGGTTGTGGGAACTGGAACCTTTCTGGAAAGCGATTTTATGGCCTTTGAGATCCGCGACTGTTTTTATCGGGCTGTTCTCTGGCACCAGAATCACTTCGGCTTTAGGTTTTGCCGGTTCTGAACCGACATACACCAGATCTGCTCCTGCGGCCTGAGCAAAGATTGGCGGGATATCACCGGTACTGCCGAGATCGATACTGCCGATATTCAGCGCTTCCAGCATTTGCGGGCCAGCGGGAAATTCAATCCACTGGAACTTCGTTTGCGGATACTCTTTTTCCAGTAGCTGGTGGCTTTTCGCCAGCACCATACTGACCGAGCCTTTTTGATAACCGATGCGCAACTGTTCTGGGCCTGTTTCGGCTGCGTGAAGCGTGGCACTCAAACTCAGTGCGCCCGTCAGCATCAGCCAGGGAGCGGTTCGTTTTAGCAGATTAAACATGAGCAACTCCTTGAGTTTTAAAAGGGGAGGCGACAATAAAATCCCGGCGGTGCAATGCCTGCCAGAACGTTTCCAGCGCGTCATCAAGGCGTTGTTGTAAGTTGTTGCTGAACACCGGCTTGTGCTGGTAATCCGCTATTTGGCTGTCATCAGCAAATACGCCATGCAGAATTTCCTGAGCTTTCAGCGCATTAAGCACCGGTTTTAATGCGTAATCGACCGCCAACATGTGTGCCACGGTGCCGCCAGTGGCTAAAGGCAGAACGACCTTCTTGTCCAGAGCGCGTTCGGGAAGCAGGTCTAGCAGCGTTTTTAAGGCACCCGAAAATGAAGCCTTATAAACAGGCGTCGCGATGATCACGCCATCGGCCTGCTGCAACTGTTCGTTTAACGCTAATAACGCCGGGCTATCGAAACGTGCGTACAGCAAATCCTCAGGGGCGAAGTTCTGCAGATGCCAGTGACACACCTCAATATCCAGAGCGCTTAATTTTTCGCGGGCATATTCCAGTAGCGCACTGGAACGGGATGGGAAGCGCGGGCTTCCAGCAAGGGTGATCACACGCATATCGTTTCCTTATAACTAATTTTTTGCTTTTAGATAACATTGATAACAATTGAGTGTGATAATCGCGCAGAAGTGTTATTCCACTAAATGATTTATATGGAAAACAATAGTGAAAAAATGCATAACAAGCAGGAGGGAGGAAAACGTTTGCGCTGATTCGGCCTTTTTTGTCACAGGTCAATTCCATTCCGTGACGTTATCATTGATAATATCGCCCCAGTTTGCATACTGGGAATTCTGGAGTGTTCATGTACTATCCCTTCGTTCGTAAAGCCCTATTCAAGCTCGATCCCGAGCGCGCTCATGAAGTGACATTTCAGCAATTGCGTCGTGTAACAGGTACACCTCTCGAATGGCTGGTGCGTCAAAACGTGCCATCTAAACCTGTGACCTGCATGGGGCTGACGTTTAAGAACCCACTAGGGCTTGCCGCGGGTCTGGATAAAAACGGTGAGTGCATTGATGCACTGGGTGCCATGGGCTTTGGCTCAATTGAGATTGGTACCGTAACGCCTCGTCCACAGCCTGGAAATGACAAGCCGCGGATCTTTCGTCTGGTAGAAGCAGAAGGTTTGATCAACCGCATGGGCTTCAATAACCACGGCGTTGATAACCTGGTTGAGAATGTCAAAAAATCCCATTTCGACGGGGTGCTGGGCATTAATATCGGTAAGAATAAAGACACCCCAGTTGAGCAAGGTAAAGATGACTATTTGATCTGCATGGATAAAATTTATCCTTATGCTGGTTATATTGCGATCAATATTTCCTCGCCAAATACGCCTGGATTACGCTCGCTGCAATACGGCGAAGCGTTAGACGATCTTTTAGCGGCGATTAAAAATAAGCAGCAGGCACTTCAGCAATTGCATCATAAATATGTGCCGGTCGCTGTGAAGATCGCGCCGGATCTTTCTGAAGAAGAATTGATCCAGGTTGCCGACAGTTTAGTTCGCCATAATATTGATGGTGTTATTGCAACCAATACAACATTGGATCGTAGTCTGGTTCAGGGCATGAAATATTGCGATGAAATGGGTGGGTTAAGTGGCCGTCCAGTTCAATTGAAGAGTACAGAAATTATTCGTCGACTGTCGCAGGAATTAAATGGCCGCTTGCCGATTATTGGTGTCGGCGGTATTGATTCTGTGATTGCCGCTCGCGAGAAGATGGCAGCGGGTGCCTCACTGGTTCAAATATATTCTGGTTTCATATTTAAAGGCCCACCGCTGATTAAAGAAATCATTTCAGGTCTCTAATCATTTTACTTTCAGACAACCGGGGCTTTATTTTCCGCCCTGGTTGTTTTATATTCCATCACTGTTGCTAATTTGCACATATTAGTCTTTTATTAATGTGTTCATTAACGAGGCGGCGATAAGGATATTTTAAATCGCAGGAATAGACGAAAGGGCAAATAGTTATGCGGATTAAACCGGACGATAATTGGCGTTGGTATTATGATGAAGAGCATGATCGCATGATGCTCGATTTAGCCAATGGTATGCTTTTCCGTTCACGTTTCCCACGCAAAATGCTGACGCCCGATGCCTTTGAAAACACAGGTTTTTGTGTTGATGATGCTGCGTTGTTCTTTTCCTTTGAAGATAAATGTCGTGACCTGGTATTAAGTAAAGAACAGCGTGCAGAATTGGTATTAAATGCGCTGGTGGCCATTCGTTATCTCAAGCCGCAAATGCCAAAAAGCTGGCACTTTATCTCTCATGGAGAATGCTGGCAGCCGATAGCAGGCGATGCTGCTTGCGTATGGTTGAGTGATGATATGCAGCAGGTCAATCTGCTGGTGGTGGAAACGGGCGATAACGCAGCACTGTGTTTACTGGCACAACCGGGTTTACAACTCGCTGGCCGTACTATGCAGCTTGGTGATGCGATCAAAGTGATGAACGACAGATTAAAGCCGCAGCCCGCAAGCAACGACCTCAATCTGGATAAAGCGGTTTAATTTCCAGCCAGTTCCACATTACCCGCCGGAATACAGCTACAACACAAGATAGTGCCGTCATCGCTGATAGCGCTTTTCTTCAATGCTTTAACTTCTCCACTGACTAATTTAATTCGGCAACTGCCACAGATTCCGGCCCGACAAGAATAGGGCACACGGATACCTTGTTGTTCGAGTTGCTCAAGTAATATTTGCTGATTGTTACCGCGAAATTGTTGGCCCTGCCAGTCAATGGCGACGGTGCTTTCTTGCTGCTCAAAGGTTTCAATTTCTTCAGCCACAGCACCCGCGCCGTAAACTCTGGCTGGTTTTGTTTTCAGCACTTCTAGCTCATCGCCGACACGGATAATGCCACTGTTACGGGCAATCAGATTCTGTCCGAAGTCGACATCACCACTATCAAGCGCTGTGCGGAAACTTTGCAGCGTTGCCAGCGGCTCACCGCCTGGATGCTTGCGCCCGCGTTCCGGGCTGACCGTCGTGAAAATACAGCGGCTGCAAGGTTTGGCGACATCAAACGTTACATCACCAATGCGCACGACCTGCCATTTGTCTTCTTCCCACGCCTGCGCACCGGTTATCACGATGTTGGGGCGAAACTGCGTCATCTTCACACTCGCCGGGCAACGGTTTTGTAAATCGCGCAGAGACGCTTCGTTGGCAAGCAGGAAAGGAAAACCATCGGCAAAAGACAGTGGCACTTCTTCGTGACGTTTAACGCGGCGCGTTAAAGTTTCACCCAACCAGCGTAGTTGCACAGGCCGTGAAAAAAAGCCGGTTAGCCATTGGTTGATTGCATCGGGGGCTATTTGAGCGGTGAAATGATTTCCCCAAACTTCAGTCGGTTCTGCTTCTGGTTTAAAATCCGCAAAACGAACGGTGGCGGAGCTACCATCCGGGGCACTAAGGAATAAACCGTCATGCGTGATAGCTGGGGTGAACAGCACCATTTGCGGAAACTGGCGCGCGGTAATAAAAGTACCGTCGGGTTCTGTCACCATAAAAATACGATCAAAGGCTAAACCGCTGCTGGTTGCCTGTGCATGCGAGAGCGCAAGCCCGCGCATAGATTTCACCGGGTGAATGTAAAGTTGGGATAAGGTGATCATCGCGCTCTCCATGCAGAAATAAATAGGCAATATAAGAGGGCAACTTTATGACATGCGTGGCGGATTGGCTATAATGCGCCACAATTTTCTTTTTACACCTGATTAAGTGACGATATGAATTCTCTGTTTGCCAGTACGGCGCGTGGGCTTGAAGAGCTATTAAAAACTGAACTGGAGGGCCTTGGTGCGCAAGCATGCCAGGTGGTTCAGGGCGGCGTACATTACCAGGGGGACTCACGTCTGCTCTATCAAAGCCTGATGTGGAGCCGCCTTGCGTCCCGCATTCTGCTGCCATTAAACGAATGCAAAGTATATAGCGACCTGGATTTGTACCTCGGCGTACAGACCATCGACTGGCCAGCGCTGTTTGGGCCGGATGCCACCTTTGCGGTGCATTTCAGCGGCCTGAACGACGTTATTCGTAACAGCCAGTACGGCGCACTAAAAGTAAAAGATGCGATTGTTGACTCCTTCACACGCAAAAATTTAGAACGTCCAAACGTTGAGCGTGAACAACCCGATCTGCGCATTAACGTCTGGCTTAATCGTGATACCGCAAGCATTGCGCTGGATCTGAGCGGCGAAGGCCTGCATCAGCGCGGCTACCGTGACAGCACCGGTGTGGCACCGATTAAAGAAACACTGGCATCAGCCATTGTTATGCGTTCAGGCTGGCAGCCGGGTACACCGCTGCTCGACCCAATGTGCGGTTCCGGTACGCTGCTGATTGAAGCGGCGATGATTGCCACCGACCGTGCGCCTGGTTTGCACCGTAAGCACTGGGGATTCCTCGGCTGGGCGAATCATGATGTGGACTTGTGGAAAGAAATCACTACCGAAGCGCAGGTTCGTGCACGTAAAGGCCTGGGTGAATACACCTCGCGTTTCTATGGTTCGGATAACGACTCGCGTGTAATCGAACGCGCTCGCGCTAACACTCGTCGTGCGGGTCTTGCGGATATCATCAGCTATGAAGTACGTGATGTCGCTAAACTGGACAATCCGCTGCCAGAAGGCCCTGTAGGTACGGTTATCAGCAACCCGCCATATGGCGAGCGTATGGATAGCGAACCTGCACTTATCGCGTTGCATAGCCTGTTGGGCCGCAACATGAAGAGCCATTTCGGCGGCTGGAACTTGTCGCTGTTTAGTGCGTCGCCAGATTTGCTCAGCTGCCTGCAATTGCGTGCAGAACGTCAGTTTAAAGCGAGAAACGGCCCGCTGGATTGCGTGCAGAAAAACTACCAGCTGTCAGCAACCAGTACCGGTGCAACGCCAGGCCAAATTGCTGATGATTACGCGAACCGCCTGCGCAAAAACGCCAAAAAGCTCGACAAATGGGCGCGCCAGGAAGGTATCGAATGCTACCGAATTTATGATGCCGATTTGCCGGAATATAACGTCGCCGTTGACCGTTACGGCGAATGGGTTGTGGTGCAGGAATATGCACCACCAAAAACTGTTGATGCCAATAAAGCACGCCAGCGCCTGTTCGATGTGATTGCCGCAACGCTTTCCGTGCTGGAATTGCCATCCAACAGACTGATTCTGAAAACCCGTGAGCGCCAGAAAGGGAACAGCCAGTATCAGAAAATGGATGAGAAAGGTCATTTCATGGAGGTCAGCGAATATAACGCTCGCCTGTGGGTTAACCTGACTGATTATCTCGATACCGGTTTGTTCCTCGACCACCGTATTGCGCGCCAAATGCTGGGCAAAATGAGCAAAGGGAAAGATTTCCTTAACCTGTTTGCTTATACCGGTACTGCGACAGTTCACGCAGGTTTAGGCGGTGCAAAAACGACGACCACCGTCGATATGTCCCGTACTTATCTGGAGTGGGCTGAGCGTAACCTGCGTCTCAACGGCTTGAGTGGCCGTGCGCACCGCCTGATTCAGGCTGATTGCCTGGGCTGGTTGCGTGAAACCGACGAACAGTTTGATCTGATTTTTATCGATCCACCGACGTTCTCGAACTCAAAACGTATGGAAGAATCTTTTGATGTGCAACGCGATCATCTGGTGCTGATGAAAGATCTTCAGCGTCTGTTGCGCCATGGCGGCACTATCATGTTCTCCAATAATAAACGCGGCTTCAAAATGGACTTTGACGGGCTAGCTAACCTGGGCTTGAACGCGCAGGAAATTACTCAGAAAACTCAGTCGCAAGACTTTGCCCGTAATCGCCAAATTCATAACTGCTGGCTCGTGACTCACGCAGCCAAGGATTAATTTTTATGTCATTAATTAGTATGCACGGTGCCTGGTTGTCCTTTAGCGACGCACCGTTATTAGATAACACTGAACTCCACATTGAAGAAAACGAGCGCGTCTGTCTGGTTGGCCGTAACGGCGCCGGTAAATCGACGCTGATGAAGATCCTGAATCGTGAAGTGCCGTTAGATGACGGCCGCATGATTTACGAACAAGATCTGGTCGTTGCCCGTTTGCAGCAAGATCCGCCGCGTAACGTCGCGGGTACCGTTTATGACTTCGTCGCCGAAGGCGTTGAAGAACAGGCTGTGCATCTCAAGGCATATCACGATATTTCCCATAAAGTGATGACCGATCCGAGCGAGAAAAACCTCAACGAGATGGCTCGTATTCAGGACATCCTGGATAACCAGAATCTGTGGCAGCTGGAAAGCCGCATTAATGAAGTACTGCTGCAATTAGGCCTGGATGCAGATACCGAATTGTCTGCGCTGTCCGGTGGCTGGTTGCGTAAAGCCGCGCTGGGCCGCGCGTTGGTGAGTTCTCCGCGCGTACTGCTGCTTGATGAACCAACGAACCACCTGGATATTGAAGCAATCGACTGGCTCGAAGGTTTCCTGAAAGATTTCCAGGGCAGCATCGTGTTTATCTCCCACGACCGTTCATTCATCCGCAATATGGCAACCCGTATTGTCGATCTTGACCGTGGCAAACTGGTTTCTTATCCGGGCAATTACGATCAATACCTGCTGGCGAAAGAAGAAGCGCTGCGCGTTGAAGATCTGCAAAACGCTGAGTTTGATCGCAAGCTGGCACAGGAAGAAGTCTGGATTCGTCAGGGGATCAAGGCTCGCCGTACACGTAACGAAGGCCGCGTTCGCGCATTGAAAGCGATGCGTAACGAACGTAGCGAGCGCCGTGAAGTGCTGGGCAGTGCCAAAATGCAGGTCGAAGAAGCTGCTCGCTCAGGCAAAATTGTCTTTGAGATGGAAGATGTTTGCTACAGCATCGGCCAGCGTGCACTGGTGAAAGACTTCTCCGCGCAGGTTCAACGCAGCGACAAAATCGCGCTGGTGGGGCCAAACGGCTGTGGTAAAACCACACTGTTGAAACTGATGTTAGATCAGTTGAAAGCGGATAGCGGGCGCGTGCATTGCGGCACAAAACTGGAAGTGGCGTACTTTGACCAGCACCGCGCAGAGCTTGATCCAGACCGTACCGTGATGGACAACCTCGCGGAAGGTAAACAAGAAGTGATGGTGAACGGCAAGCCGCGCCATGTTCTGGGCTATTTGCAGGACTTCTTGTTCCATCCAAAACGGGCAATGACGCCAGTGCGTGCGTTGTCAGGTGGTGAGCGTAATCGTCTCTTATTAGCGCGTTTATTCCTAAAACCAAGCAACTTGCTAATTCTCGATGAACCGACCAACGACCTGGATGTCGAAACGCTCGAATTGTTAGAAGAGCTGATTGATGGTTATCAGGGTACCGTGCTGTTGGTGAGCCACGACCGTCAATTTGTGGACAACACGGTGACTGAGTGCTGGATTTTTGAAGGCGAAGGTAAAATTGGTCGCTACGTCGGTGGTTACCACGATGCCAAAGGCCAACAAGCATCCGCTCAATCTTTGCGCCAGCCTGTGGCAGATAAAGCGCAAAACAACCCGTCTGCTAAGGCGGAAGTTGTTAAACGCGCAGCTAGCAAGCTAAGCTATAACCTGCAACGTGAATTAGAGCAATTACCACAACGTCTTGAACAACTTGAGGCTGAACTGGAAGCGCTACAAGCGAAGGTCGGGGATGCTGAGTTTTTCAACCAGCCTCACGATGTGACGCAAAAAACACTGGGCGACTTGAGCACAGCGGAAAAAGCACTGGAAGAGGCTTTTGAACGTTGGGAATATCTTGAAGCTCTGAAAAACAGCGCGTAACCAGGAGACACGATATGTGTGCCACGCATCACCATCGTTCACACATATTGTGTTCACAGTGCGATTTACTGGTCGCACTACCAGAACTGGAAGACGGTCATAAGGCCGTCTGTCCACGTTGTGGAACCACACTTATTACGCAATGGGCTTTGCCACGTCAACGTCCCACTGCGTATGTGATTGCAGCATTTTTCATGCTGTTGCTGGCCAATCTTTTCCCCTTCATCAATATGAAAGTTGCTGGCATCAGCAGCGAAGTGACTCTGCTTGAAATTCCTGGTGTGCTTTTTAATGAAGATTACGCAAGCCTCGGCACGTTCTTCATGGCATTCGTGCAAGCGGTGCCCGCGTTCTGTTTAATCACGATTCTGCTGTTAGTTAACCAGGCGGCAATACCGCTAACGTTGAAAAAGCGGCTGGCCCGCATTCTGTTCCAGCTAAAGAGTTGGGGCATGGCAGAAATTTTCCTGGCCGGTGTGCTGGTGAGTTTTGTCAAACTCATGGCTTACGGCGACATTGGTGTCGGCAGCAGTTTTATACCCTGGTGCCTGTTCTGTATTTTACAGCTGCGAGCATTCCAGTGTGTGGACAGGCGTTGGCTTTGGGATGATATTGAGCCAGAGCCAGCCATTGCTGCACCGCTGAAAGTCGGTGTGTCGGGTATTCGGCAGGGGTTGCGTTCTTGCTCATGCTGCACCGCTATCGTCCCGGAGGATCAGGAAATTTGCCCACGTTGTGGCACCAAGGGATATGTTCGTCGCCGCCACAGTTTGCAATGGACGCTCGCTCTGCTGCTGACTTCAATTATGCTTTACCTACCTGCCAACATATTGCCCATCATGATAACCGAAGTATTGGGCAGCAAAATCCCGTCAACGATTATTGCCGGGGTTATCTTGTTGTGGAGTGAAGGATCTTATCCCGTAGCGATGGTTATTTTTATCGCCAGTATTTTAGTGCCGACGCTCAAAATGTTGGCAATTGCGTGGCTGTGTTGGGATGCAAAAGGCCACGGGCGTCGTGACAGCGAAAGGATGCATTTAATCTATGAAGTGGTCGAATTTGTCGGGCGCTGGTCGATGATTGACGTCTTCGTCATCGCGGTTTTATCGGCGCTGGTACGCATGGGAGGGTTAATGAATATCTATCCGGCTATCGGTGCCGTCATGTTTGCACTAGTGGTTATTTTGACAATGTTTGCAGCGTTGACCTTTGACCCTCGCTTGTCCTGGGATCGCGCACCGGATTCAACTCATGAGGAGTCGTCTGAGCATGGAAAATAAAAGCGGGGAAGCAAAAGTAACAAAGGTAAAAAACTGGTCCCCGGTATGGATTTTCCCTATCGTTACCTTGCTGATTGGCGCGTGGATCTTGTTTTACCACTACAGCCACCAGGGGCCGGAAGTCACGCTGATTACGACCAATGCGGAAGGCATTGAAGGGGGTAAAACCACCATCAAAAGCCGCAGTGTTGACGTCGGTATTGTAGAAAGCGCGGTACTTTCCGACGACTTACTGCATGTTGAAATTACCGCTCGGCTTAATTCCGGTATGGAAAAGCTACTGCACAAAGACTCCGTCTTTTGGGTGGTAAAACCGTCGGTGGGTGTGGGCGGTGTGTCAGGGCTGAGCACCTTGCTTTCCGGGGCCTATATTGAGCTACAGCCAGGCACGAAAGGGCCTAATCCAGAACGTTACGATTTGCTTGATGCCCCTCCTCTGGCTTCACCGGATGCGAAAGGCATTCGCGTTACGCTCGATAGCAACAAAGCTGGCCAACTCTCTCCGGGTGATCCGGTACTGTTCCGTGGCTACCGCGTAGGCTCTGTGGAAACCAGCACCTTCGATGCGACAAAACGCAGCATTAGCTATCAACTGTTTATCAGTGCGCCGAACGACCGCCTGGTCACCAGTAACGTGCGTTTTTGGAAAGACAGCGGTGTGGCCGTCGATTTGTCTTCACAAGGGATGCGTGTAGAGATGGGCTCGCTGACAACGCTGTTTAGCGGCGGCGTCAGTTTCGATGTACCAGAAAGCCTGGAATTAGGTGAGCCTGTTCCCGCAGGGAGTGAATTCCGCCTGTTCGATGATCAGAAAAGCATTCAGGACTCGCTGTATACCAAGCATATTGATTACCTGATGTTCTTCAAAGACTCGGTGCGTGGCTTGCAACCGGGTGCGCCAATTGAATTCCGTGGTATTCGTTTAGGCACGGTCGCAAGAGTGCCATTCTTCACACCAGGTATGCGTCAGGCATTGAATGATGATTTCCGTATTCCGGTATTGATTCGTATCGAACCTGAACGTTTGCAGAATATGGTAGGTGAAGCAACGGATATCCCGGCGACATTGGATTCACTGCTTAAACGCGGTTTAAGAGCGTCGATGAAAACTGGCAACATTGTGACCGGTGCGCTGTATATCGATCTCGATTTCTATCCTAAAGCACCGCCAGTCACTGGCATGACAACGTTTGGTGGTTATCCAATTATCCCAACCATGAGCGGTGGCCTTGCGCAAATCCAGCAACGTTTACTGGATACACTGGATAAGATTAACAACTTGCCGCTCAATCCGATGATTGAACAGACCACCAAATCGCTTGCTGAAAGCCAGCGTACAATGCAGCACTTGCAGCAGACACTCGACAACCTGAACAAGATTACCTCGAATAAATCGATGCAATCGTTGCCAGAAGATATGCAGACCACGCTGCGCGAGCTTAATCGCAGCATGCAGGGCTTCCAGCCGGGTTCTGCGGCCTACAACAAGATGGTCGGGGATATGCAGCGTCTTGATCAGGTTCTGCGTGAATTGCAGCCGGTGTTGAGAACGTTGAACGATAAGAGCAATTCGCTGGTCTTTGAAGCGAAGGATAAAAAAGATCCCCAGCCGAAGAGGGCAAAAGAATGAAAAAATGGCTTCCGCTAATGGCTGCTTTAGTTTTAACGGCCTGTAGTAGCAGTGGTGATGGAAAGACGTACTATCAGCTACCTCAAAGCTCTGCGCCTGCTATGCAGGCTGTGAGCCAGCCTGGCACCCATCTTTTGTGGGTAGATCAGGTTGCTGTTCCTGATTACCTCGCCGGAAACGGCGTGGTTTATCAGACCAGTGATGTGCAGTACGTCATTGCCACCAGCAACTTATGGGCAAGCCCGTTGGATCAGCAACTGCGTAATACGCTGGTGAGCAATCTGAGCAGCGCTTTGCCGGGCTGGGTTGTGGCATCACAACCGCTGGGCAACGATCAGGATACACTGAGTGTTAACGTGACGGGCTTCCATGGGCATTACGATGGCAAAGTCATTGTTAGCGGTGAATGGCTTCTCAATCACCAGGGACAACTGATCAAGCGCCCGTTCCACATTGAGTTGAAGCAACAAGAAGATGGTTATGATGCGATGGTGAAAACTTTGGCTCAGGCCTGGCAGCAAGAGGCTCAAAGCATTGCCAGCCAGTTAACACGTCTTAATTAATCACTTCAGTAGCACAAAAAAGCTGCGTCAACCGTCGACAAAACGGGGCGCAGCTTTTCTTTTGACATGAGTTTGTTACCTGTGCGATTTCACATTTTTTGTACAAATACTCTTCCACGTAGCTCACATTTATGACATTGGCGTGAATTTTGCGCATTGACGGTGGCGTCTTTTGGGGGTATTCGTTATATGTGGTTGCACGTTTTGTAGCCACTGTTTTCTTTCCACCAGATCCATTTGATAGATCAAGAAATGAGGGAAACGAGGCATGAAGAGACAAAAACGAGATCGCCTGGAACGGGCTCATCAACGTGGTTATCAAGCAGGTATCGTCGGACGCTCCAAAGAGATGTGTCCCTATCAGACACTGAATCAGAGGTCGTACTGGATGGGAGGCTGGCGAGAAGCCATGGAAGACAGGGCGGTTACCGCGTAATCACTGTCTCTTTAGATGAAAGAAACCTCCGCTAGCGGAGGTTTCGCATTTCAGAGGATTAGAAAGCAGAGGTGTCTTTGAACAGGCCTACTTTCAGGTCGGTAGCGGTGTAGATAACACGGCCATCAACCAGCACTTCACCATCTGCCAGGCCCATAATCAGGCGGCGATTGATGACGCGTTTGAAGTGAATGCGATAAGTGACTTTTTTGGCAGTAGGCAGGATCTGACCAGCAAGTTTAACTTCACCCACACCCAGTGCACGACCTTTACCTTCACCACCTAACCAGCCGAGGTAGAAACCTACCAGCTGCCACATGGCATCCAGACCCAAACAACCAGGCATTACCGGGTCGCCGATGAAGTGGCATGCGAAGAACCACAGGTCAGGGGTAATATCTAATTCTGCTTCAACGTAACCTTTATCGAAGTTACCGCCGTCCTCGGTCATTTTGACCACGCGGTCCATCATCAGCATAGATGGCGCAGGTAACTTAGGGCCTTCAGCGCCAAACAGTTCACCACGACCAGAGGCAAGAAGATCTTCTTTAGTATAGGATTCGCGTTTATCTACCATGTTTACAGTAAGCCTTTTTATAATGAAGCACGCATGTTAGCTAACACGTGTACGCTCAACAAGTCCGATCAGTTTGTGTGGAACCAGTTAAGCCAACGCAGTGGCCACGGATAACGGTGACGAATGTCTTGCGCAGATGCCTGAGCAATTCGCTCTTGTACCGCACGCATGAGCGTATTTTGCCCTTCGCCATCCCAGGGCAGATTTGTTAATAAGGGTAGTGCATCCGTGACATCATCAATGGCCCAAATCGTAAATTGGCCTTGTTCTACCGCATCAAGAATATCCTGATTCAGGCAAAGATGACGCACATTTGAGACAGGGATAATCACGCCTTGCTGGCCGGTTAATTCACGCTGCTGGCAAATACGGAAGAAACCTTCAATCTTCTCGTTCAAGCCACCAACAGGTTGTACTCGCCCAAACTGGTCGACTGAACCTGTCACCGCAATATGCTGATAAATCGGCACATTTGACAGAGCGCTAATTAACGCGCACAGCTCGGCCATTGAGGCGCTATCACCGTCGACTTCGCTATAAGACTGTTCAAAAGTCAGCGATGCAGAGAAGGGGATTTGCTGATCGAGCTGCAACTCAGACATCAAAAATGCCTGCATGATCATCATGCCTTTCGCATGAATATTGCCGCCCAGTTCGGCTTTACGCTCAACGTCGGTAAATTCGCCGTCGCCAACGTGTACCACGCAGCTGATTCGGGATGGTTCGCCGAATGCGCGAGGGTGGCCTGGGAATTCAATCACCGACAGTGCGTTGATCTGCCCGACCATTTCCCCTTCGGTTTCGATAAGGATTTGCTCGAGCAGGATTTCGTCCTGCATGCGTTCAGCCAGATAACCTTCACGCCATTCGCGCTGAGCCAGCATTTGCGTCAGTTCAGCAGCGCCAAAGGCTTCATCTTCTGTGAATGCGGCAACTTCACGCAGCTGACGGCCAATCCACGATGGGCACAGTGGCAACGTTTCCTGGTCGCCGGTATAGCGCACGGCTTCACGAATGAAAGCCTGCCAGGCATCGGTTGCAGGCGCGGGCAGCGCTTTAGATTTCGCAACCGCGTAAATCCACTGGCACCACAACGCCATATCATCAGCTGAGGTGATTTGCAGGTTCTCTTCAAATTCGCTGTAAATGGCCAGGGACGCCATTTCAGGCTCCATGTCCTGGAAATCAGCCAGCGATTCACGCTCACCAACCAGCACCAGTTTCAGGCTCAGCGGCAAAGAAGGAATATTGACGGGCAGCGGACGCGTTTCATCTGGAGAAATCCAGTCGAATCGACCCTGAGTCACCATTTGCTTCAGACGCAGCCACAACAGTGGTTGTGCCAGTACGCTACGTAATGACAGTACCAGAATACCGCCATTTGCTCGGTGAACGAGGCCAGGAGTCAGGGAGATTTCCCCAGCAAACTGGCGAACGCAGCCAAATAGCTGCTCAGCTTCAATCCAGTCTGCCGCGACGACTCCGGCCTGACCCGCAAAATTATCCTCTGCAGATTCAGCCGGGCGTAACGTTATGTGTTGCCCTTCAATCAGATAATGGCCGCCTGTCAGAACCTCTTCTGGAGACCAACATTCGCGCGCAGCAGTGGCAATAAGGTTAAGGTATTCGGCTTCTTCAGCGGCTTTTACCAGCATCAGATCGGCCGAGGCTACCGGTTGGCTGAGTTGTACCAGTCCGTAAGACAGACGGGGTTGCACAGCGGAGAAGGGAGCCGTTTCGGAATCATAAGGCTGTGCGAAAATTTCCTGATAGCTATCGGTATCAGGTACAAGAGCACGCCATTCAAGTCGATTAGTCGTCAAAGTCGCTATTTATTAATTAGATGTCAAAGGCGCGATTATACAAGAATAGGCAAGGCAGCACACGGTTTATGCAGAGCAGCAAGTTTACTTAGTTCACAGCTTTCATTTTTCAGGTAAGCGAAAATAAAAAAAACTGTTATTCTGAAATGAGTTACACGGTCACACTGAGATCACAATGAAATACCAACAGTTGGAAAATCTCGAGAGCGGCTGGAAGTGGAAGTATCTGGTTAAAAAACACCGCGAAGGCGAGCTCATCACGCGTTACATCGAAGCTAGTGCGGCAAAAGAAGCCGTTGATGAACTGCTACGTCTGGAAAATGAGCCCGTGCATGTGTTGAGCTGGATAGAGAAACATATGAATCCAGAACTCCACAACCGCATGAAGCAGACTATCCGTGCGCGGCGTAAACGGCACTTTAATGCCGAGCATCAGCATACGCGTAAAAAGTCCATCGACCTTGAGTATTTGGTCTGGCAGCGATTAGCAGGGCTTGCCCATCGACGTGGATGCACACTCTCAGAAACGATTGTGCAGCTGATTGAAGATGCTGAGCGTAAAGAACAATATGCGAATCAGATGTCTTCTCTAAAACAAGATCTCCAGGCTTTACTTGGCAAAGAGTAGTGCTTATGCGCAGTTGTCGTGTCGCTGTGCTTTAAGTCTCTGCTCTTTTGTTCAGAGAACAGAAAACAAAAACCCCGCCGAAGCGGGGTTTTTTATAACGGTAACTTAGTTAGCTTATGCAGCAGGCTGAGTTACAACGTCTTTGATACCTTTAACTTCGATCTCTACGCGACGATCTGGAGCCAGGCAATCAATCAGTTTAGCTTTAGGCGCTACGTTATCACAGGTGCTGCCAGTAACTGGGTTAGATTCGCCCATACCGCGTGGGGAGATCTTGTTAGCTGGGATACCTTTAGAGATCAGGTAATCAACAACAGACTGTGCACGTTTGTCAGACAGTTTCTGGTTGTACTGGTCTGAACCGATACGGTCGGTGAAGCCCAGAACGACAACAGAACCATCTTTAGGGTCGAGGTTACTCAACTGGGTATACAGTTGATCCAGTGCCTGCTGACCTTCTGGTTTCAGAGTCGCTTTGTTGAAGTTAAACAGAACATCAGACTTCAGAGTGAAGTGCTTGGTCTGTACTTCTGGAGCTGGAGCTGGAGCCGGAGCTACAACTGGAGCTGGGGTGTCGTACTGACCGAAACGGTAAGAAACACCTACGCTCAGCATGCCGTTGTCTGGACGAGTCCCAACAGTTTGCGCGTCACCGATGTTGTTAACCCACTGGTAATCCAGGCGAGTTGCGATATCACGGGTGATTGCATACTCGAAGCCAACTGCAGCCAGCGGGGAAACGCCAGTGTCGTGGTCGCTGATACGAGTAGTGCCACCAGCGGTGGTGTAGTTACCCTTGGAGTCTGCACGCCATACCATACCACCCAGACGAGTGTAGATGTCCAGGTCGTCGTTGATTGGGTAGCTCAGTTTAGCAGCCAGTTGAACGCCTTGCGCTTTGAAAGCACCGTTGTTGGTGTCGCCTTTATAAGGCATACGACCTAACCAGTCATAACCCATTTCAAAACCAACGTACGGGTTAACCTGGTAACCACCAAACGCACCAGCACCAAGTTGGCTGTTGTGAGTTGGGCCGTTGTTGTTCTCATAACCGTTACCGTAGAAACCGGTATCGTGGAACTGGGACCAACCCAACTTACCACCTGCGTACCAGGTGTTATCTTTCGGTGCG